>NZ_JALGYW010000015.1 GCF_023111095.1 Maribellus sp. YY47
CTCAGTGACAACTTGCAATTTAAAGGACATCGAATAGTCCTTCTGTGTACGCTTAACGTACTGTGAATGATTGATTTCTTTCATAACGCTACTTTTTGTGTAACGCTATTTCAGGACGAGACATTATTAAAAAATAAAAAAGCCATCCGTAAACGAATGGCTTTCTATTTTTTATACTGCAAATTCAGTGACAGCCTGTTTCATTTGCTCGTACTGTTCTTCCATGCTTTGCAGGAGTTTGTACTGGGCGCGTGTCCGGATCAGGTTATGCTCGGGCGATTTTACTTTGTAGTAATTGTCGCCGTCGATATAATCCATCAGGAAACGAAGAACCTGCTCGTAGGTGATGTATTTGGCCGAGAAAGCAAGGTATTCCCGTTCTTTTTCAGTAAGGAACGAAGCTGCTTCTTCGAGGTAACCTTTGGCAAAAGCCTTGTAAATTTCAAGGTCCATCGACACATTGTCAAGGTTTACATCGTCTTCCAAACCGGTGTTGGTATAGAAACGCATCGCATCGCCAAAATCATTCAAAACGGTGCTGCTTAAAACGGTATCGAGGTCGATAACACAAAGCACATCTCCTTTTTTGTTAAAAAGAATATTGTTGATTTTTGTATCGTTGTGGCTGATTCGAGTCGGAATGGTTCCGTCTTCCACCATTTTCCAGAAATTCAACATTTCTTCCTTGCGGTCTTCAATCCAGGAGATTTCTTCTGCTACCTGGGCTTTTCTTCCCACCGGGTCTTTGCTTAATACTTCGTCCCACTGTTTAAAGCGGTAGCGAATGTCATGAAATCCCGGAAGAATATTTACCAGCGGTTCTTTCAGATCGGCCACCAGCGACTGGAATTTACCAATCCCTTTTCCACCTGCGTAGGCAAGTTCGGGTGTTTCTGCAGCCTCGTAAGCAATGGTATCATCAATAAACATGCAAACCGCCCAATACTCTTCTTCGCTGTCGAGATAATACAATTTCCCGTCTGTAGCCGGAATAATGGTCATGGCTTCCCGCATGGGATCGCCGCCAGCTTGTTCCACTTTCTTTTTAATGTGTAAACAAACTTTCTGAATGTTGTCCATCATCGCCGGAATAGGCGAGAAGATGTTTTTATTCTTACGCTGAAGAATGTAGTTAGGTGCATCGCCAACGGTTTCAATGATGAAAGTGTCGTTGATAAAACCTTCTCCAAGTGGTTTTACTTCGCGAATTTCTCCTTCCAGTTCGAAATTCCGCGCAATTGCGGTTAGGTCATAATTCATTAATGATATCTTTTATTGATTTATCGTTGTAACTTTTTTATTACCAAAGTTTTTCGGGGTAGTCTCCGGCTTCAATTAAGCGGTTGATTTTGGCCACCACCAGCGGTTTGTCTTCTTTATAGGTAACACCAAACCATGGTGAATCGGCTTCCAATACTTTAACGCTGCATTCTCCGTCGCTGATCATATCAAACACTACCGACGGAATAAACATTTCCGATTTTGGTTTTGAAATTTCAGTTTTCAGGAAATTCACAAATCGTCCTTCCAGCGTATTGAAAACAGAGGGTTTAAATCCCCAGATGTTCATCGAAGCGCTTTCTTTTCCGGTAAGCGGTTTTTCCGAACCATCTTCTTCTACCGAGTAGGCAGCATCTCCTTTTTTGAAGATTTTTGTTGTTTCTACAATTTTCTGAAGATTGTTATCGGCATCCACTTCGCAAATACCACGTGAAACTGATCCGTGATCAGACAAGGTGTTATTTAACTGGTAGCCCACCATCGAATATTCCGAATCGTTTGTTGACGAAGTCAGGAAGTCGGCCATTACTTTATAGGCATTCTTTCCGTAAAAATCGTCGGCATTCAGTGCGCAAAACGGTTCTTTAACTACATCTCTTGCTACTAAAATGGCATGTGCGGTTCCCCAGGGTTTTTCCCTGCCTTCGGGTAAGGTGAAACCTTCGGGCAGCATGTCCAATTCCTGGTACACATAATCGACTTCGATTTTGCCTTTCAGTTTTTCATTAAACTTTTCTTTAAAGGCATCGGCAAAACTTTCCCTGATGATAAACACTACTTTGCCAAAGCCGGCACGAATAGCATCATAAATCGTGTAATCGATAATTGCTTCACCATTGGGTCCTACAGGCTCAACCTGTTTAAGACCTCCAAAACGACTGCCCATTCCGGCAGCAAGAATTAAAAGCGTTGGTTTCATTTTTATTTTTATATAAGTAATTCATTATCTTTTTTCGCCATCTGTTTTAGCTTCTGTACGAGTTAAAATCGAAAGGGATTTCGCAGATATGAATAACACACCACGAAAAAATAAAAAGTTCTTCAAACTAAAAAATATTTCGCACAATGATTTTAAAAAAATTAAAAAGAATTGTCTTTGTTGCGCTAATATTTACAAATGAGGACTCTGTTTGATTTTTTTGTATTCTCAATTTGCTGTTATTCTTTGTACCAGCTTGCGTACATACTATATGCGTTTGCAATCCTGTTTACCTCGCCGTGCAAGAGTTCCGGACTGATGTCTTTTACCTTTTTTGCCGGAATACCAGCATAAACGCTGCCCGATTCCACAATGGTACCCTTGGTGACCACCGAGCCCGCAGCTACAATCGAGTTGCTTTCGATCACTGCGTTGTCGAGAACAACAGCATTCATCCCAATCATAATGTCGTCGTGCAAGGTGCATCCGTGTATAATCGCTCCATGCGCAATGGTGACATTATTGCCGATATTGGTCGGCGATTTTTGATAGGTAGCGTGTATCGTTGCGTTATCCTGGATATTGGTGTTGTTCCCAATTTTTATGGAGTGAACGTCGCCCCGTAAAACTGCATTGTACCATATGCTACAATTATCGCCTATTTCTACGTCTCCAATTATGGTGGCTGTTTCTGCTAAAAAACAGTCCTTCCCAAACTTTGGATTTTTTCCGTTTAGTCCTTTAATTAATGCCATTATCTGTATTGAATTTAAATAGAATGCAAAAATACGAAAACCCTAAAACTATCGCATATGTCATCATTAACTTGTTAAATAATGATTACATTTGTTTGTATTTAAATAGTCGACCATCAGCAAAATCGGTTCTGAAATTATGATTTATTAGTTTTGGAGTCGTTTTTTTTATGATATGACTGAAAGTAGGAGTAGAAAGTGTATAATTGAAAATGGTGTGGTTTGCTGGTGGTGTCATTTGATACAAGAGGTGTTAAAAAAGAGATTTGAAGACATCCGAAACATTAGTAAATTGAGCTGGATATAGAACTAAAAATAAAGAATATGCAAAGGCTGTCATTCAAAATAGCCGCTATTTTAATCAGCTTCGTGATATTCTGATACCTTAAATCAAAAGCAATTTTATTAACGATGAAAGAGACGAAAGTAATTGAACTGGAGGAAGTTGCGATACGGTTCTCGGGGGATTCCGGAGACGGGATGCAGCTAACGGGAACCTTGTTCTCAGATGCTACAGCGCTTCTTGGAAATGATATTTCAACCTTTCCCGACTATCCGTCGGAAATTCGTGCACCGCAGGGAACTGTTGGCGGTGTTTCCGGATTTCAGGTACAGTTTGGGCACAAACAAATAAATACACCGGGCGATTATGCTCATGTGCTGGTGGCCATGAATCCGGCTGCTATTAAAGCAAATGCCCGTTTTATGATGCCGGGTGCAACCATTATTTATGATTCGGATTCCTTTACCGAAAAGAATCTGACCAAGGCGAATTTTAAAACCGACGATCCTTTCACCGAACTTGGTTTGGAAGATTATTTTAAAATCGCCGTTCCGATTACTACGTTAACCCAGGAGGGATTGAAGGAATTCGGGTTGGATAACAAGAGTGTACTCCGAAGCAAGAACATGTTTGCTTTAGGTTTGGTTTGCTGGATGTTTAATCGTCCGCTTGAGTTTGTCGACGAATTTATTCGTTCCAAGTTCAAGAAAAAACCCGTAGTGGTAGAGTCGAACATCAAGGTATTGCACGACGGGTACAACTACGGCATGAACATGCAACACATGACACCTACTTACCTGGTGCATCCTGCAGAAATTGAAAACGGAACTTACCGTAATATAAATGGTAACCATGCAACAGCATGGGGCTTGCTGGCTGCCGCTGAACGTTCAGGACTGGAATTGTTTCTGGGGTCTTATCCGATCACTCCGGCCACTGATATTCTTTCTGCTTTATCAGAGAGAAAAGACCTGGGCGTAAAAACATTTCAGGCTGAAGATGAAATTGCAGGAATTGCTTCGGCGATCGGTGCTGCATTTGCCGGCGATTTAGCGGTTACTACAACATCCGGTCCCGGATTGGCGCTAAAATCGGAAGCTATCGGTTTGGCAGTTATGGCTGAACTGCCACTCGTGATTGTGAATGTTCAGCGTGGTGGCCCGTCGACCGGATTACCCACAAAAACTGAACAGTCGGATCTTTTGCAGGCATTATACGGACGTAACGGCGAAAGCCCGGTAGTGGTCCTCGCGGCAAGTACGCCTTCTGATTGTTTCTACTATGCTTATATGGCGTCTAAAATAGCTTTGGAACGCATGGTTCCGGTTATTCTTTTAACCGATGGATTTTTGGGGAACGGAAGTGAGCCCTGGAGGATCCCGTCGATGGCAGAATTGCCTGCAATTACTCCCCGTGTGGCAAAAGATGCTGAAACATTCAAACCTTACAGCAGAGATAAAGATACCCTGGCACGCGATTGGGCTTTCCCCGGAATGAAGGGATTTGAACACCGCATTGGAGGCTTGGAGAAAAATATTACGGGAACAGTTAGTCACGATCCTGAAAATCACCAGGTAAATACCGAGATTCGTGAGGAAAAAGTTCAGCGCGTGGTGGATTTGGTTCCCGATCTTGAAGTTTGCGGTGATGAAGAAGGCGAAATTTTGGTTGTAGGCTGGGGCGGTACATATGGTCACCTGATCAGCACTGTGCGTCAGTTGCGTTTGGAGGGTAAGGATGTGAGCCTGGCTCATTTCAACTACATCAAACCGCTTCCTAAAAATACAAAAGACGTTTTCAGCCGTTTCAAAAAGATTATCGTTTGCGAACTAAACCTGGGGCAGTTTGCCGGTTATTTGCGCGATAAAATGCCCGGATTCAACTATTTCCAGGCAAACAAGGTGAAGGGCTTGCCATTTACAGTGAGTGAGCTGAAAGAGAGTATCAACAAATTGCTGGAGGATTAATCATGACTGATTTGAAATATACGATAAAAGATTTTAAAAGCGATAATGAGATACGCTGGTGTGCCGGATGTGGCGACTTTGCCATCATAAATGCAGTGCAACGTACAATGGCAGGCATGGGCATTCCTCGTGAAAAGTTTGCCGTAATCTCGGGAATTGGTTGTTCTTCACGTTTTCCGTATTACATGAGTACCTATGGTTTTCACACGATTCACGGACGTGCCACTGCAGTTGCTTCGGGTGTTAAAGCTGCCAATCCTGAACTGAATGTTTGGGTAATTACCGGCGATGGTGACTCAATGGCTATTGGCGGAAACCACTTTATTCATATGATTCGCCGAAATTTCGATCTTAACGTGGTTGTTTTCAATAACCGAATTTACGGGTTGACCAAAGGACAATATTCGCCTACTTCTGACCGTGGTTTCGTGAGTAAAACTTCACCTTTCGGAACTGTTGAAGATCCGTTTATCCCGGGACAGCTGGTATTGGGTGCACGTGGTACTTTCTTTGCCCGTTCCATTGATGGAAACCTGAAACTCAGTCAGTCGGTTTTGGAGGGTGCAGCACAACACAAGGGAACTTCGGTTGTGGAAGTACTGCAAAACTGTGTGATTTTTAACAATGGAATTCACGCTGCCATTACCGATCCGAATTATCGTGCCGATCGTCAGTTGGTTCTGGAGCATGGCAAACCAATGCTGTTTGGTGAGGAAAACGATAAAGGATTGATTTTCGACAAAGGCAAATTGAAGGTGGTAAAAATAGGTGAGAACGGCGTGACAGAATCAGATATCCTGGTTCATGATGCATACGAAGAAGATCCTACTTTGCACCTGGCTTTGATTAATATGAAGTTGCCGGATTTCCCTGTAGCTTTTGGAATCATTCGTAGCGTTACTGCTCCTGTTTACGATGCCGAGATGGAAGCCCAGATCAAACAGGTTCAGCAAACACGCAGAATCAAAAACGTGGATGAATTGCTTCGTTCAGGAAATACCTGGGAAGTAACCGGAAATGGAAACGGGAAAGGTTCTTCTCCCAAATGTCCGTAAAAAAGTTTTAAATGATTATAGAAGGCTCTGTCGGTTGGCAGGGCCTTTTTTCTTATCTTTTGGGAAGAAAATTAGATAACAATTAGACAGTTTTTGCTATGAATTATGTTTTTATTGCCCAAAGTATTGATGGATTTATTGCCGACAAAAACGGAGGTATTGAATGGCTGAACAGTATTCCTAACCCTGATCAGATTGATATGGGATATAAAGCTTTTATGGAAAGGATAGATGCCATTGTGATGGGACGTGCAACTTTTGAAACTGTTCTCGGATTTGACATGCCCTGGCCCTACGAAAAGTTCGTTTTTGTATTGAGTAGTTCGCTAAAAACGATTCCGGAGGAATTACGTGGAAAAGTTGAATTACTGGCTGGTACTCCGGATGAAATTTGCAATGTTCTGCAAGAAAAAGGTTACGAAAATCTGTACATCGACGGAGGAAAAACGATTCAGCGTTTTCTGGCCGATGATTTAATTGATGAAATGATTATTACCACCATACCTGTTGTTTTAGGTGGAGGTATTCCTTTGTTTGGAGAGCTTCCGGATCAGCTGGAGTTTACTCGGCTGAAAACGGAGGTTTACCTCGATGAAGTGGTTCAGACCAGGTATGTCAGAAAGTAAAAGCCATTCCGATCCCCATTTGTTCGCCGTTGTAATAGGGAACTATCGTTCCCGCACTATTGTCGTTGCTTTTAAAAAGTGTTTTTCGAATAAACGGATGAACCCAATAGGCAATCTTTGTGCTGAAAATTCCTATTCCGGCACCGGTGGCGATATCGGTCAGCCAATGACGGTTATTGTACATCCGGAAGAAGCCGGTGCCCGCAGCAATTGTATAACCGGCAATGCCGTACCAAAGCGATACGTCTTTGTATTCCTGGTACAAAAATTCGGCTCCCATAAAAGCAGTGGCCGTGTGGCCCGAGGGAAATGAATTGCGCGAAGACTCATCGGGGCGAAGGTTGTTGGTGCTGCTTTTTAAGATGTTCACACTGGTTCCCATCAACAGGTAGGCTGTCGCAAGAATAGTAGTACGGTCTCTAAAATTGTTTTTCCCTTTTACGCCGGCGAAGTTTAAGGCATAAACCGAAACAAAGGGAGCATATTGAGAAAAATCATCCACAGTTAGTCTTTCATCGATGTGTTCGGTTAGTTCTTCGCGTACTTCAGAATTCATATTTTTAATAAAGTGGCTTTCCATTCCGACAATTCCAAATGTTATGAGAGCAGAAGGGAGAACTACAGCAGCAGGTTTGAATTTTAAATCGCGGGTTGTATTTAGCGAGTCAGGCCGGCTGGTATTTGTCCGCGCTACAAGATGTGTGGAAATGAAAAGTAAAAAGAGTAGTGTGCTTTTCACCATTTTGAAGTGTTAATTTGTAATCAACATTAAAACTCAATACTACTCATTTTGCTTTTTAAAATGAAATATTGGATTGATTACCTGATGTTTATTGAATGATGCCACGTTGGTAGGTTTCCAAAGCCCGCTTGCGTGCAAAGGAGTGTTCGACCATTGGCAGTGGATAGTTGAACGTTTCCAGTTCCGGAATCCAGTGTTTTATGTAACTTAATTTCGGATCGAATTTCTTTTGCTGTTCCGAAGGATTAAAAACGCGGAAGTAGGGTGCGGCATCGCAGCCGGTACCTGCTGCCCACTGCCAGTTGCCGTTGTTCGACGACAATTCGTAGTCGAGTAATTTTTTGGCGAAGTACGTTTCTCCCCAGCGCCAGTCGATCAGCAAATGCTTGCACAAAAAACTTGCGGTAACCATTCGAACACGGTTGTGCATGTAGCCTGTTTGGTTTAATTCGCGCATGCCGGCATCCACCATCGGATAACCGGTGTCACCCGCGCACCAGCGTTCAAATTCTTTTTCGTTATTGCGCCATTGGATGCCATCGTATTTCGAACGAAAATTCTGGTGGACAACTTTCGGGTAATGAAAAAGGATCTGCATAAAAAACTCCCGCCAGATAAGCTCGTTCAAAAATACCGGAAATTCGTCGGCGACTTTGCGGACGATTTCACGAATGCTAACAGTACCAAAACGAAGATGGACACTTAAGTTTGATGTGCCTTCCAGTGCCGGTAAATTACGGGTTTGCTCATAATTTTCGAGTACCGAAAAATTCACGTCTTTTACCGTAATGGAGCTTTCAGAAAATCCTAAAGCATTTAGTGAAGGAAAACCGAAGTTGGTCTTTTCGAAGTTCGCCCATTCTGTTTTTGGCAACAACGGCAAACCTTCTGTAGTAAAGTGCTGCAGCCATTTGTTTTTATATGGCGTAAAAACGGTATAACATTCTCCATCAGGTTTCATTACTTCGCTTTCTTCGAAAATAACCTGGTCTTTAAACGGGAACACGGAGATGTTCTGCGATGACAATAAATTAGTTACTTGTTCATCGCGCCGAATGGCATAGGGTTCGTAATCCTTGTTAAAGTAAACTTCCTTTACCTGAAATTGCTGAATCACTTCTTCCCAGACTTCTGATGGATTCCCTTGTTTGATAAGCAGACCCGATCCGATTTCTTTGAGTTGGGCATTTATTTTTTGCAACTGCGCGTAAATAAAAGTTAGCCTTGCGTCATCTTTGGGGAGCTCTTCCAGAATGTTGCTATCGAAAATAAAAAGCGGGATTACTTTTAATTTCCCTGCCAGCGCTTTTATGAGGGCTGTATTGTCCTCTAACCGAAGATCTCTTCTAAACCAGAAAACAGCGTTCATTTTTCTAATTATTAGCCAGGATATAAGCGTTTAAAGAGCTTGCCAGTAACAACCAAACAAAATACGGAACCACAAATACCGATTTCCAGTTTAATCCACCCATGTATTTAAACAAGAAAAATCCGATCAGTAGAGTGAGCGCCACAATAATGATCAATGCAGATAAAACGAAGTGAAAGTAAAAAAATACGGGCGACCAGCTTATGTTTAAGACCAGTTGCAGCACAAACAAAGCAATCAGCATCGATTTATTGGCTTCGTGCTTCCATAAAAAGGCCATAAAAACCGAAAAGCAAATCATAATGCTTGTCCAGGCCGCTCCAAACACCCAGCCCGGAGGAGTCCACGGGGCTTTGTTCAGATTTTGATACCAATCCGATCCCGGACCGTTATACATAAGGTAACTGCCCAAACCCAGGGCTGAAAAGTTTATAATCAGAAAAATACCTGCGATTACCAAAAGGTTGATTGATGCTATTTTTTGCATGACTTGTTAGTTTATTTGAATTATTACAAGAAAGGTTACAATTTTATTTTTGTTATAAATAACAGGGAATCGATTATTTTGTTTATTTTATTTCAAATAAAGATAAACAAAAATTACAAGGCTTCCAACGCTTCCCGATAATCGAATTGAAGATCTTCGTGTAAACCTGAAATTGCTTTTTGAATGCGTTTCACCTGGTTGATGTAGAGATTGAAGACTACGCGGTTGGCTTTGTAGTTGATTTTCGAATCTTTCATTTTTTGGCAGAAGTACAGCAACAGTTCAATTTCGGTTTCCTTTTGGGCTGAATACCGGATGTACTTATTGGTTGTTTTTAAAACTTTACGAAGCGTTTTTTTGGCCAGGTAGTAGCTGCTGCGGTTCATGCTGCGAAATTCGAGATCTACTTCCAGTTTTACCTGCCTGATGTATTCGGCTTCATTATCGGCTTCAAACAAGAGGTAACTCAGCAGCTCCTTGTTTTCTTTCTTAAACCTCGACAGTCGGAGAATAATTTCCTGTAAAGCCTCGGGAGGAAGGTTTTTTAATTCTTTTCGGATATGACTGACGGATGCTGTTTCCATAATCAAAACAAAGAAAATCAATAAAAACCGTTCCTCAAAGGTGGAGGCAGTTATCCTTTCAATTATTTCGTGTCCTTCTTCAAAATCAGTGAATTTTATTCTGAATCAGGCATTTCGATCTGCAAACCAACTGCCAACGACACCGTTTGTCCGCTTTTTTGCAATAATCACGGTGAATGAAGTTTGCAGGATATAATATGCCGTTTGTAGTCTTTCTATAGTCGGTTGCTGAATTAAGTGGCGCGGCATCAGAGTGTTGCATAAATTTGGATCAATGAAACATTTAAACAGAAACATCATGAAAGCAAAACTGGTTCTTTTCGCAATTTGTGTCGCCCTCCTTGGAATGAATGTAAATGCAAAAATTAAGGATGGAAAGGCAATGACCGGAAATTCATTAAGTGAGTTTGGGCAATATACCATAACACACTCTGAATCTCCAATCGTATACAACAATCAAGTTCTTGAAACCTATGATCTGAACTACGAGAATACCGCTAATCCTGTTAGAATTGGCGTATTGAAGGAAAAGAAATGTAAAACCTTTATTGTTCGTAACGACGAGTTTGAAATTCAATATACTTGTACGAACGGTGTTTTCGGAGTTAAGAAAATTGAAAAACGTTTCCAGGAAATTCCAAAAGAAGAAATGGAAATGAAACTAAACAGGGTAGGCTACTATGCTCAGCGGGTTATTTGTCAGAATCTTAAATCGACCGACGATTACCTGGGACTGATTGCATGCTACTTCCCTGATCTGGTAAATGACGAATATTCTGCCAGTTTTTAAAGAGACTTAAACAGCGCAATTTTTTTCATAGAAGTATGAAATGACAGGAACCCCGCCAGAGGGCGGGGTTTTTTATGGGAACAAAATGTGTAACAGATAGAACAGAGTGAGAGAACTCTTTCGTGGGGAGAACCCTGTGCCTTAAAGCACAGGGTTTTTAATTATCGCGCATTTACCTGTTAACAGAATGAGCTTTATCAAGTGTGGGTTATCAATAAACTTTTATCTTTATTCAGTGAATATAGGGTGACGAAGGATTTTCAAAACAAACAAAAACCGGAGCAACCAATGAACAAGTTGTTGTACGATACTCGATTTTGGTATAGAGGAAGCCGGCATTTGCTGTTCTTTCTTTCCATGGTGCTGTTGTTTTCGTTTGTACTTCGCATGCAGCATTCGCATGAATCTTATTTCAATTTGTTAAAAGTTACCCTGATAAATGCACTGTTCTTTTTTTCTTACGCCTACATTACCATTTTTCTTTTGATTCCGGAATACCTGCTGAAGCGTAAGGTGTTGTATTTCATGCTGTTTTTTGCATTGGTTGGCATTGCACTGTCGGCGCTTAAACTGGTGGTATCGGAGACCATTTTTTATGCATCTATCTCTCCCGGAGCTGTTCCTGAATCGGGGATGATGAACCTGAGGTTTATTGTGATGAATGCCAAAGACATGACTTTCATTGTGGCGGTTCTGAGTATTGCCAAGTATGTGAAAGATTACCTTTTTGCCGAACGCCTGCGCAAAGAACTGGAGGAAGAGGGAAAGCAGGCGCAGCAAAAACTAATGCAGTCGCAGTTCGATCCGCATTTCCTGTTTAATACCATCAATAATTTATACGCGCTCTCGCTTTTGAATCCTGAGAAAACAAAGGAAGTGATTCACCGCATCAAATTAGTGTTGAAATATATAATCGATGAAAGCCAGAAAGATTCTGTTGCACTGAACGATGAAATTACTTTGATCGAAAACTATATTCAGCTCGAAAAACTTCGGTACGGAAAAAGGTTGAAAGTGGCCTTGAAAACGGATGGCAATATAGACGACCTTCGTATTCCTCCAATGGTACTGTTCTTGTTGGTCGAAAATTGCTTTAAACATGGTAGCAGTCTCGATGCTGGAGTTCCGTGGATTGAGATTACCGTAAGAGCGGAAGGGAACAACGTTTTGCTGATGACCGAAAACAGTAAACCCAAAGCCATTAGCGACTTTGAAATGAACAGCAGGGCCGGGCACGGATTAAAAAGCCTGGAAAAACGACTTACCTTGTTGTACCGAAAAGAAGGGTACAATTTGGATATTCACAGTGAAGATCGATTGTTTCGTGTAAAATTGGAATTGAAAAAGAACCTTGAAATCAATCTTAGCACATATCGATAAGAAAGAGGTGTTGCTTCATGCACTTTTTTGGCTGATCTGGATTGCTGCCTTTGTAGTCATCCAGAGTTTGGGCCAACGGGCACACGAATACTTTGTGTGGTTGATGTATTATCTGATCACGCTTCCCGTATTTATGGGACATACCTATCTGATTGCTTACTGGCTGGTTCCCCGGTTTTTCTTCAAACCAAAATATGTCTCGTTTGTCATTCTTGTATTTACTCTCCTGGTTCTTTTTTCAGTGATCGAACTGTTGGTCAGTAATAACCTTGTGTTTAAAGTTTTCGATCCGTCAAAAGTATTTTCACCGGGGTATTTGAATCTCAAAAATATTTTGATCAGCGGTTTGGGGAATCATTACATCATTTTTGTTTTCCTCGCGATAAAGGTTGGACGCTCGTGGTACCTTTCAGAAATTAGGAAAGAAGAGCTGTTGATATCAAAAACCGAAACAGAACTGGAGATCTATCAATATCAGTTGCAACCCAAATTGGTTTATTCGCTGATCGATGAGGTGGAAAAGGTGATTACCGAAGACTCCCAAAAAGCGCCAGACCTGATTATAAAATTGTCGGGATTTTTAAACCGCTTTCTGTTTGAAGGAAAGGAGGGGATGATTCCCCTGCAGCTGGAAGTGAAAATGATGGAGGAGTTTATGGAGATTCACCGGTTTGCATTAAGCGAGCGGCTAAAAATAAATTTTGTAGTCAACGGAAACCTGAAACCCTTTGTGGTGCCTCCTCTTTTGTTGCTTCCGTTTCTCAACGATTCGTTAAAAATTGTTTATGAATGTAACAATTTCTTCGAAACAACAGTCCTTATAAAAGCGGAACGTAAATACCTGTTGTTTTCTTTCACCATTTGGAGCGAAGACAGTTTTTGTGTGACAGGTAATGACAACATGGAGATTACAAAGCGCCGATTGAATTATCGCTTCCGGGGCAAACATCGCCTGATTGAGAACATTGACGACAATTTCAGGGAGATAAGTCTCGAGATTTATTTTTGATATCTGTAACAATTTGCAAGAATAACTACTTATTAAGTAACAGAAAACAGAAAAACAAAAGCTATTCATTACAACCATGAAAACGAAATGCCTCATTGTCGATGATGAGCCTCTCGCGCGGGACTTAGTGCGAAGCCACATCGAGAAACTCGAAAATTTTGAGATTGTAGCTGAATGCGGCGATGCCATGAAAGCGCTTCGCGAACTCCACAATCACAATGTCGATCTAATGTTTATGGATATTCAAATGCCGCAGATTACCGGCATTGAGTTCCTGAGAACCCTCAAAAATCCTCCGAAGGTAATTATTACTACCGCCTATCGCGAGTATGCAGTCGATGGCTTTGAACTTGATGTAGTCGATTTCCTGTTAAAGCCCATCACTTTTGAACGCTTTCTGAAATCGATCAACAAATATTACCAGGTTAACCTCGACGATAATCAAAATGTAAAGCCAGTGTCGGTAAATACAACTACCGAAGAGGCTTATATTTATGTGAAGGAAAACAAGAAGGTAGTAAAAGTACATCTGAACGAAATTTTGTATGTGGAAGGCTTGAGCGAATATGTTCAGATTTACACCGATAGCCGCAAAATTATTACCAAGTGCAGCATGAATCACATGTCGGAAAAACTTCCGGATACCAGTTTTATGCGTATCCATAAATCCTACATTGTTTCACTGGGGCGTATTGAGGCTTTTACCTCGAGCAGTGTTGAAGTTCCGGGGAAGGAACTTCCGATTGGGAGAAGCTACAAAAATTCGGTAATTGAAGCCTTGCAGGTTCAGGGGTAAACCTTGTTCGTATTGGCATTTTCAAATATATTCCAGAGTCTCAGAATGCCGGAGTCTGCCGGATGAAGCGCTTTGATGGGGGAGAGATCAAGAATCTCTGCCCTTCGTTGATTTACGGCTGACAGATTTATGCCAGGCGATACGCTTAAGGGCGTTTGTGTGGCCACCAGTGCGAGAACGGTTTTGAGTGTGGTCGCTTGCACCCGGATGCTATGTTTCGAGAATTTTGCCGGATGAAGGTGAATGTATCGGTTTTCTTGTTCGCCCATTTTAATCAGCCAGTCCGAGCCATCCGACAAGCGGATTTTCTTCCATTCCGAACCTCCCATCCATTGTGAAAACGACTCAAAGCTTATACGATTTTGGCTTGTAAAGAATTCCTTGCATTCGCTGCAAATTTCCGTTATATCCAGCTTCCCGAGGTAAAAATCGGTGAGGTTGTTTCCGATCGGGAGTAATTTCTCTTTGATCGTTTCCGGCGTATTCCAGTTTCTTATTTCCCCGAGCAGAAAGCGAAAATGATGCTTGTAAGGATTAAAAGTTATCGGTTCCGGAATTTCGCTTTGCATTTCGATTGCTTTAAAAACAATTCAATAAATTTACACAAAACACGAAAATGGCTCTTTTACCAATTCATAAATATTTTATTCTGAATGGAGAGCTGATACCAAATGATCAGTTCAAACCGGATGAAAATGCAGGAGGTATTTACGAAGTGATTCGGATGATCAGTGGAAAACCACTTTTCCTGGAAGAACATTTGGCCCGGTTTAATCGCTCGGCCGGGATTGCCGGTCGTAAGATCAGGTATTCAGAAGCGGAAATCAGCGATTTTTTACAGCAGTTGATTCAGAAAAATGAGATGACCGACGGAAATGTTTTGGTTTCGTGTAAAGTGAATCTGAAAGCTTTTTTTATTGCGCATTCCTATCCAGGCGAGTTGCAATATCGGTTGGGAGTTGAATGCGGACTTTTGCATGCAGAGCGGGAAAATCCGAATGCCAAGGTTTTTCAGACCTCGGTGAGGGAACAGGCTAATCAACTGATTGCAGAAAAAGGCTATTACGAAGTTTTGCTGGTCGATCACAACGAAAACATTACCGAAGGTAGCCGAAGCAATACCTTTTTTGTGCAGGGAAATCAGTTGCTTACTTCGCCTTCAGATAAGGTTTTATTGGGTGTTACAAGACAGAAAGTGATAGAATGTGCCATGGATTTGGGCATCGAAATCAGGGAACGTGAAATTCCGCTTGCTCAATTAAATGAATGCGATGCGGTTTTTATTACGGGCACTTCGCCCAACATTCTTCCGATATCTAAAATCGAAAACTGGGATTTTAATGTGCAAAATCCCTTGTTGCGAAGTCTGATGAAACATTTCGACTTTCTGATCGAAAACTATCTTCAGCATCATTAAAAACAGCTGAGATTATCCAAAAAGCAATTCCGAAAATTCCCGCAAAGGCCGCAGTTTTGCTTTTTTAAAATACTGGCGGGCTTTGCCTGAAAACTACTTTTTAAATAATCTCAGCCTATGGTTTTATTACAACCGATCTTTTAAAATGGCTTCCACCATCTGGAAGTCAATGTCGCGTTGCTCGCCCAGCTTTAAGCCGCTTTCCTTGAAACGCAGGCTGATTTTACCGATGGTTTCCTCCGGAACATCGTATTCTGGCAGGGTAGTGGGTAAGCCCAACGATTCAAAGAAGCCAACTGTTTTGGCAATTGCTGCATTTATTTTTTCATCGTCGGTACCTTCCGTAATTCCCCAAATTCGTTCGCCGTACTGAAGGATCTTCTCTTTTTTGTTCTCTCTTTTCAGGCTCATCATTCCCGGCAAAACAATGGCCAGTGTTCGTGCATGATCGATGCCGTGGAAAGCGGTTAGTTCGTGGCCGATCAGGTGGGTACCCCAATCTTGCGGAACACCGGCAGCAATTAAGCCATTCAGAGCCAGTGTGGCACACCACATAAAGTTGGCAGCAGCCTCGTAATCGGTTCGGTTGGCCAGCACTTTCGGACCTTCCTCAATCAGCGTGGTAAGAATGGATTCGGCCAGTCGATCCTGCAACGGAGCATTTACATTAAAGGTAAGGTATTGTTCCATTACATGGACAAAGGCATCCACTACGCCATTGGCTACCTGACGATCGGGTAGGGTAAATACACATTCCGGATCAAGAATCGAGAATTGCGGCATCACCAACGGAGAAGCAAATGCTTTTTTCTCCAGAGTGGCTGCCCGTGTTATTACGCCGGTTCCGTTCATTTCCGAACCTGTGGCCGGAAGTGTAAGTACGGCTCCCAGTGGTATGGCAGCGTTTACCGGCGAAGTGGCGGGTTTATCCAGAATGTCCCACGGATCGTTGCCTTCGAACATAATAGCGGCCGCAATAAATTTTGTGCCGTCGAGTACCGAGCCGCCTCCTACCGAAAGCAAAAAGTCAACCTTCTCTCTTTTGGCCAGCTCCACCGCTTTCATACAGGTTTCGTAATGAGGATTGGGTTCAATTCCGCCAAATTCCAGCAACTCGACATCCTTTAAGGCATTTTTTACCTGGTCGTAAACTCCGGTTTGTTTGATACTTCCGCCACCGTATGTCATTAAAACCTTTTTATTTTTAGGGATTTCATTCGCAACATTGGGAATGGTTCCTTTTCCGAAAATAATTTTTACAGGATTTTTGTATTCAAAATTGTACATGACTTTTATTTTTGAAGTTTAGTTTCTTCTCGATTAAACGTAAAGATAGTGTTTCAAAGTTTTAAATTTTTACACGGAAAATCAAAAAAACCGGAAACGGATTTTCGGCAATTGATACCCGGCTACAGCGACGATGAAATCATCCGGATTCTGAAGAGGAGGACCTATTACATTCCTGAGGCTTCCAGGTTGGCTATTGATGAAGCCATTAAACGGGGTATTATACATTCGGAGCAGGATTTGTTTTCGGATGAATACAAAGTGGAGGAATTGTCGTTTAGCTGGTTCCCGCACATTCGTGATCTTTTTACACGGGCGAAGATCCGAAAAAGCATTGCCCGAAGTTTGGTGATCGCCGGTGTGATCCCGCTGGTTTTCGGAATGATGCAGATGAACCGTGGGCTGCGCGAAGAGGGGAGCCTGGTTCTTGCGTTTGGTCTTGTTTGGATGTTTTTTTCAGCTCAGCTTAACCGAAATTACCACAAAGTATTTGTGTTGATTCTTCTGGTCTGCGATATCGCGGGCACTGCTTTTCTGTTTTTCCGTCTTCTCCGGCCACCGGCAAAACCTTTTCTTGATTTCTTTATTACCGGTGCTGTCTTTGTCCTGATTACCTACGGCCTGATTTACCTGATGTTGATGCGACTTCACGAATAGTAAAACCTGGTGTTAACCCTTTCCAGCCTCTGTTTGTCCCCGATTTTCAATCATTCGTCGAAATAAAAATGCATATATGTAGGTATTGCTTTAGTTTTGATGCTGTAACAATTTAAGCCATGAAGATTTTATCATCCGTTTTATTTCTTTTCCTCGTTTTAACCGTGTCTGTTTCGGCACAGGAAGACAGCGACTGGAGTTCGAAAGATTACCCGGTAAAAGATTTTTCAAGGATATATCTGAAAGGTGGTTTCAAGGTCTACCTGATTCAGGATTCGAAAGCCGGTTTAACCATAAAAACGCGCGACGAGGAGGTGTTGGATAAGATAGATGTTGACAAGCGGGGCGATGAGCTTCGGATTGAAGTAACCCGCGATTATCTTCCTTACGAACGAATACGTTTATACATCACTTTTAACGATTTGCATGAACTTAAAATGGATGGCGGGTTGAATGTTTACTCTGAAGGTTACCTCGATCTTAACGATTTTTTGTTGCATATGCAGGGAGGCGCTAAAGTTGATCTGCGGATGAAGGCCGACGAAGTGGAAGTGATTGGTGAAGGAGGCGTAATGATCGACCTGAACGGTGTGGCCCAAAGTCTTTCGGTTGAACTGTCGGGGGCCGGACATGTGGATGCCGGGGAGTTGCAGACAAAACATGTTGATTTCGAAATCGAGGGCGTTGGGACGGGTAACGTTTACGCCACAGAAACGCTTAATGCCAAAATTGAAGGCGTGGGGAAAATACGTTACAAAGGCGAACCGAGGGTAATTCAAAGCATCGAAGGGCTTGGTTCGGTATCAAAAGACTAGAGGAAATTTACAATACAACAACCGGTATTCATAGGCCGGTTATTCTTAGGTTTGGTTTAGGTTTTATTAAAGGCTGCTATTGAGCAGCCTTTCTATTTTTACAGGAATGCAAACCCGCTTAGCCGTTGGTTTGATTGAAATATATTCATTTAGTGTATTGTCCGAATTTCAATACTCTTTCCCTGGAACATCACTTTATCGCCGGCTTTTTTCCCGGCCAGTGCTTTTCCTACAGGCGAAACAGGGGAAAGGCAGAAGACAGTTTCATCGCCGGTTTCAATTTTTCCGAAAGCGATAGATATGAAATAAGTACCCAGGTTGGTTTTTACCAAACTCCCAAATTCAACGGTGCTGAAATTCCGGTTAAGATCGATTCTGGAAAGACTGGCTTTCTGGTTTTCGATTAGCGACAGCTGCGCCTGGGTTTTCTCCATTTCCATTTGCACCATTGCCCGGCCGGTTTCGTACTTATCGCCAACACTGCTCTTGGTTTCGTTATCGCGCGATTCTTTTGCCCCGCTGATCGCCTTGGTCAGAAGCATAATTTTTTCCTGAATAACTTCATTTAGTTTTTCGATAATCAGCGGCTTTATGTTTTTAGATTGAACCATCAGGTGCTTTTTTGTCGTTATTTTTCAAATTCAATTTTATACGTTTCACTCCTTAAGGCAACTCAGGTTATTTATTTTTTATCGTATAGATCTTCTTGCTTTAGTTTTGAGATTTGGAGCGTACTTCAGCAGTATTTATAAAATCGGGCTTCGTTGGGTAAAGTGGCTATTTTTCTGTTTTTAGATGTATCCCAATAGTCTGTTGGCGAAAAATACTCACCAAAAGCATAAGGTAATTCTTCTTCTTCCAATTGATTTAGCATTTGCTTATACCATTCTTTGTATTTCTTATCGGTTCCTTTGCAGGTTTCAAGAAAAGTTGTGTGTTCCCTTTCAAAGCAATTGGTTAGCTCCGTTATTGAATAATTTATTTCAGTGTTGATTTCTTCCTCTAAAAATGACGAAATCCAGTTAGAAATAATTGCTTTGTCTTTTTCGGTAACGAATGAACATCTCCACGACATTCCTGATGGAGATACGCATGGCACCACTCGTAATTTTTCATAACCTCTTTTGTGTAATTCCCGTGCGACAAAGAGTGCTTTCTGCATATTTATCCTATAGTAATTTTTCTCTGTCTCAACTCTTGGGGCATTGTTTGTGCCTGTTTCGTTTAAATACCTTCCGAGTTTATGGCAAAGGTTTTCTATTTCCCGATATTTTGCAAGGCTATTTATCCAGCGCCCGGGAATATCACTGAATCCATATAACAAACCTGCAAGTCCTCCTGTTACTGCAGCAGTTGTATCGGTGTCATCTCCCAGGTTGACGGCTTTTAATACCGCATCTTTGTAACTGTCGGTTGTCATTAAACACCAAATACTAGCTTCAAGTGTGTGTACAACATAACCGTCACTATAGATTCTTTCTTCGTTTACCCCGAAAATTTCATTTTCAAGAAGCCGATGATAAATTTGAATTTCATCTCTGCTGATTGATAGAGTATTAAGAAAATCCGGTAACTCAGTTTGTAAAATCTTATAAATTTCAAATTTGTCTTTGCCTTGTAAAATATGGCGCGCAAATTCGAGATAATAAAAACAGGCTGTTATTGATCG
The DNA here is from genome assembly GCF_023111095.1 of Maribellus sp. YY47. Classification (GTDB taxonomy): domain Bacteria; phylum Bacteroidota; class Bacteroidia; order Bacteroidales; family Prolixibacteraceae; genus Draconibacterium. Next base: position 19,889 of record NZ_JALGYW010000015.1, read on the forward strand.
AATGTGTCCGTGTGTAATGGAGGAGACTTGCCGGGTTAATTCAAAGCGCTCTGTTGTCGGTTTGTCAGAGCAATAAAACAACAGAGGTAAAATTCTCATCAGAGAACCATTGCCATTTGAATTTGCTTCGAAATTACCTGCATTTTCTGCGCGTTTTCCTTTGGCAAGCCTATCGATGGCTTGTCGGGTACCAATCCCAATATCGAATACAGTGCCTCCGGGAGTCCAATGGTTCTGATAGAGCCATTCCACAAAATTCTTTCCGATTACTTCTGTGTCAAATTGTTGAGTTAAAGCTTCTGCCAGACAGAAAGTTAGTGAACTGTCATCAGACCAGGTGCCTGCCGGTAGGTTGTAGGTGCCGTAACCAATCATGTCAGTTACTGGATTTTCGCTAATGGTTTTTCTACTTTTAAACTCAACAGGAACGCCTAAGGCATCGCCAACCGCAACGCCAAAAAGCGCCGATTTTATCTTGTAAGTTAAATCATTACTATCGCCTGAATTATCTCTTTTATTTGTCTGTCGATTCATTGTTCTTTTGAAGATAGTGTCGATATTTTATTGGTCAGAGTGCCCGTATTGAGTAAATAAAGGATTACCATGCCGCTTAAACAGGCAATTAAGCCATCGCCAATATTATTTAAATACAAACCAACCAGAAGCGGCATGCCTGCACAAACGGCTGTTAATGCAGCAATCTGCCATTTTCGGCTTGAAGCCTGTATCGAAAACAAATGGGTAAATTCGGTATAAATCCTATTCTTCAATTTCATGCTCATTATTTCCTACTTGCAGATATGGCACACAATTGTAACCTTTCACATCAGTAAAGTTAAACTGTTGCCTTCAAAGTTGCATCTTTTTTCAGGAAAGGCACAATATTATTGGCGATTACCTGGTGTATTTGTAAAATATGCCCCGGAAATTAACGGTTTGACGTTCAGCAAAAATCTGCTGCTTTTGGGGGAGAATGAAAAGTAGGGCTTGTCTTTTCACATTGAAAATATGCACCTAATCGTAAAGTAAGCAGGGGCCAGAATCAGGACGTGATGCGTAGTTCAGTGTCAGGAAATAAAGGTTAATTCCGTAAACCCGAGGTGATGCATCACTTCACGAAGTATCAGAATAATGGCAACATCATCGCGGGTAATTTCGGCATTTAGCAAGGAAGCGGGGGCGCCCATGATTACGCGTGCGTAGCTGCTAAAAAGGTCTTCTGTTGTTTGGCGGGAATAATGAAGATCGCTTAACCCGTTTTTGCTGAAAATCCCGACGACCTTATTATCAGAAGTAAAAAGCGTGTCGTTGGCTTCAAACAACTCGTTATGACGCATGATTTCGTCTTCAATAAAGTTAATCGCGTGATCAATTTCTGCTTCGTTGGGTATGAGATGTTTAAAGAAAGTCTCGGCTACTGTCCGGTAACCCAGATTCAGCGTGATTCTCCTTTCAGCCTGGGTGGCATTTATTAACTGAAAGCTTAACACCTCGTTTTCAAATTTTATCTGATATTTCATTGTAATCAATACGAATATTAATCTTTCAGAAAAAAACTGTTTGCAGTACTTAACCAAAGCTAAGCCTGCAAACAGCGTATCAAAATTGCAAATATTGTGGCTTACAAGGCAGCTTTTACGGTGTCGGCCAATGGTGTGGTGGGCCTTCCAATCAGCTTCGAAAGCTGTTTTGAATCGTCAAACAAATCGTTTTTAGAGGCCGATACATCCCAGCTGGCAATTGCATCGGCGTAAAATTCAGGAAGCCCGACGCTTTTTAGTATTTCGGCGTACTCGCTTTCCGCGAGGTTGTTGTACGGTATGTTTTTGCCGCTTTGTTTTGTGATTTCTGCGGCCAGGTCGTTTAAGGTATAACTTTCGTCGCCCGCCAACTCCAATAGCTCTCCTTTGTAGGTTTCGTTGGTTAATACAACGGCAGCTGCTTCGGCAAAGTCGGCACGTGAAGCTGAAGAGATTTTACCATCGCCGGCACTGCCCACAAATGCACCTGCACCCAGAGCTCCCGGTATCGATCCGGTGTAATTTTCGGTGTACCATCCGTTACGCAGAATGGTATGGTCTACGCCCGAATTTTTCAATGCTGCTTCGGTTGCCCGGTGTTCGCCGGCCAAACTTAGCGACGAAGTGTCGGCGTGTAACAGACTGGTATAAACAATCCAGCTGACACCGGCTTTTTTCGCAGCCTCAATTACATTGCTGTGTTGGCGTTCGCGTTTCCCGATCTCGTTGGCTGAAATCAGCAGCAAACGATCAATTCCTTTCAATGCACCAACCAGTTGTTCGGGTTGGTCGTAATCAAAGGCGCGTGCTTCAATGCCCAGTTCCGCTGCTTTTTCGGGCGAGCGCACAAGGGCTACAATATTTTCTGAGTTCGTTTTTGCTTTTAGTTGTTCAACAACAAGTTGTCCCAATTGTCCTGTTGCTCCTGTTATTCCTATTTTCATTTTTCTAATTTTAATTGTTTATACTTGAAATAATTGTTTTCGTTTCTTGCCGATTCCAGAAGATTAAATCCTGCTAAAATCTGTGCCATTTGCGTGAAATCATCTTATCCGATTTTCACCGATGTCATGGTTAACGAGCCGCCAATGGGTTCGTCGTTAAAGATGTTTATTTCGTCTTTTTTGTCGTGTAACCCCAGTGCATAAAGTAGCGGCAAATAATGTTCGGGTGTTGGGATTGCCAGTGTAAAGGCCGAACCCAATTTTGAATAATTGATCAACTGCTGGTGATCTCCGTTCAGGATCAATTCTTTCATTTTGTTGTTTGCCTCGTTGGCCCAGTCGAAGCCAAAATTCTCATTCATTTTTCCCCAGTGTATCATGCGTAAATTGTGCACAATATTTCCGCTGCCCACCACTAAAATACCTTTTTCGCGTAATTGGCTCAGCTCCTGTGCCAGGGCATAATGTTCCTGCGGCGATTTCCGGTAGTCGAGGCTCAACTGAATCACCGGAATGTCGGCATCGGGGTACATGTGTCGGATCACCGACCAGGCACCATGATCCAAACCCCATTTATCGTCTAAATGTACTTCTGTGGAATGAACCAGATCCTGTGTTGCTCTGGCCAGTTCAGGGCTACCCGGTGCCGGGTATTCAATTTCGTAAAGCGCCTTGGGGAAACCACCAAAATCGTGAATGGTTGGCGGGTGGGCCATGGCCGTTACCCGCGTTCCCTGTGTTTCCCAGTGCGCCGACACGACCACGATTGCCTTGGGTTTTTCAATTTCGGAAGAAATTTTTCGGAAGCCCTGTACAAATTCGTTTTCTTCAATGGCATTCATCGGACTCCCGTGCCCCAGAAAAAGCACCGGCATTTTAGGCGTGTTTTCCAGCGAATCTGCTATTTTATGTAATGCATTTAATTTCATTCCTGCAAAAGTTAGCGGCACGGTGGCCATTACTGTTTGAATAAATTGTTTTCTTTCCATCTCAGCTTTTGAATTTGATATCCGGTCTCCTGGTTCCTCCTCGGTTGGGCCCGGGGATTAAACGTTCTGTTTATTATAGAAGCAGGAGTTTCTCAGCCTTACGACATTAAAACCCCTGAAGCTTCTAAAATGTTTGTATGAAATTATAGTACAAGAGAAATGTCTAAGGTGAAGATGTCGTTGATCGCTTTGTCTCCCAGGTTATCGAAGAAGGAGTTGGATCCGTAACGTACATCGTATTTCGAACGGTCTACTTCTACCAGCGCTTTATATATGTTGCCACTTTTCACCACGTCGAAAGTAATTTCTTCGGTACTTTTCTTAATGGTCAGTTTCCCGGTAACTTTAGCTTTCCCGTCTTCAAATTTGCTGGCTTTTGTTACTACAAATTTTGCTGTCGGGTATTTTTCAACACCAAAGAAATCGTCTGATTTTAAGTGGCCCACCAGTTTTTCGTTGTATCCCGGATCTTCAAGATCGGCATTGGTAATGGAATTCATGTCGATTACCACTTCGCCACCAACAATCTGATCGTTGTTAAATTCGAAATAACCGCCTTTCAACTGGATGGCTCCATTGTGCGAACCTCCGATTTTCTTACCGGTCCAGTTCACTGCCGATGTTTCTTTGTTTACTTCTTTTTTCTGTGCAAATGATGCTACACTTACTGCTAATACAAGCACTACTGCTAATCCTAACTTTTTCATTTTTTTCATTTTTAATTGTTGTTATAAATTATTTCATTAACTATTTGTCCATCGCAATTCCACTGTTGCGCTGCAAAGTGGCTGTATTTACAATTGCCCCATTCTTCATGGGTGTAATCGAACTCCCACTCAACCACCGATATTTTATCGGTAATAATTACATTTTTAAGGCGGGCAGTTCTAACTTCAGTAATGCCTGTAACCAATTTTTCTTCCTGTAACCGACAGGCATTTTTGCCTACAATTGCTGCCTTGTTATTTTCCTGCCGGATAATATCGTCGGCATAAAATTTTTCGAATGCTTCCAAAATATATCCATGAAGAATCATGTCGTTCAGTTTCGCTACCCGCTCCTGAAGTGATAATTTTTTTGGATCTATTTTTTGCATCGTGTTTTGTTTTAATTGTACGATACAAAGGTAGAGGACGAGTAAGTCTTCTACACTTGACCTAGGTTAAGAAATGAACTTGATCTAGGTTAAGTCAATTCTGTATTTAAGGAAGATATCCTTTGAATGACTGGATTTTTTTAGAATCCGGTTCAGCTTTTAGATTGGTATATTGAATGAATTTGGGGTAGTAGTGCTGACTAATTGCTGGCGGCTGATCTTATTTTCTTTGTTGCGAAGTTTGAGGACAGAAATTCAATCATTACCTCGTTTGGAAAAAAGAATGTTTCATCCTGCTAAAAAGCGATGAAAACAGTTTATATCAAATATTCTTCCACCAAACTTACCCAGTATGCTGCTCCTAAAGGCAAAAGATCCTGGTTAAAAACATAACCCGGATGGTGGACCATAAAACCTTCACCAGTTCCCAGCATAACATAGTTTCCCGGACATTTTTCAAGCATGAAGGCAAAATCCTCGCTGCTCATTAAGGGGGCAGCGTGGTCGGTTACCCGGTCTTCGCCAAATGTTTTTTTGGCAACTTGAGCTGCCCATTTTGTGTTTTCGGGAGTATTGACCAATACGGTTCCGGGAATTCCTTCACGAATTTCGTATTTACAGTTAAACGCCTCGGCTTGTGCCCGGGTAATTTTTCTTATTCGGTCAAGTACCATTTTACGAACTTCATTGTCCATATTGCGAATGCTGAGTTTGAGCAAGGCCTTTTGAGGAACCGCATTCCCTGCATCGCCCGATTGGAAAGCACCGATATTTACCACCGTGTTTTTCCAGGGAGAAATATTTCTGCTGACAATGGTTTGCAGGGCCATTACCAACGACGAACCACAAACAATTGGGTCGATGCCTAATTCCGGCATGGAACCGTGGCTGCCTTTTCCCGTAAATTCGATTTCCCAATTATCAACTGCCGACATAGTTGCACCTTCGCGGTAATAAAACTTCCCAAATTCCAAGCCGGGGATGTTATGCAGGGCATAAACTGCATCAACCGGAAATCGTTCAAACAAGCCATCAGCGATCATGGCCGGGGCGCCTTGCATGGTTTCTTCACCGGGTTGGAAAAAAAGGCGTACAGTACCGTTAAAATTTTGTGTTTCCGCCAGGTATTTTGCAGCGCCCAATAACATCGTACTGTGTCCGTCGTGTCCGCAAAGGTGTGATTTCCCTTCAATTTTACTTTTGTAGGGTAAATCGTTTTCTTCCCGGATGGGTAGTGCATCAAAATCCGCACGAATTCCTATGCTTTTTTGGCCATCGCCTACTTTTAGCGAAGCTACTATCCCGTATTTACCAACACCTTCAACTATTTCGTATGCGCCAAATGTTTTTAAAACGCCTGCTATAAATTGCGATGTGTTTTTCTCCTGCATCGAAACCTCTGGCGTTTGGTGCATATGTCCCATCCATGATTTCATTTCCCCGTGCAAGGCTTTTGTTGCTGACAGTAATTGCTTTTTCATAATGGATTATTTTAAGAGAAAGGTACTTACCTCGGGTAAAGTTATAATCAGGAAGGTCGATATTCCAAAATTTTAGCTGGGTTTTTAGTCTTATTGTGCTCGTTTTCAGGTTAAATAAGGTTAACTGTTTTTCCACCCGACACGATGGGTGTTGGTTTTCTTGTTCCGTTGCAATAACCTCCTTCGGGATTTTACTGCGTTGGAGTTGTGTTTACTTTTTTCCTCTGGAAGCTTGTTATTTTTTGTCGTTGTAATAATATGACAATGCTCCGGACGGGCACTTTTCAACGGTAGAGATTATCGCTGAAGTTGGGGCTTTGTCCATTTTTATCCAGGGGCGTTCTCCGGGATTGAAAACGGCTAATAAATTTCGAAAACAGTTGCCCGAGTGAATACATTTGCCCGATTTCCACACAACGGTGATCTCGTCGTTGGAATATTCTTTTGTGACTTTTTTTATATCCATTACTTTTTGATTTATAGTGTTTTAAAAGTTATATCAGATGGATAATTGAATACGTAATGGGGCAAAAGGAATAAATTTTATTCCATTTGCCCGATGTATTTTGCAGACATGTCTAAATCTTTGTTGTCTTCATATTATTTGATTCCTTTTACTACGTTTTCGCCTTCTTCGTTACTCTCGCTAACGGTTATTTAAGCTGCTTTCCTAGCAAAAAGATGGATCATTACGTTACCCTCCGCACACTGCACCGGTAACCATGGCTACTTTATTTGCAGCCTTCTCAAGACTGCTTTGCGAATTGTATTTCTGCGGCGATTTTTACTTCTTCGCCTACCAGTACACCGCCTGTTTCCAGTGCTGCGTTCCAGTTTAAGCCCCAGTCTTTGCGGTTAAATTTTCCGCTTACCGAAAAACCGGCTTTTTCATTTCCCCATGGATCTTTGCTGGTACCACCGTATTCAACGTTTAACGTAACCTCTTTACTTATACCTTTAATGGTGAGCAGTCCTTTCAGTTCGTATTCATCATCGTCAGTTTTTGTGAACGACGTGCTTTTGAACGTCAGTTCTTTGTAGTTTTCTGCATCAAAGAAATCGGCTGATTTAAGATGTCCGTCTCGTTGTTGGTCGTTGGTGCTGATTGACGATACATCCACTGCAACGCTGAGCGCTGAGTTAAAAATATCATCTCCGTCAACCTCTACCGAGAAACTTTTGAATTCACCTTTCACATTCGAAATCATCAGGTGTTTTACCTTAAATGTTAGTTCACTGTGTGCTGGATCTAATGTCCAGGTTGTTGCTTTTGTTGTCATTTTCTTAAATTTTATATGTTGAACTTATTTCCAATTTTTGTGTATCGCTTATCTTTCTGACCTGTTTTGTCAGGATAAGGAAAAACGGATACCAAATTCTTATAAGCAAAAATAGAACGTACGATTTTCCTAAAAAATAAACAAGTTTAACAAATAAATAGTTTGCCGGTCGAAATGCCGAATTGACTCTTTAAAAGAATGTTATCGGTTTTGAGAATTGTAAATAAGCCATGCGTTCCGTTTTTTTCTGGTGTAAGATTATTGAGCTAATCCGATTTGTTTCATGAAATCCTGACAATGTTTTCATAATGTTCATTTTTTAATTTGATGATTCAAAGGTAGGGGACAGGCAGGTCTTGCACACTTTTCCTGTGTTAAGAAATGAACTTGATGTAGGTTAAGAAAGGGCGGGAAGACAGGACTATGGAGTAGGAAATCGGGAGAAGTAAGGGTTTAGGCTTTTTTTCGGATGCGGCTGAGACTCTCGGGCGTGATCCCGAGGTAGGAGGCAATGTACACCAACGGAACCCGTTGGAATACGTCAGGATGTTCTTTAAGCAAGCTGTTGTAACGGTCAACGGCCGATTCCCACATAGTGGAATTCAGGCGTTCGAGGGCATTGATGTAGGCCTTTTGAAAAAGGATGCGAAAGTAGCGTTCGACTGCAGGAACTTCGCGGTACAGTTGCTCCAGCCGGTCGAATGAGATGCGCAACAGTTCAGAGTCTTCCAGCGTTTCGATGTAATATTTCGACGGACGTTGTGAAAAAAAACTTTCCAGGTCGCTGATCCAGCTGTTGTTTAAACGGATTTGATAAATGTGCTCAATGCCTTTTGCATCAACATAATACGAGCGCAGACAACCCACCTTAACAAAATAAATGTATTTGCACACTTCATTTGGTTCCAGCAGGTCCTTTTTCTTTTTGGCCGAAACCGGTTCGAAAGCTGAAAGAATGAGTTCTTCATCTCCTTCGGAAATGTGTGTCCATTTTTTTAGGTAGTAGATGAGTTTATGCTCTTCGTTCATCGGTTTCATTTAAGCGTTTATGCTTTCAGCAAACTTAAGCTTATTTTCAAATTTAATCAACTCCCGGATTTGTGCCTCATGTAACCCGCATTTTAAAACGTGTTGAGCAGTCTTCTGTATTAAATGAGTTAAATTAAGAGGGACTGATTTTTTGTAACTGTTTGGGCGATTTGGTGATGCCAGTCGGCCTCGGTCGGTGAGCCGAAAAATCAGTAAGGACGGCGTTAAGAATCGTCCTTGTTTGAGCGAGGCACGAGTGAGTTTGGACGATATAGCCGTTCGAACGCAAATTTTTTGTGCGAAGCGGGCGCAGCCTTGAACTTTTTTGCTTCCTTTTTGGGTTCAAGCCAAAAAAGGGAGTGGGGTTTGGGGCAAAGCCCCTTGTTGTTTTATAAAAACATCGTACGGATTATAGGCTCCCAAAACTCTTAGAGTAGTACAAATCAAGTTAAACGAGCATATAAGTTTAAAGCGATTTCCCGGATTCCTGATGTATGGAAAATGACATGCAGCGGTTGACCTTCATAAAAAAAACAAAAGTTTAAAGCGGCTTTATATCTATCGACGTATAATTTCCTGCTGCGTTGTATGCCGATACAAGCTGTGGTATATTGTTTTTGACATCGACCGCAAGTTGATGGGTGTGACCGGCAAAAATCCCCAGCAGGTTTTCAGCATTAAAAACTTCGTCATAAAAAGCAAAAGTGGTTTTTGTATGGCCTTCCTTTCGCCAGATCTCTCTGCGTTCCACTTCGTAGTTTTTGTCCGATTTTTCTCCCCAGTCAGGATGGCCGCAACCATATCCCATTGAACGTCCGGGAATGTAAAGCGGAATATGCATAAACAATAGGAACGGTTTTTTGCTCTTGATTTGTTCTTGCAGAAAACGTAGTTGTTGGGGGAGAATTTCATAGGCTGAATCGTCGATGAAAACCAGTTGGATTCCGTTTAATTCGTAGCTGGCAAACAATGGATCGTTATTCTGATAAAGCGGACGCAATCTTTTTTCTGTCCAGGTTTCTCGCAACTCGTTCGAACTGCCTTTCATTCCCTCGTAATGCCAGTCGTGGTTACCGGCAATGTAACCATAAGGAATTCCTGTTTCCTGCAATTTTCCCAGCACCCATTCAATGGCGGCTTCAGAGGGAAAACTAAAAATATCGCCCGTCAATGCCAGGAAATCAGCCTTTTGTTCTTTGGCTCTTTGCAAGGTTCGTTCAAAACTTTGCAGGGTTGTTACCTGCTCACCGGTTTCGAAATGGATGTTGCTTTTGTAGGCATTTCCCATTCGTTTGCTAAACTCCTGGAAGGGGATTCCACGTTCGTCGTTTAACGAAAGGTGCGTGTCTGTAATATGAAAAATCCGTGAACTCTTTACCACCGAATTGCTGTGAATGACCGCTTTATTCTGAGTCAGGGAGAATATATGTTGACTCTTGTTCTTGCTTTTTGAGTTATTGGCGCTTTGGGCGGGCACTGCAGAAAAACCAAGCCCCGCAAGTGTACTTGCTTTTAAAAAATTACGTCGTTTCATTTCGTTACAGGTTTTAAGTTGGTCGTTTAGTTAGAAAAGAAAAGGTCTCAATTAACTTGAAACCTTTTCCGGTATATAAATTTCATGCTAAGCAAATTACATGCTCTTGATCTCGCTTACGAGTTTGGTCATGGTACCTTTAGCATCGCCAAAAAGCATGCGGGTTTTGTCGTTAAAGAACAGGAAGTTCTCGATACCGGCATAACCTTTACCCATACCACGTTTCATGATAATGATGTTTTTGGCCAAGTGCGCATCGATAATCGGCATACCGTAAATCGGGCTGCCCGGGTCGTCATAAGCCGCAGGGTTCACCACGTCGTTGGCGCCCACCACAATGGCCACGTCAACGTTGGGCATATCCGGATTAATGTCGTCCATTTCCACCAGTTGTTCGTATGGAACATCGGCTTCGGCCAGCAATACGTTCATATGACCGGGCATACGGCCAGCTACCGGGTGAATGGCGTATTTTACTTCAACGCCCTTACTCCCAAGCAGCGAATCCAGCTCGTGTGCAATGTGCTGTGCCTGGGCTACGGCCAAACCGTATCCCGGAATGATTACCACTTTTTGCGAGTAGCTTAGCAAAACAGCGGCATCGCTTAAGGTAATTTCCTTGATACTGCCCTGTACATCGGCATGGCTGGCTCCACCACCGCCAAACGATCCGATAATTACATTGATCAGTGAACGGTTCATCGCTTTACACATTTGAAGCGTTAAAATGGTTCCGGCAGCGCCTACCAAAATACCGCCCAAAATCATGGCTTCGTTCTGGTAAATAAAACCGGCCATGGCAGCTGCAATACCTGTCAGTGAGTTCAGCAGCGAAATAACTACCGGCATATCGGCTCCGCCAATTGGCATTACAAAACTTACACCGTAAACCAAACTCAAAACCAGCAATCCGTAAACCAGGTAAGTCCGGCTTTGTACGTCGAAACCTCCGAACAATACCAGCAGGATGACGATAACAATCACCGCCATAAATATCAGGTTGACATAGGTCATTACTTTGGAGAAAATGTCTCCGACTTTGCCGTCGAGTTTTCCGTAGGCGATCATACTACCACTGAATGCGATACTACCTACAACCAGTCCGAGCAAACCAACCAGCACTGCCTGGCCCGGGTTTTTGATGTATTCAATCAGGGCAACGGCAGCAGAGGCGGCACCTCCGGTTGCGTTAAAGAATGACACCATTTGAGGCATGGCTGTCATTTTCACCTTGCGGGCCATTATCGCTCCCACCACTGTACCGGCAGAAATAATCAGCAAAATAGCGATCACATTCACCAACCCGATTCCTTCGCCTTCTCCATTTCTGTTGAGGATAAGTGTGGTGATCATCGGCAGGATCATGCCCGAAGCTGCCCAGAAGTTTCCTTTGCGCGCTGTTTCCGGGTGGCTCTGAAGCTTCAGCCCGATTACAAACATGATGGCAGAAAGAAGATAACTGTATTCCAGAACAACTTGTCCCGGCATTAATGTATTGAGTAAAATCATAGCGTTCATCGTTATTTTTTCTTCTTTTTAAACATTTCGAGCATCCGGTCAGTCACAACAAAACCTCCGGCCACATTCAATGTAGCCATAAAAAGGGCCAGCGAGCCCAGTATCCACTCGAAGGTGGTTGTGGCGTGTCCTACCAGGATGATTCCCCCGATAATAATAACCCCGCTAATGGCATTGGCTCCCGACATCAGGGGCGTGTGCAATACCGACGGTACATTTGAAATAACCTCGAATCCCAGAAATACCGATAACACGATAATGAATATCGCATCTTTATTCGCGGTTAAAAAAGTTAATACGTTTTCCATATCTGGTTCTTTTATTTTGTTTCGATAAGAGATTTAACGCGTTCGTTGTAAAATTCCTTTGCATGGGTAATGCAGGTTCCTTTTACAATGTCGTCTTCAAAATTCAGGTTGAGCGCACCTTCTTCTCCAATGATCAGTTTCATGAAGTTCAGCACGTTCTTCCCAAGCATACGGCTCGCATCAATCGGTTTTTTTGCAGGATAGTTCGACTGCCCGATAATGGTAACTCCGTTGTGAACCACAGTCTCGTTGTCTTTGGTAAGTTCGCAGTTTCCTCCGGTTGAAGCCGCCAGGTCGATGATTACCGAACCCGCTTTCATGTTATCCACAGCTTCTTTCGGAATCAGCAGCGGAGCTTTTCTTCCCGGGATCTGCGCGGTACAAATCACCACATTTGCTTTGGCAGCGTGGTCGTTAATTGCCTGCTGTTGTTTCTTTTTGAATTCCTCGGTTTGTTCAACCGCATATCCTCCGGCAGCTTTGTCTTCGGTGGCGCCTTCCAATTCCACAAACTTACCGCCCAAACTCATTACTTCTTCTTTCACCGCTGAGCGCACGTCGAACACCTGAACCTGTGCTCCCAGTTTCCGCGAGGTGGCAATGGCCTGTAACCCTGCAACGCCTGCTCCCAGTATCAGCATGTTGGCCGGACGAATGGTTCCTGCGGCTGTCATAAACATGGGGAAGAAAGTGGGAAGGTGGGTTGCGGCTTCCAGCACTGCCTGGTATCCCGATACCGTTGCCATCGACGACAAAATGTCCATCGCCTGTGCACGTGTAGTACGCGGAATCATGTCGAGGCTAAAGGTGGTAATTCCCTTGTCGAGGAAAGTTTTTACCAACTCAGTTTCCCACAACGGATTAAAAGCACTGATCCACACCTGCGAATCCTTGATCTTGTCGACATCGCCTTCAGCCGGTGGCTGAATTTGCAGCAAAACATCAGCTTTGCCAAAAACATCTGCTCTCGAAACTGCTTTTGCACCTACTGCTTCGTAGTCGGCATCGGTAGCAAAGGCTTGTTCACCTGCACCTTTTTCTACCAAAACTTCCACTTTCAGATCGGTAAAGCTCTTAACGGTTTCAGGCAGCAACGCTACACGCGTTTCGGTTCCGTACTCTTTTAATAAGCCAAGAATCATAAAATGAGATTTAGATTTTGTTTAAGCCGTAAAACTAACAAATTAAGTTTAGCGTGTGCGTTAACGGAAAAATGAATTTATAAGGATTGGTGTGCTTTTTATCAACAAACTTACACTTTCTTAATATTTCTGAATCGTTTTACTCTTTTTCATGAAAGCGAAATCAGGTTCATACAAGCTTAGAATGTTAACTGAAAACTGGACTTTAAAAGTGCCATTGGACGACTTTTATTAAATGATGGAAATCTGTTTGGAATTTCGGGTTTATTGCGACAGATATTTTAAAGAATCCATCAGGTTGTTGATTTCAGCAAAAGGCTTGCTGTTATGTTTCTGATAAATGTTGTTGTGGAACCGATCGATTTCTTCCAATAGGGGAGGCATTTTTTTCCACCTATTGTTAATCGCGAGAAAAAACATTTCATTTTCTTCCAGAATTCTTTTGGAAGTTTGGTCAATTACCTCTTTCCCGCGTGTGGTAATGGTAAGTAGTTTTACTCTTTTATCCGTTGTGCTTTGCACCTCTTTAATAAGTTCTTTTTTGATCAGCCGGTGAATCGTGTCCATCCCGGTAGTGTATTCGAGCAAATGAATATTGATCAGGTCCGTCTTTTTTACTAATTCCGATTTTTCGACGGTTTGCAGCAGCAGGAACTCGACTCTTGTATTAATGTCGTATTCCTGAAGCGCTTTTCGAACATAAAATTCGTGATAGCGGGCAATGCGTGCAACATATTCAAGAAAACGTGTTTCGGGACGTCGATTTTCAAAAATCTGATGGTCTTCAACCGTGGTTATATTTTTTTTAGTGAGCGAAAATGGTTCGCTGGTTTCAGAATCAATGCTGTGTTTCTCGATAATCCAGTGAGCAAAGTCCAGAATGTCAGTAGCTTGGCTTTTCTGTTCAAACTCTTCTGCAAGATCTATGATTTGGCGGAGTAAAGAATAATTTATGGGCATTTAATTTTTTTATGTGGAAAGTAATAAAATTAATGTATATATTTACATCGCATCCGATATAAAAATGTCGGATGCGATTTATAAATGAGAAAAAGAGTAAATATTCAAAGTCAGGTTTCAGGCGATCGTTCACTGTCGGTGCACGGTTACAGAATCTTCCTTTCTGCTGCTGCCGGAAACCTGAAAAACAAGGATATTTACATTTCCGGCAGCCGTACTTCACGCTAGCCAATTTTCCCGTATTATTTTTTTAGTTACATGTTAAATTTTTCAGAAGATGGAAGATATTATAAAAGTTACAAAAATGGATTATGTGAGATTAAACGGAATCATCAGTTCAATAAAACAGTTTAATAAAGAAGGTTCAGCAGAAATCAGCTTTCTTGAAACCGAGCTAACCCGGGCAAAGAAGATTGATCCGAAGCGGATAGGGGCCGATTTTGTTACCATGAACTCGGTTGTTGAGGTGATCGATTTGGATACCGAAAAGTCGATGACCATTCGCCTGGTATATCCCAAAGATGCCAATTTTAAGCAGGGAAACATCTCGATTCTTTCGCCATTGGGGAGTGCGTTGATCGGTTATCAATCGGGAAGTATTATTTCTTTTAAGGTGCCCGGCGGAATCAAAAAGATGAAAATAAGTAAGTTGATTTATCAGCCTGAAGCCAATGGTGATTTTTCAGCATAAACAATTGATAAATAATTATATGAGTTGGATAAGCGGTATGCCCTGAGCGTATTAAAAACAAACAAACCATGAAATCAATAAAACAAGAAAACGAGATCATCTCAGTTTTGGATTTTGAGAGGATCATGCAGTGCCTGGAAACGGCCGGAAAAGAGGCCGGTGAAATTGACAACCTGAAGAAATTAAAGGAAAAGATTCAGAAGGCACAAAAGGTACAGGCGCCACAAATGCCTCCCGATGTAATTACGATAGGATCGGTTGTTGAGATAAAAACCGATGACGACAATTTTACTTTTAAACTGGAACTGGTTTATCCGGAGTTTGAAAACGTAAGAGAAAACAAAATCTCTGTTTTTTCGAACCTGGGAACGGCCATTTTTCTTCGCAAATGCAGCGATGTTATTACTTATTCCGCCTGGGGAAGAGAACATCGTATCAAAGTATTAAGCATTCATTACCAGCCCGAAGCGGTAGGCGATTTTAATACATAAACCGGTTTCTGGTTCAATCAGAAACTTCGGTTAAGAAATTTAACTCATTCCGTTTTTTATCCCAATGCAGATCTCTGCATTTTGCACTAAGGTTAGCCGGTGGTCTCACCGGCTAACTCTTTCTGCTATTGGGCACCAGTAATCCGGACAGTTTGCTGTAATGGTGGCTGTCGGTTGTATAACAGTGTGTTACGAAATACCATATACGGTAAAATTAAATTGTTTGTAGTAATCTAAATTTTAATGCTATGGCAAAGAAAAAAGAAGGCTTAAAAGAAGCCGTGAAAAGTATCAAAGAGAAAAGGCACGAGAAAAAAATGAAAAAGCAGGAAGAAAAAATAAAAGTTAGAAAGAATAAGAGATAAACCTTCAATGGTTACTGTTTTTTCAATTCGATGAATTTTTTAAGCGGGAGGAACAGCTCCCGCTTTTTAGATGCGACTCACTCCCGCAATGTGGTAATGGTATTTTACCGCAGTACGGCATGAAAAAAAAGGAATCCATAAAACTCATTTTGAACCCGATAACTTTTGTTTTTATTTTTGGCTAAACTTTTCATCGCCATTGGGGTTTAATAAATTCGTTTTTTTAATAAGATTGAAACATATGGTTAAAAGATTTTTTGCAGTATTGGTA
This sequence comes from Maribellus sp. YY47, assembly GCF_023111095.1. GTDB lineage: Bacteria > Bacteroidota > Bacteroidia > Bacteroidales > Prolixibacteraceae > Draconibacterium. Next base: position 35,508 of record NZ_JALGYW010000015.1, read on the forward strand.
GGACTTTTTTGTTTACAACAACTTGGGGCGCAGGAGCACAACGAACATGGGCAGGAGCATGAACATCACCACGTTCATGAATTCGGGATTTCTTTTGCACCCGTTTATTTTACAGGAGAGGACGAACTAAGTGTTGCCACGCATCTGCATTACGTGTATAATTTTCCGCACACAAAATTCGGGCTTGGCGTGGGCTACGAACGTATTTTCGACGATCATAAACACAACTTTTTAGGATTGGAACTGGAGTACCGGCCCGTGCATCCGTTAACAATTGGCCTTTCTCCGGGATTTGCTTTTGAAGGAGGCCATGGAGGCGAGAAAGAATTTGCCCTGCATTTTGAAACCATTTACGAGATGGAATTCGGAGCCTTTCATATTGGTCCGCTGCTGGAGTTGGCCTACCATCCCGAAGATTTTCACGTAAGTATTGGTGTTCATATCGGGCTGGGGCTTTGATCGTGTTTCCCCCAACTAATTTATATATTTGAGAAATTGTTGAAAATCATTCTTTAATAGGGTGATTTTTATTTTTTTCACGAATTCGTATTAAATGTATAATTATGTTGTGTAAAAACTTGGCCGCCGCAGTGCTGGTATTTCTTTTCTCTTTTCAGATTTCAGCCAAAGAAGGAATGTGGATTCCGCTTTTGCTCGAAAAGTATAACCTCGCAGAAATGCAGGCTATGGGCTTTAAACTTTCAGCCCGCGATATTTACGATGTAAACCATGCCAGCATGAAAGATGCCGTGGTGATTTTTGGAGGTGGTTGCACTGGTGAACTGATTTCAGACGAAGGTTTGCTGATTACCAATCACCACTGCGGATACAGTGCCATCCAGTCGCATAGCTCGGTGGAGCACGATTACCTGACCAACGGTTTTTGGGCGATGAACCGCAGCGAAGAACTGTCCAACGAAAAACTTACGGTTAGTTTCCTGGAGTACATGAAAGATGTAACCGATAAGGTGCTGGAAGGAACCGATGGTTTGGACGAAAACGCACTTCGGGAAAAGATTTGGGCGAATTCAAAAAGCGTTCAAAAAGAAGCGGAGCAGGAAGGTAAGTTTTCGGCTTCAGTGAAGCCGCTGTTTTACGGAAATCAGTACTTCCTGTACGTATATAAAGTGTACCGCGATGTGCGTTTGGTGGGAGCGCCTCCGTCGGCCATTGGCAAATTTGGCGGCGACACCGATAACTGGATGTGGCCCCGTCATACCGGCGACTTCTCGCTGTTCAGGATATATGCCGATAAAAACAATGAACCGGCAGATTATTCGGAAGATAATGTTCCGTACCAACCCAAAAAGTTTTTCCCGGTGTCGTTGAAAGGAATTCAGCCGGGCGATTTTACCATGGTTTTCGGAAATCCCGGTACTACCATGGAATACTGGCCACACCAGGCGGTTGATATTACGATGAATCAGCGCGATCCTGATCGCATTTTGCTGCGCGATAAAAAACTTGAAATAATTGGCGCCGATATGGAATCTGATCCGGCAATCAGAATTCAATATGCCGCGAAATATGCCGGAATCAGCAATGCCTGGAAAAAATGGCAGGGCGAAATAAAGGGTCTCGAACGGTTGGATGCAGTCAATAAAAAACTGGCGTATGAAAACAATTTTCGCAACTGGGCCGAACAAAACGGAAGCTGGGAAAGCACCTACCAACCGGTTTTTGACACCTTTGAGAAACAGTTTGAGGTTTATCAGAAATACATCAAAGCAAGCGATTATTATGCTGAAGTAGTGTTTCGGGGAGTGGAGATTTTTAGAGCCGCACAGTCGGTCAGTTCCATCATAAATTTTATTGAAAACAAGCAGGAAGAAATGGCTAACGCAAGGCGCACTGCGACAGTTGAAACCATGGCTGGTTTTTATAAGAACTTTAATCAGCCTACCGACGAGAAACTTTTTGCGACCCTGATTCCCATGTTGGTGGAAGGTTTGCCCGATGAATTTATACCTGCAGCAGTAAAAGAGATGGCGGCGAAGTACAAGGGACAGGAGCTGATTGAAAAGGTGTACCGGAAGTCTGTTTTGTCCGATCGCGGAAAACTCGAAAAGTTATTGCGCGATGGTTCCGGCAAACAACTGGTAAAACTTCGGCATGATCCGTTGGTGAGCCTGTACAGCCAAATTGATTATATCAATCAAACCATAGTTAATCCCAAAGTAAACGACGCGATGGCAGCAATCGATGCAGGCATGAAAACCTACATGGCCGGATTAATGGAAATGAATGCGGGTAAAGCTTTTTACCCGGATGCCAACTTAACCTTGCGTGTTGCGTACGGTAAAGTGGAAGGTTACGAGCCAGTGGATGGTGTAAAATACAAGTATTACACCACGCTGACCGGCATCATGGAAAAAGATAACCCGGAGATTTACGACTACGATGTGCCGGACCGTCTGAAAGAATTGTACGAAAACAAGGATTTTGGACGCTACGAAGTGGATGGTACGGTTCCGGTGTGTTTTACTGCTTCGAACCACACAACAGGCGGAAACTCGGGGAGCCCGGTGGTAAATGCCAGCGGCGAGTTAATCGGTGTGAATTTCGACCGCTGCTGGGAAGGCACCATGAGCGACATTATGTACGATCCTAGGGTTTGCCGTAACATTTCGCTCGATATCCGTTATGCACTTTTTATCATCGACAAGTTTGCCGGCGCTGGTTATTTACTCGATGAAATGGAAATTGTGAAATAAGCCGCGAGCCACTGGCTTTGAGCTATTAGCCAAAAAAGTGAAGGTATCTTTTAAACAGATGCCTTCACTTTTTTATTTGATTCCACTTGTGTTATTTCCGCACCGGCAGTGGGTCAATGAGAATTCCTTAGCGTTAACATCTTATTTCTCAGAAATGTCCGGAACCTTATAAAAAGACCTTTGCCATTTTTTTTCAGATAGTCGATTCCTTCAAAAAATCCTGCAACCAGGAGAAGAAAACCGGCCAGGGCCAAAGCAAATTCAACCTCGTCGCTTGCCATTCCGGCTTTTGCAAATGATGGATAGGATAGTCCGAAAAAGAGAACCAACCAAATTAACAGTATCTTTTTCATTTCACCGATTTTCTGATTACCAGTAAAGTTATTTAAAATTTTAGCCAATCGCATCAAATAGTTAAGCTTTTCGGAATGCCTAAATTGCTGTTTTATAGCATCGAAATAAGTTAAAATCCTCGCAGTACGGAGCACTCTGAACTTTAAACGCTGAACCCTGAACTCAATCTCTCAGCCTTGCAAGTATACCGGTAAGTTCAACCTAAGGGATAGATGCTTACGTAAATAAAGGTTCATTAAGTTTTCTTAATAATTGTTCACCACTCTTAATAATTGCTAACATAATAAGTCTCTACTTTTGACCCGTAAGTTGAACCTTGATCCATAAAACAACTAAAAAAAATCTATGAAACAGTTTTACCTCTGTAACGCATTTGTGTTTTTTTTCTTTTTCTCAAATGCTCAAAAAGTTACGATTAGCGGTTATGTTACAGACCTGTCAACTGGTGAAGGTCTGATTAATGCCAATGTTTACGACCTTCAAAAAGAAACGGGAAATGTCAGCAATGTTTATGGTTTTTACAGTTTAACGGTGCCAGCTGGGAAAGCGCAGATTCAGTATTCATTTGTGGGATACGAAAAGCAAGTGCTGGAACTGGATCTTAAAAAAGACACAGTAATAAACATAAAACTGAAATTGATGGGCGAGCTGGACGAAGTGACAGTGCGGGCCAACAAATCGAACGTGGAACGCAGCCAGATGAGCATGGTCGAATTACCCACCGAAAAACTGGATAAGCTGCCGCTGATGTTGGGCGAACCCGATGTGCTGAAAGTGATCCAGTTGTTGCCGGGGGTGCAGTCGGGGGCCGAAGGAACGAGCGGTATTTACGTGAGGGGAGGAGGACCCGATCAGAACCTTTTTTTGTTGGACGGTGTGCCGGTTTACAACGCAAGCCATTTGTTTGGTTTCTTTTCGGTGTTCAACCCCGGAGCCGTTAAAACGGTCACTTTGTACAAAGGTGGTTTCCCGGCGCGTTTCGGGGGGCGGCTTTCTTCGGTGGTCGACATCCGGATGAAAGAAGGAAACGACCAGGAGTTTAAAGGTGAATTTTCCATAGGACTAATTTCTTCACGCTTTTCGATTGAAGGACCGATAAAGAAAGACAAAACATCGTTTATTTTCTCCGGAAGAAGAACGTATGCCGATGTGTTAGCTCAACCTTTTATTGTTATGGCCAATAATAGAGATGATGATGTAAAGACAAATGCCGGATACTATTTCTATGATTTGAATGCAAAAATCAACCATAAGTTTTCAGACAAAAGCAGGTTGTTTCTTTCTACCTATGCGGGGCGCGACAAAGCATACGGAAAAGACAAAGAGCATTACAATCGTGATTATGGAGTACGTTACACTGATCGCAATAACATGGGGATCGAGTGGGGAAATATTACCTCGGCGCTTCGCTGGAACTATGTGTACAACCCAAAGTTGTTTAGCAATGTTACGCTTACCTACAGCGATTACAAGTTTGATGTAAGTGAAGAATACAAGCTAACCAATAACAAAGACAATACTTACGACGAAGATTATTTCCGCTACTATTCGGGCATAAACGATTTTACCGCCAAAGTCGATTTCGACTATTACCCTGGAGGGGGGCACTCCATTAAATTTGGGGCCTCCAATATCTGGCATAAATTTAAACCGGGGGTGAATCACGAACGCACAGTGGAAAATTATTCGGAAACTCCTTCTGAAAAAAATGATACGATTTATGGGAACAAGAATGTTTCGGCAGTAGAATTCAGCGCCTTTGTTGAAGATAATTACGACATTACTTCGAGGCTGCAAGCCAATTTAGGGGTACATTTTTCTTTGTTTAATGTTCAAAATACAACCTATACCTCGTTGGAGCCGCGTTTGTCGTTGCGATATCTTCTCTCTGATAACCTTTCGTTAAAAGCGTCCTATACAAAAATGAGCCAGTACATTCATTTACTGAGCTCTTCCACCATTAGTTTGCCTACCGATTTGTGGCTTCCGGTAACCAAAGATGTGAAGCCACAAAAATCGCATCAGATAGCTTTTGGGGCTGCTTTAAAAACAGGCAAAGGGTATGACCTGACAATTGAGGGATTCTATAAAACGATGGATAACCTGATTGAATACAAAGAAGGCGCTTCGTTCACCGGCGTTAGCAAAGACTGGGAATCGAAAATTGAAATGGGGAAGGGATGGTCGTATGGGGCCGAAGTGCTGCTTGAAAAGAAAACCGGCAAAACCACGGGCTGGCTTGGTTATACTCTTTCGTGGGCCGACCGCAAATTTGATAACCTCAATTTTGGAAAGAAATTCCCTGCAAAATACGATCGCCGACACGACGTTAGTTTGGTATTGACCCACGAATTTTCAAAGAAATTCGACATCGGAATGGTGTGGGTTTACGGTACCGGGAATGCGGCAACAATTGGCAAGCAACGTTACGAAGCAATACTGCCGGCACAGGGCAGATATGGTTACAGTGATTATGATATTGTTTATTACGGTGAACGAAATAGTTACCGGATGCCTTCCTATCATCGGATGGATTTGAGTATGAATTTTCATAAACAAAAGAAACACGGTATTCGAACCTGGTCGGTTTCTTTGTACAACGCCTACAGCCGCCAGAATCCATTCTATCTGTATTGGGGCAGCGAACGAGTAGGGGCGTACAATCAAGACGGTGAATTCTACGAAAGTTCTAAACCCGCACTCAAGCAGGTGAGCCTTTTCCCTATCATTCCTTCCATTAGTTACACGTATAAATTCTAAACCCATGCAAAAACATATTTTACTATTTACAGTACTTTGCGCAGCATTGCTTTCTGCCTGCGAAAAAACCATTGATTTTAAAGGTGATGGTACTGCTCCAATGATTGTTGTTAACGGGCTGGTAGTTCCCGGAAAGCCCGTAGAGGTAAGCGTAACAAAAAGCCAAAGCCTTTTAGCTGCTTCTTATTTATTTGAAGTTTTAACCGATGCCAAAGTTGATTTGTATGTTGACGGAGAATTTGCAGAAACACTGGACCTTGTGGAAGTTGAAAGCTCTGAAATTATCAGTCACTATTATCCTGATTATAGTGAATGGGCCTTTCGGGGGCAAACTATTGCAGAAAACGGAAAAAAGTACCGTTTGGAGGTTGCCCGTGAAGGATTGCAATCCGTTAGTTGCGAAACTACTGTACCGGATGAAGTAGAGTTGTTAGCGGTTGATACGGCGACAGAATTAATCCCCGTAGATTATGGAACCCAGGAATTATGGGCGATAAAAATCAAATTTAACGATAACGCAGAGGCTGAGAATTTTTACCGGGTACAGGTTGATCAGATTACCGGTGTGAACAAAAGCCATTATTCGGGAGAAAAGGAAAATTCGGATACCATAATATTGGGAGAACAACTTGCATTGTATCTCGATTTGTTTGATCCGGTTTTTGGCAGCACTGATGAAGCGAATGAAATAGTAACCGGAACGCCTGATAATAAATATGCACTTTTTGATGACACTCAAATTAACGGAAAAGAATATACCGTAAAAGTGAGGCTGCCTCAAACTTATTATCCCTATAGTTCATATCCTCTAGATGAAGATAACGGTAACTTTCTTGAACGGAAAATCGTTTTCTACGCTTTAAGTCCCGAATATTATGAATACCTAAAATCGGCTATCAATCATTTTTATTACGCTGATGATTATTTCTCTGAACCTGTGCCTGTTTACTCGAATGTCCGTGGAGGAATGGGGGTATTCGCAGCATTAGACTCGGCAAGCTATTCCTTTATATCGGGAACTTACCCAATGGAAGGAAAGGTCTATGTAAAAGACTACAGGTACGGCGGTTATGGTTACGGATACTAAGGATTCAAGATAAATTGACTACTTTCCAAAAACATAGATGAGTGACAACTGTTGCTGGTTGTCAAAAGTATCCCAATCCACCACGTGCATCGAAATATTGAACGTTCCGCGGATGTTCTGGTGGTTGATAAAATACCAGATCAGGTCGGTACGCCAGTAATTTTTCGCCCGGTAATAGCGGTCGCCCATCGCAAATTTGTGGCCGCCGCCGGCATTCAAAACCGATTTTACCCCCAGGTTTTTGTACCGCCCCTTTAGTTCGGTAAACAGGGTAGTTGTAACATCGTAGCCATCGGTAACGCCACGTTCGCGGTAAGTTGAGTTCAACACTCCTGCTTTCAAATAACCGCTTATTTTAGATTCTTCAGCAGTGCGAATACCCGCCTGAACGGCAAAGCCCATGTAGTCTTCGATGTGTAGTGGCGGGTCGTTGTACAAGGTGTGGGCATTGTGAAACATCAACAGGTAATTCTGTAAAAACAGGTTTTTATGAAAGATCTCGCCCGAAAAACCGGCCATAAATTGTTCGCGTTGGGTTTCTGTCTGGCGGCCTACCCAGTCCACAAATCCGTTTTGATGCCCCCAGTCCCATTTTACATTTCCAAACAAACCTTCAATGTTTGGACGGAAATAGAGCAGCGTATCGCTTAGCATGGCCAGCGGAAAATCAATTTTATCACGGCGCGGGAAGGCACCAAAGGCAAATTCTTTTTGCTCATCCTGGTATTGGTAATACAGTGTTAGTTTCGGCTTTTGCGCATCCATTTCGCTCCCGAATTCAAACAAGTGGCTCAACCCTCCGCGCAAACGGTGATTATCCATTGAAATCCCCAGCTCAAAAGCACCCCGCGTTCCGATAATCGTTTGTGGGTAAGCGTAGGGTTGTGTAAACTCACGGTTATCGCCAATTCCTTCAAACAGAACCTGGTATTCCAGTTTCTGGGCTTTGGCAAATATGGCAGAAAGGAGTAAAATAAGCGTCAGTATCTTTTTCATGTGATGTATATTTCGTTTCAAAAATAGCAAATAGTTCAGAGGGATGTGGCCGGATATCGTTTTTACCTATTTTTTTGATAACCTATATCACTGTTGTCCGGTTAAGTTTATGCACGATATATATCTTTCCATTCTTGCTATTCCTGAATGTTCCGCCCCGATGGGGCTTCTTTTTTCTCATTTGGAATTTTCTATAAATAGAATCGCAACGCTGTCGCTCAAAAAACAGCTGCGGAGCAGCAAAATATTTATAGACAAAGAGATGTGGAAAACCCCTAAGCTGCAGCGCAGCGAAATAAATGTAATTGTCGGATAGTTACCTTTTCACCGGTAGCAATGAACCCAAATATGGAGCGGATAGGTGTTACTTCGTAAAGACGCTAAACGGCTGAAATTGCAGTAATTTTTCAACTACAATTTATCCGTTTCTCAATTTGACCATTTGGTAATCAATCACACAAAATATAATTGTCCCTTCGGGGATTGATCACCATAACCGGAAGTTTTCCTGCCTGCTTAAGAATCTTTCGTTCGGGGAGCCCCACCAGGTAATCGAGCGGAGTAATGCTCGAACTTCCCAGCATTACAAACAGGTTGCAGTCGGATACCAGCGCCATTTCGAGCGCTTCAAAAACATTGCGGAGACTTGATCTTCCGCCTTTGTAGATTTTATGAACGATGCCAAATTCGCGGTAGAGTTTCGAACTTAGTTTTACATTTCGGGCCACGTTAATTTTCCCTTCTTTCGACGAGTCGTTGGCTGCAACGGCAACGATCTGGGCCTGGTTAAACCTTCCAAAGTAGGAGCACCACAGCGAATTGTCGGTGTTTTCTTTTCGCAGATCGAGCGTTTGCACAATTTTGTTGTACTCTTCAATTCCCGACTCGGGGTGAACAAACAGCCAGGGAATGGGACTTTCGGTTACCGCTCCCGAATATTTTTTGAATTTTGCAGAATTGGCCACAATAATAATTCCTTCGTGGTTTTCGGCCAGCACATCGGCCAGCCGGGAAGTATTCTCAGAAAGCAGAAGCGTAGACACCTGCATTCCCGGAAGTTCACTTTTTACCACCCGGGCATATTCGCCAAGCTTTTCGCGGGCTTCAGCCATGTTCTTTTGTTTCGATGGGGTGTTCAGCGTTAAACACAGCTCCTTTTTAAAAATATAGGCTAATTTCAGTCCGTGGCGGATCAGCGTTTGATCGGTGGTATTGAGTTCCAGTAAAACGACTATTTTCTGTTCCTTGTGTTCCGACATGCGGTTTTTGTTTTCAAATGTAAATATTTCGTTGGGCAGAACAGACAGATGTTGAAAAAAATCAGGTGCGATTCAAGTGCTTTTGCCTACTTTTGAATGAAGTTGTGAAAAGTTAATCAACATCGTATGAATTTGGTCATTTTATTCTATTACTGACTCTCCCTCTTCTCCCTCTCTATGCATAGAGAGGGACGATTGTGTCCGTCAGCAGACGGATCGCAATCAGGGTGAGTCAAAATATAAAAAAGAATAAATTGTATTTTGATAATATATATATGGTAAATATTGCGATATATGACTTTTAACTAAAATAAGTTCTGTTAGATCTGTAGAAAAGGATTCCTTTAAAGGAAGGGAACAGGCTAAATAAAAAATTGAAAATGATTCACGAAAAACTATTGCGTCCCCGGAGTATTGTGGTGGTTGGAGCCTCGAATAATGTCACCAAACCGGGAGGTAAAGTCATCAAAAACCTGCTTGATCACGATTACAAGGGCGACCTTTTTGCTGTTAATCCCAACGAAAACAGTATTCAGGGTATTCCTTCGTTTACAGATGTAGCCGACCTGCCCGATATCGATTTGGCGATTTTGGCGATCCCCGCCCGTTTTTGTTTGAAAGTGGTGGAGGAACTGGCTGATGAACACGATACAAAAGCCTTTATTATTATTTCTGCCGGTTTTGGCGAATTAAACGCCGAAGGAAAAACGTTGGAGAAAAAAATCGTGGAAGTTGCTGATCGGCATGGCGCCTGTTTGATTGGCCCCAACTGTATCGGAGTGATGACTCCTCATCATGCCAGTGTGTTTACCACTCCGGTACCACCCTTAACGCACGAAGGTTGTGATTTTATTTCAGGATCGGGTGCAACAGCGGTTTTCATTATCGAATCGGGAATTCCCAAAGGACTGCGTTTTGCCAATATTTTCTCGGTGGGTAACAGCGCTCAAACCGGAGTGGAAGATGTGCTGGCTTATCTGGATGAAAATTACGTGGAAGGGGTGAGTTCAAAAGTGAAATTACTGTATGTCGAAAATATTAACGATCCCGATAAATTACTGATTCACGCTTCGTCGCTGATCAACAAAGGCTGTAAAATAGCGGCGATAAAAGCCGGAAGTTCTGATGCCGGAAGCCGGGCAGCCTCGTCGCATACCGGCGCACTGACCAGTTCCGATGCGGCTGTGGATGCACTTTTCCGGAAAGCGGGTATTGTACGTTGTTACGGTAGGGAAGAACTGACCACGGTAGCCAGTGTATTTATGTGTAAGCCTCTCGCCGGGAAAAAACTGGCCATTGTTACGCATGCCGGCGGTCCGGGAGTGATGTTAACCGACGCGCTGGAAGATGGAGGTTTGAAAATTCCGGCAATAGAAGATTCTCCTGCCAAAGAAGCTTTGCTAACCAAACTTTTCCCGGGATCTTCGGTGGAAAATCCGATCGATTTTCTGGCCACCGGAACAGCGGAACAGTTGGGCGAGATTATAGATGCCTGCGAAAACGAATTCGATGTGGATGGAATGGCCGTAATTTTCGGAAGTCCGGGCTTGTTCCCCATTGGCGACGTATACGATTTGCTGTCAGAAAAAATGAAGGTTTGTCAAAAACCGATCTATCCGATTTTGCCTTCCATTGTGAATGTAAAAGAAGACGTGGCACATTTTATCGCGCGTGGAAATGTGAATTTCCCGGACGAAGTATTGCTGGGCCGTGCACTTACCAAAGTAATGCACAGTTCTCAGCCTGCTGCAATTTCGGATACGAATCCTTACGTCGATCCTTTAAAAGTCAGGGAAATTATAGAAAAGACCCGCAATGGTTACCAGCCGCCTGAAGTAATTCATGGTTTGTTTGACGTGGCCGGAATTCCGCGAGTGAAAGAACTGGTAGCTACCTCTGAAACCGAAGCAGTGCTGGCGGCCATGAATATCGGATTTCCGGTGGTGATGAAAGTGCTGGGGCCCGTGCACAAAACCGAAGTGGGCGGCGTTGTTTTAAACATCCGGAATGTGGCTGATGTAAGAAAGGAATTTTATCATTTAGCCGAAATCGACGGGGCAGAAGGCGTGTTGATTGCACAAATGGCTTCGGGCATGGAACTTTTCCTTGGCGCTACTTACGAAGATAAGTTCGGCCACGTGATCCTTTGCGGAATGGGCGGAATTTATGTGGAGGTGATGAAAGATGTTGCATCAGGACTGGCACCCTTAACGCTTGATGAAGCACATTCGATGATTCACCGTTTAAAATCATATAAATTGCTGAAGGGTTACAGAAAACAGCCGGGAATCGACATCGACCGGTACGCCGAAATTATCGTTCGTTTATCGTGGCTGTTGAGGTATGCCACCGAAATCAAGGAAATCGATATTAATCCTTTACTGGGAAATGCCAGCGAGATTCTGGCTGTGGATGCGCGTATCCGTATTGAAAGATAAAAAGAGCGACCTAAGCCGCTCAAGTAATAGTTTATTTCAATTCAATTCCCACCGGGCAATGATCGGACCCCATTACCTGGTCGAGGATGAAGGCATCTTTAACTTTAGGCAGGAAACTTTCGCTTACCAAAAAGTAATCGATTCTCCAGCCGATATTCTTGCCACGGGCTCCGGCGCGGTAACTCCACCACGAATATTTATCAACTGCATCGGGATAAAAATACCGGAAGGTATCGATCAATCCGCCTTGCGTAAAACGATCCATCCCGTCGATTTCTTCCCGCATGTAACCCGCCGCTTTATTGTAGTTCTGTTTTGGCCGGGCCAGGTCGACGGCTTTGTGTGCCACATTAAAATCGCCGCAAACAATCACCGGTTTGGTTTTCTCCAGGTTTTTCAGGTAATCAAAAAATGCCTTGTCCCAATCCTGACGGTAATCCAGCCGTTTTAGCTCGCTGCCCGAGTTGGGAACATAAACGGTAACCATGTAAAAATTTTCGTATTCCAGACAAAGAATCCTCCCTTCCTGGTCGTGATCCTCTATTCCCATATCACGTGTTACCGCAATCGGTTCGGTTTTACTTAAAATGGCAGTCCCTGAATATCCTTTCTTTACTGCCGAGTTCGAATAAATGTGATATCCGCTAATACCGGCAAGGGTTTCGGCCACCTGATCATCCTGCGCCTTGGTTTCCTGAAGACATAAAATGTCAGGATTCATACCTTGAAAGTCGTCGAAAAAATTTTTCTGAGCTACGGCCCTGATGCCATTTACATTCCACGAGATAATCTTCATATGTGCTATTTAAAAAAACAATGTAACTACAACAGAAAACATGAAATGATGTTGACTGTGATTGGTAAAAACAAATGTAAATAAATAAAATATTCTTGATTTCCGTGAATCACTAATGAGAATGAAAGTTGAATTAGATTGTTTACCCTTTCTCCTGTCTTTCCCTTTTAAAAGGGAAAGATGATCAGTCAACAAAGGAAACTGCGATCAATATACTTGATCCAGACGTGCATTGAACCACTTGACATTCGTCCCTGTCTAGGGCAGGCAGGCTTTCATACTTGTAGGCAAGGATGAGTAAAAATGAGAATCTTTTTTTAGACTTCCTGATAACAGGATTTATTCAGCTTATTCGCCCATCAAGCCTTCCTTGTATCGGTACGCAGCACTTTCGTAATAGGCAACGGTTAAATCAATCAGTTTGGTGTTCTGGCTTTTTAGTTTGCTCATTTCCCTTTTATCGGCCATCCACGAGTACTGATTCGCGTTCTTTTTGTCGGTAAGCTCGGTAAAAACCGAACCTTTTAGCAAACCTACAGTGCGGTAATTTCCAATCAGTGTTCTTTCTTCTTCGGCGGTCATTTTTGAAATGTCTTTTCCATAAAGCGACGTGGTATAGTCCCAGTTCAGATAACCAAAGAGCGTTGGCATCACATCTATTTGCGAGCAAAGTTTGTCCACTTTCTGAGGCTCCACATTGGGCAGGTTATAGATCATCGCCGGAATATGATGTTTATCCACGGTGATTTCCCACTTCCCGGCACTGCTGGCACAATGGTCGGCCACCAGTACAAAAACCGTATTTTCAAACCAGGGTTTGCTTTGGGCCTGTTTTATGAACTCACCTAAAGCATAGTCGGTATAAGTAACAGCAGCTTCTCGTGTGCCGTTGGGCAAATCAATTTTTCCTTCAGGAAAAGAGTAGGGGCGGTGGTTGGAAGTGGTCATCAGAAACGAAAACGTTCTTTTGTTTTTTGAATAGTTGTCGTCGGCTACTTCCAGTATTTTGTTGTACATGTCGCCATCGCAAACTCCCCAGGCGTTTTCAAAACTCACTTCATCGTCCGTAATATTGGTGCGGGTGGTTTCAATTTTGTCCGACAACAGGTTTCCACGGTTGCGGTCGTAAATATTAAATCCCTGTCCGCCAAAAAAGCTGTTCATATTGTCGAAATAACCATCGCCGCCGTAAAAAAAGTTCAGCTCATAATCCTTTTGTCTGAAAATACTGGCAATCGAACTCAGGTGCTGGTTGTTGAGCCTGCGCACAATGCTGTGACCCGGAGTGGGAGGTACGCTAAGTACCAGTGCTTCCATACCCCTGACAGTTCGTGTGCCGGTGGCGTACATATCGGTAAACAATACGCTATGTTGACTAAGTTGGTCAATATTGGGTGTCAGTTGTTTTTCATTTCCAAAAATGCCCAGGAAATCGGCACTCAAACTTTCAACACAAATGAGTATGATGTTTGGGGTTTCTTCCTGTCCGGTTGAAACTGTTTTTCGTTCGATGCTAAAGATGCTGTCCGGCGCATCAAAAATCTGATTCTCCTGTATCAGTTCTTTTTTTATGGTAGTGAACGATTCGTTAACCGGTAAGGTTTTATAGAAACGATCGTAATCCAGCTCATTGGAGCGGTAAGCGGCAAAAAGCGAGTAAACCCCGTTTTTCGACAATTCGTTGACATAGGTATTGTCGCTGAATTCGGCCTGTTTGTTGGTAATAAATGAAGTGAAGAAAAGAGGGATCACCAAAAACAGACTAAAGTAAGCCAATCTGGATTTCATGGAAGTCAGACTTGAATAGGCGGCTTTTATCGCACCCAGTTTATGGAATAAAAAGAACAGAGCCGCCGACAACAACAGCAAACCGCCGATCAATAACGGAAGCGGATAGGACTGATTGATGTTTTCCACCACTTCGTAGGTATAAATGAGGTAATCAACCGCAATAAAATTGTAACGTGTGCTGAATTCTTCCCAAAAAGGAAACTCGCCAAGAAACCCAAACAACGACAGAAAAATAGTGAGCGACAAAATGAAATAAGTCAGCGCTTTATCGAACACAGAACCTGTAAATTTTTGGGGTACAAACATGACATACAAGACGTACGGTAAAATAAAAAATGCGGCAGTATCCAAATCAAAAAACAACCCCAAAGCATAAATCTTCAGCAGCGTAATAAGCGAGAAGTCGATTTCGTGAACCGACAGAATGTAAAAGATGCTTCGGGTAATGAAAGAAATGCAAATATAAACAGCAAGAAAGGCGAAGGCAAGTGCGAATCTGTTGTTGAATACTGGTTTAATACTGAGTCGCGGCATATTAATATTTTATTATTGGGTTTGAATTAATTTAATGGTGTCCGAAATTCTGACATTTAAAACATTGTCTGTTTTATGTAACGGCTCTCCATCGGTATGGAAAAGCGCATAGTTTGTATCTATTTCTATTTTATCTGTTTTGAAATAACGGATGTACCGGGAGTTTTTGCCCTTGCGGGAAAGGAGCCGGAACATAATGACGGGGATCAGTACTTTATGAAATTTACGGATGACAACAACGTCGATCAAACCGTCTTGGGGATTGGCATGAGGGGCAATTACAGCATTGTTGCCAAACTGCCTGGTGTTGGCAAAGCAGATCATAAAATAGCTGCCTTTTTCGATAGTGTCATTAAGCGTTAAAGCCGCGTCAACTCCCTGGTAATTGATAAATCCCTTTATAGTTTCGCGAACATAGGTAAGCGGGCCTCTGTTCGAATTTTCGTCGAAACGTTTGGCAATAAAACTGTCGAACCCGATACCGGCGACATTGCACGAATAGGTGTCGTTGACATTCAGAACATCAATTTCCTTGGTGCGGCCTTGTTTGATTTGGTCGATTAAAAAAGCTACATCTTTTTTGTAGCCCAGTTCGCGGGCAAACCCGTTTCCAGAACCATTGGGCAAAACCGCAAAAATAAGCCCGGTTTTGATCCCGTATTTTAATACGCTGTTTATGGTGCCGTCGCCGCCACAAATAACAACCACTTTGTACTTGGGATCGATGGTTTCAAGAAAGGTTCGGGTTTCTTCCTTGCTTCCGGTAATAAAGTGGTCAATTGCTGCATTATATTGCCGTATGGCTTCAATAATAGCGAGATATCCTCCTTTCCCCGAAGATGGGTTAATCAGGAATATGATTTGTTCTTCTTTAAACGGCATCCCTACTGGTTCAAATTATTTGCACGAAGATGATAAAACTTTTGATGCAAAGGATCGATTTGTGACTTTAAGCTTTATTAAATGAAGACTTTAACCGGAGATATGGAAAATTGTTCAACTAAAAAACCCGGACGGATAAATGCCCGGGTTTTCGTAATTCCGATTTTTATCGGTATTGTATTTCTCAAGTATGTCTGTTAGAATGAAAAACCAAGTTCAAGTTCCAACTGATTCATTTCAACTTCAATGGTTTGTCCCTGCGCCATAGGATTATTTCCTTTCACGCTGCTGTTCATCGCGTAGTTTACGGCGAAATGAATTTTGTTTCCCTTGTTTCCCACTGCTTTTGAAAGACCCAGTGCAATTTGATTTTCGATTACTCCGGGAGCCAGGATGTTAAAAAGTACTTCCGACTCAGGAACCGGATTTTCTCCAAAGGAAGCTCCGCATCTGAATTCCCAGGTATCCAGTCCTGCATAGTTTAATCCCACTTTGTAAACCATAATGTTTTCCCAGCCAAACCCGGCACCGTTATCACTTCCCAGAGGTCCTTGCATCAGGTTCGGAAGCATAGGATTTCCAATCGATTTTACATCGTTGTAATGGATCGCTTTAGCATCGGCCATCAAGGTCAGATCAGGAACAAATTCCCATGAAAAACCAGCTGTCCAGCTCGACGGAATGTCGAAATCGCCTTGTTCGGCAAATAAACCGGCGTAGTCTTTAAATTCGCTCATAAGCACTTTCGACTGGTAAGTAAGACCGATGGCGAAGTTGTCAGTTAAATGTCCGAGGTAACCTACTTTAAAACCAACGCCAAAACCACTGTCTTTACCGTTTCCTGAAAGCGCCGTTGCATCCGAAGAAAATCCGGCGAAAGAGGCCAGACCTTTTGCTTCGAAATACTGGTACGATACTACTCCGGTTACACCGATGCTGTGTTTTTCGCCCAGTTTGTGTGAATAGGTAATATTTCCAAACATCTGCGCCAGGTTAACACCGGTAGATGCTGAGGATGGATCACCAAAAGTCATGGTTGGATAGTCGGTATTCATGCCTCCGTTGCCAAACAATGCGGCTGAAATGCTCGATTTCTCGTTTAACATCCAGTTGGCGCCAATCGAAGGAATCAAAAATAATTTGCTGTCGCTCTTTACTGTTCCCGGAGCCAGGGGAAACATTGCATCCTGCGCCGCTGTACCTCCAATTGTGTATTGTCTGTTTGGGTTAAAGAAATCAACCCCAATTTGATATTGCTGACCCAGAAAAACAGTAGCAGCCGGGTTTCCGTTAATCAACGATCCCTGGTAAAATGCAATTCCTGCTCCGGCAAGTCCTTTATTTATGGTACCATAACCAGTTGTAAAATAGCCGTCGGTTGCATAGGATTGAGATGAAACAAACAGCGAAACCAGAAGCAGGCAGATTAGCCTATACATAGTTCTTTTCATAGTTAATTAATTTGTGATTTTCAGCTTGCTAAAGTAGAAAAAGTACTCAAATTGACATTCGTTCAGTTGATTAAAAATATTGATATATGTCAATAGATAGATAATAGGACTCAAGAAGATTCCGTTAAATCTTATCTGTGCGGCACTTCCTTTTATCTATAATCGTTCTGAATTGTGTAATTTTATTTCTGGATTGATAAAAGCTTACTGGAAAATGGATTTTGGAGCAACCAAAATGATGTGCTCTCGTTAAGCTGAGAAAAAGCAGACAGATTGCAGCCTGGTGGTTTCGGAACAGGAGCCGTTCAACACAAGATAGTAAACCATAAAGAGATATAGTAAACAGAAGAAAATATAGTAAAATGGAAAATTCTCAGGTTTTAAATAAATCACGGAAACAATTGTTGCGCGACAGGCGCGACATGATCCAGTTCATTAATCTTCAGCTGGCTTCGTTGGGCCAGCCCGTATTTAACGACGATTCAGATGCGGATAAAAAATACGCCAACGCAAAGTTTTTGGGATTAACCGAAGGGCTCATTAACAGCTTCCGTCAGAAATCGCGCTTGCTGAGCGGTCATCTTTCTCCGGTTGATACCCGTATTCAGAATTTTATCGATGATTATCTGAAAGAAGTTGATTTCAACAAAAGCTTTCGTTTACCCAGCGATACCCTGGTGCTAAACCAGAAAGGAATGGCGCGCGAATTAAGTCTGCCGCCCGATGGTACCGAATTCAAAAGCGAACTTTTGAGTTCGTACCGCCTAAAGCAAGGGATTTTGAATAACCCGGCCCGCGATAAACGAACAACTAAAGGTACTTTTCATATTGTAAGGGGAGGGCTGCCAGTTCCGCTCGATAAGAAAGAAGTTCCGAAAATTACCTTTGCACATTTGTTGCATGCGGCGTTGAATCCTTCGGAAGAACTAAAGTATTTGCCGTTTACAGCAAGCCAGGAAAAACATGCTGCAGTAATGGTGTCGCTATTGCTGCGCCCGGTGGTTTGCCCCGAGGTAAAAGGAGTGATCAGCGAGAAAAGCATGGAAATCCGCTTTTTTGCACCGGGTAGCCTGGTAAGTAACCTCGATTTTGTGGAAACGATTTTTGGTAACGCCGGCGACCACAACCTGGCCATGAACGATGCAGCACTGGATGTGGATCACTGGACTGGAACTACAGGATGTATTATTCTGGCTCCGCAGTTGGTACACCTGAAAAAGAAAGATGTGGGACTGCCGCATTACGACGACGCTTCTGCACGTCAACGTAAGGAGGGAATGTGCTGGAAAGATGAAAACGAACTGTACAACGATGGTGGCGCGTTTAAGCTCACTTGCCGCGACGACCGTGGCGTGGTGGTAACATTGATCGCCGATAACTATTACGGATATTCGAAAAAGGAAATAAAAACGCAGATCAGCTATTCGGCTAACCTTTTTGGTTTGGCAGAAGAAGAACACTCGGGTGGTGCCATTGCTTTCCCGCGCGGAAACATGAGCGACAGTGTGTTTGGTGCGAATTTCACCAAAAAATTCGAGCAGCCTTATTCGTTTGAGGAAACCAAAAAATTACTGGGCGACAGAATTGAACTGCAAAAAGGCAATTACGCCATTGATAAAAAATACCCGGAGATTGTTTACATCCCTGAAAACGCCGACATTGAGATTGAAAAAAGTGCCGTAAGCTGGACGTATAAAAACCAGAATTACAGCCTGAAACTTTCGCCTGAAAAGGTTTATGTGCACCCAACAGGCCACAAGTTCCAGCTGGTAAAGCATCAGACACAATCGATGTGGCGCATTATCGACACGGCGCCCGAAGGTATGTTCTGTCATAAACCAAGTACGGTTTCGGGTGGCGGAAAATCCGAAATTTCGAAGTCGATGCAAAATGCCATCAAATTCGGATCGTTCTACATCGAAAACCTGGAGGAAGCCGAAGATAAAGTAGATGAAATCATCAACCACAATTATTCGAACCGCTGGAAAAACATTCGTCCCGATGCAGCGCCTTCCAGGTCATTCCTGAGCAAGGAGCGCACCCTTGGATCGGCAGTAAAATTGTTGACGCCGTCGGATCAGTACAGCGACGAATACAACAAGTTTCTGAGTGAAATTCCGGAACACGTGCGTACCCTGGCGCTGTTTGTAAAACGGCATTACCGCGGAAACGAAGAAAAAGATATTAAATGGCGCGAGCTGTTTAACGTTGAAATTGTGAATGGCCGTCCGGGAAATGTGTTGCGTTACAAACACAATCCGATAACTGCCAGCTATGTTCGCATTGGATTTAACCCCGAAGGAAGATGGTTCCTGCACAAACTGCGGTCCGACTTTGTTCCCTGTATGAAGATTCAGACCGAAGACGATATTTCGGCTACCATTACCGTTCCGGCTAATCGTCTGAGTAATCTTAATAAAGAGTATGCGAACCCCAGTGTGAAACTGGTGGCCAACTGTGAAAGTTACCTGTTTCAGCGCCCCGATGAGGCGGTAATTCGCGGTTACGACAAAGAAGCTGAACGCGAAATTGTCGACAACAATACTTTCCTGACCAATTACGAGCCACTGACACGTGAGAACGCGCAGGAACTGATCGACAATGCCATTAGTTTCGAAAAATACACCGAACCGGTGAAGGCGTTTATCACTTCAGTTGCTAACGGCGATGCCGATACTTATTTTGTAACACCTTCGCATACCCGCATTGTTGATGGGGTTCCTACCAACAATCCGCGTTACCTGCAGCGCAATATTTTCAAGGAAGAAACCCTTGATTCGTACCTGGCGGAAGTGGGAGCGCGTTTGTTCAGGAAGATCAAACCAGAGGATCCGGTTTACTGGCCGGTTAACGCGGTTTTGCCCGGAAGAAGGAATAATCCGGCAGAAAAAGAAGCAGGCATTCGCCCGCTGGCAGTGTACAATCCGATCCACTACCAGGAACTTCCTGAGTTGTTCATGGATTTCATTGCCAGTATTACCGGAAAATCGCCGTCGACAACTGGTGCCGGACTGGAAGGCGCACTTACCAAAGGGCCGTTCAACATGCTGGTTCCAACCACCGACCTGAACAATGCGTTGCTGTCGTACATTCTGACAGAATACGCTGGCTTTAGCTCGGCTGCGGGTTACATCGGTTCTGAAAACCGTTTCGACCACGACATCAGTATCCTGGTTCCTGAAATTTGGGCACGTTTGGTTCCTGAAGACCGCGATCCGAAAAAACTGATCGAAAATGGCTGTCTGGAAAAACTCGAAGATTTCGAATACAAGGGAAAGAAAGTACTGGCCAGCCGTTTGGGCTACCGTATTACCAAGAATTTTGCCTTCCGCTGTATGAACCGTTTGTTTGATGAGCCGTTGGCAGTATTTAACGAACGCATGCTGAAACCCGAATTGCAGGGAATGGAAGAGTATGTGGATGGTATCAACAACATTACCGAGGCGATGCAGCGTGCTGCCCTTCCTTATTTTGAAGACGGAAGTGTGGAAGCGGCTATTCCGCCGTTAAAAGTGCTGTTGCATGTTATGGCTTACGGTCATTACGAAGGAAAAGACATCAGCGATCCGTCGTTGCGCAAGTTGTTTGACCGCGACGAAGTGTTGAAAGCCGATTGGTACAAGGAACGACTGGCGCTAAAGCAACAGAAAGATGTTGCTTTCCATCAGTCGCAGATTGCCTACCTGAAAGAATTTATGGCCGACAGCCAGAACGAGATGCTGGTAAAAGAGCTGAATATCCCAGCTCGTTTGCAAAAGGCGGAGCAACTGCTGGAACATGCCGAATCGAAACAATACCTGGCCGAATTGGTGGGGACTATTGGCGCCGATCCGCTGTTTAGGAAATAGTAAGATTTTTTACAATACTGAAAGGTTCCATTTGTCGCACGACAGATGGAACTTTTTGTTTTAAAGGCCCGCTCTTTTTTACAAATGACTCCGGTTTAACGGACTGTTAAGGTTTCTCCCTTTCATGATTTTTCACCACGCTGAAGGTGTTGGATTGCAATACCCAATAAACAAAACCGGTCAATTTCGGTTATGTATCCGTAAAAGTAAAAAACAAAAGATAAAAACCTTTTTGCGATGAATCTCCGGAAAATCTCTGTCATAACGGGTGTCAGCTATCTGATTATCTTTTTCTCCGCCATTTTTGCCAACTTCTTTATGCTGGAATCGCTCCGGCAAGCACCTTTGGAAACCATTTGGCAACACAATATGATGGTGCGATTGGGTATAATGGCCTTTTTAATTGCCGCAGTGTTTGATGTGGTGGTGGCCTGGGGGCTTTTCGAAATGTATCGCCGGAACCAACTCTCCCGCCTGAGCACCTGGTTCAGGTTAATGCACGCCATTATAATGGGGGTGGCAGTTTTCTCGCTGGTGCTTACCTTGAAAGCCAACTCGGCAGAGCTAATAACCGAACGGGTAGATACTTTTAACACCATCTGGCTGATCGGACTGTTCTTTTTTGGCGCTCATCTGATCCTGCTGTCTCCAATTATCAAAGCGCCGAAATGGATTGCTTTTTTCCTGGTAGTTGCCGGAATTATGTACTTGGTAGATACAACAGCCCATTTTGTTATAGCCCGTTACGATGCGGTTGCCGGAATTTTCCTGGCCCTGTTGGCCGTCCCCAGTATTTTGGGCGAAATGGCTTTTGCGCTGTGGTTGTTGCTAAAAGGCGGGAAAGAAAACGCCTGATCTGGCTCTTTCGAACCCTTTTAAGGCACCCCGCTCGGTATTTTGCCTGCTGCAGTCAGCTCATCAAAAAGTATGAAACGCACATTAAAAAACGAATGGAACACAGGTAACGCTGATTTAACTGATTTTCGCCGATTTCATCTGTGATTGTTTGCAAAATCGGTGTTATCAATATTCAGTTTCTATAAACTAACTTTCAATCTGTAAGCCAGAAATATTTTTTTAGATTTGTAGATACCCTCTTCTGAAGTACCCCCAAAGGCATGAAAACTACTCCATAATATTTACTGAGGTATCATTCTTCCAACTTATGTTTACTTTTATTCCGGTAATCTCGGAACTAAATGTGCATAGCCTTGAATACGCGATTTCTCGTAAAAACAGAAAAACAATACTTTTCAAACCTGATAGGTGATATGAATACAGTTGACGATAAGGGAATAAATGCAATCGTATATTTCCACGCACGTTACCGGTAAGTTTGAAGAAAAAATTGGTGGTTATTTAAAACGTTCGTTCTTTGGTTTTTTGCTCGCTTGTAAAACTGCTGTCACAAAACTTGCAAAAAATTGGTTAGTGCAAGTTGCCAATTTTCGCAGTTTAACAATTTGTAAAACCGTTTTGCAGCCTGACCGTCCAGCGCATTTTTAGGAACAGCAGGCAGTTATTTGACAGTTTGGGTTTTGGCCGTTAGTTATCTGGGCTGGAATAAAAAAATTGGCGGACAGTTTTGTACTCGCAAGTTTTCCGCCAGCGGCATAAGTCAGGAATGGTAAAACTCACGTTTCGGCGGGGCAAACCGCCGCTGGTTACCTGCAACCCACAAGCAACTTTGACTTTGGGGGTTGAAGAAAAATTTAAAAAGCGAAGTGGTTATTTGAAACTTTTGCTCAGAAAATGATATTTTTATACAGTTAACAACTTGACCATGAATAAAAAACCTACCGGTAACAAATTGTACATGGCAGGCGGGGGTTTTAGCGGTCTGACAAGTCAGACCTTGCGCCCACTTTCCTGCGGGTCTGACACGATTTCTTCCAGAAATCCCGCCCGACCACATACAAGTGACCGTTACAAGCAATTTTAAAATGACTCTAATTCACATGTGGCAACACTGAGACAAAATAGAATAAATGACCCAAAAACTATTGACGTTGAGTATATTGAGAAAGAACTCAGTGGAGATAAACATGTGATTGTACAGTTTTCTGGACAGACTTTCGATGATAAAATACTTTCGCAATTAGACAAGTTATGTGAGAAGCATGACACAAGTTTAGGAGTAAGATTTTATGGTAATTACTCTGGAATTTTTGATTTCAAGACCATTTTGAAAATTCCACATGTAAAATGTTTGTACGCTGATTGTTTGACTAAAGCAGTGAATATCGACACACTTAAAGAACTAAAATACATTGAGAATCTTTCACTGGGAGTCTTTGAACTTACCGAAACAGAGATATTAAATTCCGACAACCTAAAAAAACTGACTGAATTAATTCTGACTGAAACAAAAACAAAAGCTTTAAACCTTGAATATTTAAAAGAATACAAAAAGCTTAAGACTCTTATTGTTGGTGGGCACACAAAGAATATTTCGGCAGTCGGCGATTTAAGTAATTTGGAATTTCTTTCTTTAAATTCTATTAAAAAAGTTCCAGTCGATTTTGTAAACAAATTAAGAAAACTCAAGACTCTCAAGTTTATTCTTGGTGGCAGAGAGAATATATTAGAAATTCAGGAAAACCAGATTGAGACACTTGAAATAACATGGGTCAGAGGATTTAACGATTTAAGCAACATTGGGAATTTTAAGAATCTAAAGAATTTGCATATTGAGAACAATATTCAACTCGGACAACTTCAATTCGATACTGAATTTAATTCCCTGGTTGATTTGAAAATTATTAACTGCAAAACATTTGACAAATTAACTGGATTAGAAAAATTACCAGAACTGAATGAAATGGTGATTTATCAAACTAATCTTGACTTTGAAACAATTATTAACCAAAAGTTATCTAAGAAACTTGACATGTTTGGGTTTTACACAACAAAAACAAAGATTGACAAAGAGATTAAAAAACGGATAATTGACATGGGGTATAAAACAAGATAAAATGAAAAACTTGCTATAACATAGTACATATTGCAGGGCGGGGTTCGGTGGTACGCCAACTGCGGATTCTCGCATCGCAGTTCCATGTCCTTCGGACAGGAACGCTCTTCGGAATCCGCCCATAAATGTACCAACCGCTATAGGCTATTTATCGAGAAAAATACTGTTATAAAGTTTGCCTACTTAATTTTTGCGCGAATGAATGAGTATTGTTTTAAAGTATCCAATTATAAAAGGTTTGCGTGGATTTTAATGTCGACGTGCTGCTTCACTCTTCTAATCGCAGGCTATGTTGGAGCAGCAACTCAAAACGCTATTTTATCATTTAGCATATTGGGTGGCGTTGCTGTTTTGTTTGGATTTTCATCAAAATATATACTTGGTATAAAAACAATAAAGGTTGCATTATCAGATGATTACATTCGTATTGATGAGATGGGTATTTTAATTCAATACTCTGACATTAAATGGTTTCGCATTGATACTGGCGGTGTAAATGTTGAAGCTTTGGTTTTTAAATCTGCCACGTACGGAACAAAGAAGATTTTCTATCATAAAAAGAACAATGATAAATCACAATGGGATGAATTTAAAGCCCAATTTGAGAAGCAATTAATGAACAACAACCCCAAACTTCCTAATTATTACAATTCTAAAGTTTGGGATTATGTTATTATTGCCATGGTGACTTTATTTGTTATAATTCCTTTTATTCTTTTTAGCCTTAACATTGATAAATCTGCACTGAGTAAACTTCTACCTTCTGTATTGATATTTTATGGCACTGGAGCGACTTTAATATCGGGAATATTAATAAACAGGAAAAAGAAGGATAAGTAATCTTAAGAATAAGTAGGTGGATATGTTTTTAGAGTAAGACAAATTATTATGAAGATTTATTCATAATAAAATGATTAATTCCCTACAAATTGCAGGGCAAAGTTTAGGGAACGCCAACTGTGTCCCAAGGCTTCGGGATTGTTTCGCAGTTCAAAAAACAGAACCAATAATGAGATCTTCTTTTTAGTTCTCATCGATTAAATAATTTATGCTAATTTCAGGGCACTTAATCAATTATTAATCATAAACCAACAATTCATGAAACGAAGAAGTTTTTTTGGGCTGGCAGGAGCTGGTGTTTTTACAGCCCTGGTTCCAAAAGCCTTTGCAGGAGAATCCAAAATAAATGTTTCGAATAAAAATGACCTGGTTAATCCTTTTTCAGTAAAAGGGAAATGGTACAAAACCGCGTTGCATGCGCATACCACCAACAGCGATGGCGATGTGGATGTGCCAACACGTATAAAACAATACCGCGATAAGGGCTTTGATATTGTGGCCATAACCGACCACCGGCGAACCAACGATCTGTCTGCTTTTTCAGCGCCCGGTTTTCTGGCCCTGAGCAGTATCGAATTTCATCCTAAAACTTATTCCGGCGCGCCAACGCATCATTTTCTGGGGCTCGGATTGCCCCATCCTTACGAATACAACAAAGACCTGCCGGCACAGGAAATGATCGACGATATAAAAAGCAAGGGGGCAAAAGTTTTTTACGCGCATCCGTACTGGACCGGGCATACCTATGAGGAGATGATGGAGGTGAGCGGGTACCTTGGAGTTGAGGTGTATAATCAGGGATGCGAGGATACCAACAGCGCATACGGGCACGTTTACTGGGATCAGTTGCTAAACAAGGGGCACGTTTTATCGGCCCTGGCTACCGACGATGTGCACCATAGCTCAAACGTGGGAAAAGCCTGGACCATGATAAAAGCGGAAAAACTCGATGAAAGCAGTGTACTCGACGCATTGGAGAACGGTTGTTTTTATGCTTCCACCGGTCCGGAGATAAAAGATTTCCAGCTGAGCGATGATATGAAAATAAAAATAGAGTGCTCGCCCGTGAAAAAGATTGCGTTCAGGATTAACGGTGCCGGCAACGGTAGTGTTTTTAACGCCGAGGAAGGAAAGGATTTACAACGTGCCGAGTGGGATATGAGCAAGAAAAAGCCCAAATGGGTGAGGTGCGAGGTGACCGATGAAAACGGAAAAACGGCATGGACAAATCCTATTTTCATCAAGTCGTAAAATAGCAGAACCGAATTAAGAGCAAAGACAGAAGCGGGTGTTTCAAAAGTAAGATTCATGCAAAGAACGAAATAACTTTTGGTACACCCTCCCGTTTTTTCTGAAAGCCTATCGAAATTCAACAGCAAAAATTAGTTCAAAGTTTTCAGACTTATCCTGATTGCGCCTGCCATACTATCTTCCCTCTTTATGTGTAGAGAGGGAGCGAGGGAGAGTAAAAATCTTTATTTGATTTCTGTTGGTGATTCCTGAGGATCATGATTGTTTTATAAAGGATTGGAGATGATCGATAAGCTATTTAATTTACAAAATACAAATCAAGCAGTATTCAACCAGGTATGCGCACACACATTATAATTGCCTTATTGGCTGTACTTCAGTTTCAGGCCTATTCGCAACCGTACAAAATCCCGGACGATGTTACACGTATTGTTTTTCTGGGGAACAGTATAACCTACCAGGGAAAATACATCGAGTACATGGAAGCTTATTTCAGGGTTCATCATCCCGAAAAACAGTATGAATTTATAAATGTGGGCTTGCCCAGCGAAACCGTTTCCGGCCTGTCGGAAGAAAATCACGCCGGCGGTGCATTTCCCCGCCCTGATTTACATGAAAGACTCCACCGCGTGCTTGAAAAAACAAAGCCCGATTTGGTATTTGCCAATTATGGTATGAATGATGGGATTTACCTGGAATTCGATGATACCCGTTTTAATAAATTCAGGGAAGGTATTCTTTGGTTGCACGGGGAATTGGAAAAAACAGGCGCTGAAATTATCCACGTTACACCTCCTGTATTCGACGAGCGAAAAGGGGAGGCTTATGCAAATGTGCTGGATATTTATTCGGATTGGCTGATCAGTAAACGCTACACCGCCGACTGGAACGTGATTGATATTCACTGGCCCATGCGAAAGGAACTGGAGAAGCAGCGAGCGGCAGATTCCACTTTTGTTTTTGCACAGGATGGTGTTCATCCGAATGATTACGGGCATTTTGTAATGGCCAGTGAAATGCTGTGGTATTTGGGAGAAAACCAAACCGAACAAAGCTACGATATGGAACGTTTTCTTTCTGAAAATCCTGACCGAGATAAGATACTGAGTTTGGTAAATCAGCTTCAGGTGATAATGAAGGATGCCTGGCTGACATTTACGGGACATAGACGACCGTGGATGAAAGAGGGGCTCCCTATGGAAGAAGCCATTCAAAAATCGGAGGAAATCAAAAATCAATTAAGCGTTTTATTGAGTAAAGAGTAGTTCAGAATTCTTGGTTTCTCCATTTGTGAATTAATATCCCGCAGCCTGGCCGTCTTTACGCGATTCGGAGGCGCCGTAGTACACTTTGTTTTTGCTGTCCCAAAGAATGGCCTGGTAACCGCCGTAAGGGCCAAAGTCGAAACCAATTTTATGGCCCATCTGCATCAGAGTGCGAATGGTTTCGTAAGCAAGGCCGCTTTCGAGTGTTACCTGTCCGCCGTCGGTCATCTGTTCTCCACCTGTCGGATCACTCGAACCTGTGTGTTGAATGCGTGGCGCATCTCCGGCTTCCTGTATGTTCATTCCAAAATCGATAATGTTGCAAATGATCTGCACATGTCCCTGTGGTTGCATGTCGCCGCCCATTACTCCAAAACTAAGGAAAGGTTCACCATCTTTTGTGACAAACGCCGGGATGATGGTATGGAAAGGCCGTTTGTGTGGTTCGTAAACATTCATGTGGCCTTCTTCAAGCGAAAACAGTTCGCCACGGTCCTGCAGGATAAAACCAAGTTTACCGGGTGTCATACCCGAGCCCATTCCGCGGAAATTACTCTGGATGAGCGAAACCATGTTGCCTTCTTTGTCGGCAGTGGTCAGGTAAATGGTATTTCCGTGTTCCATACCCCAAGCGGGATAACTGCGGGCAGCCCGTTTCGGATTGATCATTGCTGCTTGTTTCTTTCCATAGTCTTCCGAAATCAGCTCTTCGATGGGTAAATCATTGAAGTCAGGATCGGAGTAATATTTGGCGCGGTCTTCAAAGGCCAGTTTTTTTGCTTCTACAAAATAATGGATGTATTCAGGCGATCCAAACCCCATCGAAGCCACATCGAAGTTTTTCAGGATGTTGAGCATTTCCAGCGCTGCGGTTCCCTGTCCGTTGGGCGGAAGTTCCCAAACATCGTAGCCACGGTAATTCACCGAAATCGGCTCCACCCATTCTGAATGATGGTCTTCAAAATCTTTCATACTCAGAAAACCGCCCTGTTCACGTATGTAGCTTACAATTTTCTGGGCAATTTCACCTTTGTAGAATTCATCGCGGCCTTTTTCGGCAATCAGTTTCAGTGTATTGGCGAGGTAGGGATTTTTAAAGATTTCTCCTTTCTCTGGCGCTTTTCCTCCCGGCATAAATATTTCTTCGAAACCTGGATATTTTTTCAGGCTCTGCGCGTTTCTTCCCCAGTAATAGGCAATCAGCTCACTTAGCGGAAATCCGTTTTCAGCATAAGAAATGGCCGGATTCAATACTTCTTGCATTGAAAGTTTGCCAAACTTGTTGTGGAGTTCGAACCAGCCGTCCACACATCCGGGTACCGAAACCGGAAGCGGTCCCAGCGCCGGTATTTTGGTGTAGCCGTTTTCCTTGAAATAGTCGAGTGTCAGATCGTAGGGCGAGCGTCCACTGGCATTTAAGCCGTACAGTTTTTTTGTTTTGGCATCCCACACAATTGCAAACAGATCGCCACCCATTCCGTTTCCCGTAGGTTCTACAAGTCCGAGAACTGCGTTGGCAGCAATGGCTGCATCAATGGCATTTCCGCCGGCTTTTAGTATGTCGAGCGCCGCCTGTGTAGCCAGTGGCTGACTGGTACAGGCCATTCCGTGCTGGGCGATTACTTCGCTGCGGGTCGCAAAGGTTTTGCCGGTGATCCGGTCTTGAGAATAGGAAAACTGAGAAAGAAGAGTCGCTGCAAGAATGAGTAAATATTTTTTCATGAGTCAGGATTTTTAATTTGCCAGATTCAATAAAAGTAGAAAAAATCTGGCAGCCATTTCTTGTTAATTCGAACGAAACTTTGAACTTTGAGCATTGAACGCTGAACTATCGTATGGAACGTTTTCTCTCGCAATGTGCGCAATACATATACAAAAAGCATTCTGAAGAATTAAAGGAGGTTTGCGTGGTTTTTCCGAACCGCCGGTCAGGTGTGTTTTTTACTGCTTATCTTCAGAAGTGCATCGAAACGCCGGTAATTGCGCCCAAGGTGATTACGGTAAACGAGTGGATGAGTACTTACTCGGAGTGGCACACCGGCGACAAGCTGCAATTGATTTCGCTGTTGTACGATGTATTTTGCAAACACACCAAAACCACCGAAACTTTTGATGAGTTTTATTTTTGGGGCGAAATTCTCTTGTCGGATTTTAATGACATCGACCGCTACCTGGTAAATGCCAAAGATCTGTTTACGAATATTTCGGACCTGAAGGAGATCGAATCGATATTCGATTACCTCACGCCCGAGCAGAAAAAGGCGTTGGAGCATTTCTGGGGGAGTATGGCCGTGGCGGATAAGAAAGGTTTCAGGGAGAAATATATTACCATTTGGGATAAGTTGTATCCGGTGTATGCCGGTTTTAAAACGGAGTTGCAGAAACATCAACTGGCATTTCCCGGAATGATCGACCGTCGGGTTGTGGAGCTTTTAAAAGAGGGAACACTTGAATTCCCGTTCCAAAAATATTACATCGTTGGCCTGAATGCCTTGAATAAGTGTGAGATCGAGTTCTTTTCGCATCTTCAAAAGCAAGGGAAAGCAGCCTTTTTATGGGATTACGACGATGCTTATCTGAAAGATGAGAACAACGAGGCCGGATTTTTTATGCGTGAAAACCTGCGACGATTCCCGGCTCCCGAAGATTTTGAATTAAATCCGGAGTTGTTTAACCATCGTAAAAATATGAAACTGGTAGCTGTTTCGTCGGTGTACGGACAGTCGCAGCAAATTCCGAATTTTCTAAAGGAAACCACTAACGATTATCGCCCGGTATTTGACAATACTGCAGTTGTGTTGGCCGACGAATCGCTGTTGTTTTCGGCCCTCGGAGCCATTCCTGATGAAATTGGGAAGGTGAACATTACCATGGGATATCCGGTACGCAACTCGGTGGTGTATGGTTTTCTGATGTTGCTGGTGGCCCTGTTAAAGAACAAACGAAAAGGTGAGAAGGGATTTTCGGCTTATCACCGATATGTCACCGATATTCTGAACCACCAGTTGTTGTGCGAAACCGAGCCTGCCAAAGCAAAGGCTTTTGTGGCTGATTTGAAACTCCGAAACCGGATTACGCTGGAATTGGCGGAAATTGATTTTTCGCCATTGCACAAAGAAATATTCGCACTACCGAAGAAGACTGATGAATACAGTCCCTATTTTTTGAGGGTGTTGGGAATGTTTTATCAGCAATTTAGAAAGGCTGAAAACGCAGATTCAATGCTGCTGGAATTGATTTATTCCATCTATCAGGCCATTGAAAAGCTGGGGGCAGTGGTAAAAAGTACGCTCGAAAATCAACAGCGCGAAATCAGCGAAGCGGTTTATTTCAGGCTGTTCTCGCAGTATCTGGGACAGGTTTCGGTTTCGTTTGAAGGAGAGCCGCTGAGTGGACTTCAGGTGATGGGGATCCTGGAAACCCGTTGCCTTGACTTTGAAAACCTGATCATACTTGGGTTGAACGAAAACAAATGGCCGCGAAAATTTACGGCTCCTTCGTTTATTCCCTTTAATATTCGTCTTGGGTTTGGTTTGCCCGGCATCGACGAACAGGATGCGATGTATGCCTATTATTTTTACCGCCTGGTGCAACGCGCAAAGAATGTAACAGCAACCTACAGCGTAGTAAAAGAAGGAATTAATACAGGTGAACTCAGTCGTTACGGTTATCAGCTGCAATACGACACGGTGCATAAACCCGAAATGCTAAACCTCGATTTTGCTTTTGCCAACGATCCGGTGGAAGGCATTCAGATGGAAAGTTCGCCTGAAATTGCACAGCGCTTGCTCGATAAGAATACAGAGGATCGCCCACTTTCGCCAAGCGCCATAAATACGTACCTGAACTGCCGCTTAAAATTCTACTTCCGGTATGTGGCAGGTTTGCCCGAACCTGATGAGGTAAAGGAAGAAATTGACGGGGTGGTTTTCGGAAACATTTTTCATGATACCATGGAGGCTTTGTATGCGCCGTTTGTGGGGAAGGTGATCGATAAACCGGACCTGGACCGGATTCTGGCCGACAAGGTAAATCTCAACAATGAAATTACGCGACAAATCGCCATTCACTACCTGAAATTAAGAGAGCCCTTGAAGGGACCGGTAAAGCTGGAAGGTACCACCTTGCTGATTTTTGAAAACATAAAAACCTATTTGCGGCAGTTAATAAAACGCGACAAGGAGATTGCTCCGTTTACAATTATCAGTTTGGAAACCAAATACAAGCGAACTCTTCAGGTGCAGGGGCGGCCGGTCTGGGTGGGTGGAACCATCGATAGGGTAGATCAGCTGGAGGGTAAGTACCGGGTGATCGACTACAAAACCGGAAAAGTGGAAAGCCTGGTTTTAAACGATGTGAACGAGCTTTTTGAACGCGATGCAAAAGATCCGAAAAAGGTGATTCTACAGGCCTTGATATACGTTTGGGGATTGGAAGGAAATGGGGCTGATAAGGAAGTGTACCCCGCCATTTACGGTTTGCATAAAATCTTCGAAGAAAACTTTTCTCCCGATATCACCTTGAAAAAGGAAAAAGCCGTGGTTGCTTTTGATGAACTGAGAGAAGAGTTCGAAGACCAGCTGCAGAATCTGGTTGCAGAGATTTATTCGGAACAGAACGTATTTTACCAAACAGAGCACGCTGAAAAATGCAAATATTGCCCGTATAACGGCATCTGCCGCAGGCATTAACACATAGCATATAGCATTAAAAGCATAAATGATTGAAATTGGATTGAAAACAGATGGATGAGGATTGATACAATCCCTTCGATTATTTCAATCTGAATCAAGGTAAAATACCTTGCATCAAAAAAGGTAAAAGTGATTAAAAAGTTTCTAGGTCAGGTTGGCCAGGTATTCCAATACCGGAAGTGTTCTTACATAAGCTTCTTCGTTACTTTCTTCTTCATCAAGCTCAAGCGTGATGGTTGGAATGTTTCTTTCCACGCCGCAATAGGTTCCAAAAGAGCCGGGAGTAGGGTAACCAATGTCGCTTAAAACCGGATAACCACAAAGTTCCGAAATCTTTTCTGCTATTTCCTGTGCCGGACCATCGTAATTCACCACTTTAAAAGGTGCATGAATGGTAAGTATCACATCAGGTTTGATGCGTTCAAGGGTTTGAACCATGTAACGGGTTTCCTCTTCGCTAGCCGCACTTTCTCCGGAAAAATACTCGTTTCGCTCGGTTTTCTCCCAGTTTTTTGTGGGGTAGTTCCGGTTCAGGTCCACTTTGTTGGCATTCTCGCGGGTATTGAGTCTTTTCCCCGAATGATTCAAACACGGAATAAAATAGAGTGCATTCTTAATATCACTAAAATCACCTTCCTTTAAATAGCGGTTGATGATGTATTCTCCCTGTTGCTCGTCGCCATGAAAAACGCCGATGATCAGTATTTTCTTTGAGTGAAGGTTTCCCGTTGAACGCTCAATGCATTCTATTTCCGTAAATGTGTTTGCGTCCATTTTCTTAGCTTATTCTTCCAAATACTTTTTGTACAGATCGGGTCTCAGTTTTTTGGTGCGTTCCACTGCCTGTTCGTGTTTCCAGTCGTCCACCAGCTTGTCGTTTCCGCTGAGCAGAATTTCAGGAACTTTCATTCCCTTGTATTCGGCCGGGCGCGTGTAAATGGGCGGACTCAGCAAATAATCCTGGAAAGAATCGGTGAGGGCAGAGGTTTCATCCGAAAGTACTCCCGGAATTAGGCGAACAACGCTGTCGACGATAATGGCTGCTGCCAGTTCGCCGCCGGTTAGAACGTAATCGCCTACCGAAATTTCTTTGGTCACATAGGTATCACGAATCCGCTGATCGATGCCTTTATAATGCCCGCAAAGGATGATAATGTTTTCGTACAACGAAAGCGAATTGGCTTCGCGCTGGTCCAGCAATTTCCCGTCGGGAGTGGTAAAAATGATCTCGTCGTAGTCGCGCTCAGCCTTCAATGTTTCAATTGCCTTTTCGATGGGTTGAATGGCCATCACCATTCCGGCGCCTTTTCCAAACGAATAATCATCCACCCGGCGGTGTTTATCTTCTGAATAATCCCGCAGGTTGTGCAGGTGTATTTCTGCCAGTCCTTTTTCCTGCGCCCTTTTGATGATGGAATGACTAAAAGGACTTTCCAGAATTTCGGGCAAGACGGTTATAATGTCGATACGCATTTTTTCAAATTTTGCCCAAAGGTAAAAATAAATTCAGCGTATCGATTCGCTTAATCAATACATCCATAAAACTGTGTAAAATGCCAATAAGGCATTGCGTTTTCAAGAAAAGAGACAATATGTCATTTCTTTTTGAGCGATTTTGCCGGAATTGACCCAAAAATTGGCTTTGGAATGAGAGTTGATTTAAGTAGGACAGATTCGGTTAACGAACGGAAAACAAAAAATTAATTTAAAGAATAGGAGATTAAGTCATGAATTTAGTAAGATTTCAAAACCCACGTTACAGTGCAAACAGAGTATTGGTTGACGAATTGTTCAACAATTTCTTCAAAAACGATTATCACGAAACCTATGTGAAAAATTGTGCTTCACCTGCTACCAACGTTTTTGAAACGGAAAAGGAATTTAAAATTGAAATTCAGTTACCGGGCTTCTCAAAAGAAGATTTGCAGTTGAACTATCAGAACAATCTGTTGTCGATTAAAGTGGAAAAGGACGAAAAAGAAACAAAGGAAGACTATAAATACGCACACCGCGAATTCGGAGTTTACAATTTCGAAAAACAGTACCGCGTGCCCAAATCGGTTGAAGCTGAAAAAATTGCAGCACGTTTCGAAAATGGAATCTTGGTGATTGAACTTCCCAAGAGGGAAGAAGCCCAGCCAAAAGCTCCGATCGAAATTAAGATTTCATAATTGGTTGATATCGGATAGGTTGATTTAAGAAGACCTTAGGTCTGTAAGGCAAAAGTAAGGGAGTTGCCAGTTGATTTGGTAACTCCCTTACTTTTTGTCGATTATGTTCGGGTTACTCTGTAATAATAATGTCAGCAATTATCGGCAGGTGGTCGTAATCATTCAGGCCGGTGTAAGGAGCCGAAATATTCATGATTTTGATGTTTTTACTTGTAATAATATTATCAATGTGCGTGTTAATTCCATCTGTCATGGCTGCTTTTTTACCGAACCACCGGTGGTGGTGAACCATCCTAAATAACCGCCGTTGGCAATATTAAAGCCTGCCTCCTGAAAACGCAACTGTTCTTCATCTAAGGCATTTATATCTCCCATGCAGATGAAATATTCATATTTCTTAAGTTCATTTATTATTAACCTGAGTTCGATTTTAAAAAAGAGCAATTTGATCGGTTTTTATCACCTCGTACTTTATTGCAGGCTTTTTAGGGAAAAAGCTATAGGCAATTAATCCTGAAATCAGATTTGTGATGAAGTTTTTGAAAGATCTGTGGCGGGAATGCTCAATTGAGCAGATGTTTTTCAATTCATCGTTAATGGTTTCAATTACCGATCGTTTACGGAGCAAGATCTTGTCTATCATTTCCATCAGTACGTTTTTCATATTGTTTCGGATATGGGTAATCAGGTGTAGACCATCTACAAATAGAACCTCTGTAAGTTTCTGTGAAACATAGCCTTTGTCTGCATAAAGCTTTCCTTTTAGTTTCTCGATAAACTTTTTGTCCTTCAATGGTTCCCTATCATCGGTATTCCCTGGTGTGATAACAAAGTTCAATATTTCTCCTTTGTCGTTAATCACAAAATGCAACTTGAAGCCAAAGAAATAACCCATGGTCGATTTCCCCCTTTGGGCAATACCATCGAATACTTTATGTCGGGGGATTCGCTTGTTCTTACAAACCCTTATTGGCGTTGAATCGATAAAAGAAATGCCTGTGCACGAACCCAAACAGCAGGTCTTCAAAAACAAAGTCATCGGTAGGGCAACAGATTGCATCAACTCGACAAACCGATTGTAAGAAACCGTTTGTGGAAAATAGGAGTTAAGATGTTCTTTTACAAAGTATTGATAGAAGTGTTTTAGGTTTTTAAATACACCAAAATGAAAAAGAACCATAATGGTTATTACCTCGCTTTGACTCATTTTGGGTGTTCTTTTGGGTCTATTTCCCAAACTATGTTTTGAAATTACTAATTCAAATTCCTTGCAGAATTCGTCTGCCAAGTAGAAAATTTCGGTAATTTTATCGTCACTTAATTGCATGGATTTTACTTCTAATTATTTGTTTGTCAGACTTTTAAATTAGTAAATTCCATGCTTTTATTCAAATAAATCAACGACAATTTTTAATTCAATTCATTTATATTCAGTAGGTTAATAATCGAACCCAGGTTACTAAATCAAGTGCCGGTGCATGCCAGTCTTTTTGCCACGGAATGTGAGTAGAAATAACCGTGACTGTTTTATCCCCAATTTTTAAATCGCCCATCAGCGCATAATAGTCACCAACCCAATATTTCTGTCGAATATTAGTCAGACGGTAATTGGTCGCGATCCCGTTGTAAATCCAGGTGTGCTCATCGCCGAAATAAGCGTTGTTGTAAAAGGGTTTCAATAATTCCGTTTCCGAATGAAAAGTGCTATCCTTATCGAAATATCTGTTCCATTCCTGCACACCCAGGATATCAATGCTTTGTGTTCCTATCCAATCGCGCCAGCTTAGCATGTTCAGCTGAATATATTTTTCTTTTACCGATTTTCCCATGGAATCACTGATTTTAAGCCCGCCTGCGTCTCCCTGGTTAAAATGCCCGACATTATATGTGGCAACCTTTAATTTTAAAAGAACTCCATTTGCTGATTGCCCTTTCCCGTTTAATGCGAAGGATACGATAATCAAAATAAAACCTATTTTCCACTTCTTAATTTAGCTGAATTT
This sequence comes from Maribellus sp. YY47, assembly GCF_023111095.1. GTDB lineage: Bacteria > Bacteroidota > Bacteroidia > Bacteroidales > Prolixibacteraceae > Draconibacterium. The sequence continues at coordinate 71,616 of NZ_JALGYW010000015.1, forward strand.
GTACGAATTGTAATTTGATGCCTATTTTGTAAAAAGAATTACTTAACTGAAAATTTTGCCAATTGAGGCAGATGATCGCTTAAAGCATAAGATTCGGGATCAGCAGGATTTGTTCGAAATCCACCCTCGAATAAAGGACGGGATTCCAGCACCTGATTTGCCAGTTTTCCCTTTGCCAGAATATAATCAAATCGTTTGGTAGGTTTATCTGCTCTGATTGTTAAACCATCGCCCGTTCCTGCTGCGATAAAAGAATCGGTAAATCCAGCATTCATCCATTGAGAATATTCGGGGGTATTGGGAGTATGGTTCAGGTCTCCCATGACTATCACTGACTCATAGTTTTTACTATCATTTTCTACAGATTTGAGAATTTCGGAAATTTCTCTTTTGCGAATTTCTGCTGAGACCGGATTGTCGTGAGGATAAAGATGAACAGAATTAACCAGTATCGATTTTTGATCTGAGATTTTTATCGCTGCCTTTCCCCAATGCCGGGTAAATAAGTCATCGGGTCGCGAACCGTTAACAATCGGTATATTTTCAGAAGTATCAATTTCGAAAGGAGTAATAATGGCACCGGGCCAGTTACCCGCAGAAGGGAAGAAGACATAATTCATTTGGAGGAGGTCCGCAATATGTTTAACGACTGACTCATCCGGAGATTCAGAGAAATTGATAACATCCGGTGCATACTTTTCCAGCTCTTGTGCGATCAAATCAGGAATGAGTACACCTTCTTTTACATTTTTAGCAGGCCAGCCCGTGCATTTTAATACGTTGTAAGCAATAAATTTAAGCTCATTTCCATCTTTCGATGATCTTTCACAGGCTAGAAGCCCTAATGTACTTATTCCGGCCACCCCTAAAGCTGATTGGCGAATAAAGCTACGTCTTGTTGTTGTTTTTAGGTTGTTATTGTACATCTTATTTGACAGTTATTAGATTTTAGTTGAAATGTTACGGTATTGTTTTGTCGGTTATGTGATTGATATAGAGAGGAATATTGTGTCACCATTATCGAGAGATTAACCGCAGAAACAATACGTCCGGTTATTTCATAAAACTATTAATTCTAGTGAAATTTAACAACATGTATTTTCAGTTCGCATGAACTTATAATCAGTCCTGTATTAAGTAAAGCGATTTTGAGAGCCAATAAATAAGGAAATATCAGCAATGAAAATATAGCTGTATATTTATTTTTTGAATTTAAGCGTTATATTCACGCTTAAATTATCTGTAACCAGTTTTATGAATGAAACCAAACGATATTGAATGCCAGATGCCTGATAATTGGTGACAAAGGGGTATCAAGTTTTATCTTTTATCGTGAATTGTTTTGTTAACTTGGTTGCGAATCTGCTGAAAGAAAAAATAAAAAGAAACAGCAATGCTTGAAAAGTTAAAAGAAGAAGTATTCCAGGCCAATCTCGACCTGGTAAAACACGGTCTGGTGATTTTTACCTGGGGAAATGTAAGCGGAATAGACCGTGAAAAAGGACTGGTTGTAATAAAACCAAGCGGGGTATCTTATGAAAAAATGAAGCCCAAGGATATGGTCGTTCTTAACTTGTATGGTCAGGTGGTGGAGGGAAACCTCAAGCCATCGAGCGATACTCCAACGCACCTGGTTTTGTATCGTCAGTTTGAAAACATTGGAGGGGTAGTGCATACGCATTCAGAATGGGCCACCAGTTGGGCACAGGCCGGAAGAGGCATTCCTGCAATCGGAACAACGCATGCCGATTATTTCTACGGCGAAATTCCCTGTACGCGAAAAATGACGAAAGAAGAAATTGAAAACGAATACGAACTGGAAACCGGAAAAGTGATTGTTGAACGCTTCAAAGGTCTCGATCCTGATGCAGTTCCGGGAGTGTTGGTAAATAATCACGGGCCTTTCTCCTGGGGGACTGATGCCCATAATGCAGTACACAATGCGGTGGTGATGGAAGAGGTTGCCAAAATGACTTTTCGTAGTTTTATTCTTAACCCCGAAACTACCATGGATCAGGTATTGCTCGATAAACACTTTCTTCGCAAACACGGAAAGAATGCCTATTACGGACAATAACTGAGACTTCATTTAAAACATAAAAAATCAATAATAAAATCAAATTAAAACTCAATGGCAAAATATACTATTGGATTGGATTACGGTTCCGACTCGGTGCGATCGCTCATCGTGAACGTTGAAACGGGGGAAGAAGTGGCAAGTGTTGTTTTTAATTATCCGCGCTGGCAAAAGCAGGAATATTGTAACGCGCACGATAACCGCTTCCGTCAGCACCCGAAAGATTACCTGGAAGGATTGGAATATACAATTGTAGAAGCCCTGAAACAGGCACCCGGGGGAGTTGCCGAAAATGTGGTAGGTATCTCGGTAGATACGACAGGTTCAACACCGGTTGCAGTGGATGAAAAAGGTACTCCTCTTTCTTTAACTCTGGGTTTTGAAGAGAATCCAAATGCCATGTTTGTGCTTTGGAAAGACCACACAGCTGTAAAAGAAGCCGATGAAATCAATAAACTGGCCAAAGAGTGGGAAGTAGACTTTACCAAATACGAAGGTGGAATCTATTCGTCGGAATGGTTTTGGGCCAAATTGTTGCACGTAATCCGCGAAGATGCCGCTGTTTATCGCGCAGCTTATTCGTGGGTGGAGCATTGCGACTGGATTCCTGCCTTGTTAACCGGTAATACCCATCCCAAAACATTGAAACGCAGTCGTTGTGCTGCAGGGCACAAAGCCATGTGGCACGAGGCTTTTGGCGGACTTCCGTCGGAAGAGTTTTTGGTGGCGCTCGACCCGATGCTGGCCGGTTTACGAGATCGCCTGTACAAAGAAACATATACGTGCGATGTATCAGCCGGTACGCTTACCAAAGAATGGGCAGAAAAGCTTGGACTGTCAACCGATGTGGTAGTCGGTGTTGGCGCTTTTGATGCTCATTTGGGCGCTGTTGGTGCTGAGATTGAACCTTACTACGTTTCGAAGGTGATGGGAACTTCCACCTGTGATATGTTGATTACGCCCATGGATGAAATAGGCAGTAAGGTAGTGGCCGGAATTTGCGGTCAGGTGGATGGATCGATTGTTCCCGGGATGCTGGGATTGGAAGCCGGACAGTCGGCGTTTGGCGATATTTATGCCTGGTTTAAGCGCGTACTGGAGTGGCCGCTGAAGAATATTCTGGCTGAAACTTCGCTGGTGGATGAAGCCACCAAACAAAAGCTGCTGGAAGAGACTTCGGATAAAATCATTGCCAAACTAAGCGATGAAGCGGCAAAAGTTCCAATTGGTGAAAGTGGGGTAGTTGCGTTGGATTGGATGAACGGCCGTCGCACACCGGATGCCAACCAAGCGTTGAAAGGAGCGATTGCCGGGTTGAACCTGGGGTCGGATGCACCTCGCATTTTCCGGGCGCTGGTGGAAGCGACAGCTTTTGGTTCGAAGGCCATCAACGATCGCTTTATTTCGGAAGGAGTTCGCATTGATGGTGTGATTGCCTTGGGTGGCGTGGCTAAAAAATCGCCGTTGGTAATGCAGATTGTCGCCGATGTACTAAACATGCCAATTAAAGTGGCTCGTTCGGAACAGGCTTGTGCATTGGGATCGGCTATGGCTGCCGCAGTTGTTGCAGGTGTTTACTCCAGTACGGCCGAAGCCCAGCAAAAAATGGGAGGTGGAATTGAAACAGAATACCACCCTATTCCGGAAAATGTTGAGAAATACAAGGTGTTGTACGAAAAGTACAGGAAATTCGGAAAATTTATAGAGTTCGATTTTACAGCATAAAAGAAGGGCTTGTCCAAAAAGTAAATGTCACGCAAAGCGCGCTAAGATTCACTCAAAAGCACGAAAGAGAGAAGATGATCATGAGCAATCTGCGACCTTTGCTCTTCTTTAGTCTCTTTGCGTGAACCTGATTTCACTGACTTTTTGGACAGCCCCTTCTGAGAATCACTTGCAAAATATGGTTTAAATTGTTCTCACTCACCCTGATTGTGCCTTCGACACAATCGTCCCTCTCTTAGAAAAGAGAGGGAGCGAGGGAGAGTCGGGCGAAAAATATTTTTCTTTCGTCGCTGTAGGTGATTCCCGGGAATCATGACAGTTTTATTTATTCAAAATTCAGCAATTAACGACAGCCATTTGGTGGCTGAAAAATTCCACACTTCTTTATACGTTGCCGTATTAAATTGCGGCCAGTAGGGGGTATTCTCATTGAAATTTGGTTGCATGCCAGCCGGAATGGCTCCCACTGTTTCACCCGGCAAAGCGGAATAAAGCAGAAGCTTTGCCGGTAGATAAGTGAACCGCAGCATGTCGGTGGTGGAAAAGATGATTCTGTTGGGAGCGGGTTGCCAGTCGCTTAACACTTCCGGGTTTTCAATTGTTTCAAGCGCAACGGCATCAATGTCAAATTTCAATGAATCGCCCATGGTGCGTTCTTTCCCAAATACCTCGATCGCAAACGAAAGCTTGGTTACTTTATCTCCGGGAAGTTCAGTTATTTCAACAAAACATCCGTTCCACAGGCCATTAATCAGGTTCATTTCATGGTAGCCTTCACGGCCGTATTTATCGGGCACTTTTACAATGCCGTCATTTTCAACTTAAAGGTTCAGGTAAATACTTCGTGCACCTTCGCATTCGGGGTAGACATACACCTTAATCCGGTTGTATTTTTCCAATTGACGCTTCCTATATCAAAACTGGCCAGCGAAGTCCCAAAGTCAAGCCCCCAGCCTGCTATATTGCTCCTGAAGTTTATTCCCATACGCTTTTAACGAATAGTTGTTTTGGATGATTGTTTTGTTTTTGTCCGTCACTGAGTCCGTAACTTTTTTAAACAAGGTATTGAGGATGGGATTTTGCTCAAACACTTGCTGTTTGGACAATCTTCCTGATTTCAGGTCAGAAATAATTTCCATCTGCATTTTCATGTTCAGGTCTTTGAAATCTACTTTGATATCCGGAATATTCAGCTTGTAATACAATGCCGGGAATTCAAAACCATCTTCTTTAAAATCCCGGGTAATGTAGTCGATATCGCGGCCAACAACCGGGGTGTCGAGCAGCCAGGGCTCAAGGTACCCCATTCCGAAACTTTCCCGGTAACTGGTGGTAATGCAAAAATCACTTCCGGCCAGCAGGGTTTCAAAATCCGTTTTCATTCCGGCTTCAAAAATCACATCGATTTCATGATCGGCACAAAACCTTATCCACTGTTTGTACATTTCAATTTCTACCGGGTTTTGCGGAGCTTGTGTTACTGCAAAGCTGGCAATGTGGTCGAATAAAATGGAAAGCAAAATAAGCTCGCCAATATTTTTTCGCTGAATGACTTTTACCGGATACGTTACCAGCAGCTTGTTTTTATCCAGTTTCAGTGTTTGGCAGACGGTACTTTTGGCTTCTGCTTTATCCAGATTCTCAGGCGATGTTTTTACATTCACCGGGTTGGGTAGCCAAACGATTCTTTCCCGATCCACTCCATACGAAACCAAACGTTCGAGATCGGCCGAATTGACAACTCCAAACTGGTAATTTGGCAGCCTGGGGTACAGCACTTCATTTACATCCTGCAGAAAAATATTGGTCAGGATTTCCTTCAGAAAAGTAAGGTTGGAAGGACGATCTTCCGCAAAATCGTGGGCGTGGTTAAAAACTTTTACACCTTCTTTGGCGAGCAGGTAAACGGCATAGGTTACAATCGGGTTTTTGCCCAGGTTCAGATTATGAAAATGCAAAACAGTATCTGGGTGGATATGTTCTTTTATCTTTTGATGAACCAAGTGAAGCATTTGCCTGGCTTCGTGATCCGAATATTTTTTCTTTTCGAGATCATTCAATTCCTTGATGATGATGAGCTCTGCACCTTTTGAAGTAAACCTTTCAGGATCAGGGCATGCGCCTGTTATTATTTTTACCGGAGTCTTCTGAAGCGCCTCTGTTTGAGATTCAATGATCCTTGTAATTCTGCCCGGATTAAGTTGGCTGTGTGCAATGACTACCTGCATGCTATTTGTTTGAAGTTAAAATTATGAATTCGTAGCTAAAGTTAAAGAAACAATTTATTTTTAATCCGGATTTAACTAAAACCTACTTTCAATGAAAAAGCTAATCCTAATTGCGTTTGTATTTTCATCATTTTTTGTTTCGGCGCAAGAACTTCCTTTCAGACTGGAAGAATTAACCGCACCGGATTTCATAAAAGCAGTGGAAAAAAGCTCCAAAACGTGTATCATTCCGATAGGTGTGATGGAAAAGCACGGACCGCATTTGCCATTGGGAACCGATCTTTTTTTGTCGCGCGAATACGCTCTTCGGGCGGCTGAAAAAGAATATGCCGTAGTTTTTCCCTGGTATTATTTCAGCCAGATAAACGAAGCGCGCCATCAGCCGGGAACGATTTCGTATTCTCCCGAATTGATTTGGCTTATGCTTCAGGAAACGCTGGACGAGTTAAATCGCAATGGTTTTGAGAAGATCATCATCGTAAACGGACATGGCGGGAACAATGCTTTTCTGAACTTTTTCGGAATGGCTCAACTATCTGAACCACGCAATTATTCACTTTACTGGTTTCGCCCCGAGCCGAATCGTGAAGTTGAAAAGAAGGCAGCAGATTTAACGCAGCATGATCCTTTTGATGCGCATGCCGGAAACGGCGAAACATCAGAAATGACGGCGGCACAACCTCAGCTCGCTCATGTCGGCAGGGCAGGGCAGCAGTCGGGAGCGAATCTCGAGCGGATGAAAAACCTCCAATATGTTTACACCGGAATTTGGTGGTATGCCAGTTATCCCAACCATTACGGCGGCGATGGTTCAAAAGCCAATGCGCAAGCCGGCGAATTGCTGATTGATGAAACCGTAAAACAGCTGGTGGAAATGATTCAACTTGTAAAGGCCGATACTGTGGTTCCCGCTTTGCAACAGGAATTTTTCAGGAAAGCTGAGAATCCGCTGGATACAAAACAGTAATCTAAAACAATAAATATAAATATTGAAAAAAGATGAATATTTTGATTCTGTTATCAGATGCAGAAATTCAGATAGCAGATGGACAACGGAAAGGACTTTTCGATAGTTTTGCGCAGTTTTTTTCAGATAAATTATGAAAGCACTTTTGACTGTCGGATTACTGATCCTTTCCAATACATTTATGACCTTTGCCTGGTACGGGCATTTGAAATTTGCAGAAATGAAATGGTTCAGCAAATTGGGTATTGTATCAATCGTTATGATCAGCTGGGGCATTGCGCTTTTTGAATACTTCTTTCAGGTGCCGGCCAACCGCATTGGTTTTAAAGATCACGGCGGTCCGTTTTCACTCATCGAGCTAAAAGTATTGCAGGAGGTGATAACACTGGTGGTGTTTTCCATTTTTACGTTGCTGCTTTTCCGTACCGAAACATTTCGCTGGAACCATTTAATTGGTTTTGTATTTTTGATACTGGCCGTTTATTTCATTTTTAAGAAATAAACCGGGTAAGCATTGTAGTCTGGATGGCTTGAGATTCTTTTATTGTATTTCAATATTTCCGGTACTTTTCATTTACTACGCATTACTATTTTAATTCAGACAAAAAAATCGTTTACTTTGCAGCAAATTTTTGGAAAATGAGCAAGAAAAGGGTAAATGTGGTGACGATGGGGTGTTCGAAAAACCTGGTGGATTCTGAGGTTTTGCTGAGCCAGCTGGAGAAGGGAAAGTTTGAAGTGGTGCACGACTCCAACGAAACCGGATTTGACGCGGTTTTTATTAATACCTGTGGTTTTATTCAGGATGCGAAGGAAGAATCGATTAATATGATTCTGGATTACGCCGAAGCGAAGAAAAGGGGAGAGATCAACAAATTGTATGTAATGGGTTGTCTGTCTGAACGCTATCAGCACGATTTGGAGACAGAACTTCCTGAAGTGGACCGTTACTTTGGCAAATTCGATATGAAAGCCATGGTGGAAGAACTGAAAGTGGCCTATCATCCCGAATACATTTACGAACGTAAGCTTACCACTCCCTCGCATTTTGCGTACCTGAAGATTTCGGAAGGTTGCAACCGCTCGTGCTCGTTTTGTGCCATTCCTAAAATGACCGGACGCCATAAATCGCGAACCATCGAGAGTTTGGTGCAGGAAGCCAAATACCTCGCCAAACGTGGTGTGAAAGAGGTGCTTCTGATTGCGCAGGATCTTTCTTACTACGGAATTGATATTTATGGTAAAAACCGCTTGGCCGAATTGATCGAAGAAGTTTCGAAAGTGGACGGCATTGAGTGGATTCGCTTGCATTATTTGTACCCAACCAAATTCCCGATGGATATTTTGCCGGTGATGCGCGAAAATCCGAAAGTGTGCAAATATCTTGATATGCCTTTGCAACACATTGCCAACCCGGTTCTGAAAAATATGCTTCGGCATGTTTCGCGGGAAGAAACTGAAGCTTTGCTGGCTAAAATCAGGGAAGAAGTACCGGAAGTGGTGATTCGTACCACGATGCTGGTGGGGTTTCCGGGAGAAACGGAAGATGATTTCGAGGAACTAAAGGAATTTATTGAAGAGCAGAAATTTGGACGTTTAGGCGTTTTTGCCTATTCAAAAGAAGACGGTACTTACGCTGCCGAAAAATTTAAAGACTCACTGGATGCCGAAACCAAACAAGAACGGGCAGATGAGATCATGGAAATTCAACAATACATTTCGGCTGAACTGAACCGTGAACGCATCGGAAAGGAATTCAATGTGATTGTGGATCGAGAGGAAGGAGAGTACTTTATCGGCAGAACCGAATACGATTCACCCGAGGTGGACGGTGAAGTGCTGATTACATCTGACCGAAAACTCAAAAAAGGAGAATTTGTAGTGGTTCGAATTACGGGGGCCGAAGATTACGACTTGTATGCCGAGGTAATTTAGATCGTTGAATTAAGGATATAAAGATTTCTGTCGTATCGTTTGAGCACGCAGAGTCTGCAAAAAAATGTCGCAAAGACCGCAAAAGCATCCTAAATGATGTTCGCGATCTTTGCGATTTTTATTTCTCATAGCGAGAAGTGATTGTTAAAATTCCGTATTCCGTTAGAATATGCGAATTACTTCGCCTGTAAACATTCCTTCAACACTTCGCACATATCCGGCGGCAACTTTGTCCATCGGAACTGGAATGTGACCGGGAAAAGCATCGCCCAGCCTTTCGGCTGAATTTTCTACCAATCCCGGAGCAACCACATTTAGGCGCAAGCCGTTTTGCAGTTCAGGTGCCACCGCTTTTACAAAGCTGTGCAAAGCGCCGTTGACCATTGCCGCGTTCGAACTCATATACACCGGGTCGTCGGCCAGAATACCCGATGTGAGCGTAAACGACGCTCCCTGGTTTACAAAATCTTTGCCGATGCGCACCAGGTTCACCTGTCCCATCAACTTGCTCTTAATGCCTACATAAATGTCATCTTCCGACATTGTACTGAAAGGAGCCCACTTGGTGGCGCCTGAACAGCAAACTACCGCGTCAAGTCCCGATACCGATTCGTACATCCGGCGAACCGATTCTGAGTCGTTAATGTCGACCTGAATGTCACCACTTGTTCTTCCGGCGGTGATAACCTCGTGTTTTTTTCTGAATCGGTTGGCAACACATTTACCGATGGTTCCACTGTTTCCTCCAATTACTAAAATTTTCATAGTACTGTCATTTTCAATCGTGCCTTCAAAGAGACAAAATATTGTTCAACTTACGATTTCTATTCTTTTATTTTGCGCTTTCTGATTAAGGATTTAAAATTGAAAATGTTCAGCTAGCGATATTAATCCTTCATTATTTCTGCGGTATCAACTGCCTGGAAGAAAGAGGCCGGTTTCCCGTTTTTGAATGTCCAGGTGTGGGTTGCATTGGCTTCAAACGGTTTTCCCGATGCTTTCCAAATACCCGAATAATGACTGATCATCACGATTTTTTCTCCTCCGTTCACAAAGTCGTCAATCTCAATATTGAAATTATCGTAGTATTTCGGAAGATTAGAGAAAACTTCCTTGGCAATGGTTTGCGGGCCAATATAAGTACCGTCTCCTTCAACAAACGGAAATCCTTTACATTCTTTCCAGACGATGTCTTTGTCCCACATGGCGAGAACTTCTTCTATTTTCCCCTCAGCAAAAAGCTGGTATCCTTTTTTTAGTGTTTCTAAGTTGCTCATGATGTTGTGCTTTAAAGAAATTACAAAATCAGCGTACTTTCATAATCAGGCGGGCTGCTTCCACCATTCTCCAATCGCGAGTCTCCAGTCCTTGTTTGACGGCAAGTCCGGTCATGGTATCCATTGTTCCACCGCCACCGCCTTCCATGTCACCGGCCATTTGTTTGTAGCTGCTGTACATACTGTAGGTCATGTGCGAACCGAGCGCCTGACTGCCGGCAGGAAGAAGAACTTTTATCAAACCCCAGGCTTCCTTTTGACCATTGTCCACTAATTGCTGGTGCCAGGGCTTAAAAATGTCATTTTCCACCTTTTCATAGCTGTTGTCAAGTTGCTTCATGATGTCAAATTTTAGAAGCGTACCAATGGGCATGTCAAAATCGCCTTCCGTGTTGTTGATTTCCTTGCAGTAAACCTGGTGCGCAATATCGCGCGAAACCACTGTTTTTTCCATCCATTGCCCCAGTTCTTCTTCGCTCATGTTGGGATGAGCTTTACGGAGATATTCGTCGAATTTTCCATCTGGAAAGCCTTGTAACATGGCTTCGAGGCTTGAAAACAAAGTAACTGTAAAATACTGGGATCCTTGTTCCGATCCGCCGGGCGACATCGCCCACAGGTCCCAGCCGATGATGTTTCCATCGGCAACGCGTTGTTTGTGGATTTCAGTCCAGAAGTTCTCGACTTCCATATAATCTGAATTCATTTCATCATTCACTTTCATGAATTCAAAAAGCAGATAGAGCGGTTGGTTTTGTTGCTGAGCAAACAATCCCAGAGACATCAAAAAAACAAAGCTTAATGTGGTAATCTTTTTCATTGTTTAAATATTTTAAGTGAGAAAATTCCTCTTAATGAACGCCGGAACACTTAAACAGTAAAGACTTTTACAGGAGTTTGATCGAATAAAGCGGTTGAATGGGAATCTTAACACAGCTATACTTTCTACCATAAGTGTCTGATTCTAAAGAAAAGTTAGTGATAACTTAAATAGAACACCTAATGCTCTTTTAATAATGTTTATCGCTTTGAAGTTGATTTACATAAAAGTAAGTTGGGGTGGCGATGTTTGCAAGTGGTAATGTTTACCAGGCTGACGTTATGATTTTTCTGAACACCTGAATTATCAATGCTCCAAAAGAAAATCGGTTAAGAGATACAGCGAATTTCCTTAATGGCTTGGAGACCTTTGATTAACATAGAGTTTTTTCGACTCAAACCAGGTTTCGTTCGACAAGGTTTTGACAATGATTGGACTAGGACACTAAAAATTAACTCAGGTACAATGCGATGGATACGCCAATAAAGGTTCCGATGATGTAGCCCAGTATCCCGGTTAATATCCCGGGAGTGATAAGCTTTCGTTGCCCCAGCGAAGCTGCCATTGGTGCAGCCACCGACGGCCCCATAATGTTTGCTGCCGAAGAGACAATAACTTCGTACACATCGAGTTTGAACAGTTTGGCCAGGGCAAGCAGGAAAACGAAGTGAAAAAGCATAATGGTGAGGTAGAACAAAAGCACCGGAAATCCTACCCGGAGTATGTCCTGCAGGTTGGTCGCTGCTCCTATTACCGCCAGAAAAATGTACATCATCCACAACCCGATTGAGAAAGCTGTATTTTCGAGTTTCTTTAGCGATTTTGGAAAGATATTGGCGACCACAATCGAAAACAGGGTAATCATCAGGATGCTGAGATTAAGTTCAGTTTGAAACAGTTTTTGCAGAAAAGGGGAGACCAGGGTACCCGCACCCGCTACGAACACGGCAATAAATATAGAAATTGCAAAACGTTCGAGTGTGATGGCACTTTTTTTCTCCTCTTCGGATGCGATTTCTTGCTCGTCGTTGTCGGTTGTTTTCTTGAAAAAGATGGAAAGCAGGCTGATGGAAGGCACCAGAAACAGCAGCAGTACGTATATATTGGCCGCAAAATTATCGATGGCCAGCGTTGCTGTAAAAAGAGGATTGGTGCTAAAATTCAGAATTTCGGCAGTAGTTACAAAATTAATGCTTCCGCCGATCAGTGTTGCGGCAATAACCCCGGCGGTTTTACCGCTTCCTTCGCCCAAATCAATGAGGTGATAGGCCAGAAAACAACCAAGTACGATGCCGGTAGCGCCAATAATGTAAGCCAACAAAAGTTTGCCGCTTTCGCGAATGATTTTTACCAGGTTCGATCCGAATAACATCAAAGGGATGGCAATAGGGATGAAGAAATCGAAAACCATGGAATAAACTTCCACTTTGATGTTGGGATTGGAGGCTGTGGGAACAACACCCGTCATGGACAGAACCGACATGGAAATCATGGTAACCAATATTCCTGAAATCTTTCCAAACCATTTTTTGTGCTCCGAATATATCCCGAAAGCCGCTGCTCCGGCAATGATCAGTAAGAGTGTAAGATGATTATCTGGTGCTATCAATGCATTCATTTTTACCTGTGATTTTGATCGGCTTTGCGCAAGACCGATCCATTGTTAAAAGAAAAACAGATATAAAACTAATCAAAGATTGCGGGATAGAAAGTATTGAGTCTGAAGGAAACGAAAAAAATACAAAAAATATAATTCCTCCTTTGAGATGTTTTTGGGAAAGTCGAAGTGATTGAAGACAAAAAATAATCATGATTCTCAGGAATCACCAACAGAAATGAGAGTTAGTAATTATGAAGGTCATTTACCCTCACTCCTGTCTCTCCCTTCCAGGAAGGGAAAGATGAAGGTTTGCAAAGTAATGATTTGACATTTCTTTTTAGCGACGACCAATCGTCCTTCCCTGCATGCAGGGAAGGATAAGAGGTTGGGTAGAAATAAAATAAAACCTATAGCCTTGACAAAAAAAGGCCGCTGAAAACTCAGCGACCTTTAAGAAATATCATTTACCCCATCGGGTTTACATCAAGAAACTCAACAGAATACCGGCTGCTACTGCAGAACCAATTACACCGGCTACGTTCGGGCCCATGGCATGCATCAGCAAGTGGTTGGTTTTATCGTACTGTAAGCCCACAACCTGTGAAACACGGGCGCTGTCGGGTACTGCCGAAACACCTGAGTTCCCAATCAACGGGTTGATTTTGTTGCCTTCTTTGAGGAAAAGGTTCAGGAACTTAACAAACAATACCCCGCCAAAAGTAGCGATCACGAAAGAACCGGCTCCCAGGGCAAAGATACCTACCGATTTCCAGGTCAGGAAGGTAGTTGCCTGTGTTGAAGCTCCTACGGTCAACCCAATCAAAATGGTCACAATGTCGATCAGCGGGCCTTTGGCTGTGTCGGCCAAACGTTTGGTTACGCCACTTTCTTTCAGCAGGTTTCCGAAGAACAACATCCCCAACAGCGGAATACCACTGGGTACGATAAAAGTCGTCAGAAGCATCCCTGTAATGGCAAAGATTATCTTTTCCTTTTTTGAAACCGCACGCGGAGGTTTCATCCGGATCAGACGTTCTTTTTTAGTTGTCAGCAGTTTCATGATGGGTGGCTGAATAACAGGCACAAGCGCCATGTACGAATATGCTGATATTGCAATAGCTCCCATTAAGTCGGGTGCCAGTTTCGATGACAGGAAGATTGCAGTAGGACCGTCGGCACCACCAATGATGGCAATGGCGCCGGCTTCAGTCGGACTGTAACCCAACTGCAGTGAAAGTGCATATGCTCCAAAGATACCCAGCTGGGCGGCAGCTCCGATCAATACCAGTTTCGGGTTTGAGATCAGCGCCGAGAAGTCGGTCATTGCACCAATTCCCAGGAAGATAAGTGGAGGATAAAGTCCTTGAATAACACCAAAATAAAGGTAGTTCAATACACTGCCTGCTTCATAAACCCCGATCTTAAATCCGGGAACAAAAGCGATGTTGCCCACCAGGATACCAAATCCGATCGGCACCAGCAGCATAGGTTCAAATTCTTTTGCAATCGCCAGGTAAATAAATATCAACCCGATCGCAATCATAACGAGGTGTCCAACCGTCAGGTTTGCAAATGCCGTGAAATGCAAGAACGTTTGGATGTTATCTCCAATAAAACTTAGAAATTGCGTCATTTTACTCTCCGATTACGATTAGAATATCACCTTCCATTACAGCATCACCTTTTTGCTTGTTAATGGAAATTACTTTTCCTGCTTTATCGGCCTCAATGTTGTTTTCCATTTTCATGGCTTCGAGCATCAACAGTTTCTGGCCAAGTGTTACAGTGTCTCCTTCGCGAACAAATACATCCAATATCACGCCCGGAAGCGGTGATTTAATGTTACCTGCGCCTTTGGGTGATGACGGACTGCTGGTTTTGGCTACCGATGCTTGATAGTCGGTGGAAGGCACTGCTGTTGGGCGAACCAGTTTTGGCGTTTTTTGCTGTTTGATCTCTTTGTCAACTTCTACTTTATAAACTGTTCCGTTGACTTCAATTTCGGCAATATTATCTTCAACGTTAATTACGCTGCTTTCGTAACTATTGCCATTTATTGTGAATTTATATTTTTTCATTTTGATTGCTTCTTATTGAGGATATTTACGTAACGTATAAATTTTTGAACTCCATGGAGAGTATGCACGCGAAATGCGTTTAATGGTCAGTACCATGTTTTCATCGTCATGTATTTCGGATTCATACAAGTGTAATGCCATCGCGATGGCAGCACTTACTTCACCTGAAATCTGATCTGACTTGGTTTCTTTGACCACAACCTCTCCGGTGGTTTTCGCTTTTTTGGCTTTGCGTGTGAAAATCGCCCCAATGTTTTTAAAGATAATGTACAGGAGCGCGAGTGAACAGAAAACGACACTTAACGCAATCACTGCCATTCCAATTCCGGTCGGATCGTATTTCACAAATTGTTCTCCCGATGAAACTTTCTTGGAATGGTCGTTATCCGAAGCAGGCGTGGTTTTTTCCAAATAGGTCCAAACCATGTTTTTCTCACCCTGTTCGTTGGCCTTTTCGATTAAACCATAGGAGGTATTTGAATACTGCGTTTTAGGAACAGTAATTTCATCTACCAGCATACGACCGCTCGCATCGTAGAGCGCAAGCGTTTCCACGTTGTTCAAATCAAAATTCAAATGCAAAATGCCCCTGGAGGGTTTACCGTCGGCCCAAAACAAGAGATAACATCTTGCCGGAATTTTTGTCGACGGATCACCGGTTGGAATCCAGTATTTTGTGGGATTACTTTTGTCATTCGTCAGGTAACAACCACCAATATCAACGGTATTGTAACCCGAGTTGAAAATTTCAATCCACGAACTGTGCATTCCAAACGCATCCACGTTCAACGAATCATTGTGAACCAGTATCTCATTAAATTTCAGGTCAGAAACATTTTGTGCTGAAGCCGTTCCCGTTACCAGGAAAAGCAACACAATGATTCCTCCTGTAAAAGCACATATTGTTCTTTTCATCATGGCTCTCAATTATAACGGAAGATTGGTGTGTTTTTTTGCCGGCATGTAATCCTTTTTGGTGGCAAGCGTCTGAAGTGCTCTGATGATTCTGAAACGGGTATTCCTCGGTTCAATTACATCATCAATATATCCCATTGACGCTGCCTGGTATGGATTGGCAAATTTTTCCTTGTATTCCTCTTCGTGTTCAGCAACAAATTTTGCTCTTTCTTCCGGATCTTCAATGTCTTTCAATTGTCTTCCGTGAAGCACTTCTACCGCACCCGAAGCGCCCATTACCGCAATTTCTGCAGTTGGCCAGGCGTAGTTTAAGTCGCCACGAAGTTGTTTACACGACATCACGTCGTGAGCTCCACCGTATGATTTACGCAGCGTGATGGTTACTTTTGGTACAGTAGCCTCGCCATAAGCAAACAGAAGTTTTGCTCCGTGACTAATAATACCGCCGTACTCCTGAGCTGTTCCGGGAAGGAATCCGGGCACATCAACCAGTGTTACAATCGGAATATTAAATGCGTCGCAGAAACGAACAAAGCGAGCCGCTTTTCTCGATGCGTTAATGTCGAGCACGCCTGCCAGGTATTTGGGCTGGTTGGCTACAATACCTACTGAAACACCGTTAAAACGTGCAAAACCTACGATAATGTTTTGCGCATAGTTGCGGTGGATTTCCAGAAATTCGCCGTAGTCAACAATGGTGTGGATCACGTCTTTAACGTCGTACGGTTTATTTGGATTGTCCGGAATGATTTCGTTCAATACATCGTCCAGTCTGTCGATCGGATCGTCGCAGGCAGCCAAAGGTGCATCTTCCAGGTTGTTTTGCGGAAGATAGCTCATCAGCTTGCGGATCAGCAGTAATCCTTCTTTTTCGTCGTCAACCACAAAGTGAGAAACACCTGATTTTGACGCGTGAACTGAGGCGCCACCCAACTGTTCGTCGGTAACGTTTTCTCCGGTTACTGTTTTTACCACTTTCGGACCGGTAACAAACATGTACGACGAGTTTTTAGTCATCATGATGAAGTCGGTCAGGGCAGGAGAGTATACGGCACCTCCCGCGCAAGGTCCAAATACAGCCGAGATTTGCGGAACAACACCCGAAGCCATAATGTTGCGTTCAAAGATTTCGGCATAGCCGGCCAGTGCAGCAACACCTTCCTGAATACGTGCACCGCCTGAATCGTTGATACCAATCACAGGTGCGCCGTTTTTCATGGCCATGTCCATTACTTTGCAAATTTTCTGGGCAAAAGTTTCAGAAAGAGATCCACCGAAAACAGTAAAATCCTGTGCGAAAACATATACCACACGTCCGTCAATGGTTCCGTGTCCGGTAACAACTCCGTCGCTCAGGAATTTGTTTTTTTCCATACCAAAGTTGGTACAGCGGTGTTTAACAAACATGTCAAACTCTTCAAAACTTCCTTCGTCCAGTAACATGTCAATACGCTCGCGTGCGGTGTATTTCCCTTTTCCGTGCTGGGCTTCAATACGTTTAATACCACCACCGAGCTTCGCTTCAGCTCTTAAATCAATAAGCTTTTTAATTTTATCCTGGGTACTCATAAAATCGGTTATTTAATGTAGTCTATTCTTTTCCGCAAATTTCTGTTAATACTCCCATGGTTGATTTTGGATGAAGGAAACCGATGTTTAAACCTTCTGCGCCTTTTCTGGCTTTTTGGTCGATTAGTTTAACGCCTTTTTCTTCCAGTTCGGCAAGCGAATTGTTTACATTGTCAACTGCAAAAGCCAAATGGTGAACGCCCGGTCCCTTCTTTTCAAGGAATTTGCCGATCGGTCCTTCCGGATCAGTTGATTCAAGTAATTCAATTTTGGTTTGGCCTACCATGAAGAAGGCTGTTTTTACTTTTTGGTCAGCTACTTCTTCAACGGCGTAGCATTTCAGACCAAGCATGTTTTCGTAGTAAGGGATGGCCTCGTCGAGACTGTTGACTGCGATCCCGATGTGTTCTATATGAGAAATATTCATATTATTTAGAATGATTATAAAAGATTAATAGTCAAAAAAATAAATTGCTCAAAGGTAGAGGTAATAGTTCTCTTGGCTCAAAATAAAGTCGAAAACAGCTCTAAAACATACGCCGATTTCAGAATAAGTTAATATTTGATTTCCTCCTTATTTTGAACACATGATTTATATCATAAAAAAAGCAGACCACTGTCTGCTTTCCTTCTATCGATGAATTTAGTTTTCGTCCCAAATATAATGAAAGTGGGGGCCAAACCGTTCAAAAGCATTCCTGTCCAGGTTTTCCTGGTGATCGGGATGTGCAATTGAAATCAGTAATTTTGCCCTGTCTTGCAAGGTTCTTCCATATAAGTTTACTGCACCGAATTCGGTTACTACCCAGTGAACGTTGGCACGTGTACTCACAACACCGGCACCCGGAGTCAGGATAGGAGCAATTTTGCTGATGCCTTTATTGGTGATGGAAGGCATGGCAAGAATTGGTTTACCACCTTTACTCAACGAAGCGCCACGAAGGAAGTCGATCTGACCACCCACACCTGAATAATGTGTAGTTCCGATAGAATCGGCACATACCTGGCCGGTAATATCGATTTGAAGCGCCGAGTTAATGGCCGTTACTTTTGGGTTTTGAGCAATTACACTCACTTTGTTGGTATATTCAACATCCATCATGGCAACACCCGGGTTGTCGTGGATGAAATCATACATTGTTTTGGTCCCCATCAGGAAGGTGGCTACCATTTTTCCCTTGTCGATGGCTTTGTTTTTACCGTTTACCACGCCTTTTTCAACCAAAGGAAGAATACCGTCAGCAAACATTTCAGAGTGAACTCCCAGGTCTTTGTGGTTGCCCAACATGCTTAATACGGCGTTCGGGATAGCGCCAATACCCATTTGCAGGGTTGCACCATCTTCCACCAATTCTGCTACATAACGGCCAATTTTGCGGTCAGTGTCCGAAATAGGGCCGGGAGCAGCAACAACCAGTTCGCTGTTGTCTTCAACAAACAGGTCGATGTCGTTGATGTGGATCATGGCGTCGCCAAATGCACGCGGTACATTGGGATTCACGATTGCAATGGTAGTGTCAGCGTTTTCAACGGCAGCTAAAGTTGCATCTACCGAAGTACCCAACGAAACATATCCGAATTTATCCGGGACAGAAACCTGGATCATGGCTACATTTACTTTCAGATAACCTTGTCTGATCAAACGTTGAGTTTCCTGAAGGAAAACCGGGATGTAATCGGCATAACCCGATTGTGTTTGTTTGCGAACATTGTGTCCAACAAAAAACGATTCCAATTGGAAAATTCCTTCCAACTCCTTGTCGGCATACGGAGCCGGTCCTTCGGTGTGAATGTGTTGAATTCTTACGTTTCTGAATTCCTTGTTTTTGCCCCTCTCAACGAGCGCTCTGATTAGCGGGTGGGGCGTCACCGCTACGCTGTGCAGGTGCACACGATCGTTTGATTTGACTACTTTTACTGCTTCCGCAGCTGAGATGAATTTTATGTTCTTCATGATTTTTTTGGATTTTATAAATCAGCTAAAGTTCAGGTCTCAAAGGTAAAAAAACTATTATTTATAAGAGTTTTCGAATATTATTAATCCGTGTTCGAATGTCTTTGTAAACTTAGTGTTAATGAAGACTTTTTGGTGTTTTATCCGGGTTTGAAACTGTAAATAACACATGCTACTATATGGTATAGACAATGAAATGAACATTTTGATAAGCATCGTTAAGATTGCCTCAAATACTCCAAATTCTTTTTAAAATCTGTCGGCATTTTGTTACTTTTAACCCTGAACAATAAAAACATCTAAAGTCATGCTAAAGGAAAAAATGTTAAACGCTCTGAATGAGCAGATAAACGCTGAACAATATTCTGCACTTATGTATTTGTCGATGTCAGCCTGGTTTCAGAACAAAGGGTTGCCCGGATTTGCCAACTGGATGTATGTGCAATACCAGGAAGAACTGACACACGCCAATAAATTCTTTAATTATGTGAATGAACGTAGCGGTAAGGTGGTATTGAAAGCCATCGACCAGATGCCAACAGAATGGGAAGGCATTATTGACGTTTATGAAGCAACATTGAAACACGAACAACACGTAACTGCCCTGATCGATAATTTGATGGATATTGCTTTAGAGCAAAAAGATCATGCCACTCAGAGCTTCCTGCAATGGTTTGTTGATGAGCAGGTGGAAGAGGAAGCCAACGTGAGCGAGATTCTGGATACACTAAAGCTTATTGACGGACAGGGTAACGGTATTTTCATGCTCGATCGTGAAATGCGTTCCCGTAAGTTTGTCGATACGACTGCAGCCAAGTAAAAAGGTTTTCAAAATAATAGGGAAGAGGCTGCAGTTATTGTGGCCTCTTTTTTTATATTACGCAAGGTGACATAACGAATTGAGTTTACCGGATACGGTAGGTTTTTCCAATTAAAATGCAAACGAATATGACGACTCAGGAGGAGATACGAACCAGGTACGAGCATTTAAAAGAGTTTTGCCAGCTTACCTGGGACGACGGAGCTATGATCAGGCTCGAAAATGCCTTTGAATTTGCCAGTCAGGTGTTGGGCGATCATCGGTTTTCGCACGGCGAGGTTATTCTCGGGCATTCGCTTGAGGTGGCTTCTGTAATTGCCATGGAAATTGGCCTGGAGCCCGACTCGGTGATTACCGGATTGTTGCACAACGTGCGTTATGCCGGGCTAAAGGAGAAAGCAACACACGAGGAAATTGCCGGCAAATTTGGCGAGCACATTTTTTCGATTCTCGATGGCATGGCTAAAATCAATGCCATGGGGACCGATACCATCGACCTGCACTCCGAGAACTATCGCAAACTGATGCTGGCGCTGGCCGGCGATGTTCGCGTTATCCTGATAAAAATTGCCGATCGTTTGCAGGTAATGCGTAACCTGGATTGGTACAGGGACGAACGGCAGGAAAAACTGGTGAGTGAAACCCTGCATTTGTATGCTCCGCTGGCGCACCGCCTTGGCTTGTACAACATCAACTCTGAAATGCTTGATTTAAGCCTGAAGTTTCAGAAACCTGATGACTACAACTACGTGGTAACACGGTTAAAGGAAACCGAAAAGGAGCGCGCCAATTTTGTGGCCGAGTTTGTAAAGCCCATCGAAAAGAAACTGGCAAAAAGAGGGCTTCAGTTTTCGATGAAAGCCCGCACCAAATCCATTTCTTCCATTCATAATAAAATGAAAAAGAAGAATGTTTCTTTTGATGAAGTCATGGATTTATTTGCCATTCGCATTATTCTGGATTCGGAACCGGAAGATGAAAAAACGGATTGCTGGATGGCGTATTCCATTGTTACCGAAGAGTACCAGACCAATCCGAACCGTTTGCGCGACTGGATCACCATTCCCAAATCGAATGGTTACGAATCGCTGCACACTACGGTAATGGGGCCCAACAACAAATGGGTGGAAATACAGATTCGTACCCGGCGAATGGATGAAATTGCAGAAAAAGGACTGGCGGCGCACTGGAAATACAAAGGAGGAAGGGTATCGAATATCGATTCGTGGCTGACGGGTATCCGCGATGTACTGGAAAATCCGGGACTCAACGTTGTCGATTTTATCGATCATTTCAGAACCGATGTATACAGCGACGAGATTTTTGTTTTCACACCCAAAGGTGATTTAAGGAAATTGCCCCAGGGGGCGACACTGCTCGATTTTGCCTACGAAATTCACTCCAAACTGGGTGATACCTGTGTCGGCGGCCTGGTCAACGGGAAAAAAGTTACGCTCAAATACAAGCTGAAAAACGGCGATCATATTTCGATTGACACCTCGAACAATCAAAAACCCAAGATGGACTGGCTCGATTTTTTGGTGACTTCAAAAGCCAAAAACAAAGTCAGGACCAGTTTGAACGAAGAGCGCAACATACAGGCAGCGCACGGTAGAGAAATCCTGCTGCGGAAATTCAAAAACTGGAAGCTCGAATTCAACGACGATGCCATCCGGAAAGCCTTAAAACATTTCAATTTTAAACTTGCCCAGGATTTTTATTTTGACGTGGCCTCCGATAAGATTGATCCGCTGGAAGTAAAGGCTTTGTTTGTCGATAAGGAGGAAGAAGAAGGCGCCCGTAAAACGGTGGAAGAGCTTATGCCGCAGTCGCAAACAAAATCGCTCGATTATGGTGGCGGAGACGATTTTCTGGTGATCGACAACAACCTCGACAATGTAAATTATAAACTGGCGCAGTGTTGTAATCCAGTTTTTGGAGACCGTATTTTTGGATTTGTAACCATTAAACACGGGATTAAAATACACCGTGATAAGTGCCCGAATGCACTTCAGATGAAGGAGCGTTACCCTTACCGGGTGATCAAGGCCAAATGGAAAGACCATTCGAACAAGGGATCGTTTCTGACTACCTTGCACGTATCGGGAACCGATGAAGTGGGAATTATAGGAGAGATATCGCATATTATTTCGAAAGATGTGGGAACGCATATGCGGTCGATCAACATCGAGTCGGAAAAAGGAAATTTCGAAGGTAAGCTCCAGTTGTTTGTGCACAGTGTTGAACATCTCGATTTTTTGATTCAACGTCTGCAAAAGATAAAGGGAGTGACCTCGGTTTTCAGGGGTGAAAAATAACAGAAGAAAATAGATCGCATGAAAATACTGATAGCGCCCAATTCCATGAAAGGAAGTTTAAATGCTTTTGACTTTGCAGATGTGCTGGCGAAAGCTTTTCAACAGGTTTCTCCCGATTTTGAAATACACCAGGTACCGGTTGCCGATGGTGGCGATTTTACCGGAGAAGTACTGGCACGGCGATTAAATGCTGAAGAAGTAGCGGTAACAGTTACCGGCCCGCTGGAGGCGCCGGTGAATGCAAAGTATGCCGTTACGGGCGAGACGGCCATTATTGAAATGGCCGATGCTTCCGGGATGAAGCTGGTCGAACGTTCGGCGCTGAATCCATTCATTGCGTCTTCGTACGGAACCGGAGAGTTGATGGCTGATGCTATTCAAAAAGGGTGCAAAAAGATTTACCTGGCCATTGGCGGCAGCGCTACTGTCGACGGAGGAGTGGGGATGCTGGAAGCTTTGGGCTTTCGTTTTCTCGATGAAAGTGGAAAGCAGCTAAAAGCCTGCGGAAAGATCCTCAATCAAATCGTAAGAGTAGAAAAACCAACCAAGCAGGCGAAGGTCACATTGAAAATTATTTGCGATGTCGACAATCCGCTGTTGGGAAAGAGCGGTGCAGCTGCTGTATTTGGGCCTCAAAAAGGCGCGACACAAGAGATGGTTACAGCGCTCGAAAAGGGATTGGAGAAATGGGCCGGTCTGCTGGAAGAAGATAGCGGTAAAAGTTTGCGAAATATAAAGGGAGCGGGGGCTGCCGGTGGTATGTCGGTGCCCTTGATTGCATTTTATGATGCAGAGATTGTTCCCGGTGCCGATTTTGTGCTTGATCAGCTTGGATTAAAAGAGGAGGTTCAGTGGGCGGATATCGTGATTACCGGTGAAGGAAAAATCGACGGACAAACGCTGAACAATAAAGCTCCTTATGCGGTGGCCCAAATGGCCCGGGCTTATGGAAAACCTGTTTTTGCCATCGGAGGAAAAACCGAGCCGGAAGCGTCGGGTGCATTCGACGGTATATATTCGCTGGTTAACGGAGCCATGTCGCTGGACGAAGCCATGGCCCGCGCTTCGGACCTGTTGTTTCAGTTTGGTCTGGAATTTGCAAAAACCATACGATGTCTGAGCGGAGCCGGACAAGAAAAATAGAATATTAGTCAAAATAAATGAAAGGAGAAGAACAAATAGAAACGGTTCGGATGTTATTAAAAACCGAGAAAGCCGCAGAAGCAAAAGAGGCTTTTGATAGGATGCCCGCTTTTAATACGACCGACTATTACCTGGTGAAAGGGAGTTTGGCGCAGAAGTTTCAGCAATGGGGAGAAGCCATCAATGCTTATAATTATGCGCTTGAAATTGATCCCGAAAATATAGAAGCAAAAAATAATCTGCAATTCATTCAAAATATTTTGAACTTCTGGAATTCGGATCAGTTTAATCCTTAGCGAACTAAAGCTTAGTCGTTTACAGTTGAAACAATTGTGGCTTTAACCATGAAGAAGTTGGAATGAGCAACCCAATGATTGGAAATATAACAAGATTCTTAGCTCCAGCTTCTTAGGTTTTTTGATCAGATTTGTTATTTTTGATGCTCATCCAAAAAAATGAATCAAAATTTTAAACATTATACGAATTAAACGAATAGAAAAAATGAAGAAAGTAGTATTGTTATTATTTGCGGTAAGCGTTGCTGTGGTTTCGTTTGCACAGGACGCAGCAGAGAAAATTAATCAGGCCAACGACGCTTTAACGGCCAAAGAGTATGCAAAAGCATTAGAATTGTACGAATCGGCTATGGCTAATCTGGGTGATGTTCAGGTGCCGGAAGCCATCAATTTTAATATCGGTCTGGCAGCCTATAACGCCGATAAATATGAAAAAGCTATTCAATATTTTGAAAAAGCGGTTGCAGCTAAAGCAAACGTAGACAAAGCTTACGAATACATGGCAGGCTCATATGCCAAACTGGATAAGACCAACGAAGCGCTGGATACTTATGCCAAGGCAATTGAAGCCAGTCCTGCAGACAAAGCAAGCTTATCGTACAATGCAGGGATTGTTGCCTATAAAGGAAAAGCGTATCAGAAAGCCGTTGATTTCTTTACAGCAGCAGTGGCCGGGAATTACAAAGGCGAAACTGCACAGTATTACAAGGCAGTAGCTTTGAATAAACTTAATAAAGATGCTGAGTACAAAGCAGCTTTGGAAGAAGGTGTAACGAAATTCCCAAAAGATGACAAATTGACTAAAGGTTTAGCCAATGTTTATGTTTCTGAAGGAAATGACTTGTATAAAAAAGGCGCTGAAATTTTAAGCGCCGCCAATACAAAAGTAAACGCCGGTAGTTTATCAACTGCTGACGAAGCTTATGCAGCTGAAGTTGGTAAAGCCAAAAAGGAATTTGCTTCTGCTCTGGAAGTATTGGAAAAAGCTTTAAAACTGGATGCCGGCAATGCAAACGCCACAAAATTGATTGAAGCCTGCAAAGCAGCGATGTAATCAGTCTTTAACGATAAAAAGAAAACGCCCCGGTTGTCCCGGGGCGTTTTTTTTATACGTTGCAGCGAATATTCATCGAGTAATCTCGAATTGGATTTTAGATCGTTGGTGATTTAAGAAGTTTCTGACGAAATGTTTTGATGCGAATGCTAAAATTAGTATTCATTTGCTTTTTGTTCTCCTTGAAAAACATCCTAAGAGAGTGTGTGTAATTACACTCTTAGGATAAAATATTCAGCATTTCTCAAATTGGTAAGCACAATCGTTGATCATTATTCTCCATTTGATTTTTTAAGCTTATGGCGCCGAAGTACAATGCTTAATTCAGGATATGCCATCTGACGGATAACTGCGCTCCCAGTCGCGTGGTTGAATTTCCCTGATCAAATAAACTTCCGTGATCGGCGGCGATAGAAGCTCCGAAGTCGAAGCTTTTGTTTTTGGGCATCCATTTTAACTCGAAAAGCGACATGGCCTGTTTTCGCGAGGGTTGGTAGCTATCGGTTCCGTCGCCTTTGTATTGTCCGAAATTGTTGCTGTAGGTTAGCAGTCCTTTCCAATGGATGGTTTCTGAAAGAAAGCCGGTGGCTCCCAGGTGAAAGCCTGAGAAGCGGGTGTTTTCAAATCCCATTGAGATGCCGTCGCTCAACCTTACCGGGGTAAACAGCGGACTAACCATCGCCATTTGCTGATAGGTGGCTCCTGAACGATAAACACTGTTGTTATAATAGTTATCACGCCCCCGGCCGTGAAGTGTTCCTTCGGGGGTAAGAGCAAGGTGTGTATCTCCGCTCTGGTTTTTGGTATGGAAATATTCAAGGAGCAAGGATTTGATCAACGGTTGTTGTTCTTTTCGTGTCAGGAAGATTCCCAACAGATTGTCTTTGTAGTTAACCCATTCCATGCCGGATTGATCTTCAAACGGATGACTGAGGTACAGTGCAAGCTGTATTTCGTCCCAACTCTTTTTTATTTCCAGTTGGTAAGTTCCGTAACTGCTCCCGATAATATTGTCCTGATCGGTGGCCAGGGAATTTTCATCTCCGGATTTTGCGAGGATGTAATCCAGATAGGCTTCCCAGCCCTGAAGCTTGCCATATACCGGGTGGGTGCCTCCCCACATGACGAAGTGCTCCAAGCCTCCGGTTACCTGCCATGAGCTTGCTCCTCCAATACGAAAATAAAAGGCTTTTCGATGCAGATGAGTATCTGTTACATAGCGGTCGTCGTTTAGCCATCCTTCTTCGTAGAATCCATAGATCGAAAGCCAGGGCGTTAGCCCGACAAAACGGTTAAAACCCGCTCTGATTTTGGGATGGGGACGTGCATTGAGCGATGCTGCGAGGTTACCATTGGTGGTCGAAAGACCATCGTATTTTTCCTGATCGGCAAAAGCGCCTGCCGTCAATAACAGGGTTTTCCAGTTCAATCCTCCATATAATTCGGTAAAGCGAATGTCGCTTTTATCGGCCAGTATCAGGTTTAAACGTCCTCCTCCTAAAAAGCTGAAATACGATTCTCCGATTTTGGTCCGGTAAGTTCCGTTTAACTCCAGGTTTTGGACTGCCTGACTTTCTTCGGAGTATCTTCCCAGCTGATTGGCCCACATCCAAAAGGGCAGGCTTCCCTTTGTTCCGGCAAGTGAATTGATCCTGAGGCCCATGTTTTGTCCCTCGGAGGGAAACACACAGATTAAAAGAATGATGAATAAAGAGAAAGATCTTCTCTTCGAAATTTTAGGAATCAAAGACTCAATCATTTTTACTATTTATACTGCATTATTCCAGGCTTTTTTGCTGAAAACGGTCAACCAGATGATTTTTAGATCCCAGGCAAAGCTCCAATTGCGAATGTATTCCATGTCGGCATTTACACGGTTTTGCATGGCGCTTAATTTTTTGGTTTCGCCACGGTATCCTTTTACCTGTGCCCAACCCGAAATTCCGGGCTTTACATAGTGGCGAACCAGGTAATAATCGATCAGTTCAGCATATTCTTCGGTGTGCTTCAGCATATGGGGGCGAGGACCGACCACCGACATATCTCCGATCAACACATTGAAAAACTGGGGAAGCTCATCGATGTTTGTTTTGCGCATAAAATGCCCGATCGGGGTAATACGGTCGTCGTCGGCAGAGGCCTGAAGCGTGTCGGCTTCCTTGCTGGGCTTCATGCTTCTGAATTTGTAACAATAGAAAGTGCGGTTATTAATTCCGGTACGTTGTTGTTTGAAAAAAACGGGTCCCCTCGAACTTAATTTAATGGCGATGGCTACGATCGGCAAAAGCCAGGAAAAGATAAACAGGATCACCATTAGGGAAAACGCAATGTCGAACAGGCGTTTTTGAATTCGGAACGATACGTTGTCCAGGGGTATTTCCTGTGGATTTAACACCAAAAGGTCGCCAATGGATTCCAGGTTGTTGCGACTGCTTTTGAAACACCACTGGTCTTTGGGAACAAAGCGAAGCCGAACACCTTTTTGGTTGCACAATTTCAGTATCTTTTTCCCCCTTAGCTCTCCATTTTCATCGCTGAACAATGAAATGGTATAAAAGATCATTTGCAGGTTATGACGGTCGATTATTTCTTCAAGTTTGTCCGGATGCCCCAACTCTTCTTCCTCCTCAGAGATTTCATTTGAACTGATAAAGCCTGAAAAGCGGTAGCCCAGCGATGGATTGCTGACAATGATCCGTTTTAAAAGATCTCCGGTCTCACCGTGTCCGATTACAGCGGTATTTAATGTACTGTTGCCGCTGCCCCGTCGTTGCCTGAGGTAATAATAAAACAGCCAGTAAAAAACAACCTTACCCAAATAAAAGAGTAGGGTATATTCAAAAAAGAAGGTGCGAAAGAACGGCCCGGGAACAAACATAAAGGCGATTACCGCTGACACCAGATAGAAAACGAGCTGGCGTTTGGTGATACGTATGAGCCGGTTAAAAATATTGTCGCGGAGGTACAGATTCTTTTTCGAGAAAATAAGGTAGGAAATGATCCAGGCCAGGTTTCCGTGCAGTACGTAGATACTCATTGTTCGATAGTCACGTGCCGAAATATCCAAACTGAGCCATGCCATAATGGCCAGAGCTGCATTTAGAAGAACCAGATCAATGGCCAGATAAAGAACTAAAAGTTCTGTTTCGCGGGATTTCATTATACGTTTGTTTAGAACCTGATCATTTAACGGGTTTCAAAAATACTGTTTTTACAGAAAGATTTGCTGTTTTTAAACACGATTGCCAAAGAGATGTGAAAAAAACACGGGTCGCGCCAGAGGTAAATGAGCCTTATTTTGAAAGCGCATTCCGTATTATTTTAGCTAAGGCTTTGTACCCGACTCTTTTGCAGGAGCCCTCCATTTTTTTACTTGTATTGAATATAAATAAGGGATAAAACCGGTGAACCTTTGAATTGAAAATTACATTCACTTTTGGGTTCAGGGCTTTTCTAAAGCATATCGGTATAATGCATCGTATTTCAGAATGATTTGATCCTTTTGATTAACGACACTCGGGAAACAAACGGGATTAAATAAAACAGGTAAGCAGGGATTTGTCATGTTTTTTTACCCTTCCGTTTCACTGAGTAAGTCGTCAAAATAAGCGATTGTCTTCTTCAGTCCTTCGCGAAGCTGTACTTTGGGTTCCCAGTTGTTTAACGTTTGTTGGGCCAGTGAAATATCGGGTTGGCGTTGCCGGGGATCATCGGCAGGCAAGGGGTGAAAGACCATTTTGGATGACGAACCGGTGAGGTCGAGGATGGTTTGGGCCAGTTCGGTCATGGTAAATTCGTTGGGATTGCCAATGTTTACGGGCCCTGTAAAATCATCAGGCGTTTGCATCATGCGCAGCATGCCTTCCACCAGGTCGTCGACATACTGAAACGAGCGGGTTTGAGAGCCGTCCCCGAAAATCGTAATGTCTTCACCCTTCAGCGCCTGGACAATAAAATTGGAAACCACTCTTCCGTCGTCGGGATTCATATTTGGGCCATAGGTATTAAAAATCCGTACGATCTTGATCTTGACCCCGTTTTGTACGTGGTAATTCATAAAAAGCGATTCGGCGCATCTTTTTCCTTCGTCGTAACACGAGCGCGGGCCGATCGGGTTTACATTGCCCCAGTAATCCTCGGGTTGGGGGTGGATGCTTGGGTCGCCGTAAACCTCGCTGGTACTGGCCTGCAGAATTTTGGCCTTTACGCGTTTGGCAAGCCCCAGCATATTGATGGCGCCCATTACCGAAGTTTTGATCGTTTTAATGGCGTTGTACTGGTAATGCACCGGACTGGCGGGGCAAGCCAGGTTATAGACTTCATCGACTTCGGCAAAGTAGGGATGGGTGACATCCTGACGCACGAGCTCAAAGAGCGGGTGCCCAAGCAAATGAAGGATATTGCGTTTTGATCCGGTGAAATAGTTATCGAGGCAAATTACATCATTGCCTTCGTTTAACAGTCGCTCACACAGATGTGATCCGATAAATCCCGCACCACCAGTTACCAATATTCTCTTCATGCTGTCGCCTGTTTTCTGTTGAATGTATTATGATTCAATGTTACTTATTATTTGCAGAAGAAGCAAGGGAAACGTGTGTTTACTGAGGGATCGAAGGAATGAATGACGGAGGGGGTGATATAGTAGAGGAGTTCAAAGTTCAGGGGGCAGAGTTGAGCTTGTTGACCGAAGTTCCAAGCTCTTTGCTTTATGCCTTTACAATTTGACGCTTATACAATTTTGCAATCAATGTAATTCAGTGTACCGTACTGCTGTAGTTGGCTCTTAGTCATAGCTCAGAGCTTTCTTGCTTTGTCCCCACATTTGCCTTGGTGTTTTGCTGTTCTCTTAGCTCGATACTCTTAGCTCGATACTCGCAGCTTGATCCTTGATATTCGATTCCAGCTATTTATTTGTTTACTGATCTTGTGGCTAGCTGTTTTGTTGCTGCTTTTGACCTATCGGTCGGATTTTACTCTTTTGCTTTACCAAAAGAGTAAACAGAAAACTCAAGACAAAATTCACTAGGTGTTTATTTTTATTAAGGTCTGTGCTTCGATGAAATACACCACAAAAAGCAAATAATCTTTATTCTGGCCCGTGTAACTTGCCTCCGGCTGCGTTTTCCCTTTGCGTTTTTTCAATGCGGCAACTTAGCCCGCCTGACGGTCCCGAGGCCTCGGGATTGTCGGGCATGCAGAGGTGTTTTTTGGGGTATTCATGAATCTCGCAGGCTATTTTCAATCAACAATCGAAAATCGTTAATCATCATTTGGTGTTCTCTTGCTTAAAGTTCGAAGCTTGCCGCTTGTAACTCTCAGCTTTTATTTCCTGCCGGACTGTCTCAAACTTTTGTCTTGACACAAAAGTTTCAAAAAGTCAAGGCTGCGTCTGCTTCGCGCGGAAAAGCTACGTTTGCCAGCTAAAATCTTTGAAACTCCCCCGGGAGTCTCCCCGGGGTCAAACAGCAAAGATTTTTATACGCTGTCTGCACTTGTTTTCCGGCTCACCAGCCGAGGCCGGTTTATTCGTATTCGTTCGATGTTCTTATCCTCTTGCTCTTTGCCCTTTTATCTTGACTTGTGGCTTGAAGCTAGAAGCTCACAGCTGGATCCTTGATCCTCGATTAAATGCTGCAAAACCTGGCACTGTCATTCCAATCCTCAACACTTCATCCCTTCTAATCTTCCTAGTGTCCGCCGGCTTTGAGGACGACCACGATGCCGCGCCAGATCACATACAGGTCGGTCATCAGGAGTTGGAAAGGGGAGTAATGCAGATAGCGGTAAACGTATTCGTATTCATATACCGGTTTTCCAAATTCCGGGGTGCCTTTGCGTACGTGTCCGTACCCCAGTAAACCACCGCGTATCAACTTACGGGTAACATTTCCCTGTGCCAAATCGCGCTCGTAATGATGTATTGCCAGCGGACGCGGCCCTACAAACGACATGTCGCCTTTGAGAATCAAATAGAACTGCGGGATTTCATCGAGGTAGAACTTCTTGACAAAAGCGCCGACATAAGTTCTGGCTTCGGGCATCCATTCGTTTTGGAAGGCATGCCAGTCGCCTTTTGCCTGAAGTTCTTTGTCAACATAGCTTTCCTTGATCAGCCTGATCTTCCATTTCTTAAACTTGCGGCCGTGACTCATGCCGTAGTAATAAAAGAACAGCGGCCCTTTGTTTTCCTTAATCAGCAGTCCTTCCACCCAGTTGGCCACCAGCAGCAGCAAAAGTATGGGCGAGGTGAGCAGGAGAAAAAACAAGGCTACAGCTTTATCAAACAGCAGTTTGGGAAGCGGGACTTTTATCGGTTCTTTAAGCGCAAAAATTTCGGCGTATTTTTCTTTGATTTCGGGGGTGGGAGGGGTATAGGGAAAGGCCTCCTTCGGTTCTTCCATGTTTGTCATTATTGATAAATTGATAAACTGTTAAATAGATGAGTGGTTAAACTGTTAATCTGTAAAACAGCTAAATTTTCCGGCTGCAAAAATGGGAAAATTTAAGTTTACAAAAGAACGACAGAACAAGAATTCGTGTCAGGGGAGCATTTTGTTAGCATATTTTTAATCGGGCGTTGTTGGTTATTTTAACTGTTATCGAGCAGGAATGTTGTATAATGAATTGATGTTTATTAACTTAAACCGAAATATTATAAATGTAACCCGCCGGCTCGTCATCTAACTCTCCATAAGTTTATGAATCCCGGAAAGGCCAGAAGAGGCCGGCGGAGCATTTGCAATATATCACTAAATTTCTTCTAAACATGAGTTATACTGAAGATTTCGAACAATGGAAGGATGCGATTGCTAACTTTCCGTTGGAAGATGTAAAACTTCCTAATACCCCGATTGACGAATATGTGGTAAGTGTAAATACGCTTGCTATTGACGCCAACGAAGATCGCGATGTTTTGGCCGGAGCGGGGATGGATGTTAACCTTATTGATGAACTGACTCCTCTGAGTGGAGCGCTGAGCTACCTCCAGGCCGAGTGGATGGGTATTTTCCGGGCACGCGAGAATGCAGTTGTCGAGTGGAAAGAACAGTCGCCTCCAGCCTTTTCTTTTCGGGATGAGTTATTACATGATTTTTCTTTTGCCTACCGCAATCGTGAGGATGTTCGGAAAAAAGTGGCACGAATTCGCGAGGGATCAAGCAATGCCGATATGGTGCAGGATCTGCTCGAAATAGCTGTATTGGGCGAAAAATACCCCGAACCGCTGGAGAGTATTAATTTTGATCGCGGAAAACTTTCCCAGGCACGTACCCTGTCGCACAGTTTGTCGGAATTGCTGGCTGCCGCCAACGGAGCGGCTGACGATGGCAACGCAACAAAAACCTTGCGCGACAAGGCCTATAGTTTATTGTTTCAGAAAGACAGTACCATCCGTGAATACGGCCGTTATGTTTTTTGGAAAGACGAAGACAGACTGTCGAGATACTATAGGTAGTATTTTGTAAAGCCTGATTTTAAAGGCCCCGCGGCAAGTTTACTCCTTCCCGTGGGGCTTTTTTTAATTCCCATCGGTTAATTATGCTTCCCCATTGGCGTTTTTTTTATTTCCCCCGGTGTCTCTATCCCTTCCCCCGGCTGCTTTTTTGTCTTATTTGGCAAAGTTTTTTATTCCATCGCCAATTTTTTTAATTCAATCGGATTGGGCGACCTTTCCCCCGGCAATTTTTCGTATCCCATTGATGTTTTTCACCGTCCCCCCGGTATTGTCTCTTGTTCCCTGATGATGGTATGTGTTCCCCGGACTTGATCCTTGATCCTCGATCCTTGATCCTTGATCCTCGATGCTCGATACTTGTAGCTTGTTCTCTGTGACTAATGACAAATGACCAGTGACTCGTAACTCGATGCTTGATCCTCGAGGCTTGTAGCTTGTTACTTGAAGCTTGTTCTCAGTTTGTCCCCATTCCAGGAGGACGAGGAATTCCGGTGTTTTGGCAGCGGAATGACGGAGGGAGTGATTTGCTGTTTTTAAACCTCAAAGGTTTCGAAAACACTTTGAGGTTGTTGGTAAGGTGGAAAAAACTTATTTGCCAAATCCAAGGGAAGTGGTTTTTATGCATAAAAAAACCAAACCTTATTAAGCTTATCGGTCTGGTTGATGTATTCTCCTGGAACCTTTTCCAAAGTTTGGAGCTTTGGAAAAGGTTAAGGTTACAAAACGAGCCAGAATAGCCATTGGGAATCATGAATGTTTTATTTAAACACTTCAGAGTTTTGGAAACACCTGAAGGTTGGTCGTGCTGCTGGTAAGCTTATTTATTTCTTTAACCCCGAAAGGGGTGTGATATGAATAACCCCGGGTGAAACCCGCGGACAATGAGCGAAGCGAATAAAGCGGCGCAATTAAAATATTCATTAAAATCTGCCTGTTGTTTGCGCCGTAATAATAAGGCTCTGTTTAATCACCACGCGAAAGGATTTGCGCGGTAGCGGGGGGAGAATGATTGATTAATTGATGTGCCGGCAGGTTACTCGTTACCGGATACTCGATGCTGGTTGCTTGATGCTTTCATATAAACCAGATACCGGAGGTATCATATGGTTATAGAAAAAGATGGGGAAGATGAAGGTTCGACCCCGGCCGGGGTCGCATGTCTTCTGCATTTATTTATTCTATAAACATGGAAACCCTCCGGGTTTTAAAGAAAATAAATTTATCTCGCTGACATGCTGAAGATAAACTATCTACTTTCTTTTGTTCCAAAAGAGACCTCCGTCAGTTGGCGGACAAATGCGCGCCAGCGAAGGTTATGTGCTCTTTTTAACCCTCAAAGGTTTCGAAAACGCTTTGAGGTTATTGGTATGCCTAAAAATCTTATTCTTCTATAATCCAAGTTTATCACAAATTATCGCCAGCTGGGGTGTCTTTTAGTATTTGGAGTAAATTGCCGGCCAGCTTTTTTCGGTCAAATGCCTGCGCTAGTTTTAGTCCGCCTTGCTGACATTTTTGATATTGTTCCGGTTGCTTTAATTTTTTCAGTTTCGTGAGGAAATCCTCAATATCCTCAGGTTCATAGAAAAGCCCTGCCTCATATTGCTCAACAATAGATCTGGCTTCACCGTCAACACCGATCAGTATAGGGATTTGCATGGCTGCATTTTCAAATATCTTGGATGGGATAACGGTTTTAAACAAATCACTTTTCCGCAGATTAATCAGAGCTATGTCTATGATAGAGAGATAGCGAACGACTTCATTTTTAGGAACAGAATCAAGTAACGTAATGTTTTTTAGTTGTTCCTGCTTGACCTTTTCTACCAGCTTTTGCTTTTCAGCACCATTACCCAAGAAAAGAAAATGGTAGGAGGTATTTTGCAATTGCCTGGCGCAATCAGCTAAAAAATCTAGTTTATGAGCCATCCCATGTGTTCCGATATAACCAAGAATGGTTTTTCCTTCCAGGTCCAGTTCTTTTAATAATTGCCTGTCTTTCTCAACGGGCTTAAAAAGTTCCATATTGGCCCCGTTTTTTACCACTTTAATTTTTTCAGGAGCAATACCTTTACGAATCAGGTTTTCTTTAAAAGCATCGGTAACCGTTACAATCTTATAGGCACTTTTGTAGCACCAGAGTTCTTCTTTTTCAAAATAGCGAATGAAAATATTGTCTTTCATGGCTCCAACTGTCTTGATGGACTCGGGCCACAGGTCGCGGACTTCCATAATCCAGGGCTTCCGTTTCCAAAAGGAGAGGGTACGGCCTGCCAGTGCGGTAAAGAACTGAGGGGAAGTAGCAATAATCAGGTCTGTTTTTTGAAATAGGCCGGCCCAAAAAGCAGAAAATGAAAAAGAGATATAATCGAGGGTCCTTTTTACAAAACCTTCGTTGGCGGTAATGTAAGACCACACCCGGATCACTTTTATTCCGTCAATGATTTCATGATGAATTCTTTTGTTTTTATAACCTTCGTACACTTTTCCCTGAGGAAAATTGGGAAAACAGGTGATTACGGTTACATTCACTCCTTGCTTTACCCATTCTTTGCAATGTTCGTAGGTTCTTGTTGCCGGAGCATTTACTTCCGGTGGAAAATTATCGGTTAAAAATAAAATGCGCATATTTTGGTTGATATCGGATGCTTGATTCTTGATGTTCGATTCTTGATGCTGGATGCTTGATCTAGCCCTTGGTTTTAATGATGGAGACTAGCTTGTGTTGAAAAACAATTTCGAGTTTGTGGTAATCAACTGAGCGATTATAGCCATCGGGGAGTTGCGCTTTGATCAGTGAAATTGTTTCAGCTCCTTCAAAGCTTATACAAGTATCATTGATCAAAATCTCATTGTTCCTTTTTATTGGTATTAAGCCTGGACTAAAGTGAAAGTAAGCCGTCCCTTTAGTCTGGCGGCCTGTTAAAATATCTTCAACCCTTATTTTTTGTTCATCAAACAGCCAGCTCCGCTGATGACTTGTCCCAATACTTCTGAACCCATCATGAGTGGCTGTAACTCTATTTTTTTCTTCTTTTATGATTTCAACATTGGCTCTTTGAGCAACCCGGAAAGAGGACCATACCTGGGATGAATTACGCTGGTAAACGGCTACTGTATTGTGTGCAGCTGTACCTCGTTCTGCGAGTCGGATGGCATTGGCTTCATAGGTTGAGATGCCCGTATCAATTAAAACCGGCTTATGATTTACATTCAGAACAAAGTTGAAGGTATCGGCATGGGCATGGCCAGGTTGATAGGAAGGACCAACAGCCCCGACATCAACGATACATTCATAATTTGCTGAAATGAATTTCCGATAGCCACTGGCGTCAAGTGCAGCGGGGACGGAGCTGAATAACAGCTTTAATCGCTCAGCATACGCATTTAATTGCCCTGTTGTTGGGGCGATGCCGGGGGCTGAGTCATTGAGAAGGGGGATTTGTCCGTTATTGAAAGTAATTGTGTTTAGCCATTGAAGCATACGGTCCGCCTTTTCTTTCATAAAATCCAGCAGACGATCTTGAGTTTCGAATAGCGGATTGTTTTGAAGCAGGTTGATACCATCCAGTAAGCGATCAAGGATAACTTGATGGTACATTGGACTTAACTCGAAGTGTGCACCATCGTCCAGGATTTGTTCTTTCAATTCAACCTCTATGATACCTTTTGCCTTCTTGAAAAAGGTATCATCCTTAAAATAGAAAGCTGCGAATAACAAGCTGAAACCATCTTCCAATAAATGGTTGGCCATCAGGTGGTATTCCAAATTATCAAGAAGGATCAGGTATTGGGCGTAGAGACATCCGTTTATACGGATGAGGTTGTTTCGTCCTCCGTCGTCGTCCTCGCAATGACGAGGTGTTGAAGGAGTTGTAGCAGCATTTTGCAGAGATTGCCGCGTCGTCGTTCCTCCTCCTCGCAATGACGCTCGACTTAGAAACTTTATCCAGTTGATTCCACGGAGGGCAATGGGGTAGGGCTCCAGCCCTGTTGGATTTTGAGGGAGATCGTTGATGAATTGTTCGATTAACTTTCTTCCTGTTTCCAATTCCATATTGGGTTGAAGCAGGTAGTCCATGTAATTGAGGTTGTATGCCCAAAGCTTCCCGACCCCCTCCCCCCGACATTCATTCTTCAGTCGGGGTACTCCCCCTATAGGGGGAGAAATGTCCCTGGTGATGTTTAAGAATGTATAAGAGTAGGGTTCACCCCCTAGCCCCCTAAAGGGGGAATTTGATCCTGTTTTAGTTAATGAAACGGGTTTGTCTATCCATGGTGTGAATTTTAATGGTTCGGCCTGTTTCTCTATTGAAAGCAGATAGGTAAATCCAGTTGCTTTACGCCACATCTTTCTGAATCGGTACCACAGTTGGTAACGGATTTGGATGGGACGAAGACGGATGATGGTATAGTATATCAGGAAAATCTTTTTCAAACTATTAAAATTGTTTGTTTTCAATGGTATAGTATGGAACTCGCACTTGTTTAAAATATACACTTAAGTGCAATTATATTAGATGCTCGTTTCATTTACGATTTGCGTGTCAATATGGGCGATAAAATTGCTTTGTTGTCTCCGATTCAAATGCAGTTACCGAATAAGATTGCTTCGTCGTCTCCGTTTCACTAGGACTTCTCGCAATGACAGCGGTTGTGTCGTTGAGGGGGATTGAGGCTGGCGGCAAGGCCGCCAGCCTCAATCCCCCAAATATTAAATCTGTTTTGTCATCGCGAGGAGGAACGACGAAGCGATCTGTTCCAATAAAGCGGCTACACTTCTATCCACCTTCCTTCTTTCAAGCTTTTGATGGCTGCAAAGCTGGCCTGTGTAGTGTTGACTATTTCGTCAAAAGGTATAATGGGAACACCACTTTTAACGGACTCTACCAATTGTTTAAACTGGTTTTTATGTCCCTTGTCCAATCTTGTTTTTTGTTTCGAAAAGCCTCTGACGCCATAAGCAGTCAGTGTTCTCCAGTTGTCAATGATCATTGTTTTTTCCTGCGCGAAAGCTTCAATACGTTCTTTGGAATAGGCTTTACTCCCGTTGGCAAAATAGTTGATTACGGCATTCGAACCGTTTTCATATTTGAGCAGAATACTGGCATTATCGGTATTTTCTTCGGGGTTGACACCCATGCTGTTCATACAGACGGCTGTTACCTTACTTCCGGCTAAATAGGTGCATAGATCAATGTAATGGCAAGCTTCACCAATGATCCGGCCTCCGCCAATCGCTAAATCGTGTACCCACACTTCAGGAGGAATAAAGCCTGCATTCATGGTAGCCACAATATTTTTTGCTCCTTCACCCAGGTGTTTTTTCATCGTCTGAGCCAGGGGTGCAAACCGGCGGTTGAAACCAACGACCACCATTGGTGCAGTGCCGTCATTGCGAGGAGACGTAGTCGACGCGGCAATCTCCTCCAATTCTTCTTCCGTCAAACATAAGGGTTTTTCAACAAAGACATTTTTGCCAGCTTGCAGGGCCTCCAGTGTCATCGAAGCGTGCAGGTTGTGGCGAGTTGTAATCATAACCGTGTCAATGTCTGAGTCGTTTAGGAGCTCCTTGTAGTCAGAGCTGGCAACAGCGATATTTCCCTTTTTAGCCAATGTTTTTGCTGATAAGCCTCCGGCACTGGCAATGGCTTTTAATTGAGCTCCGGCGGCATTCATTCCGGGAATAATGGTTGAAGAGGTGAAGTTGCCGGCTCCAATGATTCCAAAAATTCCGGCTCCTTTGACCCCTAAATCCCCTGAAGGGGACTTTTGTCCGAAAGATGACTCTTTTAAAATAACGGAGCTGTTTCTTTTTGCATTTTCAGGGTAAACCAGTATACTGGCGATGGACCCTTTTTTACGCATGTCGCCATAAATTTCGTCGTATTGCTCCAACGCAACTTGTTCGGTGATTAGGGGTTTTACATCCAGTTGGCCACTTTCCATGGCTTGAAGGATGGCTTCAAAATTTCGTTGTTCTGTCCAGCGGACATAGGGAAGTGGGTAGTCTTGTCCTTTTTGCTCGTAGTTTTCATCGTACCGACCGGGGCCATACGAACAGGAGACTTGAAAAGTTAATTCTTTCTTGTAAAAATCGTCGCGACGAATGTTTAATCCAATCACACCCACCAGGATGATCCGTCCGCGCTTGCGGCTCATATCGGCTGCCTGGTGGATTACTTCATCACTTTTAGCCGAAGCCGTGATAATTACCCCATCGGCACCCGTTTCATTGGTGGCCTCTTGTACAAATTTTACCGGATCAGTTCCCTGGGCCGGATTAAAGGCCGTGATCCCTTTCGAGCGAGCCATGTCCACCTTTTGCTGGTCGAAGTCGTAACCAATGACCCGGCAACCGTTAGCTTTTAACAATTCGGCAGTAACCAGGCCGATTAAACCTAAGCCAATGACAACAATGGTTTCTCCAAATGTTGGATTGCACAAACGAATGCCTTGTAGACCAATCGATCCAATGACCGTAAAGGCTGCTTCTTCATCGCTGACACCATCCGGAATTTTTGCACAAAGGTTTTCAGGTACACAGACATACTCGGCATGGTTGCCATTGGAGGCTATGCGGTCGCCCACTTTAAACCGGTGAACGCCCTTACCTACGGCTTCAACTACGCCGACATTGCAATAGCCCAAAGGTAAGGGTTGATTCAGTTTGTTAAAGACAGCTTCCAGTGTGGGCAAAATGCCTTCCGCTTTCATTTTATCCAGCACTTGCTTTACTTTATCCGGTTGCTGGCGGGCTTTATCAATAAATCCGGCTTTGCCAAATTCAACCAACATCCGTTCAGTTCCCAAGGAAACCAAACTACGTGTGGTTTTTATTAATAAAGTTCCGGCCTTTACCTGTGGTGCCGGGACTTCTTCTAATATGGTGTTACCTTTTTTGAGGTCTTGTATGATTTGTTTCATGATAAAATGATCTTATTGTAGAGTTGTATTATATTATTTGCACCGTTAATGATTGGCTCTTTTGAAATCAAATCTGGATGTTGACTAATCTGATGAACCTGCTTTTGTAAATCTTCTATATTGGTTAATTTAAATGTTATACATCCAGATGGACGCTTGATGACGTTTGACGCTAGAACCTTTTTGTTGAGATATAACGCTTCTTTAACTGATAATGGATCCCCATCTGTTGTAGTTGCTCTAATAAAGCAATCAGATAATTTTAGCACCTCAAAAAAAGAATGAGGTTCTGATATAAAAAGAATATTTTTAGAGAGTTCAACATTCTTCCGGTCGAAGAATTCTTTATAACTACCGGAAGGATCTGAAAATATGAAGGCATATTGTTGATTCTCTTTTCGAGCGAATAGCTTTTCTAAGAGGGAACCACAATAGATCTCATTTCCTTCTTTGTCATAAGAAAGCCGATATGCATTTGTGCAAAATATTGTAGTGGCCTTGTTCTTAAGTAGTTTTATTTGATTCAGTATGTGAGGGGGTAAAGTATCTTCTACTACAGGAGGTATAAATGCCGGAATAAGGAGTGTCTCACTATTTATTTTTTGAGCTAATTTGAGACTTTCCTCATTTAGTACTACCGGAATAGAAGATAATTTAATCGATAATTTATCGAACCAGTTTCCGATATCATTAAACCTGCCTATATTCCCGTGATAAGTAACAATTAGGTGAGACTTACTGATGTTACATAAAAATGCAAAAATAAATCGAATGTATGGAGAGCTGGCATGCAGGTGTATTAATTGTTTTTTAACTACTGTCAAAAGTAAAAGTGACAAAATACTCCTTTTGGAGAGTTGCTTGAATTGAAATTTGATGTGATTCTTTTCTAAAGTATCAATTAGGCGTTGAACGTGTATCGTAACTCCTCCAATTGGTGGAGGTTGTTTCCCTATGATGACAATATTAGTTATTTTTTGCATAGAGCAGATTTTCATGTAACTCAATTTCTTCTTTATTAAATCTATTTCCAATATGCTTGGCAGGAACACCGCCTGTAATTGAATATGGGGCAACATCTTTCGTAACTACGGCACCAGCTGCAATAATTGCTCCTTTGCCAATTTTAACTCCTTTCAATATAGTAACACCTGCCCCAATCCAAACATCATCTGCGATATGGATAGGCATATCATTTTCTGGTAATTTCTCTTTAACGTCATATATATACTCACCAATCTTCGAGGAATTATGGTCTCCTCCAATTATAGTAACATTTGGTCCAAACAAGACTTTACTACCAATATCTATTGTTGTAATTGAAGAGAAATATGCTCTTGGACCGATATACACATCATCGCCTAATGAGATTGATGCATAACTGAAAAATGAATTACTTGGAAAGAACTTAATGTTTCGACCATGCCTTTTGAATAGAGGTAAAAGATGAAACATAAATAACTGATCTCTAATTTTATTGAAATATAGAATTAAAGTACCTATTATTCTCATATGTAAAATATTTTGAAATTAATTATGTTAAAATTGAATTATTTTTTTTTGCAATAAATAGCTAGTGAATTTCTTTATTCCGCTAAAATAGAAGTTTTATAAGGTCTGGGCCAAAAACAATATGCATATTATTGTACTTATGAGGGCAAAAAAAATAAATAATATATGAACACCATTAACAAAAAAAAATCAATATTTAGTATATGTTGATGGTTCTTTCAATGACGTTTTTTGGAGTAAAAATTCAAAAAATAAATTCCCTCAATTCTGTTATTCTATTGTGATTTGTTAATAATTATCTGTTTTAAAAATAGAATTGATAGTAGTAAAACTAATATCATATAAACATTACTTGTAACATATGCTAATTTATAGTAGAAAATTCCGTGTAACGGTAATTGCGAAATGAAAGTAAAAAAAATAATTCTTCCAAGAGATACTTTTTTGTTGTTAATGCTAAATAGAAAAAACATTCCATTTATAATAAATGATAAAAGAAATAGTAGTTTTTTCTCGACATTAAGGTAGAAAGAACCGATGAAGGAGGAGAATACATTAATATCGACACCATATAGGCGAAGGTACAATTTGTTTTTTTCAAGTAATGATAATGATTCGTCTTTTCCTAAAATTGGAAATAACTTAGATAAATTAGTTTCGTTAGGAACAGTTGAATTATAAAGATCGTTAAAATTTCCAAATTGTTGGCCAAAATAAGAAACGATTGAAAGAATAGGAGAAAAGAAGTTATCATCTTTATAAAATCTAGAGATTGTAATTGGGATAAATATCAATGCAAATAAGATCAAAAAACGGTATAATAATTTTTTTACTTTTAATTTATGTTCTTCATTCATGAAATTTCTGAACATAAAATATGCAAATATATATGACATAGGCCATAGCACAAATCCATCGCGGCCAACACCTGATAGCACGTTTATGATATAAGCAGTTGACGAGAAAAGTAATAGGTTATTGATTGATTTACTATTTGACGTAAATGTTGTAGAATAAAAATAAAATATTAGAACAATCGGATAAAATTGACAGTATAACGTCAAGATATAATACACATAATTCACTTTATAGTAAACTTCTCCACCCACCATCGCAGTTCGCAAAAGAAGGAATGAATCTCCTGAAAACAACAATGAATAAACTACAGATCCGAAAAAAAAGTAAGTACAAATTCCTAAAACTATAAATATATAAGAAATGGCGTTAAATAATTTTAAGTTTATTGGGGTGATCTTTTCAATGTTGTTAGTGTTAAATTTTAGTATAGGAGTTAAAAAAAGAATTAGAATTATAAAAAAATAGAAGGACGCTTCAAATGAATATTTTATTGAACTTGTATTTAATAAAAATGAGCTCAACAAGGATAATATATATAATCCTAATATGTATGATCCGATGTTAAATTTTCGACCTGATTTTTTCCAGTAAATAGCAAAGATCAAGACAAGAATAAATATTATTAGTACAGTTTGTAACATCGGTAAAATTAATAGATGGTTGATTTCATTACTTGAATATAAGATGGTACAATTTTGAAATTCCTAAATGATGAAAAAGTAAAATAATTAAATTGGTTTTTATTGTTTTTATTTCGAGCTCATTAATTTTTTTTACATATTCTATTTCTCTATTTATATTGTTTTTCACACAATATAAATAGAGAAATGAATACCTGTTGGATAGGAAATTGCTATATTCTTTATAGTCGCAATATATTGATGCAAAGGCATTTGATATGTATAGCTTAGAAAGATTGTACTGGTATCTTTTTTCTTTATTCGATGACCTTGAAGCACTCCCTTCTAATACTCTATAGACCGCTGTTACCTCGGGTAAAAAATAGATTTTACTATTGAAATGCATCCATAGCCACATTGGGTAATCACCCATTTCCCAATTTTGAGAGATAGGCGATACATCTTTAAGGTACTTTTCGTATGCTTTTTTCCGAAAAAGGGTGGTGAGAGTTGCTATTGGATTATAAACTAACAAATCATTGTT
Organism: Maribellus sp. YY47; assembly: GCF_023111095.1. Classification (GTDB taxonomy): domain Bacteria; phylum Bacteroidota; class Bacteroidia; order Bacteroidales; family Prolixibacteraceae; genus Draconibacterium. The sequence continues at coordinate 114,309 of NZ_JALGYW010000015.1, forward strand.
TTTCAGTTTTTTACCTAATTTGTTTCTTTCATATTTCTCTTTTCGATTATTATAACTTAATGCTTTGGTGTATACTAGGGAATAGTCAGGATTTGTTTCTAAAAAATCGACTTGTTTTTGTAATTTATATGGATCTATCCAATAGTCATCACCTTCGCATATTGCTATATATTTACCTGCAGAATTGTTAATTGTACGAAAGAAATTAGGCAGCATACCAAGATTTTTATCTGAAGGCAAGAGTTTTATGAAAGAATGTTCTTTTGCATAATCATTACATATAATTCTTGTGTTATCAGTACTACAATCTTCACCAATGACCAATTCTATTGGGAAATTGCATTTTTGTTTTAAAACGCCTTCAATAGCTTCCCTGATATAGGGTTCATGGTTGTATGTTATCATGCATACACTTACTAATGGTTTATCCATTTTTCAATATTTCTAAAAGCTTTTTACTTCTCTTTTTTGACACTTTAGCTGGTATCCCTTTGTAGATCTTCCATGACTCCAGATCTTTATTTACTAATGACATTGCCCCTACAACAGCTCCTTCATTTATTGTAACGTTGGGTAATACAATACAGCCTGCTCCTAGTTGACAAAATTTTCCAATTCTAATTTGTCCATTAATTACATTGGTAAGTTGAGAATCAACCATTGGGCCAATTAAAAAATCGCCAGAGAAATCATCGGTTGCACTAAAGAGAGTACAACGTGGTGAAATGCCTGAATAATCATCAATTATTATACCTGAGCTACCATATAATGCGTTGTACGCTGAAATATGAATATTGCTGCCTATTTCTATTTTTCCAGATAAAATGCAAAAATCATCAATTCGAACATTGCTACCAATAGTGATATTTTCGGTAGAATAGAATCTTGCAAACCGACTTATCAAAACATTATCGCCAAAACTCTTTAGCCCTAGGCTCTCTAATTCTTCGGAGGCGTAAAATGAATTATTTTGCATTGTTAATTATGTCAGAAATATTTGCAATATGGCCGATTGATAATTGAGGATATAAGGGAAGGCATATAACCTGATTGGCTAATTTCTCAGCGACGGGTAGATTTGCAGTATTGGCTGAATCTAATCCCTTATACATAGGAAATTCGCTGATAAGCGGGTAAAAGTAACGTCGAGCAAAAATATTGTTTTGTTTCAGCTTTTCGTAAAGTTGATCACGGCCCATTCCATAAGCAATTTCATCTACAAAAATTGGAAAATATGAATGGTTTGAGTCTGTACTTTCAGGAAGAGGCAGCATGGTGATACCTTGTATATTGGCAAGCTTTTCTCTGTAGCTGTCAACAATAGCTTTTCGTTTCGTAATATTTTCCTGGTAGTGTTTTAATTGTACCAGGCCAAGGGCTGCCTGCATTTCATTCATTTTTGAGTTAATACCGGGGGCCATAACCGACGTTTCTCCCGCAAATCCAAAATTTTTCAAGTAATCGATACGTTTTTTTGTGGCTTCGTCGTGGCATACTATCGCCCCTCCTTCCATGGTATTAAATACTTTGGTGGCGTGGAAACTCAGAATAGAAAGATCGCCAAAGTTACATATACCTTGATTCTTATAGTTGACACCAAAACAATGTGCGGCATCGTAAATCACTTTCAATCCGTAAATATCGGCGATTTCCTGAATTCGCTCAATTTTGCAGGGATTCCCATAGACATGTACCGGAAGAATTGCTGTTGTTTTTGGCGTTATGGCTGCTTCTATTTTTTCGGGGTCGATATTTCCGAATTCCGGTTCAATGTCAACAAAAAGCGGTTTAATGTTATTCCACCACAAGCTGTGGGTGGTGGCAACAAAACTGTAGGGGGTGGTAATTACCTCTCCAGTAATTCGTAATGCCTGTAAGGCAGTAACCAATGCCAGTGTTCCGTTAGCGAACAGAGAGATAAAGGGAACACCCAGGAATTCGGCCAGCTCTTTTTCCAGTTGCTGGTGAAAAGGTCCGTTGTTGGTCAATATTTTATTGTTCCAAATTTGTTGCAGATATGGAATAAATTCTTCCAACTCGGGCAGTGAGGGTTGGGTAACATAAATTGGGTTATTTAACTTTTTCATTTTTTCCTGAAGGTTGATATTTTTTCAAAAATTAAAGATTTTAAATAGATATAGTCTTTAAACCGGCTTATTTCACCAATAGCAAAAATAAATACGATTCCGGAAAGAACCTGAATTATCAATTCCGATATTGGGGAAAGCTCAAGAAAGTTTCCAATAATAAACAACGTGGCAGCCATCAATAAGGCAAGCAATAAAGATGGAAATATATCTTTTACTTGTTGGCTAAACGAATAGCCTATCATTTTACCCGACCAATAGCTGTTTAAATAATAGGCAATAAAAGAGTTAACAATCATCCCGCCAATCATCATTTTTATTCCCCAAAAAATACCGATTACAATTGTAGGTATGGCGAGTATTTTCTTGATAATCTCTAGGCGTAAAAAAAGATCACTTCTTCCTTGTACTTGCAACATATTTAGGTTTAATGCATGTAAAGGATAAAACATCCCCTCAAAACAAAGCATTTGCAAATATATGACTGCTGGGAGCCACTTTTCACCAATTAGGGTAATAATTATTGGCTTAGCCACGGCTACCATTCCTAACATCAGACTAAATGTAGCAAACATGGTTGTACGGATGATTTTTCGATAGGCATGTTTGAGTTTTTCTTTATCGTCTTGAATACTTGCCAAAACGGGATAACTAACTCTACTAATAATGCTATTCAGGTTTTGAGAAGGGAACGCTTTAAATTGATCGGCTCGGGTATAAAATCCGAGTTCTTTAGCAGAAAAATACTTACCTATAATCAGATAGTAAACATTCCGGTAAATGGTATCAATTAATCCGCTAATTAAGAGTTTGCTCCCAAAAGTAAACAGATCGTTAAACGATTTTTTACTAAAAATTCGCAATGGTTTCCATTTTGCCCATATCCATAAAAAGAATGAATTCAGTCCAAAACGGGCAAGCGTTAATGCAACAAGGCTCCACACGCCATAGTCCAACATAGCCATTGTTATTGCGATGGTACCCGAGCCAACTGATGCAACAACAGATACGCGAGTTTGCAGTTTAAAGTTTATTTCTTTGGTAAGAATGGTGCGTTGAATAATACCGATGGCATTTAATACCACGCCTATTCCGAGCACCTTTAGCAGCAGGCTTAATTGCGGTTCGTTAAAAAAGTTACTGATGCTATTTGCCGAAAAGAATAGTATGAGATAAAAAAGAAGGCCAACCAAGAGGTTAAAATAAAATACGGTTGAATAATCCTCCTGTGTGCAATTTTTTTTTCGAATAAGAGCATTACTAAAACCGCTATCGACAAATGATTGAGAAATGGCAATAAAAATGGTTAACATGCCAATTAACCCGAATTCTATTGGCGAAAGAATACGTGCCAAGATAATTCCTACAACGAATTGCACTCCTTGGTTGGCAAAACTATCGATAAAGCTCCAAAAAAGTCCATTTATGGTTTTCTGTTTCAAGCTCATCTAAACGTTCATTAGTCTTTTCAGGTACTCAAAATAATCACCTTTCATCGTTGAAATACGGTCCTGCAATTCTTCCTTTGAAATGAGATTCATTTTTAGTGAAATTTCTTCCAAACAAGCAATTTTTAGGCTTGTTCTTTTTTCTACGGCTTTCACAAATTCGGTGGCTTCGGTTAAGGCCTCATGGGTGCCGGTGTCGAGCCAGGCAAAACCTCTGCTTAAAATCTGCAGTTTTAGTTCCTGTTGTTGTAAATAGTGCTGGTTTACGGAGGTAATCTCTAGTTCTCCACGTGCCGAAGGTTTTACATTTTTTGCGACCTCGACCACGCTGTTGGGGTAGAAATACAGGCCCACAACGGCATAATTTGATTTGGGACTTGCCGGCTTTTCCTCGATACTCAACACGTTATTTTGCTGATCGAATTCGGCAACTCCATACCTTTCCGGATCTTCGACGTAATAGCCAAAAATCACGGCTTTTTGTTCTTCGGTTGCCAGCTTTACGGACTTGGCTAATAAGTTCTGGAGTCCGGCTCCGTAGAAAATATTGTCTCCTAATATGAGGCAAACATCGTCGTCTCCAATAAATTCTTCACCAATGATAAAGGCTTGCGCTAAACCGTCGGGTGAGGGTTGTTCGGCATAACTTAATTGCAGGCCAAGTTGATTTCCATCTCCGAAGAGTTGTTTAAAATTTGGAAGATCGTGTGGTGTTGATATAATTAAAATCTCCTTTATTCCTGCCAGCATTAATACTGATAGGGGGTAATAAATCATTGGTTTATCGTAAACCGGGAGCAGTTGTTTCGATACCACCTGGGTTATGGGGTGCAGACGTGTGCCGGAACCTCCGGCCAGAATTATTCCTTTCATTTATTTCTATTTATTGATGTTTGGATTATAGACTTAATTAGATTGCTTCGGTCGTCGTGGCTCCTCCCTCGCAATAACGATCATTAGTATATGATTGGGCGGCGTATCATGTGTTTTCTTTTTAGTGTATCACTCATGCGCCGCCGAATAGTAATAAACCAATGTCTTTGCGAGGCTCTGTCAATTGACGGAGGCGACGCAATCTTTTTACCTCTTTTGATACTGTTTTTCGTAATATTTCTGGTAGTCGCCAGAGGTAACATTATTCATCCATTCTTCATTATGCAGGTACCAATCGATGGTTTTTTCCAGTCCTTCTTCAAATTGCAAACTGGGAATCCATCCCAGATCTTTTTGCAGTTTTGTTGAGTCGATTGCGTAACGTAAGTCATGCCCTGCACGGTCTTTTACATAGGTAATTAGCTGTGCCGAAGTTCCGGAGGAGTGACCCAGTTTTCGATCCATAATTTCGCACATGAGGCGAATTAAATCGATGTTTTTCCACTCATTGTGTCCTCCGATATTATACGTTTCACCAGGTTTGCCCTGATGGAAAATTACATCAATGGCACGGGCGTGATCTTCTACCCATAACCAATCCCGGATGTTTTCGCCCTTACCGTAAACCGGAAGCGGTCGTTTGTTTCGGATGTTATTAATGAATAAGGGAATTAGCTTCTCCGGAAACTGGAAAGAGCCATAATTATTGGAGCAATTGGAAACCAGCGTTGGCAAACCAAAAGTATCATGATAGGCCCTGACAAAATGATCGGAACTGGCTTTTGATGCCGAATAAGGACTGTGCGGATCGTAAGCAGTATCTTCGGTGAACATGCCTTCGTTGCTTAGCGAGCCATAAACTTCATCGGTAGAAATGTGGTAAAACAGTTTGTTGTCAGTCTGATCTTTCCATTGGGTTCGCGTAGCATTCAGCAAGTTAACAGTACCAATTACGTTAGTGAAAACAAATTCGCTGGGGTTTGAAATGGATCGGTCGACATGCGATTCGGCAGCCAGGTGAATGACTCCGTCAAATTGTTTTTCCAGAAACAGTTTTTGAATGGCTGCTGCGTCCACAATATCGAATTTGACAAATTCGTAATTGGGTTTTCCTTCCACATCTTTTAGATTAGCTAAATTTCCGGCATAAGTCAGCTTATCGAGGTTAACAATGTGGTAGTCCGGGTATTTATTTACAAAAAGCCGGACAACATGAGAACCGATAAATCCGGCTCCTCCGGTAATTAGAATTGTTTTCATAAAAGTGCTATTGAATGCGGTAATAATTGAAAAAAAAATGATTATTGCTTGCCGATTTTGTTACAAATCAACTTTTCCTCGAAGCATCGATCCAAAAACGTCAATATTTGGCGATTATGTTAGTTTTTTAGAGCTTCAATAATTCTGGAACATGCTACCCCATCCCCATACGGATTGTTAGCCTTAGACATCGCTTCATACGTCTTTGGTTCACTGATTAACTCCGATACTTCACGGATTATAACTTCTTTATCGGTTCCCACCAGTTTTACGGTTCCGGCTTCCAGTGCCTCGGGGCGTTCGGTGGTGTCGCGCATCACCAGAACGGGTTTTCCTAAGCCCGGCGCTTCTTCCTGGATTCCGCCGGAGTCGGTAAGGACCAGGTAGGCGGAGGACATGAGGTGAACGAAGGGGAGGTAGTCGAGGGGCTCTATGAAATGCACATTCTGTGCGCACGAATCACACGAATTAGCACGAATTTCACTAAGACTACCAAATACGTCTGTGATTGCTTTCCTCACATTGGGGTTGAGGTGCATGGGGTACACAAAGTCGACATCGGGATGTTGTTCGGCGAGGTGTTTAATTGCTTCGCAGATGTTGAGAAAGCCTTGTCCAAAGTTTTCGCGTCGGTGGCCGGTAATCAACACTAATTTTCGCGAATTTTCTAACGAATTACACGAATTTTTCCACGAAATTAATTTGTCAGACGGGAGGCCGAAGTCGATGAGTGTGTTGGTGATGGCTTGTTCGAGGGTACCGTCGTTTTTCATTTTGTTGATCACCCAAAACAGTGCATCGATAACGGTATTGCCTGTTACTTGGACGTTTTCTTCTTTTACCCCTTCATTCAGCAGGTTTTGTTTGCTGAGCGGAGTTGGAGAGAAATGGTAGGTAGCCAAGCGTCCGGTGAGCTGGCGGTTCATTTCTTCGGGCCAGGGGCTGTAGATGTTGTGCGTACGCAGTCCGGCTTCTATATGTCCTACCGGTATTTGCTGATAGAAGGCAGCTAACGCCGCCGTTGTGGAGGTAGAAGTATCGCCATGTACCAGAACCAGGTCGGGTTGGGCTTCTTTGAGAACGTCGCGCATTCCAAGCAACACACGGGCGGTAACATCGTAAAGGTCCTGTCCCTGCTTCATTATGTTGAGGTCGTAGTGCGGCTTGATCTCGAATAGCTGCAATACCTGGTCAAGCATTTCGCGGTGCTGCCCGGTAACACATACCAAGGTTTCAAATTGTTCGGGATGCTTTTCAAACTCTTTTACCAGTGGCGCCATTTTTATGGCTTCGGGGCGGGTGCCGAAGACTAATAGGATACGTTTTTTTTTTGTTTTATTTGTCATGGTTGTTTTTGTTCTTTTTTGTTATTGTTGGATTACACGGATTTTTACACGGATTACGCGGATGGTGGTTCTAGCGGGCTTTTGTATTAATGAATCTTTTCCATTTAAGGCTGGATTCACCAAAGTTTATAAGTAGCCCTACCTCCAGGCCTGATGCATTTAAATAGTTAATGGTTTGTTTTTTGAAATCGTTATGCAAAAAGCTAGTTGCCTTAATTTCCAGGATGATTGATTCAAAGCAGAGAAAGTCAACCTTGAAGTATTTATCCAGAGGTTTACCATTGAACATGACCAGCAGTTTATGCTGTTTTAAAAGAGGTATGTTTTGCTTGACAAACTCTTTTTCCAATGCTTCCTGATAAACCGATTCAAGAAAACCATTCCCTAAGGACTTATGCACATTGATGCAGGCTCCAATTATTTTATAGGTACGTTCTTCGTGAAGTAAGACCATCAGCGAAATCCGTGTTAATCTGTGAGATTCGTGTCTATCTCTTGAAGACTCCGGCGAAGTCGAGGATTACCTTGTCGTTGTTGTATTCCAGTGTTTTAAATTCATCATGAGCTACGAGGAAGGCAATGATATCGGCCTGTTCGTAGGCTTCTTCATAATTGGTGAGTTTAAAGACCGAATGTTCTTTGATGTTGGGTTCCACCACCAGGAAATTGTTTTGTTCGCTTTGCATTACCTTTTGGGCGATATACTTGGCGGGACTTTCGCGCAGATCATCGATATTGGGCTTAAATGCAAGTCCCATAATCGCCGTCTTTGGTTTACGTCCGTGTTTCAGTTGAAATTCGAGCATGGCGGTTTTTGTTTTTTCGGCACACCAGAATGCTTTGTAATTATTGATTTCGCGGGCTTTACCGATGATTTGAGATTCCATTGGATAGTCAGAAACAATGAAATAAGGATCAACTGCAATACAGTGGCCGCCAACACCGGCTCCCGGCTGAAGGATATTAACCCGGGGGTGTTTGTTGGCCAGGTTGATCAGCTCCCATACGTTGATTCCGGCTTTGTCGCAGATCAGCGACAGCTCATTGGCAAAAGCAATTTGCACGTCGCGTGATGAATTCTCTGTCAGCTTACACATTTCGGCTGTACGGGCGTTTGTACTGTGAAGTTCGCCTTGAACAAAGGTTCTGTAGAATTCTTTCGCCTTCTCGGTTGAAGCTTCGTCAATCCCCCCAATGACCCTGTCGTTATGGATGAGTTCGTGCAGCACATTTCCCGGCAGAACCCTTTCCGGGCAATAGGCGATAAAAATTTTATCCTGTAATTCGGGGCGTTCGCTGAAAATAAGTTTTGCCATCTTTTCAGTAGTGCCTACGGGCGATGTGGATTCAATAATATAGGTATCACCCGCTTTAAGGTGAGGCAAAACAGCTTTGGTTGCTGCTTCTACAAAAGAAATATCGGGCTCATGGTTGCCTTTGAAAGGGGTTGGGACCACTATCAAATGTACATCGGCGTCAATAGGTGCGAGAGATGCTTTAAAAAAACCTTTTTGAACACTTTCCTTCACTACTTCTCCCAATCCAGGTTCAATAATATGGATTTCTCCACGATTAATGATGTCAACTACTTTGGGATTCACATCCACTCCGTGAACATTTATTCCTTTTTGAGCCACTACGGCTGCTGTTGGAAGGCCGATGTAGCCTAAGCCTATAAACTGTGCTTGCATGATTGATATAGATTGATTTTTTTGTTTTTATATGAATTCCTTGGTTGGTGTTATTCGTACTCGATCCTAGATCCCCGATCCTAGAAGCTTGTAGTTTGCGGCTTTTAGAGATAGTTCAGAGTTTAAAGTTTAGAGTTCAGAGAATACATCTGCAATCTCTAATCGTTAGTCATCATTCGTTATTCTGATACTAGATGTTAGATGCTCGATACTTGATGCTAGTAGCTTGCAGCTTGAGGCTCGAAACTCGCCGCTTTCTTCTAAAAACTCCATATTCGTGGTATCAGCAGTACGCTGAGGATAAAAACCATCAGCTGGAGCGGTAGCCCGATACGGACAAAGTCGTTGGCGGAATAGTGCCCGATGGATTTGATGATCAGGTTGGCACGGTATCCGCGGGCGGTCATAAAGCTGGAAGCTCCGGCAATGGCAATGGCCACAAAAAAGGGTTTGGGATCGACGTTTAGCATCTGTGCTGCCACAATGGCAACCGGAAACACCAGGGCCACCGCAGCATTGTTGGATATAATCTCGGTAAAAATAGTTGTAAACAGGTAGAGCAGGGCAAGCACTCCCCAGGGCCCCAGCGAACGCACGGTTTCGATAAACTCGCGTGCCAGCGCTTCGGCAATACCGGTGTTTTGTATGGCCGCACTTACCGCAAAGGCGGAGGCAATGGCAATCAGCAGGTCCCAGGTGATGTTTTTGGTATAGTTTTGCGCGGGCAATATCTTAAACCATACGAGCAGCAAAGCGGCTAAAGCCACCATCACAAAAATATCGAGCCGCACTCCAAAGCCCCAGCTTACCATTTCGTTGATCAGGATGCCGGCCACCATCGCCAGGAGGATGAAGAGCGCGATCCACCTTTTTCTCCGGGTTTTTTCAACGGGCATATCCTGCATATAGTTGACCAGGTAAAACATGGAACGCGTGCCCCAGTTTTTCTCAAAATGATCGGTAGCGAGCAACACCAGGTTATCACCTACTTTTAATTCGAGCTTATTCAGGTTCGCCGTAATGCGTTCTCCGTTTCGGTGAACGGCCAGTACCACGGCATTGAAGTGCTCAAAGAAATTGAATTCGGCCAGTGTCATGCCCAGGCCGGGGAAGCGGGGCGCCAGAACGACCTCGTAATTTTTTAGTTCGTTGGGATCCGTATCTTTTAAAAAGTCAACACCTTTGAGCTTGATTTCGCTGTGCAGCAGGATGTAGTTCAGCCGGTCGGAATTTCCGGTGAGCAGGAGCTCATCGCCCGCTTGCAGGGTGAGCTGTCCGTGTCCGGGACGAATAATCTTCCCGTTGCGTTCCACCGCATGTACTTCGAGTCCGTTTAAGCCGTTGAGTGCGCCGTTGGTAACGGTTTCGCCGATGTAACGACTGTTGTCGGGAAGCAGGACGTTGTAATAGTAATCTTTAATGCCCGATTTCTTTTTGCTATGCCGCTGCACCCGTTCTCCGGGCAATATCCGGTTGCCGAGCAGGGCCATGTATAAAAATCCAAAGGCAGCAACGATCAGTCCCAGTTTGGCCAGTTCGAAGAGGTGAAATCCGCGGTAGCCGTTTTCAATCATTAGCCCGTGAACCACCAGGTTCGAGGAAGTACCGATGAGTGTACACATCCCTCCAAAAATAGCCGCGTAGCCGAGCGGAATCAGTAGTTTTTTATTGGGCAGATTCATCATTTGTGCCCATTTCAACAGAATAGGAGTGGTGTTGACCACAATGGGCAGGTTGTTTAGAAAAGCCGACAAAAAGGAGACGGGGATCATGATCCGGGGCAGCAAAAAGGGCATGGGGCTTTTCTTCCGGGGAAGATAGGCCTGGGCCAGGCGGGTAATCAGTCCCGATTGTTTGATGCCTTCGTTCACCAAAAACAATACCCCGATGGTGATGACTCCCGTATTGGAGAAACCACGAATCATCTCTTTGGCTGAGATAATTCCGGTAGCCAGAAATATAACCGCAGCGCTAAAGAGTATCAATCCCGGGCGCAGCCACTGAAACAGAAAAGCCGCCAGGATGTAAATGATTACGATGATGGCTATGATGATGTCGATGTTCATTGCTTGATGCTTGTAACTGAAGGATTGATGTATTGAAGGACTGAGTTATAAGGCATAAATGCTTGAATATTTTCTATTTTATAACTTCTAAGCTCTCGATACTAAGTTTTATCATCTGCGACACGTTTCCAACAGATCCCTCGACTTCGCTCGGGATGACAGGTATTGTAACGTGTCTGGCGGCGCAATGCGTTTTATCTGTTGTAATATATCTTTCAAGCGCCGCAGTATTTTATCGGTTAGACAGTCATTGCGATCCCGGTCCGTCAGCTGACGGAAGGAGAAGCAATCTGATTCTTGTTGTTTTTGTCCTGCCGGACGAGCTTTCATTTTTCTCCTTGATGAGAAAAACGAAACACGAGGAAGGCATTTTCGAGCATCAAGACAAAATTCACTAGGTGTTTATTTTGAATAAGGTCTGTGCTTCAACGAAGTACACAACAATAGTCAATTAGTCTTTATTCTGGCCCGTGTAACTTGCCTCCGGCTGCGTTTTACCTTTGTATTATTTCAATGTTGCGGCTTAGCCCGCCTGACGGATTTTTGTCGGGCACGCAGAAGTGTTTCATTTTGTGATTCAAAAATCGTTGACTGGTTTTTATCCTTTGTAAATCTTCAATCGTTAATCATTATTCGATATTTATTTTCTTCTGTTTGTCCACCTTTTTGAGGGGGACGAGGAATTCCGGTGTTTTTACATCCGGAATGACGGAGGGGGTGCTTTTGCTCTATACTTGATACCCGATCGTAGATGTTTATTCGTTTACTATTCTTGGTAGCTTGAAGCTCGTAGCTTACAGCTTGCCGCTTTTTTTATCCTTTCCCGATTCCTTTGTATTCGAATCCGATCTGGTTCATTTCGGCGGCATTCAGAATGTTGCGGCCGTCGAAAACAAAGGCAGGCTTGAGCATGGTTTCGTAGATCTGCTGCCAATTGTAGGTAAGGAACTCGTCCCATTCGGTGAGGATCGCAATGGCATGTGCATTTTCGAGTGCCGTGTAGGGCTCGTCGTGAACCGTGATCAGGGACTGAAGGACGGAAGGATCGAAGGATTGAGTCGGATCCTGTTTGTAAACGTATTCCAAATCCTTGAAAATCTGTTCCTTTTTTACTTTTGGGTCGTAGATATGAATCTCGGCCAAATCGTCGAGTAACTCTTTGGCTACATAGATCGCTGCTGATTCACGCGTATCGTTGGTATCTTTTTTAAAGGCCCAGCCCAGGAAAGCAATTTTTTTCCCCGAAACGGTGTTAAACAGGCTATCGATAATTTGTTTGGCAAAGCGGTGTTTCTGGTAATCGTTCATTTTGACCACTCCTTCCCAGTAATCGGCGACTTCAGGCAAATTAAAATGCCGGCACAGGTATACCAGGTTGAGTATATCTTTCTGGAAACAACTTCCGCCAAAACCAACGGAAGAGCGCAGGAATTTGGGGCCAATGCGGGTATCGGCGCCAATGGCATGGGCGATCTCATCGACGTCGGCGCCGGTTCTTTCGCAAAGAGCAGAAATGGCGTTGATGGATGAAATCCGTTGCGCCAAAAAAGCATTGGCAGTCAGTTTCGACAATTCTGATGACCAGAGGCGGGTGGTGATGATGTTTTCGCGTGGCACCCAGTGCGCATAAATGGCAGCCAGCGCTTCAATGGCGGCCAGTCCGTCTTCGTCCTGTCCTCCGCCAATCAGAATGCGATCGGGGTGGTGAAGGTCGGAGATGGCGGTCCCTTCGGCCAGAAATTCAGGGTTTGAAAGGACCTGGAATTTTTTGCCGTTACCCTCGGCTTCCAAAATGGTTTTAATCGACTGTGCCGTGCGAACGGGTAGGGTAGACTTCTCTACCACGATTTTCCCTTCGGGTGCAATCCTTGCAATCTGACGGGCCGACAGTTCAACGTATTTCAGATCGGCTGCCATGCCTTTCCCCACTCCATAGGTTTTGGTGGGTGTGTTTACCGAAATAAATATCATTTCGGCTTCGCGGATACCTGCTTCCACATCGGTGGAGAAAAACAGGTTGCGTCCGCGGGCTTCCTGCACCACTTCTTTTAGTCCGGGTTCGTAAATCGGAAGTTGATCCAGGTCAGTATCGTTCCATTCGGCAATGCGTTGCGGATTGATATCCACCACATTGACTTTAATCCCCGGACATTTTTGTGCAATCACGGCCATGGTCGGGCCGCCTACATATCCTGCGCCGATACAGGTAATGGTTTTTATGGTATGTTTCATTTCAATTAGCTGTCGTTTTTATCAATTTTGTTTGAGACTTAACGGAATTGCCAACTAAGGGATTTTATATCTGTAACAATGATCCGCTATGACCCTCTTATTCGGGGTTAATTTCAATCGATCTCGTTCCATTTCTCTTTCACCGAGCCCAAAAACTGTTTGCCAAAGATCCAGCCAATGGAACAAACTCCACCTAAAAAGATCCAGATGATGAGTGTTTTCAGACCACTGTTGTTGTCTTCAAGGGGAACGGTAACGGGTTTTATAATCGCAAAAATAGGCGTGTCTTCTTTTACTTTAATTTTGGCTTGTTCCAATTGTTTGGCAAGTTCCGAATAAACACTAAATGCCAGTTGGTAATCGCTTTGCAGTCTTTCTTCCTGGGTACGTGCAAGGGCAGAGGTTACATTTTTATTCCGGTCGCGGAAAGCGGCCAGTTCAGCCTGTGCGGCTTCAAATTCTTTCTTTTTATCGGTATAGCGTTCTTCGATAAAAGCCAATTGAGCTTTTGCCTTTTCGATTTTGAATTCAGTGATGGACTGCTGGAGTAAGTGCTGTGCTTTTTGTGCCACCTGGGCAGCCAGTTGTGGTTCGCCAAAAACAGCATTCAAAATAATATATCCATCCTTATCGTTTGACTCCAGCGAAACAGCGTTTCCAAGTATCTTTCTAATTTCTTCCTGGTCGTTTGTTAGCTGAATGGTTCCGGTTTTGTCCTCATTTACAGATGGCTCTTCCGCTTTTTCTCCTTTGATGGCTTTTAGAATAACAAAGGGCAATCCTATGGTATATTTTTTGACTTGCCCCAGTATGCCGGGTGAATAATACTCGGTATAATAATCATAAAGCGTAAGCGGTTGGTCGATGCCGGTAAAGGTGAATTTTGTATTCATCAGTTCCAGTTGAAACGGTACACTTTGCACGATTTGCGGATAAATAAAGGGAGAAAGGTCCGCACCGCCGTTGTCCAGGTTCATGTTAAAACCCGCCATGGCCGCAAGCGAAGATAAACCTCCTAACTTGGAAGAACTCTGTGACAGTTGAGGAACCATGGTGCTTGATGCCGTATAATCTTTGGGTGATACAAGGGCAACGATTACTCCCAACACTGCAAACAGGATTACGGTTTTAAGGATAAATTTTCTCCCATCCCACAGGGTTTTTGCCAACGCGATAAGATCAATTTCGTCGGCTTCTGTCGATTTTGAATTTTTTATTTCTTCTGTCATTACGTTTTAGTAAGGAGTTTGAAAAACGGATTCAGTTTTCCGAATCATCATAACCTATCTCAAGACTGCTGCGATGGCAATGGCAAGCGATGAAAAGGCGCTGCTGACTGCCAGCCATCCCTGAAGACCCATCCCTTCACGCTTTTCTTTTTGGGGAACCACAATTTCACTTCCAGGGCCTACTTCAGGATAGTTCTTTACGATAAAGGTTTTGGTGGATGCCGTGTAGCCGTTCGGATATTTTACATATACCTTTTTTTTGGCGGCCTCCGTTCCAAAGCCTCCGGTTTTATCAATGTAATATTTCAGTGTTTTGCCTTCCTCGTAGGTAATGGAGAACGGATTCTGAACAGCGCCCGTTACTTTTACAGTCTGGGTATATTCCGGAACAAACAGGATGTCTCCGTTTCTGAGGTAGAGATCGGCTGGTCCGTTTGGATTGTCTAAAATCGTTTTCAGGTCAATCGCGATGGTTTCCGATCCTAATTCATCTGTTTTTCTTTTTAATGAGGCTCCAGCGACAAATGCCTGTGGAGTAATTCCTTTGGCGTTTTTAACCAGGTCGGAAATCCGCTGATTTTTGTTTTGCAAAGCATACACACCCGCATAAACCACTTCGCCGGTAATGGTAACCGAACCTTGTTCGCGGTATCCGGGAGCTCTTTTTATGGAAACGCGGTCAAAGGGCTCAAGATAAAATGGAACATCCGTGTCGGTTTTTAAGCCGCGGGAGTGTTTCAGGTTAAAAATGTGAACAAGTGTATCGGTCGATTTCGAGGCTTCATCGTAGGATAGTCTTCTGGAAACTTCGATGTAGCTGCTGTCGGCTGCTTCAGTAAAACCTCCTGCCATAAACACCAGATCAGAAATGGTAATCTTTTCCGACCAGGGCATTTGTCCGGGTTTCATCACTTCTCCGTTAATGGTAACATAGGGTTGCTCGCCCATGGCAAAATGAGACTTGATGGTAACGATATCTTTTTCCTGTAACACAATGTTCACTTTTCCCGATGCTACTTTTTCCACATCGAAGGGGATGGTGGTCGTGGTAAGGTCAGGATTAAAGCGGGTAATGAGGCCTCGGTTATTGAACGCATCCGGAGTCAGACTGTCTGCTTTTGCGATCAGATCGAAGAGTGTTAAGCCATCTGTCCATTCGTATTCTCCCGGCTGATAAACGGCGCCGGTGATGGTTACCCGGTTTTTGAATTCTTCTGCAATTTTCCCAATCGACAGCAGGTCGCCGTTCATGAGTTGAAACGAAGAAAGCTGTTCGTAAGGAATGTCGAGAATCTGTTTCCCCCTTTGGGTTAGCCTTTGCAGTTGAATTCTTGAAAGAAAAGCATTTTGAGTAAAGCCTCCGGCAAACCGGATCAGGTCGCTCAGGTTTTCCTCTTGTTTCATTTCAAAAATGCCGTTTCGTTTAAACGGCCCCTTCACTTCAACGCGTGTTTCTGCAGCAGGCACAAAGATAATGTCGTTGTCTTTCAGCATGAAATTACCGGAAGGATCTGCATCCACCAGAAATTTATAAATATCAACGTTTTGCAGTATCTTATTGTCTCTGATTACCTTAATGTTACGGAAAGATCCAATGCTGTCAGGACCTCCCGACAGGTAAAGCGCGTTGAAAAGGGTGGCAGTTACAGGCAGGGTATAGGTGCCCGGTGTGGTTATTTCGCCCAAAAGGTTCACCTGAATCGATCTTAGTTGTCCCATGTTTACCTGTGCAAAGGTTCCCGGATTGTCGCCGCCCATGTCTGCATAGATTTCGGTCAGGCGTTGTTTGATTCTTTCCTCTGCTGAGTCGAAAGTCAATCCTGCAATAAATATCGGTCCAACATCCGGAATAACAATCTGGCCATTCCGGTTAACATTTAACTGGTAATTGTTTTGCGAATTTCCCCATATCTGGATCAGAATCTGATCGCCGATACCGATTTCGTAATTTTTAGGTGTCTGAATGTTTAGGTTGGGTTCGAAAGTTAAATCTTTACTGTTAAAAAGATAGGATCCAAATATTTCGCTTTTAGTATTGAGCTTTGCGGTTCGGGTCGACACATCAGAAACAGCATCTTTAATCTTTATTTGTTGAATATCGGTAATGGTGTCTACATAGTTTTGGTTAGCCGATTGCTGCTCCAGCATACGTTGTTGCATTTCTCTGATCTGTTCTTCGCTTGCCCCCCGTTGTCTGGCAATTTCAGCTGCCTGCTCGGGTGTGAGCCCGGTATTTTGAATGGCATTTTGGGCTTTTTTAATGTCCTGGTTTGACAAGGATTTGACGTCCACATTTTTAACATCCTGCGCAGCGGCTGTAAAGAGTAAAAATGAGCCGGTCAAAAACAGAAATGTTTTGATGGTTAATCTTTCCATATAAGGTGGTTTTTTTTTACGAATATTAGCTTATTTTTTAAGAAATCAAAGTCAACTGGAATTTTCAGTCGGGCAAATTCGCTTGGTTCAAATCCTCCAAATTAACAGATGGTCGTGCCTTTGGAGATAATTGTTTTTTTCGTCTTCGTTTAAGATCAGATACCGAATCTTGCGTTCCATGTGTTTTTCTACTTTTTCAACCAATTGCGATACATAACTTCCGTTAATCTCGTTCCCATAAAGCAGGATGTCGATAATTTTTGAATCCCTGCCAAGCGCTAAATCACCCACCAGGTATGCTTCTTTCAGATCTCCGATTTTGGAGGTGACATGTTCCAATATCTGATCAATGCCTATGGTTTTAATCAGTATATTGTGGATATCTGAAAACAGCGGATGATGCGTATTGGCTCGGAAATATTTTTTGTTTCCCAATAGCTCTGATGTCAGCAAGCCCGCTGACTCCAGCCTGTTTAATTCAATCCGTATGGCATTGGTCGATTCACCAAACTCTGCTTCCAGGTTTCGCAGGTAACTTTTGGTATTCTTGTTCAGGAAGAATTTTAGCAAAAGTTTTATGCGTGTTTTACTGGTGATAATGTTTTGAAGCATAAGTTGGTAGGATGATGATTTCGATGTTGTAGGTATCGTGCGAGGGACGCTATTTTCACAGCTTCGCCTCCTCAGTTACATGGAATGTATGAGTGGTTGTAATTTTGAGTAACAAATATACTCATTCTTGTTTTCGGCCGACAAAAATAGGTATTATAATTGCCATTATTATCCGCCTTTTATAGAAATGACAGAAAATAGGCATATGTGAATCTTTTTCTAAGCTTTTTCTGATGCTATGTGGGAGGAAAGAATAAAGAGTAGTAAAGCGATCGGACCAAAAATGAAACATGGTTTATTGCCGGATTTGGTCAGCTATCCTTATACTCAGAGACAACTGTGATGATTATAAAGTACCATGCTGCTTTGGTTTTGATGGCATTACTATGTGTTGAATCATTAGCGATATCAATAGGGTATTTAAATAAAGTAGTCGCGGAGTTTGGTGTTTGAAGCTGTGCTTTTCAAAAAAATCAGCTTACTAAGGTATGCTCTTCAGGAAGCGCACTCAGGTGTTCGGCAGGAACTTCAATCGAAAAGCTTTGATCGATCTGTTCGATTCGAAGTATAAACTTGTTTTTTCCTCTGATCTCGGCCAGTTCACCCCTCAAACCCACCAGTGGTCCCTGAATGATTTCTACTTTTTTGCCAGGAGCAAAGGTTTCACGATTAATATTAACCTCAAAATCGTTTTGTTGCAACATCCGCTTCATCGCGGCTATCTGGTCTTCCCTGATTGCTGCAGCTTTTCCTTCGAAGGTGATGTAGCATACAACGTTATTGTTTTGGAGTACCCGGTCGTAGTCTTTTCTGGTGACGTTTACAAAGCAGTAGCCGGAAATCAGCGGAACTTCAACCCATTTTTTACGGTCTTTCCACTGACGTAATTTTCGTTGTATGGGAAGAAAACTTTCAATACCCTGCTGTTGAAGGTCCTCGTTCACCCTTTTTTCTGCCCGCGAGCGGGTATAAATGGCATACCAGTTTTTTACTTCAGGATTTGTCGGCCTCATTTTTCTGTATTTGTCTGAAAAAAACGCTGCAAGTAAGTGAAATCTTCCTTTTATTTCAAATAACCCTTCAACTGAATTGTGATTAGAGTAGGCCGGAGATTTTAGAAGTTTCTGTTTTGAATAATGAGAGACGGGGAGCAGGGGAAAATAAAAATGCCCTGCTGAGCAAGGCATTTTCATGTATAATTTTATACGTCAAGATCTTTTTTTGCCAGGTAGAAATCCACCATTTCGTAGTCGCTTTTTTCACGTTCTTCCATATCAGGTACTGTTTTTGGCGGAGGAACGATTACTTTTTGTCCCGGTGTCCAGTTTAGCGGAAGGGCCACACTGTATTTATCGGAAACCTGCAATGCTTTCAGTACTCTAAGGATTTCATCCATGTTGCGCCCCACATTTAGCGGGTAATACATTATTAATCTAATTTTTCCTTTCGGATCGATAAAGAACACAGCACGTACGGCGGCTGTTTCGCTTTCGTTAGGTTGAAGCATCCCGTAGAGTTGCGACACTTTCATGTCGATATCAGCAATGATGGGGAAGTCGAAAAGAACGCCGGTGTTCTTTTTAACATTGTTAACCCACGCCACATGTGCATGAATGCTGTCGATACTTAATCCGATAAGTTTGCAGTTCAATGCCCTGAATTCATCGCCTCGAACCGCAAAACCGCTCATTTCGGTGGTGCACACCGGAGTAAAATCGGCAGGATGTGAGAAAAGAATAGTCCAGCTGTCTTTGATGTATTCTGAAAATTGGATGGGACCATAGGTGGTATTGGCTCTAAAGTCGGGAGCCATGTCGCCGATTCTTGGCATTGAGCTTACATTTTGTTCTTCCATGATTTGTTTATTTTTATTTAAGTGTTTCCAACAAATTTACTATTTAAAAAGAACATTCGCTTAATAAATATTAGTTCTATTTCATTGTATTTCTTGATGTTTGTTTGGTAAAATCTATTGTTATTGGAAGAATTGAGCAAAAGGTAGTACTGCTGAATTTATAATATTCATAATTTATTTGCAGGGTGGTATTGGTAAAATCATTAATTTCAACCTTTGTTGCCGGAAGAATCAATTGTAGTTATGATCTTTGGTTGGTAACGATTGTTGAAAAACACGGTTTTTGTTTGATTTTCATCCCGAAATTTCAATTTGATCCTGATTTGACGGGTAATAATCAACATTTTTTTGTTAATTGTTTTTGTAAAATTTGGTGTAACTATTTGATTGTTTTCGAAAAAAGTATTTTCTTTGCACTCCGTTTTGAGTAACGTGTTAGTTTGAACATCAAGAAATTATAATAAAATGTCACGAGTTTGTCAAATAACAGGGAAGAAAGCAATGGTGGGAAACAATGTTTCGCACTCTAAAAGAAGAACAAAAAGACGCTTCGACGTTAACCTGTTCAAAAAGAAGTATTATTTGCCTGACGAAGATCGTTGGGTACAACTTACTGTTTCTGCATCCGGCATGCGTACCATTAATAAGAAAGGTTTGAAAACAGCCTTGGCCGAGGCGCAGGAAAAAGGTTTTATCGATAACATTTAAAGATCTGAGCGATGGCAAAAAAAGGTAAAGGCAACAGAATCCAGGTAATCCTGGAGTGTACAGAGCACAAAGAAAGTGGTATGCCGGGAACTTCTCGGTACATTACTACCAAAAACAGGAAGAATACTCCGGATCGTATGGAGCAGAAGAAGTACAACCCGATTCTGAAGAAAGTAACGGTTCACAAAGAAATTAAATAAGCTGAAACATGGCAAAGAAAGCAGTAGCAACATTACAGAAAGGTGCCGGTAAAGGCTATTCAAAAGTGGTAAAAATGGTAAAATCGGAAAAAACCGGTGCCTACACTTTTAAGGAAGAAATTATTCCGAACGATGACGTTAAAACTTATTTCAAGAAATAAGAAAATATACAGTATAACAGGGAAAGCTTTCATGCACATGAAAGCTTTTTTTGTGCTTTGTTTATACCTGAAAAGGAAATGTTTTACCAGGCTTCAGGTCCGGGCTGTTAAGAATTTGGGCTGGCCTTTTGCAGAACCGGTAACATTCAAAATAATTGTATTATTTTAGCCTGCAAATCAAATTACAACAATGGGCTTATTTGGCATTTTTAGTAAAGAGAAAAAGGAAAGTCTGGATGAAGGAC
Organism: Maribellus sp. YY47; assembly: GCF_023111095.1. Taxonomy (GTDB): domain Bacteria; phylum Bacteroidota; class Bacteroidia; order Bacteroidales; family Prolixibacteraceae; genus Draconibacterium. The sequence goes on from NZ_JALGYW010000015.1 coordinate 134,698, forward strand.
TTGCGAAAACCAAAGAAAGCGTATTCAAAAAACTGAGTCGTGCTGTAGTCGGGAAATCGAAAGTTGACGACGAGGTACTCGATAACCTGGAGGAAGTGCTCATTACTTCTGACGTGGGAGTGGATACAACGCTGAAAATTATTGCACGTATTGAAGCACGGGTGTCGCAAGACAAATACATGGGAATCGGCGAGCTGAATGGTATTCTGAAAGAAGAAATTGCAGCGCTGCTCGAAGAGAACAACTCGGACGATGTTTCTGATTTTGATTTGCCCAAGAAGGATTCGCCTTATGTTATTATGGTGGTTGGGGTTAATGGTGTTGGAAAAACCACGACCATTGGGAAACTGGCTTATAACTTTAAAAAAGCCGGAAAATCGGTAGTGTTGGGAGCTGCTGATACCTTTAGGGCCGCAGCTATCGACCAGCTCGAAATTTGGGCGCAGCGCGTGGATGTTCCGATCATTAAACAAAAAATGGGAGCTGATCCTGCCTCGGTGGCTTACGATACGCTTTCGTCTGCTGTATCAACAAATGCCGATGTTGTAATTATAGATACTGCCGGCCGTTTACATAACAAAATTGGTCTGATGAACGAATTGTCGAAGATCAAGAAAGTGATGCAGAAAGTAGTGCCCGATGCGCCGCATGAAGTACTGTTGGTTCTTGATGGTTCAACGGGACAAAATGCGTTTGAACAGGCCAAACAGTTTACTAAAGCAACCGAAGTAACTGCTTTGGCGCTCACCAAACTTGACGGAACCGCCAAAGGGGGAGTGGTTATCGGTATTTCCGATCAGTTTAAGATTCCGGTGAAATACATTGGTATTGGTGAAAAACTCGAACACCTCCAGATCTTCCGTCGTCGGGAATTTGTGGACTCACTTTTTTCGTAAATCCTATGCAGTAAGAGCGGCATATTTATGCCAGCTCTTCAACCGGGGCAAGGCAAGCCTTTATGGTTTGAAGAAGTTTGTGGCGGTTGATAGGCTTCTCAATGCAGGCATTACAGCCCGCTTTTTCTATATCATTCCGATTGCTTTCCAGTAATTCAGCCGTTTGCCCGATAATGCAAACGCTTGTATTGAACCTGCGAATTTCTTTTGTTGCACTTTCGCCATCCATTTTCGGCATTTTCATGTCCATGAGAATCAGGTCGGTTTCCGGTTCCGCCTTTATCATCCTGATGATTTCTTCTCCGTTGTGCGCTCTTTTAACACTGATCGCAATGTCTTGCAAAACATGCGTTAGCAAATTGTAGGATATATCATCGTCTTCCGCAATCAATATTTTAAGGTTGTTTAGCGCTATATTTTTTACTGAAGTTCCGTTTAATAGTAATTTGTTGCACTTTATGGGATCATTTAATCTGGGAAGTATAATTTCGAAAATACTACCTTCTCCGGGGCTTGACTGCAAACTGAGCGAACCGTGTAACAGTTGTACGTATCCGTTTGTGATTGAAAGTCCCAGACCTGATCCTTCGAAACCGCTGGAATGTGAAGAATCGGCCTGAACGAACTGGTCAAAAATAACGGCTTGTTTTTCCTGAGGAATGCCAATTCCCGTGTCTCTGACAGAAAGATAAAGTTCGGTAGCCCGGAGTTCAAACTCGACCGTTACTTGTCCTTTTTTTGTGAACTTCAGCGCATTTTTTATGAGGTTTGTTCCGATCGAGTTCAGCTTGTGTTCATCGGAGCAAAAGAAGCCTTTGTTTTTGGGATTCCTGTCATGAACTACCAGTGAAATTCCCTTTTGCCTGGCTTCTATGGTAAAGAATTTTTCCCATTCATCGATCATTTTCCGAACATCAATTCGATCGATATTTACCTTTTCAACACCGGCTTCAATTTTCGAAATTTCAATAATGTTGTTGATGGTGGTTAGCATGCGCTCGCCACTTTGGCGGATAATGTCGATAAACTGGAGCTGCTCTTCGTTGTTTTGGGCATGTTCTTTCAATAGTTCGGCGAAACCCAGAATTCCATTCATCGGAGTTCTGATTTCATGACTCATATTGGCTAAAAAGGCCGATTTCATTTTTTCGCTTTCAACCGCTTTTTCCTTTTGCTCTTTTAGTTCTGCCACAATGCTTGAGTTAAGCTCGAGCTGGTGTTGTAAATCCTGAGTTCTTTTTCGTACTCTCACTTTGAGAATACGATTGGTTAGCATGAGCAGAAGAATACTTATTGAGGCCAGTATACCAACAATAATGATGTATTTTAAATAGCTGGCCCATTCGTCTCCTTCACGGTTGTATGGAGCGATCCATTTCTCGTAAATGCGGTTGTATTCGCCGTTGGCCATAATTACTTCCAGGCCGTTATCGAGCATCTGGGCCAATTCAGTGGCCGAACGGTCGATCTTAAATCCGATACTTTGTTCGAGCAGAACATGAGACGTATTGTAGATGTAATCTTTCCCGAGTTGTTGCGCAAAATACAAACCCCTTGTTCTTTTGGAAATGGCACACACAACATCCGGGCGGTCAAGACAGCTAATGAGATCGGTATAGTTATTGACATATAAAAAGCTCGCATTGGGATTCAACGAGAGAATGTAATGGGTCAATACGTCATTTTTATACAGGCAAATTAGTGGATTGTGTGCTGTGCGGATATATTCAGGCGTTATCTTTTTTGTATATTTTTTATTGTAAAGAAAGCAATGGGAAGCATTGATTACCGAACGGGTGTAGAGGTACTCTGCATCAGGGTAGCCGGGATAGTTGGCTCCTCCGATCGCATCAATTTCGTGGTCTTTTAGTTTCTGATTGATTTCATTCCAGGCCCCAATCTCTATCTCAATTTCAGAGCCATACAATTTGCCTATCGCTTTTAAAATATCTACATTAAACCCGGTAATCTCGCCCTGAGAATTCCTGAAATTGTAGGGCGGATAGTTATCACTGATCATTACTTTGTATTGTGAGAATGCATGGAGATTCAAAAAACAAAGCAGTAATATGAGAGTTTTGGTTAAGGTCGGCATCTTTTTGAAAGCTTGTGCTAACAAATCTATAAAAAAGATTTTGTTATTTGAACAATTTGTCAAATGAATCGGTGGTTTAATCATGGAAATTATTGCGTTTGGATGACTAAATTCTATTCTTACAAAATAATAGTTTAAGGAAATAAAAGATTTTGTTAATGATAAAAACTGTTTTGGCCGAAGTTGAACAGACGATCTCCAAAAAATTCAATAAAAAAGTACGCATTCTGAACACAAAGGGGATAGGTGGTGGCTGTATAAGCGATGCATCAAAGTTGGACACAAACATCGGGGCGTTTTTTTTGAAGTGGAACGCACATTGTGCCACCGATATGTTTGAACGGGAGGCCGAGGGATTGCAGCACCTGGCCAAAGCGACAGACGATCATCTTCAGATTCCTGAAGTAATTGGGTGCAAGGAGGTAAATGAAACACCGGGGTTCCTTGTATTGGATTATCTCACTCCGGGTAATTCCGAAAAGAATACTGAAGAAATGCTGGGGCGTGGTTTGGCTCAGATTCACCGGAACACCACTTCTCAGTTTGGTTTTTACCATGACAATTACTGCGGAGCCACGCCTCAATCCAATGCCTGGAATTCGGAATGGATTACTTTCTTTAGCGAGCAAAGGCTGGGATTTTTACTTCAACTCATCGACAAAAAATACGGCTTGTCGTTGGCAGAGAAATCAACCTATGAGAAGCTCAGGGTGCGATTACCAAAGCTTTTGCCGGAAGAAAGTCAACCGGCATTGATTCATGGCGATTTGTGGTCAGGTAATTTTATGTCTACCGAAAACGGACCGGCGCTTATTGATCCGGCTGTTTATTATGCCGACAGAGAAATGGAGTTTGCCATTATAACGCTGTTTGGAGGTTTTTCCTATCGTTTTTTTGAGGCCTATAACGAAGTTTACCCGCTTGCAAACGACTGGCGTGACAGAAACAGCCTGTACCAGTTGTACCACATTCTGAATCACTATTATTTATTTGGCGGAGGCTATGGACCGCAGGCTTTTGCGGTGGCTAAAAGCTATTTGTAGTCTGTTAAAATCGGGGAAATGATATTGGATTCAGGCTCTTTTTTGTATATTGAAGTTCAACAATGTACAGAAAACGATATGGTGGTAAATGAATTATATGAGATCCCTTACCGTGCAGAACTGTGTTATCAGAAAAATAAAGGAATAATTCTTCCTGAAGGGGTTCCTTACATTGGAATGGGAGCTTCGTATATCGCACCAAAAACGTTCCGTTACCTTGGAATTGACTTGTTTCCTGAAAAAGCTTCCGATTATTTTAATTACCTGGTGCGAAACCGGATGCTGTCTAAAGGAGTTTTGATCTCTCAGTCGGGGGAAAGTTCCGAGACACTTTGGTGTGCCGATTATTTTTCATCGTTTACAGCCTTGGTAAATGAAGATGAAAGTAAACTATCGAAACACCCCAATTGTAATAAGCAGGTTCTTTTGTTTTCGGGAGATGAAAACAGAATAGCCTCGAAAACCTACCTAAATACGCTTCTTGTATTATATATGGGATTTGGATTTGACCCGCGAGACGTAATCCAGGTCTATTCCAAACAACTTTCTTATTTCGAAAAAACCGGTATTGAACTTGGTGAATTAATTCGCCGTCGCATGAAAGGATGGCGCAAAAAAAGTATCTATATCCTGGGAAACGGACCAAACATTGCCACTGCCGATCTGGCTGCTCTTATTTTGAGCGAGGTATTGAAAAAACCGGTGCAATCGATGTCTGCCTCGTATTACGATCATGGCTACAAAGAAACTTCTAAAAACACCCTGGTTGTTGCGATTAATCACGAAGGACCGGAACTGAAACGTACCCGGCAGCTGCTGAAAACGATCGAAAAAGCAGGTGGAGAGGTATTTGAAATAAACGATGCCAAGGTTGATCCGGTATATAGTCCGCTCACTTTTCCACTTATTTTCTTTTTTGCAGCTGAATATCTGCTCGACAAGCTAAAAATCAAGTCGATTTTTGAAGTCGGAAAGAAAGTAACTGTCGTGGCTCCGCCTCCAAAAGATGAGCAATAACATAGCTTTCAAACGAGTGTTTTGATTACTTTTAGCGTGAAAACCAAAAATCATTCAGATGATTGCGCAAAAAGCCGGAGAGATTACCCCGTTTATTGTTATGGAAGTGCTCGAAAAAGCTGCTTCGATGGAACAAAAAGGCATTCATGTCATTCATATGGAAGTGGGTGAGCCCGATTTTGCTGTCCCTTCTTGTGTTTCAAAAGCCATTCAGCAAGCATATGCCGAAGGACGCACGCATTATACTCATAGTTTGGGCGATCCTGAACTGAGGTCGGAAATCGCAATGAAGCACAAACGGGAATATGGTGTGGAAGTATCTCCCGAGCAAATTTTAGTGACTTCCGGATCGTCACCTGCCATTTTGCTGGCGTTGGGTGTTTTATGCAATTCAGGCGACGAGGTAATTATTTCAGATCCCGGTTATTCGTGTTACATTAACTTTATTCGTTTTATCGATGCAAAACCGGTTGTTGTCCCGGTTTTTGAAGAAGATGGCTTTCAGTATCGGCCCGAAGAAATTGCCAAAAGAATTACAGATAAAACCAAAGCGATCATTATTAACAGCCCGATGAATCCCACCGGCAATCTATTGTCTGCGGAAGTCATGCAGGAAATAGCAGCTTTTAACATCCCCATTTTATCGGATGAGATTTACCATGGGTTGGTGTATAACGACAAAGCTCATTCTATCCTGGAGTTCACAAAAAATGCTTTTGTGTTGAGTGGATTTTCAAAACGATATGCGATGACCGGCCTTCGGCTAGGGTATGTAATTGCTCCGCCCGACTATGTAAGGTGTATGCAGAAACTGCAGCAGAACCTTTTTATTTGTGCAGGATCTACGGTTCAGCGGGCGGGAATTGAAGCCTTGCGTTCAGCCGGAGAAGACATTGAACAAATGAGGCTTACTTACAACAAACGCCGCCTGTACCTGATTGAGCGGCTGACAGAAATGGGATTTTCGATTAAAGTAGAACCCACCGGAGCATTTTACGTGTTTGTAAATGTAAAGCATCTTTCCAACGACAGTTACAAACTGGCTTTTGATATACTGGAAAAAGCACATGTGGGCGTTACTCCCGGGATTGATTTCGGGGCAAACGGTGAGGGTTTTATTCGTTTTTCTTATGCCAATTCGATCGAAAACATAGCGGAAGGTATGAACCGCCTGGAAAAATATCTAAAGGAAAATTTCTAAGCTAATTTTTGTCCGAAATACTGGTAGTGAACGATTTCTTCCAAGCTTTTTCTTTGTTTTTCCGGAGCTTCGGTATCCGGATATCCGACAGGAAGAAGGGCGACCGGCTCGACATTTCCGGGAAGTTTTAATAGTTCGGAGCAGCGATTTACATTGAAATTACAGATCCAGCAGGTACCCAATCCCAGCGAGGTGGCCATTAAGGTCATATGGTCGATCGCAATAGCTGCATCAATATCTGCAGAGTCTTTACCGTCAGATCCGCGTTTCCACGACTGCGAATGAACAGAACAAACCACAATAACCAACGGAGCCTGCTGAAGCCATTTGGCCGGGTATACGCTGTATAGTTTCACCAATACTTCTTTTTCGACGACAATAAAATGCCACGGCTGAAAATTTACTGCAGACGGAGCAAGACGACCTGCATCAAGAATTTGCAGCAACTTTTGCTGTTCAACAGCTTGCGACTTAAATTTTCGTACCGAAAAACGTTGTTGGATGACATCTGATAACTCCATCGTAAAAATTTTTATGTTTTCTATTTTTCTGAAACTGTAAGTAAAAAAAACGATTTGTTTCAAATTATTATCAAAAAATCAAACTTTTCTGACAATTGTAATCCGGTTTCCGATTACTGAAATAAGTTTCTAATTATTTGATTATGTGCGAAGAACAGAACATGTTATATAGCAGAAGTTAATCTTGTAACGATGCTGAAATTTCTACGTCATTTGCATACAAATTAAACGAAAACAGAAACAATTATTCAACTTAAATTTTTTAGTCATGAAAACAATGAGCTATGTAACCGTATTTATCCTTACGTTTTTATTGAGTGCTAATTTGGCGAATGCAACAGGAGTTCGTTCGGCATTCAACGAGTATGAAATCAGCCTTGTTCAGGACCTTCACATGGGAAAACAGGTGAAAGCAGTCTGGAAGTTGAGCTACAGTAAAAATGAAACTCCGGTTACCGTGGTAAAAAGGAAAACAGGTGAAGGAACAGAATATTTGGTTCAGTCTGAATACTTTGCGGTTTGTTACCGCTCTACGGCTGCAGGTTTTGGAGCCAAAGAAGCCAAAGGCGCCTGGTGTGCAGTTCCCAAGAAAATCAACAGAGCGGTGATTAATCAGGAACAACTGGCACGTCAGGAAATTCTAACTCCTGAAAAAGTGAATGACGAATATGCTTTGGGGTTGATTGCAAGTTATTTGCCCCAACTAATCAACGATGGATACACTCACATTTTGAATTAATAAACAGCATTTTATAAACAAAGTATCAGTAAACAAAAAAACCGCGGCATGCCGCGGTTTTTTTTATAAACTCATTTGTAATCTGCTAATTCTGATCCGCAGGTTTGATAAACAACCTTTGGGCGGTTGAAATTTCAATAAATGATGCTCCGGCATCTTCACCAAAACGGCCTCCAACATAAATAACCAAATCATCCATTTGAATGGTGCCTTCGGTTACCAGTTGCTGGATCGCAGCTTTCTGTATCTTCATTTTATTTTTCTTGGCTTCCAGGTAAGAGGGATGAATGCCAAATGACAAAGCCAATTCACGTACTACACGTTGTGAGTGACATTTTACAAACACAGGGAAGAACGAACGGTGTGCTGCCAAATAACGACCGGTTTTCCCGGTGGTTGTAGTGGTTACAATGGCATCCGGTTTCAGTTCCCGGGCTGCGCGAATAGCCGATTGTGCTAAGTAGGCAGGAATATCTGGCTTTAACGGAATCAACAGTTCACGTTTGTCGCGATCCGGTTCTACTTTCTCCGCAATATTGTTCATTACTTTCACCGCGTCAACCGGATATTTTCCATAGGCCGTTTCTCCACTCAGCATAATAGCATCGGTACCCATGTAAATAGCACTGGCAACGTCGCTCACCTCCGCTCTTGTCGGACGAGGATGATCAATCATGGAGTGGAGCATTTGCGTGGCAATAATAACGGGTTTTTTGTACAGCATCGCTTTGCGAACAAGGTCGCGCTGAATGGCAGGAAGACACTCTTCGGGCAATTCTATCCCCAGGTCTCCACGAGCTACCATGATTCCGTAAGCACTTTCCAGAATTTCGTCGATCTTCTCAACACCTTCCATGTTTTCGATTTTGGCAATGATCTTGATCTTGCTTTCGTGCTCATCCAGAATCTTCTGAACCTCTTTTACATCCGATTTATTCCGCACAAACGAGTGGGCAATAAAATCAACATCTTCCTCGATCGCAAAATGAATAAATTCAATATCGCGAGTTGACAGGGAAGGAAGTTTGATCTCAACTCCCGGAACGTTAACGCTTTTTTTCTTTTTAATAACACCTGCATTCTCAACTCGGCATAGCAGGTAGTCGCCGTGTTTCTCTTTAACGGTAACAGCGATGTCACCATCATCGATCAATATTTTGTTACCTATGTTGAGGTTGTCAACAAAACCTTCATAGTTAACACATACATTCTTTACGGTTGAAACAGGAGAGAATGAGAAAGCGATTTCTTCTCCTTCTGCAACTTCCAGGTCATTCTGAATACTGCAGGTTCTTATTTCCGGCCCCTTGGTGTCGATAATAATCGCAATCTTATCCGAGACACTCCGGATATTATTTACCACCATTCTGGCAGTTTCCGTAGTAATGTGAGCAGTATTCAGCCTTGCCACATTCATGCCAGCTTTGTGCAACGATCTAATAAAATCAACCTCGCATCGCTGATCTGATATTGTTGCTACAATTTTTGTCTGTCTCATATTTTCAAATTTTAAGGCTGCAAAAGTAAAATAAAAGCACTGGCAACAATCAATATTCCATTAATCAGAACTTAAATTTAATGCTCAGTATGCATTGCCTAATTTACGAAACTTTTTACTGCCAGCGTATACGATTGTAATCCGAATCCCATTATACATCCCCTGCATACCGGACCGATCAACGATTTATGTCTGAAATCTTCCCGGGTCAGAGTATTTGAAATATGCACTTCTACCACGGTTGTTTTAATTCCGGCAATTGCATCGCGTATGGCAACCGACGTGTGGGTGTAGGCCCCTGCATTGATGATGATACCATCGGCAGAAAAACCGAATTCGTGTAGTTTATTTACAATCTCTCCCTCGATATTTGATTGATAATATGTAAACTCCACTTCAGGGAATTCAGATTTTAACTGTTCGAAAAACGTTTCAAAATCGTTAGAACCATATATCGATTTTTCCCGAACACCCAACAGATTGAGATTCGGGCCATTGATAATCAATATCTTCATTTATTTCAATTTTAATATTTTTTATGTATATTTTATGTAACTTTAGTCTAAGCTGATCGTAACTAAAACTTGCAGATGAACCATTTGGTTCGTGATATTATGACAATCAGTAGGACAGATACGGAGAATAAAAATAACTTAATTTGGTAGATTATGAAATGGGAGGAGAGCAAAAAGGGCTACGAAAACTATCTGAAATTAGAGAAGTCTTTGTCTCAGAATTCGATAGCTGCTTATATCAATGACATCAATAAGCTAGCCGATTTTTTAGAAAACAAATACAAAGGAATAGCACCTGACAAGGTAAAACTTGAGCAGTTGAAAGCTTTTGTGGAATGGCTAAACGAGAGAGGGGTGAGCCCGCGTACTCAGGCGCGTACTATTTCGGGGATAAAGTCTTTCTATAAGTATCTGCTTATTGAAGGAAAAATTAGCAATGATCCGACATCCTTACTCGAATCGCCTAAAATCGGACGGAAGTTGCCTGATATTCTCTCCATGGAAGAGATTGATACCTTAATTAACGCTATTGATTTAAATAAATCGGAAGGTCAGCGTAATAAAGCCATGCTTGAAACTTTGTACAGCTGTGGACTTCGTGTATCGGAACTGGTTAATCTGAAAATAACCAATCTGTTTTTTGAACAGGGTTTTATCAAAGTCGAAGGAAAAGGGGAGAAGGAACGTTTGGTTCCTGCCAGTAAAAGTGCGATAGAGGAAATTAACAAATACCTCACAAGTTACCGGAAGAAATTGCGGGTAAGCAGAGACAGTGAAAATATTTTGTTTTTAAATCGACGGGGCAGAAAGTTGAGCCGTGTTATGATTTTTACCATTATAAAGAACCTGGCCGAGAAAGTTGGTCTGGATAAGAAGATCAGTCCGCATACCTTCCGGCACTCCTTTGCCACACACTTAATAAATGGAGGGGCCGATTTAAGAGCTGTTCAGGAAATGCTGGGGCATGAATCCATTTTAACTACCGAAATTTATACGCATTTAGATCGGGACTATCTAAAGAATACGATTCACCAGTATCATCCGAGATCCTAGAATCTTAACATAAAGTATAACAGGGTGTGATAAAAATGTCACACCTTTTTTTGTGCCTAATCAAGCTTAATTTCATTTTGACAAAACAAAAATCCAATGTTAACAGATTGTTTAATCGGCTTGTGAATATTCTCAAAACCCCATAGTCGACGGAGCCGATTGGAAAAAAAGGTTATTTTTGTTACCCGTTTTATAATTCAAAGAAACATATTATTAAGTTAATTATTAGGTAGTTATGAAAAATTTGGATCTGAGCAAGTACGGCATCCTCGATGTGGCGGAAATCGTACATAACCCATCTTACGAACAACTTTTTACAGAAGAGATGAAACCTGAACTGGAAGGTTTTGAAAAAGGTCAGCTTACTGAATTGGATGCAGTAAACGTTATGACCGGAATCTTTACCGGCCGTTCGCCAAAGGATAAATTCATCGTTATGGACGACACTACAAAAGACACAATGTGGTGGACTTCAGAACAAGCAAAAAACGACAACAAGCCAACAACTCCTGAAGTTTGGGCTGAATTGAAAGGTTTGGTTGCAAAACAGCTTTCAGGTAAAAAATTGTATGTTGTTGATACTTTCTGCGGTGCCAACGAAGACACTCGTTTGAAAGTTCGTTTCATTATGGAAGTGGCATGGCAGGCTCACTTCGTAAAAAACATGTTCATTCGCCCAACAGAAGAAGAATTGGCTAACTATGGTGAACCAGACTTCGTGGTAATGAACGGTTCTAAAACAACCAATCCAAACTGGAAAGAACAAGGTTTGAATTCTGAAAACTTTACTGTATTCAACCTGACTGAAAAAATGCAGGTGATTGGTGGTACATGGTACGGTGGTGAAATGAAAAAAGGTATGTTCGCCATGATGAACTACTACCTGCCATTGCGCGGTATCGCTTCAATGCACTGTTCTGCTAACGTTGGTAAAGAAGGTGATGTTGCTATTTTCTTTGGTCTGTCTGGAACAGGAAAAACAACTCTTTCAACTGATGCAAACCGTCAGTTAATTGGTGACGACGAACACGGTTGGGACGATAACGGTATCTTCAACTTCGAAGGTGGCTGTTATGCAAAAACCATCAAATTGGACAAAGATTCAGAACCTGAAATTTTTGCTGCAATCAAACGTAACGCATTGTTGGAAAACGTTACTGTTGATGCTGAAGGTAAAATCGATTTCAACGATGGTTCTACAACTGAGAACACTCGTGTTTCTTATCCTATTTACCACATTGATAACATCGCAGTTCCTTCAAAAGCAGGTCATGCACAGAAAGTGATCTTCTTAAGTGCTGATGCATTTGGAGTATTGCCTCCGGTTTCTAAACTGACTCCGGATCAAACAAAATATCACTTCCTGTCAGGATTTACTGCAAAATTAGCTGGAACTGAGCGTGGTATTACTGAGCCAACTCCAACTTTCTCAGCTTGTTTTGGTGCTGCATTCCTGACCCTTCACCCAACAAAATACGGTGAAGAATTAGTGAAAAAAATGGAAGAACACGGAGCTGAAGCTTACCTGGTAAACACAGGATGGAACGGTTCAGGCAAACGTATCTCTATTAAAGATACTCGTGGTATTATTAACGCTATTCTTGATGGTTCTATCGAGAAAGCAGAAACTAAAGTTATCCCAATTTTCAATTTGGAAGTTCCTACTGCATTGCCAGGAGTTGACACTAACATTTTGGATCCACGCGACACTTACGCTGATGTTGCTGAATGGGAAGCAAAAGCAAAAGACCTGGGTAGCCGCTTTATCAAAAACTTCGTAAAATATACTGATAACGAAGAAGGTAAAGCATTGGTTGCTGCCGGTCCTCAACTTGACTAATTATTCGTTTAGTTATAGCATTAAGCCTTCCATCGGAATGATGGGAGGCTTTTTTTGTGTCGATTTTTTGCTTTCTAAAATAGATTTGACAATACAGTCAGCCATCCATTGCTGTTTTCGGGAGGGTGTTGAAATATTGAAAATCTTTATTCTGCGTGGGTTTCCTGAAGCTCTTTAATGATTTTTGCCGTGGTGCCCGCGATGTTGTATAAAAGTCGGAGTTGTTGCTTTTTAAGCCCCGGTGCGGTACCTGTAATTTGCTGTTTTAATTCCAAAAGAGTGGGGGAAAGGTCTGTCGGACTTTGATGCCCACCGCTCAGTAAATACTGGCTTGCTTCATCGAGTGCTGCATTAATCTGATCCATAATGGCAGCGATGTTATCAATTTCCGGCATGTTTGATTCGCGGTGAACACCCAGGGCCGAAATATGCGAAAGTAAGGCATGGTTCAGGTACGTTAGGGTAAACGCGTGTTTCATTAGTTTACGTTTGCTTTTGGGTTCCTGTCGCATACTGTTCCAGGCCAGTGCCAGTTCATTATCTGCCAGGTGAGCTTCTCTGCGCGCGATCCTGTATCCGAGGTCATCGGTACTGGTTGTTTGGTATTCCTGCAAAATTTCTTGTAAGTAGGCCCTGTTTTTTTGCATTGCTTTTGAAATCAGTTCGGGCATGCGCCGGTATTGCCATCCAGGCCATAAGAAGCGAATGACTACAAACGAAATTGTTGCCCCCAGTAAAGTGTCGATTAAACGGGGTAACATCAGGTGGAATCCTGCATCTTTCGATATAATGTTGAATGCGCTGATGACAAAGGTGGTAATAAAAATTACGGCTACCGAGTACCGGGTTTTCAGCCAGTAAAAGAAGGCCATTGCCGATCCGAGCATCAGAATTACCTGTGCAGCTGTACTGGTGAAAATATGCAGCAATACACCGGCAAGAATAACGCCGGTTGCGGTTCCCAACAATCTTTGGAATAAGCGCCGCCGTGTGTCGCTGTAAGTAATCTGGCTAACAAATAAGCTGGTTAGCATTACCCACACTCCCTTGTCGAGTTCGAGCGATTTTTGGAGAATAAAGCCAATCATAAAGCTCAAACTCAGCCTCAGGGCATAACGCATGCGTGGATGTTTAAACGACAGAAGTGCAAGGAAACGTTGCAATGGGTTTCGTTCTTCTTTTCGCAAGCGGGGGATGGAAGTGCCTTCCTCTGTATTGTCGAGGTATTTTAACGACAGCTGAGACCGATGCAAATTGTGGTGCAGTAATTCGAGCGGTTGAGCGGTGTTGGCATCCAGCTGCTGAAGTTTTTCTTCGATCGCTTTCGAAATCCACTCCAGTGCCATAGGATGGTGGTATGCAGCGCCCGTGAGGATATTTTCAGCTATCTGACGCGTAGCATACGAAAGCTGACGAAGCATTTCTCCAAATCCTTCCATCACTTCCAGATTGTCCTCCTGGTTGCTGAGTTTATCATGGCGCTCGTGGCTCGATGCAGCTCTTTCGTGCAAGCTTTGTAATAACATAAAACGCTGTAGGTACGGTCGCAGGGGCTCGGGATTATTTAGTTCCCTTCCGTAGCTGTTCAGTACCTCTTTTATTTTCTCCAGCGCATTCACCACACTGATGTTCAGCAAAGCCAAATCTCTGTTAATTGAAGCTTGTTCCTGCGGCTGACTGGGAAAAAGTATCGACTTCTTGGCAAGGTAATTCGACAGGGTTTTAAAGCCGTTTGACATTTGTTCATCTAACAGACGCCATGGATTCAGGTACATTAAGGTAAGCGTTAAAATGCCATGGAATAATGCCCCCGAAGGCAACAGCACAGCCTGCCAGTACCAGGCCGGACTTATTTCGATCCCCAACATGGCATAAATGCCCACCAAAACTGATCCGAAAGTAATGGCCCGGTAACGTTCGCCAATACCACCAAGCAAAATAAATGCAATGGTAGAAAGAATAAAGCCTGTTCCCAACAACCAGGGGTAATTGTGGAGCAAACCTACCGCAAAACTCGATATAAAGAAACTTAAAACAGTGATGAAAAGCGCTTTTACGCGCCCTTTGGGATGGTCTTCGGTTTCGGAAAGTGCACCTGCCAATGCGCCAAGAGCAAGCGTTACACCGTAAAAGGGTTGACCTGCGATGATAAAAGGAATAGCCAGAACACCCATGGAGATCGTTGAACGCATCGCATACAGACGATCGGGGTGACTCCAGAAAATATTTTTGAGTTTCGTTAAATTACTTTGCAGATATTCGGTGCTGTTTCCTTCCATTATCGGGTTATTGAATGAATGTTACTGCAAAGCTAGTGAATGAAGTTGATTTGAATTTCATTTAATGGTCTTTCCTTATTTAAAATCAATACAACGAAACGATTACATAATGTATCAGGAATATTGGCAATCAGTGCCCAATAATTTCCTGCAACGCAGATGTAATATCGGGATAGTTAAACCGAAAGCCAGCAGCTTGAATTTTTTCTGACGAAACTTCCGGTGCTTCGGTTAGCAATACCGATGCTTCTCCAAGTACAAGATTGATTGCCCAGCCGGGTATGGTTAGAAAAGCTGGCCGGTTTAGTTGTCGGGCCAGTTGATGGGTAAAGGTTTTATTTGTAATACGATCGGGAGCAACAAGATTAAAGGTATTGTTTTTATCGTATTCCGTAACTGCCCAAACAAAAGCCCTCATCAGATCTGCTTCGTGCACAAACGGAAAGGCTTGTCTCCCATTTCCAATACTTGCACCGAGACCAAGTTTAAAAGGAAGAAGTAACTGATGGATTGTTTTGGCGTTTTTGCCAAGAACCAGACCAATACGAAATATTACTTTTTGAATCTGGGAAGGTAAGTCGTCCAGCGTTTTTTCCCAGTCTTTTACTACGGTTCCCAAAAAGCCTTCGTCAAAGTTGGAGCTTTCTTCGTCGTGAAATGCATTCGTTTTATAAATGCCAATGGCAGATGCAGAAATAAATTTTTCGGGGCGATCCTCAATGGGCAAGCTATTTATTGCCTGAACCAGGTTCCGGGTTGAAACGATCCGGCTTTCATATATGATTTTTCTGTTCTTTGAATTCCAGCGTTGCAATACAGGGGCCCCGGCTAAATTTATAAGCGCAAAACATGAACGAATTTCATCGACTAGTTGATTGGTGTCATATAATTTCGACCGGGGAATGCCTCTAACAGCATATCCTGCGTTTCTTAATTCCGAAGTAAGCATGCTTCCCAGGTAACCATTCTGGCCTGTTATCACAATTGTCTTTGATTGGGTACTGATCGTCATAAACCTGTTATTCGTGTTTGTTAAAACTAACAAGTTTCATTGGTTTTAGTTCTAAAAAAATGTTAAGCGAAGCACGTATTTGTTACTTTTGTTTTTCTGAAAATGAAAGGGAGTTCACACATATGGGTGCGTTTGCATCGGTGGCGGCTGAAACATCTGAGTGAGAGGGGTTTTCTCACTATTTTAAGTGTTGTTGTAGGAATACTTTCCGGGTTTGCTGCGGTGATCATCAAAAATACGGTAAGGCTCACGCAGAAAGCGGTACATTCAATTGTAACCACTGACGTGGAAAACTACATCTATTTTGCACTGCCAGTCATCGGTATTTTCATTACCGTTTTGTTTATAAAATACGTAGTTCGCTCAGAGGTCAGGCACGGGATTCCCAACGTATTGCACAGTATATCCAAACTTAGGGGGAAAATTCGTTCGCACAATCTGTATTCATCGGTTGTTACCAGTTCGTTAACCGTAGGTTTTGGAGGATCGGTCGGTTTGGAAGGCCCCACCGTTGCTACCGGAACGGCCTGGGGATCGTGGTTGGCAACGGCTTTTCGCTTAAATTATAAAAATACAATATTGATGCTGGCCTGTGCGTGCGCAGGGGCTATGGCGGCAATTTTTAAGGCGCCCATCGCAGCAATTGTTTTTGCTGTTGAGGTGATAATGATTGATCTCACCGTATTCTCTCTCGTACCTTTGCTACTGGCATCGGCAGCTGGTGTTGTTACGTCATATTTCTTCCTCGGACAGGATGTTCTTTATCCTTTTGAGGTGAAGCAGGCGTTTATCATGGCAGATCTTCCTTATTACATTTTACTCGGAATTACTGCCGGTTTTGTATCGGTTTATTTTACCAAAATGTACCTCTTCGTTGGCGGTTTGTTTGAAAAACTGAAAAACAACCGCACCCGTTTGGTGGTCGGCGGAACGAGCCTTGGAGTGCTGATTTTTTTGTTTCCGTCGTTGTATGGCGAAGGATATGAAGCCATCAACGATTGTTTGGCCGGAAACCTGGAATATTTGTTCGATAACAGCCTCTTTTATGAATTGAAAGAGGAAATTTGGGTGGCCATGTTACTTATTGCCGCTGTAATATTTCTAAAGATTGTCGCCACATCGCTGACCTTTGGGGCCGGTGGTGTAGGGGGAATTTTTGCCCCCACTTTGTTTATGGGAGTGAATACCGGAATGTTGTTTTCGCTGTTGGTAAAACAATCGGGACTGCATTCGATCAATACCAACAATTTTGCCTTGATTGGTATGGCCGGACTGATTGCCGGCGTTTTACACGCACCTTTAACCGGCATTTTTCTTATAGCAGATATATCGGGAGGGTATCAATTGTTTGTGCCGCTGATGATTACAGGAACCTTTTCGTACCTTATTGTAAGGGCTTTTACTCCCAATTCGGTTTATCATATACAGCTGGCACAGCGTAAGGAACTGCTAACCCACGATAAGGATGCCAATGTACTCCAACTGATGGAAGTTCGGACAATGATTGAAACCGACTTTGAAGTGCTTCGGCCCGACGCCACTTTACGCGACTTGACGGTGGCGATTACAAAGGCACATCGCGATTTATTTCCTGTGGTGGAAGCCGACGGTAGGATGGCCGGAATGGTAAAAATGGACGATGTTCGTGATGTGATCTTCAAACACGAATTGTATGATGAGATCAAAATCAAAGATTTGATGTACATGCCTGAGTATTCGATTGATCCGAATGACAGCATGGAAGTGGTGACCAACAAATTTGAAGTGTCAGGCAGATACAACCTGGCAGTGATTGAGAATGGAAAATATATTGGATTTATATCCCGGGCGAGGGTTTTTACTCGCTATCGAAAACAAATAATTAATGTTTCACATGTCTAGGAAATATAATCCCAAAAGGTTGCTTAACCGTTTGGTTGCGTGGAGGATCGCTAAGGTTAGCGAAAAGAATTTTCTTTATATTCTGAGTTTGGTGGTAGGGCTTTTGAGCGGATTGGCAGCACTTATCTTAAAAAGAAGCATTCACTTTGTTGCAGAACAATTGACTTCGTATATCGATCTGGGCGGATTTCGCTACCTGTATCTGTTATTCCCCATGTTTGGTATCTTTTTGACGGTGTTGTTTATTCGGTTCTTCATAAAGGACGATATCAGTCATGGTGTTTCAAAAATTCTTTACGCCATCTCGAAAAAAAGCAGCAAGCTTAAGCCACATAAAATGTATTCGTCGATGGTGGCCAGTTCGCTGACGATTGGTTTTGGAGGATCGGTCGGATCGGAAGCGCCCATCGTTCTTACCGGGGCGTCGATTGGATCAAACCTGGCCCGCATTTTTAAACTCAGGTACAAATACATCACCCTTATGGTGGGGTGTGGTGCCGCTGGCGCCATTGCCGGAATCTTTAATGCTCCGATGGCTGGCATCGTTTTTACGCTCGAAGTTCTGATGCTCGACCTGAACATGGCCTTTTTGATTCCGCTGCTGATTTCAGCAGTATCGGCTACGGTTTTAGCGTACTTTTTTATGGGCGAAGGTGTACTTCTGAAATTTACCCAGGTAGCTCCGTTTGAAATAAATACCATATGGATTTTTATTTTGATTGGAATTTTTACGGGTTTTCTGGGCTTGTATTTTACAAGGGGCACCATGTATTTCGAAAGCCGTTTTAAAGGCATAAAAAACTGGGTGGTACGTTTGCTGGCCGGCGGTTTTATTCTTGGCCTTTTGATTTATCTTTTTCCTCCTTTATGGGGTGAAGGTTATACCAGTATTATCACCGTTTTTAACAACCACGGCGCCGATTTGCTGAATTCGTCCATTTTCGCTCCATGGAAAGATAATCCTTATGTCGTATTGGGGATCGTTGGTGCTATATTGCTGTTTAAAGTGTTGGCAATGTCAGCCACAACAGGAGGCGGTGGTAACGGAGGTATCTTTGCTCCTACGCTGTTTGCCGGGGCGCTGGCAGGATACTTCGTGGTGAAATTGCTAAATACGGTTTTTGGTCTTGGTGTTGTCGAAAACAACTTTGCGCTGGCCGGAATGGCAGGAATGATGGCGGCAGTGATGCACGCCCCGCTTACCGGTATCTTCCTGACTGCGGAAATAACCGGAGGCTATGGTATGTTTATCCCCTTATTGATAACATCGACGGTGGCCTACGTTACCATTATGGCTTTTGAACCTCATTCTATTTATACCAAACACCTGGCGCTGGCCGGAAATCTGATTACCCACAACAAAGACAAGGCAGTGTTGAGGTCGATGGAAGTGAAAAAGCTTATTGAAAACGACTTTGAAATTCTTTCTCCTGATGCTAAATTGAGGGATTTGGTAAAAGCTATCTCAAAATCGAACCGGAATTTGTTTCCGGTTGTGGATAGCGAAGGGTATTTAAAAGGGATGGTCAAAATGTCGAAAATTAAATCCTTGATTTTCGAGCCTGATCTGTACGATAAGGTGAAGATTAAAGACTTAATGTTCATGCCCGAATTTTACATTTCGTCGCATGATAGCATGGAAACGGTAGCCGAAAAATTCGAAACATCTAACCGTTACAATCTTGCCGTAATCGACGATGGTAAATACCTGGGATTTATTTCGCGGGCGATGGTTTTTTCCAATTATAGAAAAACACTGGAATATTTTTCACACGATTGATCGCTAAGACTCTTTCGTTATTCTTTTAACTGTGTTCATCTGATGGATGAGCCATTTTTATGTATTTTCGAATTGACAACAGAAAATCTTTAATATGACATCAAGAAGATCTTTTTTGTTTAAAAGTTCTGTTGCCCTGGCGGGGATAGGACTAGCGAAACAGGGACTCGCTTCTGTTTCTACTGGAAATGAGGGAAGCATACCTATTGTAATTTCGACATGGATCCACGGCTTGCCGGCAAATGAAGCAGCCTGGGAAGTACTTTCAAGGGGTGGTCATTCGCTCGATGCGGTGGAAGCCGGTGTACGGGTGCCAGAAGCCGATCCGAATGTTATTACCGTAGGTAGAGGCGGAATTCCGGATGCCGATGGTAAAGTAACGCTTGATGCCTGTATTATGGATGAAAAAGGCCGTGCGGGAAGTGTTACCTACCTGCAACACATTATGCATCCCATTTCTGTGGCTCGTTTGGTTATGGAAAAAACGCCGCATGTAATGCTTAGCGGGAAGGGCGCTTTAAAGTTTGCCCTGGAAAACGGGTTCAAGAAAGAAAAACTACTTACTCCCAAACGCAAGGAAGAGTGGAAAAAGTGGAAGAAGGAACAGAATGAGTTCAGTAATAAAATTAATATCGAAAATGTAACCGAGGATAACCACGATACCATCGGAATGCTGGCCATCGATAAAGACGGCCGATTATCCGGAGCCTGCACCACCAGCGGAATGGGATATAAAATGCCGGGACGGGTAGGAGATTCTCCCATTATTGGTGCCGGGATATTTGTGGATGGTGAAATCGGAGGAGCTGTTGCAACAGGCTCGGGTGAGCTGGTAATGAAAACCGTTGGAACATTTTTGGTGGTTGAATTAATGCGAAACGGTATGTCTCCTGCTGAAGCCTGCGAAGAAGCGGTAAAACGTATCGCCCGGAAAATTCCCGATTATGAAAATCATCAGATTGGATATATTGCACTAAACAAAGACGGAGAATATGGTTCTTTCTGCATTCAGCCCGGATTTAATTTTGCTGTAAAAACAGCTACCAAAACCGGAATGGAAGATGCCGAAGCCTGGTTGAAGAAGTTGTAATCAGCCGACGATTATGACTAGTCCTAAATAAGCGTTACAGATTATTGGACTAAGTTAATAGATTCACAGACCGTTTCAAAGCTAGCTTTGAAACGGTCTGTTCTTTTATAGCTTTTAATTTTAATGGTATCTTGT
>NZ_JALGYW010000016.1 GCF_023111095.1 Maribellus sp. YY47
ACAAACAAGATACCATTAAAATTAAAAGCTATAAAAGAACAGACCGTTTCAAAGCTAGCTTTGAAACGGTCTGTGAATCTATTAACTTAGTCCAATAATCTGTAACGCTTATTTAGGACTAGTCAGTTTTGAAATTTTAGCAATCTCCTGGTTTTCCATCAGCTTTTTCTTTAAACCAACTCATTGGGAACGAGCTTGGACGTTCGATCGGCAAACCGTACAAACGGTCGTAAACCAGCGAAGCCAATACTCCAAGCGATCGCGAAACGCCAAACAGTACCGTGTAAAAGTTGTGTTCCACAATGCCGTAGTGGTTCAGCAGCGAACCGCTGATTGCATCTACGTTTGGCCAAGGATTTTTGATCTTTCCGGTAGCTTCCAGAATAGGAGGGGCAACGCGATAAATCTGGTTCACCACATCAATCGTTTTATCGTGTTTGATGTATTTTTCGGCAAACTGTTGCTGAACCGTAAAGCGCGGGTCAGTGATCCGTAGAACCGCATGTCCGTATCCGGGAACCACACGTCCGTTTTTAAGCGTGTTTTCGATATAATCGGCAATCTGCTCGTCGGTTGGTACGTCGGTGCCGATTTGCTCCAGCATTTCGTTGATCCACGAAATCACTTCCTGGTTGGCAAAACCGTGCAACGGACCTGCAAGTCCTGTCATTCCGGCCCCAAACGAATAGTACGCGTTACTTAGTGCCGAGCCAACCAAATGGGTGGTATGTGCCGAAACGTTTCCTCCTTCATGGTCGGCGTGGATCACCATATACAGACGCAAAAGGCGTTTTACTTCCACCGAGTCGAAACCCATCATGTGGGCAAGGTTACCTGCCCAGTCGAGGTTCGGATTGGGGTCGATGTGTTTGCCATTGTGGTACATGCGGCGGTAAATGTAGGCGGCAATCCTTGGAAGACGGGCAATCAATGTCATCACATCTTCGTACATAAAATCCCAGTAATACTTTTTACCCACACCGGCACGATAGGCTTTCTGGAAAACCGAATCGTACGCCATTGCGATAATCGCTGTAGTGAACTGTGTCATTGGGCGGCTGTTTTTAGGCAGCGCGTCAATCACATCAAAAACGTGTTGTGGCACGTGGGCACGTGTTGCCCAATCTTTTGAAAGGTTTTCCACGTCTTCCTGCGTTGGTATCTCACCGATTAGCATCAGGTAGAATAAACCTTCCGGAAGCGGTTCACCATCAGCGTCGAGCTTTGGCAGTTTTTGCTGCAATTCCTGGATTGAATATCCTCTGAAACGAATCCCTTCGTTGGCATCGAGTTTCGAAGTCTCTGTCAACAAAGCGGGAATTCCTTTCATACCCGATAATACCTGATCGATGGTGACTTGTCCGAGAACGACATCGCCATGGTCTTTTCTGATTCTTTGAAATTCGGCCATACACTTGCTGGCCCTATCGAAAAATCTATTCTTAATGTATTCCATCTGTTATAATATTTGTTTGATTATTATTGATTAATGCATGTTTTTGATAATCTCGTCCGCAAACTCTGAGGTTGTCAGCAAAGTGGCTCCTTCCATCTGAGAATGCAAATCGGATGTTACTTTTCGTTTGGCAAATACGTGCTCCATGGCATCGTAAACATGTTCGGCAGCTTCGTTCCAGCCCAGGTATTCCAGCATCATCACTCCCGAAAGGATCAGCGAGCCGGGATTGGCTTTTCCGGTGCCAGCAATATTTGGCGCCGTTCCGTGAGTGGCTTCAAAAATGGCATAGCCGCTTTGGTAGTTGATGTTTGCACCGGGAGAAATTCCGATTCCGCCAACCATTGCTGCCAACTGATCCGAAATATAGTCTCCGTTCAGGTTCATGGTGGCAATTACCGAGTGGTCCCACGGGTGTAACAGCGATTCCTGTAAAAAAGCGTCGGTGATGCAATCTTTTACGATCACCTTACCGTCTTTCTTGGCTTCATCGAGTGCTTTGTCGGCATCCAGTTGGCCTTTTTCTTTTTTGATCTTTTCGTACTGTCTCCAGGTGAAGGTTTGCAGCTTGAACTCCGTTTCAGCCAGGTCGTAACTCCAGTTTTTGAAAGCTCCTTCGGTGTATTTCATGATGTTCCCTTTGTGAACGATCGTTACCGAAGGCAGTTTTCGCTGAATGGCGTATTCAATGGCCGATTTGGTCAGTCGTACCGAGCCGTCTTTTGAAATCGGTTTTACACCGAAAGAAGAACTTTCCGGAAAACGGATCTTGTCCACACCCATTTCGTTGATCAGGAAATCACGAAACTTTTTACTCTTTTCGTCTCCAGCCATGTATTCGATGCCGGCATAAATATCCTCGGTATTTTCACGGAAAATATGCATGTCGACCATCGACGGGTAGCGAATGGGAGAGGGCACACCTTTGAACCAACGCACCGGGCGAAGGCAAACGTACAAATCCAGCGTTTGGCGTAGTGCAACGTTCAGCGAACGAATTCCTTCCCCAACCGGAGTCTGCAGCGGGCCTTTAATCCCGATTAAATGCTCCTTAAAAGCGTCAAGCGTTTCCTGCGGAAGATAATTTCCGGTTTCCTTGTAGGCTTTTTCCCCGGCCAGCACCTCTTTCCATATCAGTCTTTTCTCATCGCCGTAGGCTTTGGCAACCGCTGCATCGAGCACCCGCTGCGAGGGGCCTGTAATGTCTTTGCCAATTCCGTCTCCTTCAATGAATGGAATCACCGGCTGGTCCGGTACAAAAAGCTTTCCGTTGACTATTTTGGTTTTATTTGTCATCTCATTTCTTTTAAATTTCTCTTTCACGCAGATTACACAGAAAAACGCAGATTTATATATTGTTAGCTATTCGTTGTATTGCACTTGAGATATTATCGGTGTTGAAATTAACCAGTATGCCTAATTTTTTGTCGGCTAATTTCAGGTACGAAACTGTTTGTTTAAAGTACAGTTTATTCATCGTTTCAACCGATTTTATTTCAATTATTACTTTGTTCTCCACCAATATATCAATACGAAATCCTTTTTCCAGGTTTTTACCTTTATAGTTTACTGGTAATTCAACCTGATGATCTACATCATAACCCATTTCCCGGAGTTCATAGATTAGAGCTGCCTCATAAACAGACTCCAACAGACCTGGCCCAAGTGTATTGTAAACTTCAAATATTGCTCCTCTGATGTCGTAAGATATTTGATTTTCACTTAATTCCATAACTAATTTTCACTTAAGTCAGGATAGTTTCTTGTTTTTGTCTGCGTACATCAGCGAAATCCGCGTGCACACTTATTTAATTCAATTTAGCCTGAAGATTTTCATCCAGCGCTTCCAGGAATTGTTCGGTAGTCAGGTAGTGTTCTGCTTTTAATTCTGCACCGTAAACGATCAATGCAAGGTCCTTGGTCATTTTTCCTGATTCCACCGTTTCAATACAAACTTCTTCCAATGCATTGGCAAAATCGATCAACGGCTGGTTGTCATCCAGCTTGCCGCGGAAAGCGAGTCCACGTGTCCAGGCAAAAATCGATGCGATCGGGTTGGTCGAAGTCGGTTTGCCTTGCTGGTGCTGACGGTAGTGGCGCGTAACCGTCCCGTGAGCGGCTTCGGCTTCCATCGTTTTTCCATCCGGAGTAATCAATACGGATGTCATCAGTCCAAGAGAGCCGAATCCCTGCGCAACGGTGTCGCTTTGTACGTCGCCGTCGTAGTTTTTACAAGCCCATACAAAGCCTCCGTCCCATTTCAATGCAGCAGCCACCATGTCATCGATCAAGCGATGTTCGTAGGTAATGCCGGCCGCAGCAAATTTATCCTTGAATTCTTCTTCGTAGATTTTCTGAAAAATATCTTTAAAACGACCATCGTATTTTTTCAGGATGGTGTTTTTGGTTGACATGTACAAAGGCCATCCTTTATCCAGCGCCTGGTTCATACACGAACGGGCAAATCCGGTAATCGATTCGTCGGTGTTGTACATGGCCATGGCCACTCCGTCGCCTTCAAAATCATAAACCTCGTGCGAAACGGTTTCGCCACCGTCTTCCGGTGTAAAGGTGATGGTTAGTTTGCCTCTTCCTTTTGTTACGAAATCAGTTGCTTTGTACTGGTCGCCAAACGCATGACGTCCGATGCAGATAGGCTGTTTCCATCCCGGTACAAGGCGTGGAATATTAGAGATCATAATCGGTTCGCGAAATACCGTTCCTCCCAGAATGTTACGAATGGTACCGTTGGGCGATTTCCACATGTGTTTTAACCCAAACTCTTCCACACGGGCTTCGTCGGGTGTGATAGTGGCACATTTTACGCCCACACCGTATTTTTTGATGGCATTGGCGGCATCCACCGTAATTTGGTCGTCAGTAGCGTCACGACTTTCAACTCCGAGATCGTAATATTTTAAATCGATGTCGAGATAGGGAAGAATTAACTTTTGTTTGATGAAATCCCAAATAACCCTGGTCATTTCATCTCCGTCGAGCTCTACTACCGGGTTTTGAACCTTGATCTTTTGCATGGTCTTAAATTTAATTTACTGATTATTATTGGTTTTTTATGGTGTTCCAATTTATGTTATATCCCCGGGCTTCAGCCCGGGGTTATTTATGTTTAATCCTTTCAGGATTGTTTTTGCTTAATGGTTATTAAGCGTTTTGTTGTTTGATCAAATTAAGCGCTGATCCTGCCTTGAACCATTCAATCTGTTGCTGATTGTAGGTGTGATTCAGTTTAATGCTGTCTTTTGACCCATCGGCGTGAACCACTTCAAGTGTCAGCTGCTTGCCCGGTGCAAAATCAACCAAATCAACAAAGTTGAAGGTATCGTCTTCCTGGATCAAATCGTAGTCGTTCTCGTTGGCAAAGGTTAATCCAAGCATGCCCTGTTTTTTCAGGTTGGTTTCGTGAATACGTGCAAAAGACTTCACAATTACAGCCCGAACGCCCAAATGACGTGGTTCCATCGCTGCATGTTCGCGTGAAGAGCCTTCACCGTAATTCTGGTCTCCAATCACTACTGTCGGGATACCCGCAGCTTTATACTGACGCTGAACTTTTGGGACTTCTTCGTAAGCACCGGTCAGCTGGTTTTTTACCTTGTTGGTTTCCTGGTTGAATGCATTTACTGCACCAATCAGCATATTGTTCGAAATATTGTCGAGGTGTCCGCGGTAACGCAACCATGGTCCGGCCATTGAAATATGGTCGGTGGTACATTTCCCAAATGCTTTGATCAGCAATTTGACGCCAGTAATGTTTTTGCCGTCCCATGCTTCGAAAGGCGACAGTAATTGAAGACGATTTGAATCGGGAGCAACATTTACCACTACGTGTGAACCGTCTTCTGCGGGAGCCTGAAATCCTGCGTCTTCCACATCAAAACCTTTTGGCGGAAGTTCAAAACCCGAAGGTTCATCCAGTTTTACTTCTTCACCATTTTTGTTGGTCAAAGTATCGGTTTGCGGATTAAAGTCGAGACGACCGGCAATGGCCAGCGCTGTTACCATCTCGGGTGAGGTAACAAAAGCATGCGTATTGGGATTGCCGTCGGCACGTTTCGAGAAGTTCCGGTTAAAGGAGTGAACGATGGTGTTCTTTTCCTGCTTGTCGGCTCCTTCGCGCGCCCACTGACCAATACACGGGCCACAGGCATTGGCAAATACTTTTCCACCAATTTTTTCAAACGTATCGATAAATCCGTCGCGTTCGATGGTAAAACGAACCTGCTCCGATCCCGGAGTGATCGTAAATTCTGCTTTGGTGATCAAACCTTTTTCCTCTGCCTGTTTGGCAATCGATGCTGCTCTTGAAATATCTTCGTACGAAGAGTTGGTACAACTTCCGATCAAACCAACCGATATTTCAACCGGCCAGCCGTTTTCTTCGGCCACCTTTTTCATTTCCGAAACCGGTGTTGCACGGTCGGGTGTGAACGGTCCGTTCAAATGCGGCGCCAGTTCCGAAAGGTTGATCTCAATGAGCTGGTCGTAATATTTCTCAGGATTTGCATACACTTCCGGGTCGGCATCCAGCACATCTTTCATCTGGTTAGCGATCGCTGCTACTTCCGATCTTCCGGTTGCGTTCAGGTAGCGCTCCATACTTTCGTCGTAAGCAAAAATACTGGTGGTAGCGCCCACTTCGGCACCCATGTTACAAATGGTTCCTTTTCCGGTGGCAGAAAGCGATTTGGCGCCTTCTCCGAAATATTCGATAATGGCTCCGGTTCCACCTTTTACGGTAAGAATTCCGGCCACCTTTAATATAATGTCTTTAGGTGAAGTCCAACCGCTCAGTTTGCCGGTAAGTTTCACCCCAATCATTTTAGGCATTTTCAGTTCCCAGGCCATTCCGGCCATTACATCCACGGCATCGGCACCACCAACGCCAATGGCCACCATTCCGAGTCCACCTGCGTTTACGGTGTGCGAGTCGGTTCCGATCATCATTCCCCCGGGGAAAGCATAATTTTCCAAAACTACCTGGTGAATAATACCGGCGCCTGGTTTCCAGAATCCGATTCCATATTTGTTGGATACCGATTCCAGAAAATCAAAAACCTCTTTGTTGGCATCTTTTGCCACCGAAAGGTCGGTTTTTCCTTCCACCTGCGCCTGAATAAGGTGGTCGCAGTGAACCGTAGAAGGAACTGCGGTTCTTTTCTTCCCTGAATTTATAAATTGGAGCAGTGCCATTTGTGCTGTTGCATCCTGCATGGCCACCCGGTCGGGTGCAAAATCCACATAATCTGTACCTCTTCCAAAAGCTGCCAGTTCCTGAGTCTCAAAAAGATGTGCATATAAAATCTTTTCGGCATAAGTCATAGGGCGGTTTAAAAGTTCTTTTGCTTTTTGAACTCTTTTCGGTAGCTCTGAATACACTTTTTTGATAAGGTCTGAATCAAACATAAGATATTTAGTTTTTTTGAATATTATCAAGATTTATTCTGTCGCAATTTCTTAACAACAATACGCTATAAATGTTGATGAAAAGCCGATAGAATTTTACTATATTATTTTAGTTAAATCGATTGACTGATCTCATAAATTAAACCATTTTGTAAACAATGGTTTGTAATGTTGGTCACAGTTCTTTCAGCTTTTGTTTTTGCCGTCTGTTTAGCTTTAAAGGGTTTTAATATACTAATTTCTTCCCTTTTCCTGAAACCAATCCCAAACTAAATTTTGAAGGTCAGTATTGCTTTGAAAATGATAGTGAAGCACCCGGATTGAGATGTAAAATGACGGTGGAGAAGCGTCGCTAAAAAACATAAAAAAAGACTGCCGAAACGAGCGACAGCCTTTTTTTCGAGCTTTACTGATCAGTACAAGTCCGGCGTGTTAAAAATCAGTGACCTTATCTTGAACGTATTTCACGACGCATAAATTGCAAATATGCCAGGCCAAAGAAAACCAGAGTTCCGGCCAGTAATGCGGTTATTTGCGGCCACACCAGCATCATGCTTTGTCCCAATGGAAGCGGACTGGGAATGGCACCACTCATTTGTTCCATGGTAAGCGGACCAAGGCTACGCACACCGGGAACAAGCAGGGTAGTGGTGGCATCGTCAAACAACTGTCCCGGGTTAAGGCGCATGATGTTTTGAATCAGTTTCTGAAGCGAAATCAACTGGTTCTCACTGATCATCTGCGCAGGCGAAATGCCTTTGGCAATCACGTTCACAATCATATTATAGAATATGCTGAAGAATAACCAGATGGAAATTCCTGCAAGCGCCGAGGTAGTTGCCTGCCGGAACCTGACAGAAAACAGGATGGACAGGTTCAGCCAGAAAGCGACGTACACAATACTGACAATGGAGAACATCAGGATTCTGAGGACTTCCTCAGCAGTTGGCGGAATGCCTATGATGACGAGTCCAAATCCCAAAACCAGCAGATTTAGCGAGAAAAACAGGATGCTCAACACGATAAGAGATGCCAGAAATTTGGCATTCAATACATAATCGCGGTAAATGGGTTGCGATAAAACGCGGCTAAGCGTTCCCTTGTTTTGTTCTGAGTTGATCGCGTCAAAACCCATGCTGATTCCCAGCAATGGCCCCAGAAAACTGATGAAGACAATAAATGGCGGAAGCGTTCCGTCGGAAATCGTAAACAGTTTCAGGAAGAAAAAGGACTCTTCGGGATCGTTGCCTGGTTTGGCTGATGCAAAACCTGTAAAAGCCGTGTATAGCGAGCCGGTACAGGTAAGCAACACAATGGCCAGCATAATGATAAACCGCCAGCTTTTTATGGTGTCCGAGATCTCCTTGTTCACGATCACCCAAAACGGACGAACGATTGAATAGTTAGTTTGCATAAGCCGTTCCTCCTTCCATTAAATGATTATAAATGGCTTCAATGCCAAATTCCTTTTTATTCAGAAAATTAAGGTTGTAGCCTTCTTCCATGATCTTTTTTGAAAGCACGAGCGAAATATCTTCCGAAGAAAGCACTTTGAACAAGCCATTTTCTTCGCTTACCGAATCAATTTCACTCATGTTGGCAGCCAGGTTTTGAAACCAGCCGAGCGTCAGTTTTTTACCAGCTTCACGTGAATTATCGGCTCCCAGTTCGATCAGGTATCTTCCGCTTGTCAGTAATTTTTCCGACAAAGAGCGAATATCGCCGATAGCCATAAGTTTTCCTTCCAGAAAAATTCCGATACGGTCGCAAACCTGCTGGACATGCTGCAAATCGTGCGACGAAAGCAGAATGCTGATTCCATGCTCGTCGCGGAGTTCAACGACTAAGTTCAGAAAATCCTGCACGCCTTTTGGATCGATTCCGGAAGTAGGTTCATCCAGAATGATCACTTCGGGATCTTTGATCAGCACATCAGCCAGACCGAGTCGTTGCCGCATTCCTTTTGAGAATTTCCCGGTCTTTTTGTTTTTAACTCCTGTTAAGCCCACGCGTTCAATCAGTTCTTCTGCCTTTTTTGTTGCTTCTTTTCTTGGGATTCCGTTTAGCATGGCAGAATAAACCAGGTTTTCAAGAGCCGTCTGATCATCATAAAAACCAACGTCTTCAGCGAGATAACCCACCTTTCTTTTCACCTCTATGGGGTGACTGGTTGAATCGATTCCACACACTTTTACTTCGCCGGCGCTTGGATCGGTCAGTCCCAGCATCATCAAAATGGTGGTTGATTTCCCCGAACCGTTGGGTCCGAGCAATCCAAATATTTCGCCTTTTCCGATGGTCAGGCTGAGATTGTCGACCGCGGTAAAATCGCCGTACTTTTTACTAATGTTTTGTAATTGGATAATTGGTTCGGCCACGGCTTACCTCCTTCCGTATTTTTTAAACAGAATTACAATACCCAGCAGTACCAGCACCACTATTACAATCCCGACCAATCCAACGGTTATCGGAGTTCTGACCGAAACCCGGAACGATGCAGATGAATTTACTTCGGGTGTTTTGGCGTCCATTTGAACCACATAGTCGCCCGGAATCGCTTTTTTAGCGGCTGTGATGGTTGCATAAACCGTTTCGGTTTGTCCCGGACCGATTTTGCTGATTTTGGCCGGCTCAAAAGTTACGCTCCAGTCTTTGGGTTTCGATGCTTTTAATTCCACGTTTTCGAGATCTGTTGTGCCTCCGTTTTTGACCGTCAGTTCTATTTTCTTTTCCGATCCTGCAGTAATGTGCGCACTTAGCAAGCCCGACGGCGTGCTCAGATCCATTTCGTAAGTACCGGTGATCACTACTTCAAATTCCAGGTCGGCAGAGGTGGAACCCGAAACCGCTTTTACCGGAATTTTGTAGGTACCGGCTTTTACTGAAGGCGAAGGTTTTACTTCGTAGCTGATGCTTTTGGTGCCGTTGGCTTCCACTTCGGTGGAGGTGGCCTGCTTGTAATTGGGTTTTATAATCACACTCCAGCCACGCGGGGCATCTGCCATTAACGCATATTGCTGGTTGGTGGCGGTTTTGTTTTTGAGTGTGGTATTAAAGGTAAACGACGAACTTGAAGTTCCCTCCATGTTTCTCTGGTCGCAGGTAAATTCTGTTACGCTCGAACCCGCCGATGAAACATTGATGGTTAAGGGCAAAGAAACACTGCCTGCTTTCGCATAAAAAGTGTAATTGCCTTTCTTTATCTGGTAAGGAACGTCCACTTTCAACGTGAGTGTTTTCTTTTCGCCCGGCAAAGTAGCCAGTTTGTCGATGTTGTAACCTCCTGCGGTGATGCTGTGATCCCAGGAGCGGGGAATGTTACTCGCCGAGATGTCTTCGTTCCGGATCTTTGATCCATTGTTGATCACATCAATCGAGTAGCTAACCGAATTTCCCGGAGAGACTGAAACTTTTGTGTAAGGCGTATAAAGAACCAGGCTGTCGGTTTGTGCCTTACTTTGGCTGAATGAAAAGAACACCAAAAAAGTGCTAACGATAAAAGATTTGAGAAGTAGTAATTTGTTCATGTCACTGATTTTTAGTTTTACATATTTATTGATTCAATAATAGTTTTCCGATGGCCGATAATTGCTTACAAGCAACCTGTATTACTGCGTTAATAAATTGAAATCCGTTTAATAATAATGGAGTGATGGGAGGCGATAAAATGGATTAACAGTGACTGTATGGGGGAGGAAGATCGTAAAAAAGCGGGTGATACATCGTCCTGGTTTTAGCTGCAGGACGATTGGTTGCTAAATTACCTTGAGTGGTTTCAGTGTATCGTTTTACCGGACTTTCGGTAAGTTCAATGTCCGGATTATCGTAATCGTCGGTTCTGAAAGCTGGGGTGTCGATGTTTTCGGAGAAGACATGCCCCGTGTAGACGCCTACATAAACTGTTGAACTATTCCCCTGAATTTTTGAGATACTCTCAACTTCCGATCGGAGAAGAAAGCTAAATGCAAGAAATATTAAAACCAGTTTTTCCATTCAAAATCTCTTTATTAAATCCACAGTTGAACGTAATAATTGCCTTTTTGAAGTGGTACAAATTTATTTAGTTTTTAATCTGAAAAGTGTAAAACAAAGTTAACGCGCGTTAAAAAATCTTGAATATGTTTAGTAGAAATGAGTGGCATATTTTTCATCAAGCAATAAAATGGGCAACAAATGGAGAGCCCTTTCGATGGAAACTCCGATTATTCCTTAATTTGATTACGCATCAGCACAACGCTGAACCTAGATGGTAACAATACACGAATCGGGTAACCAGCCTTTGTTGCCGTCGGCCAATTTAATTTCTTTCCAGTTGTCAAGGCTGTCGGTTACATCAATTTTAACTCCTTCGTAAATCAGGAATAAATCGGTTCCGGTTTGCGATGGCGAGCTTTTCACGGTTACCCGCGGACAAAATACGATGGCCTGGTTACGCTTGTTGATGACCGCTTTCTGATGTGCGGCCCACGAAAACGTAAATCCTGAAAACACAACAGCCAGTATTCCGAACCAAAAGGCAAAACGTTTGGCGGTGGAGTTCTTGCTAAACAAAAACAAACCCAGCAGCAAAAGGAAAAGTATAAAGGCACCAACACTGATGGCCGCCCAGGTATCTGTCGGGTATTTGTTGATGATCGATGATTTCCAGCGCAAAAAGAACGGCTTGGGCAATGCTTCGATTTTGGTTACCACAAACTGGTTGGCAATTTGCAGGTTAAAAGCGATATCTTCATCCTGCGGAGCCAGTTTTTTTGCACGCTCGAAATTTAGTATGGCGTTATTGATATCTCCGGCTTTGTAATACGCATTCCCGAGGTTGAAATACAGCTTGGCCGATTCCTGTCCGTTGGTCAGAATTTGTTCGTAAGCCGAAATGGCCTGTTGGTATTCTTCAGCTGTATAATGATTGTTGGCCTGCTCCCACAGTTCGGTGTTGTTTACCTGGGCGTTCAGGAAAGAGGGGAGAGCAAATAATATGATAGCAATTAACTTCTTCATTTCTTCTGTTGTAAACGGTGAATGAACACTATTTCTTAATTTGTTTCTCGAACCGGCTCATCGTAGCTTCTGCCTTTTTATAAAGCTCATGACGTGCTTCAGAGCCTCCCGACGGTGCATAACGTGCAAATTCGCACTGATCGATCACATCTTCAAAATCAGTGATTACCTGCTGGTCCACATTTTTGTTGATCAGCCCGGCAACGGCGCTTTCGCGGTTCAGATCGGCCACCGGAATGCCCAGCTTGTCGCTGAGGTATCCCCAGAAGGCTTTCAGAATGGCATCGTGGAAAGCTTCGTTGTTGTTTTGCTTCATAAAGCCTGCTGCGGCCTTCAAACGTTTTGTGGCAACGCGGTTGGCCTTTTTGTTACGCACCAGCGCAATGTTGGCGTTTTCGCGTGCTTTCTTCCGGTAGATAATGTATAAGATGACAAACAACAAAGCACTTGCAGCATAGATCAGGTAAAACAATGCACTTCCGTAGAACGTGTCTCCTTTGGCCCGAAGCGACGGATTTCCCTGCTGGATGTAGCGGATGTCTTTGCCAATCAGCTGCAGGTCTTCTTTTCGCAACGAACTAACCACAGTGGCAGATTGCTCTTCCGTTCCCTTTTTCACATGCAGCGTGTATTCTGGCGTAGCTGCCGATTCGTAGCTCCCGGATGCGGGATTATACCAGGTGAACCTGATCGATGGGATGGTGTAATCTCCCTCAAAACGCGGCTGGAACAGGTATTCTATGGTTTTGGTGCCCGATGCTCCGCTGTCGCTGGCTTTTACGTTGTCGGTAGTACGCGGATCATATACTTCAAAGTCGCTGGGCAATTGAAGTTCGGGTGTACGAACCAGGCGGATGTTCCCGCTGCCGTTTATTTTTAGCGTAAGTGTTACCGCATCGTTGGTGGTAACGTTCTCGCTGCTGAGCTGCGAACTGATACTGAAATTACCAACGCCTCCCATAAAATCCTTGGGAGCTGCCGGCAGGTCTTTGACGTTTACCGTTACCTGATCGCTGGTTACATGCGCTTTTACGTTGGTGTAATTATCGAAAAAGTCATCAAAAAAACTGCGTGCTTTTACCCGTTGCCGTACCAAAACCGACAGGCTGAACGGTTTAATCTGTAATTGACCGTTTTGTTGCGGGAACAAGATGGTTTTTTTCAGAATACCGACCTGGTAGATTTTGTTGTTGTATACTTCGCGCGTAAAATTGATCTGCTGCGGAATATCGATATCCTGGGTGTAAAATCCTTCGTAAGTCGGAAGGTTTACTTCGTCAAAATTATAAATCGGGATGTTGGGATCGACATAAAGTTTTACGGTAGAGATGATCTGCTCTCCGCGGTATACGTTTCTTTTGCTGAGTTCAGCACGTACAAATATGTTGTCTTTTCCCAGATCGATATTTTTTGTGGCTTCCTGTTGGGCTTGTCCACCACTGTTTTGTTGCTGTTGTTGCCGGGCAGGCTGCGATTGGGCTTTTACTACCTGTATGGTTAGCGAATTGGATTCAATCACCTTCCCTTTTACCTCAACAGAAGCAGGCCTGATTTCGAAAGTACCTTCTTTTTTGGAACGTAAAATATAGGTGTACGAGTACGTCGTTTCAGAAGTAGTACGTCCGTTTATGCTCTGAATACTGGTCGACTGACCGGTACTTGGCCCCATTAGTATCTGGAAATTATCGCTCAGTCCCGGGGGGAGCTGAAGTTTGTCACCCCGTTCGTTGAGTGTAAAACTTAATCTGAATTGCTGTCCGTTTTCCACGGCATTGGGAGCCGACATGGTAAAACGGGTGTCCTGTGCATGGGCAATTCCAAGTATGCTTACCAGAAAAATGTATGTTATCAGT
This sequence comes from Maribellus sp. YY47, assembly GCF_023111095.1. GTDB lineage: Bacteria > Bacteroidota > Bacteroidia > Bacteroidales > Prolixibacteraceae > Draconibacterium. The sequence goes on from NZ_JALGYW010000016.1 coordinate 13,732, forward strand.
GTCCTCATTGTCTTGTAAAGCCTACAAAATTATTATTTTTTAGCTACGAGCCTCAAGCTGCGAGCTACGAGCTTTCTTATTTAATACAGGCGCAATTTTCTTTACGTTCCTCGCCTTAGACTTAGCCTTCGCCTTCGCCTTCTCTTCTACCACTCCTTCTCTGTCTGAACTTTTTTTGCCAGAGCAGCTTTTTCTTTTTTTACCTTATCCTGGATCTTACGCTCATCGTTTTGCAGCGCCTGCAGCAACTGTTCAGCATCCTGTCTCGAAATTTTGTTCTGCTGCGGTTGTTGTTGCTGTTGCTGATCTTTATTTTGCTGATCCTTGTTCTGGTCCTGCTTGTTTTGATCCTGGTTTTTATTCTGATCCTGCTGATCTTTATTCTGATCTTGCTGGTCCTTGTTTTGGTCCTTATTCTGATCTTTATTTTGATCCTGCTGATCTTTGTTTTGGTCTTTGTTCTGATCCTGGTTTTGCTGATTTTGTTGTTGCTGCTGTTCCTGTTGTTTTTTCAGCATTTGTGCATAGGCCAGGTTGTATTTTGTTTCCAGATCAGAAGGATTTTCGCGCAGGGCTTTTTTGTACGATTCGATACTTTCATCCAGTTTGTTTTGCATCAGCTGGGTATTTCCCAGGTTGTGGTTGGCAAATGCACGTTCTACCGGTTCTTCCATTTTTTCGGCCAGTTCGCTGAATTTACCTTCCGCATCTTCAAAACGCTGTTGTTTGTACATCGCATCTGCCAGGTTGTAATTCCATTTCAGATCGTTGGGGCGTTCGTTCAGCGCTTTCCGGTATTCGGTTTCGGCATTGCTGAATTTTACCGAATCAATCTTGCTGGTATCCTGCACGGCTTCCATAAACAGCTTGTTGCCGTTACGGATGAATTTCCGCTCGTTCTGTGCAAATACACTGAGCGATATTGCTGTTAACAGTGCTATGAAATAGATTCGTTTCATCATCTTAACTCCTTTCTCTTTTAAACTCAACGATTTTAAACCGCTGATCTTGCTTTTGCCTTTCCTAATTGGTCTTAAACAAATGAATGTTTTTCAGGAATTTGTTCTTCCTTTCGAGGATTACAAATTCGAGTAACAAAAGAAACAGACCCACCGCAAAGAAATACTGGAACTGGTCGTCGTATTCCGAATAGCTGCGCGATTCCATTTCCTGTTTTTCCATTTTATTGATCTCGTCGAAAAGCGAATTCAGTCCCACTTGTGCATTGTTGGCGCGAATGTAGATACCGCCGCCGGCTCCCGAGATTTGTTCCAGCATCTGTTCATTCAGTTTGGTGATCACTACTTTTCCGTCGCGGTCTTTCATGTAGTCGGTTTGCCCGTTCTTCAAAACCGGGATCGGAGAACCGGCCGGTAGTCCCATTCCGATGGTGTGCACTACGATGCCTTCTTCGAGTGCCGATTTGGCAGAGGCAATGGCATCGTCTTCGTGGTTTTCACCATCGGTAATTACGATGATCGCCTTGTTGGCTTTGTCGCCCGGAGTGAACGAACGGTGTGCCAGGTCGATGGCAGCGCCGATGGCTGTCCCTTGCTTGGGAACAATCTGCGTATTTACCGAGTTCAAAAACAATTTGGCTGAATTGTAGTCGGCAGTGATCGGCAGCTGGGTATAAGCATCGCCCGCAAATACGATCAGCCCGATTTTATCGTCTTCCAAACGGTCGATCAAACGTGAGATAGCCCGTTTGGCCCGTTCCAGACGGTTGGGCTGAATGTCTTCGGCCATCATACTGTTCGATACGTCAAGTGCAATGATCAGCTCAACGCCTTCGCGTTTTTCGGTTTTTAATTTTGAACCAAACTGCGGACGGGCAATTCCGGTAATAATGAAAGCCAGCGCCAGCATCAGTATAATAAATTTCACCACCGGACGGGTACGTGAGCTGAAGGGCATCAGTTGCTCCAGCATTTCCCTTTTTCCAAATTTTTTCAATGCCCGGCGGCGTGCAATACGCGACCACGCAAAAAACAGGGTGAGTAGAGGAATGAGTAACAATCCCCATAAATATTCGCTATTTCCAAACCTAAACATTTCCATATTCAATCTTTATTTATGGGATGGTTCTGAAAACCGTAATTCTCAAAAATAAACTCACGATCAAAAACAATGCCCCCAGTAACGCGAACGGCATAAATTCTTCCGATTTGCGGCTAAATTCGCGCACTTCGATCTTGGACTTTTCCAGGGCATCGATCTCCTTGTAAATCTCTTCCAGTTTTGAGTTGCTGGTCGCCCTGAAATATTTTCCGTCGGTAAGCGCCGATATTTTTTGCAGCGTTTCCTCGTCGATTTTTACTTCCATATCGCGCAACTGTACTTGTTCGCCAAAGGGAGTTTGCACGCGGAAAGGGTAGGGTGCGGTTCCTATCGATCCCACACCAACCGTGTAAACGCGTATTCCGAAGGTTTTGGCAATTTCGGCTGCCGTAACCGGAGCAACTTCTCCGCGGTTGTTTTCACCGTCGGTCAGCAGAATGACAACGCGGCTCACAGCTTCGCTGTCTTTCAAACGGGCCACGGCAGTTGCCAGTCCGTTTCCGATAGCAGTACCGTCTTCGATCATATTGCTGTGGATATCCTTGAACAGGTTCAGCAACACGGCGCGGTCGGTGGTCAGCGGACATTGGGTAAACGCCTCGCCGGCAAAAACAACCAGCCCCATGCGGTCGTACTCACGTCCGGAGATAAATTCCATGGCCACATTTTTGGCTGCTTCCAGCCGGTCGGGCTGAAAATCCTGTGCCAGCATACTGCTCGAAATATCGAGTGCCACCACAATGTCGATCCCTTCTGTTTCACTTGTTTCCCAGTTTTTCGACGATTGCGGACGGGCCAGTACCACTACAAAAAAGGCCAGTGCAATTACAAAGCAAACATACACCAGGTGACGCAGGTAATGACGAATCGTCAACGGCGCCTTAAATACAGGTGCTGTAGTTGAAACCTGGATGCTTGCCGTATTTTTTTTCTGCCGGAAAATATACCAGATCGTCATGGGGATCAATACCCACAAAATATGTAACAGTTCCGGGTTCTTAAATGTCAATCCTTCCAACATCCTTCTCTATTTTATTTCAACTTCTTCCACGTTATCATCTTCTTCGCTTTTCTCTTCCGGCTTTTTCGCCACTTCCTTTTTGGTATCGTTAACAAAGAAGTAAGCATTCACCAGAGCCATGTTGTCGTCGTCGGGCAGCGGCTGATATTTTGCAAATTTCACGAGGTCGGCCAGTTGCAGTATTTGCCCCAGGTTGCCCAGCAATTTGTCGTTTAACAGACCTTTCTGTATCCGGAAACTTTCGAGGATTTCATCGGTCACCTGTTCCATGGCACGGATTTCAAAACGATCCTCAATGTACACACGCAGGGCATCGGTGAGTTCGCTGTAATACTGCTTGGTTTTGCCTTGCTGCCATATTTTTTCCGATTTGATGCGGTCGAGCTCGCGAAGCGCCACCACATGCGCGGGTTCCTTTGGCTTTTGCGGCCGGGCAAAAATCGGCTGGTTTTTCTTCTTCCGTTTAATCGAATACAACAGGAAGAAAATAATGGCGCCGATCAAGATGACCCCCAATATATACGGAGTAACCTCCTTCAGGGTCAGCGGAGCATCGTAAGGCATTTTTATATCGGTCGGTCCCTTGGTGGTGTCGATTTCCATCGAATACACATTTAAGGTTACACCGTTGGTGGGTACCGAATCGTTGAGCCCCTCAGTGGCTATTTTAAACCAGTAGGGCGGAATGCGGTAACTTCCACTGTCGAAACAGGTAATGGTGTACGACTGTATCTGTTTGATGTAATCTTCCTGGTCGGCTTCAAAAGTGTCGATGGCCGAGCGGTTCAGCACTTCGATTAATCCTGCAATGGTATCCGGCACCTGCGGAAACTGAACATCCACATCTTTCGGATGATCGATCTGCAGGAAAAGTTTTACCTGGTCTCCCAGCAGGATATTGGTTGAATCGAGGCTGGCAGTGGCTTTTATCCGCTGCGCACTCACCTGACCATTTGCCAGAAAGAAAAGTAAAAGAACAAGCAAACCCGCCCATGAAATCAGCCTTCGACTCCGCTCAGGCTGACGGTCACAGTGAGCGTAGTCGAACTGTGGATTGCTTTTCAGTATTGTTTTTCGTATAGCGTTCATTTCTTCTATTTTAATGCCCGTTTCCGAAACAGGGTCATTAACGATTTCACATAATCTTCGTTGGTATTGATGGCTACATAATCCACGCCGCATTTTTTGAACATTACGTCAAGGCGCGTGGTGTGCTTTCTCCACCAGTCGGAATACATATTTCGGGTTCTGCGCGAACTGCTGTCGACCCACACATAATCGCCGGTTTCGGCATCCTTTAGTTTGATCATCCCGATCGAAGGCAGCTCGGTTTCCCGTTCGTCGAAAATTTTCAGTGCCACCACATCGTGTTTGTTGTTCGCGATCGACAAAGCCATTTCCAGCTCCTTGTTTTCGTCCATAAAATCGGAAATCACAAAGGCCGTGCAACGCTTTTTGATGGCGTTGGTGAGGTAACGAATGGCTTCGGTAATGTCGGTGCCGCGGTCTTCGGGCTGAAAATCGATCAACTCGCGAATGATGCGCAGAATATGGCTTTTCCCTTTTTTCGGCGGAATGAATTTCTCGATTTTGTCCGAGAAAAAGATCACCCCGATTTTATCGTTGTTTTGAATCGCTGAAAACGAAAGCACGGCTGACAATTCGGTGATCACATTCTTTTTGAGTTTTTCAAAAGTTCCAAACTCGCGCGATCCGCTCACGTCGATCAGCAGCATAACCGTAAGTTCGCGTTCTTCTTCAAAAACCTTTACGTAGGGATGGTTGTACCGGGCGGTCACATTCCAGTCGATGTTCCGGATGTCGTCGCCAAACTGGTATTCGCGAACTTCCGAAAAAGCCATACCCCGTCCTTTAAAGGCGCTGTGGTATTCTCCCGCAAAAATATTCCGCGAAAGCCCCCGCGTCTTGATCTCAATCTTCCGTACCTTTTTTAATAAATCCGTTGTTTCCATACCAGAGTTCAAAGTTTAAAGTTCAGCGTTCAACGCAGTGTTTGAACAACTGTTAACTGCGACTGTCAACTGCGACTCGTTACGGAACCTCAACCGTATTCAAAATGTCGGTAATAATTTCTTCCGAAGTAATGTTGTTGGCTTCGGCTTCGTAGCTTAAACCAATACGGTGACGCAACACATCGGGACAAACCGCGCGCACATCTTCCGGAATTACATAACCGCGGCGTTTGATAAACGCATAGGCTTTGGCGGCCTGTGCCAGGCTGATTCCCGCCCTTGGCGAAGCTCCGTACGAAATCATGCTCGCATATTTCTCCAGTTTGTATTCCCTGGGTTCGCGGGTGGCAAACACAATGTCAACAATGTATTTCTGGATTTTTTCGTCCATGTACACATCTTTCACCACGTTGCGGGCTTTGATAATGTCTTCCGGTTTCAGAATGGTACTGGTTTCGGGGAACTGACGCAACAGGTTCTGGTTGATGATCTGGCGTTCTTCTTCCTTTTTCGGGTAGTTGATCACCACTTTCAGCATAAAACGGTCAACCTGTGCTTCGGGCAGCGGGTAAGTACCTTCCTGCTCGATCGGGTTCTGCGTAGCCATTACCAGGAAAGGCTCTTCCAGCTTAAAGGTGTTGTCGCTGATGGTAACCTGGCGTTCCTGCATGGCTTCGAGCAAGGCCGATTGCACTTTGGCGGGCGCACGGTTAATCTCGTCGGCCAAAATAAAGTTGGCAAAGATCGGCCCCTTTTTTATGCTGAATTCTTCTTTTTTCTGACTGTAAATCATGGTTCCCAGCAAGTCGGCAGGCAACAGGTCGGGCGTAAACTGAATACGCGCGAACTTGGCGCTGATGGTTTGTGCCAGCGACTTAATGGCCAGCGTTTTTGCCAGCCCCGGTACACCTTCAAGTAAAATATGGCCGTTCGACAAAAGACCGATCATTAAACTTTCTACCAGGTGTTTCTGACCCACAATTACTTTGTTCATTTCCATGGTAACCATGTCGACAAATGAACTTTCTTTCTGAATCCTTTCGTTCAATTCTTTAATATCAACTGCTTGATTCATATCTGTTTTGTATTAATCTTATTATTTGTTCAGAATTATTTCGAGATTCTTCGGTTAAATGAGTTAAAGACTAAGATCAGCATATTCTTTAGTGTGCAATATCTAAATTTCGGTTGGAACAAGGTGCCGACTGAAATCTCAATATTTCTTCGCCTTTTGCGGGCTCATGACCAAAAAATCGATTCGCCTTTAAATTCGAAGCACGAAAATAAAGTTTTGAATAGATTTATTGTCCCTTATTGTGTTAAAAAGTTTTAAGGATGGCGGTTAACAAAAGAAAGTTAAACACGGATGTTGCCCCCCGGAGTATAGCCTTTGCAGATGACAGTTTAAATTACATTCAAATGTTTCGGAACCTTCTTTTTAGAGGAAAGAAATAATGAAGGTTTTCCTATCTTGGCACGCTGAAAAAATAAGGGGAGGCAGTTTTTTCATTTATTTCTTAATCATAAAAGTAGTGTTGAAATTATTCTTTTCGGTATTTGTTTTTGTTCTATTGAGTGCTGCATGTTGGGCGCAGAGCAGTTTAAACGGCAATGAATCGTATTTCGAAAACAGCTTCTTCGAGGTGGAGCATATGAACGATGTCGATTTGCTTTTCCCCAAAGGATCAGACGATATGGCGTTTACCTCCTCGTTTCTGTTAAAGGGTTTTATTAACCAGAAAGAAAGCCGCAACAGGCTGTTGTCGTTTGGGATCCGCTCCGATTTGTACACCAAAAGAGTGTGGGACAATTATTATTTCGATTATACCGGAAGACTTCATGTAAGCGAATATTTTACCGAAATCAGCACCGCCGAGGTTTCGATGGTGAAATTTTTCAAACGAAATTTTGGTTTACAATTGGCCGGGGGAGTGGGCTTGTTAAACAAAAAGAAAGCCATTCCCGGGTTGGCCTTGTGGATACAGGGCGGAAGCGATGGTGCCGGCGGTTTTCACAAAATCCTGGACAATATGGGAAAACAGCACGGGCAAATTAATGTGGGCCGCGATACCCTGACTGCCTTTGTGGTGTTTAGTCCTTCGGTGGCCTATTACCTGAATGTATTTACCCGGCAGGGGCGTGCCCCGCATACCCTGGTTAGCGAAATCGGCCTGAATGTATGTACGAAACGCAACGGCAACTGGGCCTATTTTAATAACGATTTAAGCCTCCATATGCTGCGCTTTCAGCTTTTAAACCGTTTGTTTATGATGAACCTCACCGGTGCCGGAGATTTTCGCCTTCACCGGGCAGGACTAAAACTCGATGCCCGCATCGGAACAGAGCTTTCATACGGGAGGGTTTCGTTCGGATACGAGATTACCAAACAATACGGCAAGGAAAACATCGACTGGGTGGATTATACCGACGACGAAAATTTGTATAAACTCTACCTCAAAGTACGCTTAGGAAAGCACCGGTCGGCCTATTTCGATCCCGGAAAAGATAAGGCGATGTAGTTTAGAGTTCAGGGTTTAAAGTTCAGAGTTGAGTTCGTGGCGAATTTACAATTTCACAATTTAGCCATTTCTTCGCTCTCTGCTCCATGCTCCATGCCCTTCAAGTTCAAAGTTCAGGGTTTAAAGTTCAGAGTTAGTTCGTGGCGTATTTACAATTTATCAATTTTACAATTTAGCCATTTCTTCGTGTAAAGAGTTGGCTTCGGTCTCCGTCCGTTCGTCAACGGTCGGCTCCCTCGCCATGACGCCCAATACGGGGTGTTCCGGCAGCGGACAGCAGCCGACAATCTCCAGTCACGACACCTTGTGTCCGCTGCCCCATGAAAATAGAAAGGAACGTCTTTGCGATTCGTCGGTCAGCCGACCGGCGGAGAAGCAATCTCATAAGAGCGTGCTGCTTTATTGTGCATACTGCCTGCTTCGCCCTTCGAGTTCAAAGTTCAGGGTTTAAAGTTCAGAGTTAGTTAGTAGCGAATTTACAATTTATCAATTTCACAGTTTAGCCATACTTCGCTTTGCTCTCTGCTCCATGCTCTTCGCCCTTCGAGTTCAAAGTTCAGGGTTTAAAGTTCAGAGTTAGTTCGTGGCGTGTTTGCAATTTATCAATTTCACAATTTAGCCACTGCTTCGCTCTCTGCTCCATGCTCTTTGCCCTTCGAGTTCAAAGTTCAGGGTTTAAAGTTCAGAGTTAGTTCGTGGCGTGTTTGCAATTTATCAATTTTACAATTTAGCCATTGCTTCGCTCTCTGCTCTCTGCTCCATGCTCTTTGCCCTTCGAGTTCAAAGTTCAGGGTTTAAAGTTCAGAGTTAGTTCGTGGCGTGTTTACAATTTATCAATTTTACAATTTAGCCATTTCTTCGCTCTCTGCCCCATGCCCTTCGCTCTCTGCCCTCATCTCCCTGCTCAACAACACTTTATTGCCTATTGCGAGGTTTAAAAAGCTTCGCTACTTTTATAAGCATTAGTTTATCATCTTAACCCGGGCCACAGCAATTGTCGGATTTTTTAGGAGAAGGAGCCCCAACTCGAAACAGTTATTACACTTTTAATGATGAGTAGTATGAATTGTTACCGAATTAATAAAAACACATTATGGAAATTCTAGCTAAACTGAAAGTCTTGTCCGAGAAAATCGACACGATGAAAAATCAAATCCAGACGGAAGAAGCAACCAAAACAGCTTTTACCTTACCTTTTATCAATTTGTTGGGCTACGATATTTTCAACCCGATGGAAGTAGTGCCCGAGTTTACTGCCGACATAGGACTAAAAAAAGGCGAAAAAGTGGATTACGCTATATTTCAGAACGGAGCCCCGATTTTAATCATTGAATGTAAGCACTGGCAGGAAGATTTGAATGTGCACAATTCGCAGCTGTTTCGGTATTTTCATGTCACAAAGGCAAGATTTGCATTGCTGACCAACGGCATTGAATACCGCTTTTATACCGACCTGGAAGAGGCCAATAAAATGGATGAAAAACCATTCCTGGAGTTTAACATCACGCAGCTGAAAGATTCGGTGGTGAGCGAGATTGTAAAGTTTCATAAGTCTAATTTCGATGAAGAGAAGATATTCTCCAACGCCAGTTCGCTGAAATATACCAAAGAGATCCGGAAGGTTTTTAACCAGGAACTGGCCGAACCCAGCGATGAATTTGTACGGTTTTTTGCATCGAAAGTGTACAACGGGAGGCTCACCGAAAAAGTAATGGTACAATTTAAGGAACTGGTGCAAAAAGCCACTAACCAGCAAATAAGCGAGCGGGTTAACGATCGGCTTCAGAGTGCGCTAAACAAGGAAGAAGAAAAACAGACCGAACAGGAAATTCCGGTTGTAGAAGATGAAAACAAAGTAATTACCACCGAGGAGGAAATGGAGGCTTTCAGGATCGTGGTGGCTATTTTAAGAAGAAAGATTGGCAAGGAACGAATTTCTGCACGCGATACCCAGTCGTATTTTGGGGTGCTGCTCGACGATAATAACCGCAAGCCCATCTGCCGGCTGCACTTTAACAGCAGCAACAACTACATCGGTTTATTCGATGCCAACAAAAAGGAAACCCGGCACCCGCTCGGGAGCCTCGACGATATTTACGATTTCGAAAAACAGTTGTTGGAAACGGTTGGGTATTATGAATAGAAAATAATCACTTTCAGATGTTGTGAATCATCTCAAAATAAAAAAACAACGGCATAAAATACAATAACGACCCAAAGCTGCCCGTCATTGAGGCTTCGGAATGGAAAAACGACCCGAAATACCGCCCAGCAAGCGGAAGGAGTGCATGGGAGGCGGAAGGAAAGGATGGGAGGCCGGAAGGAACCGACGGTAGGCGCGAAGGGATGCACGGGAGCGCGAAGGAACGGACGGGAGAACGGAAGGAACGCATGGTAAGTGGGAAGGAACGCACGGGAGGCACGAAGCCGTGCCCCGGAATACTGAAAAGAAGCCGCTTTGCCGCATAGGGCAGGCGGTGCCAGATAAACACTTAAATTAAAACGATTTACTATGGTAACCAACACAAAAACATCGGAAGCGTCGAGCCTCGAACAATGGAGGGTGGCGCTTGAAAATGCAACGCAACAGCCCCAGATCGCTACGCTGATCGGGGAAATGGGGTACGACTCCACCGTTATTGAACAGGGAAAGAACCTGCTGACCGAAACCCGCACCTTGTACGATGCGAACAAAACCGAAGACGACGAAACCACCGAAGCTTCGGAGGCCTTTAAAAACGCGCGTAACGAACTCTCAAAACTTTATACCCGGCACCGGAAAAGAGCCCGGGTGGTTTTCCTCGACGAAGTGGTGCTGCTTCGCCGGCTGGCGCTCGACACAGATGTGCCGCGGCCCTATGTAAAATGGCTGGAAGCGGTTAAGAAATTTTACGCTGAAGCGGCCGATAGAGAAATTCAAACGCGGCTGGCCCTGCTGAAAATAACGCCCGAAGAAATTACGGCGGCTACCGACCTGATTGCCGTGGTGGAAGCCGCCCGCGCCAATTACCTGCGCGAAGCGGGCGAGTCGCAGGATGCCACTAAAATAAAAGACGAGGCGATGAACCGGATGGCCAACTGGATGAGCCGGTTTTATTCCGTGGCACGCATCGCACTCGAAGATAATCCGCAGTTGCTCGAAGTACTCGGCAAACCTGTAAAAAGTTAGTATTTGTTGGGGGTATACATGGGAAAGACCGTGAAAGTGATCCTTTCCGGTCAGCGTTTTCGCTTAAGCCGTCCTTTCCGTTAGGGCGGCTTTTCTTTGCCGCTTCTCAGAGTTCAAAGGGAAAAGTTCAAAGTTCAGGGTTTAAAGTTCAGAGTTAGTTCGTGGCATATTTACAATTTATCAATTTCACAGTTTAGCCATTTTCTCATTCTTCCCGCTTTGCCCTCTGCTCCATGCTCTCTGCTCTCTGCCCTTGTAGTTCAAAGTTCAGGGTTTAAAGTTCAGAGTTAGTTTGTGGCATATTTACAATTTATCAATTTCACAGTTTAGCCATACTTCGCTTTGCCCTCTGCTCCATGCTCCATGCTCCATGCCCTTTGCCCTTCGCCCTCTGCTCTTCTCCCTGCCAATAAAATATTACCTTTGCGCAAAAGCAGGAAAGCATGTCACACCGGTATTTTTTACAACTGAGTTACAACGGCACACGTTACCATGGCTGGCAGATTCAGCCCAATGCGGTGTCGGTGCAGGAAACGATCGAAAAGGCGCTGTCGACACTATTGCGCGAGTCGGTGGCGGTTGTTGGCGCCGGGCGCACCGATACGGGAGTACATGCTTCGTACTTCATCCTGCATTTCGATTTGCAAAAGCCTGTTCCCAGCGGGCACGACCTGGTGTACAAGCTCAACAGCTTTTTGCCCAACGATATTGCGGTACAACGCTGCTGGCCCGTGAGCGAAGAAGCGCACGCCCGTTTTAGCGCCACTTCGCGTACTTATCACTACTTCATAACTACCGAGAAAGATCCTTTCTCCATTGAGACAGCCTATCGTTACACGCTTCCGCTGGATGTGGATAAAATGAATGAAGCGGCAGAAACACTTTTCCAGTACGAAGATTTTACCAGCTTTAGCCGCCTTCACACCGATGTAAAAACCAATAATTGCAAAATTTACCAGGCCGAGTGGAAAAGAGAAGGCACCGGGTTGGTGTTTGTCGTAAAAGCCGACCGCTTTCTCCGGAACATGGTGCGGGCCATTGTGGGCACCCTGCTCGAAGTGGGTAAGGGAAAGCTTTCGGTAGAGGGCTTTCAACAAATCATCGAACTACAGGACCGCGGCGCTGCAGGGGCTTCTGCACCCGCACACGGTTTGTTTTTGGTGGATATTGAATATCCCGAAGCAATGATCAATTCAAAAATGTAGGAATAGCTGCAAGCTATGAGCTTTTGGCCATGAGTCATGAGCTGTAAGTTGCTGACAAACTGCTGTTTTTCATCCTTATTCAATCCTAAGCTATAAATGGTTAGAGCAAAAAGGGTGAAAATCTGTGAAATTAAAAGGCCCGGAAGAGTCAATTCTTTCGGGCCTTTTATTGCATTATTTACTTAGTGCCACCAGATGTTCTTTCCAATGATCCGGAATTTCCGTTAATTGATATATTTGGAGGCTGGTCTGATCTGCCGTTGTATTTTTAGGGGTAAGTGTTTCAGTGATAAAGTCATCATCGAGTTTATACATTGCACCTGTGGCTGGGTCAACAATCAGCATTCCGATAAGTCCGCCAAAAAGAATATTTCCCCAATACCATCCGTCAAGCTTGAAGTAAATAGGGACCACTTTTTCTTCATATCCCGATTTTGAGAATTTAACACTGTAGCTGGCTTTTTTGAAAAAGCCGTCACCTGCCTTAAGATCAACTACAGCAGGAGTGTTTCCATTGTAAACTTCTTTTCCTTTTTCTGAGGTAATAGAAATATTTGCTTCAGACGGGGTGCTGTTAATGCTAACGGAATAGATGCTCTTGCTTACAATACTTGCACAACTGGTAAGTAGCAATACTGCCAGAATAAAGGCTGTTGTTTTTAGTTTCATTTGATTAGGATTAAAATTAATAATAGTGCCTACTCCCGTTTATAGTCTTGTTTCGGCGTTTTTCAGACTTTATATCCTTTGATTTTTTGATGATGCAATGAAAAAGATTGTGTGCTTTAATTGTTGTTTATTGAGTTTTCAATTGCAGGTGAATATAACGAATTTTCCATTCAAAATTTGGCGGATAAACCAGTGTTATGTAACATAGATTTTTACAAATTCACCCCAAACATATAGCCCACAAAGGCTGTCATTCCCATGGCTGCCGTTCCCCAAAAGGTAATACGAAGAATGGCTTTCCAGATTTTAGACCCGCCTGTTCGGGCAGAAACGGCTCCCATGACCGCTAGGAACAATATCGAAAATGCGTAAAGCGAATATTCCATATGTTTCAGGGGGAAAAAGATGGCGACCAGCACGGGCAAAATTCCTCCGGCCAAAAACGACAGGGCCGAAGCCAGTGCAGCCTGAATAGGATTCGCCTGGTTGATTTCATGTATGCCTAGTTCGTCGCGCACATGAGCCGCCAATGCGTCATTTTCTGTCATCTCGGTGGCAACCAGCAGCGCGGTTTCTTTTTTAAGTCCGCGTTTTTCATAAATGGCAGCCAAATAGTTTAATTCTCCAACCGGATCTTCTTCCAACTCCAGTTTTTCGCGCTCTATGTCTGCTTTTTCCAAGTCGGTTTGCGAACTTACCGAAACATACTCGCCGGCAGCCATCGATAAGGCTCCGGCCACCAGTCCTGCAACAGCTGCCAAAACTACAGGTTCGCGGGTACTGCTGGCAGCAGCAACTCCAATGGCAATACTGGCGGTTGATAAAATGCCGTCGTTGGCTCCAAGAACAGCTGCCCTGAGCCAGTTGCTTCGGTGTACAAAATGCGGTGACAAATAATCGTCGAGGTCAAGTTTGATATGCGCCATTTTTCCTTTCAGTTTTGTTGAATCAAAAGTGCAAATATTTTTCATTTCTTAATTCCGGCGGAAACAAAGAATCAGGTTTTATTAACAAAGTATAAGCATTCATATAGAATTGTTTGAGCGGTTTTTCCGGATGAAATGTTTACAATAAACAGCAAAGACCTCAATTATAACAAGCCGGGAAATAAGTTTGATCGCTATATTTGCTTCCGAATTTTGGTTCAAAGCTCATCAATCATGAGCAAGATGAAAAGGGAATCCGGTGCAAAACCGGAGCTGTACCCGCAGCTGTAAATCCCAATCGCTAAATGCGATTCGTGTTGTTGAACTGCAAGCCACTGTCCGTCAGCCGACGGATGGGAAGGCATCAACAACCGGGATAAGCCAGAAGACCTGCCACAATTCTTAGTTGTTAATTAAGCTTCGGGATAAAAGCTTGAGAAATATTCGAAAAGTATTTTTCACCGGTTTATCCAAAGCTCCTTAAAAATGTTTATATGAGGAGGTTTGTAGTATTTTTTCTTTTGCTGGTTTCAGTTTCTGTGTTTTCACAGGATGCGAAACGGATTGTATCGCTTGCTCCGTCGGTAACCGATAATATTTACCTGATCGGAGGAGAAACGAAGTTGGTGGGCTGCACCAGCTATTGCACAAAAGCAGTGAGTGACGGAATTCAACAGGTTGGATCGGCCGTTCAGGTAAATGTTGAAAAGGTTTTTTCACTTCATCCTGATTTGGTTATTACGATGAAACTGACCAAGCCGCAGGATATCGAAAGCCTGCGAAAATTGGGGATAAAGGTGGAAGTGATGGAAACCCCCCGGAGCTTTGAAGAGATTTGTGCGCAAACGATGCACCTGGCCGGTTTGTTGGGATTGACAGCCCAAGCCGGTGAGATTGTTACTGCCGCAAAAAATCGGGTCGCGGAAATCAAGCATGAGTCATGTTCTTTACCGGCCACGAAAGTCTTTTTTCAGATTGGTGCCAACCCGATTTACACGGTACTTCAGCATACGTATTTAAACGACTTTATCACGTTTTGCAATGCACAAAATATTGCTGAGGGGTTAACGGTTGGAACCGTATCGAGGGAAAGTGTTTTACTAAAGGCTCCCGATGTGATCATTATTGCCGAAATGGGCGGTTACGGCAAAACCGAAAAGGAAATATGGGAGACTTATCGTTCGATTCCGGCGGTAAAAAACAAAAAAGTATGTTTGATTTCCTCGGAAACGTCGTGTAGCCCGACTCCCGCAAATTTTGTAAGCGCATTGGAGGATGTTTTTCAATTTATAAACGACTAGGGAAATGGAAAAGGGATTGGTACATATTTACACCGGCGATGGAAAAGGAAAAACAAGTGCAGCGGTTGGTTTGGCTATTCGGGCCTACGGACATGATTTAAACGTTGCTTATGCCTGTTTCCTGAAGCGACCTGGTTTGTACGGTTATAACGAGATAAATGTGCTGCGAAAACTCGGTGCAATGGTATTTGTTTTTACCGAAGGGCATCCGTTTTTTAACCGGAGTATTAACCTGGAAAAATTAAAACAGGATATCGAAATTGCCTTGCAACAACTTCAGTTGCTTATTCATTCAGAAAAGACCGACTTGCTGATTATGGATGAAATACTGGTAGCTGTAAGGGATGGCTTCCTGGAAGAGCAAAGACTAATCGATTTTATCGGGGATAAACCCGCGACCTGCGAACTGGTGCTTACCGGAAGGGGAGCTACACCCGGATTAAAGGAAACGGCGGATTATGTTACAAATTTAACCAAGGAAAAACATCCCTTCGACCGGGGAATCCGTAGCCGGGAAGGAATAGAGTATTGATTGATTTTCAGAATAAAAGATAGCAGGGGATTGGTTTTGCTGACCTTTAAAATTTCGAGTTTTGCCGAATAAAACATTGTTAACAAAAGAAGGAAACAATGAACAATCCTTGCACAGAAGAAAAGTTTGTGTTTATCTTTGTCGGTGAATTTTGGTTCGACTGTTCATGTATCATGAACTCGATGAAAAGGGAATCCGGTGTAAAACCGGAGCTGTACCCGCAGCTGTAAGTTCCAATCGCTAAAAGCGATTTGTGTTGTTGAACTACAAGCCACTTTTCCGTATAAGCGGAGAGGGAAGGCATCAACAACCGGAGCAAGCCAGAAGACCTGCCACAATTCCTGTTAAATAATTAAGCTTCGGGATAAAAGCTTGAGAAATATTCGAAAAAGTATTTTTCACCAGTTTATCCAAAGCTCCTTAAAAAATTTTATATGAGGAGGTTTGTAATTTTTGGGATTTTAATGTTGGCTTCGGTCTGTGTTTTTGGCCAGGGGCTATTTACCGTGTTCGACACGGTTCACATTGGTGAGGTTGTTAGCTACGGGAGTTTGCAAAAGTACCAGTCGGGTGCGAAAATTGAGCAGATCAGTACCCGTCAGTTTGAGCAATCAAAAGACGGAAACCTGGAGCAGCTGCTTTCGCGTACCCTGCCGATTGCGTTTAAGGCCGACGCAGGTGGTTTAGCTACCATTCGTATTCGCGGATCGGCTCCCGATCACACCAGCATCAATTTTGGAGGAATAAACATTAACTCGCTTACCCTTGGTCAGACAAACGTAAGTAACGTTCCGCTTTATTTGTTCGACAACGTAAGCGTTCAGTTTGGCAGCGCCAGTTCTGTCAACGGATCGGGTAGTATTGGCGGTGCCATTCATTTGGGGATTCAAAATAAGTGGACCGATGGTTTTCGGGGAGAAGCCCGTGTATCTCATGGTTCGTTTGGCGAACAATTGTACGGCACAAAATTGTTTTTTGGAAATGGAAAGTTTGAGTCAGGAACACGCTTTTATTATTACGCCAAAAAGAACAATTTCCCGTTTATGAATCCTAACTACCGCGATTTTGAAAACCAGATCTTCGAAATAAAAGACCGGCAGCAAAACGCCAATGTCGAGAATTATGGCCTTTTGCAGGAATTAAACTACCGTTTTAACCGGGATGAATATTTTACTTTCAATATTTGGCTCGAAAAAGACTGGCATTTGATTCAGCAAAATATGCAAACCAATCTTTCCAGTCCCGAAATGAGGGAGGATTTAACTGACGATCATATTCGGGCTTTGGCAGCCTATAAAAACCGGAAGAAGCCATTCAAATTTGAGATTAGTGGCGGTTATGTGTACGATAATTCTGTGAACAATCATAATACCGCCGATACCATTCAAACACAGCGTATTATTGGAGAGGCATTTGCCGAACACGATTTCAGGAAAAATGCGAGCTACAAAGTAGGGGCAAAGGCAACCCGGATTTACCCTACTGTTTATGCTTATTCCGCCTCGCTGGATCACGAGGACAGAATTGACTTTTATGCTTCGTATTACCAGCGCTTTTTTCAGAAACTGACAGCCACGGTAAATCTTCGGCAGGGATTTGTTACGGGTTTCGATGTGCCTTTCACTCCTGCCTTGGGACTGAGTTATCTCGCTTTTTCAAAAGAGAAATATGTTTTGAGCATCAGCGGAAATATCTCGCGCAGCTATCGTGTTCCAACGTTTAACGATCGTTTTTGGGTTCCGGGTGGAGATCCGGATTTAAAGCCTGAAAAAGGAATGAGTTATGAGTTGGGAGCCAAATGGAGTTACTGCACTGCAGGCGTTTCCGGAAATATACAGGTAAATGCCTTTTGGATGGATGTTGATAACTGGTTGCTTTGGAAAAATGGCGGGGCATTCTGGTATGCTGAAAATGTTCAGAAAGTGGAAAGTAAGGGAATCGAATTAATGACCGACTGGCATTACCAAATTTTGGGATTGTCTTTTGAATCGGGGCTGAATTATTCATACAACCCGGCAGAAAGGGTAGAATCGATCAACGAAACAAACGCTTTGAACCGGCAACTGGAATATGTTCCCCTGCACAGCGGAAATATTTATACCACGGCCAACCTCCATTCATTCGATTTTACAATCGACGGAAGATATTCCGATAGCATGTACACCGACGAAGAAGTGAAAAATGTGCTTGATCCCTACTTTCTTTTAAATGCAACAGTCGGATACAAACTCAAAATAAATGATCAAAATAAACTACGTATTTCAGGAATGGTAAGAAACCTGCTTGATACTGCTTATCAAACAAGCTGGGGATATGCTATGCCGGGAATCAATTACAGAATAAGTGTTACATACAATTTTAAATAATCAACCTTTCAATAATTTACGAATAATGAAAAAATTAAATTTTAGAATCTGGGCGCTACTGGTTTTGGCCACAGCATTTTTTACTGCTTGTACCGACGATGACGACCCAAAAGATGTAAAAGCTTGTTTTACTTTTTCTCCTGAAGAAAATATTCGCGTTGGAGATACTGTATATTTCTCCAACTGCTCGCAGGAAGCAACTGAATATGCCTGGAATTTCGGTGGTTCGGAAACTTCAAGCGAAGCCGAACCGTTTCATGTTTTTACTGAACCGGGAAGTTACGAAGTAAGTCTGGTTGCTACAAACGGAAGCCTGCAGAATAAAGCAACTTCCACAATTGAAGTTACTGCTGATCTGGCGTTTATTATCAATGCCGGAAGCTGGTCGGGCGATAAGTCAACCATTACAGCTTATAATAAATACGCTGATGAGGTGATCAACGGCTACTACAAATCGGCCAACGGACTTGACATTGTATCCAACATTCAGTTTGCCTACCATTACAACGGAAATATCTATTTTATGGGGAATGAAGTGGATGAAGTTTTCTATGTGAACGAAAATACTTTTGTGCAAACCAAAAACTCGATTAATGAAAACATTGTATCGCCGCGATATTGCCAGGGAAAAGGCAATTACCTGTATGTTTCGTGTTGGGGCGGAAGTGTTTGGGCCGATCAAAGTGTGTCGTATATCGCAAAAGTTAACGTGACTACCAACACGGTAGAAAAGAAAATTCCAATGGCAGGTGGGCCGGAAGGACTCGCCATTGCCAACAATAAACTGTACGCTGCCCTGAATTACAAAGACAGCGTGGCCGTAATGGATTTGACAACAGAGGCAATTTCATACATTGCTTTACCTGCCGGAAATACACCTTCTTATTTTGAAAAAGATAATCACGATAACCTCTACCTGAACCTGGGAAGAAGATTGTCAGACTACACTACTCAAACCGGATTAGGATACATAAACACCACTACCGATCAGATCGAAGCAACATTTTCGCTGGATGGTGTAAGCAGTACTTCGTATGTGGATGTTATGGCCTTCAATGCCGATTTTTCCAAAATTTATGTGATGACATCGGGTTTTGATGCCAACTGGAATGTGAGCGGGAGTGTGGCCGTTTTTGATGTGGCTACCAAAACTTTTGACGCCAGCAATCTGGTGGAAGGTATTTCAGGAATCAATGGTGTTGGCTTTTACGACGATAAAGTGATGTATTTCGTTGCGCCAAGTGTTACCGGAAACGGAAAAATGGTGGCCTACCGTGAAGATGGAACCAAATTAAAGGAATATGGAACCGGTATTGCTCCGTTTATGATTCTTTCAGCAGAATAAGAATAGTAAAGTTTTTTTTGAAAATCGCAGAAACCGGAATATCGCGGTCGTTCAAGGCCGCTCCCGGTTTTTTAGAATGAAATATTGCGACAAAATTTAAAATATGATTGCTTAATTGGGTACTGAAAAGTACCGGATTGTGAAATTGCCCCCGACAGCGGTCGGGGGCTTTTACTACTGAAGTATGGCTGAAATTATTTTTGTTACAGGCGGGCAACGTTCGGGGAAAAGCAGCTACGGACAAACTTTGGCCGAGCAACGTTCTGATGCTCCGGTTTATCTGGCAACAGCACACATTTGGGACGAAGACTTTCAACAGCGCGTTAACCGTCATAAATCGGATCGCGGACAACAGTGGACCACACTGGAAGAGGAGGTAGAAATAAGTAAGCTGGATCTCGATGGGAAAGTTGTATTGCTCGACTGCATTACGCTTTGGCTCACTAATATTTTTTACCAAAACAACAGCGATGTGAACGGGAGTCTGGAGCTGGCAAAAGCCGAATGGAACCGCTTGCTAAAGCAGGATTTTACCGCCATTGTAGTCAGCAATGAATTGGGGATGGGGGTTCATCCCGAAAATGAACTGGCCCGAAAATTTGCCGACCTGCAGGGCTGGATGAATCAGTACATCGCTTCTTTAGCCAATGAAGTAGTGCTGATGGTTTCAGGAATACCCGTAAAAATCAAAGCCTCCTCCGGCCCCTCCAAAGGAGGGGAGTACGAGACATCACATGTATTTAATTCATAAATGCCAAAATAATAAACCTTATTAAAATGAAAGATAGAACCGAGTATACCGAAATTAGAAACGCACCCGTTTCAAGCGGCGACAGCGGCCAGAACTCTTCCCTTAGGGGAGATTTCGAGGGGCTTCTTCAGCAAAAGATTAATCTTAAAACCAAACCGCTCGGATCACTCGGCCGGCTCGAAGAGCTTGCTTTCCAGACAGGTATGATTCAGCAAACGCTATCGCCGCGCATTTATAATCCGTCAATGGTAGTTTTTGCCGCAGATCACGGCCTGGCCGATGAGGGAATCAGTCCGTACCCCAAGGACGTAACCTGGCAAATGGTGATGAATTTCTGTGCAGGCGGTGCTGCCATCAATGTTTTTTGCAAGCAAAACGGTCTCGAACTGAAAGTTGTGGATGCTGGGGTGGATCATGATTTTCCCGCTGATCTTCCTATTGTTTATGCAAAAATCCGGAAAGGCAGCCGAAACATGTACCGGGAACCTGCAATGACAATGGATGAATGCCGGGAAGCAATGAAGCTCGGTGCCGCAATGGTGGTGACAGAAGCAAAAACCGGCTGTAATACCATCGCTTTTGGTGAAATGGGAATCGGAAATACATCGGCTTCTTCACTGCTGATGCACAAATTTACGGGTATTTCGGTGGAGGAATGTACGGGGCGTGGCGCCGGTCTGGACGATAAGCAGTTGGATAAAAAAGCATGTCTGTTAAAGGAAATAGCGGATAAATACCGGGCAGAAACCCCTGAAGAAATACTGGCTGCTTTTGGCGGATTGGAAATTGCGGCGATGGTGGGTGCATTTTTGGAAGCTAAAAAGCAAAACATGCTTATTTTAGTGGATGGTTTTATTGCTACTGTGGCTGCACTTACTGCTTCAAAAATGAATGCCGAGATGCTTCAGAATTGTATTTTTTGCCATCAATCGGATGAAAAAGGGCATAAACTGTTGCTGGATCATCTGAATGTAAAACCACTTGTAAATCTTGGTTTAAGATTGGGCGAAGGAACCGGTGCAGCTGTTGCTCTTCCGTTGGTTCGCTCGGCAGTTTCGTTCCTGAATGAAATGGCCAGTTTTGAGGATGCCGGAGTGAGTAACAAGTAGTGTTCAGAGGCCAGAGTTCAAAGTTCAAAGTTTAGAGTTCAGAGTTCAGAGCAGTCGCAGTTTACAGGATGTCATCCTGAGCGGAGTCGAAGGATGGGGATGTATTGATTGAAGAATGATGATTAACGATTTACGAGTGAAGAAGTATTGAGTGATCAGTTATAGTTTCAGTATTCAGTCTCAGAACTCAGTAAGGGAATTTAAATAGCGGATTAAAAATGAACCGGCCATTGGCAAATAGCAGTAGGGAAACAGACAAATCTTCAGGAGTTTTAAACCATCTGCTGTGCCCTATGTGCCTGGTGTGGTTCAATAAAACTTCGTTCCTTCGAGTCTTTGTGTTCAGTTTTACAATTTAACAGTTTAACAATTTAGCGATTCATGATAAAAGAGTGGAAAATATTTTTGACAGCCGTGATGTTTTATTCGCGGGTTCCTGTGGGTAACATCGTTGGATGGAACGAGGAATTGCTAAACAAAGCCACGCGCTATTTTCCGCTGGTTGGTTGGATGGTGGGTGCCTTTGGGGCGTTGGTCTTTTGGGCCTCGTCGATGCTGCTTCCGGTATCGCTGGCAGTTTTGCTAAGCATGGTGGCCACGATTTTGTTTACAGGCGCTTTTCACGAAGATGGCTTTGCCGATTTCTGCGATGGTTTTGGTGGCGGGTACACACCCGAGCGTATTCTCGAAATAATGAAAGACAGTCGCATCGGAACCTACGGCTCAATCGGATTAATTTCAATGTTGGGAATTAAATTTCTGGCCTTGTCGCACATCGATGTTATGCGAATTCCCTTCATCCTGATTGCCGGACATGCGGTGAGTCGCATTTTCCCTGTGCTGTTGATTTATTCCTCGGTTTACGCGCGTTTGGATGCCACCAGTAAAACCAAGCCTGTTGGAAAAGCCGATTCCGCTTTATCGCTGCTGATAGCGGTAGTTTTTGGTGCAGTAGCTTTTGTTTTTCTGGGATGGAAAGAGATGGTTATAGTTTTGGCTGTTTTGTTATTGCTTACTTTCTTCTTCCGAAATTACATTACCCGAAAGCTGGGAGGATACACCGGCGATGTGCTGGGGGCACTTCAACAACTCTGTGAGGTGTGTTTTTATCTGGTTGTTTTAGCCATCCAATATTACCAATGAAACTTTACGCAATCCGTCATACCAGTGTAGCCGTTAAACCCGGAATTTGCTACGGGCAAAGCGATGTGGATGTAGCTGAATCATTTCATGAGGAAAGAAAAGCTGTGAAACTGGAGCTGTCCGGACTTCAGTTTGACAAGATTTTTAGCAGCCCATTGCAACGTTGCAGAAAGCTGGCGGAACATCTTTTCCCAAATCAGCCTATCCTTTTTGACAATCGTCTTAAAGAACTAAATTTTGGAGATTGGGAACTAAAAAGCTGGGACGAAATTTACCATTCGCCGGAAGGGAAGAACTGGATGGACGATTATCAGAACTTATCTACGTTGAACGGTGAATCGTATCCGCAGATGCTTGGGCGTATTGCCGAATGGCTAAATGAATTGAAAGTAACAGAAATGGACAAGTCAGTAGTTGTTATTCATGCAGGAGTTATCCGCATCCTAAAACATTTAATTGAAGGACAGCCGATGGATGACTTGTTTGCTTTGTTTAAACCGCCGTATGGGAGTGTTACAATTTTTGATCTGAAAGAAATCAATGGCAAATAAAAAGCAATTCCGCCCGATTATGTTTGTGGGCACAGGTTCCGATGTGGGAAAAAGTGTAATTAACGCTGGTTTTTGTCGCATTTTTAAACAGGATGGATTAACTCCTGCTCCATTTAAGGCGCAAAACATGTCGCTGAATAGTTTCCCGACCCCCGATGGTTTGGAAATTGGCCGGGCTCAGGCAGTTCAGGCAGAAGCCTGCGGAATTCCCTGTCGCGTGGAAATGAATCCGATCCTTTTGAAACCAACCGGATACATGGATTCGCAGATTGTTTTGCATGGAAAACCTTGGGCGAACAAATCGGCAAAAGCCTATTTTAACGAAACAGACCGCGACTTTTTGTTTAATGAGGCAATGAAAGCTTTTTCGAAACTGGAAGCTGAGTTTAATCCGATTGTGGTGGAAGGAGCCGGTAGTATTTCCGAGGTAAACCTGTGGAAAAAAGACATCACCAACATGCGCGTGGCGGTAGAGAAGAATGCTGCTACATATTTGATTGCCGACATTGATAAAGGCGGTGTTTTTGGCAGTGTTTATGGTACCATTTTGCTGCTTCCTGAGAATGAACGAAAACTGATTAAAGGCATTATAATCAATAAATTCAGGGGCGATATTTCGCTGTTTGAAGATGGTGCGCGAAAGCTGGAAGAGTTGTGCGGTGTGTCGGTTGTCGGTATTATTCCGCACTTTCGCGATATTTACATCGACGATGAGGATTCTGTTGTGATTGATAAAAAGCGCTTTTCTTCGGTCGATGGAAAAATCAACATTGCGGTTGTCTTGCTAAAACACATGTCGAATTTCACCGACTTTAATCTGCTGGAACAAATTCCGGAGGTTAATCTTTTTTACGCTGCGACACCAGAAGATTTACACCAGTCGGATATTATCATTTTGCCGGGTTCAAAAAATACGATTTCCGATCTTTTGTTTTTGCAGCGGCAAGGAATGGCGACTGCCATTAAAAAAGCGCATCAACAGGGAAAGGCAGTTTACGGAATCTGCGGCGGTTTTCAAATGATGGGGAAGTGGGTGCGCGATCCCTTTCAGGTGGAAGGCGCTGTTGAAGCTGTTCCCGGGTTGGGGATTTTGCCGGTGGAAACAACCATTACAAATGAAAAAGTGACGGAACAATGTTCTTTCACCTTTCAGAGCGAATTAAAAGGAAGCGGCTATGAAATTCATATGGGAGAAACAGTGGCTGAAAAGAATAGTCCGCTTTGTGTTATTCACGGAAAAAAGAAGGACGGTTATTATTTGAACGACCTTACCTGGGGCACTTACATTCATGGGATTTTCGACAACAGTGAAATTATCAGCGCAATACTGGCGGCTGTTGGAAAAAAGGTGACTGCCGGATTTGATTTTAAAAGCTTTAAAGAAGAACAATACGATAAACTGGCTGCTTTGATCCGCGAAAATGTGGACATGGAATACATTTATAAAAGCATTCAACTTGACTGACTATCCTGATATAATTTATCCTTTATTGGCAGGTTTTTTACTCGATCTGCTGATTGGCGATCCGCACTGGCTGCCGCACCCCATTCGTTGGTTTGGGTGGCTGATCTCCAAAGGCGAAACGCTGCTGAATAAAGGCGACAGAAGAAGATGGAAAGGCGCTTTTTTAACGATTGCATTGGTACTCTTTGTATTTTTTGTGCTTTGGTTTGGACTGATGTTACTACCAGAAAAATCAATCGTTTTTTATGTAATTGCTTCGATTCTTGTTTTTTTCGGACTGGCTAATCGTTCCCTTATTTACGAATCATTGCTGGTAATTCGCAGGTTGAAACAGGAAGGTATCGAAGCCGGCCGAAAACAGTTGAGTAGGATTGTTGGGCGTGACACTTCGAATCTCAACGAACAGCAAATCAGA
The DNA here is from genome assembly GCF_023111095.1 of Maribellus sp. YY47. Classification (GTDB taxonomy): domain Bacteria; phylum Bacteroidota; class Bacteroidia; order Bacteroidales; family Prolixibacteraceae; genus Draconibacterium. The sequence continues at coordinate 38,253 of NZ_JALGYW010000016.1, forward strand.
ACGGCAGTACTCGAAACGCTGGCAGAGAATCTAAGCGACGGAGTGATTGCACCGCTTTTTTATTTTGCCATTGGCGGCGTTCCCGGCATGTTTGCCTACAAAATGGTCAACACGCTCGATTCGATGATAGGTTATAAAAACGACCGGTACCGCGAATTTGGCTTTTTTGCTGCCCGCCTCGACGATGTGCTGAATTTTATTCCGGCCCGTTTAACTGCTTTTTTGATGGTGTTGGTAACTCTTCGCAGGAGAGGATTCTCATACCTTTTCAAGTTTGGAAACCAACACAGCAGTCCCAATGCAGGTTACCCGGAAGCTGCTTTGTCAGGAATTTTAAATTGCCGTTTTGGTGGCCCCAACATTTATCACGGAAAACTGGTGAAGAAGCCCTTTATTGGCTTAAATTTCAGAATTTTGAGTGACAGTGATGTGTACAAAAGTTGCGGAATCAATATGGCAGTAGCCTTACTATCCGTTTTTTTGATTTGTGTATTTTTTATGTATAATTTCAGGATACTCTGAATTTCTGTATATCTTTCACCTCTCGATTCAATCTGACCGTTGATTCCGAAAAGAAAGAATCTCTATGAATGCATACCTTTTTATAATAGGCCTTTGTGTCGTAATTATCATTTCGTTTTTTACCAACATCCTGGCAAAACGCACCAACATCCCGAGTGTACTGGTGCTTATTGTAATGGGAATCGGAATTAATCAGCTTTTACTTTCGCTGAATATTGTACCTGGTTTCTTTAGCTCGCTTGAAATTCTGGGAATCGTTGGTTTGATCATGATTGTACTTGAAGCGGCGCTCGATCTGGAGTTAACCCGCGAAAACTGGCCCATTATCTGGAAATCGTTTACCATTGCCGCTTTATCCTTAGTATTCACCTCTTTCACCCTCGCTTTTTTATTGAGGTTCTATATGCCCGAAATGAGTTTTATGAGGGTGTTGGTGTATGCTTTGCCGCTTTCCATTATGAGTAGCGCCATTATCATTCCGAGTGTTGGTAACCTGGTAAAATACAAAAAGGAGTTTCTGATTTACGAAGGCACTTTTTCTGATATCCTGGGGATTATGTTTTTCTACATGATGGTGGAGAATGCTGACGTGGAAGGAATGCGCCAGCTTAGTTTTGTGGTAGTCGGGAATATTTTGCTGACCCTTTCTGTTTCAGTGGTGTTAAGTTATGTGTTGTTGTACATTATTCAGAATATTAGGGGAGAAGCCAAATTTTTCCTGTTTCTGGCCGTGCTGATTATGCTTTATTCGGTGGGGAAACTGTTTCACCTGTCGTCGCTGTTGATTATTTTAATGTTTGGCTTATTGCTTCGGAATCATAAACATTTATTGTTCTGGAAATTAGAAGAATGGCTGAAAGACGACCGGATTGAACGTTTGTACGATCAATTTAAAATGATTACCATCGAGACTTCTTTTGTGGTACGAACATTTTTCTTTGTGGTTTTTGGAATGACCCTTCCTTTATCTTCGCTTCTGAGTTGGCGGGTTTGGCTGATTAGCGCCGTATTTTTGCTGGTTACCTACGCCCTGCGTTTTCTGTTGTTTACAGTCATCGAAAAGAAAGATATACTTCCACAGGTGTTGATCTCGCCGCGTGGTTTAATCTCCATATTGTTGTTTTTTGCCATACCTGATTCGCTAAAAATCGAAGGTTTTGAAAACGGCATCCTTTTCCTTGTGATTATTGCCACCAGTATTATCATGGCATCGGCATTAATTGCCTATCGTAAAAAAGAAACCACAATAGTTGATCAAGGTTTAGCACCAATGGGTGGAGAGATGATGGAGGTAGAAGAATAATCAGAATAAAGGGCATTAAAAAAGGTTGCCTTGACTGACAACCTTTTTTCAAAATTTTTATCCCAGATATGTTTTTAGTAATTTGCTTCGCGATGTATGTCTTAATCGTCTGATAGCTTTTTCTTTTATCTGTCGAACCCTTTCCCGGGTTAATCCAAATCGTTCACCGATCTCTTCTAATGTCATTTCCTGGCACCCTATGCCAAAAAACAGTCTGATGATGTCGCTTTCACGTTCGGTCAATGTCGCTAACGCGCGATGAATCTCCTTTGACAATGATTCCATGATAAGGCTGCGGTCGGCATTGGGCGAGTCGTTGTTTACCAACACGTCGAGCAGACTGTTGTCTTCACCGTCAACAAACGGTGCGTCTACAGATACATGACGTCCGGAAACCCGCAAAGTGTCAGCCACCTTGTCGGCAGGGAGTTCCAGTGAATCGGCCAATTCTTCAGGCGATGGTTTGCGCTCGTGTTCTTGCTCAAATTTCGAAAATGCTTTGTTGATTTTGTTCAACGAACCTACCTGGTTCAATGGCAAACGAACGATACGCGATTGTTCAGCAAGAGCTTGAAGAATCGACTGGCGGATCCACCATACTGCGTAAGAAATAAACTTAAAACCGCGGGTTTCATCGAATTTTTCAGCTGCTTTAATCAAGCCGAGGTTTCCTTCGTTAATAAGGTCCGGTAAGCTAAGTCCCTGATTTTGGTACTGTTTTGCTACCGAAACCACGAAGCGAAGGTTCGCCCTGGTTAATTTTTCCAAAGCAGCCTGATCTCCTTTTTTAATCCGCTGTGCTAACTCTACTTCTTCTTCGACAGTAATTAGTTCTTCCTTACCAATTTCCTGCAAATACTTATCTAAAGAGGCACTCTCACGGTTAGTGATTGACTTTGTGATCTTTAGCTGTCTCATATAATTTTCTTAAAAATCGTGCAAATATAGAACATAAATTATTACCGGTCAAGGAGAAACAAACGATCTATTTGTTGTTAATACAAAGTTAAAGATTGATGCTTCTATTTTCCAACTCCAAATACAAAATAAGCTGGTTCTCCACTAGGATACACTCCTTCAACTAAAATTCCTCCTCTCGCGTTTCCTATCTCTCTCTTAAAATCATTGACTTCATAAATCGGTTTTTTGTTCACGCTGGTAATCACAAATCCTTTTTCAAGTCCGGCATCTTTCAGCTTTCCTTTATCCAGCTTTGAAATCATGATTCCGTGGTCAATATCCAATTTATTCTTCAATTCGTTATCTACTGCGACAAACTCAGCACCCAATACACTTGCGTTATCTCTTACTATTTGCGTGTCGCCATGTCTGTTACGCAAAGTAACTGTAAATTGTTTCTTTTCATTGTTACGCAGGACGTCAACTTTTACATCATCCCCGGGACGGTACTGGCTTATTTTTTCCTGCAACTCGGCCGATGTCTTTACTTTTTCTCCGCCAACGCCAATAATTACATCATCAGCCTTAATTCCGGCTTCTTTTGCAGCACCGTTTTCGGTAACAGCTCCTACATAGACTCCTTCAACACGTTCAAGGTTTAATTTGTTCGCGATTTCTGCATTTACATCACCAATATTTACTCCAAGCAATGCTCTTTGTACTTCACCATACTTCTTCAAATCTTCAACAACCTTTTTTACGATGGTTACCGGTATGGCAAATGAATATCCTGTATATGAGCCTGTTCTGGATGCAATCGCTGCGTTTATTCCTACCAGATTTCCCTGTTGATTTACCAAAGCGCCTCCGCTGTTTCCAGGGTTCACCGCCGCATCGGTTTGGATAAAAGATTCGATGGAATAAGTGTCTTCGTTGATTCCCAGGTTACGGGCACGTGCGCTTACGATTCCGGCAGTAACTGTCGAAGTAAGGTTAAACGGATTCCCAACGGCAAGCACCCATTCGCCTAATTGCAGGTTTTCCGAATTTCCGTAGGTGAGGAAGGGCAGATCTTTAGCATCAATTTTTAATAAAGCAAGGTCGGTTGAAGGATCGGCCCCCACAAGGCGAGCTTCAAATTCACGCTTGTCGTTCAGGATAACTTTTATTTTCTGCGCATCTTGAATAACATGATTATTGGTAACGATAAATCCGTCTTCAGTTAGAATTACTCCCGATCCAAAACCTTGCTGAACTTGTGGTTCGCTTCTTCTGAAACCAAAAAACTCGTCGATAAACGGATTACCGCTCGACCACTGTCCGGTACGAACGGATTGAGTAGCGATGTGTACAACGGTGTGGATGGATTTTTCTGCTGCGAACGTCAAATCGGGTAGTGTCTGTTCACTGTTGGCCGGTAAACTGGCATATCTGATGGCTGGTTCTTCTTTTACTGTTACAACTTGTGGTTCATTGAAGAAGGTGCTGTAAGCCCAAACTGCAACAAATGCACCCGCAATCACAAGTAAAAATGTGAATGATATTCTTCCAAACTTCTTCATGATAGTAAAATTTAATTCATTAAACAATTGCATTCCATGCGATCAAATTTACTGCCAGTTTGTCGTGATGACACCAGGCTTCGATTGTATTTTGCATAATTTAACAACACAACCCCAACATTGTTAAAAATATACAACCGAATTTCGAGTTGGATGAAATATTGTCAGGTTTCAGGCATTGTTGGCTTTTAACCTTATCTGACAAGACTTTGCTTTAAGAATTACAGTTTTGTTTGATTATTTTTCAGGAACAACAAACCACTTAGAGTCCAGCTCAATTTCTTTATAATTTTCGATGTGGTCTATGGCATCTTCAACGTTGGTAGCAACATAATACAATTCGCGGTATATCGGTTTGGCGAATTGTTCGGTGTAGGAAACTTCAAATTGTTTAAAAAGATGGTCGAAGAATCCGTTGGTGTTGATAAATACAATGGGCTTGTGGTGATACGAAAGCTGACGGAGTGTTATTACTTCCAGTATTTCTTCGAGAGTTCCGAAACCACCGGGTAAAGCGATAAATGCATCCGAGAGTTCGCGCATTTGGGCTTTGCGTTCCATCATGTCTTTTGTAACAATTACTTCGTGCGAATTATCCGAGGCAAGCGAACGGCGGATCATCTTTTCCGGAATAATTCCAATCGTTTTTGCTCCCGCTTTGCTGGCCGCGATGGTAACTGCTTCCATTAAACCAACGTTTGCGCCGCCATTGATCAGTACATGCTTGTTTTTCCCAATCAAAGCTCCCAGTTTTTGGGCTTCATCAAAATATATAGTCGAAATGGCATTGCTCGAAGAACAGAAAACGCAAATATTCATTTTTATGAAATTGAGTGTTATGTATTTAGTTTTGAGAAAAGAAAACCGGGATTTACCCGGTTTTCAAAATATCTTGAATGAAATTTTTAGCCTGAATGAGAATTGTCTCACTACTCAGTACTAAAATCTCAGTACTTTATTACGCATCAATATTGGCGTAGGTAGCATGGTCTTCGATGAATTTCCGGCGTGGGGGAACATCATCTCCCATAAGCATCGAGAAGATATGATCGGCTTCAGCAGCATTTTCGATGGTAACCTGTTGAAGTGTCCGGTTTTCCGGATTCATGGTGGTTACCCACAGCTGTTCGGCGTTCATCTCTCCCAAACCTTTGTAGCGTTGCACATGAACACTGCTTTCGTTTCCATCTGCCCATTCTGTGATGTAAGACAGGCGTTGTTGTTCGTTCCAGGCGTATGCCTCTTTTTTACCTTTTTTTACAAGGTAGAGTGGAGGAGCAGCAATGTAAAGGTGTCCGCGTTTGATCAGATCGTTCATGTACCGGAAGAAGAATGTCATAATCAACGTTGCGATGTGGCTTCCGTCCACGTCGGCATCGGTCATGATTACAATCTTGTGGTAACGCAGCTTTTCAAGGTTTAATGCTTTTGAATCTTCATCAGTTCCAATGGTTACCCCCAGAGCTGTAAATATATTTTTGATCTCGTCGCTTTCAAAGATCTTGTGCTGCATCGCTTTTTCCACGTTCAGGATCTTACCGCGAAGTGGAAGAATTGCCTGCGTACGGCGGTCACGACCTTGTTTGGCTGTACCGCCTGCCGAGTCTCCCTCAACCAGGAAAATCTCGCATTTTACCGGATCTTTCTCCGAACAGTCGCTTAGTTTACCCGGTAAACCTCCTCCCGAAAGTGCATTTTTACGTTGAACCATTTCGCGGGCTTTACGCGCTGCGTGACGGGCCTGTGCTGCCAGAATTACCTTGTTAACAATCTGACGGGCTGCTTTGGGATTTTCTTCCAGGTAATATTGCAATGCTTCGCTGGTCGCCTGGTCAACTGAAAGGCTTACTTCCGAGTTCCCCAGTTTGGTTTTGGTCTGGCCTTCAAATTGCGGTTCGGCAACTTTTACCGAAATAATCCCGGTCAAACCTTCCCTGAAGTCATCACCACTGATATCAAACTTCAGCTTGGCCAGCATACCCGACTGGTCAGCATAGTTTTTCAAGGTACGGGTCAAACCTCTGCGGAAACCGGTAAGGTGAGTACCACCTTCAATCGTATTGATGTTGTTTACATACGAGTGAATATTTTCGGAGAACGAAGTGTTGTATTGCAGTGCAATTTCTACCGGAATTCCGTTTTTTTCCGTAGTGATGTGCACTACTTCGTCGATCAGTTTTTCACGTGTTCCATCCAGGTAGTTCACAAATTCTTTTAATCCTTCTTCGGAATAAAACATTTCTGTTTTTAGCGAGCCGTCCTCTTCAACCTGACGTTCGTCGGTAAGATTCAGCCTGATTCCTGCATTCAGAAATGCCAACTCACGCAAACGGGCAGCTAAAATTTCGTACTTATAAACCGTTGACAGGAAGATGCTGTCATCGGGTTTGAAAGTTACGATAGTTCCTGTGTCGTCGGCATCACCGATAATTTTTGCATCGTAAAGCGGTTTCCCGATGCTGTATTCCTGAACCCAAACTTTTCCTTCTCTGTGAATTTCAGCTTTCAAATGTATTGAAAGTGCGTTTACACAAGAAACCCCAACACCGTGCAGACCTCCGGAAACTTTGTACGAATCTTTATCGAATTTACCACCGGCATGAAGAACTGTCATTACCACTTCCAGTGCTGATTTGTTTTCCTTTGTGTGTCTCTCGGTTGGGATTCCCCTTCCGTCGTCTTTTACCGTAATGGAATTATCTTTATGAATGATTACATCGATGTTGCTACAGTAACCGGCAAGTGCTTCATCAATTGAATTATCCACCACCTCGTAAACCAAATGGTGCAATCCTTTTTCGTTTACGTCGCCAATGTACATGGCCGGTCTTTTACGTACAGCTTCCAGACCTTCGAGCACCTGAATACTATCCGCTGAATAGTTTCCGTTACCGTTGCCGTTGTTCCGGACTTCTTTTTTTTCTATTTCGCTCATCTCTTCTGTTTAAATATTTTATCCTTTTCAGGATGCTTTAAAATAAAATAGTTTCCCTGCAGACTTTATGGTTAGTCTCTGAAGGAAACTAGTTGATTTTCAAGTTCTTGTTGTATGTGATAAAAGATTTTGAAATCACCCGTCAAAGATAAAAAAAATACCCGGAATACCATTCTTTTCGAGAGGAATTAAGGGGGTATTTTTTAACAACTTATTAACGTGAAAATGAGTGAAATAAATGCGGGCTGAAGGCAATAAAATAATCCTGATCTCAAGAAAGTACCAACAGGTATGAAAGTGAAGATTTTTACTCCTATCCGGGATTTGTTCTTAATGAAGAATATCTAATGTAGAATTCCCAAATTTCAATTTTCAGGATTTTGTTGGATATTTTTCATTCATTATTGAGAATTGGATATTTTTAAAAATTGACTTTCAAAAAAAAGGGAGCTCGAAGCTCCCTTGTCTATCTGGTTGATGATTTAAAACGCATAACTTATACCGGCTAATGCATTCATGCTTTGAACCGGGTATCCCAGCCATTTTTCGTACTGCTGAAATCCAAAATTATTTAGCTGGGCAAATACCGAAAACTTGCTGGTGAGCTGGTAATTCGCTTTCAGGTTCAGGTCGAATACCGTTTTAAGCGTATTGATTTTATAAACGGCATCGGGAGTTATACCGGGAATGGCCGGATCGAAATCCTGGCTTTGCAAAATCAAGGCCTTGCATTCGCCCATCAGGTAAACATCGGTTGAAACGCTCAACTGATCTGAAATTTTGTACCCAAGAGAAAAAGTGGCATCCCAGTTCGGAAGGTTCCAGGCTTCCTCTTGTTTATCGGTTTTGTATTCATAATAATTCACCGACAACGAGAGGTCTACTTTATCCGACGACGCATGAAAGATCTCGGCATTCAGTTTTAAACGGTCGATATCGTCGTACAGCACCGCAAATGTATTGTCGACGATACGAGGATTTGGATTGATCTCGGTGCTCGGATAGAACGTTTCGTTCAGGTAATACAGGGGCTGATCTCCTGTGATCGAATATTCAGCCGAAAATTTGAAAGCTGTCTTTCTGGAGAACTTGCCATCAAAACCTCCGTAGAACCTGATTTTTTGCATCGAACTTTTTACATCGTGTTCGGGATTCACAAACGGATTTTCGTAAGCAATTTTTGAATAGTAATTGTTGATGTGTTCTCCGTCGATACCGGCGTAAATATTGATGATTTCTTTTACCGGTGCCCAGTTGGCCCTTATTTCAGGAGCAATTTTTGCTTCGGTGTCGGTTGTATTATCCATGATATACCACGCGCCCAGTCCCAGTTTTAAGTTAGCGGTTTCGTTTCCGATGTACCAGGCCGGCTTGGCGAATAAAATAGTCGTTGAATGTTTGTCGAGCGTTGTATCGGCCGGGATAAAGATATTACTGGCCTGTGTGTATTCAAGTCCGGCCTCGAGCATGCCAATTCCCACCTGCATCGGAGCACGGAAATTAGTGGTGAAATTGGCGAAATGTTCTTTTTGTTCGGTTTTGGTGCCAAAAAAGTGGTAGTCGAACGAAAAGCCGAATTCCTGTTCATCGATATCGGCGCCAATATCGTCCAGGTCAATATGAAAGCTTCCCTGGGTAAATGACTGTTTTGTGCCGAAATAATTGATTTGTTGATCGTCGCGTAAAAGCAACTCTTGTACGCCTTCTTCTCCCGGATAACCGTAATAGTTAAAACCGTCGTTTTTTATGGCGCCGTTTACAGATAGTACCGAGGTTTGGATCGTGTGTTTTACAAAAAGCTCCGCTTCGTTGTGCATAAACGGAGCATCCACTTTGTCGCCTCCGGGCAACTCAATGTCTCCGTAGGATGAAAGGTGTTTTCCGTGAATCCCGAAAATGGTATTTTTCGAGTTTACATTATTAAAAAAAACTTCAGCATAAGGCTTGTAATAACTCCCGAAACCTGCGCGAACCAAGCCGTATCCGCGCTGGATCGTTGGAGTGGTTTCAACAGTGGCTGCTTTTAATGGTGAAAACGAGAATGTACTAAAAACCGGCTGACTCTGAATTGAGTATTTGAAAGTTGGCTTTTCAGTTTGTTCTTCATCGATTTCAGGCATGCTGTTTAGTTTGTTGGCATCCGAAATGGTGGGGACAAAGGCACGGGTAACTTCCACTTCCCGTCTCAGTGTGTCGGTTTGTGTTTGCGCCTGCGCCGAAAGACCTGCTCCGGCAATAATGGAAAGAAAAATATATTTGAATGTTCTGTACATGTCTTCCGCTTTTATTTTTGTTTGATTTCCATTTGAAACGAACTGTCAACGGCGTTTTGTTGCTGACGGGCTTCTTTTTTCTGAATGGCTGTCAGTCGCCGGTTGGCCTCAGCTTTTATGCCGTCGTCGTCTTCGTTGTAATTCTCGGCCAGACTTTTTAGTGTATGTTTTGCCTGGAATTGGTCGCCTTTGTCCTCATAAATATTGGACAGCAACAGGAATGCTTTTCCCAGCCAGTAGGTGTATGGCGTTCCTTTTTCAACAAAATCGATGATGGTTTCTTCCGATTTTGCGAGATTTTTGTTTTTGTAATGAATCTCTGCCAGTAAATATTTGGCTTCAGCTCCCTGTTCCAGTTGAGTATTTTTAGCTACATCGTTCAGCGGATCGATCGAAGAACTGAGGTTGCCCAGTTCGTAATTCGATTTTCCAATGGCATAATCAGCTTCATATTTTAAAGCATCGCTGGTCACATCCTGTTTTTTTACTTTCCTGGCCGCTTCGATGGCTTGCTGGAATTGCTTAGCGCGCATGTAACATCTCATTTGACCAACGTTGGCCTTCAGTATGTTCCATTTGCTGTTGGAAACCTTTTCCAGTCGATTGAACATGTTTAGCGCTACTTCGTAGTTTTCGGCGTTAAACTGCATTTCAGAAGCTTTTGAGAGGGCTGGTTCGCTAAACAGATTGTCGGGCTGATTGGCCACCCAGGTATAGTGTTCATTGGCTTCCTGGTAAACTCCGTCTTTGTAGAGCAATTCTGCCAGGTAAAAATGAGCATTTAACAGATAAGCTCCGTTTGGAAATTGTTCGAGGTAGTGACGGAGCTGCGTTCCTGCTTCTGCTTTCCCGTCCATGTAAAGGCGCTCAGCCGCCATATAAGTCAGCTGATCCTGTTCGGTCGCGCTAACGGTAGCTCCGCCTCCCAGGCGGTTAATGTAAGCGAAATATTCGTCCACGTTGTTTAGCTCCACATAGCAGTTTTTGATTCCAGAAAGTGCTGATTCAGCTTCCGGCGTACCGCGGTAATTTTCGGCTACGTCTTTGTATTGCTGCAGGGCTTTGTTGTAATCGCCATTGTTGTAGTTGATCAAACCCAGCTGCAACAAGGCTTTCCGGTAATACGAACTTTCAGGGTAAGTGGCAACCAGTTTCTGGTATTGCTGTACGGCATCGGGGTTTTTACCCAGGCGCTCGTTGGCGCGGCCCAATTCGTAAAGCGCATCGTCGGCATATTCCGATTGCGGAAAATCGCTGAGCAAACGATTCAGGTTGTCAATTTTTTCCTGATGTTTTCTTTGCAACCCCTGGCAAAAGGCAATTTGCAGCAGCGCATAGTCGGCATCAAAAATTCGCATGTTGTAGGCTTGCTGGTAATTTTCCACAGCCTGGTCGTATTTCGCTTTCTGGAAATAATAATCACCCAGTCGGTTGTAGGCATCGGCCTTTTTAGGTTGATCGCTGCCTGAACTTTTTGAAACAAATTGGCTGAATTGTCTGAATGCCGCTTCTTCGTCGTTCATTTTGAGGTAAGCATAACCCAGGTTATAGTTTGCCGTGCCCGATTCGGAAGTGGCAGTTGCTCCCGGTGTTTGTTCAAAACGGTTGTAAGCCAGAATCGCAGCATTGTAATCGCCCGAACGGTAAAGCGCTTCCGATTTCCAGTAAAGTGCACGGGCATTTATGTCGCGACTGTATTTTCCATTGTCGAGCGAGAGGTTGAAATATTCGATGGCTTGTTCAAAATCGCCGGCATTGAAAAGTTCCAATCCGCGGTAGAACGTAACGCGCTGATAGGCTTTTAGTACATCGGGTGTTTTATTCCTGATTTTTTCGATCGATTCGATGGCGTCTTTGTAATTCCGTGTCACCATGTACACATCTACCAAAATCCGGTAAGCTTCTGCATTCCGGTCCGAGTTCGGATATTCGCTGATGTAGCGGTCGAATGCGTTGATGGTTTCGTTAAACGGCGAGTACGAAAGTTCGTAGGTCAGTTTGGCATAGCTGAACAGGGCATCTTCCTTGATTTTTGGATTGAAATCAAACTCTGATGCCGCGTTGAAAGCCGTTTTTGCTTTTTCTTTCTGATCGAGTCGAATGTAGCAGTCGGCCAAATGATAACAGGCGTTCTGCGTTAGTTCGTCTTCGCCGGTTGCTGCTTTTTCGAGCAGGGGAGCGGCGTCGGCGTATTTACCGGTTTGGTAATAACAAAATCCCAGGATGTAGTTTTCTTCCCGCGTTTTAGGCGCAGAGGTTTCAAAATAGGTTTCCAGGTAAGGTATCGCTTTGTTGTATTCTTTCAAATGAAAATACGAATCTCCGATGATTCTCGACAGCTCCGTTTTATGTTCCGTCTCTACCTCGTCGAGAATTGGAACGGTATAGTTCACCACTTCGCTGTATTTTCCCTGTTTGTAATAAATGTGGCTTACATAAATCGGAATCACCTGCGAATACGCCGGGTCGTTGTTCAGGGCTGAGAAACCCTGCAAGGCAGCGTCGTAATTTTCGTTTAAATACTGAATGTGTGCCCAGTAATAACCGGCAGGTTTGCTGTACAGATTGTTGGTGTTCCGGACCGCTTCAAATTCAGCCAGGGCTGCATTGTTGTTTTCCTCCACCAGGTTCGAATATCCGTTTTGGTACTGAAGCTCAATCCGGTCGTTTTCCGAAAGTTCGGCTCTGTCGACATTTTGAAAACTGCGGATTACCTTGGCATATTGGCGTTTTTCGAACTGAACTTTTCCTATTTCGAACCAGGCCGTGTTGATATAAGGGCTTTCCGGATAGGTGGCAATAAAATTGTCCATCATTTTGTCGCCCGAACGGTACCCGGCATGCAGCGCACTGGCTGCTTTGAAAAATTCGGCTTCGGAATAAAATTCCGATTTTTCCTCCACCTTCTTCTGTATTTTTTCAAACTCACGAAATGCCGAAACAAACTTATTTTGCTGGTAAAGCTGTTTTGCAACCGCCACATCTTGTTCGAGTTGCGTGTAATAAGCTGTTTGCTGAGCGTAGGTTAGTGGTTGAAAAATAAGGATGAGCGCGAAGGATAAAATCAATGGTATTGTCTTCATGCTTTATGGTCTCATTTTTAGTGAATTAATCGACTTTTGACGTTTTTTGTCCGATATCAGTCGTATGCATTTTATTGGAAATCTAAGATAGTTAATCTCAATTCTTCGGATGATTACTAATTGTTCGAATTCTTAACAAGAAACTGTTTATTTCTTTTGTTTATTATACCTTCGGACAAATATTTTCCGTTTAATTTGGTACTACAATCATTCCGGATGGACAAAAAAATAGTTATACAACTGGAGCAGGCTGCTGTTTATCAAAGAGAAAATCTCATCCTTCTCGATGTCGATCTTCAGGTGAAAGCCGGAGAGTTTATTTATGTGATCGGAAAGGTGGGAACCGGCAAATCGAGCCTGATAAAAACGCTGAACGCGGAATTGCCCTTGTTCCAGGGAACCGGTGAAGTGCTGGGCTACCAACTGGCGGGAATTAAGCGGCGTGCCGTTTCGCAATTGCGAAGAAAAATGGGTGTTGTATTTCAGGATTTCCGTTTACTTACCGACCGGAACGTTTTTCAGAACCTGGCGTTTGTGTTGCAATCAACCGGCTGGAAACAAAAATCAGCGATAACGGAGCGTGTCATTGAGGTGCTGAATGTGGTTGGAATGCTTCATAAAAAGGATAAAATGCCTTACGAACTAAGTGGGGGCGAGCAACAGCGTGTAGTGATTGCACGGGCAATTCTGAACAATCCGGAAATTATTCTGGCCGACGAACCCACGGGTAATCTCGATCCGGAAACATCGGAAGAAATACTCGATCTTTTTATCCGGCTAAACAACGAAGGAAAAACCATTCTGATGGCGACACACGATTATGCGGTGATTGCCAAGAAACCTGCGCGAACACTGGTTTGTGCCAAGGGTAAATTGTCGGATTCGGATACCATCAAGGAAGAAATCGCTTTTGAAAACCTGCTCGAAGAGAACGGATAGTTTATAGGAAAGGAGCGAACAGTTCCTTCAGAACCTGTTCTTCATTTTCCCAGATAAGATCGGCAGCAGCTACTTTCAGATATGTTTTCCACACTTTTCTTTTGGCCTGATCATTCAACGCATCCAGAATATTTTCGGCCAATACTTTTGGTTCGAGTGAAGGAGTGATCGTTCCAACTTTGTATTGTGTGACAATGGCGGCCATTTCCGGTAAATCGCTTACCAAAACCGGTACCCGGGCCTGGATGTAATCAAAAAGTTTATTGGGAAGTGTATAGCGGTAATTCAGCCCCAGGTCTTCTTCTATCGAAAGTCCCAGATCGGCCTGAACTGTTAGTTTTGAAAGATCTTCCAAAGGTAATCTTCCTTTGAATTCCACTTTGTTTTCGAGCTTTTCTTTGGCTACCAGTTCTTCCAGTTGTGTTCTGATGTCGCCATCGCCTGCAATTACCAGTTTTGCATCATCGATATAATGCATGGCAAGAATCGCCTGTTCCAGTCCGCGACCAACATTGACCGCTCCCTGGTATAAAATCATTCGGGTATCGGAAGAAGTTTGCACTGCTTGCGCCTTTTGTGCTAAAGGCAGGTTACGCAGTACTTTAAAATCTACTCCGTATTTTTTGCGGTAAACATTGGCAATAGAATTACAAACAGTGTAAGCATATTTTACTTTTGGCAATATTTTTCTTTCCACCCATTCCCAAATTTTCTGTGTCGGTGGTCGGTTAACCAGCTCCGGAACCTGGGTAAAATATTCGTGACTGTCATACACCAACGTTTTGGCTTTACAGCGCGAAGCGAGGTAGTTTGCAGGCAGCGAATCAAGATCGTCGGAAAGCAGGATATCGCACTTCGCAAAGAGCAGAAGCAGGAACAACCTGATGTTGTATTCGGCGTAAAAGCCGGGGCCTTTTTTGAAAATAAGTTTTATTCTTCGGGTGGGGTAGTTTCTGATTACATCGGCACTGTGCGGTAATTTCCGGCCTACGAGCAAAACATCGAAGCCCAATTTGTACAGGCTTGTACAAATCTTGTGCACGCGGTTATCGGTAACCAGGTCGTTGGTTACTGAAACTATGATTCGCTTTTTGGTTGATTTTGCCACTTGATAAATAATTCAGGATAAAGATAGAAACTTTACTTCTTCCAAATTACTTTAAGCGGAATTGGATATTGTCTGAAACAGCTACAAAAATTTATCCCGGACAACGTTTTGGATAATGTCTACGGTTTTATCTATTCCGAGAAAAGAAGAGTTCAGGCAAAGATGGTAAGAGCCGGAATCTCCCCAGGTTTTGTTGCTGAAGTAATTGTAATACCCGGCGCGTTTTTTATCCATTTTTTCGATAAACGAAGCTGATTTTTCGGGCGAAAGCTGATGAATTCGGGCCATTCTTTGTATACGGTCTTCAAGGTCAGCACTTATAAATATATTTAAATTGTTTCCGAAGTCTTTCAACACATAGTCGGCACACCTGCCCACAAAAATGCACGATTCCTTTTCGGCCAGTTTGCGAATGATTTCACTCTGGATCTGAAAAAGGTTTTCATTGCTTAGAAAATACCCTGTATATATTTGGTACATCAGCGACGAACGCATGCCGAACATTCCGCCAAATAAGCTGTGGCTGTCTTTTTCGTCGGCCTTTTCAAAAAACTCCTTTCCCAGTCCGCTTTCTTCCGATGCAATCTGAATCAGTTCCCGGTCGTAATAGGTAATGCCCAGTTGTTTAGCCAGTTTTTGGCCAATTTCAAGGCCGCCGCTGCCAATCTGTCGTCCGATGTTGATGTGAAATTTTGCTGACATATCGCGTTTTCCTCCTGTAAATTTATGGTTTGATTTTGTTTTTCCGGTATTCAGCCAAAAGAAGATAACCCGCATTCAGGCTGGCAAGAAAGTCGGCGCTTGGCATGCTCATCCAAACCCCGTTTACGCCAAAAAATGAAGGGAAAATAAGCAGGGCAGGCAGTAGAAACAGTACCTGGCGGGTAAGCGAGAGGTAAATGGCTTTGCCCGGTTTTCCGATGCTTTGGAAAAAGTTGGATGTTACCATCTGGAATCCGACAATTGGGGCAGTAATAAATACAATTCTTAACCCGGTGGCAGCAATGTCAATCAACTCTTTTTCGCGTGTAAATACCGATGCCACTGCATGCGGAAAAAATTCACCTACCAGAAAGCCAAGCAGCATAACGCCGGTTGCCAGAAGTATGGTGTGGTTCAAAACTTTTGTTACCCGTTCTGTTTGTCGCGCTCCGTAATTGTATCCGGCAATGGGTTGCATGCCCTGGTTAAGCCCCAGTACTACCATTGCAAATAAAAACATCACCCGGTTAACGATTCCAAAAGCGCCAACGGCAAGGTCACCGCCATGGCGGGTAAGACTTTGGTTAATAATGATGACGATAACGGATCCGGCAACGTTCATCGAGAAGGGAGAGATCCCGATGGCCAGCGAATCGAGAACAATCCGGCGCTTGAGTTTAAAGGTGTCTTTTTTTAGGTGGACCAGGTTGTTTTTGTTACTGAATATTTTGATTTGCCAAAGCAACATTGAAGTTTGTGCAAATACGGTTGCAATGGCGGCCCCCTGAATTCCCCAGTTCAGTACGAAAATAAAAACAGGGGTTAAAATGGCATTGATGATGACCGACAAAATCGTGGTAGTCATGGCCTTCTTGGGTTGACCGGTAGCCCTGAGCAACGCATTTAATCCGAGGTACATGTGGGTGATCAGGTTGCCGAGCGAAATAATTACCATGTAATCGTGTGCGTATGGAATGGTATCTTCGCTGGCTCCAAAGAAATACAGGATCGGATCGAGAAAGGTTAGCACAACTACAGAATAAAGAATGCCCAGAATTAGGTTTAGTACAAACACGTTTCCCAATATACGGTTGGCCGAAGCATAATCTTTTTGCCCCAACCGCAGCGACATAAGCGTGGAAGCACCAACGCCAACCAGCGAACCGAATGCTGCGCCGAGGTTCATTAACGGAAAGGTAATCGCCAGTCCCGAAATGGCGAGTGCGCCTACTCCCTGGCCTATAAAAACACTGTCGGTGATGTTGTACAGCGATGTGGCGGTCATGGCAATTACCGATGGAATGGCATACTGCAAAAGCAGGCGCCATACATTCTCGGTGCCCAGTGCCGCTGTCGATTTGTTTTGCTCCATATTCTTATTCAGGCTAACTAAATCTGGGAAAAGTTAAGAAAAACAGGTTTAATGTGCCTGCAAAATTACTTTTGTTTTGCCGGAAACCGGGGAAAGGACCGGTTTATTATCAAGTAGAGCTTCTTTTCTTAATATTATCTGTTGTGGAGAACACTTACATACATTCAGAGAAATGAACACCTGTACGTTTGCGAATTAAAAACGGATCGTGCTGCAAAGTTGTGCAATTCGTCTATTTTTGCAGCAAAATACTGATTCATGATTCGCTTTTTTGAAAACTACTCGCTCAAAGACCACAATACTTTTGGGATAGATGCCAAAGCCAAATACTTTTTCGAATTTACAGAGGTTCAGGATCTTGCAGTTTTTTTGCGCGACAATAAAAGCTGGCGCGACGAAAAACTAATCGTATTGGGTGAAGGGAGTAATATTCTCTTTTTGAATGATTTTGACGGTTTGTTGATTCATCCGAAAGTGCCCGGAATTTTTTCGGTACACGAAGACCGGCAGTGCGAATGGATTGAGGCAGGCGCTGGTGAATTGTGGGATGACCTGGTGGAGTACGCTGTTGCCTATGGATTGGGTGGTGTTGAAAATCTTTCGTTGATTCCCGGAAAAGTGGGGGCTGCACCGGTTCAGAATATTGGCGCGTACGGACAGGAAGTTTGTGCAGTAGTGGAAAAAGTAAAAGGTTTTGACCTGGAAAAGGAAGAAATTACTGAATTTAAAGCGGAAGAATGCCGCTTTGCCTACCGCGACAGTGTTTTCAAAAGTCACCTGAAAAACCGTTTTATCATTACTTCGGTGGTTTTCCGGCTCGAGAAGTTTCCCGAATTTAAACTGGGCTACGGCGACCTTGAAGCAAAAGTAAAGGAAAAAGGCGATGTTAATTTGCACACCATTCGCAAAGCGGTAATTGAAATCCGTTCATCAAAATTACCCGATGTAAAAGAGCTGGGTAACGCCGGTAGTTTTTTCAAAAATCCGGTAGTGGAGGCGTCACTGGCAGAACGTTTAAAAGCTGAATTCGAGACGCTCCCCGTGTATCCGGCAGGAGAGGGAAAAGCAAAAATGGCGGCAGGCTGGTTGATTGAACAGGCCGGTTGGAAAGGTGTGCGCGAAGGTAATGTTGGCGTACATGAAAAGCAGGCGCTCGTGCTGGTAAATCATGGAAATGCCACTGGAAAAGAAGTGTGGGATTTCTCGGAAAAAATCAAACAATCGGTTTATGCAAAATTTGGTGTGGAACTGGAGCGCGAAGTGAATTGCGTCTAGTTTTTGCAGATTATTATTGTGTGACGATAAGTTGATTTAAATAAGCAGGTATTTCTTCCAAATCGAGCCTGATATCGGGTTGGGCTGTTCTTAATGCAAACCTTGGCATTGTTGGCGAAATTGCATGACATGGATTTTGAATTATCGTCTTTCCTCCCATTTGTTTGATGATTCTTAGTCCGTTAGCTCCATCCGAATTTGCACCTGTCAGTATAATGCCAATAAGTTGGTTTTTATAGGCCCACGCTGCAGTTTCGAAAAGCACATCAATCGATGGTCTTGAAAAATTCAGCTTTTTTTCTGTCGATAAAGAGAAACAAGAGTTATCCTCAATTTGGAGATGGTAACCCGGGGGGGCAAAGTAAATATAACCAGGAAGTACAGGTTCGTTAGCTTCTGCTTCTTTTACTTCGAGTTCACAGTCTTCATTCAAATGACGAATAAAAAAGTCGTTGCTGTGTTCGCCAATGTGCAATACAACAACTACAGGAATTGGGAAATCCTTTTTTAGTTCCGGCAAAATCGTTTTCAAAGCTTCCAGTCCGCCATGTGAAGTGCCTATGACAATAGCCCGATACATCAGATTATTCTCTTCTTAAATATTTTTTGTCTTTGGTCGATGGTATCAAATTTACTTTCAACCGAGGTAAATTTCAAACTTTCTTTGGTGCCGAGGCATAATATTCCCGATGGTGTCAGGCTTTCGTGAAACAGGTTCAGTACTTTATCCTGTAATTGCTTCTCAAAATAGATCAATACATTCCGGCACATAATCAGGTTTACTTCAGCAAAAACACTGTCGGTTACCAGGTTGTGGTCGGAGAAAACAACGCGGTTGGCAAACATTTTATCAATCATTACCGAACCGTACATCGACTTGTAGTAGTCAGCCAGATTTCTCTTTCCTCCCGATTTTAAGTAGTTGTTCTCATACTGTTGCATGTCCGACAGCTGATAAACACCTTCTTTGGCAATTTTGAGCACCTTTCGGTTAAAATCAGTGGCATAGATCTGGCAGCGATCCAATAGTCCCTCTTCGTAAAGAAGGATTGCCAAAGAATACACTTCCTCGCCGGTAGAACATCCGGCATGCCATATTTTGAAGAAAGTATAGGTTTTTAGTTTCGGAATAATATTTTCACGAAATGAAAGGTAGAACTCAGGATCCCGGAACATTTCAGTGACATTGATCGACAATTCATCCAATAATTCCCGGAAAAGGTCGGGCTCTCTCAGTACCTTGTTTTGTAAATCAGTTACTGTTTCCATATCCTTCAATCCAAGAAAGGCGAGTACCCTTCGTCGGACATGAGCTTTGCTGTAGTTTCTGAAATCATAACCGTATCTCAGGTAGATGCCTTCAAAAAGCAACTTTAGCTCAATGGCCAGTAATTCGGTATTTAATTCATAATAACTATTCATAGTTTACCAGGTACCCGTTTGCCTTTACCTTGAATCCTTCCTGCAATATATTTATCAGGTCTTTTTCAGAGAATGGTTTGCTTAAAAAGTTATTCATTCCCGCATCAATACAATTATTTTTATCCTCAGTCAGCGAATTGGCAGTGACAGCCGCAATATAAGTATGCGGAAAATTAACATTTTCCTTTTCATATTCGCGAATCATGGAGGTTGCTTCCAATCCGTCGAGTTCAGGCATTTGCATGTCCATGAAAATAATGTCGTATGGATCGGCGATGTGCATGTCGTAGGCTTCCCGGCCGTTTTGAGCGATATCGCTGTTGTATCCCAATTGTTTCAAAGATAGTTTAAATACCTTTTGATTGATCAGGTTATCTTCTGCTATCAAAATCCGGATATCCTCGGGAAGCTGATACTTTAATTCTTTTTCTCTTTCTTCAACCGTCGATTTTTTGAGCGGGAGTCTAAAATAAAATTCAGAACCCTTTCCTTCGTCGCTGATTACATTTATCTCGCCGTTCATCAGGTTCACAAGGTTTTTTGAGATGGCCAGACCCAAGCCGGTTCCCCCGTATTTTCTTGACATGGATGATTCGGTTTGCCTGAATTCTTTGAAAAGAACTTGCTTGCCTTCTTCTGAAATGCCAATCCCGGTATCAATCACCCTAAACAGGATGCGTGCCGACTGTTCGAATTCGTCGACCAATTCGATGCGAATTTCGACTTTGCCATGAGGCGTGAACTTGATCGCGTTGTTCACCAGGTTCATCAGTATCTGGTTGATGCGTAGAGGGTCGCCACAAAGCACCGAGGGAACATTTTGGTCAATAGTATAACTGAAGTCGATGCCTTTTTCTTCGGCTTTAAACCGCAACAACAGGTATACGTTGTTCACCATTTCTTTTAATTGGAAACTAATATTCTCGAACTGAATCTGTCCGGATTCAATCTTGGAGAAATCGAGAATATCGTTGATGATCAACATTAAATTTTCGCCTGATTTGGCGATAATATTTGTTAGGTCCTGTTGTTCCTCGTTCAAGCCCGATTTTTGCAAAAGCCGCGATATTCCAATTACTCCATTTAAGGGAGTGCGGATCTCGTGTGACATATTGGCCAGGAACATTGACTTTACCCGTGTGGCTTCTTCGGCTTTTTCTTTTGCAATTTTCAGGTTCATATTGGCGACTTCCATTTCCCGAAGCAAATGGTCGAGCCTGACGCGCTGATTGTACAAATCCAGGAAGATTTTTACTTTTCCCCGCAAGACGTCGGGAATAACAGGTTTGGGGATAAAATCTACCGCGCCCGTTTCAATTCCTTTGATGATGTGTAAATCGCTTTGATGAATGGCCGAGACAAAAATAACAGGTACATACCTGGTCTTTTTGCGTTGCCGCATCAATTCCAGGGTTTCGTATCCGTTCATTTCGGGCATCTGCACGTCGAGTATAACCAGCGCAAATTCATTTTTCATGGTAAGCTTTAACGCTTCCATACCCGAAGTGGCCCGTACAATATCGATATCAAAATCGTCAAGAATAGACTCAAGACTTATCAGGTTTTCAAGGAGGTCATCAACAATCAGTATTTGGGGTTTGTTGCTTTCAGTCATTTGTTTTTGATTTTCAATACTAATTTTTATACAGCCAGATCTTCAGCATCGAAAACAATTTTTCTTCGTCTAAAGGTTTGGCCAGATAGTCGTTTGCCCCGTTTTTCAGAGCATTTTCATGGTCTTCTTTCATCGCTTTGGCGGTTAAACAAATGATTGGGATGTTTTTAATCTCCTTGGTTTGGCGAATAATTTGCATGGCTTCATACCCATCCATTACCGGCATCATAACATCCATTAATATAAGATCAAAATCGTGGTTGTGTTTTAATATATCGAGTGCCGACTGTCCGTTGTCGGCTTCCGAAACGATAATTTCGCGTTCTTCCAGCATTTGTCCTAAGGCAAAAACATTTCGGATATCGTCGTCTACCACCAGTACTTTTTTGCCTTTGAAAATTAAGTCATCACTGGCCAGCGTGGTTTTCGATTTTATTTCGGGGATATTTTTGGATACCTGGTGTAAAAACAAGGTCACTTCGTCCATCAGGCGTTCGTCCGATTTTATCCCTTTCAGAATAATGGTATTGGTGTAGCTTTCAAGTTCTTTAATTTCCTGTTTGCTCATTTCCTTGCCCGTGTATACAATCACTTTTGGGATGGGAATGTGGTTTGATTTCAGCTTCTCCAACAGGTCTTTTCCTGAATAGTCGGGCAATCCGAGGTCGAGGATAATGCAATCGAAAGCGTCGTTACTCAACAATTGAAAGGCTTGTTCAGCCAACCCGGCTTCAACAATGGTTAAGTCGAAATCAAACAATAAGGTTTTGATCAGTTCCCGGGTTTGAAGGTTATCTTCGATGATTAACATCTTCTTTAATGAACTGTCAAAATGTTTTTCGAGCGATTTTAGTGCATCAGCAAATTCTATCGTTTCGAGCGTTTTTAATTCAGACTGTTCTTTTTCCAAATCATGCTCGATAGGACTTATGACATGAACCGGTAATTTGCCCAGTAATTTGTGGTTCTTTAATTTCAGATAATCCTGACGGTTACCGGTAGCCAGTTCAACAGCAAGCATAATGGCTTTGGGCCTGTATTTTTCGGCCAGGATCAGTCCGTCGCGGATGGTTGAAGCAACAATAACCTTGTATCTCTTCTCGCGGGCCTGCTGCATTAATTTTTGTGCCTGTTCTTTTGATGGATGAATAACCAAAACAGTTTGTCCGTCTCCGGTTTCGTTTCGGTCGTCGTCCAGGAAAGGAACTAAAGTTGGTTCTCCGGCGTCTGAAACAGTTTGTTTTTTATGAATTTTTATTTCAGTCTTAGGTTCTTTTGGGGCTGCTTCTGCGGTTAATGTTGGTTGGGATTTATCAACGGGCATAAAAATGTAGAACGTAGAACCCCGGTTAACGCGGCTTTCCAATTGAATCTCGCCCCCCAGCATTTTTATCAATTCACGTGAAATGGAAAGACCGAGACCGGTTCCTCCGAATTTTCGCGAGATGCTTCCATCTGCCTGCTGGAAGGCTTCAAAAATGAGCTCCAGCTTTTCTTCCGGTATACCAACGCCGGTATCCGATATTCTGATACAGCATGAATTTGCACGCGTCAGTTCCGCAGACCTGAATTTTGTTTGATCAGGTGTTGGGATGAAAGCAACTTCTACCTTTCCAGTATTGGTGAACTTTAGGGCATTCGATACCAGGTTTTTGATGATCTGCATTAACCGATAACGGTCGGTAAGCAGTTGGTGTGGGAAAGCAGCATCGATGTTTACGTCAAAAGCAAGCCCCTTATCTTCGGCCATTGCATTAAAACTCATCGATATTTCATCTTTCAAATCAGTCGTCAGAACTTGCATGAGTTCAATGTTCATTTTCCCTGATTCAATCTTTGACAGATCCAGAATTTCATTGATTAAATGAAGCAAATCGGAGCCGCTCTTGTAAATGATTTTTGCCGATCGAACCTGATCCTCGGTCAAATTTCCCTTTTTATTGCTGCTCAATAAATTTGATAAAATCAATAAACTATTAAGCGGTGTTCGCAGCTCATGCGACATATTCGCCAGAAATTCAGACTTGTACTGGCTGGCCTGCTGTAGTTCTTTGGCTTTATTTTCAAGTAGCTCGTGCGTTTCAATAAGTTCACGGTTTTTTACGCTAATGTCTTCCTTTTGCACTTCCAGTTGACGGGTTCGTTCTTCCAGTTCCTCGTTGGCCACACGTAATTCTTCTTGCTGCACCTGTAATTTCTTCTCATTTTCGGTGAGCACTTTGGCGTGTTCGGTTAATTCTTCGTTAGCCACCCGAAGTTCTTCCTGTTGTACTTGTAGCTCACTGGCCTGGTTCTGTGTTTCCTTCAGAAGTTCGTTTGTTTTTATCCGGCTTGCTGCCGAGTTGAGTTTAATGGCAATAATTTCAGAAACCGGATGAAGCAGTTCCAACTCGATTGAGGTGTATTCGTATAACGACGATAATTCAATTACCCCAAACAATGAATCATTAAAAATTAACGGGACGATCACGGTTTGTCGCGGCTTGTAATTGCCGGTTGCCGAAAAGGTGGAATACAAATCGTCAGGAATGTCAGCAAGAATTTTCATTTGTTTCGAATCGGCGACCTGGCCAACGATTCCTTCGTTCAGCTTTATTGTTTTGTTTGTTTTATTCTCTTCAATTCCCAGGTAATTCAGTAGTTCCAGACGTTGATTGTCTCTGTTGAAGTAATAAAAAGCAGCCAGTTGAGAATGCAATGTTTCGCTTAGAAAATGGATGGATTGCTGGGCTATTTCCTGGAGCGTATCGTTACTGTTGAGTTTTTCATTAATGATGTTGATGCCGGTTCGGTACCAGGTATCCTGCGTAATCTTTTCGTGAGATTCTTTTAGCTTTATTACCATCTGATTCAGTGCAATGGATAACTCATCTTCATCAGAAAGAGGAGTGATCTGATTGCTGTAATCGCCGCCGGCTACTTTCTTGGTATATTCGATTACTTCGCGAAAACCGCTTTGTAGTTGGCGGAACGACCGGGCCAGTTCCCCAAT
Organism: Maribellus sp. YY47; assembly: GCF_023111095.1. Lineage (GTDB taxonomy): Bacteria > Bacteroidota > Bacteroidia > Bacteroidales > Prolixibacteraceae > Draconibacterium. The sequence goes on from NZ_JALGYW010000016.1 coordinate 62,256, forward strand.
CTCGTTTTTAGAATCAATGGTAAGATCCGTCTTAAGTTTGCCTTTTGCGATAAGCGCAAATTGTTTAACCATTTCGTTAATCGGTACTCTTATCGATTGGGAAATATAAAAGGAAATAATTCCAACACTGAATACCAGTACTAAAACGATCAGGATGATGCCGAGATACAACAACCTGTTGACAAAACCGATTAAATCATTAATTGAACGGGCAAAATCAGTATGAAAAATCTGCATCTGATCCAGGTCCTTTTCTAAAAATGAATCAATGGCATTGTTGTCGTTTTGATGATTGACTATTTTATCGTGAATGCTTTTCCCCAATTTGTACCCTTCCATTGCAATTAATTGTGCCTGTTGTAACTCCCTGGGGTTGAATAATCGCATTAATTTGAGCCTGCCTGCCATCAAATCAGCATTTGAACGCTTATAATCATAAGCTTCCTGGTAGTAATAGTACAGGGTATCACTAAACTCTTTTTTCGAAAGTTTTGCTAACTGATCGAGGTTGCCAAAGGTGTACGACATTGCATTGGCTTGCCCAATTTTAGTCAAGGCTCGTTTACGCAATGCTTCATCCCTAAACATTTCATAACGATAGTAGTCTTCAATGCCTTTCTGAAAAGTAAGATTGTGAACTCTTTCGGCATTAATAACCAGACTTAGTGTTTTGCCGGTGTTGTAAAAATAGTTTGAGGTGATGCCAAGGAGGATTAAACTTAGAAACGGAAAAATACTTAAAATCCGAAGTTTGAGTCGGATCTTAAGATCACTAAATTTATACATGGGCTTGTAATTGATTTTCGGCCAAAAGTAATTAATGATTCTATATCAGAACGCATGTAATATGCGTTAGTTATAAATAATTTATTGTTGACAGGTCAAATCAAGTTTGAAGAGATACTTAATGCCAGCCGGAATAAAAATTCAGTTTTGAAGGAGTTTTTTGACAGGCCGTACAATGGTGAATCAGAAATATTTGCCGGGTTATTTGTAAATCCTGTTTTTATCGAGTGCCGCACGGTATTTGGCCGCATTTCGGTTATGTTGCGCCAATGTTTTGGCAAAATTGTGGTAGCCCGAAAAATCTTCTTTGGCACACATAAAAACAAAGTCGTGTTTTTCGTAATTCAAAACGGCATCAATCGCGCTCACCGAGGGGAAGCAGATTGGTCCCGGAGGTAATCCCGTATTTTTATAGGTATTGTACGGAGAATCAATCTCGAGGTGTTTGTTGATGATTCGGCGAAGCGAAAAGTCGCCAACGGCATATTTTATCGTAGGATCGGCCTGGAGCGGAATATTTCGATGCAGGCGGTTAACGTACAATCCTGCCACGCGTTGCAGTTCGTCCGATTTTGCGGTTTCTGATTCAACAATCGATGCAAGAATGGAAACCTGCACCGGCGATAATTCCATGGCTTCCGCCTTGCTTTTTCTGTCCTGGTTCCAGAAACGCTCGTACTCGCGGTACATGCGGGTGCCAAATTCCTCGGCATTGGTGGTCCAGTATATTTGGTAAGTATTCGGGATAAACATCGTACGGTACGTTTCCGCGTCAAATCCTCGTTCCTTAATCTCCTGTTCGTTCGAAAAAAGTTGCAGAATGGCCAACGAATCGGCCCAAATGTATTTGCTTACTTTTCCGGCCAGGTCTTCTTTAATCCGGACGTTGTTAAACGTTAGGTTTACCGGATCCTGACTGCCGCTTCTGAGTTTGTTGACCAAAGCATTGGTACTCATGTTTGTTTTCAACAGGTAGCGCCCCGGTTTTACATTCGAAGGATAATCTTTTTTGTCAGAAACCCACTTAAAAGCTTTGATGTTGTATAAAACCGAAGCTTTTTCCAATTCGTTGTAAACCGAATCAAAATCGTCATTCTCCTGAATCAGTAAAACGTAGTCGGTCTTAACGTTGGCATCAAAAGTATAATGGTAGAGTTTGTAGGCACGTGCCCCCACAAATACAAATGCTACGGCAAAGAAAATAATAATATACTTTCCGATTTTGGGGAATGCCATTGCTCTGCTCTTTTGTTCGATCGTCATAAATGTTGAATGTTTTCGGTTCAAAGATAAAATTTAATTCAGACGTGAATAGTATCGTAATGCTAACATACACTTAACTGTTTTTCTAAATAACGGTTCCGGTAGATTTTTTAATCGTCGATCAGCTTAAATTCATTAATTTTGGCCGAAAATTCTGAAAAACTGAAAATTATGTTACAAGTTAATCTTGCCGAGGATATTTATTACCTGGGTTTTAACGACCGTAGAACCCATCTTTTTGAAAACATTTGGCCCATTCCATACGGGGTTTCTTATAACAGTTATTTGATTGTTGATGAGAAAATTGCACTGGTTGATACCGTTGAACGTGCCTTTATTGATGATTACCTCGATTCGATTGAAGAAATTATTGGTGAACGCAATGTCGATTATCTGATCATCAATCACATGGAACCTGATCATTCGGGTGCTTTGAAAGCGATTGTTCACCGTTACCCGGAAATTACACTGGTGGGAAACAAGAAGACTTTTGACTATGTGGAAAGTTATTACCTGAAGCCGAATCATACGCTGATCGTTCATGATGATTCGGTACTCGATCTGGGAAAACACAAACTTCAGTTTCAGACCATTCCGATGGTTCACTGGCCCGAAACCATGGTAACTTACGAAGAAACCAACAAAATTTTGTTTTCGGGCGATGCCTTTGGTAGTTACGGCACTCTCGACGGCGGTATTTTCGACGACGAGATTAACCTCGAGTTTTACGAAGTGGAAGTAATGCGCTATTTCACCAATATTGTTGGAAAATACTGTGCTCACACGCAACGTGCGATTAAAAAACTGGCGCCGCTCGATATTAAAATGATTGCTGCCACCCACGGTCCGATCTGGCGCAGCGACCTGAACTGGATTTTGACCCGTTACAACAAGTGGAGTTCTTATGACCTCGACTGCGGGGTAGTGATCGTTTACGGTTCTATGTACGGAAATACAAAGAAAATGGCTGAAACCATCGCCCGTCAGTTGGCTGTCCGCGGTATCAAAAACATCCGTGTTTACGATGCTTCAAAAACACACTCGTCATACATTATCAACGACATATTTAAATACAAAGGTTTTATTGTTGGTAGCGCTGCATACAACAACGCGATGTTCCCGAACGTGGAAACGCTGTTGACAACGGTTGAACACATGGCTCCGAAAAATCATTACCTCGGAATTTTTGGAAACTATTCGTGGAACGGCGGTGGTGTGAAAAACCTGAAAACTTTTGCCGAGAACATTAAGTGGGATTTGGTGTACGATCCGATTGAAGAAAAAGGGAACATGAAGCCTAATACCAGCGAAGAACTGATCAAACTTGCCAATGCCATGGCGGATAAGTTGCTGGAACCAACGCAGGAGGAAAAATAGAAAGTCATTCGGTTAATGGCTGAAACGATATTGAAAGAGCTGTCCGTTTGGGCAGCTTTTTTTTTGAGTAACAATGATTCAATTTTCTATAATCGAGTGTCTTTATTTAGCTGGTCTGTTTTTTCGTAGCCTCACTTTTTGTAGACTTTTACATAATCAACCAGGAAAGTATCCGGGGCGCAGGCATTTTTTATTCCCTCAAGAGTTGACGGGATTTCCATGCTCAGAATCATGTATTGGTCGATGTGCGACAGACCTTCACTCAGTTCGTGAAATTTCAGCCCGTCGATGTAAAACGCATATTTTTCTGGAGTCCACTCAAGGGCAAAAGTATGAAAGCCTTCCGACAGCCCCGATAAGGTGCTGTTCCTCGCTCCCGAACTTTTCTGATTGGGGCCGTAAGCCCAGTGTATACAATGGGTGAGATGGTCGTCTCCCAATTCTTTGAAATATTCAAAAATATCGATTTCGGCACCAAAAGTTGCGGGATCTTCTCCCTGCGATATCAGCGGCGACTGCATCCAAAAAGCCGCCCACGGGCCGATGCCTTTTTGCAAACGGGCCCGGCACTCGAAATAACCGTAAGTGGTATTAAATGTCTCATAAGTACCTACTGCGCTACCCATAATACTGTCTTTTCTGATGTCGTACATCAGGTGCAGATACCCGTCTTTTACTTTTACCATCGATGGATCGTTGTAGCCAATACGACGTGGCCCGCTTCCTCTTATTTTCCATTTTGTTTCGTCCAGTTCCGAACCATTAAACTGATCTTCCCAAAATAAAGTATATCCTTCTTTTTCAGGATTAAAAACTTGCTGCGAAAGCGCGGAGTTGGACGGAGCTGCTTTTTCTTCTGCTTTTTTTACGGAAACCTGGCAGGCAGACAGTGCAACTGACGACAGTGCAAGAACTGTTAGTAAGCGGGCTACTTCTTTCATTATCATAATCTTATTTATTAGGTTGATTGCTCGTGGATAACTGCCTCAAACTTTCGTTCTAAATTAAAAGATTATAAGGTGTCTCAAAAACAAATTCAGGTTATAAATTCTAATTTGGTTGTGTTTGGAAGATCATTTTATGTTCAGTCTGATTAATGCCCGGAATTTTCTACTTTTATCGATCGAAAAATTATAAACTTTAACCAATATGAATCTGTCACGAAGAAATTTTCTGATGAAATCGACAGCAGGAGCAGCTGCCTTAGCTAGTATTCCCGGTATTGTATCTGCAGCAATCCCCGGAGAGAAGAAATCCAACCTGGTTAGTAAAGATGATGTTGTTTTATTTCAGGGAGATTCGATCACCGATGCAGGTCGCGAAAAAACAAAAGAGTTACCCAATAACAGCGGTTCTTTCGGAAGTGGTTACGCCTTTTTGGCCGCTTCGTTTTTATTAAACGCTTTGCCCGAAAACAATCTGACCATTTATAACCGGGGAATTAGCGGTAACAAAGTTTATCAGCTGGCTGACCGTTGGGATAAAGATTGCCTCAATTTAAAACCTGATGTATTAAGCATATTGATCGGTGTGAATGACTACTGGCATACACGCAATGGTAATTATGACGGAACGATAGAAGTGTACGAAAATGACTATCGAAAATTGCTGGAGCGGACAAAAGCGGCATTGCCGGGTGTGAAACTGGTGTTGTGCGAGCCCTTTTATGTGCTGGAAACATCTGCCGTTGATGAAACGTGGATAGAACCGATGAAACAATACCAGGCTGCGGCAAAACGTGTTTCTGACGCCTTTGATACCCTTTGGGTTCCTTTTCAGAAAGTTTTTGATGAAGCCATTAAACATGCTCCCGGAACCTACTGGACCGGCGATGGAGTGCATCCTTCGATGGCAGGTGCACAGCTAATGGCTGAAGCCTGGTTGAAAGCTGTCGGTTTAAAGTAGTCGATTCAAGATCGCTTTTTTGTATAAAATGGTTTGAATTAAACCACGGAAAAGCATAAACAGCAGCATTCCGAGCCATAATGCGTGGTTTCCCCATAAAGGAGCCAAAAAGTAATACACCGGCGCAAATACCGCAAAGGTTGAAAGAAGCAAAGTATTACGCATGGCACGGGATGCTGTTGCTCCAATATAAATTCCGTCCCAGATAAAAGAAGCAAAGCTGGCGATCGGAACTAACACTATCCAGGGGAGAAAAGGTCGGGCGCTTTCAATAACTTCTGTCTGTGAGGTTAAAATTCGCAAAATCAGACGTACCCCGGGCAGGTACAACAGCGTAAATCCTACGGCAAGTATGGCTCCCCAATAAAAAAGAAGCCGAACCACTTTTTTAAGTTCCGGTAATTTCTTTGCCCCAATGTATTTCCCGGTAAGTGCTTCACCGGCAAAGGCAAATCCATCAATAAAAAAGGAAAAGAACAGCAACAGCTGAATCAACAGCGAATTTACCGCCAGAATGGTGTTGTCTATGCTTGCCGATTTCGAGGTGAAAAAAGTGAATACTGCAATTATGCAGAAAGTACGGATGAAAATGTCGGTATTCACCCTGAAAAAGTTACCCAGCACTTTTAGGTTCATTATTCCTTTTCTTGAAACCAAAACCATAAGGTGGCGATAGTTTTTGAAAAAGAAGATCGCGGCAATCAGCAGTCCTGTGTACTGCGAAATGGCGGTTCCCAGTGCTACCCCGTTGGAATTCATGTGCAGCACAAACACAAAAAAGGCGCTGAGCAAAATATTTACGACATTCACCGAAATCGCTACGATCATGGGGATGCGTGCATTTTGCATCCCCAGAAACCAACCGTTAAAAACAAACAAGCTCAAAGCTGCGGGGGCTCCCCAAACGCGAATTCCGAAATACGATTTTGCCAGGCTTTCAACCTCAGGACTTCCGCCTATAATTTTAAAACTGGCCCAGGCAATAGGGGATTGAAGCGTTAGAATGAAAACACTGACGAATGCAACCAGCAAAAGCGCACGGGCGAGGATGGTTATGGTTTCCGTTGTATTTTTTTCGCCATAAGCCTGGGCGGTAAATCCGGTGGTGCTCATGCGTAAAAAACTAAATCCCCAGTAAATAAAGTTGAAAATCACACCGCCAAGGGCAATGGCGCCAATATATATTTCCGAATCGAGATGGCCCATCAATGCCAGATCGACCAGCCCCAGTAAAGGAACAGTAATGTTACTGACGATATTGGGAATGGCAAGCCTGAGAATTTTCTGGTTCATCCGGTGTTCTGTAATAAGCTGCAAAAGTAGAGGTTTTCGTTTGTAATTCTTGTTCTGGGAGGTGTTTGTTACGATTTAACTTAACAAACAAGATGGAATTTACGCATGGCTATAACTAACATAACGTTAAAAATCAGGAGGTTTGAGAAATTTATTTGTTGAGTCTATGAACAATAAAAGATTTCGATGTGTTTTATTTGGTGTTGTGTTTGGAATAATTCTAAATAGCCTTTACTTTTGTAAGCGAGAATTAAATATGTTTTAATCTTTTAAGAAAATACGACATGGCATTTGAATTAGGAAAATTAGGATACAGTTTTGATGCGTTGGAACCTCATATCGACGCCAGAACAATGGAAATTCACCATGATAAACATCATGCTGGATACACAACAAACTTAAATGCTGCAGTAGCAGGAACCGAACTGGAAGGTAAAAGCGTTGAAGAATTGCTTGCCGGAGTTTCAGGTTTGTCGGCAGCAGTAAGAAATAACGGGGGAGGTTTTTACAACCACAATTTGTACTGGGATATTATTGCTCCCGGTGGTGCTCCTGCTCCGGAAGGCGTTTTGCTTGATGCAATTAATGAGTCCTTCGAATCGATTGAAAAATTTCAGGAAGCCTTCACCAAGGCAGCTTTGACTCGCTTTGGGTCAGGTTGGGCATGGTTGGTTCTTCAAAATAATAAACTGGTGGTTTCGTCTACGCCCAATCAAGATAATCCATTGATGGATGTGGCCGAAGTTCAGGGAACTCCAATTTTGGGGATTGATGTATGGGAACATGCATATTACCTGAACTACCAAAACAGACGTCCGGATTATGTGAATGCATTCTGGAATCTCATCAACTGGGATGAAGTCGCCAGGCGGTTTAAAGGTTAGTTGATTTTTGGTTTTTTCCCCGGGGCAGAGGCTCCGGGGTTTTTATTTCCCTCAAGCTGAATAAAGCTTTTTCTCTCTTTTTACATCAAATAGTTTGTTGAATTGCTGCTGAATGCATTTCATCAATTCAAGGTCGATTCCTTCGGCAAAAACCCGAATAATTTCTTTCACTTTTCCATTCATTATAAATTTTCCCTGAACGGCATCGAATAGTTTGCATGAACTATTGTTGCGAATGGTATCCAGGACTGTTACGAATTTGTCGGCAGGTATTCGGGAATCGGTTAAAAAATATCCTTTGTTCATTTCGGTTTGGTCGAAATAGAACCCGGGCTTCGGTTCTTCCAGTGTAAATAACTTGTGAATGCGGGTGTGGACTTTCCCCGAAATGTTTGTGTCGCTTAAAAAGACCATGCCTTCGTTTTGAAGACAACTCTGCAGGTTTGCCAGTTGCTTGTAATCTGGGAAAAACTTAATTCGTACTGCAGGAATCTGTTTCCCGTTGACTTCGAGCAGTGCTGTAGCAAAGTTAATTTGTTCCAGCAGACATTTTTCCACACTTTGAGAGAAACTAAGGATCTCCTCCAGAAAATAGAACTTTTTCACCAATAAAAAGATGGAATTGGGTTGAGCGTTTTTCTGGGGCAGTTGTCCGTAATAATGGGCATACGGAAGTGATGCTTCCACAACACTGGTATTGGCGAGGATATGGCTTTTTAGCGGGCTCAACATTTCAGTTTTCGAGATGGAACCGCAGATGTTCAGTATTGTTTTCATGACAGGCAGGATTAGTATTGATTCTTTAGCAGAAGAACGTTAAATGGTGCGGGAAAGTTACGCGTGCTACAAGATTTATTGTTAACCAGCATTTGATTTGCCAGTGGGTGTTTTTCTTCCTGTTTATAAAATGAATGACGATTTGGAAATGTTGGATGGGTTGGCAATGTCAGCGGCGAAAATTTTTCGATGATGGTGTAATATATGTGCTAAAAAAATTTTATGTTCGTTTGATAAACTTTTCTAAAAAACAAACGGATGAAGAAAGTACTTTTCCTGTTGATTTCTGTTTTGGCCTTTTCCGGAGCTTTTTCTCAGGATGAACTTACGAAAACAGGCTGGAACTTTGGGGCACTGCCTACCATCACTTTCGACTCAGACCTGGGATTTCAATACGGTGGATTGATCAATCTCTTTCATTACGGCGATGGCAGTCGTTATCCGAAGTACGATCACTCGTTGTACCTCGAAGTTTCGCGCTATACCAAAGGAAGTGGCATTAATCGCCTGTATTACGATTCGGATCAGTTGATAAAAGGACTGCAAACTTCGCTTGATATCAGCTATTTGTCGGACCGCGCTTATGATTTTTACGGGTTTAACGGTTACGATGCGGTGGTAAATATGGATTGGTTTGATGATGAAACGACGGATTACCGCACTCGCATGTTTTATAAATACGACCGGAAATTGTTTCGGTTTAAAGTCGACCTGGTTGGAAATCTTTCAGGAGACAAACTAAAATGGGTGAGTGGCTTTAACCTGTTGAATTTTAAACTGGGCCTTGTCGATATCGATAAACTGAACAAAGGAAAAGATGGCGACGATAAACTGCCTTCACACAGCGAAGAACCGGGTTTGTACGAGAAATACCAGGAATGGGGAATTATTTCTTCGGAAGAGGCTAACGGAGGGTTTGTACCGACCGTAAAAGCGGGATTGGTCTACGACAGCCGCGATAACAAACCGAATCCAATGAAAGGTATCTGGACGGAGGCCGTGATTCTTGGTTCTCCCGAATTTTTAGGTGGCGAGCAGAGTTTTACAAAATTAAGCCTGATTCACCGTCAGTATTTTACGATTATCCCCAACGATTTATCTTTTGCGTACCGCCTCGATTATCAAACAACGCTGGGCGGAAATGTGCCGTTCTATTATCAAACCCAACTGATTACTTCGGTACTAAAGGGGGCAACCTCGGAAGGACTTGGTGGCGCCTCGTCGTTACGTGGTGTTTTACGTAACCGGGTGGTTGGCGACGGCGTTTTCCTGGGGAATATTGAAGCCCGCTGGAAATTTGCCCGTTTCCGGTTTATCAACAATAATTTTTATTTGGGCCTGAATGGATTTTTGGATTTTGGCCAGGTAACAAAAAAGATTGACGTTAATGCGGGCGGATTGATTAATGACGAAATCAACAATGAATTACCGGGGAACTATTTTGACAACGACGCAGAAAAAATGCACTATTCGTATGGCGCCGGGTTACGGGTGGTAATGAATGAAAACTTTATTATCCGCTGCGATTACGGAATGGCCGCCAACGAACGCGATGGTGATTCCGGTCTTTATATCGGATTAAATTATTTATTTTAGTTAACTGAACGATCTGAAACTTAATTAAAAACAAACGATGAAAAAGATATCTTATTTTTTTGGTGCGATATGCATTAGTGGATTTTTATTGTTTTCCTGTAACACCCAAAATCGGCAAGCTGGTTCCGAAAATCCCGGAATTTCAAAAGATTCGCTGGAAATAGCCTGCGGAAAATTACAAGGATATATCGACGAAGGTAAACTCGCGGGTATTTCTGCAATGGTAGTTAAAGACAATCAAACCGTATTAAAAAGAAATTTCGGATTGGCCGATATTGAAAATCAGAAACCAATAGAGGACAACACGATATTCAGAATATATTCGATGACAAAGCCAATAACGGCAGTTGCTCTAATGACCTTGTACGACGAAGGAAAATTTGAGCTGGATGACGAAGTCTCGAAATTTATTCCCGAGTTTGAAAATACACCGGTTTACAATCCGGAAACCAAAGAGCTGGAATCGCAGGTCAATAAAATGACCATCCGTCACTTGTTGACGCATACTTCGGGTTTAACATACGGTTGGGATCAGAAAGCATATGTCGATTCGCTGTACCGGGCAACCGGGGCGAGTGGCTGGGATGCTACACTCGGTGAGAAAGTAAGAATTCTGGCCGGAATTCCATTAAAATACCAGCCGGGAACAACCTGGGAATACGGCGTTTCCATCGACGTTGCAGGTTATATCTGCGAAGTTTTGTCGGGAATGCCATTGGATGAGTTCTTTAAAACACGGATTTTTGACCCGCTTAAAATGGATGACTCAGGTTTTTATGTTCCTGAAAGTAAACAGTCACGGTTTGCGGTGCTTTACAATAAAGGTGAAAACGGAGAACTAAAAGGTTCCGATAACCCGGATGATAATTTCAAAAGAAAACCGGTGCTGTTTTCCGGTGGCGGTGGCGGTGTTTCAACCATTGACGATTATTCAAGGTTTGGGCGCATGTTGATTAATGGCGGAGAACTGGATGGAGTCAGAGTTTTGCAGGAATCAACGGTGAAGATGATCATGTCGAACCAGTTACCTGAAGGAGTTGACTATAACAATGGCGGCCAGTACGGACTTGGCGGTTCAGTTGATTCAAAAACGGGCAGGTACGGTTGGAGCGGTGCCGCTTCAACGCACTTTGTAGCCGATCCCGAAAATAAAATGGTTATCCTGGCATTAACGCAACTTATGCCGTTCGATATCAGCTATGCCACTCAGTTTGTTGACGATGTTGAAAATGCGATCGAAAAATAGTTGAATTCAGTTAACCCCATTTTATTATTTCCTGAAATTCTCTTATTGAATAGAATATAGCATTGATTTGAAGTCGTAGGCGTTGTCTTTCAGTTGTTTACCGAAAGATGTATGCTTGCGACTTCTGATTTGCATGAATGTCCTCCAAAAAGAAAATAAGGTATTTTGATGTTTTTGCTCGGAATACTTGAACTTCAAATTCAGTCAATTGGTCTTTTGTTTCAGTTGTTGAACTTATGTAAAATACCTAAGGGCAATTATTTTTGTTTCTGAGACGCAAAGTTTCATTATTACAACAGTTCTTTTTACAACAATTGGGTCCAATTAATTTCAATAATGTGGTTGATTCCTTTGAAATAAGGGATTGTAAACGGCAATTTAATTGGCCTTTGGGTTATTTTTAAATTCTGTAAAAAAGGAGTGCCGGAAGCGGCACTCCTCATGTTTTTTTTACTATAAAAGAATCAGCGTTTTATCACCTTTCTTCGAATCTTTTCTTTCGCTGTTTTTATTTCAATAACATAGATGCCATTCGAAAGATTGCTAACATCCATTTGTATTGGATTGGCGATGTATTCTTTTTTCATGATCATAACACCGTTCGATTGATAAATTGATACTTCGCAAGGAGCTTGAATTTGTCGCTGGAGGATCAATAAAGAATGAGCCGGATTGGGATAAATCATCCACTCATTTTTGTTTTTCGGGCTATTTTCACCAATTAATCCGCTTTTGTTGGATACAATTGAAATGCTATAATCTTCCACTTCTCCACGGTCGAATGTTTCGCATGCAGAAGGAGAAGAATTGGCTTTCATAGCAACGCGCATCCGGGTGAGACCAATTACCGCATCATCAGGAATTGTGATGTTTCCTGAAAAACCGGTTTTTAAATTATCCGCAGATAAAACTTCTTCTCGGGCATCATCAAAATCCTGGTCGTTGTTAAAATCGATCCATACTTTCCAGTATTCCCGTTGACTTTTATTTTTGAAAGTCGGTGTCAGATAGATCGTCTCTGTACTGCCAATGGCTAAAGTGCTTTCTATCGCTGTGAAATCGGAATAATTTGATGAGCCGGAATTATTATTGATGGCTCCAAAAGCAACCGATGAAATCCATTCCAGATCAGCGGACAGGCTACCCGAGGAACAATACACATTTGTTAGTGGAGCAACATTTACGGTTATAAATTTTGACTGCAGCAGAGAATCAGCCCCGGAATCGTTGTTAACTTTTAAGTACACGTCATAAGTTCCTGCAGCGTTATATGTAATTAATGGATTTGGCTCGGTGCTGGATGCAGGCTCTCCGCCTTCAAAAATCCAGTAGCGGTTTATGGGACTATTCTTTGATTGATCAGAAAACAGAATACTTTCTCCCTCATTAATTTCAGTTTTATCGCTGGTAAACAATGCAACAGGTGGTTGCGGTTCAGCGTTGGAAATGATGAGTTTATAATCTTCCACTTCGCCGTTTCCAACCGAGCCACAGGCAGTGAGATTACCGCTTTCATTCATTGATATTCGCATCCTTGTTTCAGTGGTAAGTCCCGAAGGTATTGTTATCGATCCGCTAACTGCAGATCTTTTTCTGTCGGCCGATAACATCAACTCGTCTTCGTTAAATTCACCATCGTTGTTTAAATCTATCCAAACTCTCCAGTATACAAAAGTTGCTTTACCTGCAAAACCCGGCGTTAAAATAATTGAGTTCACGGAGCCGGCTTCGACCTGAAACTCGAAAGAATCCGAAAAGTCTTTATATCCATCTTGGTCAGAAGCGTTGGTCTGGTTCCCGATTGTTACTGATTTAATCCATCCGTTGACCGGATTGGCATATGATTCACAGTACGTCACCGGTTTGGGAAGAACGTTGAAGCTGGTGGAAGTTTCAACAGTATTCCCGCAAGAGTCGGTTAAAACCCATTGATAGCTTACTTCATAGCCCTTTTCATCTTCAGTGTAAGGCAAAACAGAGGTCGTTAATTCAGGTATGCCGCAATTATCAGTGTATTCCAGTGTCTCGAAAACAGGAAAGCTACTTCCGAATTCAATATCCGGGATTGCTTGTGGTGGTGTTAAGAAAACGGGAGGTTCATCGTCGTTAACCATAATGGTTTGTCGATGAGTACCAATGTTTCCGCAAAGATCAGAGACTTCATAAATTCGGGTGATAATTTGCGGACAGGTACCTTCTTTTGTTTCTTCCACCAATCGGAAAGTTGAATCCAAAACCGGTCCCAGAACTCCAACATGATCCAGAGCCAACTCTTCAAGGCTGGACGCCGCAGGTTTGACTTCCGAACTGCACTCAACTGTGTAATCGTTTGAATTATAAAATAATGGAGGAACGGTATCCAGGATGGTTGTAACATGATGAGCCAGCGTTATATTTCCACACCAGTCGAACACCGCATAAGTACGGGTTCTGACTTTCAGGCAAACTCCTTCAGTGTGGGTACCCACGTAGTTGAATCTTTCGGCATTGATGCCACAATTATCAGTGGCACTTCCTCCGGCATTCACAAATTCGTCAAAGGTTTCGAAAAGCAGAACATCATTTTCGTTGTAAACTACACTTGCTGAGGCATCTGTTACAACGGGTTTGTAGCTGTCGTTGAGTTCAATGTTTTGTGTAAATGTTCTATCATACGTATTATCGAAGTTGAACATGTGAAACGATCTCAGGTATTTTTTCGGGCATGTTTGTTCCGAGCTTAAATCCTGGTCGTAATATTCAATGATCGTCTGCTCATAAAAGAAAGGATCACAAACAATTCCCGTATCTCCGCCAATGGTGATAAACAAATCGATCGGAATATAAGATGGAGTATAACTTAAGGGTAAACCTGTTAACTCCATTACTGATTCAGAGTTACCACATCTGTCGCCTCTGAAAATATCTTCAGGTACCCTGTAAACCATTGGTTTCATCATGTCGAAAGAACAATTGGCAATATTTCCACAACTGTCTGAAATGGAAAAAACCTGAAGATAAACCACCATATCAGGATCGTCCATGTAGAAGCTGTCCTGAATTTCGACTAAAAAGCTTTCTTCTACAATGCCGCAATCGGAATAAATACTACCACCGGAATTGATGAAGTCGCTATACGATGTGATCAGGGGCGGTAGATCGATGCCACATTCACTGATATAAACAGAAGAAGGGCACTGCATTTCGATGGTGCCTGATTCCTGTGAAAATGAGAAACTGATTCCAAAAATCAGAAATGCGAAGGTTAACAGAAGCCTCGTTTTCATTATTGTCTCTTTTGGGTTTTTGTTTGAGCGTCGAAGATATCAGTAAATGTCTGGAAAAGAAAGAATATGCTGTCCCATTTTGAAATTAATATAACATAATTGAGATAGAATTATATTAACAATATATAATTTGGCTGCTATACTCGCACTTTCGATCTTGTTCCATTAAATACTGGTTTCAGCTTATTTAAAAAGTAAAACACGTTTTCACTCTCGGGAAGGAGAGGGAAATGGAGGATAACATAATTTCTGGGCAGCGGATCGGGTTTAGTGTGAGTTTTTCCGTCAAATCATAAAAAATATGATTGTTATTTGTTGGCTGTCCAAGCGATTAAAGATATATTTAGCATTCGAAATAATCTGAACCAAAAAACTAATAGTATGACTCAAAAATTTTTCATTCTAAAGAATTTTTTAATTCTTTTTCTGGGGTGTTTTTCACTACTGCTTTCAGCAAAAACAACGGTGGTTAAACCCACCTGCGAATACAAGCAAAATCCCATCGGAATAGACATTGCTCAGCCGCGTGTAAGCTGGCAGTTGCAATCAGACGAGCGTAATGTAATGCAGTCGGCCTATGAAATTAGGGTAGCTGCTTCGGAAAGCGCATTAAACAGCTCCGGTAAGCTGATTTGGACTTCGGGGAAGGTGAATTCCGATAAATCGGTGAACATTGCCTACGAAGGCCCGGCTCTTTCTTCCATGCAGCGCGTGTACTGGAAAGTTCGCGTTTGGGATCAAAACGGAAAAGCAAGTGCCTGGAGCGCCCCGGCATTTTGGGAAATGGGTATTCTTCAGCCTTCGGAATGGCAGGCAGAGTGGATTACTTTACCCAACGAACCCGAGAACAACAAGTCGTTGCCTGCACATTATTACCGGAAAGAGTTCGCGGTGTCGAAGAAAGTAAAAGCGGCCCGTATTTATGCCACTTCGCACGGATTGTACGAGCTTTACCTGAATGGACAAAAAGTGGGCGACGAGGTTTTTACTCCGGGATGGACCAGCTACAATAAAAGGTTGCAATATCAAAGCTACGACGTAACCGACAAGATCGGAAAAAGCAATTCCATTGGTGCACTTTTGGGTGATGGATGGTACCGCGGATACATCGGCTGGGGCAAACAACGAAGCTATTACGGCGACAAACTTTCACTGCTGGTGATGATGAAAATTGATTATACCGATGGAAGTAGCGATTTCGTTTCAACCGACAACAGCTGGAAGGTGACAAACGGCGCCATTCTTGAATCCGATATTTACAACGGGGAAACCTATGATGCCAATCTGGAAATGCCCGGATGGAAATCAAGTGGTTTTGACGATTCATCGTGGAAGCAGGCTTCAGTGCTTACACTTCCAAAAGATATTCTGGTTGCTTCCGAGGGTGTTCCGGTAAGGGTGGTGGAAACCCTTCAGGCAATTAAAAAGATAAATACGCCTGCCGGAGAACTGGTGTACGATATGGGCCAAAACATGGTGGGTGGTATCCGAATCAAACTAAAAGGTAACAAAGGCGATAAAGCAGTAATACAATATGCTGAAGTATTGGACAAAGAAGGAAACTTTTATACCGCCAATTTGCGTTCAGCCAAATGTACTGACACTTATATTTTTGCGAAAGACGGGGAAGTGGTTTTCGAACCCATTTTTACCTTTCACGGTTACCGTTTTGTGAAAGTTTCCGGAGTGAAAGAAGATCCCGCTTTGGAAGATATAACAGGCTTGGTGATTCATTCGGATATGCCGGCCACCGGAAGTTTTGAATGCAACAACGAGCTGATCAACCAATTGCAGCACAATATTCAGTGGGGACAAAAAGGGAATTTCCTGGATGTTCCGACCGACTGCCCGCAACGTGACGAACGCCTGGGGTGGACCGGCGATGCGCAGGTTTTCAGTATGACAGCCGGTTACAATTTTAATGTAGCTGCTTTTTATACCAAGTGGATGAAGGACGTGGAAAAGGACCAGCTCGATAACGGTAAGGTTCCTCATGTGATCCCCGATGTTCTTCGTGGTGGCGGCGGTGCTACAGGTTGGGCCGATGTGGTAGCCGTAATTCCGTGGACCGTATACAAAATTTATGGAGATACCCGCATCCTCGACCAAAGCTACCCGGCGATTACCAAGTGGGTAGGCTACATGCAGAATCGCGCCGGCGATGATTATCTGTGGACCGGCGATCCTCACTATGGCGACTGGCTGGCATTTGCCACTACCCGGTCCGATTATCCGGGTGCTACTACCGAAAAAGATCTGATCGCAACCGCGTATTTTTATTATACGACTACGCTGACGTCCAAAATTGCAGGAATCCTGGGTAAAAGCGATGATCAGAAAAAATACCAGCAGCTGGCCGCAAATATTAAGGATGCTTTTGTAAAGGAATTTGTGACACCTAACGGTAGATTGGTTTCTCACACGCAAACTGCCTATGTACTGGCTTTGTCGTTTGGTTTGATTCCGGATAACAATATTGAAAATGCGGCCCGTTATCTGGCTGATGATGTGAGCAAATTTAAACACCTGACCACCGGATTCCTTGGAACACCACTGTTGTGTCAAACCTTGTCTTCGATTGGTCGTGATGATTTGGGCTTTATGTTGCTGAACCGGAAAGAATATCCGTCGTGGCTGTATCCGGTTACTCAGGGTGCGACTACGATCTGGGAACGTTGGGACGGACAAAAAACCGACGGTACCTTCCAGGATGTTGGAATGAACAGTTTTAACCACTATGCCTATGGTGCGATTGGTGAATGGCTGTACAGCCGCGTGGCCGGTATTAGCATCGACGAAAATCATCCGGGCTACAAACACTTTGTGCTGGCTCCGCATCCCGGTGGTGAACTCACCCATGTGAATGCAACTTTTGAATCGGTTCACGGAACCATAGCGTCAAAATGGGCACTGGAAAACGGAAATTTGGTATACGACGTGGAAATTCCGGCCAATACCAGTGCAACGGTTATATTACCAGGTGCCGGAGTGGAAGCTGTTAATGCACAAATTAACGATCCGAAAATGGAAGCCAGGCAGGCAGGAAACGATGTAGTGATTGAACTTGGTTCGGGGAAATATCACTTTGATTATCCGGTGAAGAAATAGAAACAATCAAATAAATCTAAATTATAATGGTACTGATCGCTAATTATTAGTAGTTGATTTTTCCAGATGAAAAGGATTGCGATCAGGAAAAAAATTAAAACAAATGTCTGACAGAAGAGAGTTTTTAAAAAGAATGTCGGTAGGCGCAGCAGGAGTTGCAATTGGAGGTAGCGCTGTGGGAATGTCGGCCAAAAGTTATAGTCGGGTAATAGGGGCCAACGACCGCCTTAATCTTGCCATCCTCGGATTGGGACGCCGGTTGGGTGCATATCCTCAGCCCATTGCACGTAAAGAAAGCAATGTTGAATTGCTGTATTTGTGCGATGTAATGGAACATCAGCGTACCAGCGCGGCAGCACGCTTTGCAAAAGTGCTCGATTACAAACCAAAACAGGAAAACGATTTCAGAAAAATTCTGGAAGATTCGAAAGTCGATGCGATCATTAATGCCACGCCCGACCACTGGCATACTCCCGGATCGATTATGGCGATGCAGGCCGGCAAGCATGTTTATGTTGAAAAACCTTGCAGCCACAACATGAACGAAAACGAAATGATCGTTGCAGCTTCTAAAAAATACAACAAGGTGGTTCAGATGGGTAATCAGCAGCGTTCGTCGGGGCATACCATCGAGATTATTAAGGAAATTCATAATGGAGTGATTGGTGTACCTTATCGCGCTGTTGCTTTTTACCTGAATTCGAGAGGCGAAGTGCCCGTGCAAAAAAAAGCGCCGGTGCCCGCCGGACTGGATTGGGAAATCTGGCAGGGACCAGCTATTCACCGCGACTATACTTCGGAAACCTGGGATTACAACTGGCACTGGTACGGTTGGAACTACGGAACCGGTGAGCTTGGAAACAATGCTACACACGAGCTGGATGTGGCGCGTTGGGCGTTGCAGGTAGAGTACCCGAACAATGTTTTTGTGGAAGCCGGCAAACGTCACTTCTTCGAAGATGGCTGGGAAATGTACGATTCGATGTATGCTACTTTCAGGTTTGATAACGACAAAGTAATCAACTGGGATGGACGAAGCCGTTCGGGGCAGAATACCTACGGACTAGGTGACCGCGGAACCATTATTTATGGCAGCGAAGGAACCGTTTTTGTGGATCGTGGTAAATATATTCTCTATGATCGTGCAGGAAAGGTGATTCGCGAATCAAGAGGTTCGTCCAGTGAAGTAGGAACTGCGCTTGGAGGTGGAGGCGACACTTCAACCGATCACGTTGTAAACTGGCTGGAAGGAATCAGGGGAAATCAAACGCTTCATGCACCTATTGGCGATGCAACAGTCAGTCAGGCCATGGTGCATCATGCCAATGCAGCTTACCGCATCGGTCATGGGTTTGATATTTGCAGCAAAACCGGCTTAATGTATGACCGCGAGGCGATGAAGCTTTGGGGCAGGGAATACGATCCGGCCTGGGCGCCCAAGTTGTAATCATACTTTCAGAATATAGTGTAAGGAAAGGATCTTCTTCGGAAGGTCCTTTCTTTTTTGTTCGTTGTATTTTGATAGTTTTTGTCAGAGAGATTCTTAATTTTACCCGTGAATGTAATAAACCAGTAAAACTATACTCATGTCGGAGCCTACTATCCATAGCGAAACTTTTGTTATGTTCGGATTAAACACCGATATCGTGCTTGTTGGTGTTGACGATGAAAGAGCCGGAAGAATTATCGAAATGCTGAAAGACGAGCTGGCAAGGCTTGAACTCGAAATCAGCCGATCCAATCCTTCTTCCTTTGTGTTGAAAACAGATCATTCACCCAAAGGGAAATGGATCAAATGCTCACCCGATTTTTTTGATGTATTGTTATTGTGCTCCGATTTCTATGAAATGAGCAATGGCGCTTACGACATCACGATGGGGCCGCTTACAGAATGGTGGAGCATTACTGATGCCACATCGCCGAAAGAGCTGCAGGCCCGCATGCAACAATGTGGTTTTGACAAGGTGGAGCTGGATCCTGAACATCTGCGTTTTCGATTTATGGAAGAAGGCATGCAGTTCGATTTTTCAACGATCGAACTGGCTTATGCATTGGATCTGCTCAAATTGCTGTTGAGGGATGAAGCTGTGGAAAATGCCATCGTAAATTTCGAGGAAAGAGCGGTACTGGCGCTGGGGCATCATCCGGCGGGAGAGGCCTGGCCTATCGGCATACGGAATATGCAGGATACCCATGAATTTTTGCAATTTTTTGAGATGAAAGACACTGCCTGCATTACCGACGGAACTTATTTTCTGAGCGAGGAGGCGGCAGGCTTGCAGCCACGAGTGGTGGTAAGTCCTGAAAACGGAGAACCCGTTGAAGGCATTAAAACCGTTTCGGTAAAAACCGGTGCTGCCACCATGGGCGCTTTTCTGGCACGGGTATGGCTGATTCTTCCTGAAAATGATAAATCCATTCTCGCCGAACAATTGCAGGATATCGAGATATTTGAGGCAGAATACCTGGACGATGATATTCGAACCAAACTAACGATACTAAACCGAGAGGAAGAAGATGAATAAAACGTTTCTGTTTTTTACCGCATCTTTTTTGTTGTGGGCAACGGGCGCTTTTGCTCAGCTTTCGATGAAAAAGACCGATGAAGGAATACTGATCACCGAAAATAAGAAAGAGGTTTTTCTCTATCATATCCACCCCAAAGACCTGAACGGACAATACCGGCGTTGCAATTACATTCACCCCCTGTACGGTTTGAATGGGGAAGTGCTAACCGAAGATTTTCCTTCCGACCATTTGCATCATCGCGGAATATTTTGGGCCTGGCATCAGGTGTGGATCGGTGATAAAAGAGTTAGCGACGGCTGGGAGATCAAAGATTTTGATCAAACCGTTACCGAAATTGAATTTAAAAAAAATCCCTCAGGATTGGCCGTGATAAAAACGGAGGTGGACTGGACCTCCGGCAAATGGAAAAAGGAGGGGAAAAAAGTACCCTATCTGAATGAAAAAACGACCATAACTGTTCACCCAACCTCGCGGGATGTGCGAAAGATAGACTTTGAAATACAATTGCTGGCGCTTGAAGAAGGGCTGAAACTGGGTGGATCAGAAGACGAAAAGGCCTATGGTGGATTTTCGGTCCGTCTCGATTTACCCGACGATGTTACCTTCTCCGGCCCCGACGGGAAAATTGAGCCGGAGAATACTGCTGTGAAATCAAGCGGCTATGTGCAGGTTTCAGGAACGTTTGATAACGGAGCAAAAGAAAGCGGGGTGGTGATCGTGGATCATCCTCAAAATCCCGGGTATCCGCAAGACTGGATTCTTCGTGCTAAAAACAGTATGCAAAATGTAGTTTGGCCGGGTCGCGAACCGGTCATCGGTTCCACTACCGAACCGCTTGTACTGAAATACTCGCTTCTGGTGTACAGTGGCAAAATGAATAATAATAAAATGGAGAAGATAATCGGAGATGATCCGTTTTAGTTGATTCCCGTGGTGAATAAAATGTTATTCAACCAGATTTGGGATGTTGAAATGCTCCAATTTTTCAGATAAATCTTATTTTTAAAGCTAATATCCAATAAACCTTATAACGGTGATTGTTCATCCATACAGATATGTTACGGAGAGCTTGCCGGAATCAGAAAAATAATAATCATGAGTTCTAACAGAAGAGAATTTATCCGGAATTCGGCCATTGCAGCAGCGGCAGTAAGTGTTGCCCCGGCTGTTTTGAATGCCTGTGCTTCGCCGGCAGAAAAAATAAATGTTGCATTGATTGGTTGCCGCTCGATGGGTTTCAGCGATCTAAAGAGTTTTTTACGCAAGGAGAATAACGTAGAGTGTGTGGCCCTGTGTGATGTGGACGAGAAAGTGTTGGAAAGCAAGGCGGCAGAGGTGGAGAAAATGACCTCGAAACGTCCGGAAGTATACAGGGATTTCCGGCAGGTGCTCGAAAAACCGGAAGTGGATGTGGTGATCATTGGTACGCCCGATCACTGGCATGCCAATATGATGATGCAGGCCGTTCAGGCCGGGAAGCATGTGTACGTCGAAAAACCGATGGGACACAGCATCGAAGAGTGCAATGCCATGGTAGCAGCTCAGGCAAAATATCCCGACATGAAAGTTCAGGTGGGGATGTGGCAGCGGAGTTCGAAGCACTGGTTTGAAGCCTCCGAAATTGTGCAGTCGGGCGAATTGGGCAATGTACACCTGGTAAAAGCCTGGATCTACAAAGGCTACGACGAGCCGTATCCTTACATGGCTGATTCGGAAGCGCCCGAATATGTCGACTACGATATGTGGCTCGGTCCGGCGCCCAAGCGGCCGTTTAATATGAACCGCTTTCATTACAATTTCCGTTGGTGGTGGGATTATGCCGGTGGCGCTATGACCGACTGGGGCGTTCACCTGCTTGACTTTGCCTTGTATGCGATGAAAGCAGATATGCCAACTTCCATTTCTCCCGGTGGAGGAATTTTTTACCACGAAAAGGAAGCCATTGAAACACCCGATATTCAGCAGGCGATTTATGCCTACCCCGATCATACGCTGATCTGGGAATGTGGGTTAAATCCCGGAATTGGTCCGTATCAACGCGGACACGGTGTGGCTTATATCGGGCAAAAAGGTACACTGGTGGTGAGCCGCAATGGGTATGAACTAATCCCTGACCAAAGCAATCAACTCAAAGGTCCGTTTTTTGAAGGGCGCACGCAGCAGCATTATGGCGACGGACTGGATCAGCACGTCGAGAATTTCCTGGCAGCCATTCGTAAAGGCGACCCCCTGAATGCGCCGGTGGAAGTAGGGGCAAAAACAGCCATCGTATCCGAAATGGGGAACATTGCTTATCGCGTTGGTCAGCGTATTCACTGGGACGATGCTACTAAATCGTTCAAAGAAGATGCTGCCAATCAACTGGTAAAACTGAATTACAACCCCGAATGGCCCTTACCAAAAGTCTAGCCCTGGAAGTTTAAGGACTGATCTTATACTAAATTATCGTAGATCCCTCTTTTTTGGCACTTGCTGAAAAAGAGGGATTTTCTTTTTATTCGGTGGATGAAATACAAAACTCACATCGAATTTCTTTCACGATAAATATTAAAATACTAATTTGTCGCAAATTGCTTTCGGTTTTAAATTAATACAGAAGAAAAATGAAAACACGAGTTACGGTTGAAGCTCTCGTTCAGGCGCCGGTTGAAAAAGTATGGGATTTTTGGACACGATCTGAACACATTGTTAACTGGAACTTTGCATCCGACGACTGGCATTGCCCCTGGGCAAAGAATGATGCCCAGCCAGGAGGTAAGTTTGTTTGGCGCATGGAAGCAAAGGACGGAAGTTTTGGCTTTGATTTTAACGGAGAATACCAAACTGTTTCTCCTCACCAGTTAATTGAGTATGCGATAGAAGATGGCCGGAAAGTAAAAATAGTTTTTACACAGGAAGGCACTCAAACCCGCGTAACCGAAACCTTTGAAGCAGAAGATCAGAACCCGGTTGAACTGCAAAAAGGCGGTTGGCAGGCCATTCTTAACAATTTCAAAAAATATGTGGAAGCGTCGGGCAAATTTGAGCGACTGCAATTCGAGATTTTAATACAAGCCAGTCCCGAAAAAGTGTATGCATGCATGCTCGATGAAAAACTTTACAGCGAGTGGACAAAAGCATTTGATCCCAATTCCCGTTTTCTGGGGACCTGGGAAAAGGGCAGCGAAATACGATTTATGGGTACGGAAAAGGACGGAAATGCCGGGGGAATGATCAGCCTGGTGGAAGAAAACATTCCCAACAGCTATGTGAGTCTTTTGCACCTCGGAATGATCATGAATGGAAAAGACATTACAGATGGCCCTGAAATAGACGAGTGGGCGGGAGCTCATGAGAATTACACCTTTGAAAAACACGGTGATGATACCTTGTTAAAGATAGAGTTGGATTCTGTTCCGGCTTTTAAAAGTTACTTTGCGGAAACCTATCCCAAAGCATTAGACAGCCTGAAAACAATTTGCGAACAATAATAATCGATTCATTAAAAATACAGAATTATGGCAACAGTAAACATTTATCTCAATTTCCCGGGAAACACCGAAGAGGCTTTTCTTTTTTACAAATCGGTATTTGGTACCGAGTTTTACGGACAAGGCATAATGCGGTTTAAAGATGTTCCTCCATCTGACAAAATGCCGCCTCTGCCGGAGGGAGTAATGGACAAAGTGATGCACGTGGGATTACCCATACTCGGAGGATTTATGTTAATGGGGTCGGATGCTCCTCCGGAAATGGGATTTAACGTAAATAAAGGAAATAACATTTACATCAATTTACAGCCCGACACCCGCGAAGAAACCCGGAAACTTTTTGCTGCACTTTCCGAAGGAGGTAACGTAGAGCAGGAACTTCAGGAGATGTTCTGGGGCGATTATTATGGCGCCTGCGTGGATAAGTTTGGTATTATGTGGATGTTCAACTGCTCCGAAAAGGCCGGATAACCCAAACAAGCCACCTGCCCCGACACACAACATTTTTTTCGCATTAGTTCCGTTTCAACAACATTTTCTTTCGTTTCCGGCTGAGGAAATTGCGAAGTGGCATATCGTAGAATTTCATTACCAGCCAGGCAAAGAATACCAGTACAACCGTTCCGATTCCGACAATCCACGGAAGATACTCCTGCGGCGGATTTTTCGAAACGAAATAGTTGCCAAACCACCAGATGGCAAAGTAGTGAGTCATGTATAAAGGGTAGGAAATGTTACCCATAAACACACACACTTTTTGTGTAGAACCCGACAAAACCGAACCGGCGCCAAGCGATACCAGCAAGGGGAAATAAAACAATACCAGGAGCGGTTCAACAATTGCGCTGTTGCCCAGGCCCGAAGTCATAAAAGCTGTAGCCAGCAGGATTGAGAGCGCCACAAATCCCAGTTTGTTTTTAATGATCCACCCCGACCTGTACACCAGTAAACCGGCCAGGAAAGAATAGCTCATGCGAATTCCGCCGTCAAAAAACGTGGCTCCGTTCCAGCCGCCCAACAGGTTACCTGCACGGTAGCTTACCCACACAATGCCTCCGGCAGCCAGTACGAGTAACACTCCCAACACTTTCTTTGAAAGACGGACCAAAACAAAGGCATAAAGTATATTGGCAATGTATTCCCAAAACAACGACCACGAAGGGGCATTCAAACTAAAGAGGTTAAAAGCCCGCTCTTCCATGGTAGGCAGCGGAATCAGAAATAACGAGCAAAGAACCATTAGCGCCAGCGCTCCCATTGAATGGGCTGCTGCATGGTCGGCAAACGGATCGGCAAACAGCCCGATAACTCCAAGCACTGTTCCGGCAATAACCAGCGGGTGAAGACGGATCAGCCGCGAAGTAAAAAATGCCCGGATGCCCATTTGAGGAAGTCGCTTGTCGTAGGCATAGGCAATCACAAAACCCGAGAGGCAAAAGAAAAAATCAACAGCCAGAAAGCCATGGCCGATAAAGTTTTGGGTAAAGTCGGGATAGATCCACTCCATAAAATGAAAGACCACCACTGCCAAGGCAGCAATCCCTCTTAATCCGTCCAAAATATGAAAATGCTGTTTGCTTTGCAGCAACTTTTCTTCTGTAATATGCTTCATATAGGTTTCATTGCCGGGCATTCGCAATCATTCAAATGTACCGATGGGTAAAGCCTGCAAAACTAAACGAAAAACACCATATTCCTAAAAAGAGGAGCGGGGAAGCTACCGGAATACAAGTGGATATCCATCTGCTAAACGAAGTTTTTCCCGTTTTTGAGCTGGGCTATTGCTGAAATTTCTAAATTTCACCTGGATAAATTATGAATTGTTAAACATTAAATAAGTAAAATGATCACGACAATAGTTTTAATAAAAACCAAACACTCAAAGATTAATGAGGTGGGAGAGAAGATCTCGGCCATAAAAGGAGTGACCGAAGTTTATTCGGTAAGTGGAAGATACAACCTGTTGGCCATAATCCGGCATAAGGAAATGGATGATATTTCGGTGATTGTTACCGAGAAAATTAACGCGGTTGAAGGCATTAAGAAAACAGAATCGATGATTGCCTACCGGATGTTGTCGAAATATGATTTGGCCGGTGTGTTCGATCTTGGCGATTAAAAACCAACTTTAGTAAGGGCTTGAACGACCTCGGGATTCCGTCGTTAAGGAATAAATTCACACAGACCTTCAAGGTTTTCAAACCCTTGAAGGTCTGTGTACACTCGCAGTCATGGTATGGTTCCCCGGCTAATCCATTACCGGCTCCTCGTCTTTTTTGCGGCGTTTTTTTACCACTTCGTTGTTGGCGCTGATCAGTTCGGCCACCACCCGGGCAAAGGCGCCATAGGTGGGCTCGTCGAGCTGCGTCATTACATTCAGGTAAGGCACCAGCTGGTTGTTGATCCGGTTCACCACCTCTTGTTTAATTTTCGAGGCATTTTCAAGGGTGCCCTCTTCTGCCTGCGCCGACTCAAAAGCCAAACGGCTGGCCTCGAACGTATCCTGCGCCTGTTGCAAAGCCGCAATGTATTCGGCACACTGAGGCACCAGCGCAATGTCGGCCAGCGCTTTGGGTTTGTTTAAATCGGCCAGCAGCGAGTTGAGCAGCGAACTCTCGCGCGTAAAGCTTTCTTCTTTTATTTCGAGGCCGTAGTGGTTAAAAATATCGAGCAGGTTGAGCGCCGCCTGGCGGATCTGTGCATCGGGATGATGCGAAGAACTCACCAGCAGAAAATAAAAGCCGCTTATTTTCTCGTCGCGGATTTCGTCGTTGGTTTTTTGTTCGCTTTTCTCTTTCATCCGCTTAATGGCCGAGGCAAACATTACCGACTCGTCCTTTAGCGGGTTCATTATTTTCTCCAGGTTGGCATCGGTGTTGAGCGGGGTGCCATCGTAGCCCCGGATAAGTTGCGCCGCGGTGCCGTCAACTTCGGTGTTGCGGCTTGTAAGCATTAATAAAGGAATCATAGTAATAAATTTTAGTTTGACATTGGTTAACCAGTTGCTCCTGTTTGAATGAATTACATGTGGGCAGATGCTTGTGGTTTAATTCCCAACAATTTACGATAATTAGTGCAAAAAATCCAAATAAAAGAAGAACTAAGATTCATACTGCCAATGACTTGCCTTTTGGCTCGCGTCAGCCCGACAAAGGATGAAAGACTGATTTTTCACCTTGGGTCTATCAGACAAAGCATGAAAAACTGTTCGGTCAGCCCGTGTCTGTCAGACAAAGCATGAAAAAGTGATTTGTCACCTCTCGTCAGCCAGACAAACAGTGAAAAAATGATTTTTCACCTCGTGTCTGCTGGACAAAGTATGAAAAATGGTTCGGTGGCTTTTTTTGACCGTGTCAATGAGGAGTTGGGGCGAAAGCCCGGCTGCCAAGCTTCGGGTTTAGCCCCGGCATTGATGCCGGGGTTAGAGATGCCTCCGGAAGAGGGGCTTTAGCCCTTAATCTCTGTTTTACAAAAGTTTTACCCCGAGTGCAATCGATACAATTCTTTTGTTAAATTAGTACCTGAACTTTAAGGTGACACCCGAGACGAACTGCAGCGAGAGATTTGCCACCCTTACTTTGAATTCATAGACTGATAACGTTTATAAACGCTTGCAATTATTTAAAAACGGATACTTAGCTGAATACCTGCGCACAAAGCAAGTAAAGCTAATTGCGAAATAAGTGTAATACACATATACATACGTTAGACACTATTTTAAAAAAACCATGACAACTGACAAAAAGATAACAATAGAAAATAATACATGTATAATATCTTCCAATCTTTTGGATGAATTAGACTATGTAATTGGTGGTTATGGACAACCAACAATTGAATTTATGTTCAATTTTAATGCTTTTGTTGAGGCTTACATTTTATCAAGCAACTTTATTCTTACTCATCGTGAGATAGAACACATAAATATTACAAGAAGTGTTCTATTTCCAAATGGGAGACCAATATTTGACCTTATCGCTAAATCTAAAAATGTTTCCATATTTAGTGGATTTGGTGACAATATCATGCAATGTGTTTATGTTGATAAGGTTGAAAAAAGTGATAATGAAACGGCTTTGAAAGCTATTGAGACTTTCTGTCAAAGAGATTCAGAAAGAATAAAAAAGAACTTTATTCTTTCTGACCTCTCCAAACCAATAGAAACCGTTAAAACATATTCTGTTGGTTTTACAGGAAAAAAAGAAGCGTTTGGTGGAGTTAATCAGGTTTTAATTGGAGAGACCATAAATAGACCATTTGAAATTGTTAAATCATTTTTCAATACAATAACAAACTTTAATGTACAAGCAGCTTTACCTGTTTTTACATATCAACAGCAAATCCAGGAACTTGGAAAAAAGGCAATATCTAAAGAGATATATAAGACAATTTGCGATATTCAAGGTCAGAATATTGAAGACGCTGAAAATTATCTAGGAGCTGAATTGCAAACAGTACCACCATTGGTAAGTATTGTTTTATCAAAAGCAAAAAATCGAGAAAACATTCCAGTTATCCTTAATGGTATTCGTGAGGATTTTACGGACTTTAGGAGATGCTGTGAAGATTTTGAAAAAACCTTGAATGAAGCAAAAACGATAAAGCAACAAATCGAGGCAATTAAAGAATACAAAAACTTTTGGGCAACTTTAGTTAAAAAGTATACTGACAAAACATCTAGAATTATGTTTCGATTTATAGATATTGCTAAAGAATCTGACTATGAAAACGCTCTTGATAATGTTATTGATAGTCAATCGGCTGAAGAGCTTTTCAAGGACTTAAATATGGGTAAAGTTGCAGGTAAGGCGGGCATTTTGGCTTGGGGGAAAATTAAAGAAAAAAGAATATTAAATAAATTTAAGGGTGTAGTCAACTTATGGTCATTATTGGAAGAATCGCCTACTATTGACAGACAAATTAAAGATATAGAAAGAGTTTTTAATGCAACGATTGACAGAAATAGAATCCTCTATGCAAAAAAACATCTTGAAGAAATAAAAAAAACAGTGCCTAACATGCAATATAGCCGAAAAGGGGTTTAGAGGTATGCTAAGTGTATCACCCGCATCAATTTCATTGCATCTTGATAGTGACGTTCTCCGCATTCCCTTTAAGGCCATATTGCAACCGTTAGCCTTTGTACAAAAACAATACAGCACCATATGAAACAATTAGTAATAGTTATCTCCTTATTCTTGATTAGTGTAACTTCATTTGGTCAAAAATGGAACCCTGAAACCATTTGTTCTACAGACACCTTGACAATAGAACCCAATATTTCGATGAAATACAATCATGAAAATAAGGACAGTTCAAATCAGTATCCATATAAAATAGTACAATGCCGAACACGTTCTAAAGTCGGTTTTAGGATGGATGTTGCTTATTCTAGCTATTATTACGGTGAAAAAACAACAAGTTGGATTGGACAACATGGAGGACCGAATTTTAATTTGATTCTGGTTGTTGACAAGTTAAACTTTGGTTTTAGATTTAAACCTTGGACAATTGATCCTAAACAAGAAATGGATTTTAATGGACAAATACTTCCGACAACGGCCAGGCTCAATAACATAAAACTTGATTACTATGTTGGCTATTCTCTTGATTTTGATAAACTGATTTCGGTAGAGCCATATGTAGGATATAATAGAACAACTTTTCGTGTTATTAATGAAGATGAATTAAATCAAGAGTTTTTTTAAATAAAACTGGTGGACTAATTATAGGTACGACTTTGAATAAGTATTTCAAAATAAAAGAACATGAATACTTATCTGTATTTGGAACAGTTGGATACGGATTTGTAAATTATGAAAAAGTTCATCCTGATTTAGACAAAGGATATTTTGAGTGGAATCTAGGAATTGCTTATAAAGGATTTATAACTAAACGATTTAATAAAAGAGTTGAATAAGCTCCGCTCCCGCGCGAGTTCCCTCGCGTGGTTGTTTGGAAAACGGCATCGAACATTACGGCCAACAAGCCAATAAACTATGATAAAACTTAAAAGCCAGAAATATGAGCTGGATTTGCACGCTGCTCAACAGATAAAAGACAAGGTTACGGAAGAAACGTGCAAAACCAATGTAAACCCGCAGTTGATTTTTAAACAGAGTTACACCGGGTACACCCTAAAAACCTTTGTCGGAAACTGGACCCCCAATGGATTCTGGCTGTCGAAATACCGGAAACAGCTGTTTCAACTACGCCCCGACGTAATCGCAAAGTTCCGATTCGAACAAGAGGCGGATAAAATACACCTTTCAGTCAGGTATTCCATCGGGTTTTCGAGTGTGTTTACAGGGCTGGTAATAATCTTTTTATTTTCGACTGCATTTCTCTCGTTGGGAGCCACCGCATACCTGGTGGTACTTGTTGCCATGACCGCATTGTATGTGCTGCTTGCCTTTGTTGAACTGGGCAGGCTGGAACAGGCAGTAAAAGATAAAATCCTATAGCTTCAACTCTTCCAGCATATCAATATATTGCTGAATGCCTTTTAAAATTTCGCTTTTGTAAATGTATTCGTCGGCGGTGTGCGAACGGGCCGAGTCGCCGGGGCCCATTTTTACCGACGGGTTCGACATAATGGCCTGATCCGAAGTAGTAGGAGAGCCGTAAATCCGAATTCCCCTGCGTTTGGCAATCTGCGCAAAAGGATGCTCTTCGCTGATTCCCGAAGAGTTCAGCCGCACCGATCGGGGCTTCACTTCCGATTCGATCAGCTCGCTCACAATGCGGGCAGCTTCCTTGTTCGAGTAAAACTCGTTGGTACGCACATCGGCCACAAAATGACAAATGTCGGGTACCACATTGTGCTGGGTTCCGGCTTCGATCTGTGTCACCGACATTTTTACTTTTCCCAGTACATTGGAAACTTTCTCGAACTCGTAGTTTTGAAGTATCTGAATGTCCTTGATGGCTTTGTAAAGCGCGTTTTCGCCTTCTTCGCGGGCAGCATGCCCCGATCGTCCATGGGCATAACAGTCGAGTACCAACAGGCCTTTTTCAGCAATGGCCAGTTCCATGCGGGTAGGCTCGCCAACAATGGCAAAACGGATCGGCGCTATTTCGGGCAGCACGATCTCCAGTCCGCGGCGTCCCGAAATTTCTTCTTCGGCAGTGGCTGCGTAAATCAGGTTGAAAGGAAGGTCTTCACGTTCGTAAAAATGCACAAAGGCGGCCAACAATGCTACCAGCGGCCCTCCGGCATCGTTACTTCCCAGTCCGTACAAAATATCGCCATCTTCAATCGGAGCAAAAGGGTCTTTGGTATAGCCTTTGGCCGGACGTACCGTGTCGATGTGTGAATTAAGTAATACAGTTGGTTTGTGCTTATCGAAATACTTACAAAGCGCCCAGGTGTTGTTTTCCTTGGTCTGATACAGAACGCCCTCTTTATCAAGAAACGAGCGCATAATTTCTGCCGCGTTGGCTTCTTCTTTACTGAACGAAGGCGTTGCGATAAGTTTTATTAGTAAATCAATGTAACGATTCATATGAAAATTTCCATTCAGGGTGCAAATGTGATAAAAAAAACATTATCTGCATTCATTTCGCATCCGTTTTCATACCTCCGACTCTGCTTTAGGAAGGCAAACGGCGTTCGCGTGTATGTTTTATTTTTCAATGTCTGCTCTGCTGTTATCTTTGTTGTTTCAAAACTATAACAATATGCACGAATTTCTGTTTTGGCTCATCATTGCTATACTGGTTGTAGATTTTCTTTTTGAAAAGTATCTCGATTATCTGAATACGACCCAATGGAGTGATACCCTGCCCGAAGAAGTGAAGGGGATTTACGATGAGGAGAAATACCGCAAGCAACAGGCTTACGAACGCGAGAACCACCGGTTTGGGATGATCTCAGGAAGTTTTTCCATGGCCGTGACGCTGGCAATGTTCCTGTTTTTTGGTTTTGCGTTGGTTGACAGCTGGGCCTGGAGCCTGACGTCAAGTGCCATTGTCGCAGCGCTCATCTTCTTTGGAATTCTGATGTTTGCATCCGATTTAATCAATCTGCCGTTTTCGGTGTACGATGTTTTTAAGATCGAGGAGAAATACGGCTTTAACAAAACAACTCCCAAAATATTTGTACTCGATAAAATAAAAGGCTGGCTCGTTAGCGGACTCATTGGAGGTGGTTTGCTGGCACTGATCGTTTTTATTTACCAGAAAACAGGTGCTGCATTCTGGTTTTACGCATGGGTGGTGGTTTCTGTATTCTCCATTTTTATGGCGATGTTTTATTCCAACCTTATTGTGCCGCTGTTCAACAAGCAAACTCCGCTCGAAGACGGCGAACTGCGCGATGCCATTAGCGAATTCTCAAAAAAAGTAGGTTTTAAGCTCGATAATATTTTTGTGATCGACGGTTCGAAACGTTCCACCAAAGCCAATGCTTATTTTACCGGGCTGGGGGCTAAAAAGCGAATTGTTTTATATGATACGCTCATCAAGGATATGACCACCGAAGAGATTGTTTCGGTGCTGGCACATGAAATTGGCCACAACAAAAAGAAACACGTGGTTCAGGGACTGATCATCGGCCTGATCCAAACCGGAGTTGTGTTGTTTATTCTGGGGCTGCTGATCAACAATCCGCACCTGAGCCGTGCACTGGGAGTGGAAAAACCTAACTTTCACATCGGGCTGGTGGCTTTTGGTGTGCTTTATACGCCCATTTCGTTTTTTACCGGAATTTTTATGAACATCCTGTCGCGCCGCAACGAATACCAGGCCGACCGCTTTGCCGCTGAAAATTACAGTGCGGAAGCTTTGGCTTCGGCCTTGAAAAAGCTGTCGGTAAACAACCTCAGCAACCTGACACCACACAAAACGTATGTATTTTTTCATTATTCGCATCCAACGCTTTTGCAACGCCTCGATCATCTGAAACAGTTTGAGAAATAAGCAGAGAGCAAGTATTTTAATGCCATGCAGCATTATGTAATTATCTTTTAGAGGTATCACTAATAGTGATGATAGTCAGGATATTTACTTTCCTGCATGAGGAGCCCTCTATGCATACATATCTTTTTCCGGAATTTGAAGAGAATATGAACGATTTTTAATAAGAAGCATGAAATAAGGAATAAGAAAATGTTAGCTCAAGTAATTCAGCTCTCGATGCTTTTTTATTGGTTATTCCTTATTCCCTGGCTTTTGCAAATTCATATTTATGTGCAAAGAGTAGTTCATGAGGTGCCTCAAAAAGGAAATATTCACGCAAAGAACGCCAAGCTTTACACAGAGCGCGCAAAGACAGGAACTGATATTCTGTGTTTTGCGATCTTTGCGCTTCTTGTGCCCTTTGCGAGAACCTGATTTTAGCGACTTTCGGATAAAGCAGTGCCTGAAAAATTAGTTGTAACAGGGGGCGTTCAAAAACAAATTCCTTGCAAGTAACGCTGCGAGGCATAATTTGGTTTACTTACTGCTTGTTGGTCGTTTCGGTGAAGTTCTAAAAGAACTTTTCAGACAGAGAAGCAAAGAAGAATAAGATTCTTCCGTATTCAATTGAAGAAGGTGGAGTAAAGAATAGAAAGCTGATAACTCAGATTCTGCTGATTTTCGCTGTTCCGTCTTTCAAGATCAGTTTCATCAGCGTTTCATATCGGCCAAAGAATATTAATTTTGGCTTCAGAAAGAAAACTTGTGAGTTGCCTTAAAGAGCAACAATTATAAACGAATGAAAGCAGAGATCATTACCATAGGCGACGAAATTCTGATTGGTCAGATCGTCGATACCAATTCGGCCTGGATGGGCCAGCAGTTCAGTTTAAACGGCATTGAAATATACCAGATCACTTCGGTTCACGACGATCGGAAGCACATTCTGGAAGCCATTCGGAACGCAGAGGAAAAAGTGGACCTCGTAGTAATAACCGGAGGTTTGGGCCCCACCAAAGACGATATTACCAAAGGTGTGCTTTGTGAGTATTTCGATACACATCTCGTTTTTCACGAACCAACATTGGAAGCCATAAAAGTGCGTTTTGCCAACCGTGGAATCGATGTAAACCGTTTGAACCGGGATCAGGCGATGTTGCCCGAATCGTGCACGATTTTACCCAATAAAATGGGAACTGCTCCGGGAATGTGGTTTGAACGGAACGATACCATTTTTGTTTCGATGCCGGGTGTGCCTTTTGAAATGCAGTACTTAGTGGAGTTTGAACTGTTGCCTCGTTTGCGCGATACCGGCCGCACCAAAGCCATTTTTCACAAAACCGTTTTGACTCAAGGGGTGCCCGAATCGATGCTGGCCGACCGTATTTCAGACTGGGAAGATGCGCTGCCCAAACACATAAAACTGGCTTATTTGCCCAATCCAATGTCGGTACGTTTGCGCCTTTCTGCTTATGGCGACAACGAAGAGACACTAAAAAAAGAGGTGGAAGCTGAGATTGAAAAACTCAGACCGCTGATTTCAGAAAGCATTTTTGGCTACGATGAGGATACGCTGGCCAGTGTGATCGGACAAATGCTGGCAGCCAACGGAAAAACACTGGCAGTGGCCGAAAGCTGCACCGGAGGTTATATTTCGCATCTGATTACCTCTGTTTCGGGAAGCTCGGAGTATTACAAGGGCGGAGTTACTTCGTATGCCAACGAGGTAAAACAACAGGTGTTGGGAGTAAGCGCTGAATCGCTCGAAAGCTTTGGCGCAGTGAGCGAAGAGGTGGCGCTGCAAATGGCGGCGGGTGTCAAACGCCTGCTGAATGCAGATTATGCTGTGGCAACTACCGGTATTGCCGGCCCAACCGGCGGAACCGAAGAAAAACCCGTGGGTACGGTGTGGATTGCATTGACCGGACAGCATAAAACATTTGCCCGGAAATATGTTTTTGTGGGTGATCACCGCGAACGGAACATCGTTCGTTCTGCACAAACCGCCTTGCAGCTGTTGCGGCAACTGATTTTGGAAGAAACAAACCATTGATTTTAGTAGTTTATCAACGATATTCGTGTATTGTTCGCAAAATATTTCAACCGGTTTTAGATTGAACGATTGAATAATCTGCCATCAATCTTTTATAACTTGTTCAGCTTGGGAATTAACTCTGCACAGAAAGAATATTGCTTTACTGTCTTGAATCAGTTAAAGCATGAAAAGCTGCGGGTATGAGAGGCATCAGCTATCAATTATTAAAGCATTTCGGCATTATAGCATTCATGCATTCGGCACAATTGTCCTCCGACTGTTGCAGACGAGCTTGAAATATTCTGTGCTTTTGCCCGGGAACATCGCCTTAACACAGTTTTTATTCTTTTAACAACATCAATGCGCGTTCTGCGTTTCTATTATGTATTTTTGAAGAAAATAAAAGGTCCATGAAAAGAATTATAATCATCCTGTTAGTCATAATTTTTGTAATTGTTGGTGCTTTAGTCGCCATCCCGGTTTTCTTTAAGCAAAACCTGCTCGATTATGCCAAACGAACACTGAATAAGGAGTTAAATGCGAAAGTAGAACTGGCCGATCTTAAGATTTCGCTGTTTCGCAATTTTCCCAAAGCCAGTGTCGATCTGAAAGATATGCTGATTACCGGAACAGGCGCTTTTGAAAACGATACCTTGCTGAGCATTCCGTCGCTGCGTACTACCATTGATCTGGCATCGCTTTTTAATCCATCCGATATGGAAGTGGAGTCGATCGTGATTGATCAGGCATTTATCAATCTTTTGGTGAATGAAAACGGCGCCGCCAACTGGGACCTTGTCCCTGCCGGAGAAAATCAGGCGGAACAACAAGCTGAGTTAACTTCGGAAGATGACTTTCAGCTTAACCTGGATAAAATTGAAATCCTTCATTCCCATCTGAAATACACCGACAAATCACTGAATATGAATCTGGCCCTATCGGATGTAAACCTGGATGTTACAGGAAAAATGTACGGACAGGGAACCAGTTTGGAAACCGGAGGAAATGTAGGCGATTTTTCGTTGGAGTACGGAGGAATTCAGTACATCTCAAAAACTACACTGGCCGTAAAAACCTTGCTCGATGTGGATTTTGAATCGATGAATTTTACCATTACCGAGAACGAACTAATGGTAAACCGACTGCCGCTTGAATTGGGCGGATCGTTTAAAATGCCTTCTGATACAGTGTTTTTTGATTTGCAACTCAATACCAAGTCATCGGGCTTTGAAAACTTCCTGGCTTTGGTACCGCCGGTATACGAGTCGTACATGAAAGACATTCATGCGCAGGGTAATGCTGATATCAAAGGCGCTCTCAAAGGTTTTTATTTCGGGGAAGATTATCCGGAGTTTAGCCTGAATATTAACATTCAGAACGGTAACCTGCGCTATGCCGATATGCCCGAAGAAATCAAGAACATCAGGGCAGCCGTAAATATTGAAAAGCCGCAGGGCGATCTGGATCTGACCAAAATAAATGTAAACGAAGCACATGCTGAAATTCACCAGAATCCGGTAGATTTCACGCTGGCGGTGAGCACTCCGATGAGCGATCCTTATTTCGATGGTGCCTTAAAAGGAAAAGTGAACCTTTCGCATTTAAAGAATGCGCTGCCGATGGACAGTGTAAACATGTCGGGTGTGATTGATGCCAACCTGATGGCCCGTGGCAGTTATTCGGATGTGGAAGCGGAAAAATACGACAAGATCCGTTCTGATGGCACTGTTTCGTTGCAGAACTTTGTATATGAAACTCCCGAACTGACACAGCCGGTGCTGGTTCCCAAAGGAAACCTGAGTTTCTCTCCCGATAAGATCACATTGAGTGAATTTTTGATGCAGTTGGGCGAAAGCGATTTCCGTTTGTCGGGAACCGTTAGCAATTACCTGAATTATTTTCTGAAAGAAGGTGTGCTGAATGCCAATCTTCAG
This sequence comes from Maribellus sp. YY47, assembly GCF_023111095.1. Classification (GTDB taxonomy): domain Bacteria; phylum Bacteroidota; class Bacteroidia; order Bacteroidales; family Prolixibacteraceae; genus Draconibacterium. The sequence goes on from NZ_JALGYW010000016.1 coordinate 98,623, forward strand.
TTGAATTCGAAACGGGTCAATCTGAATGAACTGCTGCGTTTACAGGCCGAAGATGTGGCTGTTTCTGATACAAAAGCTGAAAAATCAGCGGCAAATGAAGAGGAAGACAATGTATTGGCGTTTGATGTGCCGGATAAAATCAATGTAACTTTCCGTTCAGACATCGATAACGCTGTTTTCAACCGGATTCCGATCCGGAATATCACCGGTGTGATAAAGGCGGCTGATCAGAAACTTACCCTGCAAAACCTGACTATGGATATGCTGGAGGGAAAAATGAACATGAACGGTTCGTATAAAAATACACCCGATAACAAACCGATTTTCGATTTTGGCTTCGATATCAGCAGTTTTGACATACCGACGATGTTTCGCACCTTATCCGGATTCAAGAACATGCTTCCGGGAGCAGGAAACAGCACGGGTAAATTGAGTTCAAAATTTGCCTTGAAAGGACAACTGGGTGAAAAACTAAGTTTGATTCCGGCGTCGGCCAACGGCAGCGGAACGTTTAGCACGCAGAATCTTGAAATCGTAAATTCGCCTGTTTTTAACCAGTTGAACGGTATCATCAAAGCGGAAAAGTTAAAAGATATTCGCGTGGCTGACTTTGTGGCCAATCTGAATGTGGAGAACGGGAACCTTCTTCTGAAACCTTTCAAAACCAAAGTGATCGGGCAGGAGACAACCGTGGCCGGTACATTGAGCGTGGAGAACCTGATTGATATGCGGCTCGATTTTAATGTGGAACGCGATGCCTTTGGCCCGGATATTCAGAAGATTCTGGCTGTAATTCCTGGAAATGAAAAGATCAAAATGCTTCCGGCGGGAGTGGTGATCAACGGTCCGGTCGGAAATCCAAAAGTAAGTCCCGATTTGTCGAAAACGACCAAAGCGGTGACCGATGCCACAAAAGATGATGTGAAAAATTCGCTGGATAAACTGGGGAAAGGCCTGTTAAAATTAATTGAGAAATAATTAACACGAGCGAGAAGAATCCCACTAATATATTTCTGAAACCGCCGAGAATCTAGAAAAATGTGTAATTTCGGGTTTTATTAGAACTACAGCAGTCTTCAGATCCATTATTTATGCAAAAAAAAGTAGTCGTTATAACCGGCGCTTCTTCGGGAATCGGAAAAGCGCTGGCGGAAAAATTTGCCGAAAAAGGTTTTAACCTTGTTTTAGCTGCCCGACGAATTGACCGTCTCGAAACACTCAGGGAACAACTCTCCAATGTAGAAGTTTTACCGGTAAAGACCGATGTGACATCACCTGAAGACTGTAAAAATCTGATCGATCAGGCTGTAGCCAAGTTTGGAAAAATTGATATCCTGATTAACAATGCCGGCATTTCGATGCGTGCTATTTTTGAGGATGTGGAACTGGATGTTTTGCACCGCTTGATGAACGTTAACTACTGGGGAACGGTTTACTGCACCAAGTATGCATTACCGCATATCCTGAAGCAAAAAGGCTCTGTTGTCGGCGTAATCTCTACGGGCGGCTACATCGGGTTACCCGGTCGTACGGGATATTCGGCTTCCAAATTTGCGGTTCGCGGATTTTTGGATACGGTCAGGATCGAGTACCTGCGTTCGGGCTTGCATGTTTTGGTTGCTGCGCCAGGTTTTACAGCCTCCGAGATTAGGAAAACAGCTTTGGTCAGCGATGGCCGTCAGCAGGGTGAAACACCCCGGAACGAAGCCCGAATGATGTCGGCAGAACGATGTGCGAGTATTATGTATCGTGCCATCAAAAACCGACGGCGCAAAATGATAATTTCTCTGTGGGATGGGAAAGTGATTGTTTTGATTGCCAAATTGTGGGCCTGGATTGTTGATCAGATCATTTACCAGGTGTTCAAAAACGAGCCTGATTCTCCATTAAAATAACGAAACGATTTTTTGTAGATATTTGCAAAGCTTTGTTGTTAAACAAGGCTTTTTAGCATATAGATAATCACAAAAACGATAATGGCGACACCTGCAATCCGGTTGAACCATAATAGTATTTTTACGCTGAAACGGGCTCGGAAGAGATCGATCAGCCAGGAAAGGCTAAACCACCACAAAAGACATCCCATTGTAACTCCCAGAAGTACAAAGAATACCTCGTCGAGGTTTTTATGCGAGAAAACAATTCCAAAACCGGAGAACATAGCTACATGGAACAACATAATATGCGGGTTGGAGATTCCGATCGCAAAGGTTCCTGCAATATGTTTGAATGGATTTATTCGCTGATTTAGTTTTTTAACGGCCTGTCGTTCGGGGTGAGAGAAAAAGATAAAGATTCCGAGCAGAACCAAAATAATGGCGCCCGCCAATTTTACCCATACTTCGTGTTGTTTGATAATTCCGACGATCAGCGCCATTCCAAAACCGGCAAATGCTGCGTAAACAAGATCGGAAAGCGCAGCGCCAAGTCCGGAATAGAAACCTGTGGTGCGGCCGTGATTTAACGTACGCTGTATTACCAGTATCCCGATTGGACCCAGCGGTGCCGAGGCCAGCACTCCAATTAGTATTCCTTCTAACCAAAATTTTAACAACATCACGCAAAGATAACCCAATGTTTTAAACAAAAAATATGATGCAGTTTAACAAAATATGAAACTTTAATGCTTCTTATCTCGCAATATTGTCAGTAGTGCGGCGATGTATTTCCGCCAAAACAACCGATTCCGATTTTTGGAGTGTTTTTTGACTGTTTTTCCTTATTGCCTTAAATATAACAGACAATGAACAACCAGGAACTAAAAATACAATACAATGCCATTTGTGATGATCTGGCGAAGCGCCAATTAAAGCCTGCTTTCGATCGTTTGGAAAAACTGATCAACGAAAGCAACCAGTTGCTTTTTCTGGATGAATGGCGCAACCTGGATCAAACCTACCATTTCATGTTAAAATATACGGTGGAGGGAATTCAGGACCCGGAACGGCAGCAGGTGTATCGCAAACTGATTGTTTCGGTGTATGAACTGGCCGATAAAGTATACGATGCAGCGCGCTTTCGTTTTTCTTCGGCTCTGGAATATGAAAAGAAACGAAGCTTTACCGATAATATCGATTTTCCGAATCTTTTAAATGATCTGGAATCGTATGCCCTGCACGACGAATTACGTTCGCTGGTTGACGACGTAGATTTGAAACGAGAGAGCGGAACTTCTGATACTTCCGATTTGCAGGATAAGATTGTAAAGCTTTTTTATCATCTCTGGTTTCAGAACGAGTTGAAAAAAGAGGAGACCGAGTTTGTCGCAGCATTTTTGAAAAGCGAACTTATTGATGTACCGTATAAAGCATTTGTGATAACGGGTGTTTTTCTGAGCTTGTTGCGGTATTTCGATAAGCGTAAGTTCGATCTTCTGTTTGAAGCATACGGTGAAGAGAATCCTGAAATTAATCAGCGGGCGCTGGTAGGAATAGTGCTGGCTTTCTATCGTTACGACCGTCGTCTGGCCAATTATCCGGCAATAACGGCCCGCCTGCATTTTCTGGATGAAAATCCGGCATTCAAAACCAATCTCGAAACGGTAATTGTTCAGTTGATCAGAAGCAAGGAAACCGAAAAAATTCAAAAGAAGATCACCGACGAGATTATTCCGGAGATGATTCGCATCAGTCCGAATCTGAAGGATAAAATCAATCTCGACAGTCTGATGGACGAGAGCATGGGAGAAGATAAAAATCCGGAGTGGGAGAAAATATTTGAAGATTCGCCAGGCCTGATGAATAAAATGGAGGAATTTTCGGAAATGCAGATGGAAGGAGCCGATGTGTTTATGAGTTCGTTTGCAATGCTGAAAATGTTCCCGTTTTTTAGTGAGTTGTCGAACTGGTTTATGCCTTTCTTTTCATCCAATCCCGAAATTGATATGGGATTGACCCGGCACGACGATTTTACGGATCGTTTTATCCGGGTGATTGATTCTGCGCCTATTTTATGCAACTCCGATAAATATTCGTTTTGTTTCAGCCTGCGCAATCTGCCCGCCGAAAACCGCGAATTTATGGCCGAAGCCATGAAAGCGGAGATGGATCAGTTTAACGAATTGCAGAACGAGGAAGAACTGACTGATCCGGGGAAAAAAGCTGGTTTTATTTCCAATCAGTTTATTCAGGACCTCTACCGTTTTTTCAAACTTCATCCTCGAAAAAGCGATTTTGAAGATGTTTTCAACTGGCGTTTCGATTTTCACAATAAACCTTCGTTGGGAAGTATTCTGAAGGAGGACGAAAAAATCCTGCGCAATGTGGCGGAGTTCTACTTTCAGAAAAATTATTTTGAGGAAGCCGCCGAAGTGTTTACTTATCTTTTGAACATCGGTAAAAATGCTGAAATGTACCAGAAACTGGGCTTTTGTTACCAGAAAATGAATGATTTCAGAAAGGCGCTTGAAACGTATCAAATGGCGGAGTTATACGAGTTGAACAAAAAGTGGAACCTCAATAAAATAGCCTTGTGTTATCGTAACCTGAAACAACCGGATAAAGCGCTGGAATATTATCGGGAAGCCGAAAAGCTTGACGAAGAAAATCTTTCGATTCAACTAAATATAGGGCATTGTTTGCTCGAACTTGGCGAGTACGAAGAGGCTTTGAAATGCTATTTTAAAGTCGAATACCTTGAGCCGGGGAACAAAAAAGTGTGGCGTCCGATAGGGTGGTGTTCGTTTGTGGTTGGGAAAAAGGAACAGGCCGGAAAGTATTTCCAAATGCTGGTGGACGACGAGCCTAACAAACACGACCTCATGAATATGGGACACGTGCAGTGGAGTATGGGAAACCGGAAACAGGCGCTGGATTTCTACAAACGTTCGATCGACCGCAGCGATTTTACCGAACAGGAATTTTTTGAAGTGTTCGAAGAAGACCTGCATCATTTACTGGCTCAGGGTGTCAATCGTGATGACGTGCCCATCATGTTGGATCAATTGCGTTACTTTGTGGAGGAATAGAAAATCCTTATTTTAGGGAATAATCAGTGAGAATGAAAGTTAATCTATGGTAGAGGACTTACCCTTTCTCCTGTCTTTTCCTTAATGAAGGGAAAGACGATCGGTCTCCAAAGGAAACGACTGACAAAATACTCGATTTTAATCTGCTTTGAACCACCTGACAATCGTCCTTCCATTCTTGAAGGGAACGATGAGAGGATGGGTATAAATTAAAATGACTGTTAGACTTTCATAAAAAAAGCCACCCGAATAACGGATGACTTTTCAAAATTCAATTAAGTGTTACATTTCGTTTGGCGGAACAGGTGCCGGTACAACATTGCGCACCGGTGGTATGCTTTTTAAATAGGCAAACATTGCTTTTACATCCTGGTCTGTCAACTGGGTAAGGTTAAGCCAGGGCATGGGAGGAAGCAGTGTACGGGTTCCGTCAAGCCCTTTAAATATTCCTTGGGTAATTGCTTTTTTAAACTGTTCTTCGGTCCAGGTTCCGATTCCGGTTACGTCGGGCGTAAGGTTCGCCGCATACGATATTCCCCAGGGGCCGGCTGCTGCGGTAAGGTCGGGGTAAAAAACCGAAAACCCTTTGTTCGTCAGTGAAGTATCAGTCATCATGGGCGGGTTTTCTGCCTGAAAACCTGAGAGCAACAACTCCGGGATCAGTTCCAAGCCATTGGGCCCCGGTTTTTTGGGTGAATGACAATCATTACAACCCATGCTGGTGACCAGGTATTCACCCCGTTTTACCAGCTCATCGCCGGTTGGCATATGGGCAGCGGCAGCTTCTTCAGTCGTTTTTGGTGCGTTGGAACACGATACTGCCGAAACTGCGAGGCAAAACGCTCCAAGGAAAAAAGGGATTAAATTTCTCATTTTCATAGTTTGATTTTTATGTTTAAAACAATTCAACAACATTCTTGCATTACTATAAAAAGTGAGTTGATTTTGGTGGCATGAGAGCAACATACCCTCATTGACAAGTGAAAATTTACGACATAATTATCTTAAATCAAAAGCATGTTTAAAATAGATTGAATACAATCAAACTTTAGAGGTGGCATTGATTTGTTCAGGGGTATTCATAAAACAAAAAAGCACCCCAAAGAAACTGGAGTGCTTTTCGGTATAGTGTGACGACTTATCCGAGTGTAGCAACCATTACCGCTTTTATGGTGTGCATTCTGTTTTCAGCTTCGTCGAACACGAGCGAGGCCGGACTTTCAAATACATCTTCGGTAACTTCCATGGCTTCCAGTCCGAATTTTTGGTAGATTTCTTCACCAACTTTTGTTTCACGGTTATGAAATGCCGGCAGGCAATGTAAGAACTTTACTTTCGGGTTTCCGGTAAGTTCCATCGTTTGTTGGTTGATCTGGTAGGGGAGCAGCAGTTTTATACGCTCAACCCACACTTCGTCGGGTTCGCCCATCGATACCCAAACATCAGTGTAAAGAAAATCACAGTCTTTCACTGCTTCTTCCACCTTGTCGGTGACTAATATCTTTGCACCGGTTTGCCTGGCAATTTCTTTACATTCTTCCTGAAGTTCAGCAGCAGGCTGGCAAGCAATGGGGGCCGCAGCCCTGAAATCCATCCCCAGTTTGGCGGCGCCTACCATTAGCGAATTTCCCATGTTGTTTCGGGCATCACCGAGATAGCAGAATTTTATTTCCGACAGCGGTTTTTCTGAATGTTCTTTCATCGTCAGAAAATCAGCAAGTATTTGAGTGGGGTGAAACTCGTTGGTAAGTCCGTTCCACACAGGAACTCCCGCATATTTCCCCAGTTCTTCCACAATGTTTTGTCCGTAGCCGCGGTATTCAATACCATCGTACATGCGGCCCAAAACACGTGCAGTATCTTTCATCGATTCCTTGTTGCCAATTTGTGAGCCGGAAGGTCCCAGGTAGGTAACATTTGCTCCCTGATCATAGGCAGCCACTTCAAAGGCACAGCGGGTGCGTGTCGATGATTTTTCAAAGATCAGTGCAATGTTTTTCCCTTTTAAATTTTGTTGTTCCTTACCCGAATATTTGTCCTTTTTTAGTTGAGCGGAAAGGTCGATCAGGTAACGAATCTCGCCGGGGGTAAAGTCGAGTAATTTTAAAAAATTACGGTTTTTCAGATTATTCATGGTATGCTTCTTTTTGTTGTTTCAGCTTTTTAATCGTATTCCATTGTGATCTTGGAGCCGTAGGAACGGTCTTCGAGTTTGGTGGCTTCGGTAATCACGCTTTTGCTGCCGCCGTTTTCAATAAAATGAAGACAAGCCCGTATTTTAGGTTCCATACTACCTTCAGCAAAAGTACCATTTTCAAGATGCTTTACAGTGTCGGCATAGTCCAAAAATTCCAGCTTTTCCTGGGTTGGCAGGCCGTAATCCTTGTAAATAAAAGACACGTCAGTCAGGATGTAGAGTTCGTCGGCGTTGATATTAACCGCCAGAAGACTTGAAGCCATATCTTTGTCGACAACGGCATCCAGCGTGCGAACATCTTTTTTTTCGTCGAAATAAATGGGGATTCCTCCACCTCCCGCAGCAATAACAATGTTACCGGCCCGGGTTAGCATCTCGATCATTTCTTTGTTGACAATGTCGACCGGCATGGGCGACGGAACCACTCTGCGGTAGCCACCTGCTACTTTATCGGTCGACTTGAAAATCCAGCCCTTTTCCCTGGCCAGTTTATCGGCTTCCTCTTTTGGATAGATTTTGCCAATTCGCTTGGATGGATTTTTAAACGCCGGATCATCCGGATGTACCTCCACCAGGGTCACCAGGGTTACTACATTTTTGCTGATGCCGTGCTTGTTGAGGATATTCCGAAGCATTCGTTCCAGCATGTATCCGATTCCGCCTTGTGAGTCGGCCACGCATACATCCAAGGGCATGGGAGCAATCTTATAGAGCTGTTCCCCGGCATCGTTTCGCATCAGAATATTTCCTACCTGCGGCCCGTTACCGTGCGTAATCACCAGGTCATATCCGTCGTTGATCAGGTAAACCAGGTTTTCAAGCGTGTCGGTAGAGTTCTTTTCCTGCTGCTCAATCGTGCCTTCTTCAGAACCTCTCAGGAGAGCATTGCCGCCGAGGGCAACCACTGCCAGTTTATTCATCTTGTTTACGGTTTTAGTTTTAACAATGCCTGTTTCTCTCAGGATTATAACTGAAAGTAACCCATTTATCGTTACAGGTAAACTTAAACAATCAAATGCGAAATAAATCTGTCGGATGCTACGTTTTTTGCTAGAATTCATGTATTATACAACAGCCGATCGCGCTGTCGGATTTAAATTTGAATAACAGGTATTTATCCCGCTTATAAATTAAAATTCTCGGGGGTTATTTTGTTAACAGATTGATCTTAATATGATTTCTTTTTTGAGGAAAAAAGAGAAGGGGATGGCTGATATATTTTATTTAAATTTGCACACAATTGAAAAAAGGACTCCATGGCATTTAGACAAAAAAAGTCTTCAAAATCAAAAACTAAAACCAAATCTACCGGTAAAAAGAAATTTTGGTTCAGGAACGAAAAATTTCAGTTTATACTCGGAATATTTCTGTTGGCTTTTTCAGCCTTCCTGTTAATTTCATTTGTTTCGTTTCTGTTTTACGGCGCCGCTGATCAAAGTATTATGGATGCTCCGTGGAAAGAGTTTTTATTCGACTCTTCCAAGAATGTAAAAAACAGCGGGATGAAGATTGGTGCACTTCTTTCGGAGAAAATCATCAATGGGGGATTTGGCTTGGCTTCGTTCCTTTTTATCTATATGACCGCGCTAACCGGGCTAAAAATTCTTGGACGAAACATTACACGCTATCGTCGCAATATGTTCGATAGTTTGCTCATTATTATATGGCTTTCGCTAACTCTCGGATTTATTTTCAACAAGACAAGCGCCGATACTTTTATATACCCGGGAGGGCATTACGGTTTTATTCTGAGCAACTGGGTCCGTTCGCTGGTCGGTATCATCGGAATGGCTCTTATTTTGCTGATCGCCGGGCTGGTTTATGTGGTGGTGCGCTTCGATAAGGCCTACGAATATCTTAAAAACCTGTTGAAGCAAAACCCAAAAGAAACGCCTTCGGTTGATTCGGAAGAAGAGGAAGATGATCTGGAACCTTTCGAGGAAGAAAAGGAGGATGAAATTGCAGGGCACGAAGATATTTCAACGGTTATCGGAGAAGACGATGTGGTTCGGGCGATTTTTGAACCGGATGGTGACGATGATTTTGAAATAGAACAGGAAACCGCTGAAGAGGTTGAAGATGAAACAATCGAAGCTATTGAAGAAGAAAAAGAGGAAAATTTAAGTCTGCAAATTGAACCAAAGATAGAGGAAGAAGAAGCCGACGAAATTGAGCCGGAAGACATGGAGGATTATGACCCGACACTTGATTTGGCCAGTTACAAGTTTCCCACCCTCGATTTGTTGGAAGACCACAAATTTGATAATGCTGAAGTGAAGCAGGAAGAATTGGTGGCCAACAAAAACAAGATTGTTGAAACCCTTCGTCATTACAAGATTGAAATTACCAAGATACGTGCAACCATTGGCCCAACCATTACGCTTTACGAAATTGTTCCGGCGCCGGGAGTACGGATTTCCAAAATTAAAAATCTGGAAGACGATATCGCACTGAGTTTGTCGGCGCTTGGTATTCGTATTATCGCTCCGATACCGGGACGGGGAACAATTGGTATTGAAGTGCCAAATCAGTATCCCGAAGCAGTTTCAATGCACTCCATTATCCGTTCAAGGAAATTTCAGGAAAGCACAGCGGAATTGCCCATTGCGTTGGGGAAAACCATTTCGAACGAAACCTATATGTTCGACCTGGTAAAAATGCCGCACATTTTGGTTGCAGGTGCTACCGGACAGGGTAAATCGGTGGGGGTAAACGTGATCATTACCTCGCTGTTGTATAAAAAACATCCGGCACAGCTCAAGTTTGTTTTTATCGATCCGAAAAAAGTAGAGTTAAATATCTACTCGGTTATCGAGAAACACTACCTGGCTAAACTCCCGGATGCTGAAGAACCCGTGATTACTGATATTCAGAAAGTAAAAAATACGCTGAATTCGGTGAATATTGAAATGGATACCCGATATGATTTGCTGAAAGCAGCGCATGCCCGAAACATAAAGGAATACAACAAGAAATTTATCAGCCGGCGACTGAATCCGGAAAAAGGACATAAATTCATGCCTTACATTGTGGTAATCATCGACGAGTTTGCCGACCTGATCATGACTGCGGGTAAGGAGATTGAATTGCCGATCGCTCGTATCGCCCAGTTGGCGCGCGCGGTGGGTATTCACATGATTATTGCCACTCAGCGCCCGTCTACCAACATTATTACCGGTGTGATCAAAGCTAACTTCCCGGCGAGGATCGCTTTTAAAGTGGCTTCAATGATCGACTCCCGAACAATTCTGGATACTCCCGGAGCCAATCAGCTGATTGGAAAAGGAGATATGCTGATTGCTTCGGGCAGCGAGATCACGCGCGTTCAGTGTGCTTTTGTTGATACACCTGAAGTAGAAAAAATATGTGCATTTATCGGTGATCAGCGTGGTTATCCTACGGCATTCCTGTTGCCGGAGTATGTTGGAGACGATGACCCAGGACCGGGAGCAGTGGACCTTGGTAACCGCGACGACTTGTTTGACGATGCCGCCCGTGTGGTGGTGATGAACCAGATGGGATCAACTTCTATGATTCAACGCCGCTTCTCGATTGGATATAACCGTGCCGGGCGTTTGATGGATCAGCTGGAAGCTGCCGGTGTTGTGGGGCCAAGCGAAGGAAGTAAAGCCCGTCAGGTGCTGATTTCAGACGAATACAGTTTGGAACAATTATTGAATAACTTATAGACAAAATTATATACAAGAGATGAAGAAAAGATTGGGGATGGCATTTGCCATCGTTTTTGCAACTGCGGTTTCAGTATGTGCCCAAACCGACATAAAAGCAAAAGAAATACTTGACCAGGTAAGCGCCAAAACCAAGACCTTTACCAGCATGTCGGCCGAATTCGTTTTTTCGATGGTGAATAAGGAAATGGACATCAACGAACAGAATAACGGCACAATTAAAGTAAAGGGTCAGAAATACAAGGTGAGTTTGCCGGGTGCCGGGCTGGAAATTTATTCTAATGGTGAAACCATCTGGAATTATATGAAAGAGGGCAATCAGGTAACCATTACAAATGTAGAAGATGCCGGAAGCGAACTGATGGATCCGTCTTCTATTTTCAGCATTTACGAACGAGGCTTTCGCTCTAAATTTATTGCAGAAAAGAAAGAGGGGAGTAAAACACTTTACCAGATTGAACTTTATCCGGATTCGGAAGAGTTTCAGGTAGATAAAATTGATGTTAACATCGATAAAGCTACCATGTTCCTTGACTCTGCTACTTTATATGGTACCGATGAAAATTTGTACGGAATTGTGGTAAATAAGATGGAAACCAACAAGAGCTATGCAGACTCGGACTTTGTTTTCGACAAGAGCAAACACGTAGATGTGGAAGTAATTGACCTTAGATAGAAGCTGTGATTTCACAGCTTTTTTTTGTTTTTATCAGATGCATCCGCAAACAAAACCATCGGCCAGGCTGTCGAGCACCGCTTTTTCTTCTTGCTGTTCGGCTTCGGTTCCAATGCATTTCTGACAAACGGGCAGATTTACTACCGGGTTGATGGTAGAAGTTTCAGAAGTAACCGCTTTCTGGCAAACAAAACAAGTTCTGTTTAATGGTTTCATCGTATCAATTTGTGACAACAAAAATAGAAAACGCTACGAAACTTTACCCGTTATGGCAGATAATTTGAATTATATCGGTAATCTTGTCGGGGAAATGGCAGTAAATGCTTGTGGCATGATTATTAATAGGATTAAGTTTAACAATAGTTTTTTTAGCCTGTACATTTATTTAAATTTGCGGAGCTTTATTTTTAAAGATCAATAAGAAAGAACATGGCATTTGTAACTAAAATTCTGGGGAAAATACTCGGAAATAAATCAGAACGAGATATAAAAGAGATCACTCCGATCATCAATCAAATCAAGGAAGAATTTGAGCGGATTTCAAAGCTTAGCCACGACGGGTTAAGGGAAGAGTCGGCAAAACTGAAAAGAATTATTGCCGAGCGAGTGAAGCCTGAAGAAGATGAAATTGCAGCTTTGAAGATTGAGGTTGAGGAAGTGGATATTCAGGACAGCGAGAAAATTTACGAACGTATTGACAAGCTGGAAGAAAAAATAGATGAGAAACTCGAAGAAGTTTTAAATGAAATTCTTCCGACAGCTTTTGCCGTTGTCAAAGATACCGCACGTCGTTTCGCTGAGAATACACAACTCGAAGTTACTGCCAATGATTTTGACAAGGATCTCGCGACGAAACGGGAAAGCATCAAAATAAAAGGAGAGAAAGCAATCTGGGACAATACCTGGCTGGCCGGTGGAAATCCAACGACCTGGAACATGATTCACTATGATGTCCAGTTAATTGGTGGGGTAGTGCTGCATCAGGGGAATATTGCAGAGATGGCAACCGGTGAAGGTAAAACACTGGTGGCTACTTTACCTGTATTTTTGAATGCGCTAACCGGAAAAGGTGTTCACGTGGTTACGGTGAACGATTACCTGTCGAAACGTGACGCCGAGTGGATGGGCCCGATTTATGAGTTTCATGGTTTGTCGGTAGATTGTATTGATAAGCACCAGCCCAACTCCGAATCGAGAAGAAAAGCTTACAACGCTGATATTACCTTTGGAACCAATAACGAATTTGGGTTCGATTACCTGCGCGATAACATGGCCATTAATCCGGAAGATTTGGTTCAGCGCAAGCACCAGTACGCGATTGTCGACGAGGTCGACTCGGTATTGGTAGATGATGCCCGTACTCCGTTGATCATTTCAGGTCCGGTGCCAAAAGGCGAAAACCAACAGTTTGAAGAGCTGAAGGGATATGTTGAAAAGCTTTATAAAGCTCAACGTGACCTGGTAAATAAGATCTTCATCGATGCAAAAAGATTGCTGACTAAACCGGATGCAACCAACGACGAGAAGAAAGAAGGCGGATTGTTGCTGCTCCGTGCACATAAAGGGCTGCCCAAAAATAAATCGCTGATCAAATTCCTGAGTGAAGAAGGAATGAAAGGTGTTCTTCAGAAAACGGAGAACTTCTATATGCAGGAGAACAGCAAGAACATGCACATTGTAACCGATCCGTTGTATTTCATTATTGATGAAAAACAGAATTCGGTGGAATTGACTGACATTGGTATCGATCTGATTTCGCAGGGGATGGAAGATGCCGAGTTCTTTATCTTGCCCGACATGGGAAGCCGAATGGCGGAACTCGACAGTAAGGGACTTTCACCTGACGCTTTGCAAGAAGAAAAAGACAAGCTGTTGCAGGATTATGCAATAAAATCGGAACGTGTTCACACCATCAACCAGTTGTTCAAGGCATACACCATGTTTGAACGCGATGTGGAATACGTGGTGATCGATAATAAAGTAAAAATCGTTGACGAGCAAACCGGTCGTATTATGGAAGGCCGTCGTTATTCTGACGGGTTGCACCAGGCAATTGAAGCCAAAGAACGGGTGAAAGTGGAAGCTGCAACCCAGACCTTCGCTACGATTACTCTTCAGAATTATTTCAGAATGTACCATAAGCTGGCCGGTATGACAGGTACTGCCGAAACCGAAGCAGGTGAATTCTGGGATATCTACAAATTGGAGGTAGTGGTAATTCCTACCAACCGTCCGATCGTTCGGAAAGATTACCAGGATCTGGTTTACAAAACAAAACGGGAAAAATACAATGCGGTAACCGACGAAATCGTAAAACTGCACAATGCAGGAAGACCTGTGCTGGTGGGTACAACTTCGGTTGAGATTTCGGAATTGCTTAGCCGTATGTTAAAAATAAAAGGTATTCAGCACAATGTTTTGAACGCGAAATTGCATGCGCGTGAAGCAGATATTGTAGCGGAAGCCGGTAAAAAAGGAACTGTGACCATTGCAACCAACATGGCTGGTCGTGGTACCGACATTAAGCTGACAGATGAAGTAAAAGCTGCCGGAGGTTTGGCCATCATTGGTACTGAGCGTCACGATTCACGTCGTGTCGACCGCCAGTTACGTGGTCGTGCCGGTCGTCAGGGAGACCCGGGATCATCCCAGTTTTATGTTTCGCTGGAAGACGATTTGATGCGTTTGTTTGGATCTGACCGAATTTCAGGCGTTATGGACCGTCTTGGTTTGGAAGAAGGCGAAGTGATTCAGCATTCAATGATCTCCAAATCAATCGAGCGTGCCCAGAAGAAAGTGGAAGAAAACAACTTTGGTATTCGTAAACGACTGCTCGAATACGACGATGTAATGAACTCGCAACGTGAAGTGGTTTACAAGAAACGCAGGCACGCGTTGTTCGGCGAACGTCTGGAAGTGGATGTGTTGAACATGATGTACGATTCGGTAGAAGAAATTGTCGCTCAGTATCATGGTTCCGATCTTTTCGATGATTATAATATGGAACTCATGCGGTTACTGTCGATGGAATCGCCGGTGAACCAGGAAGAGTTTAAAAAACTCAGTGCCGCCGAAGTGACGGATCGCATTTACGAAAAGATGATCACCAGCTACAACCGAAAAGTAGAGGGAATCTCCAAGCAGGCATATCCGGTAATTAAAAATGTATACGAAACCAAAAAAGAGGTTTACAAGAATATTGTCGTTCCGATTACCGATGGAAAACGTATTTTCCAGATTATCTGTAACCTTGAAAAAGCGTACAATAATAAAGGTAAGGAGCTGGTAAAATCGTATCAGAAACAGATTGTGCTGAATACCATCGACGAAGGCTGGAAAGAGCAGCTGAGAGAAATGGACGACCTGAAACAATCGGTTCAGAATGCCACCTACGAACAAAAAGATCCCCTGTTGATCTATAAATTTGAATCGTTTAACCTTTTCAAAGAATTGATCACTAAGGTAAACAAGCAGGTGGTTTCAACACTGATGAAAGGACAAATTCCAATTCAGAGTCCGGATCAGGTGAGAGAAGCAGAAGTCAGAAAACGTACGGATATGAGCCGCTACAGAACTCAAAAATCTGAACTTCCCGGAGCAGAGAATCCAATGGAAAGAGCCAATACTCAAACACAGGAAAGGTCGAAACCTCAGCCTGTATCTGTTGAAAAACGCGTGGGACGAAACGATCCTTGCCCTTGTGGTAGCGGAAAGAAATACAAACAATGCCACGGTAAGGGGCTGGAATAAAACGATGAACTGATTGTGAAATGATGTACATTTTGAATTTTATACATTGGAATGTTAATCCCGAAATATTCCATTTGGGATCTTTGTCGGTGCGGTGGTACGGACTGTTGTTCGCCGGAGGTTTTCTGCTTGGATATTCCATCGGTGAGCGAATGCTGAAATCGGAAAATGTCAATCAGAAATGGATTGACAGCCTGTTTTTCTATATTATAATTGCCACCGTTGTGGGCGCCCGTTTAGGCCATGTATTCTTTTACGGATGGGAATATTATTCGCAACATCCGGGCGAGATTTTTAAAGTCTGGCACGGAGGATTGGCCAGTCACGGAGGCGCCATCGGGATACTGATCGCTTTGTACATTCATTCACACAAAGTTACCAAACGTACCATGCTTTGGACACTGGACCGGATAGTGGTTCCCACTGCATTGGTGGCAGCATTTATTCGTACCGGAAACCTGATGAACTCAGAGATATACGGAATTCAGACTTCTTTGCCCTGGGGATTTATTTTTGAACGCAACGGCGAGGAATTCGCCAAACATCCGACGCAGATATACGAAGCGCTGGCTTATCTCGTATCGTTTGGAATATTGATGCTTTTGTACAAGAAAACCAGTGCGAAAAACAGGCCCGGCTTGTTGCTCGGAGCATTCTTTATTTTAATATTCTCGGCAAGGTTCTTCATCGAATTTATAAAAGAAGATCAGGAAGCCTTTGAAGCAGGTATGATGCTAAACATGGGGCAGTGGCTCAGTGTTCCGTTTGTTTTGACCGGAATTGCCCTGGTTATCAGGGCTCTGAAAAAACCGGAGGTCGTGTTTAACAATCGGTGATAATTATTTGTTAATATTGAATAAAATACTGTAAGGTGTTTTGTTGCAACTGATAAAAAGACTTAATTTGCACAACATTCAGAAAAATCAGAATATGTTAGAGATAGGAAAATATAAAATGGTTACGTTGACATACGATCTGCGTATTGACGACGAAAACGGTGAATTGGTTGAAAGCGCCACTGTAGAAAATCCTTTGCAGTTTCTATACGGAGCTGGTGTTATGTTACCAAAATTCGAAACCGGATTGGCCGGTTTGAAACAGGATGATCCGTTTAATATTAAACTGGGAAGCACTGACGCTTACGGTGAGGTTAACAACGATGCAATTGTTGAACTCCCCAGAAGTGTATTTTTAGTAAATGGAGAGTTCGATGCTGAATTGATTCAGGAAGGTAATACCGTTCCGATGATGAGCAGCAACGGACAGCGCCTGAATGGTTTGGTGCTGGAAGTAACCGACGAAACCGTTCAAATGGATTTTAACCATCCGCTTGCCGGAGAAGATCTTTTCTTCACAGGTAAAGTAGTTGAGGTACGCGAAGCTTCTGACGAGGAAGTTGCACAGATCCTTTCAGGAGGCGGAAGCTGTGGCTGCGGAAGCAACGGTGGAGGCGGTTGCGGCTCGGGTAGTTGTGGAACTGAAAGCAGCGGCGGATGTGGTTGCGGATGCTAATATAGTTTTCAGAATTATTACAATTTAATATCTTTAACCCTGTTTTCTTAACACGAATAAGAGAACAGGGTTTTTTGCATAACAGTATGAACACATTTGGACATTTATTTCGTTTAACATCGTTTGGCGAATCTCACGGCAGGGGAATCGGAGGTATAATTGACGGTTGTCCTGCAGGATTAGAAATCGACATTGAGTCAATTCAAAAAGATTTAGCAAGGAGAAAACCGGGTCAGTCGAAGATCACGACACAGCGTAAAGAACCCGATCAGGTAGAATTTCTCTCCGGAATTTTTGAAGGGAAAACTCAGGGAACACCCATCGCATTTGCGGTTTGGAACAAAGACCAGCACTCCAACGATTACAACGATCTGAAAGATGTCTATCGCCCGTCTCATGCTGATTATACTTACATTCAGAAATACGGAACCCGTGATCACCGGGGAGGTGGCCGGTCTTCGGCCCGTGAAACTATTGCACGCGTGGTCGCCGGAGCTATTGCCAAACAGATTCTGGCAAAGTCTGGTGTACATATTCAAGCTTTTGTTTCACAGGTTGGCGAAGTTCAACTAAATAAATCGTATCTTGAACTTGATCTCACAAAAACGGAAGACAATATTGTACGTTGTCCCGATCCTGAAGTTGCTGAACAAATGATCGCTCGTATTGTTAAAGCAGGGCACGATCATGATACTGTGGGAGGAGTGATTACAGCTGTTGCCAAAGGAGTTCCGGCAGGTTGGGGCGAGCCGGTTTTTAATAAGCTGCACGCCGATTTAGGCTTTGCAATGCTGGGAATTAATGCCGTAAAAGGTTTTGAATACGGGTCGGGATTTGAAGGAACAAAATTAAGCGGATCGGAGCACAATGATATTTTTATAAAAACGGAAAGTGGGATCCGTACTAAAACCAATAATTCAGGGGGAATTCAGGGAGGTATTTCCAATGGAGAAGATATTTATTTTAAAGTTGCATTTAAACCCATTGCAACCTTGTTAAAAGAACAACAGACGGTTGATAAATCGAATGAGGAGACAACCATCAACCCGAAAGGAAGGCACGATCCCTGTGTGTTGCCTCGTGCGGTGCCAATTGTGGAAGCAATGGCAGCGCTGGTTTTAGTAGACCACTATTTGCTGAATAAAATAAATAAATAATTATGCCCAGAAGAAAGAGAAACAGGAGAATTCAGGTTCCACCAGTGATTAAGGGAATGTCGGTTTACGGTGTTCGAGGACGGAAATCAAATGAGGTTATACTTCATCTCGAAGAATACGAGGCGATTCGTTTGCTCGACTATCAGAATCTGACTCAGGAAGAAGCGGCGGTGTACATGGATGTTTCGCGTCCTACTTTAACGCGTATTTATGAAGAAGCGCGCCATAAAGTTGCAACTGCTTTTGTGGAAGGAAGAGATTTGATTTTCAGGGGGGGAGATGTTTATTTCGATAAGAATTGGTACAAGTGCAACGCTTGCAAGGCTAGCTTTAGCGATTATTCTGAAGAAGTGAAAAATTGCCCCGTATGCAATTCAGAAGATATTGTTTCACTCAACGACTATTTCGCAGAATAACATAAAAAAACCTCCGGCTCAATAGCCGGAGGTACCCAATTAAGTTGTGATAAAACCAGAGCCCTAGTACACTAGGATCGGGTGCAATTTACAACGAATAACTTTTCGTGTCAATACCAACTCTGCTAAATTTCAGAGTTTTTTATCTTTTAAAATTTTATGAAAACCATGTATCCCCCTAATCATCTTACTTTCAAAAGATAGACTCATTAAAAATAATTTTTATTTTTTTTAAAGTTCCCCACTACTACGCAACTGCAATTTATCATATATATTTGTGCGTTAATAAGTTAGACTTAATTTTGACTTGAATGATCACAGTAATTCCTTAATTGTTTCGTTATTAATGAGTTATGTGGACGTTGTTGTTTAATGGAAAAGCTGCAGATGAAAATTAGAAAGTTATTGAGGGTACTTCACCGCGATTTCGGATACTTTATTGTCGGAATGACGATCGTTTATGCATTATCGGGAATATTCCTGAATCATCGGCATGATTTTAATCCCGACTATAATATTATTGTTGAGGATTTTAAATTCCCGGTACAGCAAGACGGCAATTATACTGCCGACGATATCCGGGAAATATTGTCGGAGCAATCCTACAATTTGAGCTACAAAAAACACTACCTGAACAGTGACGGTTTGATAAAAGTTTTCATCGAAAGTGGCGAGGCTGTGATGGATCCCGAAACAGGAGAAGGAAGGTTTCAGCTTTTGGAGCGAAGGCCATTGATTTTTGAAATGAACAAATTGCACAAAGCTACGCTTGGAACCACCTGGAAATGGGTGAGCGATATTATGGCTGTCGTACTCTTGTTTGTCGCTGTTTCGGGCCTGTTTATACTGAAAGGGAAACGTGGTTTTACACGCTGGGGGTGGTGGCTAACCATTGCCGGTTTTATCGTACCTTTGGTATTCGCAATGCTATACATTTAAAAAACCAAAAATATCTGATTATGAAAAAAATTGCAGTGTTTAGTGTGTTGGCAGTCCTATTTTTAGCATGCGGACAACAGGCCAAAAAAGCACCGGAGAAAACTGAAGATGCACCTGCAGCGGCAATCGTTTTGACCGTTGACGAATTGTTACAACAGGCATCTGAACTGGTGGATAAAGAGGTAATCGTAAAAGGAACCGTATTCCATGTTTGCCAGCAGGGAGGTGAACGTTGTTTCCTGATGGGCAGCAGCGAGGATATTAGTATTCGTATAGAAGCTGGCGAAAAAATTGGCGCTTTTACCCAGGAACAAATGGGTAGCGAACTCGAAATTGTTGGTATTCTGAAAGAAGTAAAAACTGAAGCCGATGCTCATAATCCCGGAGCAGAACATGGTGAGGGTGAAGCCACTGAAGATACTGAAACAGCCAAAGCTCATCAGATTATTGCTGAAAACCAGGAAGCAGCTGAGCGCGTGTTTTTTGTAGAAGGACTAAAAGTAAAAGAACTTTAGAAGTTTATTGAGGATATGGAAAGGGAGGGCAATCACTGCTCTCCCTTTTTTATTTTATCAGCCGGAATAAAATCCAGCGAAACAGAATTCACGCAATGTCTGGTATTCTTTTTTGTATACCCTTCGCCAAAGAATACATGTCCCAAATGGGCCCCGCATTTCGCACAGGTAATTTCGGTTCTTCGTCCGTCGGCATCAACCGATTTATGCACTGCACCCTTTATCTCGTCATCAAAACTTGGCCAACCACAATGAGCATCAAACTTGTCGGATGAACGATAAAGAGGGGCGCCACAACGTTTACATACATAAACACCGGTTTCCTTAAAATCGTAATATTTTCCGGTAAAAGGGCGTTCCGTTCCTTTCTCAACAATCACATAATGTTCAAATTCTGTCAGTTCCTTAAATTTCATGTCCTTGTTTTTATGCTGGATCGTAGAATCAGCTTTCTGTGCAAAAGCATTCAGCCCAGCGAATATTAATAGTAAACTCAGTATTGTTTTCATATTACTAAAACATTCATGTTCTTGCGAAAGTTTAATTTCTTCTTATGAATCGCGCAGCGTATTTTTGGTCTCAGCTTTTGTACTTTTGAAAACCTAACACTTAAAAATGGAAATACCTGTGATTTTTCAGGATGAGCACCTGATTGTTGTCAATAAACCCGTGGATCTTCCGGTTCATAAAAATGATTTTATGCCACACGATGCCGCTTATCTGACCAAGTTAATCGGCGATATGACCGGGAAGTGGGTCTACAATGTCCACCGGCTCGATTCAAAAACATCGGGAGTTATCGTACTTGCTTTGTCGAAAGAAGTGGCGCATGAACTCGCGCAAATGTTCGAACGCAAAGAAGTGCAGAAAACTTATTATGCGGTTGTTCAGGGCGAACCTGGCGAAGGGAGTTTTGATCGGAAAGTGCTGGTGAAGAAAAAATCGAAGTTTAAAAAGCCGGCGCTTACGCATTTTAAAACGCTTCAAACCATTCAAACCAATCTGTTTTATGCTGAAAAGTTGGATATTAAATTGAGTCTGGTTGAGATCAATCCTGAAACCGGGCGTTGGCATCAGTTAAGGCAGCACTTTGCCCAACACCATTTCGATATGTTGGGGGATTCTCATCATGGCGATTTTACGCTGAATAAAATGGTGACCGAAAAAACGGGAGTAAAAAGATTGTTCCTCCATGCAGGGAAACTGGCTTTTGTACACCCGGTAACCAAGGAGCCCTTGTTGTTTGAAGCTGAAATACCCGATGTTTTCGGGCAAATACTCGCGGAGCTGAAATCCGTCGTTTAACGTTTTGTGATTATCGTTGGTCGATTTTTTTCAGGTTGTTGGATGAATTTCTGCAATTTTGATGTAACGGATTGTGTGGAACAACCGTCTCAAAATAAAATCATTTAAGATGAAAAGAGTTTTACTATTTGTAGCCTTAGTAGTATTGGTGTTTACGTCGTGTTCTTATGAGCCGGGCGTTTCAGAGGCTTTCAATAAGTACCGTTTTAAAGATGGCGTAGTTACGGTGAGTGTGCCGGGATGGCTGATCCACCTGGCGGCCAATCTGGGCGATTTAGAGGAAAATGAAAAAGAATTGCTTGAAAGTATCGATAAAGTTAAGGTAATTGCCGTTGACGACGATGACCTCAATCAGAAAATCAATCTCCACGAGGAGTTTTACAAGAGAATCAGCGAAAATGATAGTTTTGAAGAGTTAATGGTAGTAAGAGATCCCGACGAAAGTGTTACAATTTTTGGACGGATGGACGACGATGTAATAAAAGAATTACTGGTACTGGTGGGAGGCGACGACAACGCACTGATTTATGTGAAAGGTGAAATCAGTCCGGAACTGTTAAACGGCAAAGTTGATCTAACGGATCCCGATAAGTTTTTAAGCTTTAAATTTTAGCAAAAAAAAATATAGCAAAAGCCCCGGATTTAGAAAAAATCCGGGGCTTTTATGTAAGCGAATATATATTCTAATTCGTGAAAAACTTCTGTTTGTGTTCATCGGCCAACTGAAGCAAGTGTTCAGCTTCTTCAGGATGTTGATCGAGTACATTCGTGGTTTCAAAAGGATCGTTCACCATATCGAATAAAGAAAGATCAATGTGTTCTTGTTTGTATTTACCCGGCATCCCGTCTTTCCCCTTTATTTCCGACATTGTCCGGTAATTGTGCGGAAGGTGTAATTTCCATTTTCCATCGCCACTCATAATGGCCTGAAATTCTCTGTCGTTGGTGAATGCATAATAGGCGTGTGGATTTTGCGCTTCTTCTTTTCCCAAAATGATGTCCCAAACATCTTTGCCATCAATTTCAGATTCAGGAAGCGGAACATCAGCCAGATGACACAAGGTGGGCAGCAGGTCGATGGTCATCAATGTTTTTGACGATTCCCGGTTACCCTGCAAACGCGATGGATATTTTATAATAGTTGCCGAGCGGGTTCCGCCGTCGAAAGTGGTTCCTTTTGCTTCGCGAAATGGTGTTGTTCCTGCATGGTTTCCATACGAAATCCAAGGGCCGTTGTCGGATGAGAATACCACAATTGTGTTTTCATCCAATCCATTTGCTTTGAGCGCCCCGTTTATCTGACCGACTGACCAGTCCAGTTCGGTGATTACATCGCCGTATAAACCAACTCCTGATTTTCCTTTAAACTCGGGGCTGCAAAACAACGGAACGTGCGACATGGAGTGGGGGACATAAAGCAAGAATGGCTCATCTTTATGGCGGTTGATAAACTCAACAGCATGCTCGGTGTACCATTTCGTCAGGTATTGCTGGTCCGAAGAGTCGACATCTTCAATTATAATTTTGCCGTTCTCCCAAAATTGCAAGGGAAATTTTCCCCAAAATTCCGGATTTTCAGGATGATGTTGCCACATGTCGTTGGAGTACATTAAACCGCAGGTTTCATCAAAGCCACGGTTCTGAGGCCGGGTTTCTTCCTGGTCGCCCACATGCCATTTCCCAAAAAAACCGGTTTTGTATCCGGCTGCTTTAAAAACTTCACCCAGCGTTGGAAATTTCGGATCAAGTCCGCGTTCTCTGGGGGCATGAGCCGAAAAGACTTTAGTTCTTTCGGGGTAACATCCGGTAAGTAAAGCAGCACGCGATGCCGAACAAACCGCCTGGGGAACATAAAAATTTTTAAAAGCAACCCCTTCTTCGGCCAGTGTTTTTACATTCGGCGTTTCAATAAAAAGATCTCCGAAGGGTGAAAAATCGTTGTATCCCGAGTCATCCAGAAAAATAATAACGACGTTAGGCTGTTTGTTATTTTCCGGTTTACTACTCTTGGTAATACAGGAATTAAGTGTAAGTGTGTAAATAAGGAGACTTAAAATAGCTAGGTTTTTCATCCGGTTATTTTACTTTTTTTGTTTTTAGCTTGATCGTTCTCATTTTGGTAACTCCTACTGAGACGATCTGTTATAATTCAGAATCTAATTTAGGATATATTCCCGAAAGACTTTGAAAAATAATTTAAAAAGTTATTTATTGTTTTGAACCGATATTTTGATGAAAATTGTGCACTGTATTTGTTGCTACAAAGGATAAACTGACTTATAAAAAACTTCTAATTGAGAAATAATGAATTGGCTTACGCTTAGTGTTTTGTTGTTGGGGGGCCTTGCAATATTTATGCACGGCATGAATGTAATGACGGAATCCCTGAAAATTGCTGCCGGCAACCGTATGAAAAGTTTTCTGCAATCGATGACCCGGAACCGCTGGACATCTTTGCTGGCGGGTGCCGGAATTACTGCAGTCATTCAGTCTTCGTCGGTGACTACAGTGTTGGCAGTTGGTTTTGTTTCAGCAGGATTGTTAACGTTTCAAAGCACATTAGGAGTTATTTTGGGGGCCAATCTCGGAACTACAATTACGGCGCAGATTATAGCCTTTAAAATTACCGGTGCAGCCTGGGTAATGGTTGCTTTTGGTTATTTATTCAGTGTGGTATTTTCGAAGAAATCGTACCGCGAAATAGGAAACATTATTTTAGGATTGGGGCTCATATTTCTGGGAATGAATGTAATGAGCGAGGCAACCGAGCCTTTAAAAACATACGAGCCTTTCGTAAGGACAATGACAGGTTTAGACAGCCATCTTCTGGGAATTTTGATCGGCACAGTATTTACTGCTGCGGTTCAAAGTTCATCGGCCACTACCGGGGTTGTCATTGTATTGGCATCGCAACAGCTGTTAAACGTGGAAGCCGGGGTGTCGATTATTTTGGGAGCCAACATTGGAACCTGCGTTACCGCAATTCTTTCAGCACTGGGAAAACCCCGCGCCGCTATGCGGGTTGCAGTTTCGCATGTGCTGTTCAAAGTGGTGGGAGTGTTGTTGTGGTTTGCCTTTATCGATCACCTGGCTGATCTGGTTACTTATATTTCTCCGGCCGATAAAGCGCGACAAATTGCCAATGCCCACACCATCTTCAACTGCGCCAATACTTTCTTTTTTATTGGGTTTGTAACGCCGGTTTCTAAATTGGTACTGCGTCTGGTTCCCGATAAAAAAAGGGATGCACAAATTTTATTTCCGGAACTGCACACATATTATCTCGATAACACAGCAATGGCAGCTGATCTGGCCAGCAAGGCCATCTGTAAATTGGGGAAACGCACGCTGGAGATAATTGAACAAGGTTTGTCGATGGCTTTTTCAGGTAATGCAAATCAATTGTCGATGCTGCGAAAGAACGATGTAATGATTGACCGGGGGCATATCGAGATCCTGGAGTTTCTGAAAAAGATTCAGGCCGAGAAATTGCCTTCGTCGCAAGTGCAACGCCTTGAGAATATGGTTGAAGCAGTGAATGTACTCGAAATGTCAGCCGATTTAATCACTACGCACCTGGTAGAAGCAGCTGAACATCGTATTGACATTGGATTCAAGGCAAGTCCGGAGACGGTTACAAAACTTACCGACTTATATGGAATATCTGTCAATGCGTTCAAAGAAGCGTTGAATAAATTTAACGGAGGATCGCGTGACGTAACCCCAAACCTCAATAAAGAAATATTTAAAGATCGTTTTCAGGAAGTTCGCTCGCATTTGCTGGTTCGTTTGGCGGGAACCGATGAGTTACGAATATCGGTTTACAGGTTCGAATCGGAAGTTTTGGAGGCGATCAGAAGGTTACATAGTTTGGCCAGAAGATTAGAAAGGAAAGCAGGGTGACTTCTGTTCCCATAGTCCCTGCTCTCCAAGTAGTTGATTTGTCAGCACTACTACTTTCTAATAATCTTACTGGTATAAATATGGTCTTTCGCTCTTACTGTAATAATGTACACTCCTGCAGGTTGTTCGCTCAGATTGATCACATTAAATACTGATGAAATCTGGTTTTCCATGATTAATGCACCAACGGAATTGTAAACCGCGTAAGAATCATCTTCATTGACTTCCATTAACTTCAGTTTTACGTTGCTTTCTGTTGGATTGGGATAAACCGATAAAAAGTTTTGATGGATCATGTTCATCGCGTCATCAGACGAAGCCATTCCCAGACCCGGAAGACCGACAAACGATACTTCGTAATCTTCAACTTCGCCGTCGAAACCATCATCGCAGGAAGCGGGGGCTTTACCGCTTTTCATCGTAATTCTCATGCGTGCAATACCACTTGCATACGATGGAATCGCAATGGAAGAAACCACACTTCCCTTATTGTTATTTATGGTTAGAACCGTTTCATCTGCATCATCAAAATCTCCGTCGTTATTAAAATCAATCCAGATTCTCCAGAAGGTTCTCACGGTATTGTTAGAAGGAGACAAATAAACATTGTGTGTGCCACCCGGATTAAGACTGATCAAATCGCCCGATAATGAGTATTTATCTGCACCGGTTTGCGCAGAATAATCGCCAATGGCAATACTGCTGATAAAGCAACTTGTACTGTTAATATTTACAGGAGTACAATAAGATGTTTCACCCTGAGCCAGTACCGTGATTAAACCAGGCTTGGTCAGTGTCGACGAACCCTCTGTATTCCCAACTGTTAATGAAACATTATAAACACCTGCAGTAGAGTAGGTGATCACCGGATTTTGTAATCCGCTGCTTGTTGTTGCAGCTCCCTCAAAGGTCCACGACCAGCTGGTCGGATAATTTTCTGACATATCGGAAAACTGTATGCTTTCACCTTCTGTTATGGTGTAAACGTTCGCTGTAAAATCGGCTGACGGAGGTTGCGGAACAGCTTGTGTAATTACAACAGTGTAATCTTCTACTTCTCCCAGATCGTTAAAATTGCATGCTGTTGGAACAGTGCCACCCATGGCGATACGCATACGCGTTGTAATTCCTGTATCCGATGGAATCGTAATCTGACCGGTTACCATTGATTTTGATTTTGAAGAACTGAAAACTACTTCGTCGGCAGTAAATGAATAATCGTGGTTATAGTCGATCCAGATTACCCAGTATTCAAATTTGCTTCGGGGATTAAAGCCCGGAGTAAGTTGAACGTCATAGTTTGCTCCAGCTTCGAGGGTAAACGCTGTTGATGTGAAATCGGCATAACCTTCTGAACCCGATGATTTGGAAATTCCACCAATTTTAACGTTTGAAATCCATTCGTTGGATGCAACAGGGGAGGGAATACAATATTCCGTTTGAGGAGCGTCAACTTGTATATAATTGTCGATGATTTTGGTATTTGTGCCTCCTTCGTTTTGAACGGTTAACGAAACTTTATAACTGCTTGCATTTTTGTAGGTGATAACCGGATTCTTTTCGGTTGAAGTAGATGGTGTACCTCCCTCAAACACCCAATTCCATGATACCGGGTTATTCAACGACTGATCAGAGAAATTTACCTGTTCACCTTCGATTACCTTATTCTTATTGGACGTGAAATCTGCAACAGGTTCCAAAGTAGGATCTGTTACCGAAATAAAGCCATTCACGGTTTTAGTATCGGTGCCGTCGGCGTTGGTTACGGTCAGGCTTACAGCAAAATTACCGGTACTTGCATAAGTAATGCTTGGATTTTGCAGGGTTGAAGTTGAGGGTGTTCCGCCGGCAAACGTCCAGCTCCGGGAAGTAGGCGCATTGGTAGAAATATCACTAAAACTGATTGTTTCCCCGGTGTTGATGCTTGTTTGGCTGGCAGAGAAGTTAGCAACCGGTGGTGTTAAGATTACCGGAACACTTGTAACTTCAATCAAATTGTCGACTGTTTTTGTATCCGTTACATCTGAATTGGTTACTGTGAGTTTTACCTGATAGGTTCCGGTGGAATTATAAGTTACAGTCGGATTTTGAAGTGTAGATGTTGCTGGTGTACCTCCTGCGAACTCCCAATACCATGTACCTGGATTGGTTGACAGATCCTGGAATGAAACAGATTCGCCAGCAGTAACGGATGTTGCACTGGAGGAGAAGTCAGCAACCGGCAAAAGAACCGGTTTGCTTACCGTGATGTAATCGGTTACAGTTTTAGTATCTGATCCATTGGCATTCGTAACTGTTAAGCTAACACTATATTTTCCTGCGGCTGCATACGAAACTACGGGATTTTTAGCATTCGAACTTGCAGGATTACCACCGGCGAATGTCCAGTTCCAGGTTGAAGGGACATTGGTAGATAAATCGGTATAGGTAACCGACTCTTCAGTGTTAACATTGGTTCCGTCCGATGTAAAATTGGCAACCGGTGTGGCGTTCAATGGAATACAATAACCATATTGGTCTAGTGGCCCCAAATTCGGGTCAGAGTCATCACCGTCAGCCTGATCAGGAATGTTCAATCCTTCAGGTTTTTCCCCAAGTCCCCACCAGTAATATCCATCTCCATCTCGGTCTTCGCATATCACCTGGTAATCGTTAACTAGGCTGGTGACAGGTGTCTGAATGGCGTGTGTCCAGCCAATATTGGTAATCGGTGTTTCAACGTAAACATACCCCTGGTCTCCGTGATAAATTCCCCAGCTGTTTTTGAATATCCAAACCGTTTTCCCAATTAGCGGATCTCCTGCCAGTATATCAACCCAATATCTTTTAAGGTCCAAATCTCTGTAATAAAAACGGTCACCTTCTTCCACAACTTTGTAACCCACCAAAACCATGGCATGGCTCCAGTCGTATAGTCCGCCGCTGATCGGGCCCTGTTCGATTAACATTCGTTTCAGATCGTCATCGGTTCTGGGATAGAGCGTTGAGCCAAAATCAATTCTTCCCTGAATTTTGAATTGCTGGCTGGGATTGGTTCCTTTTAATGCGCAATCCAAATCTGCCTGCTGATAAGGAAAAGTATTTTCGTCGACAACACCTGTGGTCTTGATGTAATCGAGTGCTTTACTCGGGTAACCTCCCGAACAGGTTCCTGCCCCGCTGCAAGAAAGTACATCTTGCTCTGAAAGGTCAGGATTGATCAGTTGATTAAAATAGACGTTCACCATTGCTTCAACTGCTCCGGTCGATGCAAATGCCCAGCACGAACCACAGGCTCCCTGGTTGGTTACCGGACTGATCCAGTTTTTTCCGTGTCTGTTTCTCCAATCCCATTCTTCAACGTACGGACTTGACGCAGTCGCTGATTTTAAAGTCGATTCAATCGAAGTTTCGGTAGAGATAATACCTCCTGCATAAAATTCAAATGCAGCAGGGAAGACGCTTTGTCCGTATAGACTTTTTCGTTCAGCATAGGAAAGTTCTGAAACAGAAGTTAGTCCGGCCACCCATTTGGCGCCTTTTTCTTTAAGGTAATTGTTTATACGGGCTACTTTTTCTACACTCTGTTCCTTGACCTGTTGTTTTCGAAGTTCGTTAACGTTTTGAACAAAATCTGCTCTTTCGGTATATTCAAAACTTTTTAACTGAACAGTGGCCCCGTTGCTGATGACGATTTTGATGGAACTGATTTTTACCCCGTCAAGGATACAGGTTTCTTCGCTAACCGATTCAACACTCTCCTTTAAGTCTTCAGAAATACTGGCATAAAAATCATGAATAAGATATTCATTGGAATTTTCATCCAGCATAACAAATTCAACTTTGCTGTCGTCGCCCTTTAATTGTATGTCGGCGCTGACAGCCAATCCATAGATCTTGTTTGCATTCACGTCAAAAGGTTGAATTTCTGATGATTCTGTAAACGTCTGGTTCACTTCAACTGTTTGTGGGGAGGATCCCAGCATTTTAAAATGCTGGTTTTTCGTTTGTGCAGATGCATGTGCTGACAAAAAAACAAATGCAAGAAACACTAACAAAAGCTCTGGTCTTTTCATATCAATAGTGTTAACGATTTAACGGTACTTGTTACCCATTGGGCATAGTTTTTCCCTTTGAGCAATAAATTCAACTAAACTCATATCGAGTTATTATCACAACTTAAAAACATGTATGGCCTGTTGGGCATTTAATTCAAATAGTAAATTGAAATTTAGCGTCTCGTTTTAATTATATCTTCAAGGTTTGTGGGGGAAAATTATGACATAGTACGTTAATAACCAAGATATTTAATCAACATTCAGGATCAATCTAAAATACAATACTGTTAAAAACAGTCTGGATATATTGTGTTTGCTAGATATTTTGACTTTGAATTTTTGAATGTGGAAGAAAAAATATATATAATTTAGAATCAGTCTTTTACACCTTATTGATAGTATGTAATATTATGTATAATAATTTGACTCATAAAACAACCAATAATCATTCCTGATTAAAACATGGCATTTTGTGTGCTGGCTTTTAATTTTTTTCAGCTTTTCTTTTAAAATTGATAAAAATGCACTGAAAATAAAGATAATCAAGTATTTTATTGTGCGTTAAAAAACGGATATAAATATCCGGATATTTACGTATTGTTTTATTACGGATAAATTCGTAATTTGATTAGGTAAGATTACAATTCCCTATTTGCAAAATTCAATAAAACGTACTGGAAGATGAATGATAATTATGCAGATAGTTATCTTACAAAGTATGAATGATAAAAAATAGGGGGTCATGAGCAATATTGCCATATTGGAAAACTATGCGTTATTCTGCTCAGGGATAAAGCCTGTGTTGGAGGAAAAGAAAGAGTTTAAAGTCGTTATGGAGGCCAAACATCTTCCTGATTTTTTGCCATACCTGAAAGAGAATAGCCCTGATATAATAATAATCGACGTCATTCATTGTGCAAATCATGGGATTGCATCTATAAAGAAAATTAAACGTAAACACCCGAGAATCCCGATATTGCTCGTAGCAAACTCAGACCTTTTCGGCTTGTTCCAGGATTACATCTCATTAGGTGTTAATGGAATTGTTTTTAGTTCTTCCGGCTCCAAAGATCTTTTGGAAGCAGTAAATGCTTTGCTGCATAGTGAAGACTATTTTCCGTCCAAAGTTTGGATGATGCTTAAGAATTTTTTACGAACAAAACGTGTCGATCTAAACTCTGATCAAGATGAAAAATTACAACTTACCGATCGAGAGATTGATATTCTTCGCTTGTTCTGCAAAGGGCTAACTTATAAAGAAATTGGGGCAAACCTACATATTAGTCCAAGAACAGTAGAGTCGCACAAAAAGAATATTTCTTCCAAAATTAACGTAAAATCAACTGCGGAGATGATCGAATTTGCCATCCAAAATAACTTAAGTTAGGCGATCGTATAGAGTAATTTTCCAACTTATCGTAGGTAAAATTTTACGGAAAAATCCTGATTGACTTCTGAATTAATTCCTTCTAACTTGTTTATCGAATTGGCAAACGCCAAATTAGGAAAAATAAGGGTAGAAATCACAACCTTGCCCCAGGTGTGGTTTTGTAGAATCAAACAAATACTGCGGACGTACATACTTGAAGTTCCTGTATTTACAGGTGATTGATAATAATTGGTGAGTAAGAATTAAAGAGAACCACAAGGTTGTTTTAGTAATCTTCGAATCAACAATTATTAATTGAGTATGGAAAAAAATTTACTTCTAACAAAGAGAAAATACCTCTTTGTTATGCTTGCAATCTTTTGTATGTCGCTATGTAGCTGGCATACGCAAGCACAAGATACTCCCTGTATTGATGGAGTATCAAGTGATTGGGGTGATGGCGGATTTATGTCTGGTCAGTCATCTTACGAACTGAATCATGATGTCTTCATTGGTAACGATGACGATATTTTTACCGGGGGTAAAGACTTTAAGGATTGGGGATTGCCTTCCCCAACACCGGATTACAGTAACTGGACTTTTAGTTCCATGCAGGCAAAGAGCGATATAATGAATGCTTCTGCTGCTATTGTAACCGGACTTACGCCCAGTGATGGCTGTGGAGACTATGGCGGAATACCATACGATCCCACTCATACTTATTTGTTTTTTGCTGGTGACAGGGAAAGTAATAACGGTACCGGTTATATTGGATTTTGGTTCTGTTTAAATGGTACAGAACCAGTCGAAGTTGGTAAAGATAAATATTTTGCACCTGAGCATTTTACAAATTTTGGTGAGGATAATGGTGAAGGAGGCACTTATGATGCTGAAACTTGTGCTGGTGATATATTGATTTTGGCCAATTTTGAAAATGGTGGACGAATTGCAGATGTTACCGTATTAAAATGGGTAGGCCCGGGTAATGGCACCGAAGGTAATAACCTCTCTCTATATCCAATTGGCCTCACTTCACAAGTAGGTACAAATAATGATACACCAACTCCGGTTCCTCCGGGTTGGATAGTACCTGACGGACAGATTGAATATGACTATTTCGAATTTTTTGAAGGCATAGTAGATTTAACACCAATATTTGATTTGGTAGGTGATCCAAAAATACTTTGTAAGGCTACCTGGATGTTGGAAACAAGGTCATCAAAAGAAATAACAGCAGATTCAAAAGATTTTGTTGGTGGTAATTTCAACATAGCACCTACAGTTGAAGTAAGTGACGATGATGTCTGTGAAAACGGATCTGCCAGCTTAACGGCTACGCTTAAGGATGCCAGCGGCACTCCGATCTCACCTGCAGGTTATACTTTTACATGGTCAGGTCCTGGAAGTTTTAATGGTCAGGGCACACCAACCATTAGCTTTGCTTCAGTGCATTTAAGCGATGCAGGAAACTATACTGTAACGGTTACAAGCGAAACATTCTGTGAACCTGATGAACCTGGCACGGCTACTTTAAGTGTTTATGATAATCCGGTATGTAGTGTTGTAACGACTGATCAGTCAAGTTATTATGCAGTGGATGGTACGGCGAAGGTTAATGTTACTGGTGCAGAGGTTAATACTTATTATTGGACTGATGGTGATGGAATTGCAATTCCCGATGCAAACGGACAAGGAACTGATAGTATCTGGGGATTGAGTATGGGGCGTTACTATGTCTATATTATCGATGTAAATGGCTGTGAGACTTCTTGTGATGATTCTCTTGGTTGGGTGCCAACAGCTCCAACTTGTGCGGTTACTCCAACACCAGTTACTTGCTTTGGTGGAAGTGATGGATCGGTTGAGGTCTACATAACCAGCTATCCCAATGTTCCGCCATTTACATATATACTTAAAGACGTATCAGATAATCCTTTGGATACAATTGTATCGAACGATACAACTGTTTTTTTTACAGGTTTGCCGGCAGGAGTTTATTTATTTGATGTATATGATGGTATAGATCCTAATGCAACATTTTGTAATGGAGAGATAACTCAACCTGATGAAGTAACGCTTACATGTCCTGAAAATATGAGTTTAGGCTCTTGTCTGACCCAGGACTCTGTAAATGCCGCTTTTGATATTTGGTTGGCTAGCGTTTCCTCAAGTGGAAGCGATTCAATGATGACAGATAACTGGAATCAGGTATATCCAAATGCATGTGGTGATTCCATTACTGTTCGTTTCAGTTTAAACGATCCATGTCTGGAGCCAAATTATTGTGAAGCGACATTTGTTGTTTCAGCAGCACCTGCTATATCAGCGACCCCACCTGATGATCTGACCCTGGGCACCTGTCTGAGCCAGGATTCAGTGAATGCGGCTTACGATGCATGGGCAGCCAGCGGAGTAGTGGAAGGCGGTTGTGGTCTTGTTGTGGATATCGACAAGTCGGCAGCGCCTGATGCCTGTGGCGGTGAAGTAGTTGTCACATGGACGATCAGCAGTGACTGTGCGGACACGATAGTTGCGATGCGTACCTTCAAGGTAACGGCAGCACCTGCTATATCAGCGACCCCACCTGAAGATCTGACCCTGGGCACCTGTCTGAGCCAGGATTCAGTGAATACGGCTTACGATGCATGGGCAGCCAGCGGAGTAGTGGAAGGCGGTTGTGGTCTTGTTGTGGATATCGACAAGCCGGCAGCGCCTGATGCCTGTGGCGGCGAAGTAGTTGTCACATGGACGATCAGCAGTGACTGTGCGGACACGATAGTTGCGATGCGTACCTTCAAGGTAACAGCAGCACCTGCTATATCAGCGACTCCACCTGAAGATCTGACTTTGGGCACCT
>NZ_JALGYW010000017.1 GCF_023111095.1 Maribellus sp. YY47
TAATTGCTTGTTTGCATGCAA
Organism: Maribellus sp. YY47; assembly: GCF_023111095.1. GTDB lineage: Bacteria > Bacteroidota > Bacteroidia > Bacteroidales > Prolixibacteraceae > Draconibacterium. The sequence goes on from NZ_JALGYW010000017.1 coordinate 22, forward strand.
AAATCCGTATTTTCAATTCAAATCGTCACGCTATCAAAAATCGCTACAAGTACGACTAACAAAGAATTTCAAAGAACGTCTATTAATTTTTAATACCCACTAGTGAGTTAGAACAACAAGTTAGGAAGACCCCAAATGCGGTACATATTAGTTTTGAAGCATAGTTTTGCAATTATGAAGCATTGATGACAAATCCTAAAACCTTTTCAGTCCGGGGATCAAAGTGAATCTATCGGTGGAGAGAGCAGCAATAAAACAGCGGGCACCGGTATAACTAAATACCCTGCAATCACGTACACCTTTTCGTTGTACCTTCTCCGGATAAACAAAAAGTAAATTACATCAGCTATGATATTCTCCATAACGCTCGAATCGTTTTCTGAAAGTCTGTTTAGTTATGTATGTCACCAGGATGCTTCCATTTTGATAGCGCTGAATGGAAGAACGCTGATGTTGTGTCCGCGCTGTTCGGGTTTGCAAGCCGGTTTTTTTATTACGATGCTGGTGCTGTTACTGGTTAACGGGGTAAAGAATTTAAAAACCGGCCGGGCTTTTAAGAGCCTTGTTGTGGTGGCTTTGCTCTTTTTGTTTTCAGAATGGATGCTGGCTCAAACCGGTATAATTCATTCTACAGCTGCCAGCCGGTTGTTGAGCGGACTGGCGGGCGGTGTGGCATTTTCGCTGCTGGGCATCGCTTACCGGAACCAATTTGTTGGCCAAAGCAGCCAAGTAGCCTCCCGTATTTGCCGGGCAATTCCGATGATATTTATAATCCTGTTTTTGGGATTGCTCTTGTTTCATGCCGATCTCTGGTCGGTGGTAACACTCCTGTTGGTGCTGGCGGTGATTGTGAATGGCCTGTTCATACTCCAAACCGTCATTCTGCGGGTGTATGCGCTATTTGTCAAAACAAAAAACACAAACGAATGAAAAAATTTTATCCTTTAAACCGGATGGATCTGCTGTTTCTTTTGGGGGCGGGACTGTTCTTTTTCAGCTGTATTGCAACAACGCTTCAAACCGCCCGGACCAAAGCACCCGGGCAGGTAGAACTTAGTGCCGGGTATTTAAATGCGCAAAGTACAAATGGTTCTGAAGACGGTGGTTCCACGCAACTCATTGGTATGAATGCCCGTTTGGGAGTGGCGGAAAACCTGGATTTGGGTTTTGAACATACCCTGGATGTGACCAAAGACAACGATGCCCTCTTTAATACCATTTGGGGAGATGTAAAATATCAGTTTTCGAACCACAGCAACGAAAACAAAAAGTTGACTTTTTCATCGGGGCTGCTTAAGGGATATGTTTACAAGGAAGATGCGCAGGTACACATCACTACTTTACCGCTTTATTTTAGTTTGCCTGTAAACAACCGGGTAATGCCTACTTTTATGTATCGTTACGGATTAATCAGCGATGGATTTTTTCCGAACTCAGACAGTTTTGACGATCCGCGCCATACTTTTATGCTGGGAATTGAATACGCATTAAAGGAGCCGGATGCTGCAACTTGGATTCCAAAATTTGCCGCATCCATCGGGACCATGCAGTCGTTCGATGGCGAGGACTCAGGTTTGTTTCTGTTCAATTTCGGATTTAAAATTGATTCTCCGTTTGGGCAAAAGGAATGATGGAAACCTGATGTTGTTGTGATAAGGTGTCCATAGAATCACTTTAGCACAGACTTTAACCTGGAGCATGAAAGTTTCTCCTCCTGAATTCCCCTTTGTCTGCCGCGCTAAAGCCTTACGCAGACATTTCCCCCTCGGGGGAAATAAAGTGGAATGTCTGATTTACTATGGAGGAGAAAAGAACGCTGCCGGAATTAAATTCAGTGGTTTATACCGGTTGAATGTTTGCGGCATTCAATCCACGTGTGCCTTTTACTAATTCAAAAGTTACCATATCTCCCTCACGAATTTCAGGATAGGCTTCGGAAATGTGGAAAAAGTACTTTTCAGTACTGGCAGTGTCTTTGATAAAACCATAGCCTTTATCTTGTTTGAAGTGTTCCACTCGTCCCGTCAGCGGAACGTCTTCCACCTCTTCTTTTTTAGGTGTCGAAACGGCGATGTCTTCTACTTTAATCTCTTCCTTTTTCTCGTCTGATGGCATTTCAGTAGTGATCACGCCGTTTTCATCGACATACGCAATCATGTCATCCAAAGAACTGCCGCCGGCATTGGCTTTACGCTCTTCTTTGCGTTTCAGTTTTTCTTTTCTTTTTTGCTCTCTTTTCTTTTCTAATTCTCTTTTGTTATACGAGATTGATCTACCCATTCACTTGTATTTAATGTAATTTTTTTCATTCTCTGCTGGTATTTTTGAACGGGAAAATACCAGTTTTTTCCTAATTTCTCTGTCCAACACCCGAATGCATGGTTCTAAATATCCGTCCGCAATTGAGATGTGATACTCCTTTTAACGGATTGCCCAAACAAGAGGTTGATTTTGAAGACAATTTTCGATCAGAATATCCGCAAATAAAAGACGGACAAAACATTACGGAGTACTACTCAACAAAACACCAGGCTGTAAGAAAACCAAAGGTAAGAATTTATTGCGACGATTACGAAAGGATGGGCGAGATTGGGGATGAGAAAACCGGGAGAAAAGACGATCATAACCAATTCGCATTGAATTACGTAGTCCTTTGTGTTTCACCTAAAATTACCACTATGAGAAAGTTTACTTTGTTTATTGCCGCATGCCTGATTATGGCATCGCTTTTTGTGAATCCAGGTTATGCACAGGAATCGGAAGATCCGGGTCTCGTCCTGGTGATGGAAGAATTTGTTGCGCCATCCGACATGCCGCAGTTCTGGAAAGTACAGTCGGAAGCCATGGAACTGTTCGATAAAATGAATTTCGACATGAAATTCTGGACCTACCGTACCGATCACAATTCGTTTTACTGGGCGATACCCCTCAAAAATTTTGCTGCGATCGATGAATTCTATACCAAAAGCGTGGAGTTCCATCAGCAGTTAATCGAAAACGGTTACGATCCGGCAGCCAAGTTTCGCGATCTTTCCAATATCAGTCAGTTTGTAGTGCGCTGGAATAAGGACCTGTCGTTTCGCAAGACCGAGAGAGCGGAAGGCGCCGTGCCTGATAAGTTTTATGAATGGATGTTTATTTACCTGAAATCGGGGCATGAGAAGGAAGCCGCCGACGCTTGTCAGAAATACATCGATTTTTACAAAAGCATTGAAGAAAATTACCCGTGGGAGATGTACGAAGTGGTGTTTGGCGAACATACTCCCTGCTGGATTATGGAGGTATCGGCCGAAAGCGAAGCCCAGCTGCGTGAAACAGAAGAGGGATTGCAAAAGAAATACAACGAAGATTTCATGAAGCTGTGGCAAAACATGGTACCGCATGTCCGCGACATTCAAACGCAGAAAGGATGGTTTCTACCCGGCTGGTCGAGGTACGGAAGTAATTAGGGCCTGGCAGAAAGATGTTGCGCTGTTAGCTCTTCTTTTCCTTGAAGCTTGAGGCTTGCTGCCTGAAGCTATCGTACTTTGTTGTATCCATAAAATGGAGCCGCGAACCAAACTCGCCGGTATTTAGTATCTTTGAGCGAATCGACAGCAACCGACTAAAAACAAGACACCATGGAAGCAGAAAACATCAGCAAACCGGAAAAGAAGCCGGAAGATACTCCGGAGAAAAAACAATCGTGGGTGGATAAGACCGAAGCATTCATCGACGAAGCGGCCGAAAAAATACACAAAAGCGAAACCTATCGGAAAGCGGACCAATCGCTGGAGGAAGCCACCAAAAAGCTTTTCCGCAAAGCCGGTCGCTGGTGGGGAAAGCTTTAAGTGTGATCGGATGATGTTTTCAGCGTTCGGCTCTGGTTCTGTTTTCTTTTGACAAAACCCCTCGCCATGACGAATATCACAGGTATATCCGGCAGCGGCCTGACGATCAGTGAAAAGAGACGTTTTAACACGACTTGCTGTTGAAACACTTTCGGAGCTGATCTGCGTTAAGAAGTAAAAAAACTAAAAAGCGATTCCCAGACTTATTCCACCCCGGAACATGGGATAAAACAGATTTTTCGCCTTTACCGACACGTTTTGGTTGCGCGACGACACTTCTATTTTGTTTTTCCACATCGACGGCAGGTCATCTACTGCATCCAAAACATCATTGTATATTTCATCGACCTGTTCAGGTTCAGATACATAAATATTTCCTTCGATCTCAGCCAGACCGGCTTCAAGACCAAAAAAGAACAGGTCGAGACTTACGGTTTTCGAAATCAGAAACTGATAGCCCAACTGACATCCTGCCCCGATGGTATGAATCTTTGCATCAACGTTTTCGTTGTAAGTCGAAAATCCCTGGTTAGCAGCTATCTCCCTGACATTGTCGGCAGCACCTGAAATTCCCTGGTATTTGATGAACGGGGCGATGTAGAAACCTTTGGGAAGGCTGCTTTTACCCGTGTAGTGGCGATAAGCGGCACGCAGCGAAAAAATACCCAGTTCATCGTCGGTAATATTTTCATCCTCACTCCAGGTCATCCCAAACTTATCGACAAACGAACGGTTAATGGGCAAGCCAATGCCAAATTCGAAGGCGTTTTTCTCGTTGAGCATGCGTTCGTACTCAAAAGCAGCGCTGTTTAACGAAAAGCTCACCGGTAAAATTTTTATAGCATTTTTCTTTTCCTGTGCCGAAACGCTGATACAGGTCAGGCTGACAATAATGGCCAATAGCAGGTTTTTCATCGTCTTTGAATATTTGGTTTGCATAAATTTACAAAAAGAATCAGCTTATAAAGAATGAAGTTGCAAACGAGTGTTGCAAAATCCCATTCGTCAGGAAAATACATTAGTTTGTCCTCACAAAACAACTATCCGTCGACCCCGAATTAACCTTTTTATAGTTTGAAAGTCAATGGAGTAAACCAGCCGGAATGGAAGTATCAGAAAACAACCGGTTTAGCATAAAGTTGCTTATGGATTCAGATTAAGAACAGAGTTATTAACCAAAGCGAAACGAATATTCGTTCGCTTAAAAAAAACAAGTCATGAAAACAAAAAAATTAGCATTCGTATTGGTGGCCGTTGCATTATCAGTAAGTGCCTATGCAACAAAAATACCGAAAATGAATATTGTTGCAGTCGATGATTCGAAGGCGCTGGTTACGGCCGTTACCGATCCCGGGGGGGCCTCCGAATTCTCCATCGTCTCCGAAAACGGCGACATCGTTTATTACAAACGCAGTAAAGCTGCCGCTGTCTTCCGTTCAGTGTTTGATTTTTCGGCGCTGAGTGACGGAAAGTACACAGTAAAAATCGAAACCGGCACGGCCCAGGTAAAAAGTGAAATTGAAGTGGACGGTGGCGATGTACAGGTAAAAGCCGTGGAAAAAGAGCTAGCTCCTTACTTTGCGTACGACAGCCAGTTGTTAAAGGTATCGTACCTGAATTTCGACCGGGAAAATATTTCGATGTTAATATACAACAATGGCGAGCTGGTGTTTCGGTCAAACCTGGGCAACGACTTTACCATTCAACGCGCTTTCGACGTGTCGAAAATGGTGAACGGCAATTTCGATTTTGTACTGGCCAGAACTGACGAACCTTACAGCTTTAATGTTACGCGGTAAGCGCAGCAAAGAAAAGAGTAGGAAGTGGGTGACTGCTGCCGGCGAAATGTACTTATCGTGTAGGTAAAGAAAATACTGATCATTTTCATTGTGCTGAAATGCCTTGCACCGCTTGATTCCTCGGTTATATATTTTCAGTAATCAAGCGGTGCGGCATTCATGCTTTCAAGTTATAAGCTTTGGGTGACTGTGGTTTGCAACGGAAAGGAATCCGCTTATTCCATTACGATTGACCCGGAGCTGTCCAAAAAGTTGGCAAAAACAGGTTCTTGCAAAGACACAAAAGAAGCGCAAAGATCGCGGATTGCTCATCATTAGCTTCTTTTTTTGCGTGCCTTTGAGTAAATCTTGGCGTGCTTTGCCTGGCATTTACTTTTTGGACAAGCCCAATATCTTTAAAAGCGCTAAGCGATGGATTTATTCGAGCATTTTCAGCGACTGTTGCGGATGGATCAGCAGAATATCCGGTTTTTCAGTCGATGGAGTGGCTCCTTTAATGATCAGGTCTTTTACTTCGGCAACGCTTAAACCGGGGTTTGTGGCCCAGAGTTTGGCCGCCAGGTTCACCACCTGCGGCGAAGCCATCGATGTTCCCGAATATTTGCGTTTTTCACCTCCCGGGATAAAACTTTCGACCTCGTATCCGTTCGAATACACATCCACTCCCTTGCCGATGGTGGTAAAGCTGGTTTCTTTTCCTTCGATGTCAACCGCGCCCACTTTCATCAGGTTGGGAAGCGTTAAGCCGGAAGGAATATTGTTGGCAAAATCAATGTCGTTGTTGGCATTACCCGCCGCAACCACAAACAGGATTTCCGGAGCTTCTTTCATCGCCGTATACAAGGCATCCTTCTCCATCCCAAACAGTTTTTGGGCCAGGGCTTTTCTTTCTTCTTCATTTTCTCCGATTCCATTCATGGCCAGGAGGCTTTCGTAGTAGTTTTGAGAATACCCCCAACTCATATTCACCACCCTTACCTGGTGGTCTTTAAAATACTGTACCGTGTTTTTATATAGTTCCACCCAGTTTTTCGACGTTTCCAGCGTTGGAGGAGCAGGAATGTTCTCGTACGGAAAGGTTAAACGTGCAGCCAGTATCCGGGCCTGCGGGTTTCCTTTGGCGGCAATTCCGGCCACATGGGTTCCGTGCGAAAAATTACCGTACATACCCAGGTTCTCGATAAACGGATTGACTTCCTCGGGAGCGAGTGTTGAAATGTATTTTTTTAGTTCATCGGCTTCCTCGCTTTTTATCATGGCCTGCAGATCCATTAAGCCTTTGATGTATTTCTCATACTGCTGATAGTTGGCGTTGATCTCGGCAATCGGGAACAGAATTTCGCTGACCTTGTTGCCCTTAAGGTCGTAGGCAATTCCGTGTACATCATCCACAAAGCCATTGTTGTCGTCATCTTTGCCGTCGGGTTTTTCGGCTTTATTTACCCAGCGGTTATTTTCGGGGAGCACGGCTTCATCCACTCCTGTATCCCAGATTCCTACCACCACCGGTTTCAGCTGGGTGTTGTTGTCCAGGTCCGCGTCGCGGTCTTTCCAGATATCCACCAGGGTGACATCAACGTGGTTCTTATCGTAATAAGCCTGAAATACCGGTTTGTAAACATCCGCGACGTAAGGCAGGGTCATGTCGTAGGTCATGCGCATTCCCAGAAGTTCTTTGGCCACAAATGCGGGGACCTGCTTATCAGCCTTGTCGATGATGGGCTGTAACTGTCCTTCGATGATCCCCTGGATGAGATTAGCTGTCAGGATATCCAGCGAGCCGGTCATCCCCTCAACGTCTTCCTGTACCACCGCAAAAGGTATTTTTTCGAGCGCGGCTTCCAGGTTTTTTTTGAAGGCAGCTTTAAACGCTTCTTCCGGAAGATCGGGATCTTCGAGCCTGGTTTTTATGTACACTTCTTCGGTGAGGTTCCACAGGTATTTATCCGATTCTTTTTCGGTCAGTTTCCTGCCGGCGTATATCTGGTCAAGCGCCGGTTGAAGGTCGTTTTTTAAGAAACTGATGGTCGAGAAATTGGAATGATAACCACGCAGGGTAGCCTTGTCCTGAATGTCGTATTTTTCCAGGTCGTCTTTCAGGTCCGATTCAATTGTAGCGGCCAGTTCCAGCAGCAGGTCGCGGTTGTTGATGTAGTCCATGGCTTTGTTCCCTTTCAGGTCGTAGTAATGTTTGGGAAGGTCTTCGGCACGTTCAATTTTAATTTTGTTTTGTGCCGTAAGCGGTTGAAATGCCAGCAATGCAACAAGTGCAAAAATGAGTTTTTTCATTGTATTCGATTATTCGTTTTTTGGGAAAGAAACACTTACTATTGAGGAGAACGGTGGAACATTGGGAGAGAATGCCGTTTGGTTACTCCACTCTTTTCCCGTTAGAATAAAGTTTTCAGCCAAACTGCAGGGGATGGTTTTTAAGACCGTTTTAGGACTTCAGCACAGTACATTGCTTTGAATAAAAGCAGACAATAATTTACGCAAAAAAACAGTGATTTCCAATGACGTATTCCCGCTGCTGCGTTGTTGGTCGCGACCCTGAAACAATGCCCGGGGTTCACACACATGGCTTCGTTCGTTTCACTACCTCGCTATGACAAGTTGTTGGGATTTATCCGGCAGCGGACAGCGGCAAACAGGTTCACAGCAGATTACACTAGGTCCGCTGCCCGTGATTTTAAAAGCTTGCGTCATTGCGACGACGATCCGTCTGCTGACGGAAGGAGGAAGCAATCTAAGGGTGTTGTTTGTCCATTAAGTCTTGCCAATTAGGATTTCTTTGATTAATCAAGTCAATTTTCTTTTGACGGGAGCCGGCTTTAAGTTGTTTCTCCCGGCTTATTGCATCCTGAATATTTAGAAATTCTTCGTAATAAACCAATTTGGTGACTTTATACCTTGATGTAAACGAATTGCGAAAGTATCCTTCTTTGTGTTGCTGAATTCTTTTACTTAGATCGGAGGTAACGCCAACATATAGTACTGAATTGGTTTTGTTGGTTAGAATGTAGATATAAGCGTGTTGGGTCATCATGAAGTATTTTTATAAAAGTTACGAAAATTATAAAAACCAAGATAGCTTCGTTCGTTTCACTACCTCGCTATGACAAGTTGTTGGGATTTATCCGGCAGCGGACCGTGTAGTTTGTTGTCGGAAACCTGATTCTTCTGGTCCGCTGCCTGTTGATTATTAAAGCTTGCGTCATTGCGACGACGAACCGTCTGCCGACGGAAGGAGGAAGCAATCTGTTTGTTTGGTATTGTGTGCGAAGTCGTGGAATCAAGCCAGATGGCTTCGTTTCGCTCCACTCTCTCGCCATGACAACGGTCTGGTGTATACCCGGCAGCGGACAGCGGCAAACAGGTTCACAGCAGATTAACTACGTCTGCTGCCTGTTGATAACAAAGCTTGCGTCATTGCGACGACGAACCGTCTGCCGACGGAAGGAGGAAGCAATCTGTTTGTTTGGTATTGTGTGCGAAGTCGTGGAATCAAGCCAGGTGGCTTCGTTCGCTCCACTCTCTCGCCATGACAACAGTGTGGTGTATATCCGGCAGCGGACAGCGGCAAAAAAGTTCACAGCAGATTACACTAGGTCCGCTGTCTGTTGATAACAAAGCTTGCGTCATTGCGACGACGAACCGTCTGCCGACGGAAGGAGGAAGCAATCTGTTTGTTTGGTATTGTGGGCGAAGTCGTGGAATGAAGCCAGATGGCTTCGTTTCGCTCCACTCTCTCGCCATGACAACAGTGTGGTGTATACCCGGCAGCGGACAGCGGCAAACAGGTTCACAGCAGATTACACCAGGTCCGCTGCCTGTTGATTGTTTGAATGAAAGTCATTGCGAGCGCGAGTGCGCGGGAGAAGCAATCTCTTTACTCTGCTGTACAACATTTTGATTGTCAGTCCTGTTTTTTATAATTTGCAAACAAGTTAAAAACCAAATCCAATAAAGTAACCGACAAACAAGCATTTATTCCATACGATTTTCGAAACGATCCCATTGAGCACACATGTACCACAGTACATGTACACGCCTTCCGAAACCGTTGGCGTGGATACGAAAAAGGCCACCTGCGCCGGCAAGCAAACAGGTGACCCCGAATTAATAATAAGTTCCTTAATTATTAAATCAATTAAATATGGGAAATTTAACTGAAAGTAAGAAGCGCGATTTTGTAACGCAGCTTACTGGTCTGTTGGAACAGAACACCCAATTATTAACCGATAAAGGTTACGATCCTACGGCGAAAATCGCCCAGTTACGAGCTGAAATCATCGCAGCCGACACGGCTGAAGTGAAACAAATGGAAGCCAAGGCGGCCGCCAAAAACGCGACCAAACTGACGCTCGAAACATTGAATACTGCCTACACCGATGCTTCGGCAACGGTCGATCTTATTTCGGGTTTGTTGGGAAAAAACGACAACCTGTTGCTCGAAATCAAAAAACTCCGTAATTCCGGAAAATCTTCGAAAAAAGAACCCGTAACGGAGCAATAATAAAGTGATAAAACCGGAGGAGCTTGCCGGCTCCGGTTTTTTCTTTTTCCCGCTCAGCCTTTGTAATTCTCCCCTACGTTTTTAGTTTTCCAAGCCCGGTAATCATGCTTTTACCCAAGGTAATTGCTTTCATCCCCAAGCGGATCATAGATTTTACCTAAAGGATTGTTTCGTTACCCATGGTAATATCTATCATCCTCGAGGTAATGGTTTCGATTACCAAGGTAACCATAGATTTTACCTAAAGGATTGCTCTCTTACCAAAGGTAATATTTCTTATCCCCGAGGTAAAAATGCTGATTACCACGGTAAAAATCGTTTTACCCCCGGTAGTTTGTCCGTTACCAAAAGTTTGAAATCCGCTGAAAGCCCTGTGAATAAAGGGATACGTGCGCAATGGGCAAGGCAATCAAACCAGATGGCTTCGCTCGCTGCACTCTCTCGCCATGACGAGAGTCTGGGGTGTGTCCTGCAGCGGACACCGGCAAACAGGTTCACGGCAGATTACACTACGTCCGCTGCCTATTGATTATTTGAATGAAAGTCATTGCGATCCCGGGCACCCGGGAGAAGCAATCTTCCTTACCTGTGTATGAATAATAAAGAGAACAAGCCACTTTTGTCCTTCCCGGGCAAAGGGGAATAAAAGTGGGATTTCGTTACCCCGTTCAGGGCAGCCAGTCGACACCCGGAGGGCGGTACCTGCCTGTTTTTTTAGCCGCTTCGTCGATGTCTTCGGGTTGCATCAGCGGAATGCAGGTAACGCTTAGCATACCGCTGGCCGAAGCCCGTAACGAAAAGGCCGCCATGCTGTTGTTGTCGGGCATATCGAAGATGCCGTAAATATCGTAATCCCCAAAGGCATAATAAACACTTTCCACTCTTCCGCCGAGCGAACCGACCAGTTCATGAATCTCCGAACGCCTGCCCGAGCCTCCCTCGCTGAGTAAGCCCTGTACTCCTTCACCGATGTATTTTCCGCAAACCAGGTACTTTGCCATATTATTTCGATTTAAGACACTAGAGTCTGTCATGTAAATACAGCCTACGTCGCCCCGTCGAAATGGTTGCAAAGGTGATCGGCGCAAAAGCGGGAAAAATTGATGGGGATGGGTTGGGGAAATAAGACGGTACTTACACCTTGCTAGTGAGAGGATGTTCTTAAAATTCGTAACAGTCGAACTCGTTGACCGTAATACCTCGTTTACCGCTAAATGCAACTTCCACATATCGCAAATACTCTTTTCCCGAGCTGTCTTTTGTTTCTACAATGCGGTGATAGCTTTCGTCGGGTGCACTGAATAGTTTAAAGCTTGAAGTATAAAAACTCAGGAAGGGATTTAAGGGAATGCCATATTTTATTTTATCGGCTGCTTTTAATTTCGAAATACTTACTACCTCGTTGCCCTGTTCCCGGTAATGATCAATAAGCATCTTTTCAATCGACTTTAAACTCATTGCCCGGTTGTATGCCTGGTAAAACACTACTACGACGACAACGCCAAACATTGTTCCGATTAAAAGCCATTCATCTGAGAGGAAGTTGTCCATCGAATAACTATGTTTCTAGAGAATTTCAAAACCTATCGATTTCAAATACTCAAAAGTGTCACTGTAAAATTCCGGTAATCGAGTGTGATCTTCCGCATCTCCTTCTGGAACGACAATTACCATTCCTTGTCTAGCTCGGGTTAAAAGAACACGATAAGCATTCTTTAAGTAAAGTTTGCGTTCTTCTTTATTTATATTTTGCCATTTATTCCCAACAAACGAACGATATTCCCAACCTTGATCGGAATATCTGAAATCTCCATCCCAAGCCACGCAAGCCCAATCTAGTTCCAATCCTTGAACCTGAAATTCTGTAGCAACGTCCTCTAAATAATAGGATGAACGAATGTCGTCCTTGTCATTTAAAAACCAATTTACTGGATCGATCGGGGATTTTACGTCAATAGCATAAGGCTTTAAACGTTGAGCTTGCGAAGAAACCACGATTCCATATCTTTCTGTTCCTCGCGCTTTTTCCTTTAACCATTGTTTGGCTTTTTTAAAATCACGCGTTAAAGCAATTGGGTATTTTGATTTGAGTTCAGACAATGTTTCGCGTGCTTCTTTCCTGTTCAAATCCAGTATTTGTTTAACCAGTAAGGAAACATTTTCCGCACGAAACGATCTCATTGAAACCGACAAGTGTAAAGAATCAGAGTGAACAACATTGGTGCGGTGACTAATTTGCTGAAGTATTTGCTCAGCATTGTATTCACTATCTGTTAATCGGGTTGACATGTAAATTTTCCAATCAGGAAAGGATCTTTCAAGTGCTTCGATCCATTCAGATATACCCGCTTCGCCGGTATTTATTTCCTGGCCTCCTCCAACTAAACAAACCACAACCGCCCAATCAGGATGGCGGTCGAGACAAGAAATAAGGAATTCCGGTTCAGACTTGTTGAAATCAGGAACACCTTTCTTTTGTTTCATGAAATTCGAAGTTTGTTCTAGTGTCCAAGCTCGTTGTGCTTCGTCGAAAAGCGTAACATGTTCAATAGGGGCAGAATCATCTCTTAGTCCTTCATCTCTAAAATGATGAACATTTTGAATAAATGCTTGGACCTCGCTTTTGGCAACTTTCTTTGTCAGCTTTTCTCCCTTTGCTTTAGCTCTTTTTACTTTATCACGAGCTAAAGCTTCTTGGAGAATTTTCACGAGTGGTCCATTTCCCGAAAGAAAAACGCTATACAAATCGCTGTCTTTATCGAAATGAGTTGTTGCGACATTTAGTCCTACCAAAGTTTTTCCTGCGCCAGGAACACCCGTCACGAAACAAATTGCTTTTTCCGAATTATCTCTTGCCTTTTTTATGACGGCTGAAATCTCATCAGAAGTTTGGCTTAAATTAATAGCACTTGCATCGCTTCGGGAAATATCGGCAACCGAATGATTGGCATAAAGTGAAGTTGCTGCTTCAATTATTGTTGGTGTTGGTTGATAACGTCCTTTCTCCCAGTCTTCAATGTGAAATTGTTCATGACCATCAAGAAACAGAATTGCGTTAGAGATGATTTCTTTAAAGCTATTCGTATTTGATTTTATCGGATTAAAAAGTCCATCATCATGTTTCGAAGTAGAAAGGATTAAGTCAGCGTTTCTAGCTTTAGTCGCTAATAAAACAGGGATAATAATTTTGTCGTGACTTGTTTCATGAAAGTTCTTTAGGTCGAGTGCATAATCCCAAACTTGATCGAGCGCATGCGAAGGATATTCTTTTTCTCCAACCTTAAATTCGACAACAAATATGAGCGACTTGACGATCAAAAGGACATCAATCCTCTTTCCCATGCGAGGTATGGCATATTCAAAATAAATGGAACCAGAATATTCGGAAAGCAAATTCTGAAGGTATTCAATTTGAAATTTCCACGCTTCTTTTTGTGTTTGCTCGGTTGCGAACTCATTATTATCTGCAAGTATTCCGAGAATTTCTTCTTTCGAGGATATTATAAACTGTTCAATTGAGTTTGAATAGTAGGATCGGTTCATTATTCTGGGAGAGAGTTTTAATGTTAACTATCTCCCAAAGTTAAAAGAATTATGTTTATACGAAATGGTTAAATGAAGTAATGAATTCTTGAATTTGAGCAATCGGATATTAGCTTTGATAACTCGGTTGCTTCATTTTCGGTTTTTACATCTGCAATACAGATTAGACCTCCCTCAATTCTATGCAGGTACACGCTCCAAAAATCTTCTTCACCATTATTACAGGTCTCGAAAAAGCCAGTTTCAATTTCTTTAACAGGATGAACTTCTAAAAAATCCCAAGGAACTAATTCTTCTGATATATAAAATTCAGGTAGCCTCCTTAAATCACTTTCTGTTACAATATCAAATTCAATATAGATTTTCATTTGGCATAAAATTATGCCTATGATTTATACTGGTCAACGGACTATAAGTAACATTTCAGGCCTGATATTCTTGCCCTTAATGCGGCTCATATTGTACGAGCGGGTAGGTTGATCGTGTACATCCATCGTTTCCAAAATTACAATTAAAAGCCATTGCTACCATACGGATGCCGGTGGCATTAAATCTCTAAAGAAAAATGGGTGGAGGAATGAGGTATTCGACATTCGTTCATCGACAACCGGAATGCTTTTCCCGGCTCGCAGCTCGTTACTTATGACTCGCAGCTCTCCCTTTATTCGCTTACAGGTGGAGATTCATCACCCGGTTGGTTCATTGCTATTGTGCGCCGGTTTTCGTAAATTATTATTACCAAAAATCAGGCGCAATGAAAAACCGGTTTTCCTTTCAACTGAGCGGACCCAGGTATAACCCGCCGCCAAAACTCCGGAAATGGTCGCCCGGGTATCGGCTTATTTCCTGGTTGCTGATCGTGTGTTTGCTCAACCTGTCGGGCTGTATGAACTATTTTAAAGTGCGTGGCCCCAGCGCACCGTTGGCCGAAGAAATGGAGAATTTAAGCGCTCAGCACAAGCGAATGATTCTTCATTTCGGGGAAGAGGCCTGGGTGGCTACAACGCCCAAGGTAACGGCCGATTCCTTAACACTGAATACCTGGGAAAAGTACGAGCCGGTGCTTACCAAACCGGTAGTACCCGATAAAGCAAACCGCTACCGGACAAAAAATCCCTACCGCGAAAATGCCGTATTAAACGAAGTACACATTTATGCTTCGAGCCTGAATCGTTACCCGGGAACGCTAAAGGTGGGTATTCCGGTAAGCGATATCCAAAAAATTGAAATCTATGAAAAAGACAAAGGCGCCACCACTGCATCGTGGGTACTGGGCATCCTGGGAGGCACTGTCGGCGCGTTGGGCGTGCTCACCCTTTTGGTATTGCTGTTAAAATCGTCGTGCCCCTTTATTTATACCTGGGACGGCGAACAGTATGCGCTGGCCGGGGAAATTTACAGCGGAAGCATTCAGCCGCAACTTGAACGACACGACTTTTTGAAACTGCCCGTTTACTCCCCCGAAAACAGCAACTACCGGGTAAAAATAGCCAACGAAGTAAAAGAGATCCAGCATACCAACCTGATGGAGATGTGGGTGTTTGATCATTCGCCGGATCTGAACATCTGGGTGGATAAATACGGGAAGTACCATACAGTAGGGCAGTTGTTGTCGCCCGTGTCGGCCACCGCTTTCGACGGCTCCGATCTTTTGACCTTGATTGCCCAAAAAGACAGTTTGTTTTTTACCGGCCGCATCAGCGATCGGGAACTGCCGCTCACCGATGGAATGATCCTGGAATTTCCAAAGCCGGAGAATGCCACTGCTGCGAAAGTATTGATCAGGGCAAAGAACTCCTTTGTGCTCGATTATATGATCAGCCAGTTTCACGATCAGTTTGGCGACCGCTACAAACGATGGAACAAAAAGCAGCAGAGGGTTCCCGAGGCGCAGCTGCGGCAATGGTCGGCCGACCAGAACATCCCGTTGACCTTGTCGGTGGAACGAAACGGCGAATGGGAGGCGGTGGATTATTACAACGTGATCGGCCCGATGGCGTTTAAGGAAGACATCCTTTCGTTCGGGTTAAACGGAACGGAAAGCAACCCGGTAAAAATTAAACTCGAGGCGGGTAACTTTTTCTGGGACATCGATTATGTGGGGATCGATTATTCTGCCGACCGCGAGCTCGACCACACGGTGGTGTCGGCAACATCGGCCATTGATCAGTGGGGGAAAGACATTACAAAGAAAATACTGGCCGACGATCACCACTATTACGATCAGCCCGAAGTGGGAGACTTTGCGGAGCTAAGTTTTGATCTTCCCGCGAATCGTGAGGAAGCGCGTTCGGTTTTTCTGCACAGCAAAGGTTGGTACCATATTTTGCGCGACCCCGAAGGGACTCCTGATATCGAGTACCTGAAAACGTTCCGGGAACCCGGGCGTTTTAACCGCTTTGTGAATGAATATCTGCAGCAATTGGCAGGGCATCAGAACAAGGACCAGTTCCCGAACCCATAAAACCGGCGTAGTGAAAGAAAAACAAGAAAGAATACCTGAACTCATCCATGGCCGGAAAGTATGGTTCCAGGTGCGACGGCTACGTGCCTTTATTTTCTGGCAAATCGTGAAAGTGAACCGCAATCCGCTGACAGCGGTGAGGGAAGTAAAGCGGCTGAAAAAACTCAGAAGTTCGGTGCACGGAAACCAGCGGATCACCAAGCTGGTAAAATCGGGCAGGCTTTACTACTGGGTGACCGATTTCCCCGGGCTTCCATCGGCCAACCTGAAGAAAGTGATGCAGCAGGAGTTTTTCCGGAATAAAAGAGGGAACGGAAGCGGGAATCCGGGGATGATTCCGCAGCAGACCATTATCTGGGGAATTACGAACCGCTGCCCGCTGCAGTGTTCGCATTGCTACGACTGGGACAACATCGACAGCAGGGATCATCTTTCGCTCGATCAGCTAAAAGAGATTCTGCAAAAGATCGAAGAGCAGGGCATACGCCACGTGCAGCTCAGCGGTGGCGAGCCGCTTACCCGTTTTGACGATATGATCTCGATCCTGAAAGAAGCCTCCACACGCATTGATTTCTGGTTGCTGACATCGGGTTTTGGATTGACGGAAGAAAAAGCCCGGGCACTTAAAAAAGCGGGGCTGGTGGGGGCAAACATCAGCCTCGATCACTGGGATGAAGACAAGCACAACAGGTTCCGAAACAATCCCCGCAGTTTTGAGTGGGTGTTAAAAGCCGTGGAGAACTGCCGGAAAGCCGGGATACTGGTAAGTCTTTCGCTGTGTGCCATCCGCGAATTCACAAGCGAAGAAAACCTGGAAAAATACACTGAGCTGGCCAAAAACATCGGTGCGCATTTTATCCGCATCCTCGAAGCGCGGCAGGTAGGGCGTTTTTCGGATAAGTCCGTTCACCTGGGAAAGGATCGGATCAATCTGATCAGTGATTTTGTGATCCGGATGAACAACGATCCGCAATTCAACGATTATCCCATTGTGGTGTTCTATGGCTATCATCAGCGAAAACTGGGGTGCATGGGCGCCGGGAACCGCTACCTCTACATCGATGCCAACGGCGATTTTCATGCCTGTCCGTTTTGCCGCGGGCGAAGGGGAAACGCACTCACCGGTTCGTTTAACAACTCGATTGAAAAACTGCGGTCGGAAGGCTGCCAGGCCTTTAAAACCGTTTCAGTCGGCGAGGAGTTTGAGGGTGTGTAGTTGCAGTATGCAGTCTTGGTATTCGGTCATTGGTCAATGGGGGGTATAGAAAAGATTGCTTCAGTCTCCGTCAACTGACGGATCCCTCGCAATGACAATCATTCATTATCAGAAAGCAGCGGACAATTAACATGTTCATTCCGGCATGATTTACTCCTGTCCGCTGCCTTTGCTTCCTATACAGTGTGTGTCTTTGCGAGCGGAGCGAAGCAATCTGTTAGTCAATCGCAATGGATCTAAGTTAGAAAAGATTGCTTCAGTCTCCGTCAACTGACGGATCCCTCGCAATGACAATCATTCATTAACAGAAAGCAGCGGACAATTAACATGTTCATTCCGGCATGATTTACTCCTGTCCGCTGCCTTTGCTTCCTATACAGTGCGCGTCTTTGCGAGCGGAGCGAAGCAATCTGTTAGTCAATCGCAATGAATCTAAGTTAGAAAAGATTGCTTCAGTCTCTGTCAACTGACGGATCCCTCGCAATGACAATCATTCATTAACAGAAAGCAGCGGACAATTAACATGTTCATTCCGGCATGATTTACTCCTGTCCGCTGCCTTTGCTTCCTATACAGTGTGTGTCTTTGCGAGCGGAGCGAAGCAATCTGTTAGTCAATCGCAATGGATCTAAGTTAGAAAAGATTGCTTCAGTCTCCGTCAACTGACAGATCCTTCGCAATGACAATCATTCATTAACAGAAAGCGGCGGACAATTAACATGTTCATTCCGGCATGATTTACTTCTGTCCGCTGCCTTTGATTCCTATACAGTGCGCGTCATTGCGAGCGGAGCGAAGTAATTTCAGCCTTTCCTGCTTAAAAAAGAAGAAGGTGATGAGTCCCGGAGCGAAGCAATCCAATCGTTTTTAGCGACTTCCTGTTACAAACGAGTGGTAGCAGAGTCGTAACGAAAGGCTACTTTTTAAAACGCTTGGTATACCGTCGGCATATTCTGCTGCTTGCCGGGTGCATTGCTATTCTTGATCTGTTTTCGTAAATTATTATTAGCAAAAACCAAGAGTCATGAAAAAGCAAATCGCAACGACTTTACTTCTGTTATTCTCATGTATCACACTCTGGGCACAAACACCGGCACAAGACTCGATTTTTACCCGCAACGGTACTGTAATTCTCGGGAAAGTGCGTGAAATCGGAACGACCGAAATCCGCTATGTGCAGCCCCAAATCAACGAAGAGGTGGTGATGGTAATTCTGAAAAGCGAGGTGGAACGGATTGTTTATGCCAACGGCGTGGAACAGCGTTTTGAAAAAGAAAAGACCGGATTGGAAACGATAGAAGGGAATTCGGAGGATCTTTTTGCCGTTCAGCGAAAAAAAGCACTCAAACTTGATGTGCTGGGTCTGGCGGTAAATACGCTGAGTCTGACCTATGAACAAAGTTTACGTCCGGGGCGAAATATTGAGCTGGGCATCGGGGGGATCGGACTCGGGTTTGGGTTGGAAGGCGAGCATGCCAAAGGGATTTTTTTAAAAGGTGGCTATAAGTTTGCCCAGAATCCGGATCATTATTTAACGGGGATGCGCTATGCCCATATTTTGAAAGGGAAGTATGTAAAGCTCGAATTTGATTTCGCCAGTTACTCGGTTGAGGCGAAAAAGGACTGGTTCGAAGCCGATCAAAAATATTCGATTACCAAGTTCGCCTTTTTGGTGGTGTTTGGGCATCAATGGATTTACGACGATCGTTTGCTTATTGATTTGTATACAGGTGTCGGCATTGGTACCAATAACCTGGACGATAACGACCTTTCGTTTCCCTATGGGTTTGCAACTACGGGAAGCGATTTTCCGGTGGCAGCTTCCTTTGGCCTCCGGTTGGGTTTGCTGATCAATTAGAAGTTGGATTTTTGATGCTCGATACTTGGTGTTCGAGGCACGTAGCTCGTAGTTCTCCGCTTTCTTTTCATTGAAACCCTGGCTGGCACAAGGCAGTAAAACCTAAAACAACGATTATCAGGTTTTAAATCATATCAGCCATGGAACAATTCAAGAACAACGTAAAAAAAAGGATCGACATACTGGGCAAGGAAATTTCCTGGATGCTCGCGGAGCATGCTGATACCGCAGTGGGTGAGGTGAGTGTAAAGCAACTGTTGGGGGGCATGCGCGGACTCACGGCCCTGGTGTGTAATACCTCGTTTGTAGATCCTTACCGGGGCTTGTTTATCAGCGATTATGCCATCCCCGAGTTTGCCGATAAACTGCCCGAAGAAGTCTTTTATTTGCTTTGTGCAGGGAAGTTTCCAAGCGAAACCGAATTGGCCGAGCTACAGGAAGAATTCAGCTTCCGGGCCGAACTTCCGGAGTACCTGTGGACATTTATCCGTCAGCTGCCGCACCACCTGCATCCCATGACTATGTTTAGCCTGTGTATTCTGGCCCTGGAAGGACAGTCGGTGTTTAAACAGAGGTACGAAGCCGGCGAACTGACAAAGTCGGAATACTGGGAACTGATGCTCGAAGATGCGCTGAACCTGGTGGCCAAACTGCCGGTTATAGCTGCGGCGATTTACCGCATTCATTTGTTACGCGAGGAGCCCATCGATTACCGCCCGTCACTCGACTGGGGCGCGAACCTGGCAAACATGCTGGGTGTGAATCCCGAACTTTCGTTTGCCGAACTGGTGCGGCTCTACATGGTGCTGCACTGCGATCACGAAGGCGGAAATGTAAGTGCGTTTACGTCGAGGGTGGTGAATTCGGCACTGTCGAACCTTTACTATGCCACATCGGCGGGACTAAACGGACTGGCGGGGCCGCTCCACGGACTGGCGAACCAGGTGTGTCTGAAGTTTATCCGCGCCATTCATGAGCGTTTTGGAGAATCGCCTTCGACCGATCAGCTCGACGATTTTGTAAAGGAAGAGCTCAAAGCCGGTAGGGTAATTCCGGGTTACGGGCATGCAGTGCTTCGGGTTACCGACCCGCGGTTTACGGCTTTTATGGAATTTGGGAACCGGCATTGTCCGAATTCGCCCTATCTGCAAACGGTAAAGAAGCTCTATTATGTGGTGCCCACTATTCTGAAAGCCTACAAAGCCGGCAAGGTAGCCAATCCATATCCCAATGTGGATGCGATTTCGGGGACCTTGCTTTATCACTACGGGATTACGCATTTCGATTTCTATACCGTGATGTTTGGGATTTCGCGCACCTTTGGTTTTTGTGCACAAAGCATTATTGCACTGGGGCTGAATCAGCCCATTATCCGGCCCAAGAGTGTGACAAATAACTGGTTGAAGGAATTCCTGAAAAGTAAGAATGCTCCGTCGGAAACAGAGGAGTGATGAGGTTTGTCTTTTAATAGGGTAGGTTTCTGCCAGGGAACTTTCTCCTACTGGATGGTAGGAGTACACTTAGCCGTCAGCCGGTGGTCGGGGCCACTCTCTCCTATGAAAAGGAGTCATGGCTTTTACTAAAAATAGAATCATCAAAAATGATTTCCTCGATTTTCCCGGCAACTTCGAGAGCGGCATTGCGGCCGGTGTCGTGAAAAAGGATGTTGCCGTTGCTTTTATCGGAGAGCGTGATCACCAGCTCTGAAGTCATGCTTTCGCTGATGCGTCCCTCCATAAAGCCGGCAATTGGTGAGGCCAGCTCGGCAGCACGATCTCGGTGTGCCATTACTTTCAGCCGGTAATGTTTGTTCTCCATCAGCAGTTCCACTTTTTGGCTGTCGGCTAACGAATGCAGCAGTTTGGTGCCGTTGTAGGTGGTGAACTCAAGTAGCTTACCGTTGAAATAGAAACCGGCAATAAAACCAACAAAAGAACTGCGCAGCCAGGGAATTTTAGCTACCGAAGCTTTAAAAGAAATACCGGGCCCGGAA
Source organism: Maribellus sp. YY47 (assembly GCF_023111095.1). GTDB lineage: Bacteria > Bacteroidota > Bacteroidia > Bacteroidales > Prolixibacteraceae > Draconibacterium. The sequence goes on from NZ_JALGYW010000017.1 coordinate 21,241, forward strand.
AAGTGATTCGACTGCATCCAGAAATAAGCAGAAGGGAATGAGTGGCCCCAGTCTTTTTCGATGTACCCGCGTCCGCCACTAAAATCAATGTTTTTATCCCCGATTCTTAAAGTGCCTTTCAGCTCATGATCCATGCTAACGATGCCGTGATAACATTCCATGAAGGGCACAAAAGTATAAGGTCCCATTATCCCGGGGGAATACCATCTTCCGGGCCAGGGAACTTTATTTTTGAATTGAAGTGTTCCGGAATACTTGTCGTGGTCAAGGTGCATAAAGTCGCCGGTAAATTGATTCCTGTCTATCTCAATCCTGAACGAAGCAGAGGCGGCAGAAAAGGCACTGCCGGGAAATTTTATGTATTCGGCCGTTTGTGCTTTTCCATCGAGCACCTGGAGAAAGGCGTGTTGTTCGCCTGGCTCGCGTCTGGCAATTCCGGGGATAAAAGCGAAGGCATGTTGCTCGTTGGCCGAAACTATTTTGTAGTACCAGCCTTCGAAATATTTATTTGAACGTACCCAGCCATGGTAGCGCTCCGGGTGAAACAGGGCCTGTATTTGTTTGATCCAGCGCATGGTGTTTAAAGGTAGTAAGAATATTTTGTGTTATTGCCGGTGTTGATAATCACAAATTTCAGTACTTGCGATCTCTCAAAGATTTCCTCATTCACACACTTTCTTAATCACTCTTTTACGATATCGGATGAATCAGTCGTACCAGACAATTCTCTCATCTTGAAGCTTGTGCCCTTATGCAAAGCGCTGCTTAGCGGTCGGTTTTAATAAACCGTTGGGTTAGCACCTGTTTTTCGCCGATGCGCACCTGCATCAGGTAAACGCCAGTTGCCAGGTGATCGGGAAGAGTGAGGTGCACATGATTTTTCCCGGTGGTCAGCAGTCCCACATCGGTTTGGAGTAGTGGTTGTCCCAGGTTGTTGTAGAGTGTCAGCAAAACCGGCTGGCCACCGGCGAGCGTGAGGTCCACATTGAGGAAGCTGGTGGCCGGATTCGGATACATTTCGAGTTTGGTATCGTTTTGTACTTCTTCTATTACGGTGTACACTTGTACTTTGGCGAGTTCTTCATCCATCCATTTCCATCGTTGTTCGAGGTAGGTTTTCAAACTTTCCACTTGTTTAGGATAGGTGTCAAGCAATTCGAATCCGGGGAGTTCGCGCCATATCAATACCCCGAGGTTGGGCCATTTTTTGAAATTCCGCTCGGTAGCTTCCGTGAGGTTGGTGGCAATGGAGTCGATAAACTGGAACATGTTTTCGGTGCTCCATTTATCTTGTCGCAATTCTTCCCAGCGTTTTTTCATCTGGTAACTAAAATACGGTTCATGTATCATGTCCATATAGAAAGGAGGATCGGGCCACAGGTGGTAATCGATGCTCCATCCCCACCAGCGATCGCCGTCGCGGTAGGTGGAGTTGTGCATTGACTGATCGAAATCCCATACGGGCCCGGCTTCGAGCACACTGTTTTTGTCTTTGTGAAAATAGCAGCTCCATCCATAGCCGTCGGGATTACGCGATGCTTCCTGTACCAGCATGTAATCCACAAAACTCATCACGTCGATCCATTTAGCATATAGCTGTCCGGGATCGTTGGTATTGAATTGTTGCATCGCATATCGGAAATCGTCGTCATATTTTCGGATGTACGCCAGTTGTTCAGGGGCCACGTCGTCTATGTCGGGATAGCGCAAACGACGCGCTTCTCCAAATTCACCGTATTGTCCGACTATCTGCCCGGCAATTTCATAGATGTATCCGCCGGTCAGATCTTCGCCCGATATTTCGTCGGGATTTAACTTGGCAATATCCAGCCGTTCCTTGGTCCGTTTAATCTTTTCTACCAAAATATATACCCCTTGGTATTCTCCGTTTAGTACCACTTCGCAATGCTTGTTCCCACTTGACCAGTTACCTTGCAACCTTGACATTTGGTGGGCTACGGGGTTGCGCAAGAAAGTGTGGTCGTAATACGAAGCACGAAGTATCCAGTCGTTTTCTGCGGGAAATCCGAGGAGAGCTACATCGTTGTTATCGCCATTTTCAAGGCGTGTTTCGAAGGTATATGGTTTTTTGGGAAAAGATTGGGTGGAATTGCCTCTTAGTTCAATACCGATTGTTCCGTCGTAGTGATTAAATGGAGCGCTCAGGTAATTGCGTTTTCCCGGGCCGTTATCGATCACTCCCAGGTGAACATTTACTTTGGGCTCATCCACAATGGTTTGTCCCTGAGTGTCAATCACAAAAATCGGAAGGTTAGAGCTTGTAAATACCAGCGGAGTCTCCAGTCCTTCGGGTAGTGGCAGGTAGTGCATTTGTTCCGAATTCACCTCAACCGAGAAAAGCAGGGTTGACGACATGTCGGAAGAGTTGACACTGGAATTATGTACTTCCACCGCCAGTACATTTTCGCCTTCAAGTAGTAATCCGGCAAGTTGGGTCTTGTCGACCAGAAACGATTCGTATTTTCCACCCTGATAAAGCTGTGCTTCGTGGTTAACGGTTGAAATCTCGTCGAAAGCCGGGAATCCTGCCGAAAGTCCTCCCGATCGGGCGATCTCCCGCCCGTTGAGGTACGCCACAAAGGCATCGTCGTAATCGATGCTTAAAAGTGCATTTTCGATTTCTGAAGTATTGTGAATGAAAAAAGTACGTCGCAGAAAAAGTGCGTTGGTAGGATCAATGATTGTATTGTCGTCGTTATCGGCATATCCGATGCCACCTTTGCCTTGGCTCCATCCCGATGCATCGAAGTTGAGGTTGCGCCAGTTGCTGTCCGGAGCTCCATCGTTACTTAAAGCATATTGAAAAATGGTATCGGGATGAAAAACGCTTTCCCAATGCAGGTTCGAAAACGCTTTAACAGGGATTAGACAGAGGAGGTAACACAGCAAGGCATAGCCGTATTTTTGAATAGCAGTCATTGATTTTTGTTAGATTATTACAAAGCTAAGATTTTTTGTGAACACTGGTATGTTCTAAGGTTTCAGACCTTTGGGCGTTTTCTTGCGGGGCTGGTTATGGGAAGGGCTTTGTGCGGGTGAAGAGGAGTTGATGGCTTATAGTACCGACCACTAGGTCAGCGAAATGATATCTGTTTTCCATGGCAGAACTTGCGTCGCTGCCAACCCTTAACCCCCTTTGCCCGCCACGCTAAAGCCTTACACAGGCATTTCCCCAAAAACTCTCTGTCTGGGATTACCCATTGCCCTTATGCAGGACATCTGTCCTTCAGGAGAGAAAATGGTATTGTGATAAATGGGAGAAACAATATGGAATGTTTGATTTTTGGTGAGGGGAATCGATCTGTGTGTTGAGTTAAAATTTCTAGTGCAGGGGTTGTTTTGAAAAGGAACTTTCTCTTCCTGATCAGGTGGAGCAACCACTCGGAGTTTCTGAAGACTGGGGGAGGTGATTGTGTGAAGAAGGTAAAAAAACAGCCATCTGCATGAACGTCGGATGTTTTTACCTTGGTAAATGCAGATGGCTGCTTTTGGGAAAGAAATCCCTATGTTAATTTCATTTAATCGTCGTCGTGATCATCACCGTGATCGTCGTCCCAACCATCGTGGTCGTGGTGATCGCCATGATGTTTGTGTTTATAGCGGGTACGGCAGTCGTGTGCCAGGTTACGCACAATGGTCTGGTAGATGTCAGCGTTACTGTCGGCCGAGATCACGATCACGCCATCGGTTTGATCGGCATTGTCCAGATCGGCCGGATCGACATCCGCCATCAGTTCATCGAGGTAAAGCTGGATCACCGACGTGATATCAATGGCCTCGTCGGTCACCTCCACATCTTCTTTTTCGGTTTTGAAATAAACATTTTGCGTTACGCGTACTTCAATCGGCCAGCTGCCAGCGTTGTTTTTGTACATTCCGCTGAGGAAAAATACCGGATCATCGCCCGCGTCTTCCTTCAGTCCTTCAACCTTTAGCTCAATTTCATCGTAAATTCCGGGCGCGAGCACAAAATTACCCAGGGTAATTTCAGTGTTTAGCAGGTCGACCAACTCCGTGCCGTGCCATTTGTATTCGATCTCAACCGAGTCTTCGTTCGTGAGCTGGCTTTTTAACTCTGCTTCAAATTTGATGGTAGATACCACCAGGTGCGCCGAATCCCACACAATGGAGTCGGATTCAACCGTTGCCGATTTCAGCCCGCTGTTTACCGGGAGCGAAAAACCGGGGTTCAATGCTTCAAACTGAACACCAAATTCAGAAGTGCCGTCGTTCTTGCTGCTATCATCCTTCTGGCAGGCGGCAAATACCATTGCCAGTGACAGAAAGCCAAGCGCTAAATTTCTCATTCGTATCATACTCCTTTTTTTATGGTTGTGTTTAGGCAAACGCAAAAGCTTTGCCTCTTATTATAATACCAAAAGGTTTCTTTTTGTTCAGATGAAGAGAAGGCCTCAAACCAAATAAAGAAATTGTACGGATTCCGGCCGGGCATTCGAACTTTTGTTTGACTTTAATGTCTTTATACTGTTATTGGCCTGTTTCCGGTTTCTTACCTTGTGGTCAGGAATTGCGAAGCCTTAAATAAGTGTTTTATTATTGATAAATAGGAAAGAAGATATGAGGTCGTTTTTCAGAAAAATAGTATTTTCCCCCCGAAAAGATAAAAAACACACGGATAAACCAAAAAGGTAAGGTTGATGAATAGAATTGCCCGGCAATACTGCTTCCTGGCACTTTTATGTGGTCAGGTATTATATTCGCATGCCTATGGTCAGACCAGCTATCGGTCCAGGATAGATAGTCTGAAAAATGAAATTGATTCAAAATCAGCGAAAGAGGCAATTTCTGATCGCCTGGATTTGGCGTTGATGGAAGCTGGCAGCGACAAACAATTGGCACTGCAATTAACAAAAGAGGCTTTGGCTGCTGCCCAAAAGTTGGGGAACAGAAAGCTTGTAATGCAGGCCTACTATACGCTCGGACGGGTGTATATTGAAATGGAAAACTACGAAGATTCGCAGGCTTGTATGGATACAGCCTTGTTTATCGTGAATTCGCTAAACGATGACTGGTATAAAGGCGAGATTCTGTACCGAAAAGCAACCAACAACCATTTTCTGGGAGATCAGATTGAAGCGCTGGATACCTACAGCGATGCTGTTCAGGCTTGCCGAAAGGCAGATAACTATAAAACACTGGGATCCTCCTATTCCATGATGGGGACTATTTATCGGATGAACGGATTGTATGACCGGGCGATCGAATACATCATTAAATCGGAGTGGAGTTATGAGAAAGCCGGATTTAAAGAAGGAAAGGCATGGTCCGATTATTTGCTGGGCCGCACATATGCCGACCTGGGGCTTTCGGAAGAAGCGATGAACTCCTTTCAGAAGGCGCTGGAAATATACAAGCGATTGTCCTTAGTTGACGGAGATCGGGGAGGAGAGGCTATTTGTTATGCTCAGATCGCCATGCTGAATATCGCGTCAGGGGATTACGAAGAAGCCCTTAAAAACATTGAAACAAACCGCGAAATCTATGAAGCAAAGGGGTCCAAATTCGGACTGTCGGATGTATACAAAGGCCTGGGTGTTTTGGAATATTCAAGGGGGAATTATCGCGAGGCTGAAAATTATTTGCAAACTGCGCTCGAATTGAAAAATGAGCTGGAAGAGACACTAAGTCTTGCAAGTATTTATAAGTATATGGGTTTGTGTATGATTGGGGATGGACAGAATGAGGAAGGTATCCGAACGATTCGGAAAGGATTGGATCAGGCCATTTCCAACGATCAGAAAAAAATTCAACTGGATATTTATGAAAATCTAACGAAAGCATATTTGGAAATTGGAAATCATAACAATGCCATTGAATGCCAGAAAAAACAGATTGAGATTCAGAACCTGATTCTGGCAGGAGGTGGAAATGTTAAGGCCAGTCAGCTTTCGGCGATGTATGAAATCGACCAGAAGAATAACCAGATTGCCGAACTCGAAAAACAAAACAAGATTAATGCCTTAAGTCTTCGTCAGCAGCAGATTACCCGAAAAATCATGATCAGCGGAATTATTCTGGCATTTTTGATTGCAGGGATCATTTTGGGATTTTACCGCAAACTTAAGCGTACCAATCGCGAATTACACGAAGCAAATGCCGCCAAGGATAAATTTTTCGCCATTATTTCACACGACCTGCGCGGGCCAATCGGGACGCTAACTTCTTTTTTGCAACACTTAAGCTCTAATTTCGATCATTTCACTCGCGATGAACTAGAGGAAACGGTAGATGTTCTTTGCAAGTCGGCAGAAAATGTGAGTCAGTTGCTTGAGAACCTGCTTGTCTGGGCAAAATCGCAGGCTGAGAAAATGGAATACCGTCCCGAACAGCTGAACCTGGTCGACTGTATCGAAAATGTGGTTAACGATTTATCGCATATTGCCGGAAATAAAGAAATTACTGTAAGCTTCGAACGGAAAGCAGAGATCCTTGTTTTTGCCGACCGAAACATGTTGCAAACGATATTGCGTAACGTACTCAGTAATGCCATTAAGTTTACGCACAGGGGCGGAAGTGTAAGTATTCAGCCCGAAATAAAGGGAAAAAATTCGGTGATGGTTCGTGTTGCAGATACCGGTGTAGGAATCGAAAAATCAAAGATTGCCACCATTTTCGATATCAGCAGTTCGTATCACACTCATGGAACCGAAAATGAGATGAGTACCGGCCTTGGCTTGATTTTGGTGAAAGATTTTGTGGAAAAAAACAAAGGTACCATCTCCATCGAAAGCGAACAAAAGAAAGGAACAATCGTGTCGTTTACATTACCTGCAGCGGCTTCTGTTGGTTAAAGCAGCTTATGTTAGTCCGGTACCTAACCGGAAATTAAAAAGAAACGAGGAGCATAAGGCTGATCAAATTTGAAGGATTTTCTTGTCTCTTTTAGGAGGTGATTTAGTAACATTGTAAGCGGTTTTCCGGAACACTGCTGAAAGCCAACATACTTATGGAAGCGCTGCAACTTATCATCGACAGGATTGAAGTATATCAATCGCCGATCAAACTAAAAGAACCCTTTGTAATCTCGCTGGGGCCGCTGGAATATGCCCAAAACCTGATGGTAGTGATTCGCACCCGCGAAGGCCTGGCCGGATTTGGCGAGTGCAGCCCGTTTATGACCATCAACGGGGAGAGCATGGAAACCGGTTTTGTGGTTTCGAAATACCTTGCGCAGATGTTGCTGGGGCAAAATCCCCTCGATATTGCGGCCTGCTCAGCTGCCATGGATCGTGTTATTTATGGCAACTCCAGTGTAAAAAGCGCTTTTGATATGGCGTTGTACGATATTGCAGCGAAACACGCGGGCGTCCCTTTGTACGAATACCTCGGTGGGCATAATCATAAAACACTAATGACTGATTACACGGTTAGCCTGGGAAGCATCGAAAAAATGGTGAGCGACGCGCTCAAAATAAAGGCTGCCGGATTTAAAGTTATTAAAGTGAAACTGGGGGAGAATGGCGAACAGGATGTTAAGCGGATCCACGCTATCCGCGAGGCCATTGGATTGGATATTCCCTTGCGGCTCGATGCCAACCAGGGCTGGGGCACCGACGAGGCGATACGGGTTTTGCAGGCCCTTGAACCGTTGAACATCCAGTTTTGTGAAGAACCCATCCCGCGCTGGAATTATACGGAATTGTCGAAAATAAAAGAGCAGTGCCGGATTCCGGTGATGGGAGATGAGTCGTGTTGTGATCATAATGATGCCAAGCGCCTGATTGACCTGAAAGCCTGCGATATGTTTAACATCAAACTCGGCAAGTCTTCCGGGATTTTTAAGGCGCTAAAAATTAAGGAATTGGCTGAGCAAAACAACATGCCGCTGCAGGTGGGCGGTTTCCTTGAATCGAGACTGGGTTTTACGGCTTCGGCCCATTTTGCCTTGGCCGGAGAAACCATCGTTTTTAACGATTTCGATACGCCGCTGATGCTGGAAGAAGATCCGGTGATTGGCGGAATCTCGTATGGCGAAAACGGTAAGGTCACCGTTCCTCAGGCACCCGGATTGGGATTAACCGTTGACCCGGTATTTTTGAAAAAGCAGGTTTCTGCCGTTTTTTCCTAGTCCTTCAATTCGAACAATAATACAATGCTATTCGTCGGTAAGATCTGATGATCAGTTGCTTGCTTTGTTAATCAAGGTTGGGAACTTGTTTTATTAATGACCTAGCTGTGCCGGTTAAAAACTCCGGTAGCTGGAACCTTTACTCTGTATCGTTGTTGATTAGGGTGAAGTAAAAAGAAAGCTTCTTGCAGAGTCGGTAAGAAAAGGTTTCTTTGCAACAAACAGATCAATTATGCAGGAATTTACAAAAGGCGATAAAATGGTGCACCTGGTGCAGGTCAATTATAGCTTATTACCGGTGATTCACCGTTTTGGAATCAGACTGGGCTTTGGAAACAGAACTGTGCAGGAGCTTTGCAAGTTGTACGGGGTAAATACCGATTTTTTTCTGGCCATTGTGAATACCTTTCACAACAAAAATTTTTTCCCGGAAACACAGTTGCTTTCCTTTTCACCTTTGTTGATTGTCGATTATCTGAAAAAAACACATGCCTATTATGTCAGTTTTTCGCTGCCTCAAATCGAAGACCTGATTCACCGTCTTTTGCTGAGTACGCCACAGCAAAACAGTGAAATGAAGATGATCGAGACCTTTTACCTGGCCTATAAACGAAAACTGCTCGAACATTTTAAAGAAGAAGAGGAAACGGTTTTTCCATATGTGGAGACTTTGGTGCTACGACCGTCCGATATTCAAAACCATAATTTTGATGCCAACTATGAGAAGGAGCACGAGCATGTTGATTTTGAACTGGATGATCTGAAAAATCTGATTCTGAAATACCTGGTTCCGGAGTATGATGAGTTGGTTTGCAACAAGCTGATGGAAGAAATCTACCGGTTTGAAAAGGATATCCGTGACCATTCGCGAATGGAAGATGCGATTTTGATGCCGCAAGTTGCGCATTTATTGAAAGTTGTGAAATAATGGGACAAAAAGTCATCATCGTTCATCCTGCAGAACTGGTTCGTCGCGGACTTGTTTCGGCACTTGAAGATCTGCAGCGAACCCGGATCATCAGTGTTGCGACATTCGCTGAAGTACGGTCGGAGGATTACAAGGCAGCGGCAAAACTTTTGCTTTTAGTGCCGGTAACTTGCCACCATACCTCCGAATTGCTGGAATTGAGGACCAAAATCGGTGATCACCTGTTTATTGGAATCCTTTTACACGATAAGGAAAAATACAAGACCGATCATTTTGATAAAGTTTTACGTCTGGATGCGCCGGCACGTCAGCTTCGGGAGATCGCCGAACGCTTTTTTGAACAGGATGACACCGGGTTAAACGATGAACTTACGGCACGCGAAAAGGAGGTGCTGCGTCTCATTGCATTGGGAAACACCAACAAAACCATTGCCGAGAGTCTTTTCATCAGTACCCACACCGTTATATCGCACCGAAAAAACATTACTGAAAAGCTGGGGATCAAATCCATTCCCGGCTTGACGGTTTATGCCATTATCCAGAAAATCGTAGCTCCCACCGATATTTCAGCCGATCAATTGTCTTGATAAGGAGTCTTTCACTGCTTATGGTAAATCCCAACATGTAGGGATATTATTTTGAATTGTTCAAAATAACTTTGCCGCGAAAATCAATTTCAAAATCATGAGCAGAATTACATCGACTATTCTTATCGCAATGCTTTTTATTAGCCTTGCAACAACCGCCCAAAACAACACAGATAATAATTCGGGTATTAACGCAGCAGAAACTCTGTTGAGTTCAGGGTCGAAATTATCGATTGGAGGGTATGCCCAGATCGATTACAATCAGCCATTTGTAGAAGGGACACAACAGAATTCGACATTGGATATTCACCGTTTGGTGTTGCTGTTTGGCTATCGCTTTAACGAAAAAACGAGTTTTGTGAGCGAAATCGAGTTGGAACACGTCGAAGAAGTGTACGTGGAGCAGGCTTTTCTGAATCACGAATTCTTGCCGTGGCTTAACCTGCGTGGAGGTTTGATGCTGGTGCCTATGGGAATTCAAAACGAATACCACGAACCACCTACGTTTAACGGAGTAGAACGAACCAATCTTGATAGTAAAATTGTTCCGACCACCTGGCGCGAAATCGGATTGGGTTTTGCCGGCCGTTTCGATGCTGCTGCGCTAAAGTATCAGCTGTATGTAATGAATGGCTTTAACGGTTACGATGGTGCGGGCAAGTTCCGTGGATCGGATGGCTTCAGAAGAGGTCGTCAGAAAGGAGCAGAGTCTTTTATGAGTTCGCCTACAGTGGCCGCACGTGTGGATTACTACGGTATTTCCGGGCTAAAACTGGGAGCCAGCACCTATCTTGGAAAATCACAATCGAGTTTGTATGATGGTTTGGAGAAAGACAATAACGCAGCTTTGGCGCAGGCCGATTCTTCGGTAATAAGCATTGCCATGGTGGGGTTAGATGCCCGTTACCGTGCAGGTGGTTTCGAAGCCCGTGGTCAGTTTAACCTGGCAAGTGTTTCCAATACCGACGAGTACAACGACTTTACCGGCGCAGACCTGGGAAGCCAAATGTTAGGCTGGTACCTTGAAGCCGGTTACGATGTTTTCCATGGCTTGCAAAACGACCAGCGTTTGGTGCCGTTTGTGCGTTACGAACGTTACAATACGCACGCAAAAACAGCAGGTAGTTTGGCCAAAAATAAAGCTTTTGACCGGACCGATGTTACTGTTGGTGCCGGCTGGTGGCTGGCATCGGGAGCAGTATTGAAAGCCGATTATCAGTTTTTTGATACAGCTGCCGGAAGTGCCGGTGGTCAACTTAACCTCGGAATCGGAATCTGGTTCTAAAAGAAGTTAACATGTTACGTTTCTTAATTTTTGTATGCCTTATAACTGTTGCCGGTGTCAATGACCCGGCAGCAGATTTTTACCCCCAGGGAAAGGCCATTGGATATCTTCAGAAAAATCTGAAGGCAAAAAAGGTAGAGGTTTCCAATCGTTTTGATTTAACCGATCAGGTAAAGGACGGACGGAAAACAGTGGTGTATCGGTTTTCCTGTGATAGTAACCCCGATGCGGTGTTTGCGGTTTTCACCGAGTCGAAAGGCCGGTACGATATGTTTGATTACCTGGTGATCACCAGCGAAAGCGGGCAAATTCAATCTGTGCACGTGTTAAAATATCGATCGGAACACGGGGGAGAAATTGCTTCAAAAAAATGGCTGTCACAATTTGAAGCTTATTCGGGAGGCAAGCTGATTTACGGTGAGGATATTTCGGCCATTTCGGGGGCGACCCGGTCAGCGATGTCGATTACCCGTGACATTCCTGAGTTGATTCAATTGCTTCAACAGGCACTGGTAAAAAAGTAAAAGGATCATATGTCACCAAAAAGTTGAGTCAGTATTTTCAGAATTTATTTGTCAGATTAGCCTGTATAATGGTTTGACAAATAGCTTGTTGTTCAATACCGGAGTGTTTGGTCTTTTATGGAATTGAATTTCTTCATTTGAAATTGTACGTTATTTCTCATAATTTCTGCTAATTTCATCGCCCATTAATAGTCATTTTATGAGTACACTGCTACGTATTGGAACCATTGTTGTGGTTTTTGCCTTGGCAGCCTATTCGATAGGTATTTATAGAGAACACCGCAAAAGACTCCTTACAAAATCCATTTTGACTTTTATAACGCTTGGTGTCATTCTCAACATTATTGCCATTGTTTATATGATTAAGGGATCGCCCGACAGTGCATTTACGCTGCATAAAATTCTGGGTTACCTGGCTTTTGCCGGCATGTTTACTGATGCCGTATTACTGTGGCGCATTTGCATAAAAGATGGGTTGTATAACCATATTCCAAAGAAAATTCATCTGTACTCGCGTTATGCTTATTTGTGGTGGGTGGTGGCCTTTGTTACCGGCGGCTTACTGATTATGCTCGGGTAATTCACCATCCTCGATTTTGTGTCAAGCGAAACGGTTCATCAGCAAGCACGTTTAGTAAGCTACTGGCAACTTCAGACCTTATGATATAAGGTTTGGATGTTTTCTTATATCGTTACCCTTTGCTTAGTATGCGATCAACTGAAATTTTACCTGGTCCCGAAAGTAAAAGCACGATATAGCTGACCAGGTATAGCAAAGCCATTTCTTTGCGTGCAAAGGGATCGGCGCTATGTGCTATAAATGCTGCTACCGCCATAGTAACAATAAGCGGAAGGGTAGCCAGGCGGGTACCAAGGCCCAGAATCAGTAAGATGGAACAGAAGAACTCGGCGAAAACAGCCAGCCCCAATGATATACCGGGTCCGAGTCCAAACGGATCGGCAAACTGAACGTTACCTGCCAACAGTTTTAGCAATTTAGGATAACCGTGGGTGAGCATAAAACTGCCGGCTCCTAAGCGGAGAATGAGTAAGGATAGGTTTGTGGTGGTTGAGTTGAATTGGGTTGAAAAAATTTTGCTCATGGCTTATTCTTTAAAAATTATCACACTATCCACTAACAAGTTTGAGGCTGATTTGTTGGAAAAGGAAGCTCAAATCATTGATTTTTCAGCAAAAATTTTCTCCGCGATTACAGTCATATTGTTTCGTCGGGCCAGGGAACAGGTTGGGCGGTGGACTTTAAAAATGGTCGTTGTGCATTTACGCTTCGAAGGTATTCTCCCAGTTTTATAGCCAGTTCTTTTACTTTTTCAGGTTCCTGCTCTGCCCGGTTAGCGAGCTCCCCGATATCTTCGCGAATATTGAATAACTCGAAACGTTGGTCGGCGTAGTAATAGATCAGCTTCCAGTCGCCGCTTCTGATGGTGCAGGTGGCTCCGATTCCCGGCCCCTTTGGGCCCCAGTTGTTGGGGAAATTCCAGAAAAGATCGCGGTCTTCATCTTGGGCTTCAGTGTTTTTCAGCACAGGAACAAAACTGACGCCATCTACTGGTTGTACGGTTTGATAGTTGCTAACTCCTGCCATTTCGAGTATGGTAGGGAAGAAATCCTCGATAATGACCATCTTATCGGTCTTGGTTTTTGGGTGAACCACTCCCGGCCATTTTACGATCATCGGTTCGCGAATACCGCCTTCGTGAGCCGAGCCTTTTCCGCTGTTGAGCGGTTTGTTACTGGCGTGTACGGCAGTTCTGGGCGAGAGGCTAAATCCTCCGTTATCAGACATAAAAAGAATGATCGTGTTTTCTGTTAATCCGTTTTCATCGAGATAGGTCATCAAATCACCCAGACTTTTGTCCATGCCTTCCACCATTGAAGCATAACGCGCTTCGGCATCAGGCAAACCTGCATCCAGGTATTTTTGGTAAAACCGAAGGTCGGCATACAAAGGTACGTGTACCGCATAGTGCGACATGTACAAATAAAAAGGTTGATGTAAATGGCGGGCAGAATCCAGTGCATGGATGGCTTCTCGGGTGAGTACTTCGGTTAGAAAAATGCTGTCGCCGTGGTATTTTTCCAACCCCGGAATTCCCCAGGGCTCAGTATGTCCTCCTTTTTCTTTGTTCCCAAAGTTTTCGGTACCATAGTAACTTCCCGGCCCGCCGGCGGCATGCCCGGCAATATTTACATCAAACCCGCAATTCAACGGATCTGCCGAGGGTGTTGTCATGGCGCCAAAATGGGCTTTCCCGCAATGGACGGTAAAATAGCCGTTGTCGTGTAAGAGCTGCGGAAGCAGGGTGGCGTAGGTTGAGTTTTCGATCGAATCTACCGGCTGAATGCCGTTTACACTCCATTGCGGATAAGTCAGCACCGGGTGTTCCGAATCCACCGACTGGTTTCTTCTTAGGGTCCAGTTGGTGACGCGGTGCCGGGCAGCGTTCATGCCACTCATCAGGCTCACACGGGTAGGCGAGCATACTGAACTGGCATAAGCCTGGGTAAACATTATTCCTCCTTCAGCCAGTTTTTCCATGGCCGGAGTATGGTAACGCCGGTTAAACTCAGTCTCTTTGGTCCAGAAAGGAACAGAAGTATCCTGCCAGCCCATGTCATCCACTAAAAACATGATAATATTGGATTGGTTCTGATTCTTATTTCGTTGGCTGGAAGTTGTACAAGCGCTTACTAAAATTGAAAAGGTCAAAATCATAAAAATCCTGGCCATTCCACGCGATGAGGAGAAACGTTTCATAATTATCGTTTTATGGTCTGTCAGGCACAAAGAAAGCAAAATTGAAATCAAAAAAGAGGGATTCTTTTAAGCTTTTCTGGCTGAGAGCCTGACCTGAACGGGTGCTTGTCCAGGTTCCTTCACTGGTTTGGTTGTTGTAGCCGCAGGTTCCCGAAAGAGTAGAATCTCTATCGGCTTGCTGCCCGCATTTGAAACAATACGAACAACCGGAGGAGTTATGACCAGAAATTCAGCGTATCGAAAGGGATGGGTTAATCATTTTTAAGAGGCGGCTTTTCTTTTAAGAAATCTTTGAATTGATAAACAACAGCTGTTGTTCGAGCATGGCTACCTTTTTCATTTCGTAGCCTGCTTTCTGAGCGGCTTTTACCGGAGCTGAATATATGGCTTCCACTTCCAGCGGGCGGTTGTTGTCAAAATCAAGTTTCATACTGGGAGCATAAGGCTCCATTCCCATGGTCATTTTGATCATTTTCTCAGGAAGGTCGTTCCCGAGGTCGTATCCGCATTTTTGGGCAGCTTCCACCACTTCTGTCATCATTTCGCGCGACAATTCGCGGATGGATTCGTTTTCCATCAGGTGATCGGTACTGGCATTTAAAACAACACACATTCCGTTAAAAGGAACATTCCAAACCAGTTTGTGCCATCTGGCGAAACCCAGGCTTTCGGCCACGTGTGCATCAACACCTGCCGCGCAAAAATCAGCACAAACCTGTTCCAGTTGTTCCTTGTTTCCGCGGTACAAACCCAGGTTAATCCGGCCCAAATCCAAATGAGAAATTACACCCGGGCTGTTTTTCTGTGCACAAATAAATGCGAGACCGCCGGCAATATTTGTGTTAGGTAATTCTTCTGCCACTTTTTCCTCTACTCCCAAGCCGTTTTGAATGAGCACCACCAGGCTGTTTTCGTGCAAAATCGGCTTCAAAAGCGATGCTAACTGATGGTTGGCGGTTGTTTTCAGTCCAACCAAAATAACATCACAGACAGGCATGTCGTTGGTTGAATGGTAGGCAAGAACAGGATTGATCAGGAAATCGCCGTTGACAGAGTTAATTTGCAGTCCGTTTTTCTTTACCTGCTCAAAATCGCTTCTGAACAGAAAATGAACTTCGTTCCCGGCTTTGGCGAGCTTTCCTCCGTAGTAACCTCCAATGGCCCCGGTCCCAATAACTGCATATCTTAATCCCATAACATCCACTTCTGAAAATTCATTTCAAAAATAAGGGGAATGGTCTTGTGTGGTCGATCTGATGGAAAAGATGAGAGAAGAGTTAACGAAAAGATTTGATAAAGTATCACATTGCAGCAAGATAGAAAGCGCTCGGATTATTTTAAGACTTTGTTCCGTTTTGGGATGTAATTGAAATGCTGGTATTAAAGATTGAGATTCGTGGCTTTGTGCTCTCGAAAGAGTAGGGATAGATTACAATTATTGTTCATTTTCGATTCTTTGTTAGGCGCCAAATAATTAAAAGTTGCACAAAAAATGGCAGTTGAATCATGAGGTTACAGCCATCAGTAAATCTTCCCTTCATGCTGTTAAAGGATATGATAATTAATCTTTTATGTTGCTTTATTTCATCCTCTCTCAACTACATTTGCCGGTAAATGTGTTATATAACATATTTTATATATACAAAGTTGCAATATCTTTATGCAATCGATTGCAATTATAGATATGAACAAGAGCTGTTAGACAAATTGTTGTGATCGATCTGATAATTGATTTCATATATGTTGAGCTTTTTCAGCATTAGAATTCAAAAAATATCAGAATGAAATCGTTGAGAAGAGAAACTAGACTATAAAACTAACGAAGAGTATTATGAAAGTGAAACTTTGCTTGTTGGCTGTTACTGCATTTTTATTTTCCTGCCAGCAATCCGAACGTTCTGAATCACAGGCTATCAGGGTTATATCAGAGCAGTTAAAGTACGCTGTAGAACTTGCCGAACCACTTCGAGACAGTGTTCTTACGTCTCCTCGCACTTTTGAAAATGAGCAATTAAAACTTGTGTCAAGCCGGGATTGGACCAGTGGCTTCTTCCCGGGGAATTTGTGGATGCTGGGAGAATTAACCGTAGACACAACTTGGCAGAATATCGCAATAGATTATACACTTCCACTGGCAAAGGAGCAATGGAATGCAAAAACGCATGACATGGGTTTTAAAATGATGTGCAGTTTTGGGCATGCCTACACGAAAACCCGAAATCCTGAATTTCGTCAAATTCTTATCCAGTCTGCAAAAACTTTAGCTACAAGGTTTAATCCGTCAGTTGGGTGTATCCGATCATGGGATCACAACAAAGACAAGTGGGATTTTCCAGTGATCATTGATAATATGATGAACTTGGAATTGTTGACGTGGGCTGCTAAAGAAGCGGGGAACGACAGTTTAAGGAACATTGCCATCACACATGCGTTAACTACGATGAAAAATCATTTCAGGGAAGATAATTCATCGTATCATGTAGTTGATTATAATCCGGAAACAGGTGAAGTACAACACAAACAAACACATCAGGGATATGCCGATGAAAGTGCATGGGCTCGCGGACAAGCCTGGGGGTTGTATGGATATACGATGATGTACCGGGAAACCGGGATGAAGGAATTTCTGAATCAGGCTGAAAAAATTGCTACTTACATTTTAGCTCAACCCGGAATAAGAGACGGGAAAATTCCTTGCTGGGATTTTAACGTAGCTAATCTTGCTGATGAACCCTATGATGCATCGGCAGGTGCGATTATGACTTCTGCTTTTTATGAGTTAAGCCAATATTCAGGTAAGGGAAATGAATACAGGAAAGTGGCGGATAAACTATTAGAGTCGTTGGCTTCGCCTGACTTTCTGGCGGGTGTTGGAGAAAATGGAGGTTTTTTATTAAAACATTCAACAGGACATAAACCAGGTGGTTCAGAAATCGATGTACCCTTGGTATATGCTGACTATTATTTTCTGGAATCGATTATCCGAAAACAGAAATTCAACAATTCTAACTCCAAATAATCAATTTCAATATAATATACATTCAAATTAAAACCTAAAATTAAACTCTATGAAAAACAAAAATGGAATTAAAAAAGCATTGCGCTTTTTAATGCTGTATTTCTTTTTCATTGCTGTATGTACCGGAGTTTATGCTCAAAGTACAGTGAATGGAAAAGTTTTGGATGAAGAGGGGATTCCGCTTCCCGGAGTTGCTGTAATTGTGAAAGGAACAACAATTGGAACAGCAACAAATATTGATGGAGAATTCAGTATCCCCGATGTAAAAGACGGTGCAACTTTGGTTTTTTCGTTTATGGGGTTGAAAACACAAGAGGTTGTTTTCTCTGGAAAAACAACATTAAATGTTGTGATGCAACAAGAGTCCATAGGACTTGAGGAAGTTGTTGCCGTTGGATATGGTGTACAAAAGAAGGAAAGTGTTGTAGGTTCAATTGCTCAGGCATCCGAGGAAGAGCTAAAGCGGACCGGTAATGTAACTGACCTTCGCCAGGCTTTATCCGGAAACCTTCCCGGTATTGTTGCTCTAACGTCATCCGGAGAACCCGGAGGAATACTTACAGGAGAGAGTTCAACCAATATTTACATTCGCGGACAGAACACCTGGAATGGAGGTCAACCATTGGTTCTTGTTGATGGTGTTGAAAGGGATATGAACAACATTGATGTAAATGAAGTCGAAAGTATTTCAGTTCTGAAAGATGCTTCCGCAACAGCCGTTTTTGGAGTAAAGGGAGCCAACGGTGTTATCCTGATTACAACGAAACGTGGAAAAGAAGGAAAAACAGTATTAAATTTCAATTATGTTGCTACGGGTATAATGTTGTCAAAGCAGCCCGATAAGCTGGATTCTTATGGGGCAATGATGGCTAAAAATGAAATGATAGAGCGTGAAGGGGTTTTAAACGAGCCGTCATGGAACGCCTATGTGCCATATGAGATTGTTCAACGTTATCAACTGCCTCAATCAGCTGAATATGCGGTAATTTATCCTAACGTAGACTGGGAGGAGGCAATGTTTAAAGATTTAGGTTTCTCCCACAAGGCTACGCTTAGTGCACGAGGAGGAAGCAAGTCGGTAAAGTATTACGGATTATTGGGATATACCCACGAAGGTGATATGTTTAAGGACTATGATAACCTTAAAGGATATGATCCTAATTATAATTTCAACAGGTTTAACTTTAGAAGCAACATTGATTTCCAATTAAGCAAATCAACCAAATTATCGGTTAACCTTTCAGGATATTACAGCCAGAAAAATACCAACTGGAACAACGAAGGAAGTACGAGCAGGGCTGACTGGTGGATGTGGGCAGCAACCTATTACATTGCTCCCAACCTGATGATACCGATGCATGAAGATGGCCGATGGGGAGCCTATCAGGAAGGTGGAAACAACACCTTAAATCCATTGGCGGTTGTTTATAACATAGGTATTCGCGAAACACGGAGCACCCAATTAAATTCAGATTTTTCGCTTACACAAGATCTTGATTTTATCACCAAAGGCTTGAAGTTTAAGGGCAGTCTGTTTTACGATAACAGTATCCGGTCGCAAGGAGGTATTTGGGACCAGCAAAACAGTATCAGGCCGAATGAGGCACGTACGAATGTTCCCTACAAGCAGATTTATCCGATGCTTTATGAAGGACCTGACCAGGATCCAAGCGAATACACGGTGTTGCTTCCTGTTAGTGACGAAGAATACGACTGGGTTCTTCAGCCCTGGAATATCCGGCAGGAGGACATAATTCAAGCCAACTGGTCCAGCGGTATTCCTGTGTCCAGAAGATTATCTTATGAAGCACAATTAAACTGGGCAAGAACATTTGATGTGCATAATGTGAGTGCAATGGGCGTGTTTAAACGAGAAGAATATGCCTATGGAAGTATGTTCAAAAATTACCGTGAAGACTGGGTTTTCCGTACTACTTATGATTATGACTCCCGGTATCTTGTTGAAGTAAATGGTGCTTATAATGGGTCAGAGCAGTTTGGTCCGGGTTATCGCTTCGATTTTTTCCCATCGCTTGCCTTAGGATGGTATGTTTCCAACGAGAAATTTTTCGATGTTGACTGGATCGACAGATTAAAGCTCAGGTACAGTATTGGTAGAGTAGGAGATGATAAGGTAGGCGGCTCTCGATGGGCATATGCTTCGCAACTCGCATATGGCGGGTATGCACGTTTAAATGAAAGAAGCAACGGGCGAAGTCCTTATACTTTCTACCGGGAAAAATCTGTTGGGAATCCTGATATTCAATGGGAAACGGCATTGAAACAAAATATTGGTCTGGAACTTGGACTGATGAAAAACATGTTGTCCTTAAATGTTGATTATTTCACCGAAGACAGGACGGACATATTAATGTCAGGAGGTAGTCGTACGGTTCCTTCATTCTTTGGGGTAACGCCTCCCAGTGCCAACCTTGGACATGTAAAGGCCAAAGGATTTGAAGTGGAGCTTGGATTTAACAAAAAGGTTGGCCGTTTCGATATTTGGTCTAATCTGGCCATTACCCACAACGAAAACGAGATAATCTTTCGCGATGATGCCCCATTACAGTTAGATTATCTAAAGGCAAAGGGATATCCGATTGGCCAACAGAAAAGGCTGATTTCAACTGGATTTTACAACAACTGGGACGAAGTATTTGCCAGCGTTCCTACAGAAACCAACGATCTTCAAAAACTTCCGGGGTATTATAATTTACTCGATTTTAATGCGGATGGGATAATTAAAAACAATGAAGATACTGCTCCAATTGGGTATTCGAATGTTCCGCAGAATACCGCTAATCTTTCATTTGGTCTTAATTATGGGGGCTGGAGTTTTATGGTTCAGTTCTATGGTGTTAACAATGCCAACAGGTATATTCCTTTTGATAATTTCCGTAATGATATTGATATTGTTTTTGGTCATGTTAGCGACTATTGGTCAAAGGATAATCAAA
This sequence comes from Maribellus sp. YY47, assembly GCF_023111095.1. Taxonomy (GTDB): domain Bacteria; phylum Bacteroidota; class Bacteroidia; order Bacteroidales; family Prolixibacteraceae; genus Draconibacterium. The sequence continues at coordinate 41,430 of NZ_JALGYW010000017.1, forward strand.
ACGCCTCGTCCTTCTTACCTCGGTGGAAAACACCGGCAGAAAACGTAGGTAATTATTACTTATACGATGCTTCGTACATTCGGCTAAGAACAGCAGAAATAGCTTATTCATTTAATAAACTGCAATGGGCTAAAAAGGCCGGATTTGATAATCTAAGAATATTCCTTAACGGTAATAACCTGTTCTTTTGGTCAGATTTACCTGACGACCGCGAAAGCTCATACAGTGGAGGGAGCGATACGGAAGGTGCCTACCCGACGACAAAGAGGATTAACTTAGGAATTGATTTAACTTTTTAATACGCAAGAATATGAAAAGTGCAAAATATAATATAAGCTTTTATGCGATTCTCATGATGTTGATTTTGCTGTCGACTTCATGTGAAGATTATCTTGACAAAGCTCCGGAAGCCGATATTTCGGAAAAGGATGCCTTCGGAAACTTTTTTAGTTTTCAGGGATCAATTGAAGAACTGTACAATTGTGTGATGGATCCTGACAAAGGTGGAGCCTGGAACAACTATTCGTTTGCCGACGAAAACCTGAACAATAAGATATACAACTTTGATATCGGAAACTACTGGTCCAATGAAGGATATTTTTCAGGCAAGAGTGTAAATACTACTTCAAATGAAGGAAGAGATAGAAGAGTGTATGAGTATGCCTGGTACGCCATTCGGAAAGCCAACCTGGCGCTTGCCAAACTCGAAGAAGAAGGTTTGTTTGAAGGAACACAGGAAGAGAAAGACTTGCTAAAAGGGCAAGCCCTGTTTTTTAGGGCTTGGTTTCATTTTGAGCTTGGAAGATATTGGGGTGGATTGCCTTATATAACAAGAGTACTTGAGCCAACCGAAAGTCTTATTACAGAAGAGTTTAATCGAATCACATTTCAGGAGATGGCCGTTGAAATAGCCAAAGATTTTCGTGCAGCTGCTGATCTTTTACCCAATCATTGGGATGAAACAGAAGCCGGGCAGGCAACTTTAGGACATAATATGGACCGTGTTAATAAGTTCTTTGCACTCGGTTATCTAGGAAAAGCATTATTGTATGGTGCCAGTCCTATGATGAACGAAGAAGCAACCGGAAGCAATTCCTACAACGCTGAGTTATGCCAGCAAGCTGCCCAGGCCTTTGGTGAATTATTAAAACTTGCTGATGATACCGGAATATATGGATTGCAGCCTTGGAGTAGTTATACGGATATTTTTTACCGGTTTAACCACGCGAAAACGGGTGGAATAGAAACAATAATGAACCCGACGATATATGATCGTGGACGTATTCGCTGGTCAACTGTTGGTGCAACAGTACCATCATCATTTGGATTAAACAGTGGATCGAATGCAGACGTTCCTACACACAATATTGTGAAAAATTTTGCAATGGCAAACGGATTGCCTATTGACGATCCGGAATCGGGTTACGATCCCAATGATCCCTGGACAAACCTCGAGCCTCGTTTTTCTAAATTTATTATAAAAGATGGTGATAATTTCTCAAATATTCGGAGTGCGGATAAATACGCAGAATTATACACCGGAGGTCGACATCGCTCGCAAATAAATCCACCGAGTGTTACCGGATACTATTCAAGGAAATTTAATGGAATGGATAAGTCTTTTACTGTGTCCAAAGCCGGAAACCTGGCTGCTTACGTGCCCTACTTACGTATGGCAGATGTATATCTTATGTATGCTGAAGCAGTTTTATTTAGCAATAACGGAAGTCCTGGTGCAAGTTCATCCAACTACAGCATGACTGCTGCTAATGCAGTGAACGCAGTAAGGAACAGAGCTCAATTACCCGACCTGACCGCTAAATATACTGCAAATAAAGACGTATTTTTTGAAGAGATTGTTCGTGAGAGAGCAGTGGAATTATTTATGGAAGGTGCCCGTTTTTGTGATTTGCGTCGCTGGAACCGTAACGGAGATTCTCGTTATCTTGAAAAAACCGCTATCGATTTTGATCGTGACCCCGATGGAAAACCGATCAACATAAACGAAAGAGTTGTGATAAAAAGAGTAGCGGAAAAGAAGCACAACTGGCTTCCTTTACCGGTGTCTGATACCAAGATATTTGAAGGATTTCCACAAAATCCGGGATGGTAAGCTAAATCATAAATTAAAATCATTAACAAATGAAAGAGAAACATACAATAATATTAGCTTTTCTATATGTCGTAATGCTATTCGCTCCGAATATAACGCTTGCGCAGTCGGAAAAGCTGGTAACCATTGCGTCAGTTGTTAACGACGAAAATGGAAATCCTATTGAAAATGCACAGGTATTTTGTGACATAGCTTATACCAAAACCGATGCTGAAGGGAGATTTAGCTTTAATGTTGAGCGGGGTACGAATATCGTAATTGAAGCAGATGGATTTGAAAAAAGTATTCTTACACAGAATGAAGTCAACAATCTGGTAAGTATCAAGCTAAAAAGCACTCCTTTTTTGTATGGTGAAAAAGATAAAACAAGTGTTGCTTTTGGAAGAATAGCTAAAGGAGATGTTGTGGGAGCAGTTAGCACTCTTAATGCTTCTGAAATTGATGCCATCGATAATACGATTTGGGCAAGCGACGTGTTAACAGGTCGTACCTTGGGATTATTGGGAAACAATAGCATTAGGGGAATTGGTATCAATATCAATGTTGCATCGGAGACCGGAAGTGGTCTGGAATCAGGAAATGCCCTGTATATTGTTGACGGACTTCCTCGCGATATTGAATCTCTCAGGCTATCGGAAATCGAGTCGATTTCAGTATTGAAAGACGTAAATGCAGCTGTTTTGTATGGTGCTGCCGCGGTTAATGGCGTTATTTTAATTACTACCAAAAGAGGAGAACCGTATAAAAAGAAAATGGATTTTTCAGTTAATTACGGAATCTCTACTCCACAGGAGACGCCTGAATACCTGAATTCAGCCGATTACATGACCTATTTTAACAAAGCAAGAGAGAGTGACGGGCTTACTCCTTTGTATGATGATGAAACCATTGAAAATTATCGCAATGGAAACATTTATCGTTATCCTGATGTAGATTATTATTCAAATGAATATTTAAAAGATTTCAAAACCTATTTTGACTTGAACGGAGCCTTTTCAGGAGGAAACGAAAATGCAAGTTACTTTGCAGATTTAGGTTGGTATTCTGCAGGAGGGATCCTGGACTTTGGAGAAGCTGCCAATGCACGGAATAACGTGATGAATGTGAGAGGAAATGTTGACCTGAAGATTAACGATTGGATTAAAACATCGGTAGATGGTTCATCTCTGTTTGGAAACGACAAAGGGCAGAGAGGAAATTTCTGGGGAAATGCAAGTTCGATCAGACCGTTTGAGTTTACTCCTTTAATTCCGTTTGACCTCATCGATCCGGAGAATTCGTTGTTGAAAGCCCGGAAAAATGATGTGGAAGGAAAATATCTTCTGGGAGGTAATTCAAACTTCCTTACCAATTCGATTGCCGATAGTTATGCTGCAGGCGTTGTTGAGGCTATTTCCAGGAAGTTTTCATTCAACAACCGAATTGATTTTGATTTGAATAAAATAACCCAGGGATTATCTTTCCATACCAATATCAGTTTCGACTATTTCACAAGTTATCTTCAGACTATTGGTAACACGTATTCGGTTTACGAAGCGGTTTGGGCCGACGATGAAGACCTTATTATTGACTTGAAACAACACGGAAATGATTCTCGTCCTGGGACACAGGTAGTTGGAAATTCATATTTTCAAAGACGTTTCGGCTTTTACGGACAGTTTAGCTACGACCGGATTTTTGATGATGTACACCATGTTACAGGTTCGTTGCTTGGATATGGGAGCAATTTTAAAGAAGAAGGAAGTTTTCAGGGAGTAAAAAGCTCACATCTGGGCTTACAGCTTACCTATTCTTATAACAGAAAGTACCTGGTCGATTTTAGCAGCGCTTATGTTAATTCAGTAAAACTTCCTGATGGAAACAGAGGAGGTTTCTCTCCTTCACTCGGTCTTGCATGGGTTGTAAGCAATGAAGATTTTTTAGCTTCGGCTAACAACATCGACTATTTAAAGCTTCGGTTTTCGGGGGGAATCCTAAATTCGGACTTACCTATCGGAGGTTTCTTTTATTACGACAACAGATATGGTACATCAGGCAGCTATAGCTGGTATGAAGGAACACGGAGTCGCTCCGGAGTTGTATCAAGTTGGAGTAGTAATCCTGAATTAGGATATGCAAAACGTAATGAAATTAACCTGGGGATTGAAGGATTGTTTTTCGACAAAGTACTGGGAGCAGAAGTAAATTTGTTTTATGATGTTTATAACGATTTGGTAACAAGGCCAAGTACAGCCTACCCAAGTTTTTATTCGAACTTTATTCCTTACGAAAATTTTAATGCCAATCAATATAAGGGAATTGAATTTGGACTTAGTTTCAACAAGTCGGTTGGCGACTGGAATTTTTATTTGGCAGCAAATGCACTTTATGTAACATCTGAACAAACAAAAGTGGACGAAGTGTACAATAACGACTATCAGTACAGGAAAGGCCATCCGGTTGATGCAACTTTTGGACTGGAGGCACTCGGTTTTTTTGAAGATCAAACAGACATCGACAACAGTCCGTATCAGACGTTTGGGAGCGTAAAACCCGGTGACATAAAGTATAAAGATCAAAATGGCGATAATATTATTGATGGAAACGATGAAGTTTATCTGCGACGCTGGCAGGCGCCTTTCTCTGGTGGATTACAATTGAAAGTTTCATACAGGAATTTAACAATGTTCGTACTGGGCGAAGGCAGAAGTGGATCTGAAACTTTCAAAGAAGGAAGTTATTACTGGATTGATGGAAACGATAAGTATTCTGAGGTTGTTCTGGATGCCTGGACACCCGAAACAAAGGATGTTGCTTTATATCCAAGAATTAGCTCTCAATCGAACAGTAATAATTTGCGCCGGTCAAGTTTTTGGTTGTATAACAATGATTACTTCCAGATTCGGAAAATCCAACTCACGTACAATTTTCCGGCATCTGTTTCAAAATCATTGCTAATGAAAGACTTGAATGTGTTTGTAAATGGTTCTAATGTTATCCAATTTGCAAAGAACAGAGAAATCAGAGAACGCCGTATTGGTGGAGAACCATACTACCGTACTTTTTCGATAGGTGTAAAAGCTAATTTTTAATTCATATTAAGAATAATATTATGAGACGATATAAGATATTTTTATTTTCACTAATAGTTCCGGTAATGTTCGGTTCCTGCGACCTATTAGAACCTGCTGATGATAATCATAGTACTATTGAACGCGTTTATGAAGATCCATCATTTGGCGAGGGATTGCTCATTCGGGCCTATACTTATATTCCAACAAATGATTATCGATACGATGAGGTGGCAACGGACGATGCTGTTTCCAACGACCGGCAAAATTCCTTCATGAGAATTGCAACGGGAGAATGGTCGGCACTTTATAATCCACAGAGTCTATGGGATAACTGTAATCAAGGAATTTTATATGCAAATAAATTTTTGGATGTTGTTGATTCCATACCCTGGAAGTGGACGGATGATAATCTGAATGCATTATATGTAAGACGATTAACCGGCGAGTCGTATGCACTGCGAGGACTGTTTAAGTACTTTCTCTTACGTAATCATGGCGGGTACGCGCCTGGTGGAGAACTATTGGGAACACCGATCTATGACAAATTCCTGGAGACCGAGGAAGATTTTTCAAGCCCAAGGGCGAGTTTTTCTGATTTTGTAAACAGTATTTACACCGATCTTGATAAAGCTCTAACTTATCTTCCGTTAGATTATGGAAATTTGGGCAGTATAGATGACCTCCCCTCCGGATTTGGTGAAATATCAGATATCTCTTTTTACAATACCGTTTTTGGTGATGTAACCCAGCAGCGAATAAGCGGCAGACATGTAGAAGCAATGAAAGCGAGGCTTGCACTTCTGGTTGCCAGCCCGGCATTCAATGCTAACAATACCGGCGTATTGTGGGAAGAAGCTGCTGATCTGCACGCTCAATTATTGGATGAAATTGGCGGTCTGGCTGGCCTGGATCCCAACGGGCATACATTTTTCCTGAAAGCTCAAGTGGATGATGCAGATATTACAACTGGAAATAAGCAGGATATTGCCGAAATTCTTTGGAGAAGGCCAATTTATTCCAACCGAACAAGAGAAGCTGATAACTTTCCTCCGTCATTATACGGAAATGGAGAAATCAATCCCACACAGAATTTGGTTGATGCTTTTCCGATGGCAAACGGATACCCTATTACAGATGAGAATTCCGGTTACGATCCGGCGAATCCATACGCAGAAAGGGATCCTCGTTTGAGTTTGTACATCGTTTATGATGGAAGCAAGTTGAAAAACACTACGATTAACACGGGAGTAGGAGCCGGAGACGATGGCTTGGATGCTCTACAGAATTCAACGCGTACAGGGTATTATCTGAAGAAACTGCTTCGGGAGGATGTGAACCTGAATCCGTCATCTACCAGCGACCAAAAGCATTTTAACACACACATTCGTTACACCGAATTGTTTTTAAATTATGCTGAAGCTGCTAATGAAGCATGGGGGCCAAACGGAGCCGGAGAACACGGATACTCTGCTAAAGATGTTATTGCAGCCATACGTCAGCGTGCTGGAATTACTCAGCCTGATGATTATCTGAATTCCATTTCCGATAAAGATGAAATGCGCGCACTAATCCGCAACGAAAGAAGACTTGAACTGTGTTTTGAAAGTTTCCGTTTCTGGGATTTGCGGCGATGGAAGGCAGATTTGACAGAGCCGGCAAAAGGTGTTCGCATCGAAAACGGTACTTACAACTATTTTACCGTTGAACAACGAGCTTATGATAACTCATATATGCACTACGGGCCTATTCCTGATAAGGAAACTGTTAAATTTAATCTGATCCAAAATGATGGATGGAATTAATATATTTAATAAGAAAAATTCAGAAAAATGAAAAAGATATTTTTAATACTGCTTATATTTTCAGGGTTAGCCGCATGTCATAATTTTGATATCGAACACCCTGATTTTGAATACACGTCTGGCTATTTTCCTTATCAGTTCCCGGTGAGAACCTTGGTGCTGGGTGATTATATTTACGATAATACAAACGACAATGCACACAAGTTTGTTATCTCTGTTGCAATGGGAGGGGTTTATGAAAATAACCAGGACCGTGAATTTGAGATTGAGGTTGACAACTCTTTGTGCGATCAGATTTTATTTAACGCTAATGGCGATACGATTAGGGCAATGCCAAGTAGTTACTATACTTTGAGTTCATCAGATAAAATCGTTATTCCAAGTGGCGAAATGAACGGGGGAGTGATAGTTCAGTTGACCGACGCATTCTTTAACGATCCTTTGGCAATAAAGCTGGGGTATGTTGTTCCAATTCGATTAATCGGATCAACTGATGTTGATACCGTTCTGTCAGGAAGTTCTACGAATCCAAATGCCGATGTTCGTGTTTCGTCGCAGTGGGCAGTTGCTCCTAAGAACTTTACCATGTTTGCGGTTAAATATATAAATGAATACCACGGTACCTATTTTCATTATGGTGCAAGTAAAGTGAAAGACAGTGGAGGCAGCGAGCTCGAAAGTAAAACCTACAGTGAAAAGTACGTTGAGAATAACCCAACTGCCAAGTTGGTAACTACCGGAAGAAACCAGGTTTCATTAACAACGAGCTTGAATTCTGATGTGATGACTGGAGAAATCACAATGTTGTTGAATTTCTCAGGAAATAAATGTACGATCACCAGTGCTGAGGGTGCTGCGTATACCGTTAGCGGTACAGGAGAATTTAAGTCGAAAGCCTATTCCTGGGGCAATAAAGAGCGCGATGGTATTGTGCTGAACTTTACTATCTCTGATGGTCAGCAAACTTATGAAGCAAGCGATGTACTGGTCGCTCGTGATAGAGGAGTGGTGATGGAAGTATACTCTCCTGTTGTTTATTAATATTTAACGAAAAGAACTACAATTAATCCGATATTCGGTTTAGTTGTAGTTCTCTTTTTTCTGTCCAATATGTACTGCCTCTTTTTACCTTTCGGTAATGAGTAATGTAACATATCTGCGGTACATGTTAATTTTTGCAGTTGTGTTGTTAGTAGAATTAACAACACATTGCCAGAATGTGGTATTTATCCGTTAGTTATTGATTGTAAAAGGTTACCGGAATGAGAAACTACGCTGTTGGTAAATTCAAAAAACAATTCAGGCCATACTTCTTTCTGATTGTTACTCTTATATTTTTTAGAGTTGGTCCGGTTTACTCCAGTCAATTTTTAAATGATACCGAAAAATTACTTTCCCGGATCGACTTGTCTGCCAACGAGCTGGAAAAAGTAAAGCAACTTTCCTCTAGTCCGGATAAAGCTGCAGCGGAATTGCTGGACTATTTCAGAAAACGGAACTCAGTAAAGCATTTTATAGACCGGAGTCAAAAAGAAAACTTCCTTGGCAAAGCTGCCGGGGAAAAGGATCTTGAAATGGCAGACAATGCTTTGAATCATATTTTTGTCGGTCAAAGTGCTTATCCCCCCTACTTCTGCGGCGATAATATCGATTGGGGAACACGCCCGGTTGCTGATAATGAATGGGTGTGGCAACTCAACCGAATGTATTTCTGGAACGCGATGGCAAAAGCATATTGGCATACCGGCGATGAAAAATATGCCCGAGAATGGTGTGCCCAACTGGTTGACTGGACCGTCAAAAATACAAACGACAACGACCATAAGTATGCCTGGCGTTCGATTGAGGCTGGAATCCGTGGGCATAGCTGGACCGAACTGTTCCAGTATTTTATCGATTCTCCGAATTTTACTCCCGAAGTACTGGTCGCTTTTCTAAACAGCATGTTCGACCACGCTGATTACCTCATGACAGTTTACCGAAGCAAAAGTAACTGGGGATTGATGGAAGCTGAAGGAATGGCTTTTATCGCGATCACATTCCCCGAATTTAAAGATGCCGTAAAATGGCGTACCGAGGCTTTCCGGCGCCTGAATAATGAAATTAATTTGCAGGTTTATCCCGACGGGCACCAGCGCGAACTGGCGATTGGTTATCATCTTGGCTGCATAAACTGGTTTTTACGCACCTTTGAACTGGCAAAAATGAACCAGCTCGAAAACATGTTTCCTCCATCCTACCTTAAAACGATAGAGCTTATGTGCGAAGTTCCAATGAAGCTGGGACATCCTGATGGTACGAATGCCCAATTTGGCGATGCCTGGGCCGGTTCTCCGGGGCAACATACCAAAAGATATTTGGAATGGGCTGAAAAATTTAAACGCGATGATTTTCTATTTCTTGCGACAAATGGGGAAAAAGGCCAAGAACCCGATTCAACTGCCTACGCGTTGCCCGAAAGTGGCTTGTATTCCATGCGAAGTAGTTGGGATAATGATGCCATTTGTTTGGTGTTAAAGTGCGGCCCCGACGGCGGCGGACACTGTCAGCCTGATAATGGAACATTTGAGCTTTTTGCCGGTGGCCGGAACCTGATGCCCGATGCCGGAAGTTTTATATACAGCGGCGATCCGGAGGGAAGAAGATGGTTCCGACAAACAAAAGTGCACCAAACACTTACCTTAAATGGTGAAAATTCAAAATATGCACCCAAACTTGTTTTATGGCAACCGGGTGAGAAACTGGATATACTTGTTGTTGAAAACCAGAGTTATGAAAATCTGGCTCATCGCCGGTCAGTATTTTTCGTGGATAAAAGGTATTTTGTAATTGTTGATGAAGCAATTGGGACTGCAACAGGCACTGTTGATGTCCATTTTCAGCTGGCTCCCGGGAAGGTATCTATAAACTCCGAAGATTTGTCAGTTAATTCTGATTTTAGCGATGGATGGAATGTTCATGTCAAGGCCAATACTCAAAAAGACATCCAATTGTTGAAAGAAGAGGGCCAGGTTTCATTTTTATATACGAAGAAAGAACCAAGACCGGCATTTTGCTACAGCCTTGAAAAATTGCAAAACCAGGATAAGGTTCGATTTGTGACCTTGGTTGCCCCTTATGAAAGTGAAGTTCCGGACATTAAGATTCAATTTGGAAATTCAGAAATCCCTGGGTTGCAACTTAACGTAAATGAAGGCGGAGTGAGGAAGGAAATTGGATATTCATTGTAGAGGAATATCCGTAAGAAAAGAGTTTTAAGGATAACAGAGAATAATTGAAAATCTAAATACCAACTAAAATGAAATCAAAATCTAACTTTTTTATTTGCCTTGTTATCGTGGCAATCTTTATTTCTTCGGCAGTAAAGGCAGGCACCGAAGAAAAGGAAATTCAGAAACTCGATAATCCAATATCGGTACAATATTTAAAGGCCAATTTAAGGAAATCTCAACCTCGCCTGGTCTTGAATTCAGCCATCGAAAGCAATCTGAAAAAGAGTTTAAAGTCAGATCCGGTGGTTCAAAACATGTATAAAGCCATCAAGTTGAATGCAGAAAGTATTATGGATAAGTCCTTTTTGGAAAGAAAACTGGAAGGCCGCAGATTGCTGGGGGTAAGCCGCGAGATGCTTTATCGTATCAACATGTTGGGGATCGTTTATCGAATAGAGAAAAATCCGGTGGTATTAAAACGAATCAACGATGAATTGATTGCTGTTTGCAACTTTACCGATTGGAATCCATCACATTTTCTTGATGTGGCAGAAATGTCGATGGCAGTTGCTTTTGCTCTCGACTGGACAGCAGGGAAACTACCAAAATCGACCATCGAAATGGCAAAAACTGCCTTGATTGAAAAAGGGATAAAACCAAGTTGGCCCGAAAGCGGGAAAGACCCCAGTTGGGCATACGGACATAACAACTGGAACCAGGTATGTAACGGTGGAATGATCGCTGCTTCCATTTCGATTGCAGAAAAAGACCCGGAGCTTGCTGCCAAAACCATAAGCAGAGCACTGGATGGCATGGTACAGGCTTTAAAACAATACTCTCCCGATGGAGTTTACCCCGAAGGTTCAACGTACTGGGGGTATGGTACCAGTTTTTCGGTAGTTACATCCGCTTTTTTGGAAAGCTCACTGGGAACAGACTTTGGAATTGCTGATTACCCGGCATTTAAAGAAAGCGCTGTATTTCGTTATTTAATGAATACCCCATCGGGCTGGTATTACAATTTTGCAGATTGCGGTGATAGAAGAAGCAATTCGGGTGATGATATTTTAGCATGGTTTGCGACGAAAACCGGGAATGCAGCGTTTTTTGAAAAAGAAAGATTCTTAATGCCAGCCGAAGAAATGGGTAAATTGTCGCGACTTGGTGGAGCAGCTTTGGTTTGGTTGTCGCAATACAAAGAAAGCGAAGATGTTAAAATGCCCAATGCATGGAAAGGTGACGGATCAAATCCGATCGTTGTTTTCAAAGGAGATGCAGATGATAAGCACGATTATTACTTTGGAGGAAAAGGAGGCAGGGCAACTACAAGTCATGGAAACATGGATGCCGGCTCTTTTATTTTTGAATTGAATGGCGTGCGCTGGGTGATTGATCCGGGGAACCAATCTTATAACGAACTGGAAAAAACCGGATTTGATTTGTGGGGAAGTTGCCAGGATTGTGAGCGCTGGACATTACTTACAAAAAATAATTTCGGGCACAGCACACTTTCTGTTAACGATCAGTTATTCATTAACGATGGTCAGGCTACCCTGATAGATTTTAAAGGAGGAGAGAATCCAAAAGCATCATTTGATTTAACAGCTGTTTACGGAGGAAACCTGACGAAAGCAATACGCAGCTTTGAAAAAGACAGCCCTGTTTCGATCGTCATTGATGATGAAATAGAAACATCCGAATCGTCAAAATTAATTACCTGGCAGTTACTCACCACAGCCGATGTTGAAATAACACCAACCGGCGCAATGCTAAAACAAGACGGGAAAGAGCTTAAGATCGAGAATCTGACTCATCCGAAATTAACTTTTACGGTCATTTCTCTTGACCCTGCTCCAATGCAATTGGATCGTCAGATAAAAGGATTGAAACGGATAGAGTTACGTATTCCTGCCTGGACCTGTGAAAACGGAAAAGATCATATCCGGATCAGGTTGTCCGAAAACTAAAGCGTAAAACAGGTCTTGGGATCTGAATACGGGAAAAAGCAGAATCTATTTAATGGATATTTTTTTCAGAAAGATCTGGCTTCAAAATTTAAAAATTTGATTATGAGATATGTATTGCAGGCTGTTGTTGTGGTTCTTCTTCAATTTGTTTTTATCCAAAGCAACGGAACTACCTCTGATATTGATGTTATAAAAAAGCGTGTTTTTGAGCAAGCTGTACAACCGTTACCCGATAATATTGTAATTGAGAATCTAATTGCTTCTATTAAGGCGGATGGTACTTGGCCGGGAATTGATTATGAGGATGTTTCACGCGAAGGTTTTCAACATGCAAGGCATTCTTCAAACATGGTTATTTTGGCTAGGGCATATAAAAGTAAAGAGTCAAAATATTATAAGAAAAAGGAAGTAAAAGCAGCGATTGAAAAAGCCCTGAAAAACTGGGTGGATCACGATTATTTCTGTGAGAACTGGTGGCATAATCAAATTGGAACACCGAATAACCTGGTAACTTTAATGCTGCTTGTTGGCGATGATCTTCCCAAGGATTTGGTAGAAAAGGCGCAACCTATTATCGGGCGTGCACACCTAACTGCCTCCGGAGCTCGTCCCAGTGGCGACCGGATAAAAATTGCGGGCATTCTTGCTAAAAACCTGCTGTTCATTGGCGATAAAGAGCAATTCGATCAGGTGATCAAAGTAATTGAAAGTGAAATAAAATTCAACACCGGACAGCGTGGAATGCAACACGATTTCAGTTTCCATCACCGCCAGGACAGGGTAAATAACACCTTGTCGTATGGGCTTGGTTATGCTGATGCTTTTGCCGAGTGGGCTGCCTATGTGGCGGGTACCGAATATGCTTTTTCAGAAGAAAAAATTGATCAGTTGGTGGATTATTTTCTGGATGGAATCTGTAAACAAATGGTTTATGGCCGCACTGATGACCCCGGAACAAAAAACCGCGATGTTTCCCGTCGTGAAAGTGGCAGGCCTGCCGGAACAGCAACTCCTGAGAGATTGCTGAAATCGGCGGATTACAGGAAATTGGAACTGGAGGAAATAATTAAGATCAGGAAAGGAGAAGCTGCAGCAAGCTTGTCGTTTGGGAAATTTTTCTGGCAAACCGAACATTATTCCCACCAGCGCCCTGAATATTTTACTTCAGTTCGGATGTTTTCTACCCGAAACCGGAACACGGAAGAACCTTATAACAGCGAAGGACTTAAAAACCATCATAAAGCAGACGGGGCCAACTACATTTCAGTTACCGGCGAAGAATATACCAATATTGCACCCGTGTTCGACTGGCAGAAAATACCGGGGACTACTGTGATGCAAAAACCTGAATTGCCCGCACCCAACGAAATTCAAAAAGATGGCCTAACTGATTTTGTTGGCGCAGTAACAGATGGAATGTACGGTGCCGTCGGTTTCGATTTTAAAAGTCCGCACGGTCCGCTTTCCGCAAAAAAAGCATGGTTCTTTTTCGATAAAGAATACGTTTGTTTGGGAACAGCAATAAAAGCACAAAGTAACCTCCCGGTAGCTACCACGCTCAACCAATGTCTGTTGCACGGAGATGTGGCAGTGGGATCAAACAACCAAAAATCAATCCTTGAAAAAGGAGATCATCAGTTGGTAAATGTTGACTGGATTTTTCATGATGGTATTGGTTACCTGTTCCCGCAACCGGTAAAAGTAAACGTATCAAACCAGGCACAAACCGGCAGCTGGTATTCCATTAACAAACAGGTTGATTCTCCCAAAGAGGAAGTAAGCCTTGATGTTTTTAATCTTTGGCTGGATCACGGTAGCCGGCCCGCGAATGAAAGTTACGAATACATTGTGGTGCCCGCCGTTACGGAACAGGAACTGGTTGGTTCTGATGGAAGAGAGATAGAAATTTTGTCGAATTCAGATGAAATTCAGGCCATGAAACATTCGGGCCTGCAAGTGTGCCAGGCTGTGTTTTACAAAGCCGGTGAGCTTCAAATCTCCGATAAGGTGAAGATTATATCTGATCATCCCGGAATTGTAATGATAAAACTGGATGGGGATAAAGTAATCAGTGTATCGGTGGCCGATCCCGCAAGGAATTTGGGGAGATATCATCTTGCCATTTCAGGAAAGACAGCTGAACAAGGTGATAACTTTATCGCTTCGTGGAATGAAAAAAGCGGGTTGACCCGCATTGCAGTTGACTTACCTCAGGGTGTTTACTGTGGAAAAAGTGTAAGCATTAAATTATAGAAATTGAGCAATGAATAAGTGTTATTTGATAGTCGGATTCATGTTTTTTATTTTGTTTTCATCTTTTGGCTGCGATAAGGCCGACGGTGAAAATAATCAGGAGGAAGCCAGGAGCATTGATCATCCCCGTATTTTGCTTTTAAAAGGAGAGGAACAGCAAATTAAAGATTTGATAAATGCCGATCCTACCTGGGCAAAAATGCATCAGGCCATTTTAACTGAATGCAGCAAAATTCTGGCAAAATCGCCGGTGGAAAGAGTTTTAATTGGCCGAAGGTTGCTAGATAAATCAAGGGAATGTCTTCGTAGGGTATTTTACCTGTCTTATGCCTATCGTATGACGGGTAAAGAAGTTTACTTTATTCGTGCTGAATCAGAGTTGCTGGCTGTGGCAGAATTTAGTGATTGGAATCCCTCGCATTTTCTTGATGTGGCCGAAATGACCATGGGGATGGCGATTGGCTACGACTGGCTTTATGACAAGCTGTCGGAAGAATCCCGCAAAAAAATCAGCGATGCCATTGTTTCGAAAGGATTGTATCCTTCATTAGACAGTGATTACAATTGGTTTTTAACTTCTTCGAATAACTGGAATCAGGTTTGTAATGCCGGTATGACTTACGGAGCGCTTGCTGTGCAGGAAGATTATCCGGAGCTTTCAACAAAAATTATCGATCGTGCTTTTGAAACCATTAAATTATCGATGGCAGAATACCAGCCTGATGGCGTTTATCCTGAGGGATATGGCTACTGGGGATACGGAAGTTCCTTCAACGTGATGTTTTTAAGCGCCGTGGGGAAAGTTCTAGGATCGGATGAAGGATTGACCTCTACGCCCGGTTTCCTGAAGACATCCAAATACCTTGAACATGTTCTGGCACCTTCAGGAAAATGTTTTAACTACAGCGATTGCGGACTTAGAGGAAACCTGAATCCCGCTATGTTGTGGTTTGCTGAAAAATCGGACAATCCTTCGCTGTTGTGGTCGGAAAACAAATTCCTTCAGAACAGTGATTTTTCCAAACTCACCGGCGATCGCCTTCTTCCGGCTATCATGATCTGGGGGAAAAACATCCCGCTGGATCAAATCTCCGAGCCATCAGAAAAAAGCTGGATGGGACAGGGAACGAATCCTGTTGCTATGATGCGTACATCGTGGTCCGATGAAAATGCTGTTTTTCTAGGATTTAAAGCAGGTTCACCAAGCGTAAACCATGGGCATATGGATGTAGGGTCTTTTGTGATGGAGGCCGAAGGTGTGCGTTGGGCTTCCGATCCCGGAATGCAAAATTACGAATCGCTGGAGTCAAAAGGAATGTCCATTTTTGGACGAACTCAGGATGCTCAGCGCTGGACCATTTACCGGATGAACAATCATTCGCACAACGTTTTAACCGTAAACGATGAGTTGCAGAAAGTATCGGGTTATGCAAAAATTGATAAATTCTCGGATACTGAAAATTTCAGGTTTGCTGTTTCCGATATTTCATCGGTTTATAAAGATTTGTTGAAAAAAGCAGTTCGTGGCGTTGCTATCATAGACGAAAAATACGTGGTGGTTCGCGATGAGATTGAGACACCCGAAAATGCTGTTAAGATAAAGTGGGCAATCTTCACTTTCGCGGGTGTTGAACTGGGTGAAAAGTCGGCTACACTTACCATCGGTGATAAAAAATTGTATCTGAAGGTGGAAGGGCTGGAGAACCTGACTATGAAAACATGGAGCACTGCTCCTACCAATGACTACGACGCCCAAAATCCGGGAACGGTTATGGTGGGCTTTGAATGTGATATTCCGGCAAACACTTCGGAGAGTTTTGAAGTTTTGCTGGTTCCTGAAAAATATGCCGACGTGGCTGTGCCTTCAGACAACACATTAAATAAATGGTGATGAATAGGAATAAAATTGTTCTGCTGATTTTTCTGTTGTTTCCACTCCTTCAGCTTACGGCGCAACAAGGTAATCCACACATTCTGGTTAAACCTGAGAATAGACAGGCTGTATTGGAAAAAATCGAGAGACAAGCCTGGGCAAAAACCATTTTCGACAAAATGCGGAACAATGTGGAGTCCTATGCTGATCGCCATCAAACCGATAAGGAATGGATATTAAGCCGTTACCTGATGAATCGTGTTCCCGGTAAACGTTACACGACGGTTTATTCGGATAACTCGGGGAAGGAGTTGATTAAATGGGAGGGAGATGCCCCGGTTCCCACAGTAAGGGTGAATACTTATTTGCGTACGCCGATAACGGAAAAGGGTACTTCGTACCGCAAACCCACCATCGAAGAGCTTGTTCCAAATGATACTTGCCGTTTGATGTACTTGTTTAATCCGGAAACGGAGAAGAAGGAGTGGGTTGATCCGCAGGCTTATATCACATCTATAAACGGTGACATTAACAAACTGGCACAGGATGCAGCCATAATTTACTGGCTTACAGGCGAAGAAAAGTTTGCCACTTTTGCTGCAGACATTCTTGACCAATGGGTTAAAGGAGCTTATTATCAGGAACCTATTGTAGGACCATGCCGCACAGGCTTTCTCGATATGCAGACTCTCGGTGATGCGGTTTCACGTCCGTTGATTCTTGCATACGATTTCATTAAGCCGTTTATGCGGCAGAAAGATTATGATTTAAGTTATTATGATACGGTATTTGAGAAAATTGCTTCAACTCTGGCATTTCGTGGTTACTGGAATAACAACTGGTATGCTGCCGAAAGCTCGACAATGGTTTTTGCGGCACTTAGCCTTGATAATCAGCAAAAACGGGATTATTATCTTCAATTTTTTCTTGAAAAAGATACCATCAACGGTAGTTGCGGGCAACTGGCGTTACCATCAACGGTAGAAAAATGGCTTACTCACGACGGACACTGGAAAGAACCGGGTGGGTATCACAACTACCCGGTGGGGAATCTGTTGATTTCGGCTCTGTCCCTTGAAAACAACGGATTTGATGTTTTTCTTCAGTTTCCGGCACTTTTTAGGGCTTCTTATGCGATGTTAAAATATTCGTTTCCAAACCTAACAGTTTCCGCTTTTGGTGATACAGGGCGAGCTTCGCAAAGCGCCGAATCACTTGAAATCGGGCTTATTGGTGCAGTCAAATACAAACAGCCCGAATTGCCCGAAATGCTGGCTTCGATGAAAAAGCTAATCGATGGTGATAAATACCGGCGCGATGAATCAGGATTCCTTGGATTACTTTGTTTTCTTCCTGAAATACCCGAAACAACCTCATCGTTTGAATGGCCCAGAACCGGAACACTCGATTTCGCTCGCTATTTTCTGCAACGTAACGGAACAGATCCAAAAAAGGGACTGATGGTTGGAGTGCAGGGAGCTACATACAACCACAACCATTGCAACGGGATGGCTATGGAATTGTATGGGTTGGGCGAAGTAATGGGAATTGACGCCGGGACAGGACCCAATTATGAACATCCGATACACCGCAATTATTACAGCCAGTGGGCTGCACATAACACTGTAGTGGCAGCCGGTGCTTCCAGTTCGGTTCCCTTCAGCGGTTCGGCGGGCACAAAACAAATCGGGCAGATTGAAATGGAAGCTATGGAACCTATGCCCGACAGTGATGCAGTGTCGCCGGACTATTCGTTTACTGATACGCGTTATTTCGACAAATCCACCAACACTAATCAATTGAGAACTTTGGCTGTCGTGCGGACTTCCTCTTCTTCGGGTTATTATGTCGATATTTTCCGCTCCGACAATGAAGTGAGCAACGATTATGTCTACCACAACATGGGGGAAGGTCTCGTGTTAACCGACAAAAACAGCGATGTTTTGAAAACGGTTTCAACAACTTATCCGTTGACTGAAAAAGACTATCCGGGATTCCGCTTTTTTACGGATGTCAGGAAGCTGGAAGATTATGCCGGAAATATTACAGCATTGTTTACTGTCAAAGAAAATGAACATCCCGATAAATATATGCAGGTCCTTGTTCCGGGGGCAAAGGACCTAACCTACTTCACCGCGTTGTCGCCCAAGGTTAAAACGTCAGGGCATCAATATAAAAATCTTCCACAACCTGTTTTTACCATTCGTGCGCGAGGGCAAGCTTGGAATGAGCCTTTTATTGCTGTTTTCGAACCTTTTGAAGGGAACGGGACCCAAACCGTAAGGGAGGTCGAAAAAATAGAGGAATTGTGCAGTAACGAAAATACTGTGCTGAAAGTTTATAACAGAAATGACTCGGAACAGATCATCTTACAGGGAAACGATTGTGACTCGAAAATTGACGGAAATAACATTCTGTTTCAGGGTTATTTTGGCGTTATTTCGCTAAAAAATGATCAGCCCGAACATCTCTATTTGGGGAAAGGAAAAGAAATTGGATACGGCCCGATGGCGCTGACTGCTGAAAGCGACGATCTTTCTGCAGAGATTCGTAGAATAGAAAATGCTTCATATCTAGTTAGTTGCACTCGTCCCGTGAAGCTTATTCTTGAAAATTCAACGATAGAAGAAGTCATTTTGGTTATAAATGGGTTATCGCAGAAAATAGAGGCAGAGCCGGTTGGGAAGGGAGTATCGGTTCTAATCCCATCGGTCATGGGAGCAGAGGTGAAATGGTAAGAGAAATAAATTATTGAATCAAAACAACAACAATAAATTTATACAGATGAAAAGAACATTCATTTTTATTGCCTTGATCGCAGCAGGCATTTTTTCGCAGTCGTGTAAGAATAAGTCTGGCAAAGCAGCCCCCGATTTTGTGGGAGAGAACGTAGAATTTGCCGCCGCACAATATGGTTTACAGATAGCTGAGATTGAAAAATCGGACAAAATTCTGAACCCGAAAAGTATCATCAACGGGAAAATGAAATACATTCCGCCACAGGAATGGACTTCGGGTTTCTTCCCGGGTAGTTTGTGGTACATTTATGAGATGACAGCCGATGAAAAATGGAAACCGTTGGCCATAAAATATACCGAAGCATTGGATACCATTCAGTATTATACCGATAACCACGATGTGGGGTTTATGATCTATTGCAGCTACGGAAATGCGCTTCGGTTAACCGGAAATGAGGCTTATAAAAGTGTCATTATCAATGCTGCCAAATCGCTTTCAACCCGTTTCAGACCAGGTGCCGGCATTATCCAATCGTGGAACGCCAATAAATCGAAGGATTGGATTTGCCCCGTGATCATCGACAACATGATGAATCTGGAACTGCTGTTTGAAGCAACCAAATTATCGGGCGACTCTACGTTTTATAATATCGCTGTAACACACGCCGATAACACCATAAAAAACCATTATCGCGCCGATTACAGTACCTGGCATGTTGTGGATTACGATCCTGAAACCGGGGAAATCCGCCACAAAAATACGGCACAGGGGTATGCTGACGAAAGCTCGTGGGCACGTGGACAGTCGTGGGGAGTTTACGGATATACGCTTTGCTACCGCGAAACCGGCGACCGAAAATATTTGGACCAGGCAGAAAAAGCATTTGAGTTTTTGGCTAATCATCCGAATATGCCTGCCGATGGTGTTCCGTACTGGGATTACAATGCGCCAAACATCCCGAACGAAAAACGTGATGCAGCATCGGCTTCGATTCTGGCTTCGGCTCTGTACGAGATGTCAACCTACAATAAAAGTGAGTATTACAAGGGGTGGGCTGATAAAATTGTGGAGAGCCTGGCTAGCTCTGAATACCGGGCCAATTTAGGTGAAAATGGTAATTTCATTTTGGAACACTCGGTAGGTAGCATTCCTCACAACTCTGAAGTGGATGTGCCATTGAACTATACCGATTATTATTTTCTGGAAGCGCTGAAAAGAAAACGCGATCTGGAGAAGGAGTAACCGATGTTTTTTTTCATGATATAAAAGACAGTTTGAAAGGGGGAGGCGGATAATCGGTCGCGATGACCGGATTCTCTCTTTTCAGACTGTCTCTGAAAAAATAAAATCTGTTGGGAGAAAGACCTGACAAAACATTCAACTTGCTCTAATAGGCAGCCTGATAACTTAAACCAATTTACCATGACCCATAAATTCATCATCTTTTGTCTGTTCTTTCTACTGGTATCAAGAGTTTCCCTCTCTAAGGATTGGCCGCGAATACGCTCTGTGGAAGAAGTGTGCTCGGCTTTTCCTGATAAAATGAAGTACATCTTTGATAACCTGAATCTGGACTATCCGGGGTTGGAAAAAGTGAAGGAAGCCTGGCAGAATGAAGAGATCGAGAAGGCATGTACAGAACTTCTCGAGTATTATAAGAACGGAGATAAAATACAGTTTCTTCGAAGGGAGGAACCTGATTTATCTTCAGGAACTGATGCTTTGGCAGATACGATTTTAACCAATGTATTTGTTATTCAGAACGTGCGAGGAAAGGTTCCGTACGGTGTCGACGGTCATCGCGACTGGTATTATAAAGGGCCGAACAACGACAGGGAATGGGCATGGCTTTCGAACCGTCACAGCCAGATCAGTTATGTTTTTGATGTGTATTTCGAAACCGGAAATCCCAAATATCTCGATTATATCGACCTGTTTTTACGCGACTTCATTATTAAAAGCATGCCTTACCCTGCTGCAAAAAGTGGCACATCAGTATGGCGTGGGCTTGAAGTAGCCGCCCGTGTAAAGGTTTGGTCACGGATTTTTTACGGGACACTGAATAATGAGGCTTTTTCTGACGCTACCCGTTTGTTGATGCTATGCAGTATCCCCGATCATGCGCATTACAACCGTAATTTTCATGCCCAAAACAACTGGTTGACCATGGAAATTTCAGCACTGGCTACCGCGGAAACCAACTTTCCTGAATATAAAAAATCAGCAGAGTGGCTGAAATATGCCGCGAATACCATTAGCGAAAGTATGAAAGGACAGGTTTATCCCGATGGCGTGCAAACGGAGCTTACTTCGCATTATCACAACGTGGCCTTACAAAATTTCGATCTGTTCAAGGAAATATGCGACCGGGCAGATTATAAACTGCCTGACTTTTTTAATGAAACCATTGAAAACATGTACCGTTACGCGGCTCTTATTATGCGTCCCGACGGCAATCGGGTTTTAAACAACGACGGAGATCTTGGCAGTAATGTTCCTTTGGTTTTAAAAGGGGCTGAAAAATATAACAACGCCGAATGGGAGTATATGGCAACCAACGGTAAGTCGGGCTCAAAGCCGGAAGTGGGCCCTTCCTATTTTTTCCCGTGGGCAGGGCATTTGATCTCCCGCAGCGGTTTTGACAAAGATGCTCAATGGTCTTTTTTTGATGTAGGCCCCTGGGGAAGCGGGCACCAGCACAATGATATGTTACATATTTCAGTCTCAGCCTTTGGCCGCGATTTGCTGGTCGATGCCGGGCGTTTTGCTTATACCGGCGAAGTGGCGGATAAATTCAGGAGATACGCACAAGGTACTCAAGGACATAATTCGGTTCTTATGGATGGCATAGGTCAAATGCCCGGAGTGAGCGTTACTGAAGAAGCGCTCTCAAAAGATCATTGGGTAATAACGCAGGATTACGACTATGCCTGGGGTGAATTCGGAAAATATAAAGGCCTGGAAGGTGTAAAACACAACCGGGTGATGATGTATGTGAGAAATGAATTCTGGGTTGTAGTGGATCATATCGAAACCAGTAACCCGATGGAGATTGAGACATTGTGGCATTTTCACCCCGACTGTAAAGTTGAAAATGATAAGCAAGGTGTAATATCAACAGAAAATGAAAGAGGAAACCTGCAAGTTATTCCGGTTGGCAACACAGATTGGAAGGTGAAAGTTGTGGAAGGGCAGGAAAAGCCTGAAATACAGGGGTGGTATAGTGAGGAATATAATAAGTTCTGTCCGAACAAAGCTTTCGTGTGTTCAACAAATATACAGGATGATCAGTGTTTTGTCTGGTTGTTACTGCCCTCCGAGAAAGAAGCACCAAAAGTAAGCGCTAAAATTGTAGAGAAAAGTTCAACATCGGTAAAAGTAAAAGTGACCCAAAACGATAAAAACTGGGAGATGGAGATCCCGTATTCAAATAGTAATAAGGTGAAGTTTGAGTTTACCAAAATAGCCGGTAAGTTGTAATCGTATATATCCCCGGTTTAGGCCGGGGCTTACCGGTATAATAGAAAATGAAATTGAACCAATAAAACCGTTATCAGATGAGATTCCGAAATTTAATACTGTTAGTTTTTATTGCATTAGGATTTTCCTGCACACAAAATAAGTCACCCAAATTACTTGAGTATACAAGCAACTACCCTGAAGAACTTCAGCAACTTCACCGAAATGTTGTTAACAATCTTCTGGGAGATAAAGTGGATTTGGATGAGGTGGAACAACAATTAAAGGAAGTGCGTGCAGACGGAACCTGGCCGGATATTGACTATCCGAGTAAAACGCGTGGTTTTTGGTCGCCCCGGTTTCACCTGAGTCGGATGTTGTTGATTGCCCGTGCGTACCAGAATCCGGAGACGAAATATTACCAGGACCCGGAAGTGTCAAAAAAAATACATGCAATGCTGAATCATTGGTTAAACAACGATTATCAGAGCCCAAACTGGTGGCATCCGGTGATCGGAACACCGATGGTATTAACTCCAACTCTGATTTTAATGGAACCGGAACTGACGGAGGAACAACTTCAAAAGGCGATGCCCATCTTAAATCGTTGCGATATCGGGCGAACCGGTCAGAATAAGGTGTGGCAATCGGGTAATGTATTGCTTCGGTCTTTGTTAACTCGCGATATTGAATTGATAAAAAAAGCCAGTGCGTCAATTCATGAAGAATTGGTTTTAAGTACCAACGAAGGCGTGCAGCCCGACTGGTCGTATCACCAGCACGGACCGCAACTCCAGTTTGGGAATTACGGGCTTTCGTATGTGGGGGATATGATGAAATGGATTTCCATTTTAAGAGGTACACCCTATAAGTTCGATGAGAGTAAAGTGGAGATTCTGAGGAATTATTTACTGCAAGGACAGCAGTGGGTGATTTGGAAAGATGAAATGGATATAAGTGCCTGTGGAAGACAAATTGGACCCGATCAGCCGGAAGTAAAAGCCGCAAGTCTGAAACGTGATTTTGAAGGAATGATAACACTGGATGCAGCGTATGCTGAAGACTATAAAAAGGCACTGGATTATCGTAACCTTTCAGGAAATAAACATTTCTGGCGTTCTGATATTCAGATAAGAAGAACACCTGAATATTATTTTTCGGTAAAAATGAGTTCGAACCGGGTTATTGGTGCGGAATCGTGTAACTCTGAAAATATTCAAGGCTATTACCTCGGAGATGGAGCAACTTATCTGTATCAGTCAGGAAAAGAATACAAGAACATATTTCCCTATTGGAACTGGAAGAAGATTCCGGGTACCACAACACTTCAGGACGATGAGCCTTTACCTGAATTAACCGCCAGTGGATATCGGATCCCCAGTGATTTTGTAGGAGGTGTTTCCGATGGCAGTGACGGTATCGCTGTTCTCGATTACAACCGTTTGGGAGTGGATGCAAAAAAATCCTGGTTTATTTTCAACAATCAGATTGTATGTTTAGGTGCCGGTGTTCATTCTTCGCAAGGTTTACCGCTCACTACTTCTGTAAATCAATCGTATTTGAACGGTAAAGTCTTGGTGAAAACCGCAGAAGGTAAAAAAGATGCAGGACAATTTGAAAATTTGGTTGATCCGCTGTGGATTTTACACGACAGTATTGGCTATGTTTTTCCGGCTGGGGGGCACTTAACACTTGAGACCAAAAAAGTTGAAGGAAGATGGACGGATGTCACCAAATTGCTTTCGAAAGAACTTATCTCGGCTGATATTTTCAGCTTGTGGTTCAATCACGGAATAAATCCGGTGAACGAGTCGTATGCTTACATCCTGGTGCCAAATGCAACGCAGAAGGTGCTGGAGGAAATGGAAAAGAACCTGCCTTTCCAAATCACCAATACAACAATGAAACAGGAAGTTGTTTCCGCTGACAGGAAGCTGTCCGGTGTGGTTTTTTATGAACCCGGGAGTACAAATCTGTTGGATGGGATAAAAGTGGATCAACCTTGTTTGCTGATGATAAAAAAAGAAGGCGAAGAAGTAGCACTTTCGGTTTCAGATCCTACCCAAAAACTGAGTGAAATAAATTTGGAGATAAGTGGCAGTTACAAGGGGGCGAACATTGTGCTGCAGGAAGGGAAAACCAATATAAAAGTAGTTCTTCCTTTAAATGAATTCGCAGGGAAAACAGTGAAAATCCATTTAAAAAAGATATAAGCAATGCAACGTTTAATTATATGTTTACTTCTAACCGTACTGTTTTTTCCGGGCAAGGCTCAGTCGTTGTCAAACAAAAAAGCCGACGGTTACCGAGCCATTTGGTTCGAACTCAGTCAGAAATACGAATATGGGGATAAATATTCGGGCGCCCTCGGAACCTACACTGCCAAACACACTCCGCTGTCGATTTATTCAAAAAAGGCCGATAAAACCTTTTTTGTGTACGGTGGAACTACCAACGAAGACGAACGCCATTTGCTTTGCATGATCGGCGAATTCAACCATAAAACAGGGATGGTTTCAAAACCGACCGTGGTTTACGATAAGCAGGGAGTGAACGACCCTCACGATAATCCCTCACTTATGATCGATGACTCGGGATACATTTGGGTATTTGTTAGTGGAAGGGGCCGGGCCCGGATGGGTTTTAAATTCAAAAGCACCAAACCACTAAGCATTGACAGTTTCGAACAAATAACCGAAGAAGAAATGACTTATCCGCAACCTTGGAATACGAAGTTTGGGTACTTCCATTTCTTCACTAAGTACATGGGAGTGCGGCAGTTATTTTACGAAACCAGTACCGATGGCATCCATTGGACCGACGACAAATTGCTGGCAGCTATCCCGGTTCACGAAGGTGAAAAATCGGGCCACTACCAAACAAGCTCTGTTTTTAAGGATAAGAAACTGGGCACCTTTTTTAACCGGCATCCAGAGGGCAATGTTGACAAACGAACCGATTTGTACTACTTACAAACTGAAGATTTTGGGAAAACCTGGACAAATGTTAGCGGGGAAAAACTGGAATTGCCCTTGTTGAAGGTTGAAAATGCGGCCCGGGTGATCGACTATGCTTCGAAAGGGAAAAATGTGTACATGAAAGATATGGGTTTCGATAAAAGCGGGAGTCCGGTTTGCCTCTATATTCGAAGTAATGGACATGAACCCGGCCCGGTAAGTGCTCCATACGAATGGTGTATCACGCGATGGGACGGTAAAGGGTGGAAGACTTCAGTGGTTACCGAATCGGATCACAACTACGATATGGGCAGTTTGTACATCGATAAGAAGGAATGGAAAATTGTCGGTCCGACAGAACCCGGTCCGCAGAAATGGGGTGTAGGCGGCGAACTGGCTGTTTGGAGCTCAACCGACAATGGGACCACCTGGCAGAAAGTAAAAACCTTAACGCACGATAGTCCTTTAAGCCATTCGTATGTAAGACGGCCTGTGAATTTTAAAGCGCCGTTCTGTTTTTTCTGGGCCGACGGAAATTCGCATGAATTCAGTAAGTCGGAACTTTACTTTGGCGATTTTGAGGGGAATATCTGGAAGCTCCCTTATGAAATGAAGGACGATTTTGTTAAACCAACTAAAATTAATTAATCATGAGAAACCTCGTTGTGTTTATGGTACTCATCAGCTTTTCGCTGCATGGTTTTGCTACAGAAAAGCGCGATTTGCTTCAAAAGGAAGCGACTAAGATCGATCTGGCAGCTTCGCTGGTGAAAAACTTTTCGGAGTTAAATTTTCCAACGTATAAAGATCGCAGTTTCTGGAACAATCTTCCGGCTGAAATCCGGAACGAGTATATATCAGATGCCGAGGAAGCGTTGGATTACAACTGGCCGGTGGTAAAAGCCACTGATTACCTGGAAATCATTCGCTCGGGCGACCGCCGTCAGGGGGCATATTCAGCGCCGCAAAAGGCACTGCTTGCGCTGGTAATGGGAGAACTGGCTGAAGGGAAAGGTCGTTTTACCGATCAGATTGTGAACGGTGTTTGGTACTACAGTGAGCAGACCTGGTGGGGCTGGTCGGCACACCTGACCGCTCAGAAAGCACCAACCGGGCTACCCGATGTCGATGAACCGGTTATCGACCTGGGCGTTGGCGAAATTACCAATATCCTTTCGTGGACATGGCTCTTGTTCAAAGACGAGTTCAACAAAATTCACCCGCTGATTGCCAAAAGGTTGAAAAATGAGATTATGAAAAAAGCGGTGATTCCCTATTACGAACGCAATGATTTCTGGTGGCAGGGTCTGGATGGTAGCCGATCTGTAAATAACTGGAATCCATGGACAAATCATAATATGCTCACTGCTATTTTAATCATGGAAGACGATCAGGCAAAAAAGATAAAAGGTGTTGAAAAGGTAGTGCGTTCACTGGATGCTTTTACAAACGATTATCCGGCAGATGGAGGCTGCGATGAAGGTCCTTCTTATTGGGGCAGGGCAGGGGCTTCTTTGTATCAGTGCCTCGATTTATTGAAAAGAGCGACAAATGGTAAATTTGACGTATTTGATAATTCCCTGATTCAAAACATGGGAAGCTACGTTTATAAAGCTTACATCAGCTATCCTTATTTTACAAACTTTGCTGATGCTGATGCTACAACCGGTGGTCGTGCGCAAATCATTTACAGCTATGGAAAAGATATCGGCGATCCCATTATGCAGGGTTTTGGTGCATTTTTGGCAAAAAAGCAGGATTGGGGAACTAGAGCTCCGGGTGGTAAAGTCGACGAGCAGATAATGCAGCTGATGTTTTTAAAGGAAATTGCCAATGCAAAAGCAGAAGAACCACTCATAAGTGATTTTTGGTTGCCCGATTTACAGGTTGCCGGTGCGCGTGATCAGCAAGGATCTTCCAACGGTTTTTTCTTTGCTGCCAAAGGCGGGCATAATAACGAAAGCCACAACCACAACGATTTGGGAACATGTGTTTTGTATTACAATGGCAAACCCTGTCTGGTGGATATCGGTCGCGAAACCTACACCGCAAAGACTTTCAGTAGCCACCGCTACGAAATTTGGACCATGCAGTCGCAATATCACAACCTGCCCAAAATCAACGGAGTTGATCAAAAAGAAGGCCGCAACTTTGTAGCAACCAACTCAGCCTTTAAAGCCGACACAAAAAAAGCAGTATTCTCCACTGATATTTCGAAAGCTTATCCTGAGAGTGCACAGGTAAATAAATGGATTCGCTCTTACACATTGGAGCGTAGAAAGCGCTTTTTGATCAACGATAGTTATGATTTAAAAAATGTGGTGGAGCCTTCTACCCTGAACTTTGTAACCTGTTGTAAAGTTACTGAAGTGGGTCCAGGGAAGTTAAAACTTGAAGGAGACGGATTTACAATGAACATGGCTTACAACCCGAAAGTGCTTAGTCCAAAAATCGAATTCAACGAAATAACCGACAGCGGTTTGAAAAGATACTGGAGCAGTATCACGCGTATTGTGTTCACTGTCAATAATCAGAAAACCACTGGCAAAAACGAAATTGTGGTGACAGCAGCAAAATAAGCATTGCTGAATTCTGATTGAGACTGCCCGGTCTTTCATTAAAATTGAATAACATGCCTAAAAGGAATTATCTAATCCGGATTTTTGTCGCAGGAGCATTTTTTCTTGCGATAGCAGCCTGCCAAAAAGAAAAGCAAGTCCCGCTGATTTCCGAAGAGGAACAGCAATATATCGTGGAAAAGGCTACATCTTTTCTTGACAGCTTGCCGGTTACGGTAACAGCTGCTGTTTGCGAGCGCAGCGAGGGTGGAGCACATGATTTTTATTCGGAAGGGGATTACTGGTGGCCTGATCCTGAAAATCCCGATGGACCTTACATTCGGCGCGACGGTGAGTCCAATCCTGGAAATTTTACTGCGCACCGGGAGGCGATGATTCGTTTCAGTCAAATTGTCGGAATGGAAACTTCAGCGTACTTGCTGACGGGTGATAAGAAATTCGCAATGGCTGTCGGCAAACATTTGGAAGCGTGGTTTGTAAACCCCGGAACGCGGATGAATCCCAGCTTGCTTTATGTTCAGGCCATAAAAGGAAGAGTTACCGGACGTGGCATCGGAATTATCGACGCCATTCATTTGGTTGAAGTGGCGCGTTCTGTTGAAATTCTGGACAAAAACAAGGCTTTGCCTGAAACACTTATCGCAGATGTTAAAAACTGGTTTGCGGAACTGGTGACCTGGCTTACGACACATCAGTACGGCATCGATGAAATGAACGCGAAAAACAACCACGGTACTTGCTGGGTGATGCAAGTGGGCGCTTTTGCCCGGTTGACAGGCAATGCAGAAGTGCTGGAATTGTGTCGCAACCGGTTTAAACAGGTATTGCTGCCCGGGCAAATGGCTGTTGACGGTTCTTTCCCGCAGGAAATTGCCCGGACAAAACCTTATGGTTATTCCATTTTTAATCTCGATGTTTTTACGACAACTGCCGAAATTCTGTCCAATGATACTGAGAATCTTTTTACGTTTACAACACCGGAAGGGCTGAGTTTGGAAAAGGCGGCTGATTTTTTGTTTCCTTTCATAAAGGATAAATCCACGTGGCCTTATTCGCCCGATGTGATGTATTGGGACGAATGGCCGGCGCGGCAGCCTTTTTTGCTGTTTGCCGGAAGGGCGTACAACAAACCGGAGTACCTTGAGCTTTGGAAAACGCTGGAAGGCTACCCTACAAACGGTGAAGTTTTGCGCAATTTACCGATTCGGAATCCATTGATTTGGCTGATGGAGAAACCGGTAAAATAAAGGGTAATAAAACCGGCTGTTTAAATCCCCTTTATTTGTTAGGAAGGAGTTTTAAACGGCCGGTTTTGTATTTTTTTTTACCCAAAAGCGGGGAGAGGACTGGCCTACATCACAACCGTCATAATCGATCGAGGCAAACTCTGTAGTTTTGTGGCTTTTTCTCCAACCATCAACAGGTAGTCGTATGCTTTTTCTGAACGATTTAAAACTACCACAGCTACGGAGCCATCAGGATTTTTGAAAGCTGTTGTTTGCAGATCGTCACGGCTTGATGAAGCCGCGATCCTTTTTGCGCCTTCCTTGATAAATTTCGAGAACTGACCGATGTAATAATAGCTGTTGGTAAAAATCAGTTCGCCGGTTTGTGTGTTGGCATGAACAGGAGCAAAGCAAAAGTTTCCAACATGGTTTGGTCCACCGGTTTCATCCAGAATAATGTTCCAGTCGGTCCAGGCAACGGTTCCGCAGTTAAAATCATTCAACATTGAGTAGCCATAGCGTTCTCCCAACGTCCAGTCGTCAACCCTGTTCAGGTCGAATTTTTCCACACAACCTTCAGTAAATACCAGTTTTGTTTCGGGATAGGCATCGTTTACCAACTGCACATTTTTAAATTGCATGTCGCCGCCGGCCCAGGGTTCGTACCAGTGATAGCCGATTCCCCAAACATATTTTGCCGCTTCCGGATCGTTTAAAATAGTAGAAGCACGTTGAAAGATCTGGTCGCGGTTGTGGTCCCAGGCAATCAGTTTTTTATCGCTCATTCCGCTGTTATGCAAAGTTGGTCCGAGGTAAGTTTTTATAAAATCGCGTTCTTCATCGGCCGTATAAACGCACGACTCCCATTTCTGAACCGCCATTGGTTCGTTTTGAACAGAAAGTCCCCACACCGGAATGTCCCGCTTTTCGTATTCCTGAATAAACTTCACGTAATAATTCGCCCACGATTGTTTGTACTGATCGAGCAGCTTACCTCCGCGTAATACGTTGTTGTTATCTTTCATCCACGCTGGCGGACTCCACGGACTAACAAATAATTTCAGCTTTCCGCCGGCAGCCCCGATAGCCTCCTTAATAAAAGGAATACGAAACTCCTCATCGTGCTTGACGCTGAAAGTAGCTAACAACGAATCATTTTCGTCGACATAATTATAAGAACCACTTGAAAAATCACAACTCGCAATGTTGGTACGCGCAAAATCATAACCAATACCTGCCTCTGAATCAAAAAAAGAGGTTAGAATTTGCTGTTGGATTGCTTTCGGCATTTTATAAAAGGTTTCTGCCGAGGCATCAGACAAAGCAGCGCCGATCCCCTCCATCGTTTGAAAGGTTTTTGACGGATCGATAAAAACAAAGGGCTGTATTTCCAGCGGTTGATCAACGACCTGAAAACTGAAATCGCCTACATTACTCAACCGAAGATTGGTATCTTTTGCGGTTACAAATACGCTTGCCTTTTGCGGATTAAAGGATTCTGCAGGCTGCTCTAGAATTTTATTCGCATCGTGGTTGCCGCACCCCGAAGCTAGTAAGCACGATACAGCAACAAGATAAGCTGATCTTTTCAAAGGATTCTTCATGATTATGATTTTTAAAACCTGTTTAGCAAAAAAGGCCATGCATCTGCTTAAAAGAAGATGCACAACCTTTTTGACACTTCACTTTTCTCTGTTATTTTTTTGTAACGGTCAGCACGGCTTGTTCAATTCCTGCCGTAACGTCAACAGTGAACACATAAGTAGCACCTTCTTCAAGTGTTACTCCGGAAACCAGACCAAGGTTACCGTTATCGCGGCCATTCGTACCATCGCCAATAAATACAATTTCGCTGGTGGTTGAAATAGCGGCGCTTCCAAACTCACCTCCCCAACCTTTTTGGTGGAAGAATTTGAAATTGATTCCATCAGTGGAGACGGTTTCACCACCAACCACTGTCAATTGGTATTTTTTAGCGCTTACCGGAGCCATACATAAGGCCTTGTCGGTATTCCAACCTAAATAATTATCTTGTAACGAAGGTTTACCAAGATTATCTCCAATCACCCAGATAGCTCCTGTTCCGTCGGCATTTAACGATGCAACCGAATTTCCGCTAAGTACTTCCACCCTGAAATAGTTCAGTTTAAGATTGGCTGAAATGCGGTATTTTCCAGTGATCGGAACAAAGGTATAAAGACCGTCTTCTTTTTTCGTCAGGTAATCGGCATCGATCCACCAGTCTGCAATGTTTTCGAGGCCTTCAACAGTAACGTCCTGTCCCTGTGTAAGATCAACATCGATCTGATAGTTTTCCTTATCAACCATGTTCATTTTTACTCCGTTGAGCAGGATTTCGAAGAACGGAGCTGCTTCATAGGTAAGGGTATTAAACGTAACGGCGAAGGTTCCGGCAACCGGACTTACAAAAGGAATATTTGTGGTGGTGCCTTCGATTACTGCACCTGCATCCCATCCGAATACGATTTCAGTTCCTTTTTCGTCGAGAACCGGAGTTTTAATATATGCGGGCAAATCGGTTGACGGGAATGCTTCGGTTGCTGCATATTCGTTGGCTGTTCCGGTGGGCAACATCGGGTACGATGCGTTTTCAGTCACCAAAATCAGGTAAGGATATTGAGCACGGGTAATGGGCACATCAAAAGTTTGAGTTGTACTTTTCATGGTAGTATTCAGCAACACAAACTCGAGTGTGGCTGTTCCGTTAGGAATATCTTTATGAAACGGAATTTCAATTGTTCCTGAATATTCGCCGTTTTCTTTGGTACGGATCGTTGTTCTTTCCACTTCTTCGTCGCCAAAATACAGGATAGCAGTAAGTGTTGAAAGTGAAATTTCATCACTTACGTTCACCGTAAAAGGCAAAACGTCGCCGAAATGTACGTTGGAAAAGGTGGATTCAACTTCCATCACAGGATTTCCCGCTGGCTGAATTTCGCTCACCTCGTCAGTACACGAGATAAAAGCAACAAAACCCGCCAGTATTAATATCAAGTATTTTAAGTTCTTCATTGTGTTAGTTTTTATTTTTTCCATCGGTATGAAATAACAGATTTAGCAGGCACTTCGTAACTGAAGTGATGAGTACCGTCGTCGAGGGTAATCAGTTTTGCGGAAGTAGTGCTGTTCAGTAAAACCACAGCATACGTTCCATCGGTATTTTCGAAAGCTGACATGTAATATCCGGCATCGGAAAAACCAGAAGTACCAATTCGAACTGCGCCCGGTTTCACCACCGACGATAAATGCCCGATGATGTAGTAATGCGAATTGCGGGTAATGGTCGAATAGTTTGACCGGTCGATATCAACTGCGCCATAGCAGGTCTGGCAACCGCCTTCGCGATTCGGGCCACGCTCGGTGTCGAGCATCAGGTTCCACACAATTACACCTTTGCACCAGTTGTTCACGGTTCCCAGCGCCACTTCGCGCATGTCGTCGATCAGACGAACCTGTAGGTTGCGCCCGTCGTTCCAGGTGCCAATTGATGTTTCGGTAAAAATCAACTCCCGTTCCGGATATTGTTCGTGTACATCCAGAAGTTCTGCCTTATCTCCTCCATAATTGTGAAAAGCAGCTCCTGCAACCAGCTCGTCGTCGATTCCGGCATCGTAAATTTTCACCGGGTAATCATTCTGAGCAACCATGTTATCGTAGTTATAATTATGGTCGAACAGATAGATTTTAGTGTTTAGCGATGCCGCTTTAAGCGCAGGAACCAGGTTATTTTTTACAAACTCGAGTTGTTCTTCCCAGCCCATAAAAAGGGATGCAGAATTTCCCCGATTCAAGGGTTCGTTCTGAGGAGTAACCGAGTAAATATTAATTCCCTGTTGCTCGAAAGCCTGAATCCATTTTACAAAATAAGTAGCGTAATCAGCATAATATGCTGGGTTCAGCTGGCCACTTGTCCACGAGTTGAAAGGTTGCAAATCGGTCAGATTATTCACTTTCATCCAGCGGGGACAGGTCCACGGAGAACCCAGGATCTTGATCTGCGGATTAATAGCCAGTATTTCTTTCAGAATCGGAATAACGTAATCGTTCTCTTCTGCCGTAAGCCCAAAATTCTCGATGCCCTTGTTGTCGCAGCAGGTATATTCGCTCAGCGAAAAGTCGGAACAACCGATCGAAATCCGGATGTAACTCATCCCCACGCCTTCGGTTGGAGAAAAGGTTTCCTTCAGAAACCTGGTTCGGTTCTCTGATGTCATCTGAAGCAGGTTGTAACAGGTTGACCCGGTTACTGCAGCTCCAAAACCATCCATTTCCTGGTAACGGGTTGATGGCTCCAGTTTGATGGTGGTGGGCGACATGTTACTTTTCTCGCTAAAGTCAACAGCGTGGAACTTAAAATCCTGTGTCCGCGTGTTGGTTGTAACATAAATTGTCACATCGCCGGTTTCGGTGTCCGGAATAACTACTCCTCCGCCATCATCGTCGTTGCTTGCTTCGCTGCACGAAGCAAAACCACAAAGCGTTGCTACCAGTAAAAGAATTTTATAGTTGAATAATATCTTCATTTTATTAAAGCGTTACCTTTTCAATATTCACTGTGTTGTTGTTCAGATCAATGGTGAACCGGTAGTTTGCCGATTCTGTTCCGGAATCACTGGCAATGGTCCAGTCGTTATCACCCGTGATGATTTGTTCGCCGGTGAAAGTAAAATTGCCTGCTTTCTTTTCGTTGGCCCAACCGGTATTTTCAAATGGTTTAAAACCGGCATAATGATCGTGATCGCCCGGAGTAAAGAATGTTCCCTGGTAAACGCCATCACTGATCTGACGAAGCAGAACGTAATTCATTATGTGACCAAAGCCCCATTCTGTGTGAACTTTGTGATGTCCTGAATACACGGCACCAATTTCGTCGGAAGTTACGTTTGTGGGATAGCCCAAACCGTAACCACATGCCAGCAGGTACTGCGGATATGCAGGATTATCAACGCCTACAATTATGTTTTTACGAACCGGGTTGTAATAAATGGTGTATTCACCGGTTTCTCCCAAAAATTTCACCTGTGAATCGGAAATACGTTCAAAGAAATCAGGATTGTAAATATTTGCAGCATCGCCCAGTTTTCCAAACACGGTATAAGTTTTATCCTTTTCGAGTGTTCTTTTAAGCGTGCGGAATGTTTCACCATAAATATCCTGGTCTCCGAAAGCCGACAATGCGAGGTCGTCGGCGCCCAAATTACTTCCGGTGGTTGAAGCGCTGAATGCATAATTATCGTAAGTAAAAACCTGGGTGTAATCGGCATCCGGTGTGTAAATAAACGATGATTCTCCACCTTCACTGATCATGGCGATTTTACCATCTACGTTGCCATAAACCGCACCGCTGTAATCAATGGTTTTATCGGCATTCAGTTTTTCAGCCAGTTTATAGCGGAAAGATGTTTCAAGCGTCAGTTCCGTTCCTTCAAACTTATCTTTATCTGAAGACCGGGGTGAAAGTACTGCAACGGCTCCATCGTCGGTCACCAGGTAAAGTTGGTTGTAAACCGGGCGTTTCCCTGTTAAACCGGTAACTTCATATGAGTCTGCTCCTTTTAAAACATTCTTGGCAACAAGGTTCATCACTACATCAGCATTGTCTGCCTGGTTGTCGCGTAAAGGAACAAAAATCGATTGATTCACTTCGTAAGTATCTCCCACAAGTAGAATTTCCCCCGATGTGATCACCCTGCCTTCTGAAACAATTTCGTATTTCAGGGAAGTGAGCATTGTGGCCGGATCGCTGATTGTTGCGGTCAATGTAATTGAATCGCCAAACGAAAAGCTGGCCGGGGTAACCGCTACCGATTCGAAAACCGGTATTGATTCTTTGCGGGGGCCGTATTCATCTTCACACGAAGCGAAGAATAATCCGATTACCCCGATCAACATGAATATTTTATATATCGAATTCATAATTTTTTCCTTCTTAAAAGTTTACAATACAAATTTTAGTAACCAGGATTCTGTACAAGATTCGGGTTCTGGTCAATAACATCCTGAGGAATGGGCAAAATGTAAGACAGGCTCGTAAATGGATACACCTGGGCAGGGCGTCCATTATCTCTGTCGTTAACCGTGTTCATCACTTCTTCCACTTTATCCAATCGCACAAGGTCGAACCAACGCTGTCCTTCGAAGGCAAGTTCAAGTCTGCGTTCTTTGAGATAGGCAGCGGTTATTGCCTGCTGTCCGGCAGTGGCCCACGAGGGCAAGTTCCCCAAACCGGCACGGTTGCGGGTTTGATTGATAATGGAAGCGGCTCCGTTGTAATCGCCTTTAGCAATCAATGCTTCTGCTTTTAGCAGCAAAATATCGGCATAACGCAGTTTAATGATGCTGTTGTATGCACTGCGGCATTTATACATAAATGGATAATTGTCTGCAGGATAGTAAATGTTCCAGTCGCATTTATAGAAGACAATGGATTCTGCATAACGTTTATCACCCACTTCGCTGTTGAAAGCTTTGATGAGGTCGCGTGATGGTGTGATCCATTTTACCCAATCAAAATAAAATGTCCAGTCATTTATCGAACGACCATACATCCAGGTTACCCAGTTGGCATCGCCGGAGAAAAACTGCGCTTCGTAAATGGTTTCTTTTGTATTGCGTGCTTTTGCATCAATCGCCATGTTAGTCTGCGATGCAGGAAGATTCGGATCAGAGAGTATTATACCAAAAAGATCACTGAAATCATCCACCAGTTCAAAGCCATCGCCTGCCAGTTCATCGGCGTATTTAATCACTTTGTCGTAGTCGCGCAGCGGTTTTTCGGCATAAACTTTTGCCAGTAAAGCGCGGGCTACTGATTTCGAAAGTTGTGTTTTATCCTGCGCATTGTTTTCAGGGGCATATTGCAAGCCCTCCAAAAGATCTTTTTCTATCTGTTGGTAGATGGTCAAAGCATCGGTTTGAGGAGGGAAATAAGCCGGGTAAACTTCTGCAATTGTTTCAGATGTAATGTCACCTGCAACGGTTGTGACCAGCGGAACATTTCCCCAGATTCTTACCATATCGAAATAGATCATGGCCCGGAGGATTTTTGCTTCCGCTTTATACTGCTGACGTTCAGTTTCCGTTAATGAAGCGTCGTTTACATCATCGATGTAATTGATCAGTTTATTGGCCTGGGCAACATTTGCCATGTGGCCGTTCCAGTCACGTTTCAGGTTCGTGTTTGATCCTTCGATTGAATTTACCTCAAACGGAGTTGTTTCTGAGCTTGGATTACCGGCATAAGCATTATCTGAATGCGATTCAGCAAGCAGCAACATATCGAGGTACCAGTGTTCCTGTCCGTTTTTAAACCGATCGAGCAAGGTTTGGCGGTGTAATAATACAGCTGCTTTGTCTTTAAATACCACCTGTACACTGTCCTGGCTTACCCCTTCGGTTACATCCGAAAACGTATCGATCGGATCATATTCAAGCGAACAGGCAGCAAGCAGACAGGCAGATAGAATGGTTAAAATATATTTTGTCTTCATTTTGTACAGTTTTAAAATTCAACATTCACCCCAAAAACAAACGATTTACTGTGTGGGTATGTACCCCAGTCGATTCCCTGAACAGCGCCACTGTTTCCCCATTGGTTTACTTCGGGGTCCATTCCGCTGTACTTGGTAAGCGTTAGCAAATTACTTGCTGTTGCATAAGGTTGCAAACGCGAAACACCCAAACGGTTTAGGATACCGCCGTGGAAATTGTAAGACAGGGTCACGTCTTTTACGCGGAGGTAACTGCCATCTTCCACAAAATAGCTCGATGGTTGCATGTTAAATCCGGCTTTTGGGACATCGGTAATTTGTCCGGGAGTACGCCAGCGTTCCAAAACCTCCACCGATTGGTTTTTCAGGTCGTACATTCCCATGATATCACCTTTTGAGGCATTAAAAATATCGTTTCCAACGGATCCCTGCATGAAAACACTCAGGTTGAATCCTTTGTACGAGAAAGTATTGGTAAATCCAAAGGTGAATAGCGGGTTTGGATCGCCGATATAGGTTTTATCTGAGGCAGTAATCTTTCCGTCTTCGTTGATGTCGCGGTACATTAATTCTCCGGTTTCTGAGTCAACGCCATCGCTGATGTAACCGTAAAATCCCCCAAGTGCACGTCCGGGTTCGTTGCGGACAACACGTGTTTGATGGAAAGCATCTGTAGTTTCAGCATCGTAATAGATCTGCTGCAGTTCGAGGCTTTTTAATTTGTTTTTGTTAAACGAAATGTTGAAATCGGTATTCCAGCTAAAAGCTCCGGTAAAGTTTCTGGAACTTGCCGAGAATTCAAACCCGCGGTTCTGCATCTCGCCTTCGTTTCTTACAATGTCGCTTGCTGCTGCAGCTCCTTCGGGCAACGAAACATACATCAACATGTCGGTGGTATGCTTCGAGTAATAGTCCATTGCTACGGTCAGCCTGTCTTGGAACAATGTGGCATCTAACCCGATGTTCATCTGCGAAGTGGTTTCCCAGGTAAGATCTGATGTTCGAAGGTTTGCTTGTGATATAAGTGGAAGTGCGTTGTCCTTTCCCGTTACGAACCAGGCCTGGCGGGTAATGCTGTAACGTTGCAGATAAGCATAGTCACCAACACCCGACTGGTTACCGGTTTGTCCCCAGCCTCCGCGGATTTTTAAATCACCGATCCAGTTCAGGTCTTTCATGAATTCTTCTGACGACAAACGCCATGCACCTGAAAACGACGGGAATGTTCCCCAGCGATAATCGGGATGCAGTTTGGATGAACCGTCTTCGCGGATGTTGAAGGTAAACAGATACTTGCTTTCGTAGTTGTATGAAACGCGTCCGAAGAACGACATGATTCCCCAATCCGAAGCATTTGATCCGGTGTTGTTCCATGCAATTTTGTTCGCCGCATTCAGTGTCTGAATGTTGCTATCTCTGAAATGCGTTCCGTTAATGTAACTTTGAGACCATTGTGAATCGGTCCAGGAAGTACCGGCCATGGCTTCAAAATTGTGTTTTTCAGCAAAAGTCTTTTTGTAGGTCATCACGTTGTCAAACACCAGCAGAGTGTTGGTGCTTCTTGTATCCCATGCGCTTCCCCAATCGTCACGGTCGGCACCATGAACCGGAGGAGTAAAACCAGTTACTTTGCCATTTCTGCGGTCGAGCGTAAACGATGATTTCAAATTGAGTTCGGGAAGGAAAGTAATCGTTGTACTTCCCGATGCGATCAAACGGTTCTCGTTATTCTTGTTGTTTTTTCCGTTTTCGATCGATTCAATCGGGTTGGTTATGTTTTGTCCGAAGAAGGTGCGGTTATACAATCCTGTTTCCGGATCGATAATGCTTGACGCGGTTGGCAGGTTAACTACGGAAAGCACCACACCACCACGGTTGGATCCTGCTCCGGTAGTAACACCGTTACTTGTATTGTCGGAATACGACAGGTTCAGTCCAAAATTCAGCCAACTGCGCACCTGGCTTTCAATATTGCTGCGCATGTTATACCTGCGGAAAAATGCCGAACTAAGTACGCCCTTTTCGTTTAGATAACCACCGGAAACGAAGTAACGTGTTTTTTCGTTTCCATCCGAAATCTGTAGCTGGTAGTTTTGAGTAATTCCTGTGCCGTAAACTTCGTCAAACCAGTTGGTTTGATCGGTTGTTCCTTCAGGGATGGCGCCCGGACGAATTTCGTCCATCAGTGTTTTATACTGGG
The DNA here is from genome assembly GCF_023111095.1 of Maribellus sp. YY47. Taxonomy (GTDB): domain Bacteria; phylum Bacteroidota; class Bacteroidia; order Bacteroidales; family Prolixibacteraceae; genus Draconibacterium. The sequence goes on from NZ_JALGYW010000017.1 coordinate 80,374, forward strand.
CTGCATTCAACGATTCAATCTGATTGGCAACCCGGCTGACTCCGTATTGAACATTGGCAGAAATTTTTGCCTCGCCACTGGCCTGTTTGGTTGTGATGAGAATAACACCATTGGCCGCCCGCGAACCGTAAATGGCTGCTGAAGAAGCATCTTTCAGAATCTGCATGCTGGCAATATCCTGGGGCGAAAGAAAGTTCAGGTTATCCACCGGAACTCCGTCGACCACATACAGCGGACTGTTGCTTCCGTTAAATGAAGTCGTACCGCGCACCCTGATTACCATCTCTCCACCGGGCGCCCCGCTGGGCGAGTACACGTTTACACCGGCTGCCTTTCCCTGAATGGCCTGTGCTGCCGAAATAATCGGGCGTTCATTAATGTCTTTTGTTGAAACCGTAGAAACTGCAGTGGTTACGTCTTTCCGGGCTACGGTACCATAGCCAATTACTACCACTTCATCAATCTCCTGCAGATCTTCCTTTAATGAAATATTTATCTCATTACGACTGCCCACAGTAACTTCCTGTGAAATGTATCCGATGTAGGAAAACATCAGAACGGCATCGCTGCCGGGTACACTGATCTGGTAATTGCCGTACGGGTCGGTCATTACTCCCTGTAATGTTCCCTTTACCACGATATTTACACCGGGTAACGGTTCGCCCTTTACGTCGCTTACCACACCTCTAACAGTTATCGGATTTTGAGCCTGAACGGATAAACTCAAGCCAAGAACCAAAAGCAAATAAATAAGAGGAATTTTTACTTTTAAGAAATTTGTTCCCATAGATAAGTCATTTAATTAGTATCAGCTTAATCATTAAGCAATAATTTATTTTGTTTCCCAAAGGGAATAGCCTTTGCAAATGCGACTAAAAACAACCTTCGATATATTAAATACCGAACGGTTTTTCTGGTGAATTAGCCTGTCTGTTTTTTCCGATCAAATATATTTAATGGGTAAACTGCTAAAAAAATGAGGGTAATTAAAGTGGATGCTGTTGCTGTCAGATTTTGGATAATCGGCAGGCATGCAGGTGATTATTGGATATTGTGATGATGGAAAAAGTGGATGCAAAGGGATTGGATGGAACAAATTTTTGCGTTTTGATTAGCAGAATTTCTGGGCTTTATCTTCCGAAATCTGATGGAATTGTGGTTATTTCATGAAGTTGTCGATGGTGACAGGTTCAATTGAAATTAGGATGCCAGGTGTTTTACCGAATCTGAATGAGTAAATCCTCGAATTCGTCTCTCGAAACAGCCCGGCTTTTTATTTTAGCGCGATAGTTGTAAATGGTGTTTACCGAATAGCGTAGAAATTCAGCAATTTGAGAGCTGTTGCTGATTCCCAGTCGAATTAAAGCCAAAATCCTCAATTCGACATTCAACAGTTCATCCTCCTTCAACTCCATTTTCTCGTCATCAGCGAGTAGTTCGTTTACCTTTTCTACAAAATGAGGAAAAATACGCAGAAAGGCTTTATCGAAATTTCGGTACAACTCTTCAAACTCAGCTTCCATCATTTCCTGCGAACGGGTGATCGTAACTAATTCGGAAATATGACCTGTTGTTAGTTTTTTGTTCACCATCCGACGGAATCCATCCATCTTATCGATGTAGGTAGAGCAAAGTTTTATAAAATGACCAACGTATACTTCTTTAATGTGATCCGACTCGGAAAGATCCCTGTTAACGACCTGCAACTGCTGATTTACCTGCTGTAATTCAGTATTCAGCTTTTTCAAACTCGTATTGGCTTCCTGTAAATATTTTCTTGTTTCCGACAAACGCCTCATCTGGGCGTAGATAAAGAATAAAGCGATCGCCAGCAATATTCCCAGTGTACTGGTAAGAAACAGATAGTTTTTTAACTGCTTGTTTTTCTTTTCAATGGTAGCCTGGTAAGTCAGGTCTATTAGCGACAGTATTCCTGCACTTTGCAAACTTCGGAGACGTGCATTGTAAAATACAGTTTCGCTCCACGAAAAGCGAATGTAATTGTAAGCCCGTTCCATATCGTTCTCTTTGTAAAGTATTTCGGCCAGCATCCAGAGAGAGGCGTGATCTTTTGTTGCCGACAATATATCGGAAAGGGCTGACAATGCCAGATAATACTTTTCGTTATCCACATCTTTCAACTTTCGGTAGGTCAACGAACGGGTGTAAGCTGTTATGGCAAATTCGCGTGTTCCCAAAGAATATTTCGCCAGAATAGTATCGTTTACCTTTAGCGACTCCTCCAGTTTTCCTGAATTTCGAAGGTTGTCTTCTTCTACCGTATAATACAATTTATCGGCAGGAGTAAGCTCAAGGTTTAACGAATCAGCATACTTCGACGATATTTTCCAGTACTTCTCGGCTCCTGCCTTATCTTGTGTATAAAAAGCCAGTTCAGAATAAACATGCTTGTAGGTATTGTAGTATTCCTCCAGTAAATGTTCGGGAACCTTTTCCCGGTTTATGGAAATAATCAAATCCACGGCCTCCAGGTACATTCCTGTTGATGCCATGAGATCGGCGAGCTGAAGCTCACTCTCGTATTGAAGTTCAGTGTTTTTCAGGAGCTTTGCAATTTCAATATTTCTGTTTTTGTAATAAATCGCTGAATCACAAATGTAGGGGCGGTATTCATTATAGAGTTCAGCATTAATTTTGTATTCCTCGATCGAATTTCTTTCGACAGTTTTCAATTTTTCTTTGAAAGCCTGAATACGTTCCTCTTTTTGCGAAGTATAGACAAGATGATTTTCGATAGCTGCATCGAGCCGTATCATAAGCGAGTCGAGCGAATGCTGTCCGAAAGCAACACCCGGCGCAAAAAATACTAAACAAAATAATATTCTAACTGAATGCATAATTTTAGGCTTACCCTCACCGGAGGAGTGCAAAATAAGCATTTTTTATCGTCTGCCCAATGTGGAAAATCATTTTCAGGAAGGGCTTAGGAGCGTGGTCAGAAGTAAAGCCTCGCGATGTTTTTGATTTGATCCCAAAAAAGTTACTGAATTTCATTCGTTGTAATAAACCTAATGAAAGAATAAATAAAAAAGCCGATTCAGTTTCTGAATCGGCTTTGCTTGTACCCGAGGCGGGAATCGAACCCGCACTCCGTTGCCAGAACTGGATTTTGAATCCAGCGCGTCTACCTATTCCGCCACCCGGGCTTTTCCTTTAACGGAAATTGGTGCGCAAAACTAACTATTTCGTTCGAATTACCAAAATATTAATGAGCAATTTGTTTTGGTCGGTCAATTCTTTTTACCACCTGCCCGTAAATAATCAGCGCAATGGCCGAAATCATTGCAATTCCTACAAAGTAATACCAGATATAATGGGCATTTTGAGCTGCTACTGCCCATTCTTCGTGCGAACCGAACAATCGCGGATCGGGACAATACCGGTCGAGCAGCACCCCCGACATTAAAAAGCCTAAAATGGAAGAGAGAAATGAATGCAGGTGACTGAATCCGAGGTAAAGTCCTTCCTCTCCTTTGGGAGCCTGTAACGAAAAGTATTCAAGGAAGCGCGGAGAAATAAAGGTTTCGGCAAACCCCTGAAAAGCGATCCCAATAACCATCATAAATGCTACCGGATGCATTCCCATAATTTCGTTGGGGAACAGGTTTCCTGAAGCCATAAAGAGCGCTGATACAGGCATGATGAACATACCCACTGTCATACTGAACAGAGCTGATCGCCTACGCATAAAGTGGGTAATCAGCCCAACGGTGGTAAATACAATCAGCGGGTTAATGTTGGCGTACCATTCGGGCGAAGCGCCTTCTCCGGCAAGCCGAAGAACGTATTTGGGCATGGTCGCATACATCTGGTGTTGTACCATCCAGAAACCGGTGATAATCAGAATGAGGAAAATTAATCTCGCATTTGTGAGAACGCGTAAGAAGCCCTTCCAAAGTTCAGCAATTGATTTTCCTTCTCCTTCATGCTTTTTACTGGTAAAGAGGAAAAAAACGACCAGGAGTCCGATCAAAGTCATGGCAGCCGAGAAGTAACCAATCCAAATCAATCCTTCATTACCCCAGGCTTCGCGCAGGGGTTTAACAATGGTTTTTCCGGAGAAGGCTCCGATATTTACCATTGCATAGAATATACTGTATCCCCTGGCGCGGTTTTCTTTTGTGGTTTCTTTGGCAACCGTTCCGGTAATTACCGATTTAATAAAAGATCCTCCCAGGATGATGAGTACCATGGCCGGTACTACTGCATAGCGGTAGGACGATGTTTCCAGTCCTTTAAAGACGGTGGTGTCGCCATATTCTGCCAGGCCCGCTGATTCAAACAAGCTGGGAAGGGCCCCCATTCCTGCATATCCGAGCGTAAGCAGCCCAAAAGCCAGCATCAACGACTTGCGAAATCCGATTTTATCGGCATAAGCGCCTGCAAAAGTTGGCAGAAAATATAATAATGCAGAGAAGGTACCTGCAATTGCTCCGGCTTCAATGTCGTTAAAACCGATGATGCGTGATAAATATAAAGTGATAGCTATAAACAAGCCATAGTAGGCAGCCCGTTCAAACAATTCTACCGTGTTGGCTACCCAAAATGCCCGTGGAAATTTCCAGGTTTCTTTTTTCTCCATTTCTGATTTTAAATATTTGAGCCACAAAAATAACAGACTCTCCGGTTTGGCAAAATCTACGTTTTTTAACATAAACAGAATCCTTTTCCGGGGTAATTCTTTTTTCTAACTTAGCTTCAAGTGATTGAACCGAAAGAAATGAACCTGAACGAAGAAAAAATACTGGTGGATAAAATCAGAGCTGGCAACGAGTTGGCTTTTGAAAAACTATTCCGCCAATACTACCGGCCCCTATGCGTTTTTGCCACCCGAATTTTGCAAGATTATGAAATGGCTGAAGAAGTTGTTCAGGATTTTTTCGTGAAACTTTGGGAAAGAAAGGAAGGATTTATTGTTGACACTTCTGTTAAAAATTACCTGTTTCGGTCGGTCAAAAATCTTTCCATTAATGTAATTAAGCACGAGCAAATTAAACTGAAGCATGCGCAACAGTCTATCGCTGAAGCCGAAGCGAATGATTACAAAGATCATTTCCTGGAAGTAGACCTGGAGCTCGCCATCGAAAAAAGTATTAACGAACTGCCCGAGAAACGTCGCGAGATATTTCGTCTAAGCCGTGAAGAAAGCTTGAAATACCGCGAAATTGCTGAACGATTGAATATATCGATAAAAACGGTGGAAGTTCAAATGGGATTGGCTATCAAAATATTACGCGAAAAATTGAAACGATATAACACCTTCTTATTCTTTTTTGTGCCTTTTTATAGAAAATAGGTTAGGGGTAAAATCATTGTGCATTGTCATTTAAATGTAATGAGTAAAATGGAGAACATCGAGAATCAGGCCCGTGAGCTAATGGCCAAGCAGTTGGTTGGAGAAGCAAGCGACCGGGAAAAAGCGGAGTTGGAAGCCTGGCTGGAACAAGCTGAAGAAAACCGGGCTGAGTGGGAGGAGAGCAGGAAGATGCTCTCGAAAGTTGACTCATATTACCAGGAAAAGCGTTTTGATACAAATGCTGCCTGGAAAAACGTTCATGCACAATTTGTCCCGACAAAAAAAGGCACAGTGGTATCGCTTCAGAAAAAAAGAAAGGAGGGAATTGCAACATTTTACAAATATGCTGCGATACTGGTGGTGGCTCTTTTACTGGGATCAGTTGGATATTACATTGGTTTCAGAAACCAGATTCCGGCTGTTTACAGCGAGGTAATTTCGGGGGAAAACCAGGTTTTGCAACAGTATGTTTTACCCGATGGTTCTGTAATTGCTCTGAACAGCAATTCGAAACTTACGTTTCCTAAAAAATTTAAAGGCGACGTTCGTGAAGTAAGCATCGAAGGAGAAGCATTTTTTGATGTAAAACCCAATCCCGAAAAGCCTTTTGTAATTAATGCCGGCGAAACTCAGGTGAAAGTTTTAGGTACCTCTTTCAACGTGAGTGCGTATCCGGGAGATGAAACCGTGGAAGTAATTGTCGAAACCGGCAAAGTGCAGGTGATCGGCAAAAGCACTGAAAAGCAAACAGAAACGGCAGAAGTGTTTTTGATTCCGGGAGAGAAAGGAACTTTTTTCACCCAAAACAAAACACTGGAGAAATCGGTCAATGCCGATCCCAATTTCCTGTCGTGGAAGACACATGATCTCATTTTTAACAAGGTTCCGTTAAGCGAAGTAATCCGTTGTTTGGAGAAAACTTACCACATAACGGTCGACGTTGCTGAGCCTGAGTTAAATGATTTGTTGTACGAAGGTCATTTCGACCGGAAACCCGCTGATTTTGTTTTGGATGTTATACGGCTCACATTCAATCTCGAACTCACCGGCGAAAACGAACATTACACACTTTCGGGCCGTAAAAACGACCAGTAAAACGTATGAGCTATGAAAACAATGTTGAATAAAATAAAAATCTTCATCCTCCTGATCGGGATGGCAGTGATGGTTATGCCCGGTCAGTTAAATGCACAGGAAGAGAAAAGTCAGGCACTCGACCAGAACATCTCTATTTTTGCCGAGGATGAACCGCTTTCCAGCGTCATTGAAAAGATCTGTAAGTACTTGAATATCGATTATTCGTATAATGCTGATTTGGTAGAGGGTAAAAAGATCAGCCTGAACATTTCCAATAAGCCGATCAAATATGTGCTGGATAAACTGATGAACGATTTCTATCTCTTATTTGAGATCGAAGATAACCTGTTGGTAGTGCGCGATTATGTTCCGCTCGATAAGAGTATCGATTTTGAGAATAACGCGCAGCAGTTTTACTCCAGCAACCGTGGTTTCTTATTCGATGACCCACGCGATAAGCGTGTCAGCATCAAATTTAAGTCGGCCAGTAACCTTATTATTATCCCGGTAAATATTAACGATTCGGATACCCTGAACTTTATTCTGGATACCGGGGTTCGTTTTCCCATTATTACCGAGCTTCCGTTTGTGAATAAGCTGAACCTGAACTACATGATGCCGGTAAAAGTGAAAGGCCTTGGCGATGGCGAAGGTTTAACAGCTTATCGTTCGGGAGGAAATACGATGCACATTGAGGGGCTTACCGCCAGGAACCAGGAAGTGCAGATGGTGATTGATGAGGACTTTCAGATTTCACACATTTTGGGAATCCCGGTTCATGGAATGATCGGTTTCAACCTTTTTAAAGATTATGTGGTGGAAATCGACTACGCAGCCGAGAGACTGATGCTTTATAAACCGGAGTACTACAAATACCGCGATCGCAAAAGTGATATTATTATGCCTTTGCATTTCGACGGTAACAAACCTTTTGTTCGTACCACTATTGTTACAGATGAAATGAAGGATGTTCCGGTGAAATTGTTGGTAGACACGGGCGCCAGCGATGCGCTTTGGCTTTCTGAAATGTCGGATGAACGTATTAAACTGCCGCAAAAACACGTTGAAACTTTCCTTGGAAGAGGATTGAGCGGAGATGTTTACGGCACAAAAGGCAGGATAGATGCCATTTGGGTGGGCCCGCTTTTGATGTCGCATCCGATTGTTGCTTTTCCTGACTCGGAATTGATGGAACGCCTGATTACGGCAAACGATCGCAACGGAACCATTGGTGCCGAAATTTTGAGACGGTTCGATGTTACCATCGATTATCGCAACAGCAGGCTTACTTTGCGCCCAACATCCCGGGTAAAAGAAGATTTCAATTATAACATGAGTGGCATGGAAGTGATTAATCCGATGCCCGGTTTGCCGATTTTTACGATTACCGATATTCGGAAGGATTCGCCGGCTTATAATGCCGGGTTGCAAAAAGACGATCAGATTCTGTCGATCAACAATAGCAGTCACCGGTCGATGGAACTTAACGATATTAACTTACTGCTTCAAAGCAAGGAAAACAAGAAGATTCGCGTCAAAGTATTGCGAAATGGGGAGGAAGTTAAAACTTCATTTGAGCTGAAAAGGATGTTTTAATAGATGCACCCGCAAAAAAAAATAGTCATATCAATTGCCATCCTGTTGTTTGCTTTTCTAGCGAAGGGCCAGCAGCAGGATGGTTCTGTATTGGAGCGGCGAGTTACGCTTCGTGTTGAAAATCAGGCGATCGATAATATTTTGGCGCAAATCAGCTGGCAGGCCGGTGTTTATTTTTCGTATGATGCTGTGGCGGTAAAGGCTGATCAAAAATGTTCGGTGGAGGCTGAAAACAAATCGCTGTATACGGTGCTGCACCAATTGTTTGATTCGGACAAATACAACCTGATTGAGCGCGAAAATCAGATCATTATTTCGCTAAGGCCCGAAATGTTGCCGGTCGACGAAATCCGCGCCGACAGTATTCCTGTTAAATATTTTTTTCTGAGTGGAAAACTGGTGGAAGACCGCAAGGCGAAACCGGTTCCTTACGCATCTGTATCTGTGCTGAATCAGCCCATCGGTACGATCTCCAATTTGGATGGTGAATTCTTGCTGAAACTTCATCCCAAAAATATTAATGATACGGTGGTGATCTCGAGTATGGGTTATGCACAAATTTTGCTGCCTGCCTGCAAATTGCTCGACGAGGATTTGTTTATTCTGAAACCCATATCCATCCGTATAAAAGAAGTGACGGTTACTGCAATCTCGGCGCAAAAATTGCTGGAGAATATCCGTCTTAACCTGGAGCGGAACTACACGGCTCACCCACGTTTGATGACGGCCTTTTACCGGGAAACTGTGGAACAGGACGACGCTTATATTAATGTGTCGGAGGCGGTGCTCGAAATCCTGAAGTCGCCTTATGCCAATACTGTTCGAACCGATTTGGTTCGGTTGGTAAAAGGCCGAAAAAGTCCGGATGTGCAGCCTTTTCGCTGGCTGAATTTTAAGCTCCAGGGAGGTCCGTTTACAATCGTCCAACTTGATGTCGTGAAAACCATGGAGAGCTTTATCAGTGAAGAATTTCAGGGGAACTACAAATACGAGGTTTCAAGGGTGGTCTGGTACCACGAACAACCGGTTTATGTGTTGACATTTACTCCGGTGTCGGAAAATGTTTTTCCGGGTTACATGGGTGAATTGTATGTGCATCGCGAAAGTTTTGCGATTGTGCACGCCAGCTTTCGTTTTAATAAAAGCAGTTTAAAAGAAGCTACTTCGACCATGATCCGCAAAAAGCCGCCAAAAGTAATAGCGCGTCCCACTTACGTTCAATACAACGTGAATTACCAGCAATATCAGGGGAAATGGCATTTGTCGACCGCTCAGGCTTCCGTGAAATTTAAAGTCAAAAGTAAACGTGATCGGTTAAACAGCGAATTTCACAGCGTTTCCGATTTGCTCATAACCAACATTCAGCCCACCGAATTAAAGCGTTTCCCCAGCGACGAGCGGTTTAACCGCGACGATGTTTTTGTGGAACGGTTGGGACAGTTTGATGAAAAATACTGGGAAAATTACAACATCATTAAGCCCGACGAAGATCTGCGTAACGCATTTAAAGAGAAGTAAGTACTTCTGTTTTTCGAGTCTTCGGGATATCTTTATCGCTTTATTCAAGCAAACTGCTTTCTGTCAAAATTGCTTCCGATAAAAAGAGTTATTACATTTAACAACTGATTTCTGAATCAACTTAAACTATCACTAAATGAATAGAAAACTTCGAATGGGAATGGTCGGTGGAGGTACCGACGCATTTATTGGTGCAGTTCACCGGCTGGCTGCTTTTATGGATAATCAAATCGAACTGGTTTGTGGCTGTTTTAGTGTAAATCCTGAAGTTTCAAAGTCTTCAGGGAAACTTTATTTTCTTCAGGAAGATAGGGTATATACTTCTTATCAGGAAATGTTTGAGAAAGAGTCGCAACTGCCGGAAGGCGAAAGAATGGATTTTGTTACGATTGTAACGCCAAACTTTGTGCATTTTGCTCCGGCAATGATGGCCCTGGATCATGGATTTCACGTTGTTCTGGATAAACCCATGACGTTTACGCTTGAAGAAGCTTTTCAGCTAAAGGACAAACTGGACGAAACGGGGTTGACCTTTGCATTGACGCATACCTATTCGGGATATCCGGCAGTGAAGCACGCCAAAAAAATGATCGCTGACGGAAAATTGGGTAAAATCAGGAAAGTATTTGTGGAATACCCGCAGGGCTGGCTGGCTTCAAAAGTGGAAGATGCCGGAAATGTGCAGGCATCGTGGCGAACCGACCCAAAACGCTCTGGGAAAGCCGGCTGTATGGGAGATATTGGTACGCACGCGCATCATTTGGCGGAATATATGACGGGTTTGAAAGTCACCGAAATGTGTGCCGAATTGAATGTTTTTGTTCCCAATCGTTTGCTCGACGATGATGGAGCCGTTCTGCTTCGGTTCGAAAACGGAGCAAAAGGCGTTTTGATGGCCACTCAGATTGCGGTGGGCGAGGAGAATGCCATTCGGATTCGGATCTATGGCGACAAAGGAGGTGTCGACTGGGAGCAGATGGAACCTAATACTTTAAGGGTGAAGTGGCTGGGCGAACCCATGCAGGTTTTGCGTGTGGGAACAAGCCTCGACAGTGCGATTGCGGCTCATAACACGCGCGTTCCGGGAGGTCATCCGGAGGGTTATTTAGAAGCTTTTGCCAATATTTACCGGAATTTTGCCTTAACCGTTCGTGCCAAAGCAAACGGAGAAGAACCAAGTCCTGAGATGCTCGATTTTCCGGGAGTGGAAGATGGAATTCGCGGGATGCAGTTTATTGAAACCGCAGTTAGCGCGGGTTACAACGATGAGGTGAAATGGGTGCCTTTCGGAAAAACAATTTAAGTATTCAAACCTGATAAACGAATAATCATGTCCAGACCTGTAACTATATTCACCGGGCAATGGGCCGATTTACCTATTGAAACCATGTGCCAAAAAGCAAAGCAGTTTGGCTACGACGGGCTCGAACTGTGTACCTGGGGAGATCACATGGAAATCCCGAAAGCGGACCAGGCGTATTGTGATCAACGACTTGAATTACTCGCCAAATACGACCTGAAATTGTTTGCCATTTCTTGTCATTTGGACGGACAATGTGTGTGTGATCCCATCGATCAACGGCACAAAAGCATTGCCAGTGCTCATGTTTGGGGCGATGGCGATCCGGAAGGCGTTCGCCAGCGGGCTGCCCGGGAAATGGTGAAAACCGCTGAAGTTGCCAAAAAGCTGGGGCTCGACCGGGTGGTTGGGTTCACCGGAAGTCCGATATGGCATTTACTGTATTCGTTTCCTGCTGTTCCGCCCGAAATGATTGAAGAAGGATATGCCGAATTTGCAAGAAGGTGGAAGCCTATTCTGGATGAATATCAAAGCTTGGGCGTAAAATTCTGTCTGGAAGCACATCCGACCGAAATTGCTTTTGACATTCACACGGCACATTTGGCGTTAAAAGCGCTGGATTATCATCCGGCTTTTGGCTTCAACTACGATCCCAGTCATTTCGGATACCAGCATGTGGATTATGTGCGGTTTATCTATGAGTTTGCCGACCGCATTTTTCATGTTCATATGAAAGATGCTTACTGGAGCGATACCCCAACAACGGTAGGTGTTTTCGGTGGGCACATGGAATTTGGGGATAACCGCCGCTACTGGAATTTCAGGAGTTTGGGAAGAGGGAAAATTAATTTTGAAAACATCATAAGGGCGCTAAACGATATTGGTTACAACGGGCCGCTTTCTGTAGAGTGGGAAGACAGCGGTATGAACCGTGAGCATGGAGCAACAGAAGCTTGTGCTTTTGTGAAAAAGATGGATTTTGCACCATCTGATATTGCCTTTGACGATGCTATGCAGAAATAGTAATTTTGCAACCTATACGATCCGGAAAGGATCACCAACTGAATTTAATTTTTACAATGACAGATCGAAGAGCTTTTATTAAAACAACAGCCATGGCCACTGCCGGAGTATCAATGGCGGCAGGTATGCCACTGGCTATGAACTCCTGTGCCGGGGCAAACGATAAAATTGTTTGCGGTGCAATCGGAGTTAACGGGATGGGATTTTCTGACCTTAAGGCATTTTTGGAGAAGAAAAATACAGAGTGTGCAGCACTGTGTGATGTGGATGAGCATGTGTTAAACAGGCGAATCGACGAAGTGGAAAAGATCCAGGGTAAACGTCCGAAGGGATTTAAGGATTTCAGGAAATTGCTCGAAGAACCAGGCATTGATGTAATTATTATCGGTACACCCGATCACTGGCACTGCCTGCCTTTTGTGTATGCGGCCCAGTTGGGTAAGCACATTTATTGTGAGAAACCACTGGCTAACTACATCGAGGAAATCAATGTGATGGAACGCGCACAAAAACGTTACGGGAACATCGTTCAGGTAGGGCAGTGGCAACGAAGCGACAAGCACTGGCTGGATGCCGTTGAATTTGTTCATTCCGGAAAATTGGGGCAAATACGTGCCGTGAGAACCTGGTCGTACCAGGGGTGGATGAAATCGATACCGGTAAAACCCGACGGGCTCGTGCCAGAGGGAGTGGATTACGATATGTGGCTGGGGCCGGCAAAAGCCAGACCGTTTAACCAGAATCGGTTTCATTTCAATTTCCGGTGGTTTTGGGATTATGCCGGAGGTTTGATGACCGACTGGGGCGTACATATTATTGATTACGGATTATTTGGGATGAAGGCCAAAGCTCCCAAGTCGGTAATGGCAATGGGCGGCAAATACGGTTACCCCGAGGATGCAGCAGAAACTCCGGATACGATGCAGGCGCTTTATGAATTCGATGGCTATACCATGTTGTGGGATCATGCAATCGGAATTGACGGGGGTTATTACGGAAGAAGCCATGGTGTTGGTTTTGTTGGAAACGAAGGAACGCTTGTCGTCGATCGTAACGGCTGGGAAGTAATACCTGAAGGCGGAAGCAAGAATCCGCGAATGGAGCGTGTGGAGTTAATCAAAGGCGATGGTCAGGGGTTAAGCAATCACATGCAAAACTTTGTGGACTGTATTCGCGATAACGATCAGAATACACATTGTAACATCGGAATTGCGGCCAACACCGCAAGGGTGGCTCACCTCGGGAATATGGCACTTAAAATGGGGCAACGCCTCTATTGGGATGCCGACAATAGCCGCTTTATTGGTAACGATGCAGCTAACGAATTGCTGGTTCCTCAGTACCGGGCGCCCTGGGAACTTCCAAAAGTTTAAGAAATTCACAAGAATATCAGATTGGGCAATCTCATTGAGGTTGCCTTTTTTCTGAAAGTTAATTTTTAAAAATATCCAATTCTCAATTTTGAATGTAAAGTATTCAACAAAATCCGAAAAATTGGATATTGGGCATTTGGCATTGGATATTCTGTTTTAAAAATTAAAAATCAATCCCGGATAGGAGTAGGCATCTTTACTTTCATTTCTATTGGTTGTTTCTTGGCGCGTTAATGTTTAATTTACATATTTAAAGTCCTTGAAAATCAGCTTTAAAAAAATACTACAAAAATAGTAGGGTGTGTTTGTTGGCTGGTTTGTGCAAAGCTTTTAAAACGGACTATAAATCACCTTTTTTTGACGGGAATATAGAACGGTAGAAGCGCTGTTTCATATTTATGAATAGTGTAATTGACAGGTCTGAATGTCCCTTTAAATAAGGCAATTTGAACTACTATTAAAATAGAAGATTGTTTTTGTTTCGTGGCTTTTGCCGCCAAAAATCCTTTATCCTAGCCGTAAAGGGGCAGTTGAAATTCGAAGCGGGTGTCCTGGTTAATTTTGCTGTATCCCCGGATAGTGGATTTGTGCAAATAAAGGAATTTTTTGACGATGGCCAGTCCTAATCCGGTACTGTTTTCTTCCTTCGTTTTGCTGCCTTTGTAGTAGCGTGTAAAAATGTAAGGGAGCTCATCTTCGGTGATGCCTTTTCCGGTATCGTTGATTTTTACGAGCACTGAATCTGTTAGCAATTCGAATTCAAAGGTAAACACGTCGCCGGGGCTGCAATTTTTGATGGCATCATCCAGAATATTTTGAAAAACGCGGTCGGTCATTTTGAATGTCGGCATAAACCAAGGGCAGGCTTTTCGAATAAATGGTATTGATGCTGATGTAGATATCTACTTCGCAATTCAGAACTTTTAAGTGGATGCTGACCAGTTCGCCAATGTGCGGATCGTCTTCAATTAACAAAAGCCTGTCCATGATACAATTCTTTTGTTCCTGTAACTGTTAACAAGAAAGTATCACAAAAAGGTTACGAAGCTATTGATTTTGTGTAAAATGCGTTTTGATATTTGATTCGTAGTGCGGGAAGCAGCTCGGAAATCGGTTATGCTTCAGTGAGCTTGTTTCGGAAAGTGCCCGGAGTTATGCCTTTGTATTCCTTAAAAGCCCGGGTGAAAGAGTTTGTCGACCCGAATCCTGCTTTTTCAGCAATGTAATCGAGTGTATACAGGGCGTTGTCTTCGTTTTTCAGAAGTGCTTCGGCTTCCTCTACCCTGTATTTATTGACAAACTCGTTGAAATTTACACCAAATTCTTCATTGATCAGCCGGGAAATGTAGGTGCGGTTGGTTTGCAGTGTTTCCGACACGGTTGTAATGCGCAAATCGGAAAGGCGATAGATCTTCTCTTCTTCAAATAGGGAAAGGAGTTTGGTTCTTAAAAGCTTTAGGTGTGAATCTCCCAACATTTCATTTTCGGCGGCAGCAGATTCGGTCTGATCCGTTAACTCTTCAGTAATTACAATTTGTTGGTTGCCAAAAAAGCCGATCAGAAAGTATATTACACTGAATATGAAGGAAGGGAAAAACAGCAGTACTTCATTTTTTGCAAAAATACTCCGCCCCAAAATGGTGAAAAATATTCCAAGAACCGAAATGAGGATTAAAATGATGCTGATATTTCGAATTCAGTGTACACTTCTGCCTTCAATATTGGAATAGTATTCATTAAGCTCTTTGGTATGTTTGTTGGTAATCCGGATACTTGCCAGAAGGTAGACCAGTGATTGTGCAATAAATATTAATCGAACCATCAGATTCATTAATCCCTTTAGCCCTTCAATTGATGCGAAATTCATGCCTTTCATCTTTCCGTCAACAAGTACTTTCGTTATATAATCTAAGCGCTGGTTGTGATTAAGCAACAAGGTAAAGGCAAGAGAAAAAATGCAGAAAATGATTCCGGGTAGAAAGTGAACGAAATACCGTTCAAATCTTATTTTGTTGGATGCAAGCAGCAGAACATAGAGATAAAACAGGGGATAAAGGGATAGAAGAGTAAGAAAATAAAGGCATTCGATAAAAGAATATAGTTGGTAGTAGTGTAGAAAGAATGCCGCAAGGGTTAAGTAGATGGTGCAGGCCGAAAGCATTAATACGCCCAGTACCTTGTTGGCTTTAAGATGCGTTCTTTTTTGAAACAGGAACACCAGGGTCCACATGAACGTCACGTAGATCGGAAGCAGCAGCGATGCAGACTTGATCATAAATTTGACTATCGGTTGGTAAAATTAATTGAAAATGAACTCTCTTGTCCATTATCGATGAATTAATAACACCAAGCGATGGCATTTTGTTATCTGATGTTGGGAGTAGAGAGCGAGGAAAGGTTAGATTGGGCCTTTTCGGCTGCTTTTTTAAACCGGGCAGCCGTTATTGCCCGAATGGATACGCCGATGGATGCATTGCGCTGATGGGCGCCAAATTTTGCGATAACGATATATTTGACTTCTTCTTCTTTTTCCTCGCTAAACGAAGCCTGAAAATTCTCACTTCTTATTTTTGAAAGTCCGTAAAAGCGAACGGCAAAATATCCTTCGGCGCTTTGGTAGTAATAGGTTTTGTTTTTGGCGTTGTAAGTAGCTTTGGTAAGCGTACGGTTCCGGGGCTTGTCTTTGATAAATTTTCCTTCCTGTTGCGGAAAGGTAAGTAGCAGTCGGTAGCTGCCGGCATCGAGGTAGTGAAAAATTGCTTTGCCTGTTTCGCCGGTGGATTGATAAGCAATGGTTTCGGCCCCTTTTTCAAGATAAACTTCAGCTTTTGGGGTCGGTTTTCCGGGAGTTAGGAAATTAAAAATTACGAAAAGAACGGCTAATATTTTCATGTCAGTTTTTGAGTTAAAAAACAATGGTCATCCTGCCTGACAGAATGACCACTGGTTATTTAAAATGCATCATCCAGCGTTCGTACACTTAGTATTTCGTTCAGTTTTTCCTCTGAAATAGCAGTTTTGAGATTCACGCTTAGTTTTTCGTTGGGTAGCAGGTCAAAATAGTTATCTGAGAAGTAGCCTTCTTCATCATCGATTTGCAGGTAAATATTTTTAGCCAGCCTGTCAGTGCTTAAAGTGATGTCAAATCCGTTATCTGATTTTTGAATGTTGTATTCAACGGTTGGTTTCTTGATTTTCAGGTTTTTGAAGGCTTCAAAATAGTATTTGTTCTGAGAAAGAACTTGCCCGTTTTCCACAATTTCAGCTACAAAAACGGCCTCGTTAAGCTCTTTGCGGTATTTAAACCTCCATTCGTTCCGGTTTACATCGAAATAGTCGTCGCTTGAATTGGCAGGAATGTCGAGTAGTGATGCTTCTTCCCAGATTACCTTTCCGTCGAAATCAACCAAACGCATACGAAGCTCTGCTTTAATGGGCTCCAAACGATCGTTTACAATTCCCACTTTAAATTTTATATCTTCTTCGTAAGGACTGATTAATACCTGGCTGAATCCTTTTTTTACGGCGTATTGAAGCGCTTTCCATTTTTGGTAGTAGTCTGTAGAACTCCAGGATGCAACCGGCCAGCAGTCGTTAATTTGCCAGTACAAACTTCCCATACAATAAGGCATGGCACGGCGGTGTCCTTCCAGCCCGAACTTGATTCCATCAGCCTGCAGCACATGGTTGACATACAGGAACGACTCAAAGTCTTTCGGGTGTTTGTATTCCTGCAACATGTAGTATTCGATGGTACCATTTCCGATGGACGAACGCTGATGCGATTTCATTACTTCAGAATAAATGTCGTAATCTTCGGGCTCAGCATATTTTCTGACGGTTGAGATCTCGGGGAAACTCTGAAATCCGTATTCGCTCATAAAACGAGCCAGGTGGGTCGCATAAGTACTAAAAGGCTCTTTCCCCCACCAAACGCCCCAATAATGATCGTCGCCATTCACCAGGTCGGCCTGCACTCCCAAACCCGACGACGGACTGGAGCCCCAGTAACTGCGTTGCGGATCGAGTTCCTTTACCACGTCGGGCAACGTTTTGTGGAAAATGTCGACATAAGCCTGCCATACTTTTTCCGGTACGTCTGCTCCTTCTTTTTCGGCCAGAGCTTTCCAACCCCAGGTGTTCCAGGCCGTCAGGATTTCGTTGTTGCCGCACCACAAGGCAATGGACGGATGATTGCGCAGACGTTTTACATTGTCGATCGCTTCCTGTTTAATGTTTTCCAAAAAGTCGGGATTGTTGGGGAACATGGCGCAGGCAAACATAAAATCCTGCCAAACCAGAATTCCGTTTTCATCACACAGGTCGTAAAAAATATCGTTTTCGTAGATTCCACCTCCCCAAACGCGCAACATGTTGTTGTTCGAGTTTTTGGCGGTTTCAATTACGGTTTTGTAATTCTCTTCGGTTACACGCGGAAGGAACATATCGTTGGGAATGTAATTGGCTCCTTTCATAAACACCGGGTGCCCGTTCAGTTTAAAATAGAACGACGTTCCGTCTTCGTCTTTATCCCGGACCAGTTCCAGCGTGCGAATCCCGATGCGCGTATTTTTGTTTTCCTTTCTGTCTTTAATTTCCAGGCTTCCCGAAAGGTTGTATAAATGTGCTTCTCCCAATCCGTTTGACCACCACAATTGCGGATTGGCAATTTCGAAATCAACCGGGTAATTGGCTGTGCCTTCGCTGAGTGTAAGCGTTTGCGTGGCCAGGATGGTTCCTTCGTTGGTAACGGCCAGGGTGGCCTTTCTTTTTTTATCTGAGGTAATTTCAAAAACTGCGGTAAATGTGGCTTTTTTTTCCGAAACTTCATGCTGAACGATCTGAAGATCTTCGATGTTTGCCTTGTCCCAGGCTTTCAGGTACACCGGGCGCCAAATGCCGCTGGTCACCAGTCGTGGTCCCCAGTCCCACCCAAAGTGGTAGCCTGCTTTGCGTGTATAAATGCTTACCCGTTTTCCTCCCTCCACCTGTCCGCGTTCTGCCTGGTCGTTTTCAGCGCCTGGGTATACAAAACCGTTGGCATCGTATTTTTTCAGGCCTTCGTTTATGGGCGAACGAAACAAAATGCGGAGTTCGTTATCTCCTTCTTCCAGCAGTTCTTTCACATCCACTTTCCATTCGCGGAACATATTGTCGGCCGAAAGTACTTTTTTCCCGTTCACAAATACATCGGCATAAGTGTCAAGTCCTTTAAAATCGAGGGCAATATTGTCGCGATCCAGGAAATTGTAGTCAACGGCAATGGTTGTTTTGTACTCCCAGTCCACTTTATCGATCCATTGCTGATCGAGTTCGTTCAGTCGGTAATACGGGTCTTCAATTTTTCCGGCAGCCAGTAAATCGGTATGCACGGTTCCCGGTACTTGTGCGGGCAGCCATTCTTCTTTATCGGCCTGTTTGAATGTCCAGTCCTGATTTATTTCTTTTATGACCATCAGGTTGGGATCTTTTGAGCTTTGCTGGCAGGAGCTTGCCAAAAGCAAGCCAAATGCCGCCATTACGGTTGTTTTGAAGATAGAATGCATGGATATTTCTGTATTATAAAGCGTGGTTAAAAATGACAATTTCACTTCGAATTACCTAGATTTATTGTTAAAAAAGAGTTCCTGCAAAAATGCCATCTAACGAGGGGTAGATGGCATTTTTGTTGTTGTTCAGGACTTTAACTGTCTTTTTCGGTGGTCGACAGTTTGAAAGGTACATAAAGCGGACAAAATTTTAATAATCCCGTTGCCAGCGGAATAATCCCGATGAGTCCCCACCAACTGTCGAAAATAATACCTGCAATGGCCAGAATCATTCCGAAAATAATTCTTATCAGCCGATCGATTGCACCTACATTACTTTTCATACCTGATTTGTTTTAAAGTTATCTATTTTGAAACAACCTATTATTCAATGAGTTTAATTGCTTAGAAATGTGTATCCAGAATGTTGCAGGCTGTTTTAACAAAATGCGGACACTTTTTCCGAAAAACATCCTCGGTGTTTGCCGCGGCATTGCCTTCGGGTGTTGAAATGTCGTAGCCTGTTAATTCTTTGCAAATCAAACTTCCGTGAGCCTTTTTGAATCGTTCGTTGAATTCGAGGATTTTTTGTTTGGTGAGCGCTTTGGCTTCGGGATCAGGAGTTGCGTTTCCGTGGCGCAACCCAATTACCATGTACGATCCGGTAACTGCACCACAGGTTTCGGCGCAATTCATTCCCCCTCCAAACCCGCTCGAAATTTTTAACGCCGTTTCTTCATTCAGCCCCAACTCTTCGGCGTAAAGGCTAAAAACGGTTTGTGCACAGTTAAAAACGGAGAAACGCTCGTCGACTTGATTTGATTTGTTGGCCATTTTTTATTTAAAGTTAGAAAGTTTTTTGATTCCCTATCTGTTCAATTTCAGGTTGATTATCATAACACCATCGTTGTTCTGTTACAAAACGGATTTGCGGTGTCAATTATTTCAGCTGAATATTTTTTCTTCAAAAGAAAGCATAAAAAACCCGGTCCGTCAGATAACGAACCGGGTCTTACTATTTTATTTCAGTTGATTGCTTATTCGCCGCGAACAGCTGCAACGCCCGGAAGTGTTTTTCCTTCGAGGTATTCCAGTAATGCGCCACCTGCAGTTGAGATGTACGATACACCATCAGCAAAACCAAACTGGTTCACACAGGCAACCGAATCGCCACCGCCTACAAGCGAGAAAGCGCCTTTTTTTGTTGCTTCAACAATGGCGGTTCCAATGGCCTTGGATCCTGCCGAAAAATTCTCCATTTCGAAAACGCCAACAGGGCCGTTCCAAAGAATGGTTCCTGAGTTTTCGATTACTTTTGTAAAGCTTTTGATGGCTTCAGGGCCGGAGTCCAATCCCATCCATCCGTCAGGGATTTCGTTTACGGGAAGAACTTTAATGTTGGCATCGTTGCTAAATGCATCGGCTGCAACAACATCGGTGGCCATGTATAAATTCACGCCTTTTTCTTTGGCCAGTTTTTCAATATTCAGCGCTGTTTCCAGGAAATCGTCTTCACAAATAGAGCTGCCAACTTTACCGCCGTGTGCTTTTATGAACGTAAATTTCATTCCACCGCCTAAAATCAGGTTGTCTACTTTGTCAAGCAGGTTTTCGATGATGGTAATTTTCGATGAAACTTTAGCCCCGCCCATAATGGCAGTCAACGGACGTTGTGGATTTTTCATCACTTTGTCGAGGCTTTCAACTTCGCTTTCGATCAGGTAGCCAAACATTTTGTCGTTCGGGAAGAATTGAGCAATAACAGCGGTTGAAGCATGTGCACGGTGAGCGGTACCAAAGGCATCGTTTACCCAGCAGTCGCCGTTGTCGGCCAGTTGTTTTGCAAACTCAACATCACCTTTTTCTTCACCTTTATGGAAACGAAGGTTTTCAAGAACCAATACTTCTCCGGGTTGAAGTGCATCGGCCATTGCTTTTGTTTCCGCACCAATACAGTCGGGAGCCAATTTTACCTCAACACCCAGCAATTCGCTTAAGTGTCCCACCAAATGACGCATAGAGTATTTGTCTTCCGGTCCGTTTTTCGGACGACCGAAGTGCGACATAATAATGGGCGAGCCACCACCTTCAATAATTTTTTTGATTGTTGGAACTGCTGCACGCATACGTGTATCGTCGGTAATCTCGAAGTTTTCGTTTAAAGGAACGTTGAAATCAACACGAATAAGTGCTCTTTTTCCTTTAAAGTCATAGCTGCTAATCGTTTGCATGATATTATGTTTTTAGTATTTTTTGAAAAAATCATTCAAAGATAAAAATTAAAGCAACGTGAGAACATCGCGAAATATGCGCGTATTGTAATTTAATGTTTGGATAACTTGTATTTACGCGGATGCGCTGACTGTTAGAATGCTGGAGAAGACCTGAAGCCTTAATTTGTTTCGAAGGTATTTTTTGCCGCCGGAATTTGGTTATTTTTGGCTTATGTTTTTCAAAGACGTTGTAGGACAAAACGAAATCAAAAAGCGCCTGATTCGCTCGGTGCAGGAACAGCGGATCAGTCATGCCCAGTTGTTTGCCGGGCAGTCGGGAACAGGTAAGCTGGCCATGGCGCTGGCGTATGCCCAGTATATATCGTGCCGCAACCGCACCGACGAGGATTCGTGCGGCGTTTGCCCGTCGTGCCACAAATACCAAAAGCTTGCACATCCCGACCTGCATTTTGTATTTCCGATTTTCAATGCAAAAAACCTGAACAAGCCGGTGAGCGACGATTTTCTGCCACAATGGCGCGAAAAAGTTTTAAAGTCGCCCTATTTCGGATTGGGCGAATGGCTGCAACACATCGATGCCGGAAATGCACAAGGCGAAATTTACGAACGCGAAAGCGAATCGATCCTTCGTAAACTGAACCTGAAATCGTTTGAGTCGGAATTTAAGGTGATGATTATTTGGCTGGCCGACAGAATGAATGTGGCCTGTTCCAACAAATTGCTCAAAATGATTGAAGAACCGCCGAGCAAAACACTTTTCCTGCTGATCACCGAAAACGAAGAAGACCTTATCGGAACGATTCGTTCTCGTTCACAGTTGGTGAAGTTCCCGTTTATTGAAGCCGGGGAAATTGAAAATGCTTTGTTGAAAATTGAAGGCATCGATCCGGAAATTGTTCCCGATGCGGTACACCTGGCTTCGGGGAGTTACATCAGGGCGCTTAGTTACCTCAATCCCGGAGAAGATGAACGGTTCTATCTGCTGAAATTTCAGGAGATGATGCGGTTTGCCTATGCCCGTAAAGTGAGTGAGCTAATCACCTGGGCCGACGAAATGGCCGGTATTGGGCGCGATAAGCAAAAAGCCTTTTTTGCGGCTTCGCTGCGTTTGGTGCGCGAATATTTTATTTCGAACCTCAAACGGGAGGAACTCTCTTATATGAACCGCGAGGAAAAAGAATGGGGGCAAAAATTTGCTCCGTTTATCAACGAACGAAACATCGTTCCCTTTGCCAAAGAGTTTGAACTGGGCATTCAGCACATCGGGATGAACGGTAACCCGCGCATCGTGTTTTTAGATACCGCCTTGCGGATGGTAAGGCTGATAAAACGCTAAATCGGTATAGATTCGTTCAAAATAGTTGGCATTTCCGGTTCAAATGGTATTAATCGTTATTTTTGTGTAGGTAAGCTAAACCTGAAAGAAAAATCTAAACGTAGAAAATTACTATGCCGGAAGTTAATACAATAGAGCGGGGAGTCTGCAAATCGGATAACGTATGTTGTGCCAAGTTGCATGTTACAGACTGGCTGGCCGATATTAAGTCGGTGGTTCAGGGCGACGAAATTGTGGAAGTCAGGTTTAAAAATACGCGCAAGGATTACTACCGGAATGTCAATAATCTTAAAATAAAAGTTGGCGATATTGTTGCTGTTGAGGGAAACCCGGGGCACGATATCGGAGTGGTTTCTTTAAAAGGAGAGCTGGTGTACGACCAGATGAAGCGCCACCGTGTTACGCTGAACAACGGTGAACTTCGGAAGATTTACCGGCTGGCCAAGCAGGTGGATATTGAAAAATGGAAAGAAGCCATTACGCTCGAACACGAAACCATGATCCGGTCGAGACAGTTGGTAAAAGATCTGAATCTGGATATGAAGATCGGCGATGTGGAGTACCAGGGCGATAAAACAAAGGCTATTTTTTATTATATCGCCGACGGACGTGTCGATTTCAGGCAGCTTATTAAAGTTTTGGCCGATACATTCCGTATTCGTATCGAAATGAAGCAAATCGGAGCACGACAGGAAGCCGGTCGTATCGGCGGAATCGGTCCCTGTGGCCGCGAACTTTGCTGCTCTACCTGGATGGCCAATTTTATTTCGGTAACCACCAACGCAGCGCGCTACCAGGAAATTTCGCTGAACCCGCAAAAGCTGGCCGGGCAGTGTGGAAAACTCAAATGCTGTCTGAATTTTGAAGTAGATGCTTACATCGATGCGCAAAAGGATTTTCCGCCTACCAATGTTCCGCTTGAAACCGAAAAGGCAAGCTATATATATTTGAAAGCTGATATTTTCAGTGGTACTTACTGGTATTCTCAGCGGGGCGATGGACCTGCAAGCCTTGTCGGGGTTCCGGTTGAACGGGTGAAAGAAGTGATTCGGATGAACCGCAAAGGGCGGAAACCGGAAAAACTGGTTACGGAGCGTTACGAGAATACTACCAAGCAGGAAGATACGTTTCGTAATGAAGTCGGACAGGAAGATTTGAATCGTTTTGATAATCCGTCACGGAGCAGGAAAAAGAATCGCAGCAATAAACGTTCTCACCGAAGAGGAGGCGGATCGGCAAACGATGCCGGGCAAAGAAATACAGGAGAAAGGGATCAAAACCGAATTAGAAGGAGATAGATGAAAAAGATTTTTCAGTGGGCTTTGGCTGGTTTTTGCTTGTGCTGGATAGCTGCCTGTCAGCCAAAAATTATCTACGAAACATACAAGGAAATTGATCAGCGTAGCTGGAATAAAGACTCATTGGCGGTGTTCGAGATTCCGGTGACAGATACCACCCATAATTTTGACCTCTACATCAACGTTCGTAACGATGTAAACTACAGATACAGCAATTTATGGCTTTTTGTCACTATCGAGCAACCGGATGGAGAATCCATTAAGAACAAATTTGAAGTTACGCTGGCCGAACCTTCGGGGAAATGGCTCGGAGAAGGAATGGGCGGACTAAAAACGCGTGAGGTTTTGTTCCGCCACAATATCTTTTTCCCCTCATCAGGAAATTATACAATCAAGCTTCAGCAGGGAATGCGGGAAGATGTGTTAAAAGGAATCAGCGATATCGGTGTGCGTATCGAAAAGGCTAATACTTAGCCGGCAATAATAATTCAGTAAAACAGTAAAAGTAACGATAGACGAAAGTGGGAAAAGGAAAACTTTTAAAGTTTAACGAGTTGATGAGCTTCGAACATGTGGTTCAGGCTCCGTTTAATGTGGTTGAACACAACGATTTTCAGTTAAAAGGAAAGTGGGGTAAAGAATTTTTTAAGAATGAAAATCCGCTGATCCTGGAATTGGGGTGTGGCAAGGGAGAATATACCGTGGCTTTGGCGGCAAAAAATTCAGATGTGAATTACATGGGAGTCGACATAAAGGGCGCCCGGCTTTGGAAAGGGGCAAAGCTTGCCAAGGACCAGGGATTGACCAACGTTGGCTTTTTGCGTGCAAATATCGAGCAGGTTACACAGTTTTATGGTTCCGGTGAAGTAGATGAAATCTGGCTGACTTTTCCTGACCCGCAAATGGAAAAAGCACGCAAACGTCTTACTTCCACTATGTTTCTGAATAAATACCGGGAGTTTCTGAAGCCCGGAGGTATCATTCATTTAAAAACCGACAGTAGTTTCCAGTACAATTACACCCGGGAGTTGGTGAAACTGAACAAGTTTGAAATTCTGGCTGATACCGACGATGTGTATGAATGGGAACATCTGGATGATACACTTCGTATTCGTACTTTTTATGAAAAACAGTGGCTCGACCGCGGAATCAAAATCAAATACATCGCTTTTAAACCGGGTGAAGGAGAATTTCTGGAACCAAACGTAGAAATCGAAAAAGACGAGTACCGCAGTTTTGGCCGCTCGGCGCGGGAATAGAGCGTAAAGCGTAACGAGTACAAAGAAGTGAGATTGTAGTCGCAAAATGCACTGGTACTCACGACTCACTACGAATGTCTAAAATCTAAGTAATGTCTGATTTCTTTCAGCAGGTTTTCGAAGTTGTAAAACAAATACCTCCCGGTAGGGTAACCTCCTATGGAGCGATTGCCCGCTACCTGGGAACGGGAGGGTCGGCCCGGATGGTCGGCTGGGCAATGAATGCCAGTCATTCTTCTGCCGATTATGTGCCGGCACACCGCGTGGTGAACCGCAACGGTTTACTCACCGGCAAACATCATTTTGATACGCCCAATGCCATGCAGGAGTTGCTCGAAGCCGAAGGATTTCTTATTGAGGACGACCAAATACAGAATTTTAAAGAACGATTCTGGGACCCGGCGAAGGAACTCGGCTTGGATTAAAACAAACAAATGTTCAAATGAATATTCTCAAAAACAATTCGCCTATCCAGGTGTTTTTATAGGGCAATTGTTACTTTTGCATCGTTTTAAGATTAGATAAGAACTTAAGATTCATTTGAAATGGCTGATATACCAAGAAAGTTAATTGTCCCCAAAAATATTACCGATGCTTTGCGTACGGTAAAATACCCGGGAAGTAATGAAGACATTGTTGCGCTGGAAATGCCACAGGAAATTCGGATTGCCGGACAACGCGTAAGTTTTTCCTTGGTTTTTCAGAAAAGTGATGATCCCAATATCGAAACGCTGATTCTCGAGTGCGAGAAAGCAATAAAAACCTATGTGGGCGAAGAAGTGGAGATCGAGGATAATATCGCGGTAAAATACATCCACGATATGGAGCGCCCGGTACTTCCAAATGTAAAAAATATCATTGCTATTGCCTCCGGGAAAGGTGGTGTGGGTAAATCAACTGTTTCGGTAAACCTGGCAGTGGCACTGGCCAATTCAGGAGCAAAAGTAGGATTGTTGGATGCCGATATTTTTGGCCCTTCCATTCCCAAAATGTTTGGTGCAGAAGGAGACCGCCCGGCAGGAATCAAGATTGATGGTCGCGAGATGATCAATCCGTTAGAGAAATATGGCGTTAAATTTCTTTCGGTAGGTTTTTTTGTGGATCCCGACAGCGCTATAATCTGGCGCGGGCCTATGGCTTCAAATGCCTTAAAGCAACTGATCTCTGAAGGAAACTGGGGCGATCTCGATTATTTACTGATCGACCTTCCGCCCGGAACCAGCGATATTCATTTAACACTGGTGCAATCGGTACCTGTTACAGGAGCTGTAATTGTTACCACTCCCCAGGATGTGGCACTGGCCGATGTAGTGCGTGGAGCCAGCATGTTCCAGAGTAAATCGATTGATGTTCCGGTACTTGGACTTGTTGAAAACATGGCCTGGTTTACTCCGGAAGAATTACCTGAAAATAAGTACTATATTTTTGGTAAAGATGGTGGTAAAAAGCTCGCTGATAAACTGGGACTGTCATTTTTAGGTCAGATTCCGATTGTACAGGGTATTCGCGAAGGAGGGGACTCGGGTAGTCCGGTTGCTGCTGACGCCGGGTCGATTACCGGAAAGGCTTTTGCCGAAATTGCCGGAAGCGTAAAACACAGGATACACCTGCGAAACCTGCAAATGGCGCCTACCAAAAAAGTAAAAATTTCAAGAAAATAGGCTTTCGGTTGCGGAGGCCTCGGAAACGTAAGAGATCTGTTCATTTACAGCAGATCTCTTCTGTATTTTTACCCAAATTGTTTTGGGTGTTTTTACGCAATCAAAATTTCTTATTTTTGCTACACCCGTAATGAGAATAAATAATGATTATCAACAATAATCTGATGTTTCGGGAGTTTATTCTTAGAGCAAATAAAATACCTGTTTGAAGAGACTTTTTTTACATACCATACTATTTCTTTTATTGGTTGCTGTATTTGGAGGGTGTTCCACCGAAAAGAATACCCGGGCATCGCGTACTGTTCATAATATAACCTCGAAGTACAACATCTACTTTAATGCCAACGAAAGTGTAAAATCGGGACTCGAAATGATCGATTCGCGCATTGAAGACGACTACACCCACATCCTTCCAATTTTTAAGGAGAACGATCCGGCAGCCGGTAAAATGGTAAAATCGGATATGGATTATGCCGTTATTAAATGTTCGAAGCTGGTTGAAATTCATTCGATTACCAAAAAACCTAAAAGGAAAAAAGGAGGAGGATCACGCAAGTACCAGGAATTTGCCAGTCAGGAAGAATTCAACAAATGGGTCGATGACAGTTATCTTCTGATGGGTAGGGCTTACTTCTATCAGCAAAATTATTTTGCGGCCATCGATAATTTCTCGTATGTAGTCCGTAAATATCCGAAGGAAGAAACCGCCAGCATGGCGCAGATCTACCTGATCAGGGCCTACACGCAACTCGAAAGATACATCGAGGCCAACGAAGTAATTCAGGCCATTCAGAGTTACGACGACTTTCCGCGCAAATACGAACGCGAACTGGCGCTTGCCACTGCCGATTATTATAAAAAACAAGGAAGTTACAGCGAAGCCATCCGAATGCTGGACATTGCGGTGAACAAAACATTGTGGCGAAAAGACAGGGCGCGTATCCTTTACATTGTTGCACAGTTGTACCAGGAAATGGGGGAAAATGCCAAAGCCTCGGAAACATTCAGCCAGGTGGCGCGCATCAGTCCCAATTATACGATGGCTTTTAATGCACGGATCAACTCAGCGGGAATATTTTCGGGTGAAGGAGATATTGCTCAGCTTAAAAAGGATCTGAACAAAATGCTGCGCGATAAAAAGAACATCGAATTCCGCGACCAGATTTATTACGCATTGGGAAATTTGTTGATGAAAGAAGGTAACCGCGGCGAAGGCGAAAACAATTATCGTTTGTCGGTGGCGTCGAGCTTTAAAAACCAATACCAGCGTGCGTTGTCATCGATAACCTTGGCAAATCTGTATTTCGAAGATCGAAATTATCGCGGTTCACAGGCGTATTACGACAGTGCCATGATCATCATCGATGAAAATTATCCGGACTACAAGAACGTTGAATTAAGATATAAAAGCCTCACCAGTTTGGTAGATAACCTGTTAATGGTTGAACGCCAGGATAGTCTGCAAAAAGTGGCTCAAATGCCGGCAGCCCAGCGCGAAGCTTTGATAGCCCGGTTGATGCAGGAAGAGCAGGAACGCCAGCGTAACATGGAAAACCTGGCGATGCAGAGTTCCCGCGATCAGGGATATTACCGCTCGAACCGGTACCGGATGGGAATGGGAACTTCGGGCGGAACCGGATGGTATTTTTATAACCCGCAAACTGTCTCGTACGGGAGGGTGACTTTCCAGCAACAGTGGGGCAGAAGACCTTTGGAAGACGACTGGCGGCGTGCCAATAAAAATACGATTTCGTTGGGTGAAGAAGATGAAATAGCGGAGGAGGCCCAACCCGAAGAACAACGGGAAGAAGACCCGCTGAAAAAGGAATTTTATACGCAGGATCTGCCATTAACCGATTCGTTGATGCAGGTTTCACATAACCGGATTCGGGATGCTCTGTACAATGCCGGAAAAATCTTTAAAGCCGAATTCGAAGACTATCCGCGCTCGGCAGAGTCGTTTGAGGATTTGAACAGACGCTACCCGGCCAATATTTACGTGCTTTCAGCTTATTTCGATTTGTATGATTTGTACGAGTTAATGGGCAACAAAACCCAATCGGATTATTACCGCAACCTGATTATTTCGCAGTATCCTGAAAGCAAATATGCTCAGTACCTGCTTAACCCGAACTTCTTTATAGAAATGGAAGCCCGTCTCGACAGTCTTAACAAGCTGTACCAGGAGACCTTCAAAAACTACAAAGCAGGCCGGTACCGGACAGTTTTGACTCTCGCATCGGAAATGAAGCAGATGAAGCCCGACACGGTGATCATTCCAAAAATAGATTTTATGGAAACTATTGCCCGCGGAACCCAGTCGGATATGAGTCAGTTTGAGTCGCTGATGAAAGGCTATCTCGAAAAATATCCGAAAAAAGAACCGTCGCCGCTGGCAAAAGAGATACTTCGGCTGATTCAGGACAGCACACTGGCCAACTACCAGAAACTGGTGGAAATGGGGTACATCAACGAAGAAATTCAGAATGAAGAACTGCTGACCAACGAAAATGCTGATGATGAGTTTGGCGGTAAGTTCTCGTACGACGAAGATCTGCTGCACTATTTTGTGATCGCTTATCCGCGAAAAGATGAGAAGAAGATCGATCTGAACCGCCTGAAATTTGATATTGCCAACTACAACATCGACCATTATACAAAAGTCGATTACGATATTGAAACGGAAAATCTGAACGACAACACTGCTCTTGTGCTGGTTCGGTCGATGCAAAACAAAGAAAATGCTTTGATTTACCACGGAGCGATCATTCGCAAGGCGCTGGTGTTTCAATCGCTTCATGGCGTTGATTATATGAATTTTGTGATCTCATCTGCCAACTACCGCCAGATGATGTCAGAGAAATCAATAGCCGATTATCTGAAGTTCTTCGTGAAGAATTACAGCCGCTTTATTCGTTCGAATTTTACCGACGAAGGTCCGGATATTTCGCCCGAAGAACTGATGGCGCGTGCCGAGGCTGAATCAAATGCCCTGAAGGAAAAAGGACGTTTTGTGAGTGTAAGTACTGCTGCGCCGGGAACTTTCAACACCGACGTGGATACTACCCAGAATTTTGTGCTGGCCGTTAAAGACAAAGGAATGTCGCTTCGCCAGTTGTTGCGTGTTTTTGCCGATTTTAACCGCGAAAATTTCAGAAACTGGAATCTCGGAGTGCAACCGAAACAAGCCGACGAATATCAGTTAATGGTGGTAACGGGTATTCCCAATCTTAACGAGTCAATGTCCTATTTCCGCCAGGTGGTTACCAACCGGAGTTTATTTGAATCGCTGGGACAGGCTACGTACCGAAACTTCCTGATTACGGATGAAAACCTAAAGACTTTGATTGACCAGAATAAAGTAGAGGAGTACATTACTTTCTTCCGGAATTATTACATCCAACGGGGTACTTCGCAGAGAGGCAGTACTTCGCAGTCGAATACGCAGAGTACGAATACTGCTACCCAACAAACTTCAGGAGCGGTTCAGGAAGCTGCAAAAGTAACTGATGTTGAAGGCCCGTATAACCCTGAAGTGGAAGGAGCACACACAGTGGTGTTTGTAATTCCGGCCGAAGGAATCGACAAGGCTGCATTTATTCAGGGTATTCAAAGGTACAATAGCGACAATTTTGCCGAATCAAAATTTACCGTAACTGAGCAGGCTTTGGATGCCTATCGTGTTTTGGTTATTATTTCGGGCATGAAAGACAAGGAGACCGGAAGAATGTATTTCAGCAATCTGGTTCGTACCCGAAGTCTGTTTAATCCGTTGGGTAACGCCGAATACCGAAACTTCCTGATTTCAGACGAGAACTTCGATGTGTTCCTGAAAGAAAAGAACATCACCCAATACATGGATTTCTACAAAAAAGTGTACCTGGGGAATTAACTGCAAGTTCGTTTCACCCTTAATTCATAAAAAAGGAGGTACAACTACATTTTAGCAGCCATTAGCTCATAGCTCGTGGCTCGAAGCTCTTCGCTCACAAAGTGGTTAAACTTTGTTAATGCCATACTTTAGCGGTACTTTTTTTGTTTTTATCTTTACATGAATAAGAATAAAACAATGAGTATGAATAAACCACGTATACTTTGGACCGACGATGAAATTGACCTGCTTCGCCCGCATATTCTGTTTTTAACGGAAAAGGGGTACGAAGTTGAAACGGCTACAAATGGACTCGACGCGGTTGAGAAAGTAAGTGGTAGTTATTTCGATATTATTTTTCTGGACGAGAACATGCCCGGCCTGACCGGTCTGGAAACGTTGACCCGCATAAAAACCGTTTCTCCGAATGTTCCGGTGGTAATGATCACCAAGAGCGAGGAGGAAAACATTATGGATGAGGCGGTGGGGGCCAAAATCGCCGATTACCTCATTAAACCGGTTAACCCCAAGCAGATCTTACTGACGTTGAAAAAGAACATCGATCAGAAACGTTTGGTAACCGAGCAAACCACTTCCAAATACCAGATGCAGTTTGCTCAGATTGGGATGGAAATCAGCGACCGGCTTAGCTTTGAAGAATGGAAAGAAATATACAAAAAGCTTGTATACTGGGAACTGGAGTTGAGTGAATCGGAGGATTCGACCATGGATCAGATTCTGGCGATGCAAAAAGAGGATGCCAATAATGCCTTTTTTCGTTATGTAAAAGACAATTATATCGATTGGTTTAGCAGTGACTTTGGCGACCGTCCCATGTTGTCGACTGACATTTTCAGGCACGTAGTTTTTCCGCAACTCGATCAAAAGAAAAAAACGCTGGTTTTGGTGATCGACAACCTGCGTTACGATCAGTGGCGGATTTTTAGCCCGGTGGTAAACGAGTATTTTCGTACGCAAACCGAAGATCTCTATTTCAGTATTTTGCCCACGGCCACGATGTATGCCCGGAATTCGATGTTTGCGGGCCTGATGCCTTCTGAGATTGAGAGAATATATCCACAATTGTGGGAAGACGATGACAACGAAGGCTACAAGAACCAGAACGAAGATACCCTGCTCCAAAAACAACTGGCACGTTACGGGCGGAAAGAGAGTTTGTATTTCGAGAAGGCTTCCGGAGTTCGTAAAGAGCGTTGGGTAACCGATAACCTGAAAAACATTCTGGAGAACGATCTGTCGGTGATGGTGGTCAATTTTGTGGATATGATTTCGCATGCCCGCACCGAAATGGATATGATTCGCGAACTGGCGAACAACGAAAAAGCCTATCGGTCGCTCGCACTCAGCTGGTTCAGGAATTCATCCATACTGGAACTTTTGAAAGGATTGGCCGATAACGATATCCGTTTGATTATTACTACCGACCACGGCGCCATCCGGGTCGATAATGCGGTGAAAGTAATTGGAGATCGGGAGACCAATACCAACCTTCGATACAAACTGGGTAGGAACCTTAATTTTAAATCGAAAAACGTATTTGAAATTCGTGACCCGCGAAAGATCTATCTACCATCGCGAAACGTGAGTACAAGCTATATTTTTGCACAGGGAACCGACTTTTTTGCCTATCCGAATAACTATAATTATTATGCTAATTATTACAAGGATACCTTCCAGCACGGGGGGATTTCGATGGAAGAAATGATTGTCCCGGTGGTAACTTTGGTTCCTAAAAAATAGGCGTTCAACACAGAAGTCTTAGCAATAAGCACTGCGCTTAATCACAAAATCGCCTTTTTGTGCACCGATCTTTTTGCCGATAACCGGGCACTTGATCATGAGCAGGGAAAACAAACGGGGATCGTTCTGGTCCATCAGTCCTTCGTAGTTTCCCATTCCTTTTGAAATGATCAGGTCGGCAGAATCGTAAATTGCTTTAAACTCCGGGCTAACCCTGTGGAGCAAAGTGGAGGGAGCATGGTCGCCGTTCGATATTAGTTCTGCTACCTGAGGAATGCCCACTTCTTCAGCTTCTTCAAGGGTTACATCGTTTAGAATGGCTCGCTCGCGAACCGAAAAAATCACGTTTGGATGCTGAATGGTTTCCAGAAAAAGCTTGTCAAGGACTACTTCGCCACAATTGTCACCGAGGTAAAGAACCGACTTTGCTTTTTTGATTTCTTTCCGCAACTGATCCGAGTCGTCGATGGCAAAATCGCTGCTCATTACCCGGTCGATGGTTTGCCAAACATCAAAATGGTGTGTGGGGCCAAAATCGATGATGTTGCCGGCAATGGCCAACCGCAGAGCCGTATCGAACGGATCGGGAGCCTGGTTGACCATCTCCTGAAAGCCGTCGTAGCGGGCAAGCATCTCGCGGTTACTTTCTTCTTTTTCTGTTTTGTAGGGGTCGGAAATCAGGGAGTGTTTCTCCAGTTCTTCAATAATATTTCGCGAAATGTCGGGAGAATAGCTGGTGTTCAGATCAATCCCGGCAATAGATTGAATCAACTCACTTACCAGTGTGTTTCGCTTCTCCTCCGCGATTTCGTATTTATCCATTCGTTTTTCCAGGGCTTTTACCTGGCAAATCAAGCATTGTTAGTTCATGGTGTAAAGATAGAAAGAACTTCAAAAGGTGAACAAAAGTGCATATTTTCGACAAGTTATCCATCAATTTAGCTGTGATGGATTTCGGCAAAGGGCTCTAAAATATTAATCTTTAACGATGAAGATTACTTCCCCTTCTTCATTTGCGCGTAAAGCTTGTTGGCAAAAATAAAGTCGTCGAGTTTTTGGCTGCCCGAATCCAGAATTTCGCGGTTAGTCCCCACCCATTCTTTTTCGCCTTTGCTGATAAACAAAACCGATTCACCGATTTCGATAACCGAGTTCATATCGTGAGTGTTGATGATGGTGGTCATCTGAAATTCTTTGGTCAGGCTTTGGATCAATTGGTCGATCACTGTGGAAGTTTCCGGATCGAGGCCCGAGTTGGGTTCGTCGCAAAACAGGTATTTAGGGTTGAGGGCAATGGCACGTGCAATAGCCACACGCTTTTGCATACCGCCACTAATTTCGCTGGGGAAAAGTTTGTAGGCTTTCCGGTCGATATTTACATGGTCGAGGCAAAACTGAACCCGTTGGGTCTTCTCAGGGCCGCTCATATTGGTAAACATATCGAGTGGAAAACGAACATTCCCTTCCACATTTATACTATCAAAAAGAGCTCCTCCCTGGAAAACCATTCCAATTTCGCTACGAAGCAGTTTTCGTTCCTTGTTGCTCATTTTTACCAGGTTGCGGTCGTTGTACCAAATCTCGCCCTCGTCAATATCAAACAGACCCAGTATGGATTTCAGCAAAACGGTTTTACCCGAGCCGCTTCGGCCGATGATGAGATTGGTTTTTCCGGGTTCAAAGGTTATCGATATGTTCTTTAAAACCTGGTTGCCATCAAACGATTTTGATATATTTTTTACGTCGATCATGTAAGCAGTAAACGGGTTAAAAGAAGGTCAAAAAACAGAATCAGGATGTTGGTGTTAACAACGGCTTTGGTGCTGGCTTTTCCCACCTCAAGCGCGCCACCCTGTACATAATACCCAAAATAGGCAGGCACCGATGAAACCAGGAAGCCAAAAACCAGGCATTTTATAATGGAAAAGGTGATGTAATACGGATAAAACAGCCACTGAATTCCATCGATAAATTGCGGAACGGTAACCACGCCAACCAATGGGCCGGTTAATAGTCCTCCCAGCAGACCAAAGAAAACACTCATGATGTACAGGAAGGGAAAGATAAATACTACAGCAACGATCTTTGGAAAGATAAGGTAGCTGGCCGAGTTTACCCCCATAATTTCCAGTGAGTCGATCTGTTCTGTCACCCGCATGGTGCCGATTTCGGAGGTAATATTCGATCCTATTTTTCCGGCCATGATCAACGCGAGCATGGTTGATGAGAACTCAAGTAAGAGAGTGTCTCGGGTGCCAAGTCCTACCAGCTCGTTCGGATAGAGAGGATTGGCCAGCGCATGCGCAAACTGGATGGTCATAATGCCACCAATAAAGATGGAGATGATGACCACGATCCACACCGAATTTACTCCCAGATTATCAATCTCGAGAAACAATTGCCGCACATACATTTTTGATTTTTCGGGACGGGCGAATACTTTCGATAACATCGAAAAGTAACGGCCTACGTGAAAAAAAAATCCCATTCGCATTCGATTCCTGCTTTTCTGTCCGGATAAAATTACAACTTATAAAATGGATACAAAATTTTTGCCTCACGGATTCCGCACAATAGAAATAAAATTCCTTCGTAGTTATTTCGATATGATGTTTAATTTGGTACTTTTATGGGAAACAGAGGATAGCCAAGGAAGCAAGGTACAAACGCCAAAATCCTTTTGAAAGAAAGTTTGTACTGATTCCCGCACGAAACAAACAAAAAATGAACGATACGTATTGCGTAATTATGGCCGGCGGACTGGGAAGCCGCTTTTGGCCACTCAGCCGAACGGCCAAACCCAAACAGTTTATGGATATTTTGGGAACGGGCCGGACTTTTATGCAGCAAACTTATGAACGGTTTGCAAAGCTAATTCCAAAAGAAAATTTTCTGGTTGTTACCAATGTTCGCTACAAAGATTTGGTTCTGGAGCAGCTGCCTGCCTTGAAAGAAGAGCAGGTTCTGCTTGAGCCCTTGCGACGAAACACAGCGCCTTGCCTGGCTTATGCGCTTCATAAAATAAGGTTGAAAAATCGGGAGGCAAAGATTATCGTAACACCTTCGGATCATTTGATACTAAAGGAAGAAGAATTTGTGAGCCAGCTGAAAAACGGTTTGAATTTTCTTAATGAAAAGGAACGCTTACTGACTTTGGGTATTAAGCCGGGTCGCCCTGAAACCCGCTATGGTTACATTCAGATAAAAAGAAAATCGGAATTTAACGATCTGGATAATCTGTATAAGGTGAAAACCTTTACAGAAAAGCCCAACCTGGAGATGGCAAAAATATTCATTGAAACCGGCGAGTTTTACTGGAACTCAGGGATATTTGTCTCGACAGTAGGCTGTTTTATGGAAGCTTTTGACCGGCATTTGCCCGATATCTCTCAAACCTTTTTAAAGGGCGAGCATTTGTTGAATACTTCTGACGAGGAAGCTTTTATTAAAAAGGCTTATTCCGAATGTCAGGCCATCTCGATTGACTACGGAATAATGGAAAAGGCCACCAATGTATATGTGCTTACTGCCGATTTTGGTTGGAGCGATCTGGGAACATGGGGATCGTTGTACGAGAACAAAGAAAGGGATAACGCAGGGAACGTGATTGAAGGGGACAATATACTTACCTACGATGTGAGTAACTGTATCGTTGATATCTCGGGCGAGAAGGCTGCTGTGATCCAGGGACTGGATGGCTACATTGTGGCAGAGTCGAACGAAACACTGATGATTTGCCGTTTGGAAGACGAAGATCAGATCAAGAAATTTGTAACCGATGTGCGGATAAAAAAAGGCGATTCGTTGGTTTAGGCCCGACTTCATTTTTTACAAAATAAAAACCGCCTTCTCTTATTGAAAAGGCGGTTTTCTTATGTGATGTTTGTATCTGCTTAGATTACATCAATAGCGTTCAAGTCGTCGAAAGCAACCTGCAAACGAGCGATCATTGCTTCTTCTGCTTTTCTTACCCAAACACGTGGATCGTAGTATTTTTTGTTGGGTTTGTCATCACCTTCAGGGTTACCAATTTGTCCCTGCAGGTAATCGTGGCTGGCAGCTTCGAAAGCACGCACGCCATCCCAGTATGCCCACTGAGTATCGGTATCGATGTTCATTTTAACAACACCGTAAGAAAGTGCTTCGCGAATTTCTGCGTGTGAAGAACCAGATCCGCCATGGAAAACAAAGTTTACAGGTTTTGACGCTGTACCCAGTTTTTGCTCGATGTATTTCTGTGAGTTATCAAGAATTTTCGGAGTCAGTTTTACGTTACCAGGTTTGTACACACCATGTACGTTACCAAAAGAAGCAGCAATGGTGAAGTTTGGAGAAACTTTGCTTAGTTCTTCGTAAGCATAGCAAACTTCTTCAGGCTGAGTGTAAAGTTTCGAAGAATCAACATTAGAGTTGTCAACGCCATCTTCTTCACCACCGGTAATACCCAACTCAATTTCAAGGGTCATACCCATTTTGCTCATTCTTTCGAGGTATTTTTTGCTGATCTCGATGTTTTCTTCCAGCGGTTCTTCGCTCAGGTCGAGCATATGCGAGCTGAACAAAGGTTTTCCGGTTTCGGCAAAATGTTTTTCGCTGGCATCCAGAAGCCCGTCGATCCAGGGTAACAATTTTTTTGCAGCGTGGTCAGTGTGCAGAATTACACGTACACCGTAAGCTTCAGCCAAGGTGTGAATGTGTTTTGCACCGGCAACTGCACCTAAAACTGCAGCTTGTTGTCCTTCCAGTTTTAAGCCTTTACCGGCATTGAAAACGGCACCACCGTTCGAAAACTGAATGATAACAGGAGCATTGGCTTTTTTAGCTGCTTCCATAACGGCGTTTACTGATGATGAACTTACTACGTTCACTGCCGGAAGTGCAAATTGATTTTCTTTTGCAACTTCGAAAATGAATTGTACGTCAGAACCGGTTACTACACCTGGTTTTACGTTTTCGGCTATTTTACCCATAATGAATTATTTTTCTTTTGATTCTATTTTGAACAAGTATACAAAATTACGATTTGCAATTAGTTTAAGCAATTATTCGCTGCCAATGATGATTAAAAACAGACAAAATTATCCGAAAATTAACGCGCCTGCCATTTCGTATTTAACGTTAAATGTGAATCCCTGCAAATAGCTAAACCTATTCATTCCCTGAAATTTATTTAATTTCACTGCTCGAAAAAAATCAAAAATCACTGATTAATTCAAAAATCAAATGGCAGTAAGTTACAAAGACTTAGGATTGGTAAACACCAAAGAAATGTTTGCCAAAGCCGTTGAAGGCGGTTACGCTATTCCGGCTTATAACTTCAATAACATGGAACAGATGCAGGCCATTCTTCAGGCTTGTGTTGAAACAAAATCTCCTGTAATACTTCAGGTTTCATCAGGTGCACGTAAGTACGCCAATGCAACTTTGTTGCGTAACATGGCTAAAGGTGCGGTTGAATATGTGAAAGAATTGGGGTATGAAATTCCAATCGTTCTTCACCTCGACCATGGCGATACTTTCGAATTATGCAAAGACTGTATCGACAGCGGTTTCTCTTCAGTTATGATCGATGGTTCTCACCACTCATACGAAGAAAACGTTGCTTTAACTAAA
The DNA here is from genome assembly GCF_023111095.1 of Maribellus sp. YY47. Classification (GTDB taxonomy): domain Bacteria; phylum Bacteroidota; class Bacteroidia; order Bacteroidales; family Prolixibacteraceae; genus Draconibacterium. Next base: position 118,139 of record NZ_JALGYW010000017.1, read on the forward strand.
AAAGTGGTTGAATACGCTCACGCTCACGGTGTAACTGTTGAAGGCGAATTGGGAGTATTGGCTGGTGTTGAAGATGATGTTGTTGCAGAAAAATCACACTATACTCAACCTGAAGAAGTGGAAGATTTCGTAAAAAGAACTGGTGTTGATTCTTTGGCGATTTCTATCGGTACTTCTCACGGAGCATTTAAATTTACTCCTGAACAATGTACTTTGAACGAAGAAGGAAAATTGGTTCCTCCTCCGTTGAGATTCGACATTTTGGAAGAAATTGAAAAACGTATTCCGGGATTCCCGATCGTTCTTCACGGTTCTTCTTCTGTTCCAATGGATCAGGTTGAAATCATCAATGCAAACGGTGGTGCTTTAAAAGCTGCTGTTGGTATTCCTGAAGAGCAATTGAGAAAAGCTGCTAAATCAGCTGTTTGTAAAATCAATATCGACTCTGACGGTCGTTTGGCAATGACTGCTGCTATCCGCAAAGTATTTGTTGAAAACCCGGCTGAATTCGACCCACGTAAATACCTGGGACCAGCCCGCGACGAACTGAAAAAACTGTACAAACACAAAAACGAAAGTGTTTTAGGTTCTGCTGGAAAAGCTTAATAACAGCAACGAAATTATATTGGAAAAGGGGATGACCATTGGGACATCCCCTTTTTTTATGCATTAAGTGATCTTCCTCTATTAATAATATGACTATAAAAATAGTTAAAATGTCTAAAATTGACACTCTGACTAAAAATATAGTCATATATTTGTTTTGAAGGATTGACAAATAAAAAATGATACCGATATGCAACTTACAAAGGCAGAAGAGCAAATAATGCAGCATTTATGGGAGATGGGCGAAGGAATCGTTCGCGATATCCGCGATCGTTTCGATGAGCCAAAGCCCGCCCGAAATACTGTTTCAACCGTGTTACGGGTTTTGGAGAAGAAAGAATTTGTGGCACACAAGAGTTATGGGAATATTCATGTTTACTATCCTTTAATTGCAAAGGAAGAGTATTCGAAATCGCAGCTTTTTGGGCTTATGAAAGATTACTTCAACAACTCGTTTCCGGCGCTTGCTACTTTTTTTGCCAAAGAAAAGGATTTGAGTATCCAGGATTTGGAGAAGTTGATGGAAGAAACCAAACAACAATTGTCGAATGATAAATAACCCTCGTCTATGGAAACATTCGCCTTTTATTTACTGAAATCGGCAATCTGGTTAGCAGGCTTTGCGCTGGTTTATATTGTGTTTTTGCAAAACGAGCGATACTTTCTGTTAAACAGGTTTTTTCTGCTTAGCGGAATATTGGCGGCCATTTTTTTGCCATTTTATACCTGGCATTATACAGTCGAACTTACTACTGAATCAATCGGGTCGTTTGCCGGAATGACGCAACAAATGACAAATGAGGCCACTGTCACAACAGATTCGTTTTCAGTACAAAAGGCTTTACTGTTTCTATATTTGGCGGGAGTTTCGTTTATGTTCTTCCGGATGTTGAAGTCCACTATCCCGGTTCTTCGAGTCATTTTCAAAGCAAAAGTATATCGGTACAGAAGTACAAAGTTGATCCGTGATGCCGGGTTTCCGGCTTCGTTTTCACTCGTTTCATATGTATTTGTCCATCCTTCAATCGACGAACCCGAATTAAGTGAAATAGTGAAACACGAGCAGGAACACATCCGGCAGAAACACTGGATCGATTTATTGCTTTTCGGGACCCTGCGCACCATTCAGTGGTTTAACCCGATCGTTTGGTTTTACGGCCGGCTGATCAGGCAAAACCACGAATACTTGGCCGATAAACATGCACTGCAGAGCAGTTTGAATCCGGGCGTTTACCGTGCGGCTTTACTCAACCAAACATTTGGTGGGTCAATTATTCCGTTGACCAGTTCTTTTAACTTTTCATTCAATAAAAAACGATTTAACATGATGAATCCAATAATTCAATCACCTTTAAGAAAGCTAAAATTTTTATTGATTTTACCGGTTTTCGCAGGCATTTTGTATGCCTTTGCTGTGCCCGAGTACAAGAACGTAACAGCTACAGAAGTGCAAAACGATAGCACTGAGGAAACAAAAATTGTAGTCGGAAATATTACCTGGGAAGGAAACTCGGTTTATACTGCTGATGAACTCAATAAGGTTTTAGGACTAAAAAAGGGAAATACCTATTCGCAGAAACAGATTGATCAGCAACTTTACTATGGTCCCGTTTCTGATCTTTATTTTAACAATGGATATTTATTTTTCAATCTGGAATCCGTTCCAACTAAGAAAGCAGACGGCACTACTGATTTTACCTTTAAGATTTTCGAAGGAGGGCAATATAAAATTAGAAATGTAGAAGTCAAGGGTAATGAAAAGGTTTCCAAAAAAGATATCCTAGCGATTTGTTCAATAAAATCTGGAGATTTGTTCAGTAAGGAAAAATTGATTCAATCATATAATGATTTGGTTGAAACTGGCAAGTTCGTTCCAGAAGAGATTGTTCCGGATGTAAAGCCTGATTTAAGCACGCAAAGTTTCACCTTCGGAGCAGTGGATATTGTATTTACTGTTGTTGAGAAATAAAGAAAAAGAGGCATCCTCCAGTCGATGGATGCCTTTTAAAATCGCTCGCTCCAAAATACCTCACTTGAAATGCTTTTTCGTTTCATGAACTTTTTTTGCTTAAAATTACGAGCAAGCCCAATGTCCTGAAGGGACTTAATATGAATAACCACTGGTAAAGCCGGTGGTTATTGAAAGTGTCTAACTCCAGCCCCGAAAGGGGTTGAAGGACGACTGTTACTTTAATAAATACCGCTCATTAATTTCAATGTGGTGTTCTCCTAAAAGTCTTCGGAACTCCGCTTCAAAAGCTTTTGTTTTGTGGTGTTTTCTTAATCTTTAATATAGTTGACTAGTTTGTTTTGCAATTAAAGTAAAACTTTTAACGATATATATTCAACCCTTATCAGGGCTGTTGCCTGAAATCCATTTTTACCGTGCGTTTCACACACGGTTATTCATGTTCAGTCCTTTCAGGACTTTTGAAGAATAATCTTCCTGAATAAAAAGCGAAAAAAGCACCCACCTTTCGATGGATGCCCTTTAAAATCTGTCCCTGTCTCGTCCTGAAATAGCGTTACACAAAAAGTAGCGTTATGAAAGAAATCAATCATTCACAGTACGTTAAGCGTACACAGAAGGACTATTCGATGTCCTTTAAATTGCAAGTTGTCACTGAGATAG
>NZ_JALGYW010000018.1:0-90613 GCF_023111095.1 Maribellus sp. YY47
TCTCAGTGACAACTTGCAATTTAAAGGACATCGAATAGTCCTTCTGTGTACGCTTAACGTACTGTGAATGATTGATTTCTTTCATAACGCTACTTTTTGTGTAACGCTATTTCAGGACGAGACAAAATATGAATAGAAAAGTAGTAGTAATAATAATGACTTTTTTAATTGTTGCTTTAGTAGGCTGTAATAGCATAAAAGTTGTAAGGGAAAAAACAGAGTGGTGTGATTTGTGGTGGGGAAACGAAGCAGATATTACGAAGCCCCGGGTGCTGTTTATCGGAAACTCTATTTCCAGAGCTTATTTTCCTTATGCATCAGAAATATTGCATGATTTTGCTAACTGCGATCGTTATAGTTCTTCGCGAAGTATTACTGATCCTGCACTTTTGGAAGAGACCAAAATTGCGATGGCGAAATATGACCATGCTGTCATTGTTTTCAATAATGGCCTTCACGGCTGGCATCTTTCAGGTTCTGAATACGAAGACGGGTTACGTAAATATGTTAAGTTTTTAAAGTCTAGGAAAGCAAAAAATTGTAAGTTAATTTATGCACTTATAACACCTGTGTCGTCAGGAGAAGCTGGTGTTAAACTAGACCCGGGAAAGAATGGAATAGTGCTGGAGCGAAACCAGATTGCCGAAACGATTATGAAAGAAAACAACATCGATGTTATCGATTTATATGGGCTAATGGAGCCAGAGTTGGAGAAATATAGTATTGAAAAAGGAGATTTGCATTATAACAGTGATGGTTACAAACGAATTGCCAATGCCCTTTTCCTATTAATTGTTTTGCAAAGTTGCGCTGAGATAAAATATCTATCATCATGCCTTTAGATGTGATTTGATTTTCCATGATTATAAATTTTGAATTCATGGATAACTACTTGCAATGGAATACGATAGTTGCAATGGGAGGAGTATTTTTTATTTGCAAAAGAAGATCAAAAAATAATTCATTTTGTATGCAAAATATATGCAAATAAAAAAGAGTCACAAGAAATAAACCTTGTAACTCTTTGATTTTCAAGTCGGGATACCAGGATTCGAACCTGGGACCCCCTGCTCCCAAAGCAGGTGCGCTAACCGGACTGCGCTACATCCCGAATTATTTATCGCGGAGAGAGGGGGATTCGAACCCCCGGTACGGTTACCCGTACGGCAGTTTAGCAAACTGCTGGTTTCAGCCACTCACCCATCTCTCCAGAATAGGATTAACGTTGCTAAATTTCATCTCGCCTCTCAGCGAATTCATTTTAACTTTATCACAATTTCAAAAAACGCGTTGTTTTTTCGTGCGTGCAAAAGTAGAAATTGTTTTAATATTGGCAAAGCTTTTACCTAAAAAAACGAAACTTTTTTTCGTGGCAGTTTCTCCTAATTCTATAGGTAATTCATAAATGATTTTATATCAATTATTAGCACTCAAAATGCATAGAATCGTTAATCTATTTGTTTTTTATCTGTTTTATTTTCTTCTGTACGAATTCTCCGACAAAGCGGATCTTTAAAATGGTGGAGTAGTATTAGTAATAGTTTGTTTATATATCGGCAATTAAGTTTAAACAAAATACTAATAGGTGTGTTATTGTTCTTGTTGAAAACAGAAAACAAATAAATAAGTGCGCAATGAAAATTGATATTCAAAATAAAAAGCTGAATGGAGTCAACGGATCTCATTCGAACGGACATTCAAATCATCATGATAATGGTTATGATGTGATAGGAGATAATCATGTCGGGACTTCGATTGATACACCAATGAGAGCTGATGCTTTTGAGCGTTCGGATGAAGAGAAAATGGTCATAATTGAAGATCGTTTCAGAGAAATAATGGAAGTAATGGGGTTGGACCTTACGGATGATAGTTTGCGTGGCACTCCACACCGCGTGGCGAAAATGTTCGTTAAAGAAGTATTTTACGGACTCAATCCGGAAAATAAGCCCAAAATTTCGGTTTTTGAAAACAAATTCAAGTATGGTGAAATGTTGGTTGAGAAGAATATTAATATGAATTCAACTTGCGAACACCATTTTTTGCCGATTGTTGGTAAAGCCCATGTCGCCTATATATCAAATGGAGAAGTGATCGGTTTAAGCAAGATCAACCGGATTGTTGATTATTATGCTCGTCGTCCACAGGTACAGGAGCGACTTACGGTTCAGATCGCTAACGAATTGAAGAAAGTATTAAAGACCGATGATGTGGCGATTGTAATTGATGCCAAACACATGTGTGTATCTTCCCGTGGAATTCAGGATGAAAGCAGCAGCACGGTAACGGCAGAATATTCAGGTCGGTTTAAAGAACGTTCGACACGCGAAGAATTTCTGAAATACATCGGCTTATAATTCTTTTGCAACGCTGGAAAATCGAATTCAAAACGATTCTGAAAATTGTCTGTTTGGGGTATTGTAGATTAATTGTTTAAAAATTATATCCATTTTCTCAGATCAGCCAATTAACGACTGCTTTTATTTATATTACCTTTGTGCTTTAAAAATTTAAGATTCAAGGAAATGAAGAGAGACACTTTGGTATTTGACATTATAAAGAAGGAGCACGAGCGCCAGTTGAGCGGTATTGAGTTGATCGCTTCTGAAAACTTTGTAAGCGAGCAGGTTCTCGAAGCCATGGGCTCGGTAATGACCAACAAATATGCAGAAGGATATCCGGGTAAAAGGTATTATGGAGGTTGTCAGTTTGTAGACCAAACTGAACAATTGGCTATCGATCGCATCAAAGAAATTTACGGTGCAGAATGGGCCAATGTACAACCACACTCCGGAGCTCAGGCTAATGCTGCTGTTTTAAGTGTGATTTTGAATCCGGGTGATTCTTTTCTGGGGCTGGACCTTTCTCACGGAGGTCACCTTTCTCACGGATCACCGGTAAACTCGTCGGGTATACTTTATAACCCGATTGCCTACAAAGTAAAAGAGGATACCGGTTTGGTGGATTACGATGAAATGGAAGCGCTGGCTATCGAGCACAAACCCAAATTGATCATCGGAGGTGCCTCGGCATACAGTCGTGAATGGGATTACAAACGCATGCGCGAGATTGCCGATAAAGTGGGGGCTTTGTTTATGGTAGATATGGCACATCCCGCCGGGTTAATTGCTGCCGGCTTGCTCGACAATCCTTTAAAATATGCACATGTTGTTACTTCAACAACTCATAAAACATTGCGTGGTCCGCGTGGTGGAATTATATTAATTGGAAAAGATTTCGAAAATCCATGGGGTATTACCACAAAAAAAGGTGAAGTTCGTACTATGTCTTCATTGCTTGATTCTGCGGTTTTCCCCGGACAGCAAGGTGGTCCGCTGGAGCATGTAATTGCAGCCAAAGCAGTGGCTTTTGGTGAAGCTCTCCAACCGGAATATAAAGAATATCAGACTCAGGTAAAAAAGAATGCCGCTGTTATGGCGCAGGCTTTTGTAGATTTAGGCTACAAAGTTATTTCGGGAGGTACTGACAACCATTCAATGTTGATTGACTTACGGACCAAGTATCCTCAAATCACAGGAAAAATGGTAGAGAATACTATCGTTAACGCAGAAATTACTGTGAACAAAAACATGGTTCCTTTCGATAGTCGTTCACCTTTCCTGACTTCAGGTTTGCGCGTTGGTACACCTGCCATTACAACGCGTGGTGTTAAAGAGGATTTAATGCCCGTGATTGTTCAGTTAATCGATGATGCAATTGCCCACATCGAAGACGAAAAAATGATCAAGTCAATTGGTGAAAAGGTTCACCTTCTAATGAAAGATTATCCGTTGTTCGCATACTAGGATTGATTATTTGAAGTTTATAAGATATGTATATGCCCCGGGAGGTTTCCCGGGGTTTTTATTTATCAATAACTGAAGAACGCTAAACGGAGTTTTTATAAAACTTAATTTTATACTTTTGTCGGGTGCAAAAATTAGGCGAAATATATCGGAAGAATGTGTACGGAGTGATGGGAACTCTTGTTTTTCATATCCTCCTGTTTACAGCTTTTCTATTGGCCGATATCGACAAGAAGGGGAATATTAAGGAAGAAGTTATTTTGATTGAGTTTCCGGATAATATTCCTGAACCGGAAATCACGGAAGAAGAGGAACCCGAACAACAGGAACCCGAACAACAGGAAGTTTCGCCCCGGACAGTAAATAATCAGACAAACATTGCTTCCAATCGCTCTGCGCGGGAAAATATCACAACCTCAAAAGACGAATTCTTCGATAATGAATATTTGAAGGAAGTGGAAGCCGCCAAACAACTGTCATCGAGTGTGAGTAACAATCTTTCAAAAGATGTTGTTGATTTGAGCGAAATAAAGATGCCGGTTGAGACGACAGAAGGTATGGACAAAGATTCGATAAAGAATGTGATCTATGCCGGTGAAAGCAACATTACGTATTACCTGGAGAACAGATATCATGTAAGTTTACCTGTTCCTGTTTATCTGGCGCAGGGTGGAGGAACTGTTATCGTTGACATAAAAGTTAATCGCCAGGGCACTGTGGTGGATGCAGTTGCGAGAAAGAATAACTCGATTCGGGATCAACAAATATTCCTTTATGCACAGGAGGCAGCATCGCGCACTATTTTTAACGCCGATGACAGTGCTCCATCCATCCAGAAAGGGACGATTCAATACACTTTCGTTGCCCAGTAATTTTCATGTTAATAAATTAAGTCTTTAACATGATTTAACACGTTTCCTTTGTTGGAAAAGCACATCCGCTTTATCTTTGTGTCACGTTTATTTTCATAAGTTTAGGTTTAGTTAGGTTAGTTAGTTTAATGAGAAAAGGATGGGTTGTTGAACCCGTCCTTTTTGTTTTTATACCCCCTTGAACATATTTTCAGCACTTTCTCTACTTTTTTTAAGATAATTTTTATCTTTATCTTTTATTGTAATTCCTTGTTTATTAGCTTAATTGATGTTTTTGTATGGGCTGATCGATAAAGTTGTGAATAGAATAGTTATAAATAAAGGGTTACCTTTTACACAATAAACGAATAATATAATAGAACATGATAAACTATACGGATGCGCAAATCCTGAAAGGAATCTTAAGGCATGATAATTTAATTTTACAGTACATCTATAAGCAGTACTATTATAAAGTAAATTATTTCATTAAGAAGAACCAGGGTAGTGAAGATGATGCCAGTGACATTTTTCAGGAAGCCATTATCGTGATTTACAGAAAATTAAAGGAAAATGATTTAATTTTCGAAAAGAGTTCTTTTCAAGGCTATTTATTTTCGGTTTGCAGATTTCTATGGTTGAAGCAACTAGAAAAACGACGGATTGAGAAAGAGAAACTAAATGATTCGTTACCCTACCAGGAAGATATTTACGATGATAATCTGGTAGAATTGGTAGATAAAAACGAAAAGTACGGTTTATATCAGAAGCATTTTAAAACCCTTAGTTCTGATTGCCAGAAGTTGCTGCAACTATTTTTCGAAAAAGTCTCACTTAAAGAAATTGCAAGTATTATGGGATTTAAAACGGAGAAATATGCAAAAACCCGAAAGTTCAAGTGTAAAGAGCTGCTTATAAGAAGAATTAAGCAAGATACAGAATTTAAAAAAATACTTGAAGATGACACCTAAAACAGAATTAATTGGACGCATTGAAGACTATTGTTTAGACTTAATGGACGCGCAGCAAAAAATTGAATTCGAAAAAGAACTGGAATTCGCTCAAGAGCTGAAAGAAGAAGTAGAACTTCATAAAAATCTACAAGCCGCAGTGCTGGAAATGGACGTGTTAAACCTCAAAGGCAAACTCCAGGAAATTCAGGAGGAAGCAAAGTCAGAGAATCATAAAAACGGTTCATTCGCGTTACTCGAGGATTTAGAAGAAATTCATGAGCTGACAGATGAATTGACGTTTGAAGAGCTGATTGACAGCTTCGAAGCGTTACCTAAAGTTCATGTTTATCAACATGGAAAGACAAGTAACGAGAATATTCATCATTTCTACAAAGAACAGAGTGAAAACAGCGTTGAGGTCAACGGTTTCGATGAAGAATTGAACGGTTTTGACTTTGAAGATATGGAAGGGCTGGAGGAAGCTATTCTGGAGGCCGATATAATGAACTTCAGGGAAACCCTTCAGCAGGTTGCGAAATCAGTTGAACCACAATATTCTGCCGAAGAAATAGATGAATATTTAAACGGAGAAATGGGAGACGACATTCTGGCTGAGTTTGAAGCTGAAATGAAGCAAAATAAGCAATTACGTGACGAAGTAAATCTGCACATGGAATTGGAAGCTGCACTTGGAGAATTTGATGTAATGCAGCTAAGAAACGAAATGAGCAATATCATGGAAGCAGAAACTTCCTGGAATGTAAGTGAAAGCACAATTGAAGACTTTATCGACGGAATTCTGGAAGAAGACCTGTTGGAAGAGTTTGGTGCTGAATTAAAAGAAAATACTGATCTGATGGCTGAAGTTGCCCTGCGGGAGAATATCAATGCAGCCATAGGAGAGAAAGATATTATATCGTTACGAGATCGATTGACAGATGCACGCCGAGGAGCTGAAAAGCAAGAAGTAAAATCGATCGTAATGCCACGATTCGATGTTCAGTCAACCCGATTCTGGCGGAACAGTGTTGCAATGATCATTGTTTTGATCGGTCTCGCGGGGATTTTAAATACCGGAATGCAGTCGACTGAAAGAACCTACGACAAATACTTCGAGACTCCTGCATGGGCTTCTGAACGTTCTCTGAGCTCGAGTCTGGACGCCATACAAACGGCAAAGATTTATTTCCAGCAGTCGGAGTATGATAAAGTGTTGGGAATATTGGAGAATGTAAATCCACAGCAGGACGAAGCGTTTGTGGTTCAATTTTATAAAGGATTAAGTTATCAGAATTTAAATCAGTTCGACAAAGCAATTCAAGAGTATGGTAAGGTTATAAATCATGGAAATAACCTGTTTGTAGAAGAGGCGGAATGGTACAAATCGCTGTGTTACCTGAAAGAGAATAAAAAGAGTGAAGCAAGAAATGAGCTCTTGGCAGTAATTGACCGAAAAGGACATTACCAAAAAGATGCAAAAGCAATACTTCGAAAACTTAAGTACACGTTTAAATAAATTTTGATCGGTCAAAAGTAGATTGATTCAATTTTAAATACACATTCACCTTAAAGATTGAATCGAGAAACAAAATCGACATACACATTCAACGGAAATAGATTTATTCGTAAAATACACATTCACGAAGCCTGTCTTTTTAGACGGGCTTTTTTGATGCGCACTATTTGATCGATGGAGAAAACTAGAATGAGTAGAATAAGAATTCCAAAGAAATAAATGTCATAACTGGTATAGAGAGGGGAATTATCGCCGATGCATTTAAAACTCATCCAATAGTGAGGATGTGCAAGTCGCGAATTCGAATGATCAAGATATTCTATTTTCGCTAATCGTAATGCTTCGTCTTTGGTTTTTCCTTTTTTTAGATTTTTGTAAAAGGCAGTCATTATTTCAGTACCTGCCTGATCCTCGACTTCCCACAACGAAACGACTATTGAAGGACAGCCGGCATAAAGAAAACCTCGGGAAAGACTCATCAACCCTTCTCCTTTTTGCATTTTACCTACGCCTGTATTACAAGCACTTAATACGGCTAGTCTTGTGTTTCTTAAATTTAGGTTGTAAATGTCAGCTGTGTTTAGCCAACCGTCTTTGTTCAGCTCTTCATTTGTTGTTTTTGGCATCGGCGAAAACGCAAGTCTCGAAAATGCAGGAAGAGAATCGTTAATGTAGGCATGCATGGCCAGGTGTAATATGTCGTATTTCTGGCTAAGTTCTCTGAATCGCTCTTCAGTAGCCTCCTGCCCCCTGAAAACATCGGATTTTACCGTGTTGGCAATAGCATCCACTTCTTTTTGCACACCGGGTAGCGGCATCAAGGTGTAGCGGGCATTCGAAAGCTCAAAGCTCTCTGAATTGTAAACAGGAGCAAATGCCAGTGTGCGATTTTTAAGGTGTCGCTTGGTGTTACTGTTCTTAAAGTAAATATTTGCAGAATTTGCATAGTTGATGTTGTAATCCCTGATCAAATAGTTCAATTTCGAGAAATCAATGACCTGGCTGGTGTCTGGCATTGATTGGATTAAACCGTCAAATGCAATGTAGTTCAGTTGACCGTCGGGTATAACAATGAGGTCTTTATTTTGGATCACATATTGGAAAGGCTGTATCAGTAAGGTGTATATGTCATTGGCCGACTGGCAGTATAGTTTAGAATCTTGGTTGTGGGTGAACAGAAAATTAGGCGTTGTCATGAAATGAAACATGTACTGCAACGACTGCTCTTTTTCTGACGATATATTTTGGCACGTGAAAAATTTGTTGTCCTTGGTAACAACAAAAGAAAAGAGTTTCGAGGTTGAATCCGTTTGGCTAATAGAGTATTCCAGTATCGCTTCGTTCTTTTTAAGCTTCTTTTGAATATCGTTTATACCAAGCATTGACGTAGAATATTTCAGATTGTAGTAATCCGGATATTCTTCTTCCAACAGGCGATTTAGTTCGTTACGTCTTTTCGAGGCCTCAAAAATCTTACTGTTGTATTCTTCAACTAATTTTGAATCAACGCTATCCTTATTCTGTTCCTCAAATAATTTTTCATTGAAAGTAGATATTGTGCTGTTTAATTTATTTTCCAATTCTAAAAGTGTGTCTGGTATCAGACTGTTTTGCTGGGCTAAGTCGTTGGATATTTTGTCAAAAACAGCGCTGCTTTTCATCTGTTCAGCATTTTTGAACGCAAGATTGAGATACTCTTCATCCTGGTTGTGTTCGTATGCCAGATAAGCGGTCTCAATCGCTTTTGAGAATGTTGATGATTCAAGTTTAGCCAACTGCAATTTACTTTCATCACTGGAGATTTCCATTCGCGCTCGTTGAATCAAGTTACTGGTTGTTTTATAAAAATTCAGAGCATGATCCAGTGAATTCAGATATGACTCATCTTTAGTGTCAGCGTTTAATGTGGCAATTTCAGAGTAAGTATCGGCTATGGCTTTAAGGAGAACTACACAATCGGTGAACGACAAACAATTATCTGTGGTAAGATCTTCGATTTTTAATTCATCGTCTTTCTTGTAAAGTGCCTTCAAACTCTCGTTATAAGATTGTACGGCATCTTCCAAATTCCTCTTTTTTTGCTGTTTAAACGAAAGTACACTTGGAGACTTGACGGGTTTATTTCTTAAGAATTCTGCTTGATACTCATAATATCGAGATAATTCAACCCCTCTTTTTTTCTGGCTCTTTTGGATGATATCAAATGCCTTATTTAATACGATTAATCCTTCTTCGTATTCCGAAATTCTAGTCAGAAACTCTGAATAGTTAAGATAAGTAATGGCTGTTTGTAAATGGTCTTTCCCATAGTATGATTTAACCAAGTCCAAGTTCTTTTCATAATAAAGTTTGGCTAAGCTAATATTGTCTATTTTTTGGTAAATAATACCTAGTAGTTCTAAATAGTAAATCCTGTTAAAAGTGTCTGCTTCGTCCTTGTATTTATTTAATATCTCAAGTGCTTTGTTGAATTCTTTTGTTAAGCTATAAATTTCTGCGATAGCATAATTTGCATCATAGATGTCTTCATACTCAATTGTTTCTTGATTTAAGAATATCGTTAGCGCTTGATTAAAATAATGTAAGGCATTATTATAGTCAAGTTTTGCTCTGTATACGTTTCCGATGTTCCTATATAGCCTGCCAAGATTTATTAAATTGGAATCGTTGCGTAATAGGTAATTGCGTTCTGCGACTTCATAAAATTGAAGAGCTTTCTCATTTTGACCTTGAGCTTTGTAAGAGATGCCAATCGCTAAATAAACTTGGGCTAAAAAATAATTTTGTTCACCGTAAATTTTTTTTCGATAAGCTAAACTTAGTTTAAAAGAATCCAATGCATCAGAATATCTACCTTCGGCATGAAGAGTATATCCAGAACGAAGTAAGTTGTTGGCTTTCATTCGGGATGTCGTGATGCTGTCGGTCTGCCCATAGAGAAAAATTGGGAGAAGAAGCAAACAAAAGATTAGGTGAACTTTCTCTTTTTTGAGCATTTTTTGAATGTGATTTACATTGGCAAGATAAAAGAATTTTAATTTTTCTTCAAAGAGGGGGGTTACCTTTTTTGCCTTTTCAGAATATATAAGTGAATGTGTATTTAAAAAATTAACGAATTAATCTATTTTATCATGAAAAGGGTACTGGGACAAACAACTGAAAACACTTTTGCTAACTTCAATTTTGACGTTTTGACTACAGAAGAAATGAGAACCTTAAAAGGTGGTGATGAGTCAAGACCAAAATCAAGAGATAAAGACGTTTTCGATACAATTGAAGGATAATTCTTCAAATCATAAGCTGTTTTATTTTTATTGTCTTATAGGATAAAGTATCCTTGTTTAACTATGATTAATACGTTTTTTTAATTTAGGAAGAAGAGTAGCCTATATACAGAACCAATTAAGTTGTTAGTACAGGGGGTTAAGACGCAACGTTTTAAACCCCTTTTGGTTTGATTAATTCAGCTCAACTTCGTTTTCCGCTAAAAAGCTCGTATTTGTTAAAGTTACACTCCAAAGCTCCATTATACAGCTCAAGTTTTGCACTTGGTTTTAAGCCAATCGATTTCATGCTTTCTTTGGCAGAGCTGATAATCCACGCTTCATTTTCCGGATAATGGTGTTTTAACCGTTCTCCAATCATTTGATACAAACTGTCGAGGTCATTACTTTTTAGGCGTTCACCATATGGAGGATTGGTAATAATTGTACCATTCTGCATGTTCGTTTCCAGTTTTGCAAAATCGGATACAGCAAAACTAATTTTGTTAAAAACCAGTGCTCGTCTGGCATTCGTTTGTGCATTTAACAGATTTCCTGCCGATATGTCTGAAGCATATATTTTATAGCGGAATTCCCGCTTTTCCGAAGGTTCAGTAACTTGAGCCCACAATAGTTGATCATAATCGTTCCAGCTTTGGAAGGCAAATTCTTTTCTGAATTTTGCTGCCGGAATATTTTGAGCAATCATTGCAGCTTCAATAACAATGGTTCCGGAACCACACATTGGATCCATAAAGTCAGAATTGCCATACCAGCCAGCGAGCATAATCATACCTGCCGCCAATACTTCGTTCAAGGGCGCATCTCCCTGCTTTATTCGATACCCTCTTTTGTGCAACGATTCACCGGAACTATCTAGAGAAATGGTACAGGTATTCTGATAAATATGAACATTGATGATTATATCAGGGGTATTGGTGTCAACATTGGGACGTTTGCCCTGTTTTTCCCTAAAATAATCGGCAATGGCATCTTTTACTTTGAGCGATGCAAACATGGAATTACGGAAATCTCTCGAATTCACAACTACACTGTCTATAGCAAAGCTCTCTTCAATACCCAAATACTTGGACCAGTCAATGTTTTTACATTTCAGGTAAAACTGGTCGACATTTTTAAATTGGAAATGATCGATTTCCTTTAAAACTTTCAACGCCGTCCTTAAATAATAATTCGAACGGTAGATCATTTCCAGATTTCCTTCGTAATACACCGCTCTATTTCCGCGATGTACATTTTTTCCCCCCAGACGTTTCACCTCTTTGGCGAGTACATCTTCCAATCCAGCAAAAGTCTTTGCTATTAGTCTATATTCTTTCAATATGTTGATTTTATCAAATACCGGCTCCGTCGGTAAATGTTGATTCTTTTGGTCTTTTTTGAATAATACGCGAGTTGGCCGGAAGGTCGTTTGTAACCCATACGTTACCTCCGATTACCGAACCTTTCCCGATGGTTACACGGCCTAAAATAGTTGCTCCTGCGTAGATAACCACATCATCTTCCACGATTGGATGACGCGGAATACCTTTTATTGGATTCCCACTTTCGTCAAGCGGAAAACTTTTGGCGCCCAAAGTTACTCCCTGATAAATTTTTACGTTGCAGCCAATAATGCTGGTAGAACCTATTACGACTCCGGTTCCGTGATCGATGGTAAAGCTTTCACCAATTTGAGCTTTGGGATGTATGTCTATTCCTGTTTCGCTATGCGCCATTTCCGAAATTATGCGAGGCAACAGCGGAACCTCAAGTTGCAGCAGGCGATGTGCCAGGCGGTAGTTGGTGATGGCCCGGATTCCCGGATAACTAAAAATAACTTCGCCGTAGTTCTTAGCTGCCGGGTCGTTCAAAAATGTTGCTTCAACGTCGGTTACCAGCTGACGTCTCATTTCAGGTAGAAATTCAATCAGTTCGATTGTATTTTGTTCCGCTTTTGAACGGTGTTTCTCTATTTTGTTGATGGTTGTATCTTCACATTCGAAACACATACCCGCAAGAATTTCTCCATTAAGCAACTCATAAAGCTCATCGATATAAACACCCATGTAGTGCTTGGTAGTTTCCCCCCGAAGCGTTGTGTTTCCAAAATATCCGGGAAAAAGAATCTCACGAACGAGCTCGATAATCCTGAGAATATTTTTGTTGGAAGGCAGAGGTTCTCCCTTAAAATGCTCGTGGCAAACCAGCCTGTATGATTCCGGTTCACTCAGTTTATCAATGGTACTCTGTAATCGGGTCTCGAATTCCTGTGTAGTCATAATCTTTTGTCTTTTGCAAAGCTAAACACTATCGTTTAACAATTTACAGTTAAGAACGAATTATTGGAAATTTTGTTGATGAAGTTTAAAATTGCTTGTCGATGAAAGCTATTGCATTTTGAATTCGATTCTGATCAACTCCTCGCACAACTTTAAATGGGAAGCCATATTTTTTTATTTCATCAATGTACTTCGACTGGAGAAGGTTGCGATTTTCTCCTCCGTTTTCCCGAACCGGATCTGCCATCCATGGAAGATCGGTGTCGCAGACGAGAAACAGATCAATATTGCAATTTATGATCTCTTTTTCAATCCAATCAGGAACCTTGTTAAAAACGACTTCAAACCAGATTTTAGTTATGAGCAGCCAGGTATCCAGAAATATCACTTTGAAGTTTGATTGAGTGAGCTCATGGTATTGTTTGAGTTGCTGGTGGGCAATGTATTCCACATCTTCGAAGGTGTACTTCCTGTTCAGATTTTGAATATATGCGCGGGCATATTCCGGAATAAAAGGAACATTATAGTGCTCTGACAAAGATTTTGCAAGGCTGCTTTTCCCGGTTGATTCAGCACCGGTGATGGCTATTATTTTAGGATATTGCTTCAACTTTCTTTAGTAAATCTTTTCTCCATTCAACATACCCGAAAATGGCCATTACGGTGTAAATCGCAAACAGGATAACTGTCGGCCACAGTTGCTTGTATATATAAAGGCCTGCAGAAACTGCATCGACAAAAATCCAGATAAGCCAGTGTTCAATGTATTTTTTTGCCAGCATCCAGGTTGCCACAATGCTTAACGCGGTAGTCAGCGAATCCATGTAAGGAACATCTGAATCCGTGAAATTCTTCAGAATAAAGAGTATACCAACGTATAAAATGATGGAGGATGCGATTAAAAGGTAGCGAAGGTTTTTTGTTGTTATTCGAACCGGAACATGCTCGCTGTTGTCCGGTTTTTTACCTTTCATCCAGAAATACCATCCATACAAGCTAATGGCTACGTAATACACCTGCAATCCCATGTCTGCATAAAGCTTTGCATTAAAGAATACAATCACATACAGAAATGAAGATATTAGTCCGGTGGGCCAGGTAAAAATATTCTGGCGAATGGAAAAAAAGATGTACACAATGCCAAGAATGGCTCCCAATACCTCTGTTTGATGCACTGAAAGCCATTCCAAAATTATTTCGGCCATAATTATTCGTTCGTTACGAGTAGTCCCTCGTATTCTTTTTTGTCGTCAAATACCTGGAGCGCCTTGTTTATTTCAGGATCGTCCTCATTCAGGATTTTATACATGTCGTTTCGCGAATACACATCACGAGCGATAAAAGCCTTTAACTCCTGTTTTAGCTTATCGGTTATAAAAGGAAGACTTTCATCGTTTCTCTCGACATCTTCTTTTTCTCCCAGGCTTACAATTTCCTCAATAATTTCGTCATTAATCGTAAATCCACGGTTGAATTGCTCGAATTTTGGGTATTTCTTTTGCAGATCGTCACGGTTGATGTCGATAAAATCGAGAACATAGTTATAAATCACGTTCTTTCTTCTCAACTGGTTGAGGTAAACGTAGTATTGTGAAGTGTCGAGCGGCACAAAAATATCGGGCATAACACCGCCACCACCGTAAACACTTCTTCCGTTAACTAAAGTTTTGTGTTTTAACGAAGTATCAAAATGAATACTGTCGGCATTAAACATTTCTCCGTTACTCATCCGGTTGGCATAGTCTTTTCGGTATTCGCTAACTCCTTCTTCGTAAGATTTCTGAATGCATCGGCCACTTGGCGTATAATAATGAGCGGTTGTAAGCCGAACCATCGATCCATCGGTGAGGAAGAACGGTTTCTGAACTAGTCCTTTGCCAAATGAACGGCGGCCGATTATCAGTCCGCGATCCCAGTCCTGAATGGCCCCTGATACAATTTCACTTGCCGAGGCCGAACCTTCGTTGACTAAAATCACCAACTTGCCTGTTTCGAATAAACCTTTGGCTGATGCATCGTAGTCGCGTTTGGGATCGTGCAATCCACTGGTATAAACAATCAATTTATTATCATCCAAAAACTGATCGGAAATTTCAATGGCAGTTTTTAAATAGCCGCCTCCGTTATTGCGCAGGTCGAGCACAAGGTTTTCCAGACCTTTTTGCGACAATTCTTTCATCGCATCAACAAACTCGTCGTTTGTGGTGGCTGAAAACCGGCTGAGCTTTATGTAACCTGTGTTTTTATTCAGCATGTATGACGCATCGAGACTGAAAATCGGAATTTTGTCGCGAATAATGGTAAAAGCCAGTAACTCACCTTCCGTTTTACGAAGGACTTTCAGATTTACCTTGGTCCCCTTGTCTCCGCGAAGCATATCAAAAACATCGGTATTTTTAATACCTATTCCTGCAATGTTTTTACCATCCACTTCTACAATCCTGTCGCCGGCACGTAAGCCAACTTTTTCAGATGGGCCTCCGGCAATGGTAGTTGTAACCAGCAACGTATCCTTGTAAATATTAAAAGATATACCGATTCCTTCGAAGTTCCCCTTTAACGGTTCATTCATCTTTTCCACTTCTTCCTTTGAAATGTAGGTAGAATGCGGATCCAATTCACTTAGCACATGAATAACGGCATCTTCTGTCAGTTTTTCAACATTTGCTGAATCCACGTAATATCCATCGATTAAACGCATCAGCCTGCTGAATTTTGCCTGACTTTGCTGAACCTCCTCTTGTGCTGAAAGTTGTAAAGTAGGTATTGCTATAAATACAGCTAATAATATTTTCAGCCCCAGGTGTGACTTTTTTTGAAATTTCGCTTCAGTCATAATCTTTTCGTTAAAGAGCCTGTTTGCCTTCCCGCTATGGGTTCAAACAGGTGTTTTCAAAAAGCCTAACAACTATTCCCATTCAATTGTTGCCGGCGGTTTGGAACTGATGTCATAAACAACACGGTTGATTCCCCGTACTTTGTTAATGATCTCGTTCGACATTTTTGCAAGAAAATCGTATGGCAGGTGCACCCAGTCAGCAGTCATTCCATCGGTAGAAGTAACAGCACGCAGTGCAACTGTATTTTCGTAGGTTCTTTCGTCGCCCATAACACCCACCGATTGCACGGGAAGGAGCATAACTCCGGCTTGCCAAACATCGTCGTACAATCCCCATTTTTTCAATCCGTTGATAAAAATAGCATCGGCTTCCTGCAGGATTCTTACTTTATCCGGAGTAACATCACCCAAAATACGAATACCAAGTCCGGGCCCCGGGAACGGATGACGTCCCAGTAATTCCTGTTTAATATTGAGGGCCTTACCAACACGTCGAACTTCGTCTTTGAAAAGTAGTTTTAGAGGTTCAACTATTTTTAGTTTCATTTTCTCGGGTAGTCCACCTACATTGTGGTGAGACTTTATCGTTGCTGATGGTCCGTTTACAGAAACCGATTCGATAACATCAGGATAAATCGTTCCCTGGGCCAGCCATTTTACATCCTGGATTTTGTGCGCCTCTTCATCAAAAACTTCAATAAAGTTGCGGCCAATTATTTTTCTTTTTTGCTCAGGATCGGTAACTCCGGCCAAATCGTCCCAGAATTTTTTGCTGGCATCAACGCCAATCACATTCAGTCCCATGTCTTTGTAGGAATGCAAAACGTCCTCGAATTCATTTTTACGAAGAAGCCCGTTATCAACAAAAATACAGGTCAGGTTACTGCCAATAGCTTTGTTCAGCAAAACAGCGGCAACCGACGAATCCACTCCGCCAGAAAGTCCCAAAACCACTTTGTCGTTACCCAGTTGAGCCTTTAATTCTGCTACTGTTGTTTCCACAAATGAGTCGGGAGTCCAGTTTTGTTCGCATCCGCAAATATCAGATACAAAGTTTTCCAGTAATTTTTTGCCTTCGGTGGTGTGGTACACTTCGGGGTGAAACTGAATCGCCCAGGTGCGTTCGTCATCCACTTTGTAGGCAGCGTAGCTTACATCTTCGGTAGACGCAATTACCTTATAATTTTTCGGAAGTTTTACAATGGTATCACCGTGCGACATCCATACTTGTGAGTGAAGGCTGATATTTTTGAATAGCTCGCTGTCGTGATCGATATATCCCAGGTTGGCACGTCCGTATTCTCTTGAATCGGAAGGAGCAACTTCTCCGCCGTAAAAATGTGCCATGTACTGTGCACCGTAACAAATCCCAAGAACAGGCAAAGTACCCTTTATTTTGGAAAGATCGGGGCGGGGAGCATCTTCGTCTCGTACCGAATACGGACTGCCCGAAAGAACCACCCCTTTTACGCTCTCGTCAATCTCAGGATAGTGATTAAAAGGATGAATCTCGCAATAAACATTCAACTCGCGTATCTTCCTACCGATCAACTGCGTGTACTGCGACCCAAAGTCTAGAATTAGAATCTTTTCCTGCATGAAATTTATTTTACATTGATGAATGCACAAAAGTAAGAATATCGCCAGAAAACCTGTCCAATTGTTGGCTAAAAAGAACTACATGTTAACAAGCACCGGAAAATAAACCTTGCTAAACCTTCAGGTAAAATTAAATTCAAATTAAAACGTTAGAATTTTGTGTTGGGTATTATTTGTTAATTTTGGTCCAAATTTTAAGCGCTTATCAATGAGGGTTATTCTGAAAATTATAATTGTTTCCCTGCTTGTTGTTTTCGTATTGCCACTAAATGCTCAGGATTTTAAAAAAAATGAGGTGGTGGTAATCCGTGGAGAAAAGTTCATTGTTCATCAGATTGAAACGGGTGAAACGATCTTTTCGTTAACAAAGAAATTCAAAGTTAGCCGGGAAGAACTTGAAAAATACAATCCAACGATTCTGGAGGGCCCAAAGATCGGCGACGTGATTAAAATTCCCTACCGCGAAGATGCCGATGTTTCAGCCAGTTCGGGACAGGAGCGCGGAAAACCTTCCGGGTTTTTAACGCACAAAGTAAAATCGCGAAGCGAAACTGCTTATTTTATTGCACGGCAATACGAAATTTCGGTGGAAGAATTATATGCATATAATCCCGGAGTAACAACCATAAACAAAGGATTAAAGCTGCAAATTCCGTTCTGGAAGGAGGAGGTTGCAAAAGTTGAAACACCAAAAGTACCAATTGTGGAAAAGAAGACGGAGCCTCAAATTCAGCCTCAACCGATACCCGCAGGAAACGTGACCCACAAAGTGGTTTCGGGTGAAACGCTGTACTCCATTTCCAAAAAATACGGTGTTACCGAGTCCGATATTTTAGCAGTAAATCCGGCAGCCAAAAATCTGAAAGCTGGTGAAGTACTTTCAATCCCCGTGAAAAAAGAAGAAACATCAGTTGCTCCGGTTCAACAACCGGGAAAGGAGTTTTCAGAAAAATATTTTGAACACATTATCGAGTCGGGTGAAACACTTTGGGGAATTGCCCGGAAATACGATGTAAGTGAGGACGAATTAAAAGCATTTAATCCGATTTTGAATACCGGATTTCCGGCGGGTGCAATAATTCGTGTTCCGGTAAAAGAAAAGGAACTTGAACTTACCGAAGCCAAACCCTTGAATAACGATGCATTCGACAAACACTATGTCGGAAAAGGGGAGACACTTTTTGGACTTTCCCAGGAATTTAATGTCAGTCTTTACGAATTGAAAAAATACAACCCTGTATTGGAACATCGTAATCTGGTAGAAGGAGAGACCATTCTGATTCCGCACAAAACCGAAGAGGTTGCAGCAGAACAGCCGGCAACCGAAACAACGATCAATAATGAACCGCTTGCTGAATTGCCCGATGAAAAATATTATGCAGTAGATGTTACGATGGAAATTCCGGAAACATGCAAGCCAAAACCATTTGGTGGGTTCGCTTCGGAAACCTACGATGTGGCACTTTTTCTGCCTTTGTTTCTCGAAGCCAACGATACGCTGAACCGGGAAGAACTGGTTCCGGATTCGATGATTTATCTGGCCGATGTAAATGGTAATACTTCGAACAATTTGGCGATAATAGGAGACTTGTCCAACCTGGATACGACTATTGAAGTGGAGCGAAAGCCGATGTTCCGGAAATTTTATGGCAGTAGCGAAAATTATGTTCAGTTTTACGAAGGAGTGTTGCTGGCACTTGAGCATCTGAAACAAGAGGGACAAAATGTACGTTTACATGTTTTCGATACCGAGCATCGTGCCGATGCGGTTCGGAAATATATTTACAGCGACGAATTTTTACAGACCGATCTGATCATTGGGCCTATTTATCCGGAAGTACAGAAAGAAGTGGCGCAAATTGCCGCTAAAAACCGCATTCCGCTGGTGTCGCCGCTGGCTGCACAGTCGGGTTTGCTCAATTCCAATCCGTATTATTTCCAGGTAAATCCAACCCGTGATTACCTGACACAGCAAACGGCCGAGATGGTTGCCGAAGAATACCACAACAGTAATTTTATTATTCTGAAAACGCAGGAATACGCGGGAACGCCCGACGGTAAAATGGTGGATTTATTGCAGGAGAAGTTTTTTAACTCGGGCTTCATGAGTGAGAGAGACGGCGTGAATTTCACCGTTTATGATTTTGAACGCGAGGGGGCCTTTGGCTTGCGCAGAATTATGTCGGCAACCAAGGAGAACGTGGTTTATATTCCCTCTTCCAACGAAGGTGTGCTGAGTATTTCCATTTCGAACCTGAATAATCTTGCTGCCGATTATTCCATTACCCTGATCGGAACGAATCGCTATCCTGGTTTCCAAAGTATTCAGTTGGACCATTTTCATAACCTGAAGCTGAAATACCTGGCTCCTTACTGGATCGACTATAATTCACCAAGAACCATTCGCTTTATCAGTGAGTTTAAAACTGAATTTGGAACCGAACCCGATAATTTTGGAGTTCAGGGCTACGATGTTACAACCTATTTTGTAAAAGCCCTGGCTGAACTGGGCCGCGATTTTGGAGATTGTCTTCCGTATTTTCATGTTGACCTGATCCAGGGAAATTATCACTTCGATAAGTTCTCCCAATTTGGAGGATACATGAACCAGGGAGTGTCGGTGGTTTCTTATACTCGTAATTACGATGTGATACGTGAACGGGTAAAAGGGCAACCCCGCTTAGTTGCTGAAATTTCGGAATAATTTTATTCAGAGAAAGTTCTTAAGATCGGAAGGGCAAAGGAATTTATTTTAGAGAAGCAGAAGGGAATCGCAAAGAAAGCAGCATGCTGTTGTTTTCTTTGCGATTCTTTTTTTGATTCACTTTTTTAAAAGAGATCGAAAATTTCAGACTATTTCTTGTAAAAGAATTTTCCGGTAAGTAAAAGGCTTGCAAAAACTACCACGGCAAACAAAAGACTGCTGAAAGCCACCTGCATCCCTCCTGAAAGAACATGACCACTGGTACATCCTCCGGCCATTCTGGCTCCGAAGATCAATACAAATCCACCAACAAATGCCCACACCGCACGTTTGGTTTTTGACGTTCCTTTGTATTTCTCCCAGTTCTCGTAGACAAGTTGAAACCTAAACGTTTTTTTGACCAACGATCCGATCAGTCCTGCCAAAAATGCTCCTCCCAGAAAAATCAATTCCCAATTTCCTGGCTTTTGAATTTTGGTGAAATAGTCATTTTGAGTCAGTCCGGCTAAAACATCACCAACATAGGGATAAGTTGTGGAAGCTCCGATCGGCCGGTCAGAAGCGAATTTCGAAAATACGATTACATTCAGGATGGCCAGCACAATTCCGGACACCAGCCAACGGTAATTTGTCGATTTTTCTACTTTATTCAACACAAAGGCAGTACCGATAAAAACGGCACCCACCAGAAAAAGCAGAACATAAAAGATCAGGTTGCTGTCGAATGTTGTTCGAAGTGACATCGTGCCCATATTGGGTCCCAAAACACCTTGTATCGAAGGAAGGATCAGTGTGTAAATAACACCTGCCAAAATACCTCCTATAATTCCAAGAAGCGCATCAATCGATCCTTCTCCCAGTGAAATGGCCAGGGTTCCGGGACAATAACCCAAAATTGCCATGCCGGCGCCAAAAAGGATACCTCCGAAAACCAGTCCTCCCAAAATCATTGGTTTTACGTGGAAGGAAGCCAGGCCGGCTCCGATTTCAATGTTGATAAGAATGGCGCCCAAACCCACCGCAACTGCAATGGCTTTGGCAACCGTTAAATTGTCTAACGTGGCCATGCCACTAATTGTGTTAAACTTGTTCAAACTGGCATATTGGAGCGTCAGTCCAAACAGAAATCCTAAAATCAGTGTAACTAAAATCATGTTTATTAGATTTAAAATAAAGGCTTTTTACGGTCGAGTTGTTGGATTTGAAGGTTAAAGGTAATGGATGATTTTAAATTTTGGACACAATCGGTGTTAAGATATGCTATATTTTGTTGATTAAAAGCCTGCATGGGGTGTGTGACTATTCAATAGCGGTTGATCAGAATATTTATGATGGCTTATTTGTTTCATATCCAAGAAAATGAACTCCGGTATCGGTTGTTCCTTTATCAATCAGTTTCATGCCACATTTTTCTGCTAATCTGGCTGAAGCCGTATTCGCAGCAATCATACGCGCGGTGAGTTTCTCCAATTTCAGTTTTTCAAAACCATAGTTGATAAGAGCGTTACAAACTTCTGTACCGTAACCTAAGCCCCAGAATTTTTTATCCAGAATGTAGCCTAATTCCAAATGTTTTAAATCCTGAAACGAATTGAATAAGCCTGCTTCTCCGATAATGGCTTTTGTTTGTTTGTCAACAACCGTAAAAATTCCAAAACCAAGGGAATAGTTGCAGTTCGCTTTTTCATACTTTTCACGCAATTTATCCAATGACCAGTCGCAATTGGAATTGGGTATAAACTTCATATTTACGGGGGTGCCATATATTTTTAGTAAGTGCTCTAAATCGGAGGCGATCATTTCTCTGATTAGCAGCCGCTCTGTTTCAATTTGCATTTTTTTCTTGATCTTGTTTTCAATTCAAATGTAACACTAAGTTTTGCATTGGTTTATTTACTTCGTTTCCAAACGAACGAATCCCCATTTTTGCTGATATTGTATTTCAATGTTTCCCCATCTTTTAGGGATAAAGTAATCATTTTGTCCTCAACATTAATTCCGTCGTGACAGATTTGAGGCAAGGAATAGCGACCGGTAATTTGATCGGCATGGAGAACAGCCATGCTCACTTTTGCGCCAGTCTGTTCATCTTCTTTCGAGAGGATTTCTAAACGGATGTTGTAAAATAGGCAGAAATCAGAAGTGGAATATAATTCGATTTTTGCCTGGTTTTGAGTGCTTTTTGATTTGGATAAAAGAATACTGTCGTTCTCAAAAATGGATGAGTCTATTTCCGTATTCTGAATATAAAAAGTAGGATGGTCGCTTGGTTTTGTAACCGAAGTAGAATCTTCGGAAATTTGCTCAACTATTACAACATCCTGACAAAATAGTTGGGAACTTGAAAATAGTAATACAAATAGAATGAACAGTAGTTTTTTCATGTGCGTAAGTTTTAAGTTTTGGTGCATTGACATTCAGGTTTGTCGATAACAAGAATTGTGCAAGTTTTCCTGTCTGTCTTCTAAGACTTTGCGAAATCGATAATCGGGTTTGGTCAATATGTTGGCTGCGGCCTTTCCTTTCGCAGGTAGCCTCCCAGAATTCCGAAGCCCAGCCCAAAAAATGCACTGTCTTTGTTGACCAGAACGGTGGATGAAAGAGAAACTCCAAAATAGCGGGAAAATGGAAATTCAATTTTAGGATGGAAAATGAGACTTACGGTATTTGTTTCTTTTGTGTCGTAAGTGTAATTAGGACCTAAAAAACCAGAATTGACCCGTTGCCAGTTGGTGGGTTCATCAATCATGGTGTAGGCAAGTCCGCCGGAAAGATTATAACGGGTAGTCCGGCCGTTTTTTGCCCGGATGATTCTTCCATACAGCACCTGGATGTTTCCCATGCTTTCTAAATCTGACAACCCAAATGTAAAGAGAGGTAAAATTAATCCGGAGGAATAATCCGAAGGTTGTGACTTTGCTTCTCTGAAGTATCCTGAAATTCCCGCCTGAATTACATGATCGTAGTTGAAAATATAATTCAGGTTAAAATTTCCGCCAACATAATTTCCGAAGCTGAGATCTTCACTTAAATAAAAAGCATTTTTCTCCCATTCTTGCGCATTTAATTGAAAGAAAAAAATGACAGAAACAACAGTGAGTATGGCTTTTTTCAAGGTTTGATTGAATTTTTGTGTTGCTAGTCAGTAGTTTAAGATACAGAATATTATCTGAAATACAGAACTGATAACCAATGTTTCTTGTCAGGGATTATGCTGTTGTTTCTATAGTTCGCATTAGGACAGTCAAGCCAGAAACTGAAATAAAATAATTTTAAATTGTTCCAAGTGATTTTAATCCCTGTACCGTTTTAAAATATCTCCGTAAGCATCTATCCTGCGGTCGCGGAGGAAAGGCCAGATGCGGCGTACATCTTCAGATCGTCCCATATCAATTTCAATTACTTCTGATTGTTCGTATTCAGCAGAAAACTGACGAAGAATTTCACCCTGGGGACCGGCAACAAACGAATTGCCCCAAAACGTAATACCTTTACCAACACCCGAGGAATCGGGTTCAAAACCGGTGCGGTTAACGCTTACAACAGGCAATCCATTAGCCACCGCATGGCCGCGTTGTGAGATAATCCAGGCATCGAGTTGACGTGCTTTCTCTTCCTGCGTATCCGACGGATCCCAGCCAATAGCAGTGGGGTAGATCAACACTTCAGCTCCGGCCAGCGCCATCAGACGGGCTGCTTCGGGGTACCACTGATCCCAGCAAACTAAAAGTCCCAATTTTCCAACCGACGTGTGGATCGGATTAAATCCCAGGTCTCCCGGAGTGAAGTAAAATTTTTCATAAAAGGCAGGATCATCGGGAATATGCATTTTACGGTATTTTCCCGCAATTAAGCCGTCTTTTTCAAAAACAACGGCAGTGTTGTGATACAAACCCGCCGCGCGTTTTTCGAACAGAGAAGTAACCAGAACAACACCTGCTTCTTTCGCAGCCTGAGCAAAGGCTTCGGAATCAGGTCCGGGAATTGGTTCGGCCAAATCAAAAAGGTTTACATCTTCTGTCTGACAGAAATATAAACTGGCATGCAGTTCCTGCAAAACCACCAGTTCAGCTCCCATTGAAGCGCATTTTTTTATCTCTTCAATGCTTTTTTGAATATTGACTTCTTTATGTCTTGAACGTTCCTGTTGAATGATTCCAACTTTTAATTTGCTCATGGTCTCTTACTTTTTGCTATTCAGTACTACTTGTTGAGGATATTGCATGGTTACACAGTGCAACGATCCGTGCTGTTCGATCAGCACCCGACAATTTACGGGAATAATTTCTCTTTCAGGAAAGATTTTTGTGAATATATCCAGAGCTTCCTCGTCCTGCGAAACACCATAAACCGGAACCAGAACCGCATCATTTATAATCGTGAAATTGGCATAGGTTGCCGGTAGACGGTTACCCTCTTCGTCAAAACACGGATCGGCAAACGGAAGTTCAACCAAATCATACGGTTTCCCATCAGCGTTGGTAAATTGTTGCAGCTGATTTTTCATTTGCAGCAAAGCCTCGTAATGTTCATCATCGGGATTGTTGCAGCCAACATAAACGATGGTATTCTGGTTGCAAAAGCGTGCCAGTGTGTCGATGTGCGAGTCGGTATCATCACCGGCCAGGTAGCCGTGGTCGAGCCAGAGTATCTTTTTCGCTCCCAGGTTTTGTTTTAGAATGGCCTCAATTTCTGCTTTTGAAAATTGCGGATTCCGGTTTTTCTCCATCAGGCATTCTGTGGTAGTCAGAATTGTCCCATTGGCATCGCTTTCGATCGAACCTCCTTCCAATACAAAGTCGAAACTTTCCAGTGCACTGTTTTGAATCAGTTTCTGCTCAAACAATGTTTTGGTGACTAGATTATCGAGACTGGCCTCAAATTTTTTTCCCCAGCCGTTAAAAATATAATCCTGCACAATTGGTTTTTCACCTTCCAACACGGTGATTCCTCCGTGGTCGCGTGCCCAGGTATCGTTTGATGGAACCTCTGTGAAGTGGATGTTGTTCAAATTAGTGAAATAGGTTTTTACTCGTTCTACACTGTCGCAAACCACAAGAACAGGCTGAAAGCGCGCGGCCGACTGAATAATATTTACAAAGCATTCTGATGCTTCATTCAACAGATAATTCCAGTCGCTGTTGGCATGCGGAAAAGTAAGTTGCAAAAAAGACTGTGGTTCCCACTCGGCAGGCAGGCGCAATAAAGTATTTCGTTTTGTATTTGTGTTCATCAATTTCAACGGC
Source organism: Maribellus sp. YY47 (assembly GCF_023111095.1). GTDB lineage: Bacteria > Bacteroidota > Bacteroidia > Bacteroidales > Prolixibacteraceae > Draconibacterium. The sequence goes on from NZ_JALGYW010000018.1 coordinate 25,060, forward strand.
TTTTAAGGCCTCAAAAATACAATTAATGTGAATGATTTGTATGAAGAGTGAAAAATTGAATACCAGCTTTTATCAATAATCTAACCGTGGACTTTTTATTTTGATGATTTTTCTCTGGTTGAGCTGGTATCTGCCTTAGTATCTGATAACTGAACTTTGCGTCATTTCAATCTGTTTAGCTGTTAGACTTCATTAATAAAAAAAGAAATTATGGCTAAAGTTATTGTAACAGCAAAGGTTAAGGACACTACAGCATGGGAAGCCGGATTTCGGTCGGTGAGTGCCTTTTTAAGTACGATTTATGTTAGTCCCGTTGTTTTGGGGATAAACATCGAGGACAGCAGTTTTGCCTATTCGGCAGAGGTAAGAGATCTCGATCAGTTTCTTGTCATGATAAATTCAGAGAGGATTCAAAAATTGCAAGAGGAAAACGGCGTTATTGCCGGGACGGTTAAGTTTTATGTACTTGACAGACCTGTTAAGTTTTAGTTAGCACAAACCGGGAACAAACGGTTTTACTTCAAAATTACAGTGAAATTTGCAGGTGCTCCATTTTCTTCCCTGCCAGCATTCGCTTGTCGACAGCTTTAAAACCCATTCGCAGGTACAGTTTTTTGGCTCCCGGATTTTCTTCACGGACCAAAAGTCCAAGGTTTTGTTTATTCCTGACCACAAATTCTTCAATCAGAAACTGAAGGAACGTGGTTCCATAGCCTTTACCTTGCTCTTCTGTTAGTACTCCCAAAGAGTCGATGTAAAATTCTCCGGCCTGAGTTTCATCTTCCGGATCAAATTCCGGATTAAAATGTTGCCGTACAAAATTGATAACCGGTTTGCGCAAAATTTCAAGTTGGGCGCCTTCATAAATATTGGCAGCTGCAATTACTTCTTTGCCTTTTTCAACCACCCAACAGTTTTGCCACGAATACATATTCCCTTCCTGACAAATAAAATGAAGCAGAAAATCGGCAGCATATTGTTTGTTTTCAGTTGCCAAAAACTTACAGGCAATATCTTCCATGGCCAGTAACATACAGCGAAGAATTGATTTGTTATCTTCTTTGTTGGCTTTTCGGATGGATAGATTATCAGACATACAAGTATAGAAGGTTAAAAGAAGGGCCCGATTTTCAGTCGGACCCCTCCAGTATTGTTATGATTCAAATTCTTTAAAAGTCTTTTTGATGATTTCGATCGCTTCCATCATTTGCTCTTCGGTGATCACCAGTGGCGGAGTAAACCGGATGATGTGCTCGTGAGTTGGTTTGGCGATCAATCCGTTTTCTTTCAGCGCCAGACAAACGTCCCATGCAGATTTGCCGTTGGTGGGTTTAATCGCTACTGCGTTTAGTAAGCCCTTTCCGCGAACAATTTCAATCATTTCCGATTTGATCGCTTTCATTTCAGCTCGGAATATTTTGCCCAAACGTTCCGAGTTTTCCACCAGTTTTTCTTCCTGCAATACATCAAGAGCGGCCATGGCTACTTTGGCTGCAATCGGGTTTCCTCCATAAGTACTGCCGTGTTCGCCGGGTTTAATCGTCAGCATGATCTCGTCGTCGGCCAACACACACGAAACCGGGTACATACCTCCCGAAACAGCTTTCCCAAGTACTAAAATGTCCGGACGAACACCTTCGTGATCGCAGGCCAGCATTTTTCCGGTACGAGCCAGACCTGTCTGCACTTCATCGGCTACAAAAAGAACATTGTATTTCTTGCACAGCTCCGATGCTTTCTTCAGGTAACCATCTTCCGGAACATAAACACCTGCTTCTGCCTGAATGGGTTCAACCAGGAATCCGGCAACGTTTGGATCTTTTAACTCGGTCTCTAACCGTTCAAGATCGTTGTATGGAATATTTACAAAGCCCGGTGTGTAAGGCCCGTAATGGTTGTACGCATCGGGATCAGACGACATCGAAATGATGGTGATTGTTCTGCCGTGAAAGTTTCCGTCGCAGACTACAATTTTGGCTTCATTTTTCGGAATGCCTTTCACTTTGTAGGCCCATTTCCGGATCAGTTTAAGCGCTGTTTCGTCGGCTTCGGCACCCGAGTTCATCGGCAGCATTTTATCGTATCCAAACAGTTTGGTCATGTATTCTTCCCAGTCGCCCAACACATTGTTGTAAAAGGCACGAGAGGTAAGCGCGAGTGTTTCTGCCTGTTGGGTAAGGGCTTTTACTATTTTTGGGTGACAATGTCCCTGGTTTACGGCAGAATACGCAGCTAGGAAATCGAAATACTTTTTCCCTTCCACATCCCACACAAAAACTCCTTCGCCTTTGGCTAAAACTACGGGTAGCGGATGATAATTATGTGCGCCAAATTTGTCTTCCTTGGCCATGTAATCTTTCGATGTAAGTGTTGTCATTTCAATTGTTTTAAGTTTATGCAGAAATACGATTTTTGCGCGGAATAAACAATCAAAATACCCGTGTTAAAGAGCAGTGAGAAAAATCAGGCAAATTAGAAATTTACTTTTAAGCGTATGGAAATAGTGGCTATTTCATAAATCGGATGAGCAATACTTCGGTAAGAATAAAAAACAGTACTAAGAGAATACACAGCTTCCAAAGTTGTTTTCCGTTTTGAATTTCACTCAGCACCTCCGAAAAATTGCGTTGCACTTCGCGTACCAGAGTCGCATTGTCGAGTCCATTTTCTTTCAATTGAGTTTCAATTTCGTCGGCACCAAAATAACGCAGGTCCGATTCTTTTCGGTCGAAGTTAAAAGCCATCGAAGCCACAGGTGTTCCATCGTTTTCAATAAGGTAATGTCCGTCGGGAGTAATCTGATCTCCAAAATCGATACGCATGCCTTGTCCTGATGCAGTTACGGCAGGTATAATTTTATCCTGGTTTTTCAGGTTCAAAATTTCGATGGAAGCATTCATATCCAGACTAATATTTCGCGGAAGATAATAAAAGGTGTTTTTTCCGACAGTAAAAGAAATCTGCTGCTTTGGAAGACTGTTCAACACCATGTTGTAAAGGGTCGGAACAAAAAGGATATCGCGTGCAAACGCTTCATTTTTCGCGTCAAGGGGGAAACTGAAGATCCATGCTTTCCCGTTTTCAAAACTTAACTGCGAAAGGGCTTTATCTCCGTTTTGAAAAGTTAAAAGATTTTGCTCGTCGGAACGGGTTGCTGATTCAAAACGCAGGTGACCATTTATTACAGGCAGAATTGGATTTTGTTCCCTTTTCTTGAATACATCGGCGTAGAAGTTGTTTTCAAATTCAATCCCGGATATTTCCTGAGTAGTTGAATCTGTCCCGATAATTCGGTTGGCATTAAAACGCGACAGGAAATTGTTAAGCAATACAGGATTCGATTTCAACTCCGGAAAAAGAACCACTGATGATCCGTTTTTGACTACGGTTTCGAGTTCGTTTAAGAATCCGCTGGAAAAATTCTCCAGATTAACCAGAAAGATGGTATTGAATTCATTCAAGCGGTTTACCTGCAAACTCTGTTCATTCATTTTCTCGAGAATGACATAATCGTCGTTTTCAAACAAAGCATCGAGGTAAGCCAGGCCTTCCTGCGAACTCTTCGGGTTGCTGTAAATGGCCAGCGCTTTTAGGTTGCGCTCCACTTTGTAGCTGATGTACCAGTTGTTATCGTGCGTGAAAGGATAATCGGTTATTTCGATTTTCCCAAGTTGCAGTCCGCTGGTGTTGTTGGTGTATTTCAAACTGGCGACAATGTCGTTTTGTGCTTCTACCGTAAAACTGGTGATCGATTTCAGCGAATCGTTCAGGTAAAGTTTCAACGGCAGATTCTGGTAATTCTGATTCGAACTGTTTTTTATCCGAACCATCACATTTTCCTCTTGCCCAAGTCGATGCGCCGGAACTTCCACCCAACATGAATCGATGTAAAGATTCGCTACTTCGTTGGGAACCAGCGGCAGATAATAGCTGAAAATATTTTTGTCTGAGAAATTTCCAATATCAGTAACAGAGCGTTGAAAGTCGGAAATGAAATACAGGTTTTTATCTGAACTTGTTCCATCAGCACTTTGTTCTTCGGCAAAGCGATTGTAGATCTGCGAGAAAGGTACAACATTTGGTGAAGGTTGAACTTCTGAAACCTCGCGAATAAACTGCTCGCGGTTTAATTCGTGCTGATGTTTCGGTTTTAAATCGTTGGTGAACAGCCTGAATTTTGTTCCCGCCGGGTAGGCCAGGCAAATTTCCAGCGCTTTGTTACGGGCTACTTCCAGTAATTGTCCTTGTTCCGAAAGCGCATTCATGCTAAAAGAATTGTCAATATAAATAGCCACCGTTTGTCTGATTTGCTTTTTGGCATCTTTGTTTGCCGGTATGTAGGGTTGGGCAAAGGCAAAAACCAGGAAAACGATGGTAAGGATACGCGCGGCGAGTATTAAGAGCTGTTTTAGCCTCGATTTCTTTTTTGATTCCTTTTTGATGTCTTTTAGAAAATCGACATTGCTGAAATAAACGGTCTTATGCCTTTTAAAGCTAAAAAGGTGAATGATGACCGGAATGGCGATGGCCAGCAATGCAAAAAGAAAGGATGGAAACAAAAACTTCATATAGAAAATCGATATTCAGAAGTCGGAGGGCCGAAGTCTGAGGTTTATGTATCTATTGTTCGTCGTTAAAAATAGCTATTTCTTTTTCTCCGGTCGATTTTATGTATCCCCGGAACATGCCGCTGGTGTTAAACTCCATGGCAATGTTTCCATTTTGGTCAACACCAATAACACCGCCAGTACCTCCCATGTTTGTGAGTTTATTGATTTCTTCCCGGCAGGCATCTTTCAAATTCAGTTTTTTGTATTCCATCATAGCCGAAATATCTCTTGCAAAACCGAGGCGGATGTAATATTCTCCATGCCCGGTACACGAAACCGCACAGGTACTGTTGTTGGCATAAGTTCCGGCACCGATAATGGGGGAATCTCCAATTCGCCCGTAGCGTTTGTTGGTCATTCCTCCGGTGGAAGTTCCTGCACAAAGATTACCATAGCTATCGAGAACTACGCAGCCAACTGTTCCGGTGTTGTCTTTATCGGTTCTTTCCCGCTCTTTTTTCAATAATTGCTGAAGAGATTGGTAGCGGTTTTCGGTGTAGAAATATTTATTCGGAACAATTTCAAGGCCTTGTTCTTTTGCAAACTCTGAAGCTCCTGTGCCGCTTAACATTACATGCTCGGAATGTTCCATAACTGCACGCGCCGCATTAATCGGATTTTTGATATCGCGAACTCCCGCAACAGCTCCGGCGTTTAGTGTTTTTCCGTCCATAATGGAAGCATCTAATTCATTTACTCCGTCGTGTGTAAAAACAGCTCCCGCGCCGGCATTGAACAGGGGAGAGTCTTCCAAAATATTAATGACTTGTACAACAACATCGGTAGCAGTTGATCCTTCATCGAGCAGTTTTTGGCCTCGCTCCAAAGCTTCGTTTAATTTCGCTTTATATTCCTCGCGCGCAGTTTCATCCATACGTTCTTTTGACATGACACCGGCGCCGCCATGGATAACTATTGCATATTTGTTCTGTGAAAAGCCTGTTAAGGATAGGATCAGAAAAGCAAAAAGAAAAATCGTACCGGTTCTCATTTCAATTCCATTAATGATTTACAAAAATGACATAATAATGCCGATAATAAAATAAATCATCATCGAAAATTTAATCGCTTAAGTGCTCGATTATATGGTGTTGCCTGAAATTATTTATATCTGTAGCTGTAAGAATCAGTCAATAATATGTCGGTGTTCATCCGATTCAATAATATGGGCTTTTACCAGAAAAAACAGTAAAAGCAAAACTACTGCAATGGATGTGAAAACAATTCCCTTGTATGCTGTCATATTATCAGAAGCCATCGGAAAAAATATTACTGCCAATACACAACAAAGTAAAATAATCCCTACTGTCCAACTGAGATACCTGTTACTTTTCATCCCTTTTTTCTCCCATTACTTTATCAGCTATTAAAATAGCCATTAATTAATAACCTCTGGTTGTGCCAAGATCACCAGCAATTATAATGTCATCTATTAAAATAGAAAAAACTGTCCCTTATTCCCAATATACGATAAAATCTAAATACGAAGCAATACAGTACTATACATTGTCTATCAAAATCAGGATATTTAACAAATGGCTACAACCGTTGAAGTTTGAAAATACGTCTTCCATTCTTTTCGTTGACTCAGTTGCTCAGGGTTGCTACTTAGTGTCCGGCTCTTTTGGGGTCTTCGAGAGGAAATCTATGAATTTAAAAAGATCTTTATTGTCAGGAATAATACTCCATGAGATGAAATTAACCTGCCATTCGTTTTGTTGGCGTTGAAGTTGGGTCGTAACCCGCACAGGAAGATTTTCTCCGAAGACCGGGGTATCTTCAAGTTGTTCAATCACTAAAACCGAATTTTGATCTTCTGATATTCTAATGATCCGGGTTGTTATTTTATAGGTAAAATTATCGTTTGAGTTTTCGTGCTTTTTTTGCAACATCGCCAGCATTTCACTTTTGTTCCATACTTCTTTGCTGTCTGTTCCCATAAAAAGGCTTTTTTCACTTAGCTTGTCCGCCAATGCTTCAAAGTCTCCGCTTTTATAAGTGGAGTAGAATTCGTTTAAAAAACTTGTAATTTCATTTCGGATGGTCTCCTTTTCTGCCGAGGGCGATGTTTGGGATTGACAAGCAAAAATGACCACCGATAAGCATACTATTGAAAGGTTGATATAACGTTTCATAATTTAATGTTTTTAGGGCTTAACGGTTGGTTGCTTGTGGTTTGTTTGAATCGGTTAAGGCGGAAGTTACAAAATAATTAGCTGAAAATCCATATTTGTAAAACGCCCAGTAGCGTAAAATCGTATCTGTTTAGTTTTTTTCCTTTTCCTTTTTGGGGATTGAAACCAGGCCGGGAGCCAATTTTATTCGTTTTGCGGAATTTGTGTTTATCTCGAGCATTTCGTCGTCGCATTCGGGTGTTGTTCTATAGTAGATGTTGTAGTTGGCATTGATCGGGACACTGACTTTGCAGTTTCGCTTAGGCGGAATCCGAATATCCATAAAATCACAATAGTTGTTTTCGTCCCAGTTAACATCGGTTAGCATATTGACATACATGGTGTCGGAGGTGGTATTCAGCAGGTTTATTTTTTTGAATTGTTGATCGGTTAATGGAAACACAATTCCGGTTTCGAGCGCAACGCCAATAATGGTAGTGCTGATTACCGAGCCAATATCAACAAAAACATTCGAGGTTCGGGAGCTACGTATTTGTTTCTGTATTTCGAAACTGGATGGATCGTGAAAATATTTTGGAGTTACACATGCCTGCAAAAAAAGCAGTACGATTGGAAATAGCCTATGGATGAATTGATTCTTCATTTGTTTTTTCGCTCGAACAATTTTTGTGCCTTCAAATCAGGAAGCCCCTAAAATAGCTTAACTTGCACTCTTATTATACTGAACAAAGTTAGCTTACGTTATTTATATTGTAAATCATAAAAAGAAGAAACTATGAAACGTATTATTGTTATTTTTTCGCTGGTTGTATTTTCAGTCGTTGCGAATGCACAGCCGATCTTTAATTTGGGGCTTAAGGCGGGCTTTAATAATTCAAAATTAAGCCTGAATTCAGATGATTACAATGAAGAGTCGATCACAAAAATGCACGTGGGAGCTTTTGCCCGAGTGGGAATCAGTAAAGTTTATGTTCAGCCTGAAGTGTACTTTACCCGAAAAGGTGGCGATTTTAAGTCAGTTCAAGATATGGCTGGTGAATTTGATTACAAGTCGGTGGATGTGCCGGTGTTGCTCGGAGTAAAGCTAATCGATGCAAAAGCGATGAACGTTCACGTAATGGGAGGACCGGTTTTTAGTTTTATTACCGATAGTGATTTAAAGAGTGCCAGTTTGGACGAACAATACGTTAAGGATCATTATGCTGCACTTCAATACGGTGTGGGGGTGGATGTATTGTTTATGACACTTGATTTCAGAATGGAACACGGTGGTAAAGTATACAGTTACCAGGATTTGAATGCAAAAAACCGAACATTCATGGTAACGCTTGGTTTTAAATTATTGTAGGAAATAATAATTGCAGAAAGAGGCTTCACAAATGTGAGGCCTTTTTTTACTCCGTTTTTGGAGGCTCCGGAGCTTTGTCTTTTGTTTGTTTTTTGATAAACCAGTTGCGTGGATCCAACTGCTTTTTGTAAGTCGAAAACAACTCTTTTCCAACGAATAATCCTCCTGCCCAAAATACTACTTCCATAATAACCAGACTGGTGGCTGATGCAATCACTTTTGTTTGTGACGAAAGTTCAAGAAATGGAATGACGAAGGTTGCCGCAAAAAATACCCCTGAAAAAACCATGAGAAAAATCCCCAGCTTGATTCGTTTGTTTTTTGAAAATTGCATGTGCCGTTTTCCTACAAGTTAACACTTTCCATTAATACGTCGAAAGTGTTGGGACCTTCATTAAAAAGCAGATCAAGAATGCTAAGGTTGGGTACAAAGTCAAATTTTTCGCCAAATACCTGGATGTAGGTTTTAGGCTGAAAGGCAAAATCACTGTTTTCTTTTGCCTTCGGGGAAATGGTCTGGCGAAGATTCAAGGTGTTTTCGGGAACGCTTTCAAAATCTTCGGTCAGTTTCAGTTTGTTTTCGACCTCCATAAAATCGCACAGCAATTCATGAATTCGCATATTGTGATCTAACAGGAAACGGCTTTTGTTTTGAAAAAACGAAAAAAGATCGTCCTGGTAGTATTCAAAATACGGAGAAGAATTGTAGGCTGAAACAATGGTTTGCCACTGGTTTCGTTGCCATTCTGTATCGTACGAAATTTCGAGATCTTTTATGATCGTTTTCGAGCCGCGACCTTTTACTACCGGCACTACCAGCGGAACAGGGCCGTTGCCTCCGAGAATAATACAACGGTTTCGGTAGGTTTGTTTGGTGAAATTTTCGTATTGTTCCAGGTAAACCTCTCCGTGGTGAAGGTAGCGCGCATAATAATGCACCGGTCCGAAATAGGCAGTACTAAGTAGTAATGGTTCCAATTATGTTAATTGTTGTTTCGGCGCAAAGTTATAAAAAGCCATTAATTGTTTTGCGATTGCATGGAAACAACATAGCGATGTATAATTTCTGGAAACTGATCGAATTCATATTGGTCGTTTTCGATGTCACGAACCAGGGCCCTGTTATCTTCAAACAGTTTTGCGCAGTCTTTATAATTTTCTTTTGTGAACAGATGCCACCTTAGATTCATCCGGAACAGGTAGTTTTTAACTTCCACCATTTCCGATTCAATTCCCGTATTTTCCATGCGGGTTGTAACGTAATAATACAATGGAATTACATCGTTGGATATTCGGTAATAGAAATTTCCTTTTCTCGACGGAAATGCAGAAAGGTTGATATCATTTCTACTTTCAAAAATCATTTTACCTCCTTCTGTTTCCAGAAAGAAACCGTTGATCATAGGCGGTTTAAACGATTTTTTCTTTCCACCCGCATCGATAAATTTTACCTCGTTTTGCATTTTGGTAATGTTTTCGAGTAAAATGCTCGCCTGGATGGTGTCGTTGTTGAGACTAATTATCCCTCCGGGAAAATAGCGTTTGTCTTTTTTGTCGGTATTGCCAAACACTAGCATGCACGACAAAACTAAAATAAGTGTAAAAACAGAACTTCGCATATTGCCGGTTTTTTCGGTTAAAATATGTGGACTAAACAATAAAAAACAGCATCGTTAGCTTCTGTGTTGTTGGATCGGATTTTCGACCAATGGTTTAACGATCGTTCATAAAAATATAAATAATTTCTGCACTAACACAGCATGTTAAGCATAATTAACGGATTATTATTTTTTCATTTCTGATATTTCCGTCTGTATCGGTTAATCTTAAAATATACATCCCTGCTTTATACCCCGATACGTTGATTTGAAATGTTGTTTTGTCTCCACCCGAGTGCGAGAAGATCGCCTTGCCACTGATGTCGAACAACTGAACATTGACGAGATATCGTGTTGAAAGCACGTTAATAATGTTGCTGGCAGGATTGGGATATATCTGAATATTTTTTTCTTCGGAAATGATTTCTGCATCGGTGGGTTGGCAGGTTCCCGGCATGTGGGCATCAAGCCAATTTAAGCGGGTGCGAATCCATTTTCGCAACTTGGCAACTTCTCCGTCGTAGGTTGTAGGTTGAGCATCAACTTCGGGTGCTCCAACATTAATCCCAAGTATATTCCATTTCTGAAAGTGGCGAACCTGTGCCACTTTTACTTCGTTGTACAGCGAGTCGATGGTTGCGTAAAGCTTTTCGTCGGATAAAACACCGGCACGAGCTTCCAGATAACGGCAGTTAGTTTGATTTTTAAAATTGTCATCGGAAAACAGGCGTACCATCCACCCCGGCGACTTGACCCAGGGGTTACAGTCGTTTATTTTGTACGACCAGCCCGAACCGTCGGTGGCCTTGAAGATAAAGCATTCGTTAATGTTCTTCCAGGCCCAGTCAAAATCCCACACAGGTCCCGCAACCAGTTTGCCGTTTTTATCTTTATGAAAATACCGGCTTTTCTTAAACCCGTCGTTATTTCTCGAAATTTCGCTTACGATAAAATAGTCGATAAAGCTTTCAACCTCAAGGTATGCCGCATATCCCGATGAGGGATCGGCGTAACTCGAGCTATATAAGGTCGATTCAAACGTTGAAACGTAGTTTTTGATATAGTTCTTTTGCTGGTAAACCAGCTCGTCCCAACCGGGATCGTGGTAAACAAAATGAACCTTGAATGTGGGGTGATCAAGTGGGGAGTAGGGCGATAACCAACTGTCGTAATCGTTCCAGTAATCAATTTTGAAAATATAGCCGCCAGTCAGTTCCTCCCCGTCGATATCGGTTTCTTTTAAGGTGGCAATATTTACCCTGTTGTTGTCGCGCTTAATTTTTTCGCCAAAAAGATAAATGCCCTGGTAATCGCCATTTAAAAATACTTCAACGTATTTGGCTCGGGGGGCATAGTGCCCGAGTTCTTCAAACATTTTAAAACCTAACAAATTTCGCATCAGCGATTTGTCGTTGTAATTCGACAATAACACCCAATCGTTTTCTGCGGGCAGTCCCAGTAGGCTTACATTGAGGTTGCTTCCATCCGCATTGCGGGTTTCTACCGCATAGGGTTTTTGCGGATACGATTGCGACGACGATCCTCGTAACTCAATTCCGATAATTCCGTCGTACTCGTTGGCAGCGTCGTCGAAACGGTTCTCACCGCCAGGATGATGGATCATTTTCATCCTGGCGGTTATTTTAGGTTCATCCGGTATGGCTTTACCGTCTGTTTCAATTTTTACAATAGGTAGGTTCGATACAAAATTAGAGCTTTGACCAAATGCAATATGTGCTGAAAAAACGAACAGTATCAACAAACAGATAATGAATGATAGTATCGTTTTAAAGTTCAGCATAGTTTTAGTTTTTTATGAATTTTATTCTGTATTGCCTGTTGTTCTCCCCACTGATCATCATGTAGTACATGCCGGGCATGAGATGATGAACATCGAAAGATTGAGACGACAGCCCTAAAGTTATCTTTTTTTGTTGTATCAATGCCCCGTTACTGCTATAAATCTTGCAAAGTAAGGTTTCGTTTTGAGAGGCATTTGGTAGTTTGACGTTTAAACGATCGCTACAGGGAACAGGATAAACATTAATCATGTCCTGACGGGCGATATCTTCATTTGAAGTGATGGTTTCAGCATAGCAACCCTTTAAGTCGATTTCAGCGATCGCAGTCCAGTTATTTCCGTTCTGTTCAGAAAGCGATTTGAACTTGAAATATCGTCCTGTGGTGGGAGAGAATGTAAGGGTTTTGGGACCTGACCCACTATCGAAAGTTCCGCTCATAACCGGTTGTCCCCAATTTTCTTTTCGATCTGAAATGTAGATTTCATAATCTTTGATTCTACCGTTTGCACTGTTTTGACGTGGCAGGTAGGTAAGGCTGCTGATCTGGAAGGTGTCAGCCAGATCAATTTGTATTTCATGCGGTTGTGCAGGGCTCGATTGAGACCACGAAGTGTGCCAGATGGTACCGGATTCTCCGTCGAACGCGTTAATTGCTTTCCCGTCTTCTGCTGCTGTTTCCTGGCTGTCGACATATAATAATTTCCATTTACTGGCGTCGAGGGATCCGGGGTTGCTGCAATCCTCAACCGACGGGCAGGTAGTTGTTTCAACCATGTTGGTAATTGTTCTGCTGTAGGTTTGTCCGTCAATGGTAACGTTTAGCGTTACATCATAACTTCCCGGATTTCCAAGAACAACTTTTGGATTACGTGAGTCAGGATTATCAATGAAAGCCGGTTGTGGTTCAATCTCCCAGTTCCAGGTGGCTCCCTCATGATTCAAAATCGAATGATCGTCGAAGTACAAGGTATCTTCCATGCAATCGTATGCCGCATTTTGCACCCAGGGCGTTGCCAGTGGAACAAAAGTCGTGTCGACCATATAGCTTTCCCATACTCCGGCATTTCCTGACACTCTTATTTTTCCGTCGCGATAAAAGGGAAGGGCTAAATTTACTTTAACACCTGCGGGGTATCCGCCATCGAATTCCATCCAAGATGGCTGATTCTCTTCGCGTGTATAGACTTTAGCCATTTTGTTGTTGATGGAAGAAGTAAACAGATATACGCGATCGTCTGAATTTTTTGTGGGTTGAACAACCAGGCATTTGGTGTATTCCGTCAAGCCCTCTGTCCAGTCGCTCCAGGTTTCTCCTCCATCATTTGAACGAAATACTTTGCCAATATCCGATGACCATGTTCCGTTTTGGAGGCATGCATAAATTTTGTTTTCATCGGTGGGAGAAAGGGCAAAAAACAGTTTGCCGTTCCAATTGCTATTCCCTGCTGTGCCGTTTGTGAGCGCGGGTTTTAACGTCCAGTTATTACCTCCATCGGTACTTTTGAATAAACCGTATCCAACGATATCGGCAAACATAATATCGGGATTTATATGACTGATCTGGAAGTATCTTACTCTGCCCGGAAACTGATGAAGCAAATTGTATGACACACCCATATCGGTGCTTTTCCATAAGCCATCTTCCTCGCCAAGATAAATCGTGTTATAATAAAACGGGTGTTGAATTAAATTACTGCGGCGCCCTCCATATTCATCCATGTTGGGGTATTTGCTAAAGATAAACCTGCCTTCAGCGTAGCCATCTGATGTTTTGGGTAAGATCCATCCGTTTCCAAGATCGTTGTAAGCTACGTGACGGCTTTTCCCTTTTATCACCCATCCGGTTGGCGACTCCCCGCCACCCATTCTCAAGGCTTTCCCTTCATATGATTCAGCAATAGCCGTATTTCCGTTATGGTATCTTCCGCCCACTACAATGTCTTCGTTCCAGCCCTGGTCGAATCCCCACATGTCGGAGCCCAAAATGCCGTAGGTGCGGGAACTGTAGTTTACCGGGTTGGTGAAATTATCAGATGAATAATTCATTCCACCATCTGTTGCTACCCAGATTTCGTCGTTTGCAAGCATTTTCATGTCCTGTATATCAGGATGGATTGAATAGCTTCCATTATAACCACCCACCGGAGTATAATCAACTCCTCCGTTTGTCGATTTCCACAGCGAGCAGGTTCCCCAGAAAATGATGTTTTCGTCAGTGGGAGAGGCTTCCAGTACCAGGTCGAAATAGCCTTGTCCGTTGGTAAAACCTCCCAGACCACCAACTGAATAATATTGTCCCGCCTTTCGCAGTTCCCATGTCAGTGCTCCATCGGTGTTTGTCGCCTTTAAAATATAGGGAAGGTTTTCGCTTCCCTCTTTGGCCAACAGTGTGGCATATAAAATATCGGGATTGGCCGGGGTAACAGCAAGCAATCCGCCTGATTGTTCCGGGTAATTATTTAAAAGGGGAGAAACGGAAAAACTTTCACCTCCATCGGTAGAAATCGTTATTTCAAAAATACCCGAATCGTTTTTGGTCAGTCCGTAAATGTTGGAAGTTGTTCCCGGTTTGAATTCTGCATCCCAGACCACTTTGCTCCATTTTTTTACCCACGAAATTCCTCCGTCTTTGCTTATAAACAATCCTTCGGAAGCGGCAGCTACCAATATATCCGGATTTTCAGAATTAATTTTTAAACGCGTTGTGTTAAAGGTGTTTCCAGGAGTTAATAACGGAGTCCACGATAGACCTCCGTCCTTTGATAAATGTATTTGTCTTCCGCCTGTAACATATACAATATCTTTATTTTGAGGATGGATGGCTACTGCAGTGATTCCTCCCCCAAATGGGTAGTTGAGACTGACAGGGTTCCAGGTGAGGCCTTTGTCGGTACTTTTGTTTACAAAGCCGGTTTCGGTACCGCAAAACAGAACATTCGGATCGCTGGCCGCTACATCAAAAGAATAGACATTCGCTTGCCAGGGACATTGTTTGGGGTGTCCGTTCTCATCAATATTTGCCGCATTAAGACTCGGGTCGTTAAGCCAGGTGGTTACGGTTGGGCCCAGAAAGGTCCAGTTCTGAACTGAATTTGCCGATGATTTCAAACGGTTCTGTGCGTTTCGCTGAACATCCTGAAGTTGCTGTTCCAGTGTAAAAATATCGGGTATAATAATTTCACCTGCCTCGTTGGCATAATTAACCACTATTCGCGACCAGAGTTTGTAGTACCTGACGATGGCTGATTTTGCCTTTGGATGAGCCGAGAGGTATTTTTCGTATTCAGTCTGGATCTCCAGAAAATTTACGGGATACTGATAAAGCATTTTCTCCCAGCTTTCATAATCCTCCGAGTACGAAGGTTTGACCGATTTATCCATACCCGGAAGTTCGTCGTATGGTGTAAATTGTTTCTGTGCCCAGGCTAAGTTAAGGGTCAGCATAAAGGCAAAAAGTAAAAGTAATTTTGTATGCATAATTCAGTATTAAAATGAAACCTGTCGAAACGGAATGTGTCAGTTATATTTTATTAATGTTTATTCTGATTATTAGTTGTAATAAGCACATTCAAAAGTCATTTCAGCTTTGCTGACAATAAGCAACCGCGTTTTGCGTAGTATTCTCGAATGCATTATGAACCATAGTAAATTTATTGGGACGCTTGAGAGGAGGTAAAAATTCAAGGGAATAGTTCAACAAAATCAGGCACATCTTTACTTTGGTAAAAAATAAGTTTAGCTTATCGTTCAGCACTGTTTTGTAAATTTAGGCTTGTTATACTTCTTAATTCTCTTAAAGTCGACGATAAAGTTAATAATATAATTAAAAAGTACTAAAAGGTTGGAAGAAATCTTTTTAATCTTTTAGACCTGAGAATTATGTCTGATAGTACGTTTCCTCGCCAATAAACGCTTCCTGCGTTAGTTTTTCTTTATCTGTAATTTAAGTCATACAGGAGGCATCCCGATCCGTCGACAGATGAACAGGAAGCTTGTCAGCTTATTCAGAAGATTTTGGTAAAAAAATGGAGAACAAAAATGGAGGTATTGCTTTGGGCCCTGCAATGTCAATGTCTCAGGAAACTTATTGTATTCCAGTGCTTATTTTTGTAACTGATTTTTATGCAAACAAAACAGACTTTAAAAAGAAAACCCGCCGAAACGGGTTTTCTAACTATAATCATCAAGCGATGTTAAATCATTCTAATACTTGTCCATAAACGTTCATTTCACCCAGGAAAGTATAGTTATTAGGACCTTCCAAAGCAACAAACTTAAAATACCTTGCTTCCGGTATAAATGCCAAAGAATACATTTGAAAAGCGTCACTCGTTCTGTCGAAGTCAAATGTTCCCTGGTCCACAAAATTCTCACCGTCAGAACTAGTGAGAATTTGGAACTTACTATGTCCTCCACTGTTTCCCTGTCTTCTTGCAAAATCCATGGCAAACATTCGAACAGTTTTTTTCATATCCATTGTTATGTAGTGAGGATAGTCAGGAGAAGAGGTTGACCATGCAGTATGCCAGAACGTATTTATGTCGTCGTCAAAAGCCGCCGTTACATAGCCGTTTATAGCACCTTCGCCACCTGCCTCTTCAGAAGAGTAATCAATCGCTTCCCAATCACTTTTGTCAATTTTTTCAGCAACTTGTCCATAAATGTCCAGTTCTGCCAGGAAAGCAAAGAAATTTTGACCTTTAGTTGCCACATATTTAACATAGCGCGCCATCGGTAGCGATCCAATATTATAAGTCATGCTATCAAGTGCCGGATCATACCCAAATGTTCCCTGAAGTGTATAGTTTACGCTATCAAGACTGGTGAGTATCTGGAACTCAGTTTGGCCGCGCCCATCTCCCTGACGTCTGAACGCTTTTATCTTGTTGATTTTCACCATGTCTTTCATGTCAAAGATGAAATGGTGCGGATATCCCGGGTTACCTCCATTCCATTGAGTGTGCCAGAATGTTCCCAAGTCATCATCGATTGCTGCAGAAGCTAATCCATTTGGCGCACCTTCAGCGGGTTCTTCTGTTGAGAATTCAACAATTTCCCATTTTGATTTGCTGATCTTGATGCCTTCAAATTCTATATACACCGGAAGCACCTCACTTGCCTCTGCAGAAGCAAAAGTGTCAATAGCTGTTTCTTCCGGAATGTAATAGGATTTATAGGTCAGGTCACTTTCCGATTTCCATCCTCTGATGACCACTCTGTCGATATCAGGTGTTATCGTTTCCGATACAATTTCTCCGTCTTCTCGGGTATAGCTGTATTCCACTTTGGTGTTACCCTGCGGCGGTGTTCCCCAGGTTACAACAACCGAATCCACCGTACCTCCACCTTCAATGCCGATAATTGGTCTGTTTGTCAGACCTGCTATATACTTGGTATCATATGCCGAACCTGTAACCTGTTCTTTTACTGATCGATTTCCGTTTTTGTCAATCGTGTAGATTTTAAAAAGATAGGATTTTTCTTCCAGGTTATTGATTAGGAATTCGACGGAGTCGATGGGAGTGTTTGGAGAGATCTCAACGGTTTGAGAGTTTTCTCCATTGTTCCACTCCACGATGCATTTATTAATATTAACAGCATTGATGAGGTAATATTTAACTTTTATCCTGTTTTTACCTGCAAAGGTTTGAGTCTGCAAGGGTTTGGGTGCATAAATAATATCTCCTTCCAGGTATTTCCCATGTATATCTTCCATTTTATCGCACGCGTTAAAGAGAAATACGATACTCAAAACGAAAGTTAATATGATTGTTATTTTCTTCATAAGTCTGAGTTTTTAATCTTCAACAACTTGTCCGTAAAAAGTGATCTCGCCAAAGTGTGAGAATCCTGTTAGTCCCCAGGTTTCGTTCACCACAAACCGGATGTACCGAACTTCCGGATCGTCGAGCGTAAACGAATATTCGTCACCGTTGACCAAGTGTTCCTGGTCTTCATCCGCAGTTCCTCCCTGTTCGCTGGGCTTAATTGAAACACATCCGTTTACGGGTGCAACACGCAGCGGATACCACTTGTCAAAACTTCCATCCTGATCAGGTTCTTCTTTTATACCCCAGATATCCATTAAGCGAGGATTGCCATGGGCGTATGGAAAGCCTTGCCGCTGAACTACAATAACCCTACTTAAACGGGCATTTACGCCCAAATCAACTGTAAGATATTGTGGCCAGCCATCAGAACCGGCATAGGTATGGTTAAAAGTCTCAATATTGTTGTCGAAGGCGTATGAGTATTTACCTTCCCAGGCATTCCATTCTGAAGGCGGGTCATTGTCCAAAACAATTTTATTGAACTTTGATTTATCCAGTTTTTCTTCGAATAATGGTGTAACCGTAATTTCAGCAGTATCCGAGTAATTGTCCCAACGGTCGCGGATAAGAACGCCAAATCTTCTCTCTTCGGGATCAAATCCTCTGATCGTATATGTTCCATTTGTTACTCCGGAATATACAACGTCGAGTAAACTTAACTTGCCGGTTGAGTCTTCTGCCATAAACATAAATCCCAGAGGAGCGTTGTTTTCGTTTTGCCAACGAAACTGTACGCCGCCAAAATCACCTAACATCTCAATGGTTTGTTCCACAGCATATACATCCGGTAATTCAGGATTGACTTTTACCGTTACCGGGCTTGACACGTTTTCGCTCCGGTCAACTGCATAAAGTGTTACCGTTTTTTCGTTGGTATCGCCAAAACCTTCCACCTTGATGGTATCGGTGAAACTGGAACTTTTACTTTCCATTTTTACACCGTTGGTAATGGTATATTCGGCTTTTACATAGAGCAGGTCTTCGTCTGTTGGCAAGCTATAGGTAATGATTGCAGCACCCGGAAGGTTGGTAACCTGAGGATTACTTATCGGACCGGGAGCTTCGGAATCGCCGAATAACGGATTGTGCATGTCTTCTGTACAGCCGTTAAACAGAGATGCTATTCCAAAGATTGCGAATAAATATATCAGTCTTTTCATAATGTAAGTCTTTATAAATTAATTTACTACCATCCCGGGTTTTGTACCAGATTCGGGTTTTTAATGATTTCATCTTCGCGGATTGGCCATAAGTAATCTTTGAAACTATACGATGGGGTAAAGATGGTTGTTACATTGTAGAATGCTGCACCTGCTCCGCTAATGTTCCATCCCTGGATAGGTTGGTTCATATATTTTTCTGCATCTTTCCATCTTCTTAAGTCCCAAAAACGTTGTCCTTCAAAGGCAAGTTCAATCAAACGTTCCTGTTTAATGATGGCTCTCATTCCTTCTTTGGTAGTCGGTTTCGATGGATTGGAAGAATACTGTGCCCAGCTATCTACTACACCTTCCAATCCAGCGCGTGCTCTAACCAAATCAATGTATTCATATACTTCAGCATCGGGTGCATTTTTTACTTCGTTTAGTGCCTCAGCATATAACAAATAAACGTCTGCCAGTCGAATGATCGGGAACGGATACTCGTAATAGGCCAGCATTGTATTGGAATTTATTGCACTGTTTGGGTTAATTAGTTTTTTAACAAAATAGCCGGTGGCTGAAAATTCTCCCTGGTTACGTTTTGTAGCCAATTCTCCTAATCTAGTTTGAACAGTGTAGTAAGTCGGGTCGAGAAAATAGTTACCCCTGTCGAAAGCAATACTGGCGTAAAAACGTGCTTCCCTATCGAAATGGAGTATTGCCGTTTGCTCGCCGGTACGAACGAAGTCGCCTTCTCCGGTTACTGAGGTCCTTAATTTGTAACGGTTTTCATAATCGAAACTGGTGTCTTCGTTAATGGGTACGCCATTTTTTGTGTAAAAAAGCTCTGCCATACGCAATGTCGAGCCATAAAACTGACTTACCGGGTTTGACGATGTTACCTGGATTAGCAAGGGAACACACATGCGCTGATACGTTTGGGTAAAACGAAAATCAGTTGACCCCCATAATAGTTCTGGACTATTGCGGTCGGAAAATATGGAACGGATGATACATTCTCTTTCCAGTTCCGGTGAAATATCCGTTTTTGTACGGTATTCGTCAACCAAGCTATGGTTTGCAGCCAGTGCTGTGTCGATGGCTGCTTTTGCCGCATCGGCAGCCAATTGCCATTTGTTGGCATCGTACGATTGATTGAACAGGGCTACACCCTGATTGTCAACAACTGATGAATAATCTGTATTTCCGTTGAAAAGCGGACTGGCTGCCGTAGCCAAAACACGGGCTTTCATTGCAAGTGCAATGGGGCGGGTAATTCGTCCGAGTTCGGTGGTTTCCGAAGTAACGCGCATTGGAAGATCGGGGGATGCCTCGTCAATGAGTTCGACAATGTAGTTTACAACGTCGTCCACCGGGGCGCGATATACTTTTACGTCCTTTGTATCGGTGTAAATCGGGAGATTTTCACGTATGATTGGAATTGGTCCGTATGATTTAAATAACCAAAAATGGTAATAGGCTTTCATGAATTTGACTTCAGCCACCCAACGTTTCTTTTCCAAGTCGGTAAGGTCTGATGCATTGTCAATTTCTTCTAGGAAAATATTGCAGTCTCTAATACCTACATACATGTTTTTACCACGCATTTGACCATCCCAGAAATTAAGGTGTGGATTCGTCGCATTTTGTAAGCCTCTTGCAATCAACGCAGAGTTAAAAGAACTACCTACTATTTCTTCGTTAAACCAAACCTCGTCTCCCGATCCAATACCTGCATTTACCCATGGATCTCCAAAGTTTGGAATGTAGCCATAACAGCTGGCTAAAAATTTTTCGGCAGACGCCCTGTCAACAAAAGCATCGTCGATGGTGGCCACGTTATCCGGCACTACATCCAGGTAATCGCACGAGAATGCTGTCAGCATGATCAGCAGTGCCGCTATGTTATATTTTATCTTCTTCATATTCTTAATTCTTTATTCATTATTCATTAAAATGATACCTGAATACCGATGTTAAATACGCGTTGAACAGGGTAGCCCAAACCATTGCCACCCATTTCAGGATCCCACAGTTTGAATTTACTAAACGTTAACAAGTTGGTTCCACTCAAGTATAAGCGAGCACTTTCCAACCCAATTTTACTGTAAAGTGATTTTGGTAGGGTATAACCAAATTCAGCTGATTTTAGGCGAAGGAATGCTCCGTTTTGCATAAACCATGTATTTCTTTGCGTATTATTGAGCACTTCAGAATCGGATAGGCGTGGCCAAGTGGCATAAATGTCGCGGTTGGCTTCCGACCAGTAACTATCGGCATAAGCTTGCAGCAAGGCATTGTTCTTTTGGAAACCTTCATATGGATCACTCCAGCCTGGCCATTTTGTATAATTGAAGTTGATAAATGGTGCTGTGGCATCGGCATCAATCCAGAAGGAAGAACGGGCTGATCCCTGGAAAAATACCGAGGCATCAAATCCTTTCCAACCAGCAGAAACACCAAAACCATAGTTAATCTCAGGAGATGTTGGATAACCAATTGGAACCATATCAAGTGGGGTGATTTTATCGTCTCCGTTAATGTCTCTGTATTTGATATCACCACCTCTTACTTGTTCGCCTCCAAAAGTTTGCTCCGGAGAATTTAGAACTTCCCAGTCGTCCACAAACAAACGTTCTGCTATATAACCCCAACTTTGGTTTATTGATTGTCCGACTAATGATTTCCAGGGGGTTGCACTATAATCAGGTTCTTCTACCTTTTCGTAAATTCCCCGAGCATAGGTAAAGTTTCCACGTCCCATGATCCAAATTCCATTGCCAAAAGTCTGGTTATAATCGAGCGAAATGTCGATACCTTTACTCGATGCCTCGCCAACGTTCGCTTTTGTAGTTGCCTGTAATCCAAAGGTGGAGAATGCCAACCTGTCCCATATAATATTGGTTCGGTATTCGCTAAAAATGTCGGTTTGAATTTCTACTTTGTCCCAAAGTCCCAGTTCTATACCAATATTTGTTTTTTGGGCAGTTTCCCAGGTAATCTGGTCGTTAGCGTAACGCGAAATGGAAACTCCATTTATTGTATGAGCCCCGTCCGTTCCCCAGCTATACGCGATATCGGTATTGTTTAGATTTACGTTAGACAAATAGAAAAAACGGTCGTTTGGAGAACCAATCTGGTCGTTACCTACCAAACCATAAGTTGCCTTTAGTTTTAATTTGGTAATGGTTTTACTTAAACCTTGCATAAATCCTTCTTTAGAAATAAACCAGGCGAGACCTGCTGACGGGAAGAATCCAAAACGTTCTGCTTTTGAGAAACGCTCTGTTCCGTTGTATCCAAAGTTGAACTCGGCAAAGTAGCGGGTATCATACGAATAAGTAAAACGACCGGACAATCCCAGGTTGCGACTTGGCAGTGAAGACTGAAGTGAACTTTCGTTTCCAGAAAGATACTGTCGCATAATACCAACCAACAATCCACTAACGCCATGTTTTTCATTAAAAGTTTGATCGTAAGTTATTGCGCCTTCGGAATAGAAAGAGGAAGAGACTGTTTTGTTACCTTCCTGGTAATCGAGTGTGGTTCGTCCTTCGTTGGCATTTAGTACTTCTAGTTCGTATTCGTTAGTACGCGGATTATAGTCTGATACTTCGTAGTAGAAAGGATTGTAGGATCGTACTACGTCGAAGTAGGCATTTCTGGTGGTATTTCCGAGAAAGCGGGCTCGCAGGCCATCGGTAATAAATGAAAGATCTTGTTTGAGTTCAAACTGCGCCAGCATTAATGATGTACTATATTCTTTATAGCCTCTTACCAACTGTGCATAAGGGTTAATGTAATTGCCATTTCCATAGTTACCAAACAGAATGTGATTTGTATTTATATGTGCCTGATCTGCTTCAAAAGTGGCAGGGAACAGTACCGGATTTGAGCGCAGGATGGCGCGATACATGTCTTCGCCGCCGTTTATTGGGCCGCGATAGTCGTCAAATGTTCCGTGTACACGAACCACCGCTTCAGTTGTATTGGTTACGTTAATATTAATATTTGAACGAATAAGGTAACGTTTCAGGTCAATATTACTGCTAAATGAATTTGTTTTAGGGACTTCCAATATTCCATTATCTTTGGAGACCGAACCGGCAATGTAATATCGTGCCACTTTACCTCCCCCCGACATGTTCAGGTTTAACCTTTGGTTCATGGAGTAATCTTTCAGCAATTCGTCCTGCCAGTCGGTTTGTGGAAATACATATGGATTTCGTCCTGCAATAGTATTGTCGATTTTACTTTGCGGATATAACAGAAAGCCCAGAGGATCACGTGTTCTAACTGCTTCATTGTGCAGTTTCATGTATGTGATGGGGTCTGCCAGTTCGATGTTTTTAGTTGGTCTCGACATCGAATTTTCAAATCGGATATTCACCTTGGCCTTTCCTTCGCGGCCTTCCTTGGTGGTAACCAAAATAACCCCGTTTGCGCCGCGTGCACCGTAAAGGGCTGTTGCAGTGGCATCTTTCATGATAGAAAAAGCTGCAATATCATCCGGATGAAGTCGGGATAAATCGGTTGCAGAAAGTTCAATACCATCGATTAGGATCAGCGGGTCTTTTTTGTAGCCGAAAGTAGTTACTCCGCGGATAAAGAATTGCGCGTTGTCCTGTCCCGGTTCTCCACTACGTTGGTAAGAGATCACTCCGGACATACGGCCAGCCAGTGCGGTTGTTAAGTTACTCGATGGAACGCGAAGTTCTTCCGGACGTACAGTTTCGATAGATGCAAGTACGCTTTCCTTTTTCTGTTTCGCGTAGGCAACTACTGTAACATCTTCCAGCTCTTCTGCTTTTTCCTTTAAGGTAACTTTGATTGTAGTCTGGTTACCAATGTCAATAATTTGAGATTCCATCCCAATAAACGAGAAAACCAGTTTATCGCTGGCTTGCGCATCTATGGTAAAAGTACCATCAACGTCAGTAATCACACCTCGGGTAGTTCCCACCACTGTAACGGTTGCGCCGGGAAGTGGCGATCCGGTTGCATCTACGATTGTACCTGTGATTTTTTTGTCCTGTGGTGCTGCTTTTTCAACCTCCGGATTTACTTCTTCAGGTGTATTTCTGCGGATAATTACCGTTTTGTCATCTACCTGGTAGGCATAACCTTCAGGAACGACGTACTTGTTTAGGATTTCTTCCACTGAGGAAGATTTTTCATCGACATTTATTTTGTCGAGTGTATCAAAAATATCGGAGCGATAAAGAAAGGTGAACTCGCTTTGCGCTTCAATTTCATTTAAAACGTCAGCTACTGTCACATTTTTAAGGTGCACTGTCAGCTTAGTCGCCTGGGAATATATACTGGCATTGGCCTGTAATCCCCAAATCGAGAACAGCAGCGTAATTTTTAATAATATAATACATTTCAATCCTCCATGACGGAAGACCTTCACTCTCTTTTTTTTCATAAGTTGGAAAATATAAGTTTAACAAAGTTTCAACTCCATAAAGATGAAGGTTAGGTGATTCATTCATCTTCAGGTAAGATCCGGCAGGATCAATTCAAAAAAATGGTTTTCTCATAGGCAGTGAATGTTATTTCGTTCGTTTTACTTAGTTTATTTAGTACATTTTGAATGTTATCGTAACGCTTTAAATTGCCGTTAAACCGGATGGATCGAATATCGTTGTTTTCAAATTTGAAGTCGACATCGTACCAGCGCGATAGTATTTTGGTAATTTCATCCATTCGCATATTTCTGAAATAAAACCGGCCATCTTTCCAGGATGTGAATTCCATTACATCAACGGTTTTCTTTTCTATTGAGAGAGAATTTTTCGAATAAATCGATTGCTCTCCCGGGGTCAGTTCCTGTTCCACATTGTTGTCGCACAGGCAAACTTTTACTTTCCCTTCCACCAGGGTAGTGGTAATTTGCTGTTCTTCGTCGTACGAGTTAATATTAAACGAGGTGCCGTAAACTTTCACGGCAAGGTTCGCCGAGTGAACGATAAACGGGCGCGTTGAATCGGTTTTCACTTCAAAGAAAGCTTCACCGATGAGCTGTACCTCTCTTGGACCTTTTCCAAAATTTACGGGGTACCTCAATACTGATCCTGAATTGATGGTAACCTTTGTTCCGTCTGAAAATTCGAGGTCGTATTCACCTCCCCGCGGAACCATTAAGGTGTTGTAAACGATGGTGTTTTCTTTGTCTTCTTTTTTTCTTTGGTGATTGGCTTGGTAATTCAGGCGGCTGTCGTTGTTTTTTATAGTTACTTCAGCCTGTTGAATCAATGTGTCTTTTTCTGCCTCCAGGTCAAGTTTACTTCCGTTATCCAAAACAAGCGTTGCTTTTTTAATGCCCGGCTCGAACTTAATTTCTTCGAGCGCGATTAATTCTTTTTGAGGCTGGGTTTTTTGCCAGTAAATCACAATGCCTAAAGAGCAGAGAACAAAAATAAATGCTGCCGCACGGAACAATAATCTGTATTTCATCCGAAACGGATTGTCGATAGCGATTTTCTTCCATGCTTTTGGCGCATTAACAACCGGATGTTCTTTTGGGGCATTGTAAGTCGCTTGAAGCCGACTGAAATAATCCCGGTGCTCAGATGATTCATCCAGCCAACGGTGTAATTCTTCCTTTTCTTCTTCTGAAAGCCAAGAATTGAAGTATTTCCAAATTATTTTATAATCGATGAAATCTTTCATTTGAAGCTTGCTTCTGTAATGAAAGGCACATAAGTGTTGAAAAAGGTTTATTTGACCCTTAAGAAATTATCCGGAAACGAGACCAATCATTTGACGAATGGCGGCTCTGCCTTTAAAAAGCTGAACCTTTACGGTGTTTTCGCTGATCGATAATTGATGGGCAATTTCTTTTATGGAGAAGTCGTCAACGTATTTTTTGTGAAAAATCTGATACATTTTCTCGGGCAATTGATCAATAATGCGTTTAATCTCATCGATGATCTCACTGTCGAGTTGTGCTTCCTGTTCTGATAACTTTACAACAGCTTCGATATATAGCAATTGGTGCTTATCTCTGATTTTTAGTGAGCGAAGATGATTCAGACAACTGTTTTTCACCGACTGAAACAAATAGGCCGTTTCCGATTTTAGCTGAAGACCGTTACGGTTTTCCCAGAGATAGACAAAGGCATTTTGCACAATATCTTCTGAAGCATTCTGATCCATAAGAAAGTTGTTGGCAAATCTGACAAGCATGGCGTAATTCTTATGAAAAAGTTTTTCAAAATTAAGCACATCCTGTCCTTGAGCAAATAATAAGTTTAGCTTATTGCCTGACACAACAGTTTAGTTAAATTAGTTCGAATTTAATGTCCCTTAATTCCCTTAAAGTCGACTCTAAATTTAGTGAAAAAATTAAAAAGTGCCAGTTTTTTTAAAAAAATCTGGATTAGTCTTTAAAGAAGCTGTTATCCTCATCGTCGTCATCGAGCTCGATTCCTTCCGGATCGGAGACTTCGGTGTTTGCTTCCTTTTTGCTGTGGTTTAAATCATGTTGTTGTTGAAGTTCTTCATTTAACCGAAGCATCTTTTTGTATTCGCGCCTCGCTTTCCATAAACGGGGGTAAAGGTAGAGTGCCGCAAGCAGGTAGCCCAGGAAAATACATCCGAGCAAAATCAGAACAAGGGGAGCGTTGCTGATTTCCCAGAAAAAGAGGTGAATGGTTACATCAACGGAGTTCTGCAATGTAAATATCACGAGCAGAACAGCCAAAATGAGTAAAAATACGACGAGTGCACTCATGATAAATGTTTTTATAAAAGTAAAAAAGGATAGCCTAAAGAGCTATCCTTTTAACGAATATTTTTATCGTTGATTGTGTATCAGTCGATTGAGTATTGTTATTTAACAACACTGAACATTCTTTTGAAACGGATATTGGCCGGGAAGCTTTTGTCTTTATCCAGCGAAAGCCATATAAACTTGGCTTTTCCTACTACGTGGTCTTCGGGTACGAAGCCCCAGTAGCGCGAGTCAGCTGAATTATGACGGTTGTCGCCCATCATCCAGTAATAATCCATTTTAAAGGTGTAACTGGTTGCTACTTCTCCGTTAATTTTAATTTCGTTGCCGTTTACCTCAAGGTTGTTGGCTTCGTAAACATCAATAATTCTTTGGTATAGGGGAAGATTATCGACAGTCAGATTCACCGTGGTTCCCTTTGCGGGAATGGTGATCGGGCCGAAATTATCTACGTTCCAGGGGAATTTTGAATCGGAAGGGAAGATGGCAGGCTCCCATTGTCCGGGATCTTGCAATACTTCGGTTACCGATTTTACATTGCTGAAAGTTTTAATTTCTTCTGCTGCTTTTTCGGTGAGCGGAAAGAAGTAACGCTGGCTGGAAAAAACTCCGCGGTCGGCTTCCGAAATATTCAGGCGGTCGAGCGCTTTGGGATTAATCGATGTTCCGTTGGTTTCAACAATGTAATCGAACTGCATTCCCGGGTATTTCTTTTGTGGCTCACCGTTTACATATAACTGGCCTTTAATAATCTTGATTTCGTCGCCGGCAATACCAACGCAACGTTTGATATAATTTTCGCGCTTGTCAACAGGGCGGGAAATAATTTCACCAAAAGTTCTTTTGTCACCCCAAACCCTGTCTCTGCCGTTTTCGCGAACCAGCTGATAATAGCTTGCATTGGGAATTCCCAGGGCTACAGTGTCGCCTTCCGGAAAATGGAAAACAACCACATCATTGTTTTTTATTTCACCAAAACCGGCCAGGCGTTTGTAAGGACGCTGAATCAATTCTGAATACGATTTTCCTCCAACAATCGGCATTGTGTTGTGAACAAATGGAAAGGAAAGCGGAGTGTTTGGCGTTTTGGGGCCGTATGCAGTTTTACTTACAAACAGGTAATCGCCCACCAGCATCGATTTTTCCATTGATGAGGTAGGAATCGTATACGCCTCGATAAAAAACATCCGGATAAAAGTAGCGGCAATCACCGCGAAAATAATGGCATCTACCCATTCAACCACTTTGGTTTGCTTTCCGTTGGGCGGATTTTTCTTTTTCCAGAATGCCCAATGCACTTTTTGTGTGATGTAAATATCGAAAATGATGGCAAGTACTATAAACCATAAATAACTGCCGAGCCAAATTACCCAAAGCGAGTAGAGCAATCCTACGGTTATAAACTTAAACCATTTGTTACTTAAAATTGAAGGTATCATCCGATGTTGAATTATAGATTTAGTAAGTCTTTCATGCTAAGAATGCCTTTGTGGCCCATGCAATATTCGGCGGCCAGTACCGCGCCAAATGCAAATCCCTTGCGGCTTTTGGCACTGTGCGTAATTTCTATGAAATCGATGTCAGATTCGTATTTTACGGTATGAATACCGGGAACCTGACCAACGCGTTCCGATTTGATGTTTAGCTCGTTTTGCTGTGGCGTGGCGTCGTTTACCCAGGCATTTTTCCCCGGAAGCAGATCGAGTATATCATCGGCCAGGCTGATGGCTGTTCCACTTGGGGCATCCAGTTTTTGTGTGTGATGAACTTCAGTCATCTCCACATTGTATTCATTTCTGGGGGCCATTAATTCTGCCAGTTTTTTGTTGAGTTCAAAAAACAGGTTAACGCCTACCGAGAAATTACTGCCGTAAAAGAAAGTCCCGTTTTTTTCGGCGCAGTTGCGGTAAACTTCTTCTTTTTTGTCGAGCCAGCCGGTTGTTCCGCTCACTACAGGTATTCCTGCTTCGAAACACAACGAATAATTAGCAACGGCAGATGCCGGTATGGTAAATTCAATGGCAGCATCACATTTTTGGAGGTTTTCAACCGTAAGATCTGCCTGGTTATTGATATCGATTTTTAAGCCAATTTCGTGACCACGTTCCAGGGCAATCTTTTCAATTTCCTTACCCATTCTGCCGTAGCCAATAAGAGCTATCTTCATACGTAAAACTTTGATAAAATTAAAACAAGTCACAAAGATATAATATTACTCAAATCTACCCAGTAAGCGCTGAAACTTAAAATTATTTCGACCAACAAGCTGTTGCGCAAGATAAATGAGCTGCTAAAATTAAGAAAGATGTTTTCGCGGCTCGTCTTATTTTGCCTATTTTTATCCATCATAATACAGAGCATGAAAAACATTAAACTGGTAGCAACCGATCTCGACGGCACTTTTCTCAGAAACGACCGAACGATCAGCGAATCCAACCTCGAAGCGTTAAGACGCCTTGGCGAACGACAAATCATTCGGGTAGCAGCAACGGGGCGCAATCTAAATAAAGTAAAAGAAGTTTTAACTGATGATATCCCGTTTGATTACGTGGTTTTTTCATCGGGCGCCGGAATTTATCAATGGAATAAAAAAGAACATCTTTTTGCGCAGAATCTTAGTCGAAATTCGTCGGAGAAACTTTTGCGGCATTTTGTTAGCCGAAAATTGAATTTTCATGCGTTTTACCCGGTTCCCGAAAACCACAATCATTATTTTTTCAGGGGCGAGGAAGAGTGTGAAGAGTTTGAACGTTACTTCAATTTTAACCAATATTACGCTACCGAATTAGATCCGGAACAATTGCCGCAAACCGAACTATGTCAGTTTTTGGTGATCATTAAAGAAGACGAGGACGATTTTCGAAAGCTAAAAACCGAAATTGAAGGTCTTTGTCCCGAGATCAGGGTGATTCGTTCCTCTTCACCCATCACTCCGGGTTACATCTGGATCGAAGTGTTTCACCATTTGGTTTCAAAAGGGAATGGCGTTCGCGAAGTGTGCAGGCTAAGTGGCGTGGAAGTGGATGAAACGATGGGAATTGGAAACGATTACAACGATTTTGATTTGCTTGAATTTACGCGGCACTCGTTTCTTACCTATAATTCACCCAAAGCCATTCAGCATAAATATCCATTGATGCCGAGTAACGAAGAAGATGCGTTTGCCGTATCGGTGCAACCTTTGCTCGTTTAACCAACTGTAATTCTTTAACCCGAATGAGTACACATGTAATAAATTAAATAATAAAAAATGAAGTTATTCTGGATTCCCTTTCTGGTACTGGGAACATTATTTGCAACCGCCCAGACCAATGTTGATTTAACAAGTCCGCTACCGGAAGATCCTGCAGTTAGCAAGGGTACGCTGGATAATGGAATGACCTATTATGTGCGGGCCAACAGTGAGCCCGAAAACCGTGCAGAGCTGATGCTGGTATTAAAAGCCGGTTCGGTTGATGAAGACGACGATCAGCAGGGACTGGCCCATTTTTGTGAGCATATGGCATTTAACGGAACCAAAAACTTCCCGAAGCATGAACTGATCAATTACTTTGAATCGATCGGGATGGAATTTGGCCCGGAAATCAATGCCTACACCAGTTTTGATGAAACCGTTTATATGTTGAAAGTTCCGCTTGATCAGCCTGAATACATGGAAAAAGGACTGCAGGTGTTGTACGACTGGGCCTGTCAGATCGATGATTCGGATGAGGAGGTCAATGCTGAGAGAGGGATTATTCTCGAAGAGGAACGAATGGGGCGTGGAGCCAGCGACCGTATGATGAAAGAATGGTTGCCCGTATTTTTAAAAGACTCGAAATATGCCGACCGTTTACCAATAGGAAAGGTCGATATTATCGAAAACTGTGCTCCCGAAACTTTGCGTCGCTTTCGTCACGACTGGTACCGCCCCGATTTGCAGGCAGTAATTGTTGTAGGCGATTTCGATCAGAACGAAATGGTGGCCAAAGTGAAGGAGAAATTCTCTGCCATTCCGGCAAGCACGAATCCAAGAGATAAGAAGTATTTTGGGATTCCGGGTCACAAGGAAACGCTGGTGAGTATTAGTACCGATAAGGAGGCACGTTATCCGATTGCCTACGTATATTACAAACACGACCTGGAAAAATCAAAAACACTGGGCGACTATCGTCATTCAATGTTGGTAAGTCTTTATACCAGTATGATCAATAACCGCCTGGCTGAAAAAACGCAACAGGCCGATCCTCCATTTTTAATGGGGCAATCGGCTTATTCGCATCAGTTCGGGCCTTTAAATACCTACATGTCAGTTGCCGTAACACAGGGCGATAAAATTGAAACCGGTTTAAAAGAAGTGTTGCTGGAGAATGAACGGGTAAAAAAATTTGGTTTTACCGAAACTGAGCTGGAACGCCAGAAAACAGCGGTTCTCAATAATATGGAAAAAGCCTACAACGAGCGCAATAACACAAAATCGATCAATTATGCCAACGAGTATATGCGAAACTTTCTGATTACGGAAGAACCATTTCCGGGAATGGAAAACGAATATGCGTATTACAAGGAATTGATCCCCGGTATTTCGGTTGAAGAAGTAAATGAACTGGCAAAAGAATGGATTACCAAAGATAACCGCGTTGTGATAGTCACTGCT
Organism: Maribellus sp. YY47; assembly: GCF_023111095.1. Classification (GTDB taxonomy): domain Bacteria; phylum Bacteroidota; class Bacteroidia; order Bacteroidales; family Prolixibacteraceae; genus Draconibacterium. The sequence goes on from NZ_JALGYW010000018.1 coordinate 55,900, forward strand.
CCCGAGAACGAAAAGACCATTGTTCCTACTGAAGAGCAGGTAAAATCGTTGCTCGACGAGGTTGAAAGTATTGAGGTGGAACCCTATGTCGACGCAGTGGCCAATGTTCCGTTAATTGCCGACGAACCGATCGGAAGTAAAGTAACCGGAGAGCAGGCGCTTGAAAAAGTGGATGCCGTTGAATGGAAACTGGCAAACGGTGCAACAGTTGTAGTTAAGAAAACTGATTTTAAAGACGACGAAATTTTGTTTAACGCCTGGAGTTTGGGAGGAACATCGGTTTATCCGAAAGAAGATGATGTTTCGGCCAATCTCGCCACCGATGTAATGACTGAAAGTGGGATTGCTCGTTTCGACGAAATTACGCTCAATAAAATGCTCTCCGACAAAGTATTCGGATTGAATCCCTATATCAGCGACTTGCGCGAAGGTTTTAACGGAAGCTCTTCGGTAAAAGATGTGGAAACCTTGTTGCAGATGCTTTACCTGTATTTTACCGAGCCTCGTTTTGACGATGTAAGCTACCAGTCGTTAATGAAACAGTATGCCACTGTCCTCGAAAATAAATCGGCTTCACCCGAGGCTAATTTCAGAGATACCTTAAATGTGGTCTTGTCGAATTATAACGAGCGCTCAAAACCGATGTCGGTTGAACGTCTGAAAGAAGCTTCGCTGCCACAAATTGAGATGATCGGGAAAGATCGATTTAAAGATGCGGCCGATTTCAAATTTTTCTTTGTTGGAAATATCGACTTTGCTACTTTAAAACCGTTGGTAGAGAAATATATTGGTGGAATACCAACACTTAACCGGAATGAAAAATGGGTTGATCTGGGGATTCGTAAACCGGAAGGAGTAGTGGAGAAAGTAGTACACAAAGGACAGGAAGAAAAAGGTATGCAGTACATTGTTTTCCACGGCGACTTCGAGTACAACGGGCAAAATCAGGCCCAGTTGGATGCCGTTGGTAAAATTCTAAGCACCCGTTTACTCGAGGTAATTCGCGAAGACAAAAGCGGTGTTTATTCCATCGGTGCTTACCCGTCTTCATCAAAATTCCCCGAGCCGGAATATACTATGGCGATTTCATACGGAATGTCACCCGATAAGAAGCAAGAGTTGGAAACGGCCGTGTTTGATATTATTAAGGAGTATACCGAAAATGGCCCTACGGAAGAGGAATTGAATAAGGCGAAAGAAAAAATGTTGCGCGAACGTGAAATTCAATTACGCGAAAACCGTTTTTGGATGAATATTTTGAGCAATACTTACTACCTGAAAAATGGCGATTTTTCAGAATACGGTACGTTTGAACAGTTGGTGCAGAATCTGACAGTTGATTCAACAAAAAAAGCATTTGCCGACTATTTCAACTTTAAAAACTATGTGAGTGTAGCGCTCGCGCCAGCAGAATAAACTGTTAATAATGATACTTAAGCCGGAGTTTCTTGGAGCTCCGGCTTTTTTATGCAACAATTTACAGAACGGAATTGATGTGTTAACAGGCTGTACTGTATTTGGTTGAAGTTGTATTGTTGGTTCCGGTGTAATAAATTGTGTTGGGCATGTTGTCCCGAGGTCATTCATATTTCCTGATGTTTCCGGTTCATCGGGGTAAGTACGTTTTTATAAAAGAAAGCCCTCCCTTCTTTGTGCTTAAAGTGTTATATTTGCGCACTCAAAAATTCACCATCATGAGTATTGAAAAGATCATTCAGAATGCTACTGTAGAAGCGTTAAAATCACTTTATAATGCAGAAATTGACATTAACCAGGTGCAGGTTCAAAATACCCGAAAAGAGTTTGAGGGGGATGTAACCATCGTGGTTTTTCCTTTCTTGAGGGCATCAAAGAAATCGCCGGAGTTAACAGCAAATGATCTTGGAAGTTATTTGAGCGAGCACATCGATATCGTTGACTCGTTTAATGTGATCAAGGGATTTTTAAACCTAGTGATCAACAACGATTACTGGCTGGAAGTACTTCGCGACATTTATCAGAACCAGGATTTCGGAACCAAAGCGGTTACGGAAGATTCAGAGCTGGTGATGGTGGAATATTCATCTCCCAATACCAATAAACCACTTCACCTCGGGCATATTCGGAATAACCTCTTGGGGTATTCAATCTCGGAAATCGCTAAAGCCAACGGTAAAAAGGTGGTGAAGACCAACATCGTAAACGACCGTGGAATTCATATCTGCAAGTCGATGTATGCCTGGAAAATGTGGGGCAACGGGAAAACTCCCGAAAACTCGGGCATGAAAGGCGATCATTTGGTAGGGGAGTTTTATGTTGAATTCGATAAGCATTACAAGGCGGAGATTGCTGAGCTGGTAGCAGGCGGTCTGTCGAAAGAAGAAGCCGAAAATCAGGCTCCATCGATTATTGCCGCCCGGGAAATGCTGCGCAAGTGGGAAGCCAAAGATGAGGAGACGGTTGAACTTTGGAAAACCATGAACGAATGGGTGTATGAAGGATTTGATGTCACCTATAAAAACCTGGGAGTCGATTTCGACAAAATATACTATGAATCAGAAACCTATTTGGTAGGTAAGGAAGAAGTTTTACGTGGTTTAAAAGAAGGGTTTTTTTCGCAGAAAGATGACCAGTCGGTTTGGGCCGATTTAACAGCAGATGGTTTGGATCAGAAACTGCTTCTTCGCAGCGATGGTACTTCGGTGTACATGACCCAGGATATTGGAACGGCCAAAATGCGTTTCAACGATTATTCAATTGATAAAATGGTTTACGTGGTGGGTAATGAGCAAAATTATCATTTCCAGGTACTGGCTATTTTACTCGATAAGCTGGGTTTCGAATGGGGAAAAGATCTTTACCATTTTTCATACGGAATGGTTGAATTGCCTTCGGGTAAAATGAAATCGCGCGAAGGTACGGTGGTGGATGCCGACGACCTGATGGACGGAATGACCGAAGTGGCCCGCAATATGTCGAAAGAACTCGGGAAACTCGAATCGCTTTCGGGCGACGAGGCTGAAAAGACGTTCCGGATGATCGCGTTGGCCGCGTTAAAATATTTTATACTGAAAGTTGATCCGCGTAAGAACATGATGTTCAATCCGGAAGAATCGATCGATTTTAACGGAAACACCGGGCCGTTTATTCAATATACTTATGCACGTATTCAGTCGGTGCTCAGGAAAGCCAAAGAAAAAGGACTGGTGATGGACGCCAATCTTCCGGTTGCTTCGCTGTCGGCGAAAGAGAAGGATTTGCTGAAGCGTTTGTCGTTGTTCCCTTCAGTGGTTCAGGAAGCCGGAGACAATTACAGCCCGGCAGTAATCGCCAATTATTGTTACGAGCTCGTTAAAGAATTTAATCAGTTCTACCACGACCACTCCATTCTGGGAGAAGATGATCAGGCAATCATGAATTTCAGGATAGTACTGGCCTCTGCAGTTAGTCAGGTGGTTCAGAAAGGAATGGGATTGCTCGGAATTGAAATGCCGGAAAGAATGTAAAAAAAGGGAGGCGAACCTCCCTGAATTTTCTTTTTGTCTTTGTCGCTGAGATTGATTTAATGGTAATACGGGGTTTGCGACGTCCTTCCTTACACTATAAAGTACGGGAAATCGCGAAAAGGTAACCCTTCAAACTCCCGTCAATTGCTAATTTTTATTCAATTTAAATCCCGATATATTCCCGGGATTCCGTAATTATATGACTCTTGAGGAGTTACGGATTATGAGTTCCGTAGGCATGGTTATCGTTTCAAAATTTTCAGGAGCTTCTTTTTGGTTAATCTGCCGGATCAGCAATACGGCCGCTTTCTTACCCATTTCAAATCCGGGCTGTTTCACGGTGCTGATTGAAGGAGTTACAACTTCGGAGAAGGGTTCGTTACTAAACCCGACAATCGCGATATCTTGAGGAACATTTATACCTTTCTCCTGCAGATAAATAATCGCGCTTAATGCGGTTGTATCGTTCGCGCAAAAAACAGCGTCGGGAATATTAGCTGCATCCATTAATTTACGGATGGCTTGTGTTCCATCTTCACGGGTCAGGCTGTTGTGCAGAATTAACGATTCATCGGCTTGAAGTCCTGCTTCTTCGAGCGCCTTTAAATATCCAGCCTGTCGGTATTGATAAATCTTTAAATTCTGAGGTCCACCGATCATGGCAATTCGTTTTCTTCCCTGCTCAATTAAGTGGCGGGTAGCCTTGTAACCACCACCAAAATCATCCGCAACAATTTTGTGGGCATCAATTTCGTCCACAACACGGTCAAAGAAAACAAGAGGAATCTGTCGTTTGGAAAATAGTTTTAAATGATCGTAGGATTGCGTTCCCATGGCAATCGAAAGTATCAACCCATCTACGCGGTTCGAAAAAAGCGTATGAGCAATCTTACTTTCTTTTTCAAAAGTATCTTTCGACTGCGAGATGGTGACCGCAAATCCTGCTTCATAGGCAATTTCCTCTATCCCGCTAATTACCGACGAGAAAAAATGCCGGTTGATCAGGGGAACAATTACTCCGATAGTGTTGGTTCTTTTGGTTCTGAAATTGGCCGCAACAACATTAGGGCGGTAGCCCATCTCTTCTGCTGCTTTTTTTATTTTATTGCGCGTGGCCTGACTGATTATGGGATTGTCGTTTAGTGCTCTCGATACAGTAGAGGCAGAAATCTTAAGTGCCCTGGCAATGTCGTGTATCGTTGTTTCCGGTTGGTTGCTCATTCGTTTTTATTTGACGATAAAATTAATATTATTTTCGATGCATGCAATCGATTGCACGCTTCGGAATAATAATTATATTTGTTGGCGATCTTTTTTGCGAAAATCCGGTGTTCCGAATACTTCGTATTATTAATCGTTGCAAATAAAGAAGTTAATATCTAAAAATAAAAATATGGCTACAATTTATGAAGCACGTTACGCTTATCATCCCGAAGATTTTAAGTCGTACGACACCAATAGAATTCGAAAAGAATTTTTAGTGGAAAAACTAATGGAGCCAGGAAATATTCGCCTGGTGTATTCTTCTATCGAACGGTACATTGTTGGCGGGGCCGTGCCGGTGAAGGAACCGCTGTTGTTGGAAACCATCGACCTGTTAAAGGCAGAATATTTCTGCGAACGCAGAGAAGTTGGAGTAATTAATGTTGCAGGACCCGGAGTGATTGTAGTTGATGGCGCGGAGTATAAAATGGATTTTAAAGATGCCATTTACATAGGAAAGGGAAGTAAAGAAGTGATCTTTAAATCTGATTCTCCTGAAAATCCTGCACATTATTATATCAATTCGGCTCCGGCTCACAAAGAGTTTCCTACAAAACAGGTGACTTTGGGTGAAGCAAACGTACTGCATCTGGGGGCTTTGGAAACCTCAAACGAAAGAAACATCAACCAATTACTGATTAACGGAGTGGTTGAAACCTGCCAGTTGCAGATGGGAATGACGGAACTAAAAACCGGAAGCGTTTGGAACACCATGCCCCCACATCGACACAGCCGCAGAAACGAGGTTTATTTCTATTTCAATGTACCTGAAGGGCAGGCAATCTGCCATTTTATGGGACAACCGAATGAAACACGCCACATCTGGATGCAAAACGAGCAGGCAGTGATTTCGCCTGAATGGTCGATTCACTCCGCAGCCGGAACCAGTAATTACATTTTTATTTGGGGAATGGCAGGAGAGAACCTCGATTACGGCGATATGGATGTAATTGCTCCAACCGAGTTGCGATAATATTTAACGGAGATCAATGCAATGATCTCTGAACTTTAAACTAAAAACTTTAAACTGAATTATGATACAGGAATTATTTGACTTAAGCGGAAAAGTTGCGCTGATTACCGGGGGGACACACGGCATTGGAATGGCCATCGGCAAAGTGCTCGGACAAGCCGGTGCCAAAGTGTGTGTAAACGATATTTCGGAAGAAAAACTGGAAAGTTGCAAAGCCGAATATGCCGAAGTAGGAGTAGAGGTGTATACCTTGAAATTTGATGTTACCAGCGAAGAAGAGGTAGATAAAGGTATTTCTCAAATTGAAGCCGACCTTGGATCTGTTGATATTCTGGTAAACAACGCCGGAATTATCAAACGTATCCCGATTCTGGATATGCCGGTTTCCGACTATAAACTGGTGCTCGACATTGATTTGGTTGCCCCGTTGATTGTTTCAAAAAGGGTAGCTCCAAAGATGATCGAGAAACGCTCGGGTAAGATTATCAATATGTGTTCGATGATGAGTGTTTACGGTCGTAATTCAGTATCGGCCTATGCCTCTGCAAAAGGTGGGCTGAAGCTTTTAACGGCAAACATGACGTGCGAATGGGCCAAATACAACATTCAGATCAATGGAATTGGGCCCGGCTATATCGCCACTTCTCAAACGGCTCCAATCCGCGAAGGAGGTCATCCGTTTAACGACCTGGTAATGATGCGTACACCCGCCGGTCGTTGGGGCGAACCAGAGGATGTAGGCAACGCTGCATTGTTCCTGGCATCAAAAGCCAGCGATTTTGTCAACGGCCATGTACTTTATGTGGATGGCGGAATTCTTGCCAACTTCGGCTATGTAAAAGGCGAAAACGATTTGTAATAGTCTGGGTACAAGTATATTGTTAAAAGCCGTTTCTTCATTTTTTGATAATTTGGAGGAACGGCTTTTTATATTGGTTGTTCCTTCTCTTTTATCTGCTCCGAATCCTTCCCTTTTTTCATTTTTTTCCTATTTTTGCACCTCATTTTCAAAAGAATTAAAAGCATGTTTGAGAATTTAAGTGACAGGCTGGAACGGTCCTTTAAAATGTTAAAGGGTGAGGGGAAGATCACCGAAATCAATGTGGCAGAAACATTGAAAGATATTCGTCGTGCCTTGCTGGATGCCGACGTCAACTTTAAAATTGCCAAAAAATTTACCGACGACGTAAAGGAAAAAGCGCTCGGACAAGAGGTTTTAACAGCGGTTAAACCCGGGCAGTTAATGGTGAAGATCGTTAAAGACGAGCTGGCATCGTTAATGGGCGGAACTTTTACCGATATTCAGTTAAAAGGAAAACCGGCTGTTATTTTAATGTCTGGTCTTCAGGGATCGGGTAAAACAACGTTCTCGGGGAAACTGGCTAACATGCTCAAAAAGAAAAAAGGCCGTCATCCGATGTTGGTTGCAGGCGACGTTTACCGTCCGGCTGCGATCGAACAGTTGAAGGTGCTGGGCGAGCAGATCGGTGTTCCGGTGTATACCGAAGAAGGTAACATGGATCCGGTGAAAATCGCCAAAGCTGCGATCCAGGAAGCGAAAGCCAAAGGATACGATGTGGTGATTGTGGATACTGCAGGTCGTTTGGCGGTTGACGAGCAGATGATGAACGAGATCGCTGCCATCAAATCAGCCATTAATCCCGATGAAATCCTTTTTGTAGTGGATTCAATGACCGGTCAGGATGCGGTAAACACAGCCAAAGAATTTAACGACCGACTCGATTTCGACGGTGTTGTTCTTACCAAACTCGATGGTGATACCCGCGGTGGTGCTGCGCTTTCGATTCGCGCAGTGGTTGAAAAGCCGATCAAGTTTGTGGGAACCGGCGAGAAACTCGAAGCGCTCGATGTGTTCCACCCCGAACGTATGGCCGATCGTATTTTGGGAATGGGTGACATTGTTTCGCTGGTTGAAAAAGCACAGGAACAGTTTGATGAAGAAGAGGCTAAACGTCTTCAGAAAAAACTGGCCAAAAATACCTTCAATTTCAACGACTTTCTGAAACAGATTTCCCAGATCAAGAAAATGGGTAATTTGAAAGATGTGGTTGGAATGATTCCGGGAATGGGGAAAGCCATCAAGAATATGGATATCGACGACGATGCATTCAAACACATCGAGGCGATTATTTACTCCATGACAGCCGAGGAACGCGAGAATCCTGCCATTATCAACGGCGGAAGAAGAAAACGTATTGCCAACGGTTCGGGAACCGATATTCAGGAGGTAAATCGCCTGCTGAAGCAGTTTGACGAAACCCGGAAAATGATGCGGATGGTTTCGCAGGGTAAAAACGTACAACGAATGATGGCCGGAATGCAACAGCGGGGCCGCCGATAGAAAGTTTAGATTATAACGTAACCGAAAGAAAGGCTTTCGAATAAAATCAGAAATAATGGAATTGATCGACGGAAACAAAATTGCAGCAGAAATTAAGACAGAGATTGCCGAAGAAGTAAAAACCATTATTGCCAATGGTGGAAAACAACCGCATTTGGCAGCGATCCTTGTGGGACACGACGGTGGTAGTGAGACCTATGTCGCCTACAAAATTAAAGACTGTGAAGCGGTTGGTTTCAAGTCGACATTGATTCGTTACGAAGACGACGTTACTGAAGAAGAACTGCTGGCGAAGGTGGATGAATTAAATCGCGATGAAGATCTCGACGGTTTTATCGTGCAATTGCCTTTGCCCAAACACATTTCTGAGCAAAAAATAATTGAGGCTATCGATCCGAAAAAAGATGTGGACGGCTTTCATCCGATCAATGTTGGCCGGATGGTGATTGGTCTGCCATCGTTTGTTTCGGCTACTCCATATGGAATTGTTGAGCTTCTGAAACGCTATAAAATTGAAACCAACGGTAAAAACTGCGTGGTTTTGGGGCGAAGTAACATTGTTGGCCGCCCAATGAGTGTATTAATGTCGCAAAAGGCAATGAATGCCACTGTAACTGTTGCCCACAGCCGAACTGAAAATCTGAAAGAGGTGTGTAAAAGTGCCGACATTCTGATTGTTGCCATGGGCGTTCCTGAATTTGTAAAAGGAGACATGGTAAAAGAGGGAGCAGTAGTAATCGACGTGGGAACTACCCGCGTTAAATCAGATCAGACCCAATCGGGCTGGAAACTAAAAGGCGATGTATTATTTGAAGAAGTAGCTCCGAAATGTTCATACATAACACCTGTGCCGGGTGGGGTTGGTCCGATGACACGTACTTCGTTGCTGTTAAATACCTTACTGTCAGCTAAGAAAGAGATTTACAAATAGAATTCGAATATCGCATTTTGAATGAGAATTCCGGAGACAAGCATAAGACTTGTTTTCGGAATTTTTTTATGTCTGCAAGGGTGTTTCTAATTTGAACATAAAATCATTATTGCAACAGCGAAATCAAATCCTATTCGCTGAAAAGCTTTATTTTATCTGGATTCCTTATAAATTGATAAATTTGATTTTTCCTGCGTGAGGTTTCTGCTTTGTTGTTAAATTATCTAAAATATTTTTCTATTTTTGAAACTAACTAAGTCAAAAATCAAAAACTAAAAAGAATGGAAAGTGCTGGTAATAAGGAGGGAGCAAATAAGTCAGAAAGTAAATTCAAACAGGAAATTCATTCAAAAGTTATCCGCGCCGGGAAAAGAACCTATTTTTTTGACGTAAAAAGTACCCGCAACGACGAGTTTTATCTCACCATCACTGAAAGTAAAAAACGCTTTGGCGAGAATGGAAAATTCAACTACGAGAAGCATAAAATCTTTTTGTACAAAGAAGATTTCGAGAAATTTATGGAAAGCTTGCAGGAAGTAGTGGATTACATCTATGACAAACAACCCGAAGACGAACAGGAAAGCCGCCCGAAAGTGGATGAAATTGAAGAGGCTGAACTGGAAGAAGAAACAGCTGACGTAAAAAGTTACACAAACGTAGAGTTTGAGGATATTTAGTAGTTGTTTGTTCTGCCTTATCCCAGTTCACTTAATTCAAGCCATCGAAACTCTTTCTCGTCGAGGAGAGTTTTTATTTTGTCCAGTTCGAGTGACATGCTGTACAGCTTGTCGTGTGGAAGATCTCCCGAATTGATCAATGTTTCAAGTTCGGAAACCTGTTCCGTCAAAGCCGGAATCTCCAGTTCCAGCTGTTCAAATTCACGTTTTTCGTTGTACGTAAGTTTGCGTTTCCCTGATCCTTTATCTTCGGTTTTTACCTTCGCCTTTGCTTGTTCCTGTGCCTGATTCTGAGCCTTCGTTTTCGCTTGTTCCTTTTCCTGGTCTTCTTCTACCTTGTTGCGGTAGATCGTGTAATTGCCGGGGAAATCGCTAACCTTGCCCTCGCCTTCAAAAACAAAAAGGTGGTCTACAATTTTATCCATAAAGAAGCGGTCGTGCGAAACCACTACCACGCAACCTGCAAACGCTTTCAGGTAGTCTTCCAGTACATTCAGGGTGATAATGTCCAAATCGTTGGTAGGCTCATCGAGGATCAGGAAGTTTGGGTTTTGCATTAAAACGGTGCATAAATACAACCGCCGCTGTTCGCCACCACTAAGCTTTTCAATGTAATTGTATTGCGTGTCAGGCGGAAACAGGAAGCGGGTGAGCATTTGAGTCGCACTCATTTTTGTGCCGTCTTCAAAATGAATAAACTCTGCAATTTTCTGCACAGCTTCGATCACTTTCTCCTTCGGATCAAAGTTAATTCCTTCCTGGCGGTAATAGCCAAACTTAATGGTAGGGCCAATTTCAATATTTCCGGAATCAGGAGTAAGCGTTTGAGTCAGCAAATTCAGGAAAGTTGATTTGCCGGTACCGTTGTTGCCAATGATACCCACTTTTTCAAAACGCTGAAATTTATATGTGAAATCTTCAATCAGATTAACTCCCGGAAAAGATTTGGAGACGTGCTCCATCTCCACAATTTTTTTTCCGAGTCTTGCCGATTGAACACTCATTTCCACCTTGTCGTCGCGGTAACTTTGCGATGCTTTTTCCTTTAAATCGTAAAAGGCATTGATGCGGTATTTGGCCTTATGGCTGCGCGCTTGGGGCATTCGTCGCATCCATTCAATCTCGGTGCGCAACAGGTTCTTGGCTTTGGCTACTGTGGCCTGCTGCATTTGCACGCGTTCATCCCTTTTTTCCAGGAAATAGGAATAGTTTCCCTGATAACGGTAGATTTGGTTGTCCTCCATCTCGATGATTTCGTTACACACACGATCGAGGAAATAGCGGTCGTGTGTTACCATCAGAAGGGTTGATTTTGTTTTTTCAAGATAGGCTTCCAGCCACTCAATCATTTCGAGGTCAAGGTGGTTGGTTGGCTCATCCAGAATAAGCAGATCGGGTTGGTTGATCAGTACCTTGGCCAGTGCCAGACGTTTTTTCTGCCCGCCCGATAATTCGTCTACTTTCTGATCCAGAAAATTTACTTTTAACTGGGAAAGTATCTGCTTGATTTCTACTTCAATCGACCAGGCGTCGAGTTCATCCAGTTTCGAGGAAACGGCTGCAATTTCTTCCTGGTTGTTCTTTGCCAGTGCCAGCTCGAAAGCTTTTATGGCATTGATTTTTTCGTTATCAGTTTCAAAAATCTCTTCGATAACCGTGTGCTGAGGATTGAGATCCGGAATTTGTTCAAAATAACCGATTCGCACATCGTTGGTAAGCGTGATGGTTCCTGCATCCGGGGACTCTTTGCCCGCAAGCAAATCCAGCAAGGTTGATTTTCCGGTACCGTTTTTGGCAATTAGCGCTACTTTCTGGCCTTCAAATACGGTAAATGATATATTTTCGAAAAGCAAAAGTTCACCCCAGCGTTTCGATAGGTTTTCTGCCTGTAAGTATGGTTTCATGAAATGATTTACGATTTATCGTCGTTGTTTTTTGCGGCCGAATTTTCCAGGGCAATTCTTTCTTTTTCAGCAAAGATCATGTTAAGGAAATCGGGAATATTCTGCGCACTTTCACTGGTGGGCGAATTGGTAAGCAATGCAATTCCGATTTCTTCTTCTTCACAATATGCCATTTCTGCTTTATAGCCTGAAACAAATCCTCCGTGATAAGCTATTTTTCTTCCTTTGTAATCCACAATTCTCCATCCAATGGAATATTGTTTGGATTGTACTCCTTTCCCCCAGCTGTGGAAATAACCGCGGGTTAAAGGGGAGACTACCTGAGGGGCAAATATGGTCTCGCGTATTTTTTTTGAAATTACTTTTGATTCAGGATCGGTAAGATTAGCCAGTAACTGACCAAGATCGGAAATGCTTGCATTTACTCCGGCAGCAGGTGCAGTTGAGTAATACCGGTCGTTCAGTTTCATGGCTTTGAAATTGTGATTTCCGGTATTTTGATGCGGGTAGGCTTTGTTTTCGTTTTCTTCAAATGCTTCGAATCCGGTTGAGGCATCTTTCATTTGAAACGGAACAAAAACCTTTTCGCGGATCAGGTGGTCAAAACTCTGTTTGGTTTTTGCCGATGCAACCGGATCGTACAGGCTGTACATCACGTTCTGGTATCCATACATTTTACCAGGAGAAGCTGTCATCGGCACTTCGGGCAGTCTCTCAATAATTTTATCGAGCGGGACATGGTCTTCTACCATCAGATCAAAAGCATGCGGAATGAGTCCTGAAGTGTGGCTTAATAAGTGACGCACCGTAAGTTCCTTGGTGCATACCGGATCTTTTAGCGAAAGGGCAGGTACATAATCGGCAACTTTATCGTCAAGCTTAACGATATTCTCATCGTCAAGAATGCCGGCCAAAACACCGGTAATGGATTTGGAAACCGACGCTAACCGGAAGACCGTATTTTCATTTACCGGATCTTTTGTGCCGACTTTACGAACACCATAACATCTTAATAAAGCGATTCGGCCTTTGTAGGTAATTACTGCAGCAGCTCCAACCGTGCCCGATTGTTTCAGGTTTTCGGATAAAATACTGTCGAATTGATTGAGGGTAGATTGTATTTCTACCACCGGATTATAAACAGGAACAACGGGTTCTTCTGCTTTTTCATCTTTGGCATCAACGGGCTTTCTTACAAACGAATGTACTGTTAATGCAAGAATCAGAAGTACTGAAACTATCCCTGCGAAATAAATCTTTTTTCTAATCATCCAACACCTTTTCTACCGAGTTTGAAACAAAAATAGAACTTCTGCGACGGAATAAAAGTAATCTGCCACAATTAGAAGTAAATTTTATTCACTGATAAAGTTTGATAAACTTAAATGACACAAAAAAAGCCGGTCTTAACCGGCTTTTATACGTCTGTTTAATTATTACTTAAAACCATTTCTATATAGGGGAGAAACGATACTTAAGAAATACGTTTCATAAGACTGCCCAAGGTGGAAATTGTTACAACGCAAAAGAAAAAAAATAAATTATTTTTGAAGAAACATTTTATGGATGCGAAAAAAGGAATTATTTGAACGGGTAATCGAATACTTTGAAACATCGATGCCGATCGCAGAAACGGAGCTGGATTATGAAAATCCGTTTGAATTAATAGTGGCAGTTATATTGTCGGCACAATGCACGGATAAACGGGTGAACCAAATCACCCCCGATCTGCTCAAGCGTTTTCCAACCCCTTACAAAATGGCGGAAGCTGAACCTGCGGAAGTTTTTGATTACATCAGAAGTTGTTCATACCCGAATAATAAGTCGAAGCATTTGGTCGGGATGGCGCAGAAGCTCATTGAATTGTATAACGGAGAAGTGCCAAGCGATGTGGATGAATTGCAGAAACTGCCGGGAGTAGGCCGTAAAACAGCCAATGTAATTGCTTCGGTGGTGTACAATAAACCTGCTTTGGCGGTTGATACGCATGTTTTCCGGGTCGCCGCGCGGATCGGATTAAGTACCAATGCAAAAACCCCTTTAGCTACCGAAATGCAGTTGATGAAGTACATTCCCGAAGAGTTGGTTCCCAAAGCGCATCACTGGCTTATTTTGCACGGAAGGTACACCTGTGTGGCCCGCAAACCCAAGTGCGACAAGTGCGGCTTAACCGAAATCTGTAAATTTTATCAAAAGGAAATAGCGGCGAAGTAATTCATTTCGACTGGCTGGCAAAAAAATACCCGATGAAAACGACTTTCACCGGGCATAACTACTCTATATATGGATACTAAACTATAGTCCTTTCGCGAGCATATAGTACACTTCGTTCCATCTCAACTCTTTTTTGAACTCGGGAACTTTTGTGTCTTTATCGATGATTACATATTCCACATCGGCATATTCGGCAAATGTTTCAATAAAATCAGGAGTCAGAGCCAGGGTAAATACAGAGTGGTGTGTTCCACCTGCGTAAATCCAGGCTGCTGCGCCGTCGGCCAAATTTGGAGCCGGTTTCCAGAATGCAGAAGCGACGGGTAATTTTGGCATTTTTTCAAGAGGTTCGATTACATCGAGTGTATTTACGATCAACCTGAAACGGTTCCCCATATCAATCAGGGTTACGTTCATGGCATCACCGGTTGCACTTTCAAAAATCAGTCGAGCAGGGGCATCTTTTCCGCCAATTCCCAGTGGCTGTACCTCCAAACGTGGTTTTTGAGCTGCAATAGTAGGACAGATTTCAAGCATGTGAGCGCCAAGAACAGCTTCGTTTGCCGGATCCATGTGGTAAGTATAGTCTTCCATAAAAGAACTTCCGCCTTTCATCCCCGCCGACATTGTTTTTACAATGCGAAGCAAAGCAGCTTGCTTCCAGTCGCCTTCAGCCCCAAATCCGTAACCGGCCTCCATTAAACGCTGAGAAGCAAGACCGGGCAACTGGCTCAGTCCTGTTAAGTTTTCGAAGTTGGTGGTAAAGGCTTTGAAATTACCCTCTTCCATAAAACGTTTCAGCGCAACTTCGTAGCGTGCCTGAACTCTTACGTTCTCGTGGAACTCTCCCCCCGGTTTGCAATTATCTGCTACTTCATAAAGAGCTTCATATTCTTTGTAAAGTTCGTCTACTTCAGCATCGGTAACGTTATCGATGTACTTAACCAGGTCGCCTACGCCAAAAGCGCTGATTTGCCATCCGAATTTGATTTGAGCTTCCACTTTATCGCCTTCAGTAACCGCTACTTCACGCATGTTATCGCCAAAGCGTGCAACTTTCAGTCCCTGCGAATCGGCCCAGCCAATAGCAGTGCGGCACCATGCAGCCACCTGGTCCTGAACTTTTTCATCGGCCCAGTGACCAACCACTACTTTGCGGTTTTTGCGCATGCGGGCATTGATAAAGCCGTATTCGCGGCCTCCATGTGCACTCTGGTGCAGGTTCATATAATCCATGTCGATTTCGCCCCATGGCAGATCGCGGTTAAATTGCGTATGAAGATGCATGTAGGGTTTACTAAGTGCCTTCAACCCGCCAATCCACATTTTGGCCGGAGAAAAAGTATGCATCCAGGTAATAATACCGATACAGTTTTTGTCGGCGCTGGCTTGTACGCATATATCAAGAATTTCATCCGGCGTTTTAACAACGGGTTTAAAAACTACAGGAACAGGTAGTTTTCCTGACGCATTTAAGCCGTCTACAATTTTTGAAGAGTCTTCGTCAACCTGTTGTAAGGTTTTGGTGCCGTATAGGTGCTGACTTCCAGTTATGAACCAAATTTCCATTTGTTTAAAATCTGCCATGTTTTATCGATTTAATTTTGATTACGAATGTAACAATTATTTATATAAATGTATGAATTACACTTAAAGAAAATGCAAAAACAATTCTAATGGCAGTTTTGTCGTTTTTAAAACTATACTAAATCGCGGGCTGTATCAGTAATTATTTTCCAGGCTTCTTCGATGTGTTGAATTTCAGTGTGCGTCTGCGCAATGCTCATTCGGAGAACTATCTGGCCGTTCAGTTTGGTGTGAGTGAAGAAGATTTTTCCTTTTTCGTTGATGGTATTCATCAATTTCATGTTGAAATCGTCACCGTTTTTGTGTCGAAAGCAAACGAGGTTGAGTGGCGGTTCAACAAACAGCTCAAAGTCTGATGATTCTTTTACCCATTGGGTGAATTTGGTCGCAAGCTCCACATGTTTGCGAATATGAAATCTCAGTCCATCGATACCATAATGACGAATTACAAACCAGAGTTTCAATGAGCGGAAACGGCGTCCCAGCTGCACATGCCAGTCACGATAGTCGAACACAGCACCCGATTCGGTGGCTTTGTTTTTCAAATATTCGGGTAAAATGGAAAAGGTGTTGATCAGTTCGTTGCGGTTGCCCACCCAAAATACATCGCAATCAAAATTAGTGAACATCCATTTGTGCGGATTAAAAACAAAACTGTCGGCGAGTTCCACTCCGTCCATAAAATGCCTGAATTCGGGGCAAAGCATGGCCGTTCCCGACATGGCGCCGTCGATATGAAACCAGCAGTTTTCTTTTTGCGCGATTTCGCCTATTTTTCTCAAAGGATCCATTCCATTGGATGATGTTGTTCCGAGCGCACCACAGATAAAGAAGGGCAGGAGCCCGGCTTCTTTATCTTTTTGAATTTGTGCTTCGAGTATTTCCGGACGTATGGCAAATTGCTCATCCACATCGATTAAACGAAGATTGGCCTTGCCGATGCCCGCCATTTTTATCGCTTTTTCGAGCGATGAATGGGTTTGTGTAGAAATATAAGCTACCAGTTTCTGACGCACTCCCGTTTCATTCGACTCAAATTTTGTGGCTCTTTCGCGTGCAGCAATCACGGCTGTCAACGCTGATGTTGATGCAGTATCCTGGATAACACCGCCACCCGTTGAGGTTGACCGGAATTTTTCGGGCATTCCCATGGCTTCTGCCAACCAGTCGAGTACTCTGGTTTCGAGCTCAGTGGCAGCCGGGCTGGTGGCCCAGATCATTCCCTGCACGCCTAAGCCCGATGAAACAAGATCTCCTAAAATCGAAGGGAAAGAGGTGTTCGAGGGGAAATAAGCATAAAAATGAGGCGATTGCCAATGGGTAATTCCCGGCATCAGCTTTTCATCCAAATCCTTCATCATCGCACTCATCGGCTCGCCCTGAAGTGGCGGATTATCGGGAAGCGACGATAGGATCTCTCCGGGTTTTACCTGCGAAAGAACAGGATATTGTTCAATGTTTTCGTAATAATCAGCAATCCAGTCGATGATTTTTTTGCCTTCTTCCCGAAATTGTTCGGGAGTCATGTGGTAGCTCATAGCTTTAACGATTTCTTCTTTTTATTGAGTCTTGTAAAGATATCAATTAATGGCAAAAACCTTTTTTGAGGGTTTGGATAATTTAAAAGGGAATGAACGAAGACTAATATCGGATTGAAAACTCCCGGGAAAGATTTCCTGCCTGGATTTTTACTTTTTGCAGACTGGTAACTTGTGAACGTGCCGGACCAATCCGAAGATAGTCGGTAAAGGTATCGACGTCTGTTTCATTACCCTGTACGGTTACCAGCACTGAACCATCGGGCAAATTCTTCACCCAGCCGTTTAGTCCAAGAAGATCAGCCTGCTTTTTGGTATAATACCGGAATCCCACGCCCTGGACTCTTCCAATTACTTTAATTTCGTATTGAACCATAGATGAAAGAACACTTAAAAGCAGGTAGATGTTTTACTTCAATTTTTTATTGGGTTTATTCACGAATTTTTAAATAATTCAATCGTCTCAGGTTGTGAGAGCACCCATATCGAATAAACGCCGATTGCCGTTCCGATGGGGAAACTTACCAAATCGAAAACCGAGATAATCAGCGTCAGAATTCGGGCCCATTCTTTTTTTCGAAACAGTCCGATGGCGGCAATAATTCCCGGCAAACTTAGCACGGTAACCACAATAATCAACACATTTGCAATAATCGACAGAATCATTTGCGGTTCATGTTCACCCGTTAAATCACCGATAAAATGAAGTAAAACGAAGAATATTCCGGCTATTACCAGGCCCAGAAGGCGAAACCCTAATTGCAATGCTGCCAGTAGATTTACATGTTTTTCCATGATTCCATTATTTTAGTTTCCTTAAAGTTAAAACGTACTTAAAAAACATTTGTTAAGTTTTAGACGAACAAAAACATTTCATCGTTAAATTAGTTATTCTGAGGGGGATTATTTTCATTTAATCAGTAATTTTGCAGTCTAAAATTTAGAAAGGAAGGGAAATGGAAATTTTAAAAGTTGTTTTGATGGCAGTTGCTTTATTGGCAATCGGGATGCTCGGGATGGCGATCACCATGTTGGTAAAGAAGGGAGGAAAATTTCCGAATACGCATGTGAGTGGCAACAAGTACCTGAAAGAACAAGGTGTTTCCTGTGCTCAAACGCAGGACCGGCTTGCGCAACGCGAAGCCTGGAAGAAGGTTAGTTTTAAGGATGCATCTTTTACACCCAATATGAAAGCCGGAAAATAACCGGCTTTTTTTGTTGTTTCCCCTGATCGATTGGTTAATAAAAGAATCTCTTCTTAAAGATTGAATTACACCGTTGACGACTTATCATTTCTCCTAACCAGTGTTCGCACACTATAATTCACTTTTCTCCTTTAGGATTAGCCGGATCAGCAATGTTATTGTGCATCAAAAATTATAATTTAGGTGCTCCAAATCGAATTTATGAAAATCTATTCACCACTGTTTGTCGCGCTTCGAATTGTTTTATACGGATCGCTTTTGTTTGGAATGGCCCAGGGCATTTTCTTCGACGCTGCTCATCCCATGGAAGAAGGGTATTTCGGAGAACTTACTTTTACCGAGATCGGGCAGGAGGTCATTTTGTTTATTTTATTTGTTTTTTACCTTTTCCTTGGTTCAAAATGGAAAGAGATCAGGCTGATGAGTACCTTGGTTTCGTTGTTTTTTCTGATGGCTTTTATCCGTGAGTTCAACTTTCTGATCGATCACTGGATTTACCCGGTGCTGGTTGTACTGGCAATTATGATCTATTTGCTGTTGCGAAATTTCAAAAAAATAAAACAGTCCTGCATTCAGTTTTTTAGTATTCCTGCATCGCAATGGTTTATCGCCGGATTGTTGGTAACGCTCGTGTTCAGCCGCCTGATGGGACGTTCGAAATTCTGGCGCCTGCTTTATTCCGACGAAAGTTACAGGCTGGCAAAAGCGGCCACCGAAGAAGGTCTCGAGTTGCTGGGCGACACATTGATGTTAATATCTGCCTTCGAGTTTTTATTTTATTATTTGATGGTAAGGAAAAAGGCAGAACAATGAAAGTTTGCGGATTTACTTTTATACGAAATGCCGAAAAGTTTGATTTCCCGATTGTGGAAGCCGTTACTTCCGTCTTGCCCATTTGCGATCATTTTGTAGTGGCAGTTGGAAAATCGGAAGACCAAACCCGAAAAGTGATCGAAAACATTGCCCCGGGCAAAATCTCGATTGTGGATACAGTGTGGGATGAAACTTTAAAAGAAGGCGGTCGGGTGTATGCTTCGGAAACCAACAAGGCGCTGGATGCGATTCCTGACGAGTTCGATTGGTGTCTCTACATTCAGGGTGATGAGGCATTGCACGAAAAATATTTGCCTGTCGTTAAAAATGCCATGCAGCAAAACCTGGATAATAAAGAGGTGGAAGGTTTGCTTTTTGACTATCGGCATTTTTATGGCTCGTACGATTATGTGGGCGATTGCCGGCATTGGTATCGCAAAGAGATCCGCGTGATCCGGAACGATAAAAGCATTCGCTCCTATAAAGACGCACAAGGCTTTCGGAAAGACGGGCAAAAGTTGAACGTTGTTCCGGTAAAAGCAGAGATCTTTCATTATGGCTGGGTGCGGCATCCCAAGAATATGAAGCAAAAAGTAGAGGCTGTTAAAGCTTTTTACGATGGGATTTCAGAAGAAGAGGCGCTGAGAAAAGCAAGTGATCAGGAATTTAATTACGCTGAAGAATTTGATGCACTGGCCCGTTTCGAAGGTACTCATCCTAAAGTAATGCGTGAGCGGATTAAGCGTTTGAACTGGGATTTTCAACCCGATCTCAGCAAAATCAACATGAAGTGGAAATACCGGCTTTTATACCGGATTGAGAAAATGTTTGGTGTGCGTTTGTTCGAGTACCGAAATTATAAGTTGAAGGACTGAAGGATTGAGTGACTGAGTGACAGAGGGATTGAATGCGGGAATGCGTTACTGCTTCAATGCGAAAATTAGCCGTGAGCTACAAGTGAGTCATTGGAAATTCAATCCTTCAATCCATCAATCCTTCAGTCCCTGAATACTGCGACTGATCACTGTTTACTCAATCCTTCCTTTCTGAAAACTGTGACTGATCACTGCGACTGAATACTGATCACTGACCACTAAACAATCTTCTTGCTGCTTCCAGTTCTGCAGGTTTGCCAACGTCCATCCAAAGTTCAGATGTGTCGAAATATCCTTTGATTTTTTGTGTTTTGGCCAGTTCGAGGTAAACGTTAATGATCGAAAACCGGTCTTCTTCGGGCATGTATTTCAATATCTCAGGCTGAACGATATGAATGCCGCTAAAAGCCAGTTCTTTTGCATCGTCAAAAACAGCGGGGCGCGATATTTTTGTTTCGCCGCTTTTTTTGTTGATCCAACCTGCGAGTTGCATTTCTGCATCAAACCTAAAGTAACGCTGCGATTCCCGCGTCCGAACCACGAGTGTAGCCAGGTTGCCCGAAGCGAGATGTTCGAATTCCAGTTGTTTTAGATCGATGTTGCTGATGATGTCAACATTATAAATTAAGATCGGTTCTTTTCGCGAGAACAATGGTCCTGCTTTTTTCAGTCCGCCACCGGTTTCCAGTAACTGATCCGATTCATCCGAAATTAAAACGGGTACATCCCAGTTCCGGCTTTCAATAAAATCGATTACCTGTGGGGCAAAGTGATGAACATTAACAACAATTTTGGAAACTCCGGAAGCCGAAAGTTTTTCGATGGCTCTTTGCAGCAAGGGTTTTCCGCCAACATCAACCAGCGCTTTGGGTTTGTCGGCCGTTTCTCCCAAAAGCCGGGTACCAAGTCCTGCGGCAAAAAGCATTGCTTCCATTACTGCAACTTTTAGCGCAAGCGGTTGAGGCTTCTGATGAGTGCTTCGTCTTTACCAATAGCACGAATCGCCAGCCAGTCGAGAATCACTGCTACTATGGGGAACGCAACCGGAACTTTAAAAGCCACTTTTGCGCCTTCGAAACCGGCGTAGGCAAAGTAAAAGAACATGCCAAAGAGACCCAAAAGCAGAATAATGGTGAAAACCAGCAAGCGGATCTGAAGCATTCTTTTCTTGTACATAAACAGGATGATGACATGCAATACGGTAATAATACCGATAAAAATCAGAATGGGTAAACCGTTAAAAACAACTTCTTCACCCTTCAAAATTCCTTTGGCAAAGAATTCGAGCAGTTCGCCGTTAGCCGAAAGATCGGCCAGTTTTATTCCCAGAAGTGTGGCAATCAGTACTTCGGCTATCAATATATATATGCTTTGAATACGTTGAATCATCTCCTTAATTTTTTCAGCAAAAATAGCCAATCAAAAGGTTTCTCAAAATCAAAATGAAGCGGATTAGAAAAAAACGGAAGAAACACTAACTTTATATTACAAAAAGTGAGAAGTCGGTAAACAATAGATTTCAAGCTTTGTTTTTTTGAATATTAATCAAAAGTTAAGATAAAATCAATAATGGATAAGTTTTCATCTGTGGGAAATCAAGAATTAGAGGCAGTTGAGGACCTCTACAAATCGTACCTTGAAGACCCTGAGTCGATTGATAAGAGCTGGCAACATTTTTTTGCGGGATTTGAACTGGCCCGCAAGAATTATCCGGAAAAACCTGCGACCGTTCAACTGGAGAACATCGACAAAGAATTTGCTATATTAAACCTGATACACGGTTACCGTCAGCGTGGGCACTTGTTCACCAAGACAAACCCGGTACGTGCGCGTCGGAAATATTCGCCAACACTGGCTATCGAAAACTTTGGGCTGGATCAGAAAGATCTGGAAACGGTTTTTCAGGCGGGTAACGAAATTGGAATCGGCCCGGCAAAACTGAAAGACATTGTACAGCACCTCGAAGACACCTACTGTCGTTCGGTAGGTGTGGAATACATGTACATGCGTCATCCCGAAGTAGTTCAATGGCTTCGCCAACGCATGGAAGGATCCCGAAATTCGGAGAATTTCTCCAGCGAAAAGCGTTTGCATTTCTTTTACCACCTGAAGTTGGCTGTTGGGTTCGAGAATTTCATTCACAAAAAATTTGTGGGGCAAAAGCGTTTTTCGCTTGAAGGGGCCGAAGCTTTGATTCCGGCGCTGGATGCGGTAATTGAAAAAGGCTCTGAACTCGGGCTCGAAGAATTCATCATCGGGATGGCTCACCGTGGCCGTTTGAATGTTCTGGCTAATATTTTGGAAAAACCTTATCAGAATATTTTCAAGGAATTTTACGGAAAAGAATACGAAGACGATATTTCGCAGGGCGATGTGAAGTATCACCTGGGTTACGAAAATGAAGTTAAAACGGACTTCGACAAGAAAGTAAAACTAAAATTGTTGCCGAACCCGTCGCACCTTGAAACCGTTGGGCCGATAGCCGAAGGAATGGTTCGTTCGCAGATCGATTCGGTTTATGGTGGCGATTACAACAAGGCAGCAGCGATCATTATTCATGGCGATGCGGCCATTGCAGCGCAGGGCGTGGTTTACGAAACCATCCAGATGTCGCAGCTGCCGGGTTACAAAACGGGGGGAACCATTCACCTGGTGATCAACAATCAGGTTGGGTTTACCACGCCGTATCTCGAAGCCCGTTCAAGCACTTATTCAACCGACGTTGCCAAGGTAACGCGTTCACCCGTTTTCCATGTGAACGGAGACGATGTGGAGGCCTTGATTTACACGATACGACTGGCTATGGAATTCCGACAGAAATTTCACGCTGATGTATTCATCGATATTTTGTGTTACCGTAAATACGGCCACAACGAAGGCGATGAGCCACGTTTTACACAGCCTTTATTGTACAAAGCCATCGCAAAGCATAAAAATCCGCGTGATATTTATGCCGACAAGCTCAACGAGTTGGGGGTAATGACACTGGACGAATCGAGGCTGAAGGTGAAGGAGTTTGATCAGTTTTTGGAAGGAAAGTACAAGGAATCGGAAAAGATACAAAAACTGAAGATCCGTCAGTTTATGGTGAAAGAGTACGAACCTTACGAATTGCCATCGAAAGCGATCTTTAATGAAACGATTGAAACCGGGGTGGAGAAGAGCGTGCTTTTGGCGGTTGCCGAAAAAATCAACGAACTGCCACAGGATCTGCCGTTCTTCAAAAAAGTGGACCGTATTCTTTCTGACCGGAAAATGATGATCCACGATGATCGCCTTGATTGGGCGATGGGAGAGCTGCTGGCTTATGGAACGTTGGTAACCGACGGTCACCCGGTGCGTTTAAGCGGCCAGGACAGCGAACGTGGAACGTTTGCACACCGTCATGCCGCCTTTGTGATTGAGGGAACCGAAGATAAATATTACCCGCTGAAACATGTTTCTGAAAAACAGGCGCCGTTTAATGTGTTTAACTCGCTGCTTTCGGAATATGCGGTTCTCGGTTTTGAATACGGTTATTCGCTGGCACAACCCAACGGGCTTACGATTTGGGAAGCTCAGTTTGGCGATTTTCATAATGTGGCGCAGGTAATCATCGACCAGTACATTACTTCAGCGATCGAAAAATGGGGCTTGATGAACGGCCTTACACTTTTGCTCCCTCACGGTTACGAAGGACAAGGTCCGGAGCATTCCAGTGCACGTATCGAGCGCTTTTTGCAACAGGCTGCCGGAAACAATATACAAGTTACTGTGCCGAGTACCCCGGCTAATATATTCCATTTGTTACGTCGTCAGGTAAAGATGAACATGCGTTTGCCGCTGGTGGTATTTACGCCCAAAAGTTTGTTGCGGCACCCAATGGTAACCTCCAAGCTGGAAGAATTTACCGGAGGCGGTTTCCAGGAGGTTATTGACGATCCAACAGCAGAACCCGATTTGGTCGAAAAAGTAGTGCTGACAACCGGAAGATTGTACTACGATTTGGCCAAATATAAGATGGAACACGGTATTACGGATGTGGCGCTGGTGAGAATGGAGCAGATTTATCCGATACCCAACAAGGCGATCAACGATATTCTTAAAAAATATCCAAAGTCGGAAGAACTGATTTGGGCACAGGATGAACCTGAGAACATGGGGGCATGGCCGTTCCTGGGGCGTAAACTCGATTGTCTGGGAATTAAAGTGGTCGCACGTCCCGAAAGTGCCAGCCCGGCAGTGGGTTTAATGGAAAAACATCGTCAGGGACTGGAAAAACTGATCAGTTCGGTTTTTTCAAAAAAAGAAGTAACCGTTTAGAAGATTCTTCCTGTTTCACAATGAAATGAATCATCGAAAAGTTCTATGTAGGTTTTGGCATTGTTTCTTGTGAATGTGACGAATTATGAAAAGCTTTGAGTAAAATTTAGAGATAAACAAAAAACCATGAAATGAGTCCCGGATTTTCGGGACGAATTCCATACGATACCTTTAAAAACAATAATTTAAATCGTATGATAATCGAAGTAAAAGTTCCCAGTCCGGGAGAATCGATAACCGAAGTGGAAATAGGTAGCTGGCTTGTTGAAGATGGCGCAGTAGTTTCCAAAAACCAGGAAATTGCCGAGGTTGAATCGGATAAAGCAACCCTGACCATTGTGGCTGTCGAAGGTGGGAAAATTGAAATAAAAGCTGCTGAAGGCGAAACGATAGAAGTAGGCGCAGTTGTTTGCACCATCGATACCAGTGTGGCACCGCAACCAAAGAGGGCTGAGGCTAAGGCCGAGGTGAAGGAAGAACCTAAGGTGGAGGAAAAGAAAGAAGCCGCACCTGCCAAAGAAGTGAAAGTATCGGATACTTACGATAAGGTAAAAGTGACTTCAGTTGCCAAGGAAATGATGAAAGACAACGATCTGTCGGTCGACGATGTCATAAACGGGCTGAAGCGTTTGGGCAAAAAAGAAGTGGAAGCCGTTTTGGGCGCTCCGGCTGCCGAAGCGATTGTTCCGAAACGTAAGGCAAGTCGTGCAGAGGAACGGGAACGGATGTCGAGTTTGCGCCGGAAATTAAGCGCGCGTTTGGTGGCCGTGAAAAATGAAACCGCCATGCTGACCACATTCAACGAGATTGATATGAGCTTTGTGATGGACATGCGCCAGAAATACCAGCAAAAGTTCATCGACAAACACGGATTCAAACTCGGCTTTATGTCGTTCTTTACGAAGGCAGTGGCTGTCGCGGCTGAATTTCACCCAATGGTAAATGCACAGATCGACGGTGACGAAATTGTGATGCCTCAGTTTGTAGACGTGGGAATTGCCGTTTCAACACCCAAAGGTTTGATGGTGCCAATCGTTCGTAACGCCGAAAGTAAATCGGTTCCGGAGATCGAACTCGAAATTAAGGAACTGGCTGAAAAAGCCAGGACCAAGAAAATATCGGTAGAAGAACTGACCGGCGGTACCTTTACGATTACCAACGGTGGTGTGTTTGGTTCGCTGCTTTCAACCCCGATTATTAACCCGCCGCAGTCGGCTATTCTGGGAATGCACAACATTGTGGAACGTCCGGTGGCAGTAAACGGACAGGTGGTGATCCGCCCGATGATGTACGTGGCGTTGTCGTACGATCACCGTATTATCGACGGTAAAGACTCGGTGGGCTTCCTGGTAAAAGTGAAGGAGATGATTGAAAATCCGGAACGCATGTTTACCAACGGAAAAGACGCCGGCGAGTTATTGCTGGGAATTTAATAAGGTATTTACAAAATATGGGAGAACCGTTCCTTCTTTTGAGGGAGCGGTTCTTTTTATTAGGATGGGTAGCAGACCTTCAAGGTTTTTAAAACCTTGAAGGTCTAACCAAAAACAGGTCTTCAAAACTCTCAAAAATTCTCAGTTCAGTAAAAAACTACCTTCCCGCAACTGCGGAACATTCGAAAAGGGAAAGAATCAACCTTTCCGGGCTTGCGGAAAGTCAGAACCGGTGCAAAAACAACGTTTCCGCAACCGGGGAAAGTATAAATCCGATTTCAAACAAGGCTTCCGCACGTGCGGAAAGCTTGAACCAAACTCAAAGGAAGGTTTCCGCAGGCAGGGAAAGTCTGAAATAAATTCAGGACAAGCTTTCCGCAACGGCGGAAATCAAGAATCCGAAAGTATTCACATTTTCCAAAGTTTTAAACTTTGGGAAAAATCTCCAGGCACGGAAAATGCCATGTTACTCAATGCTATTTAACATTTTTCTGCAACGCAACCTTTTGATCAATTATGTATCTTTAGTTAAACAAACTTAAAACGCAATTAGCCAAAATTATGAGACAGAAACTCTGCATTTTGATAGTTTCCTTTTTTATGACTTCTTGTGCAACTATTTTGAACCAACCTTACACGAACCTGACGGTTTACACAACTGCACCAGGTGTAATCGTTCATAACGGGGATACAGTCAAAACCATAGAAAATAAAGCTAATTTTCAGGTTGACAGGAAAAAGGAGCCCATTTGTTTTGTTTCTATCGCCGACAGCCTGACAAAAACATACCAGGTTGAGCCGAGAAATTCATTTATGTATTGGAGCAATGTTTTTTGTAATTATGGTTTAGGTCTAATCGTTGATGCGAAAAACCCTAAACGCTATTCTTATCCGCCACGGATTTACATAAATTCAGCAAATACTATTGGTGGGGTTTCAAAATACGGAGACGCAAACAATAAAGGTGAATGGCTTCTGCACTTATCTTTGCCCCATATCAATTCATTTTGTTTAACTCCGGAAGATGAAGGGACAAAATTAAATACAGGATTTTGGGGGTTAACAATAGGATTAGATTATTATCATTCAAAAAATCAGTTTATAAATTTAGGATTCTCAGGGGTTTCAGATTTTTTTATACCGTTTCCGGCAGCAGTGGATATTAGTGGGGAATACGAATTGATGAGTTCAAGATATGTTAGTCTTTCAAATAATCATAAACTCAAGCGTTTTTCAGTCGGTTATGGGTTCTCGTATGCCAGAAATGCCTGGGATTTCAGGTATTATGACAGGTTTGACCCACTGCCACCAACAAGAGAACCTGTTAAAAAAAGCGGCAATGCCTTGGGATTAATTTTTCCTAATTATTTTCAATTTTGGGAGTATTTTAATATCGGAGTTATTTATCGGCCAACTTTTTACAGGCCCGATATGACAGATAAATTCAAATATGAACATTTAATTAGCATTGACTTTGCCTGGAAAATAAGATTAAAGGACTAAATGTATTTCTCTGTTTCCTTTTCTATTACCTCCGTTTCTACTCTTCTGCGCGAATCCTTTCGCGTGGTTGGTGAAATGGCTTTTTGACTTTAAGGACTCGGGACAGTCGTGCGGCAGCGGCATCCTTCAGCAAACGAATTTCATGCCCCGAATAAAATTTAAAATCTTCTTGGACACCGTTGGGCTTTATTGTAAATTCAAAAGCAAATTCAAATCACTTCACCATGAACGAGACATTGGAAAAGCAAATCAAAGAGTTTGTGTTGGCTGATATTAACGAAGAACGCATCAGTGCAAAAGCCGATCCGTTCTGGCAGTCGCTGCGTGATGCCGGAACCCAGTTGTGGCTCGACACCGGCGATATGGAAGAAGCCGAAAAAAACTGGTCGGCTGAAATGACCGCGCTTACCACCAACAATACGCTGGTAAACAAGGAAATTCAAAAAGGAATTTACGACAGTTTTATTGCACAGGCACGCGAAATTGTGAAAGATCTTCCGGTGGAGGAGCAGATTGTTGAAATTGCCTTTATTCTGAATGCACGGCACGGCATGCGGCTGGCGAAGAGGTTTGGCGGCTTTGTGAGTGTGGAGCTTCATACCAACACCGCACATCATTTTGAGGCCATTGTCGATTACGGTTTGCGGTATTTCGATATTAATCCCGAACAGTTTATTGTGAAAGTTCCCTACACAGCGGTGGGTTTGCTGGGAGCACGGCGGTTGCGCGAGCTGGGCGTGAAGATCAACTTTACACTAGAATTTTCGGCACGGCAAAATCTGATGGTGGCTGCCATTACCAAACCCAATTACTGCAACGTGTTTTTGGGGCGAATTGGCGCTTATATAAAAGACAACCGACTGGGCAGTGGTGAAGGAGCAGGGGAGCGGACCGTGCTCGCGACGCAAAAAGTTGTGAAAGAAATAAGCGGAAAAAATCAGGTTCTAACGCAGTTGATTGCCGCCAGCTTACGCGGATATTCTCAGCTGGATGCACTTGCCGGAACCGATGTTTTTACCATGCCAACCAAAGTTGCTGCTGACGGGAAAATTCATCTCACCGGAAAATTTTCATCAAAAGTGAAAGAGATTTATCCGGTGGATCTGACCGAAGACGCAGCAAAATATTCGCCCGAAAAGCTTTGGAACGTTACCCAACAGGAACTGGCGCTGGCAAAAGACCTGAATTTGAATTGTCCGGAAACCGGCAGCGAGTTGATCGACCGTGTTCATCGTGCCGGTTGCGGCGATATGTTTCCGTATTTAAGTGAAAAGGATCTGGGATATATTGCTTCCGACGGGAAAATACCAAAACACGAACGCTGGGCGCCGCGTATCGAAAGTGGCGAACTGGCTATTGATACATTGCTGAACCTGGCCGGATTGGCTTCGTTTACAGCCGATCAGGCGGAGTTGGATGACCGTATCCGAAGAATTATTTCAGCATAAACAAAAAATTGCGTTTAATTTGTGCGCTACAATTAAAAAGACTAATCTGAATGGCGGTATTAAAATTTGACGAAACAGCTTACGAGATCATAAACGAAAGAGTAAAACGCAAAATCATTCACACCGAAAACCTGATGACTGTGATGGTCGATTTTTCCGGAGGACCATGGCCCGAAGCTGATCCGTTGCACAATCACCCCCACGAACAAACCACGTTTATTGCCGAAGGAGAGGTTGTTTTTTATTTGGAAGGCGAGCCGGAACAAAGGCTAAAAGCAGGCGATATGGTTGCAGTTCCGCCGCATGTAAAGCACGCGATTAAACTGGTAAGCCCAACTGCCCGGCTAATTGACAGCTTTAATCCGGTACGCGAAGATTTTTTGAAGTAGAAGAGAGGCTGAGGCAAAGGCGAAGGAAGAAGAGTTCAAAGTTCAAAGTCTTGGGGTGTAGAATTACACTAGGTCAGGTTTAAAGGATGCAAGAAATCGTGGTAACTTGAACGTCGTTTTTCTAACTCACGTGTCTGTCTGCAATCGTTAATCGATGTTCATCCATAAACTGCTCGCGGCTTGAAGCTCATGGCTCACTGCTAAAAACTATACACCAGTGTCAATCCTTTTTGTGGCCCAACTGAGAAGGGAAAGATGTCTAACCGTTTCATATGAGCCCAATCCCATTTATACTGGTGGGTAAGATAGACGAGTTCGGTGCTGAGCATTCCTATTCCTGCTCCTGCCAAAACATCCGACGCCCAGTGGGCGCCTTTGGCAATTCGCAGAGCTCCGACGGTAGCCGCGCACGAATAAGCTCCTACACTGTACCAGATACTGTTTTCGCCATATTCGTGGTGAATAACCTGCGCCGTGGCAAATACCAGAGACGTGTGCCCTGAAGGGAAGGAGTCGGGATCTCCGGCAGGGCGTTTCTCGTTGAAAGCTTTTTTCAGAGATTTGGTAATAATCGTGTTCAGCAAAACACTTTTAAACAGCAGGGCCGATTGGTTGCCGATGTTGTTTTTCGCTTTTACACCCAGGGCATTCAGCGAGTAAAGTCCGGCCACAGGAGCAAAACGCAGATAATCGTCTGCTGCCCCCTGGTAACTATGATGTTTCGAGACCCACTCCTGGATGTCGTATTTCACGTCCGAATAATTCAGTATAGTTCCTCCCGCAATTAACACGGCCGGAGCGATGAAGGGTTTTAGTCCTCGCTTCCTGTCGGAATACCTGAAATCGAGCCGGTGTATTGAATCGGTATGGAATTCGCCGAACCGAATGCTGTTTAGTGACGTTTTGGAAGAGACAAATTTACCAGGAACAGTTGCAAAAGCATAAGGGGAAAAACAAAGTGCCAGCACTGTCAACTGTATGCCGAGAAAGTATTGTAGCATCTTCATGGTATAAAAATAAGAAAAAGCGGTGCAACATCTTCATTAAGGGAGGCCTGTCTGTTTTGTTTGGTTAAATTTGTTTTAAAATAATAAGTATATTGTCGCAACAACTATAAAACATAAGCACATGCAAAGCCAGACAAAGATTTTATTTACAGTTGTTTTTTGTTTTATTGCTTTTGTCGCCGGAAGTCAAAACCTGGTGGTAAGTGCCGGTGGTAATTATTCTGCCATACAGTATAAAAGGGCTTCTGACGGGAGTTTCCTAAATGAAAATTATACCGGACCGGGCGGGCATATCGGTGCTTTTGTCGAAAGTACTTTTTTTAAGAAAAGACAAAAAGAGCTGATTGCATCCATTGGACTTTTGGGAGATTATAAAATGCTCACTCAAAGTTTAAGTTATTCGGGTGTTGAAAATAAGATGAATCTGATCTACGTTAATGTGCCAGCATATGTGTTTTACCGGTACAGGCTTCGGTCTCGGGCAAAGTTGTACGCAGGAGCAGGCCCTTACGTTAGTTATGGGGTTAGGGGTACCGTAGAAATATCGGGTGCCGGTGATATTGCCGCTGGAAAGTATAAAATTGAATGGGGAAATAAAGAGAACGAAGATTATATGAAGCCCTTGGATTATGGTGTAACGGCAAAAGCAGGATACCGCGCCTATCGTGGTTTTGATGTTGCTGTCTCGTATGATTACGGCATCCCGAATGTGTTTGTGCTGTATGATAAACAGAGCATGAAACTTCGTACTTTACGGCTTACCCTTGGTTACACTCTTCCTTTAGTCGATTAAACACGCATGAGTTCAGCGGATAGGATACCGGTTTACAGTCTTCGCAGTTTTAGCAAACAGGAACGCGAAAGCCAGCAGTTTCAGGTGGAGGTGTTTGATGCCCACCGGCATTTCTCGGTAAAATATCCGCACCGGCACGATTTTTTTGAGGTGCTCTACCTCGCCAAAGGAACCGGGTTTCATGTAATCGACGGCAACAAGTACGAAATAAAACCTCCCTGTGTGTTCTTTATGTCGCCGGGGCAGGCCCATAAAATCGAGTTTTCGCACGATATCGAGGGATTCATATTTATTTTTACTCCGGAATTTTACCTGATCGATTACAATAATCCCAACCGACTGATCGAATTTCCGTTTTTCTTTACCATCCGGCAGGATAATCCGCCTTTGTTGCTTCAAAACAATGCCGATGTACTTTTTATTGAAAGCCTTTTTAAAAAGGGAATCGCTGAACTCGAACGAAGTGAAGGCTTTTCGATAGAATTATTGCGTTCGCTGCTCGATCTTATCCTGCATTTTTGTGCGGCTTCGTATGCGACCGACGAAAGTATTCTTTCGGGGAAAGGACACGTAATCGTTAAAAAATTCTACCAGCTGGTGGAGGAAAATTATGCAAAGAACCTGAGCGTGGCGCAGTACGCCGATTTAATGGCGCTTACCCCCAATCATCTGACTCAAACCGTAACCCGGCTTACCGGGAAAACTTCCTCCGAAATCATTAAAGCAAAGCAAATTCTCGAAATTAAACGCCTGCTGGTACATACCGGCCTTAGTGTGTCTGAAATTGCCGTTCAGTTAAATTTTGCCGATCAAAGCTATTTTGCCAAATTCTTTAAACGCGAAACGGGCTTGTCGCCCATGCAATACCGGGCGAAATCGTTAAAATAGTTTGCCAGAAATGTTTTGAATTTTCAGTTTGTGGAAATCAAAGAAAATCATCACATGGATCGATTGCTCAAATTATTGATAATAGCCGAAAAGAATCTTTTACTGGTAAATGTTCCAATTTGGTTCGTTTGTAAGTGTTTGTAAATTAATGTCGATTATGGTATTGGTCAAAAAGTGATTTATTTTAATACCATGAAAATTACCTAAAAATCCCGTAAATTTACAGCTCTTATAGGCGATTATTTTATTGCTTTGTAAAGTATAGCCGGCGAAACTTATTGTTAAGGTTTCCGGTAGTCATAAGAACAGATTAATCATTAAAAAATAAAACAGATGGCAAATTATTTTAATTCACTCCCGTTGCGTCTTCAGTTGGATCAGTTGGGAAAATGCGATTTCATGGAAGAAAGTGAATTTGCAAACGGAGTAGAAAAATTAAAAGGAAAACAAATCGTTGTGTTGGGATGTGGTGCCCAGGGCTTACACCAGGGCTTAAACCTTCGCGACAGCGGATTGAATGTGGCCTATGCATTGCGTCAGGAAGCGATCGATCAGAAACGTGCATCGTATGTAAATGCAACCGAGAATGGTTTCGAAGTAGGTACTTTCGAGGAACTGGTTCCGAAAGCTGACCTGGTGCTGAATCTTACTCCCGACAAACAACATACTCCGGTAGTGAACAAAGTAGTTCCGTTGATGAAAAAAGGCGCTTGCCTGGCTTATTCGCACGGTTTTAACATTGTGGAAGAAGGCATGCAGGTGCGCGACGATATTACCGTAATTATGGTGGCTCCAAAATCTCCGGGTTCTGAAGTGCGCGCTGAATATGTTCGCGGATTTGGTGTTCCTACTTTGATTGCGGTTCACCGCGAAAACGATCCGAATGGCGATGGACTGGAAATTGCAAAAGCTTATGCTGCCGGAACCGGTGGTCACAAGGCTGGCGTACTTTTGTCGTCGTTTGTTGCTGAGGTGAAATCGGATTTAATGGGTGAACAAACCATCCTTTGCGGATTGCTGCAAACCGGTTCTATCCTGAGTTTCGACAAAATGGTGGAGAAAGGTATTGATCCGGGTTATGCATCAAAACTGGTTCAGTACGGATGGGAAACCATTACCGAAGCATTGAAACTGGGTGGTATCACACATATGATGGATCGTTTGTCGAATCCGGCAAAAGTGGAAGCCTTTAAACTGGCGCAGGAACTGAAAGAAATCATGCGTCCGCTGTTCGAAAAACACATGGATGACATTATGAGTGGTGCGTTCTCGTCAACCATGATGGAAGACTGGGCCAACGATGATGTTAAATTGCTGACCTGGCGTGCTGCTACCGGTGAAACTGCTTTTGAAAAAACACCGGCCGGTGATGTGGAAATCAGCGAACAGGAATATTTTGATAACGGAACGCTGATGGTTGCTTTTGTTAAAGCAGGTGTTGAACTGGCTTTCGAAGTAATGACTGAAACAGGTATCAAAGAAGAATCAGCATATTACGAATCGTTGCACGAAACGCCGCTGATCGCCAATACTATTGCGCGTAAAAAACTGTTTGAAATGAACCGCACCATTTCTGACACTGCAGAATACGGTTGTTATTTGTTTGATCATGCCTGCAAGCCTTTGCTGGCCGATTTCATGAAGAAAATTGATACCAACGTTATCGGTAAAAACTTTAACGAAGGCAAAGATGCGCATGTGGATAACAAAGAACTGATCGATATCAACGAAGAAATCCGTTACCACGATGTAGAGATTATTGGTGCTGAATTGCGTGAAGCAATGGGCGCGATGAAATCAATCATCTAAGCAGATAAGATGTTATTTGTCAGTTCATTTTTTCACCGAACGGCGAAAAATATAGAAAAAGAGATCAGCGATGATCTCTTTTTTTGTATCAATTCTTGAAAAATTTATTGCACTAAAAAGTGCCGGTTTAGAATGCGTAATTTGATTAGCGTTAACTTTTGTTTTCTTCGAAATCCGTTTTGCAGAGAATATAACGGGTGCAGCATAAAATTACGTTGAATGTTCGGTAACGCTTTTCTACTCGTACCGGGATAGATACTTTAGTTGACATTATAATTTCAGAAGACACATTTGGGTGATTCGCAGGTTTGTTTTGATTGTAAGGAAATAGACTCCGGATGCAAGGAATGATATATCAAAATATGAATTCGTTGGAGCGATACATTTTAGTAAATATTCTCCGGTGGTTCCAAACAGGTACAATTCATCCAGTCGTTCATTTTCATTTAATTTCACTGTAAATCCATTTTGGGTGGGATTGGGATAAATCAGGATTTTTGAAAGACTCTTTTTGTCAATAATAGTGTTCAAATTATCAATTGTTAACATCAAAGTATCCGACGAAAAACATGAAGCGTCATTGGATACGGTTACCCAAATTGGATGGTCACCCACACCCAGTG
Organism: Maribellus sp. YY47; assembly: GCF_023111095.1. Lineage (GTDB taxonomy): Bacteria > Bacteroidota > Bacteroidia > Bacteroidales > Prolixibacteraceae > Draconibacterium. The sequence goes on from NZ_JALGYW010000018.1 coordinate 89,922, forward strand.
TACTTGCTTTAATCGTGTAACTCGCTTTGGTTGTTCCATCAAACCAGAGAACAGAACAGTTTAAATCAGTGATGCTAAGTGTTATTGAATCTTCAATTCCTATAGTCCGATCAGGTCCAAGGTCAACCTCTATACTCTTATAAACGAATATCTCTTTTTCCGCCATCTCAGTTTTGCATCCGTTATCGCCTGAAAAAGTATAAGTTAAAGTATGAGTTCCTGCTCCTGCAACGGCTGGGTAGAAATAAGTTCCTGAAACACCGGTTCCGGAAAGTACTCCGCCCTCGGGAATTGCTTCGATGAGAACCGGATCGCTGTCTTCGCAAAAAGAAAGCTCAGTATTGAGGATTTCGGGTTGAGGAATGGAATTTACCACAATACTGGCCGTGGTTTCTCCGGTGCAGCCGTTGGCATCGGTTAGGGTATAAGTTAAAAGATGAGTTCCTACTCCGGCGACAGCTGGGTAGAAGTAAGTTCCTGAAACACCTGTTCCCGAAAGAACTCCGCCATCCGGAATTGCTTCGATGAGAACCGGATCGCTGTCTTCGCAAAAAGAAAGTTCAGTATTCAGAATTTCGGGTTGAGGAATGGAATTTAGCACAATACTGGCCGTGGTTTCTCCGGTGCAGCCGTTGGCATCGGTTAGGGTATAAGTTAAAAGATGAGTTCCTACTCCGGCGACAGCTGGGTAG
>NZ_JALGYW010000018.1:90700-92065 GCF_023111095.1 Maribellus sp. YY47
TAGGGTATAAGTTAAAAGATGAGTTCCTACTCCGGCGACAGCTGGGTAGAAGTAAGTTCCTGAAACACCTGTTCCCGAAAGAACTCCGCCATCCGGAATTGCTTCGATGAGAACCGGATCGCTGTCTTCACAAAAAGAAAGTTCAGTATTCAGAATTTCGGGTTGAGGAATGGAATTTACCACAATATTGACGGTCGTTTCTCCGGTGCAGCCATTTTCGTCAGTTACGGAGTAAGTTAAGGTATGAATTCCTGCTCCGGCGACTGAAGGATCGAAGTAAAGTCCTGAAACACCGGTTCCGGAAAGAACTCCGCCCTCGGGAACAGCTTCGATGAGAACCGGATCGCTGTCTTCGCAAAAAGAAAGCTCAGTATTGAGGATTTCGGGTTGAGGAATGGAATTTACCACAACACTGACCGTGGTTTCTCCGGTGCAGCCGTTGTAATCGGTTACAGTATAAGTTAAAAGATGAGTTCCCGTTCCGGCGACTGAAGGATCGAAGTAAAGTCCTGAAACACCTGTTCCTGAAAGAACTCCGCCATCCGGAATTGCTTCGATAAGAACCGGATCGCTGTCTTCGCAAAAGGAAAGTTCAGTATTCAGAATTTCGGGTTGAGGAATGGGATTTACAATAACACTGACCGTGGTTTCTCCGGTGCAGCCGTTGGCATCGGTTAGGGTATAAGTTAAAAGATGAGTTCCTACTCCGGCGACAGCAGGGAAAAAGTAAGTTCCTGAAACACCGGTTCCGGAAAGTACTCCGCCCTCGGGAATAGCTTCGATGAGGACCGGATCGCTGTCTTCACAAAAAGAAAGTTCAGTATTCAGAATTTCGGGTTGAGGAATGGAATTTACAACAATACTGACTGTGGTTTCTCCGGTGCAGCCATTTTCGTCAGTTAAGGAGTAAGTTAAAGTATGAGTTCCTGCTCCGGCAACAGCAGGGAAAAAGTAAGTTCCTGAAACACCAGTTCCTGAAAGTATCCCTCCTTCGGGAACAGCTTCGATGAGAACCGGATCGCTGTCTTCACAAAAAGAAAGTTCAGTATTGAGGATTTCGGAGTGAAGCACAGAATCGACAATTAATTGAAAATCTGTGGATCCAATGCAATCATTTTCATCCGTTACGGTATAGGTCAGAAGATGAGTTCCCGTTCCGGCGACAGCTGGGTAGAAATAAGCTCCCGAAACACCGGTTCCGGAAAGAACTCCGCCATCCGGAATTGCTTCGATAAGAACCGGATCGCTGTCTTCGCAAAAAGAAAGTTCAGTATTCATAATTTCGGGTTGAGGAATGGAATTTACAATAACACTGACGGTCGTTTCTCCGGTGCAGCCATTTTCGTCAGTTACGGAGTAAGTTAA
>NZ_JALGYW010000018.1:92158-110876 GCF_023111095.1 Maribellus sp. YY47
AAGTTAAGGTATGAATTCCCGTTCCGGCGACAGCAGGGTAAAAATAAGTTCCTGAAACACCAGTTCCTGAAAGTATCCCTCCTTCGGGAATTGCTTCGATGAGGACCGGATCGCTGTCTTCACAAAAAGAAAGTTCAGTATTCAGAATTTCGGGTTGAGGAATGGAATTTACAACAACATTGGCCGTGGTTTCTCCGGTGCAGCCATTTTCGTCAGTTACGGAGTAAGTTAAGGTATGAATTCCCGTTCCGGCGACAGCAGGGTAAAAATAAGTTCCTGAAACACCAGTTCCTGAAAGTATCCCTCCTTCGGGAATTGCTTCGATGAGGACCGGATCGCTGTCTTCACAAAAAGAGAGTTCAGTATTGAGGATTTCGGGTTGAGGAATGGAATTTACCACAATACTGACTGTCGTTTCTCCGGTGCAGCCGTTGGTATCGGTTACAGTATAAGTTAAAAGATGAGTTCCCGTTCCGGCGACAGCTGGGTAGAAATAAGCTCCCGAAACACCGGTTCCGGAAAGAACTCCGCCCTCGGGAACAGCTTCGATCAGGACCGGATCGCTATCCTCGCAAAAGGAAAGCTCTGTATTCAGAATTTCGGGTTGAGGAATGGAATTTACAACAATACTGACCGTGGTTTCTCCAATGCAGCCATTTTCGTCAGTTACGGAGTAAGTTAAGGTATGAATTCCCGTTCCGGCGACTGAAGGATCGAAGTAAAGTCCTGAAACACCGGTTCCGGAAAGAACTCCGCCCTCGGGAACAGCTTCGATAAGAACCGGATCGCTGTCTTCACAAAAAGAAAGCTCAGTATTCAGAATTTCGGGTTGAGGAATGGAATTTACAACAATACTGACCGTGGTTTCTGCGGTGCAGCCATTTTCGTCAGTTACGGAGTAAGTTAAGGTATGAATTCCCGTTCCGGCGACTGAAGGATCGAAGTAAAGTTCTGAAACACCGGTTCCGGAAAGAACTCCGCCCTCGGGAACAGCTTCGATAAGGACCGGATCGCTGTCTTCACAAAAAGAAAGTTCAGTATTCAGAATTTCGGGTTGAGGAATGGAATTTACCACAATACTGACTGTCGTTTCTCCGGTGCAGCCGTTGACATCGGTTACAGTATAAGTTAAAAGATGAAGTCCCGTTCCGGCGACAGCTGGGTAGAAATAAGTTCCTGAAACACCGGTTCCGGAAAGTACTCCGCCCTCGGGAATTGCTTCGATGAGAACCGGATCGCTGTCTTCGCAAAAAGAAAGTTCAGTATTCAGAAATTCGGGTTGAGGAATGGAATTTACAACAATACTGACCGTGGTTTCTCCGGTGCAGTCATTTTCGTCGGTTAGGGTATAGCTTAAAAGATGAATTCCCGTTCCGGCGACAGCTGGGTAGAAATAAGCTCCCGAAACACCGGTTCCGGAAAGAACTCCGCCCTCGGGAACAGCTTCGATCAGGACTGGATCGCTGTCTTCGCAAAAAGAAAGCTGAGGCGTAATTATCGTTGGCTGAGGGTAACCAAATACCTCAATGGTTTTTTCAAATAAATTGTTGGCAGTGTTGTTATCGTGTGTGCAAGTCATTTGAAATTCAAATGTATAAAGCTGTTCATTACTTAAATCCAAATGTGCGTTGAATTCATAATCCAGAACCTCACCAGTCGAAAGTGAAGTGGAAAGCACCAGTAGTTCATCAAGGCTTTCATTTGAAGAACAATTCAGATGAATTCTTATGCTGTCACCGGCCAAAGCAGCTTGTGAACCGACGTTTTTGATGGAAATTGAGATGCTTTCATTATCTGATAAGGAACAGCCCGAAACCGGAGCATTTAAAGCGGTAATAGTCAGGTCGACGTTGCGTATTTCTTCTTCGCCCGAAACATAGATGTTATCCAGTCCGGCGCCCATTCCCCATTGATAAAGGTCGTCGTAATAAAAGCCCAGTTGGGTGCCGTTTTTACAAATTTCAACGGGTAATTCGATCGATTGGTGTACCCATTCGTAGGCACTTTCCAAATCCATAAGTTCGTGCCAGGCTGTTTCTTCCTGTAATTTATAAACCACATGCAGTTCGTCGATGGCATCATAAATTCCTGTTTTTAATAGGTAGTCGAACGAAAGTGTAACATTTGAGTAATTCGCAAGCAGTAAAGGATCGGTTGAAGCAATATCAGAAACATGCACAGCCTCTCCGGCAGAATAGGAGTCAGCTGCAATAAATTTGGATAGATTGTCGGAGAAATCGAGGTAATAACAATTGAGCGATTCGCTATCTCCCCATTGCCATCCGGAGATGTCATTTTTTATCAGTGCTTCGTCCGGGCTGGTTTCGAAATCGATGATATAAGGCAGCGGACGAACTGTTCGGGGGAAAACCACTATTTCATTGGTGCCAAGGCTTTCCGTTTCTTGTTCATTAACCGTATAAACCGCTGTAACGTAATAGGAATATTTATTATCAAAACTAACTGAAGCATCAGTATAATCTGTGGTATTGCTAGTGGCCAGGAATGAACCATTTCTGTAAATATTATATTTTTCAGGAGCTCCTGAAAAGGGGCTATCCCAGTGTAGAGAAATGCTGGATTCTCCAATGGAATAAGTTAAGCTTCGGGGAGGGTAGAGTTCGGATTGTGTTTCAATTCCGGTTATTACCAAACTGAATGATTGTGAGCCCCCGGAAAGTGTACCTGAATGTGAAACTTTAATATTGAAATCGGTTGAACCGGTATTTGCAAAATAAACCTGTTCTACATTATCAACGTGATTTGTTCCACTTGTTGCCGGTTCTCCCGGATTTTCAACATTGAGAACCCATGGAAGAATCGTCTGACCGGTGTTTGGATTTTCAACCTGTAGGTTAAGGTCGTTTACCAATTTACTTGTGCGTTGATTGAGGGCAGGTGAGGCGGGCTGTCCGGCAGGATCTGTCCAGCAAAGTGTAGCTTTCAGGAATGGTGCATCGTTTGCCGTTTTTACCGGTATTGTTACGGTTTCTCCCTCATGTAAAACTTGCTCGTATATATTTTCCCCCTGACTGTTTGAATTAGCATAGATAAGGTCAGCTGCAGCCTTAATATTTATTAACCCCCAGCCAAAACTAAAATCAGGCCCCGTGTTACCTAAATCGATTGCGGTATGCATTAAAATGCTTTTATATGTTGAGGACAACAGCTTGACTCCGGGTTGAAGCATATTCTGTAGTTGGAGGAGTAGGGCAATTGCCCCGGTTGCTGCTGCCGCAGACATTGAAGTTCCGCTGTATGTTGTATAGCTTGTGTCGGTGCTTGATATGGAAGAATAAACATTGCTGCCGTCAGAAACGAGGTCAGGTTTAATGCGGCCGTCATCAGTAGGACCAAACGCACTAAAAATGGTCATATTTGCTGCGTCATCAACAGCTCCTATGGTTAGTATATTTTTTGCTACTGCTAGCGGCGACAAGCAATCAAAGCCATCGGTTCCGCCATCCTGATCTCGTTCAGCATTAACCAGCACCCACTTATCGTCCCACACATAATGCGATACAATTGTTGCGGGCCCGTCGTTTCTATCGTTCCCGGCCGATTTTACTATCAGGTAATAGGGCGCATTCCCGGCTATGTAATCGATATCGGCACTAACATCGCTGTAAAAACCAAATTTATAATCTTCGGTTGCCGAAATCTCCGGGTCCCCATACCAATACCAACTTTCAATTTGTGTATTGTAATACCAACCGCATAATGGTCCGTACGAATGGTTTGAGATTGATATGCCATCAGCTGCAGCACTGGCCATTTCAGCAATGTCGTTATTTAAATCCCATCCTTTAATGATGGCTTTCCCTGCCATCCCCCTGGCTTCGTATTTTACTCCGGAAGCAATCATGGTGCCTGAAATGTGTGTAGAATGATTGGAAACAGGCAAATCCAAATCGCGCATGGTAATACGCGATCCCTCCTGGCTCTGGAATTCCTGGTGAGTAGATAAAATGCGTCCTCCATCCCAAAGGTTGATTTCTATTTCATCACCTGAAAGTGGAGGAAATTCGTTGGCATCAGACCAAACCTGATCGACAGTCAGCGTGTTTGCAACACTTAAGTTATTGGTGGCATAGTACACCGGTTTATTGTTGTTCTCCAGCCGTTGAAGAACAATTACCCGGTCATTTTCTTCCACATAAAAAATCGGGATGTCCAATTGGTGCGCCACAGAATCAGCAACCTTTTTTTGTGCATTCCATCGGGCACTTCGCTGTTGTGAAAACTGATTCAATTTCAGTTGATTGGATTCAGCTCTTATTTTGGAGGGTTGTGCATTCGAATAGCATGAAATAAAAATGATAAGAAGGATAAAGAAGCATCCTTTTATGTGAAGCCCGGTTAAAAAATGTTTAATCATGCTGCCGGAATTAATAGAACCAACTGTCAAAACTGACAGTTGGTTTTACTCAAAACATCAAATCGGATAATTTTGAAGGACAAAAGCCTTTTGACCGATTTAAGGCCTCTATGGCTCAGGTTCATAATTTGGTAAAAACAAAATGTTTGAATCACCATGTACAAAGTCTAACACTTGTACCGCGTCATCAACTGCTATCGCAAAACCTTGTACTCTCTCATGACTAAATTGATCCCATCTGTATGTAAACTGAGGTTGACTTCCAATGCCTTTAAAATCAACATTTCCTTCAAAGATATCGAAGATTGAAAATACAGGTCCCTCAGAAATGCCCTCTTCATTGAGCGGATAATAAACATTATCCCACACCAGAAACTGAATGTAACGGTCCTTATAAATTCCGCGGTTATATTGAAATTGCCCATCTCCTTTTCTGGGTTCGCTGAAATTGAAATAATAGTTTTCTTCGTTGTTAAAATCGTAATCGTGTTCGTTTAAAATGGGATTTAAACCACAACAATCAAGAAATCCATTAATATAAACCACTTCGTCAATATCAACCGTTCCTGTTTTATCAGAACCCGCTGAAAAACAGCCTGCAGCGAGCAGTAACGGATCAATTTCATATTGCGCGAGAAAACCTAATCGGTTAGCGTAGCTATTATCAACGGTTTCTTCGTACATGTAATTCATCAGATATTGGTAGATGGCCATATTTTCCCGCGGAGAATCGATGGTTTTGGTCAATACAAGTGAGTCGGTGACAACAAGATCATAATTCCAAATCGACAACCGGCCACAGAAATCAAGGGTGAAATCATCGCCGGCTTCAATTACTTTCATTGCTTCTTCAAAAGCCTGGTCTAGAACCGGCTGAGGCGAACGGACAATATTCAAACGTCCAAAGTCTACTTCAATTGGAGTTGCTGTTGCCGGAATCTCTCCATATTGATCCAGTTCAATAACATCGCCTGTTAGTGCATCAATGGGCTGAACAAAGTATTCATCTTCCTGAATTATTCCATCCAGGTCAACATCTATTGAGGTCATTGTGGGAACTCCATCTGGATCCCTCAGCAGAACATATAAATCGCCGTAGTCGCCTCCGCGGGTAGTTCCCGATTCATCATTCCCTTTAATGTGTTGGTTCAAATCGGTTTCTCCACCGGCCCATTCCGGACGGTCAGAGTCGTCATCAGCAAGAGGGAGAATATTGTCCCCTCCATAGCGTTCGCAGCTAACGAAACCGCTAAAAAAAAGCAAAATTAGTACATAGCGTGAATAACGGATAATTGTTTTCATAACTTGAAAATTTAGGTTAATACATGAAAAATCTGGTTTTAACCCAAACTTGATATTGAAACAAAAAGTTAGATAAATAGGGAATATCAAACAATCCTGATCTTGTTGATTTTCGCTGGCTATTTAGCCAGAAAGGAGTAAACATTTTTACTTAGGGAGTAATAAAAAAAGCTAAAAGCCTCAACAAAAGGATGATATAATTATACACTTAAGAGGTAGTTATCTGTTTTTTTTGTAACTTGTTGATAGAGTGTCGGTCCATGCAATTAAACGATACAACAAAAATATTACTCTCTTTCGATCAAAAACTAGTTGCAGACTGTCTTAAATCGTACCTCGCTCATCATAAACATCTTCAGGTAATTGGTGAGGTAAATAACGATAGTAATCCGGCCAGGTCGATTCTGGAACTAAACCCTGATTTGGTTATTTTTGAATTTATGTTGTGGTCGGCTAAATATCTGGACTACATGTTAAAGGTGAATACGCAATTTCCCGGTTTAAAAATTCTGATCATATCTGAATTAATTTCCCAGCAACTCATGGCGAAAATAATGCCTTACATTAATGGTTATGTTATTAAAACCTGTTCGGCCGAAAAAATTATATTGGCGATTCAGGAGATAAATAGTTCTGGAAAATACCTGTGCCCCAAAGCAGTAGATAATTTTTTTAGTTGTCAGGAGACGAGTGAAAATGCTTGCAAATTAACCGAGCGGGAGAAAGAGATACTAAGTTCGTGGGTTGAGGAAGACACCAATAGTGAGGTAGCCAGCGCATTAAATATCAGTGTATCGACTGTTCGTACGCATTTAAAAAATATCAGGGGAAAACTCGGGAATATTAACCGTTTGCAAATGATGATCTATGCCTGCAGTCACAACCTGTTAGGAAGAAAGCAAAAACCGATCTGCCCCAACTGTCGGTATTTTATTACCCACAGAAAATGAGTGTTTTACATGTTTATTTGCGATAATCTGAAGGAAATGAAATGCAGGTAATTTCAATCCGGAGAACGAAAAAAGCAGAAAGTTTACCCGCCATAACGGCGAATACCTGACGAGTGAGACATTTTGCAGATTGAACTTACGGATAGATTATACCAGAAACAGCACCTTTTGTCGAATAAAAAAGATGAAATTTTATGTTCTAAAATAGGAATATACCTCGTCGTAGCCTTTAACTTCCATTAAATCAGCCCGCATTTTAGCTGCACCCGGGAAACTGTTGAGATAGATTTTGTAGAAACGCTTCAGGATATTGAAGTTTTTATCGGGGCTCCAGGTCGATTCAAACAAACGGGTGTGTTCGAGCAGTTTCCCAATCCGCTCTTCCATCGAAATCTCAGCCTTTTCGGGGTTGAAGAACCACGGATTCTGAAAAATTCCGCGTCCGACCATTACGCCGTCCACTCCGGTTTCACGGATGCGCTCCAAACCTTGTTCGTAAGAAAAAACATCGCCGTTGCCATGAAAAGGAATACCTGGTTTCAGACTGTTTTTAAGCTGAACAGCTTTGGCAATTTCTTCCCAGCTGGCTTCGCCTTCCGATTGCATGCGCTGCGTGCGCCCGTGCAAAATAATGGCAGCGGGGTCAACCTCCAGCAAATTGGCAATCCAGTTTTCGGTAATGTGTCCCTTTATTCCGGTTCGTGTTTTTACACTAACAGGAAGCGATGTGCCTTCTTTGGTCGCCAGTATAATTTCTTTGGCTCGTTCCGGTTCGCCAATTAAAGCACTGCAGGCTCCAATTTTAAATACCTTTTTTACCGGGCAGCCCATGTTGATATCGATGCCGTCGAAATCGTAGTTTTCAGAGATGTATTTGGCGATGTTGTGATAAATTTCCGGATCGCGCCCCCAGATCTGAGCCACCAGTTTAATGTTGAGTTTCTTTAGCAGTTCCCGCTCCGAGTCGTTCACAATCAAACGTTCTGAAACGCGCTCGCGGCCTACCGGATGGTTCATTCCTTCCACAGAAGTAAACTCGGTAAAAACCACATGGAGTTTACCCGGGGCAGCCATTCCCATTACGATTTCGCGAAAAACAGTATCGGTGACATCCTCCATGGGAGCCAGCGAAAATACGGGACCTTTTAAATCTTTCCAGAAATTATTCATTGCGTTGCAAAAATAGGAAATAAGCCGGAGCGGCAGCTTTCAATTAATGTGGAATAAAATATTATTCGGCCACTTTTAACTGTTCGGTACGAATAAGGGATAGACTTTTTCGGTATTTCCGGCTATTGCCAAAAACAATGCGGTCTTTCGCCGAGCGTCCGGTTCCGTTTTCTTTTTCATGAGCACATTCAGGCGTACAACAGCCGTGGTATTTTACAGCACATTCAGGACATTGAATAAACAGGATGTGGCAACCATCGTTGGCACAGTTGGTATGGGTATCGCAAGTTGCTCCACACTGATGACAGCGCGAGATGATCTGGCCGTTTACACTTTCGCCCAAACGTTCGTCGAACACAAAGTTTTTACCCAGAAATTTCGATTCGAGTCCGGCGGCTTTTACCTGACGGGCATATTCCAGAATTCCTCCGTGAAGCTGATTTACATCGCTAAATCCCTGATGTTTTAGGTAGGCACTGGCTTTTTCGCAGCGGATTCCCCCCGTACAATAAAGCAGGATTTTTTTGTCCTTCTGGTCTTCCAGTAAATCGGTAACAATTTCCAACTCTTCGCGGAAGGTGTCGGCTTCGGGACAAATCGCGCCTTCAAAATGCCCGATTTCACTTTCGTAGTAATTACGCATATCTACCACAACCGTATTTTCCTGACCAATGTAGTTGTGAAAATCAACTCCGCTTAAATGTGTCCCAACATTGGTTACATCGTACGCATTGTCATCCAAACCATCGGCCACCAGTTTGGGACGCACTTTAATGGTGAGTTTGTAAAACGATTTTCCGTCGTCTTCAATCGCATATTTTATCGGAATTTCACGGAAAATTTCATACTTCTTCAGCGTTTCCAGAAAAGCCTCCCAATTGTGTTCCGGAACGCTCATCTGTGCATTTATTCCCTCGCGGGCGATGTAAATACGGCCAAAACAATCGAGTGTGAACCAGTCGCGGAATAACTCGTCGCGAAAAGCTTGCGGATCATCTAAAATAAAATAACGGTAAAGCGAAATGGTTTTACGCTGAAAAGTTTCTTCAGCCAGACGTTGTTTCAGCTCTTCCTTGTTGATACGGTTGTATAAATGCATCGTGAAAATCGTTTTAAAACTGCGCGCAAAAGTACGTATTTTAATAAAAAGAGCAAAAAAGAGGTTTTATTCTTAAAATGAAGATTTGTTTTGCTTGTTTGTTTTTGTTGTACCTTTAGAAATACACTGACAAAGAATGTATTAAATAAAAATATATGTCATGAAAAACCTTGGTTATCTGCTACTCCTTGTACTCGTTTTTAATGTGGGGTGTACCCGACCCGACCCAAAAATTGCTGAGCTTGAAAAGCATATAGAACAGTTGCGATTGGAAAGCGAATCGGTAGGGTGGACGGCCACTGTATCGATTGACGGTAAAACCATTTTTTCAGAAGGTTTCGGGCTCGGGAATTACGAGCAACAGGTTCCTGTATATCCCGGCAAAACAAAGTTCCGGATTGGCAGTATTTCCAAAGCACTTACAGCTGCTGCTCTGGGTATTTTAATTGAAGAAGGGAAAATCGATCTGGATGCTCCGGTACAAAAATATGCTCCTCATTTCCCCGAAAAGAAATATGAAATTACCACGCGGCAGGTGGCTGGTCATCAGGCAGGAATCAGACATTACAACGGAGATGAGTTTCTGTCGTCGAAATATTATCCAACCGTCAACGATGGCCTGGAGATTTTTATGAATGATACGTTGCTTTTCGAGCCAGGAACCGCTTATCGTTATTCGAGTTATGGTTTTAACCTTTTGAGTGCGGTGATTGAAGGCGCTTCCGGCGATGATTTTCTCCATTTTATGAAAACACGCGTTTTCGATCCGTTAAATATGACCGAAACAGTAGCAGAACATATGGATTCTTTGATCCTGTTTCGTGCCGGTTATTACGATATGGCGCAAGGAAAAGTAATAAATGCGCCTTATGTCGATAACAGCTACAAGTGGGCTGGTGGCGGTTTTATTTCCACTTCGGAAGATCTGGTGAGATTTGGAAATGCGATGCTTCAGAATACACTTTTTTCGGAAGAAGTGAAGCAACAACTTGTCACACCTCAAAAACTGAAAAACGGAGAGAAAACCGAATACGGCATGGGTTTTTTCTCAGGTATTGATGAATATGGCAGACCTTATTACGGGCATGGTGGTGGCTCAGTCGGCGGTTGCAGTAACCTGATCATTTATCCGGAAGAGAAAATGGTTGTGGCAGTGATCACCAATGATACGCGGGCAAAGGTAGGCAAGGAATTACACAAGATTGCGGAGATACTGTTGAGTAAAGAGCAATAAAAAACCCGGACTTGAATCCGGGCTTCTCTATTTCGAAAAGTTATTATCTGTGGATAATTGGATCCGGATTTCCGTCAGGATCTCCACTAACAGTGCCGTCGGTATGAGCTGTGCCCAATAAAAGAACACCCGCAGCATGCGGTGTAGCCATTGAAGTTCCGCTGATGGTGTTGTATCCACCATCTTTCCAGGTTGATTGAATGCTTACTCCAGGTGAGCAGTAATCAACAGGCGGATTTCCCCAATTCGACCAGGAGGGCATAACATCGGAACTGTTCATCGCAGAAATGGTATATACATTGTTCCCGTTGGCGCGCGCCGGAGAATGATTGTTGGCGTCGTCGCCGTCGTTACCGGCTGCCAATGCAAATTTTACTCCCGAGGATTGAGCTGCATTTACAACTGCCTGATCCAAAGCCGCAGAAACGGGGCCTCCCAAACTCATGTTGGCAACATCACCCTGCTGACTGTTGGCGCCTACGTAATCAACACCGGCAATTACTCCGGAATAGCTTCCGCTTCCCCGGCGATCTAAAACCCGAACTGCCACCACGGTTGCACCTGCTGCCACCCCAATAACACCTATGTTGTTATTGACAGCTGCTATGGTTCCGGCAACGTGTGTGCCGTGCCCATTCTGGTCATCCGGATTGGTTGCTTCATTTCCACTGAGAAAGCTGGCACTTCTATTGGTGTCGACGTTTAAATCGGGGTGATCCTGATCAATTCCTGAATCGATGATCCAGGCTGTTTTTCCGGTTCCGTTACCTGCGCCGCCAACACGTGTAATTCCCCAGGGCGTAGACTGACCGGTGGTACCTCCGCCTCCTCCGCCAGGTTTACCTTTGGTAGGGTGAATGAGTACAGCAACCTGATCTTCTTCAATGTATTTTACTGAAGGATCAGCTTCGAGCTTTTTTAACTGTCCCGGAGGAATCATAACAGAGAAACCTTTTAATGCGTTACCGTAGACATGGCTTACTTCTGAATCTGTTATTCCGGCACGTTTTAATATCCTGTCGGTCGCCGATTTCATGGCAACCTGTTTTTTCTCGTACCCTTTTACTTTTGAAAGTTCAAGGTCAACATCTGCGTCCTGTAAAACTACAATGTAACTTTTCTTTGCACTACCGGCAGATTTGAGTTCCAAATTTTCGCTGTCGTCAGTTACTAAAGAATCGCTACATGCATTTGCCAATGCCAACACCAGTAGGAAGGCAAATAATTTAAACAGCTGTTTTTTCATTTTTGTTAGTTTGAAATTAATAGATAGAGTTTGCTTTGTTCTAAAAATGCTTACGTAATCAGGTTTGTTATATGTTGCGAATTAGCTCTGTTTTTCTTTCAAACAGGTTGGAGCGTATTTTGTTTAAATTCAGAGGATAAGAATGTCTTTTATTTGAATATTTCTGGTTATTGGTACTTTTATTACGTTCAAAATTCTAGGCAAAAAGAAACCCGAAAGAAATTTCTTCCGGGTTTATGCTTTATACGAAGTTTTTCTAATGAACTCCAATTATATCCGGATTTCCATCCGGATCACCATTGACAGTTCCTCCGTTATTTATGCTTCCAAGCAATAACAATCCAGCCGCATGCGGTGCGGCCATCGATGTTCCGCTCATAGTTGTGTAACTACCACCTTTGTAAGTGGAGTAAATGCTGTAACCAGGCTCGCAGAAATCGACGGGAGGATTTCCGTAATTGGAGAAATATGCCCAGTTGTCATTAATATCACTGGCCGAAATAGTATAAATGTATGTTCCATTGGCACTTGCCGGCGATTTAGTATTGGCATCAGTACTTTCGTTACCAGCAGCAAGTGAGAAATTTATTTTAAGGCTGGCAGCTGTTTCCACCGCCGAATTCAAGGTCGCATCATAACCTCCACCAAGACTCATGTTGGCAACATCGCCAACAGCTGCATGATCAGCCACCCAGTCAACACCTGCAATAATGGCGGAATAAGAACCCGATCCTCTTTTGTTGAGTACTTTCACCGGAACAACTGTAGCTCCGGCAGCCACTCCAATAACACCCTCACTGTTATCTTTGGCTGCTGCAATTCCCGCACAGTGCGATCCGTGCCCGTTATCGTCGTCAGCAACCTGAGTTCCGGCAACGAAATTCCACCCGTTCACCAGGTCAACATTCAGATCAGGGTGATCAAGATCGATACCTGTATCTATGATCCATATTTTGTTACTTCCGGTATAGGTTATGCCGCCATTAACACGCGCGATCCCCCAGGGTGTTGTTTGTGCCGTTGGTACAGGAGCGGGTTTAGTTTTAATTTTTATATCCGGTTGAACAAGTGTGATCACCTGATCTTCATCGATGTATTTTACCGAAGGATCATTCTCTAGCTTTTTCATTTGTCCGGGAGCCATTTTAACAGCAAATCCTTTTACGGCTGTTCCGTAGGTAAAAGTGATTTCGGAATCAGAGATGCCAGCTCTTTTCAGGATTTTTTCAGAAGCTGATTTTACCGCAACCTGCTTCTTCTCATAGCCTTTTAATGTCGCTAATTCAGATTCAAGGTCAGAGTCCTGTAAAACAACGATGTAGCTTTTTTGAGCACTGCTCGCTGATTTTAGTTCGATACTTTCATCAACGTCATCGGTTACCAATGCGTCGTTACATGCATTCGCCAACGTCAATACCAACGCTAATGCGAATAATTTAAACAGCGTTTTTTTCATTTTTAGTTGTTGAGTGAAATGATAGAATGAGTTTGTCTCTTACAATATACATAATATTTCGTTTTATTTCGACATATGTTTATTGTAAAATGACTGTTTTAACCTATTTATTATTTTGTTTTGATAGGTGTCCCCGATGTATTTTCCGGAAGACAATTCAAAAGGGGTGTATTTGTTGGAAACTTGAGTTGACTTT
Organism: Maribellus sp. YY47; assembly: GCF_023111095.1. Taxonomy (GTDB): domain Bacteria; phylum Bacteroidota; class Bacteroidia; order Bacteroidales; family Prolixibacteraceae; genus Draconibacterium. Next base: position 105,190 of record NZ_JALGYW010000018.1, read on the forward strand.
ATGGTTGACGGCTTCTGTTAATGTGGTAATCTTTATGAAAGTGCTTCATTTGGAAGCAATTATTTTAACCGAATTATTTGCTGTGGTAAAATCCCGACGAACGTGTGCTGAATAAATCGTGGCCAATAGCCATGGGAACCAGGCCGGGAATACTGTCCATGTAATTGAGATTTTTTGCTCTACTCAGTACCAAAACATCTGAGTTGTGCTGCAGGTAGGCTTTTAGCTTTTCTTTGTCGGTAAAAACCGGGATCTGATCATGTGCATAAAAAGCAAATGCCGGATCGAAGCTTTTATAGGCTATGGTATGGGTATGAGATTGAATGTAAGCCTTGTATTTCTCAATCGGCGACTGATTATCAACAATTTGAAATGGTCCGGCAAAGAATATAAATGTGGAGATAGCAAAGGTTAGAAATAGGGTGGTAAGGCATTTGAAAAGCGATGTTCGGTAAAAACGTAACGAAAGAAACATACCGATGGGGAAAGTAAGAAAAAATAAGGCGATCCAACTTTTAGTTTCGAAAGGAGGAGTGTTTTTTATAAAAAAATAGGCTCCTGCCGGAATAGCGAGGCCCAGTAGAAATATCACGTACAGCTCGGGTTTTATATTGGCTTTTACACTTTCGCTGTTTAGCAATTTCGAGAGGTAAGTTCCAATCACTATGGCCAAAAAAGGATAAGCCGGAGCGATATAATTGATCAGTTTCGTGCTAGCAACGGAATAAAACACCACTACGGTTAAAATTGAAATTGTCGCAAGTAAGTTGACGTTTTCGTTCCTTATGTTTTTCCATGCACTTTTGATGGCGCGGATAACAAATACCGAAAAGGGAAGCATTCCTCCGATCATAAAAAAGAAAGGGAGCAAAAAGGATCCTCCGTGTTTACCAATTGGGGTATTAAATCGTTGGATGTTGTGCTCCAGAAAGAATCCGTTCGTCCATTCGCCACCCGTTTTTATATGAACCGCTACATACCAGGGCAGGCTAAAAAGAAGTATCAACGCAATTCCCCTCCAGGGCTTTAGTTTCCCAAGCGTTGAGATCGTAAATGATTTGGTGGCAAGCAGGAATCCAAAAATGGACAGAGCAGGTAAGAGCAGGCCAACAGGACCTTTAGCTAGAATACCAAGTCCGAAGAAAATATACATGCCTGCATACCATTTCCAACGACCGGTTTTCCATCCCTCGTAGAAAAAATAAATGGATAGCGTATGGCAAAGAATCAGGTAGGGATCGGGTGTTGCAAGCCGGAATTGCAGGACCAGATGCAACGATGAAAGTAAAACGATGGAAGACCACCAGGCTGCCTGCGCGTTGAAATTTCGTTTTACAAACCAAAAGGTGAACAGAACCAAAAGCAAGCCACAAAAGGCTGAAAAAAAACGGGCACTGGTCTCGTTTATTCCACCGATAAGATAAGAAGTCATCATTCCAAAGTATTCCAATGCCGGCTTGTCGGTGCGCAATTCGCCGTTAAAAGTGGGCACTACCCAGTTTTTGTGTTCCAGCATTTCGCGTGCACATTCCGAATTACGGGCTTCTGCTACCTGGAAAACACAGGTTCCGCCTAAAAATGAAAAGAAAAGCATGAGGCTAATGAGCAGTATGTAAACAAACTGTTTACTCATTAAAAAATTGTTATACCTGTAAACGTGAATTTTTACGTTCCAAAACAAAAAAGGATGCAAGTTGTACTTTTCACGTTAAACTAATTCACTACAGTTTGAAGCAGCGTTTAAACGTCAATCCTCATCAGGTAAAAAAGAACAGTTGTGTGTCGAAGGTTTTTCTTTGCTCTTATTCCGCTAACAGTCCGGAAACGGTGGATTTTATTTTTGCAAAATCTTCTTCGTTGAAACCAATGGAAGAGTAGGCGATATTCCCATTCTTGTCGACAATAAAATTCCGTGGAATATTTTGCCGGGCGTAAACGGAGAATATTTTTCGTCCGGGATCGGGAGAAAAAGGCATCGTAAATTTCTGGTCTGCCTTGAATTTATTGAGCTCGTCCCAGGAATGCTCCCGGCCAAGAATGATCAGTACAAAGTCATTGTTGTCTTTGTATTTGTCGAAAACCTCTTTTTGAAGGCGCGGAAGTTCTTGCCGACAAGGAGGGCACCAGGTGGCAAAAAAGTTGATCCAGACGACTTTCCCTTTTAAGTCCGAAAGTTTTACGCTTTTTCCCGGCGCTGCTTCATAGGTGAAATCGGGTGCTTTTTCGCCTTGTTTTGCCAACGTGAATTCATCCTGTGCAAACAGAGCAGTGGTAAATAAAACCAGGGAGCAAATTAAAAAGAGTCGTTTCATTGTATTTCAATATTGAAAGTCATTGCGCCACTTTTGGTGACACAATGACTTATACTTGTGTTTTTATTTCTTTAGAAAATCGTTAATCGCTGTTTCAATTCGATCTTCAATTTTGGAAGTATCAGATTTAACGAATTTCTCGCCTGTGATACTTTCGTACAGCTCAATGTATCGTTCCGACACCTGGTTAACAAAGTCATCCGGTATTTCAGGAAGAACGTCTCCGGTGCGGCCCTGGAAATTATTTTCCATCAACCATTCGCGAACAAATTCTTTTGAGAGCTGCTTTTGGTTTTCACCTTTATCGAAGCGTTCCTGGTAGCCATCGGCATAAAAATAACGCGACGAATCGGGTGTGTGGATCTCGTCGATCAGGTAGATCTGACCGTCTTTTTTCCCAAACTCGTATTTGGTATCCACCAGTATCAGTCCCATTTCTTTGGCCATTTCGCTGCCACGCTTAAACAATTCGAGTGATATGCGTTCCAGTTCCAGGTAATCTTCTTCCGAAACCAGGCCTTGCCTGATGATTTCCTCACGCGAGATGTTTTCGTCGTGCAAACCCTGTTCTGCCTTGGTGGTTGGTGTTAACAGCGGCTCTGGAAATGCCTGATGTTCTTTCAATCCTTCGGGAAGCGCCACACCACAAATTTCACGGCCACCGTTTTTATACAATCTCCACGAACTTCCGGTTAAATAACCACGAACAATCATTTCAACCGGGAACGTTTCACAAAAATGACCTACGGTTACGTTGGGGTCGGGAGTTGCGATTTTCCAGTTGGGAACGATATCTGAGGTCGCATCCAAAAATTTCGAAGCAATCTGGTTCAGTACCTGTCCTTTGTAAGGAATCCCTTTGGGAAGCACCACATCGAATGCAGAAATACGGTCGGAAACCACCATTACCAGGTAATCGTCGTTGATGTTGTATACGTCGCGTACTTTTCCTTTGTAATAGCTTTTCTGACCCGGAAAGTTAAACTCGGTTTTTGTTAATGCGTTACTCATTGTATTATTTTTAATTATGAATGAACTTTAAATTTATCAGTCTTGGTTTTGGGGCTTTCTTTTATACAAATTTAGCTCGCAAAAGTTTAAAGTTTTGATTACCGGTACTAAACTGCTAATTATTCGTTTTTTTTTCGCCTGCTTCAGCCTCAGCCCTTTCCTTCGCCATTTCTCTTTCTTCCTGGTGTCGGTCGTAGGCATCTACAATATCACGCACCAAACGGTGACGCACAATGTCTTTTTTATCGAAATATACGGTTGAAATGCCTTCAATGTGTTTCAGAATTTTTAGTGCCTGGATCAAGCCTGAATGACTTTTTCGCGGCAGGTCAATCTGGGTGACATCGCCCGTGATAATAAATTTTGCATTTAATCCCATGCGGGTGAGGAACATTTTCAGCTGGTTGATCGTGGTATTCTGTGCTTCATCCAAAATAACATAAGCGTTACTCAAGGTGCGGCCACGCATAAAAGCCAGTGGCGCAATCTGAATGGTGCCGTCTTTCATAAATTCTTCCAGCTTTTTAAGCGGAATCATGTCCTGTAATGCATCGTAAAGCGGCTGTAAGTAAGGATCAATCTTATCTTTTAAATCGCCGGGCAGGAATCCGAGGTTTTCGCCGGCCTCTACTGCCGGGCGGCTAAGTATTATTTTTCGGATTTCTTTATTCTTGAGTGCTTTTACAGCCAGCGCAATCGCAGTGTATGTTTTTCCCGTTCCGGCTGGGCCGATGGCAAAAATCAGATCGTTTTTAGCCGATTCTTCCGTTAACCTGCGTTGGTTAGGAGTACGCGCTCGAACCGGTTTCCCATTGTTCCCAAAAACAATGATGTCGGGCTCGCCTCCGCCGTTTTCTTCCATCGGAGAAACGCCGCTTTGCATTAGCTCGATAATGATTTCTTCGGTAAGAATGTTGTATTGAAAATAATGATCAAGAATGAGTGCAAATTTCTTTTCAAACGCTTTTATCTCTTTGGGTTCGCCCTGAACAAACAAGGTATTTCCGCGGGCAACAATGTTAATCTTGGGAAAGAGTTTTTTTATCAGTTCGATCTTTGCATTATTGATCCCGAAAAATTCCAGCGGGTCAATTCCTTCCAGTAATATTTGTTTATCCAAGTGCTTCGTCTATTGTTTTTGAATGAGCCCAAAATTACAAAATAAATTGGTCTGTTTATAATTGTACAGAGTAAAGGATACAAGGATAACTTTGGAGAAAAATTCATCGGCTTGGTTTTAGTACGATCTGAAGCCCATTGGTTTTTATTTTTAAATAACTTTGACCGATTACATTATTCCCGATCGGTTGTATGAGTTAAGTTTGGGATTATTAAAGGGTAAATCATGAACAAAAAAATAGAGGCTTTTAAAGAATTACTGGCTATAATGGACGAGCTCCGCGAAAAATGTCCGTGGGACAGAAAGCAAACGCTGGAGTCGCTGCGAAAATTAACGATTGAAGAGACTTACGAGCTGGGGGATGCCATTCTGAAAAACGATCTTCAGGAAATAAAAAAAGAGCTGGGCGATTTAATGCTGCACATTGTTTTTTATGCGAAAATAGGTGCTGAAAAAGGTGCTTTCGACATGGGAGATGTGTTGGAGGGAATCAACAAAAAGTTGGTTTATCGCCATCCGCATGTTTTTGGTGAAGTCGATGTGGATGGTTCAGCCCGGAAAGTAGAGGAAAACTGGGAAGCCTTGAAACTAAAAGAAAAAGGCGGAAATAAACGGGTACTGGAAGGTGTGCCGACTGCGATGCCGGCGCTGGTAAAAGCGAATCGTATTCAGGAAAAGGCCAGCGGAGTGGGTTTCGATTGGGAATACCGCGAGCAGGTTTGGGATAAAGTAAGGGAAGAGGTGAACGAACTAAGTCATGAGATTGATAAGGTGGATGAAGATAAAATGGAAGCCGAATTTGGCGATCTGTTTTTTGCGATGGTAAACGCCGCCCGTTTGTATGGAATCGATCCCGAAGCGGCATTGGAACGCACAAATCTCAAATTTATCAGACGCTTTAATTACCTCGAAAGTAAAACGCTGTTACAAGGGAAAAGCCTTCATGATATGAGCCTCGCTGAAATGGACGAAATTTGGGAAGAAGCGAAGAAGGGAGAGGAATAGTCTTTTTTTAGTTGAAGTGACTGTTTGAAAGATTAAGATTGGTTCATGTAACTTAAACACTGTTTTATAGAAAAAAAACCGGGATAAAAATTCCCGGCTTTTTTATTATTTAAATTGTCTCGTCCTGAAATAGCGTTACACAAAAAGTAGCGTTATGAAAGAAATCAATCATTCACAGTACGTTAAGCGTACACAGAAGGACTATTCGATGTCCTTTAAATTGCAAGTTGTCACTGAGA
>NZ_JALGYW010000019.1:0-2982 GCF_023111095.1 Maribellus sp. YY47
CATAGAGAGGGACGATACGTCTGCTGACGGATCAGGGTGAGTAGTTTTAATTCAACTTCTTGCGCCTTTTATCATCATTTCATTGCCTTCTTTTAGAACCACTCTCCCTCATTCCCTCTCTATGCATAGAGAGGGACGATTGTGTCCGTCAGCTGACGGATCACGATCAGGGTGAGTAGTTTTAATTCAACTTCTTGCGCCTTTTATTATCATTTCATTGCCTTCTTTTAGAACCACTCTCCCTCTTCTCCCTCTCTTCGCGAAGAGAGGGACGATACGTCAGCTGACGGATCAGGGTGAGTTTCATATACATATTTTCTCGTATTCACTTAGCCATTTTAAATACTGCATTAAGACCCGCTTCAAAACTTTTGTTTTTACTTTTTGTTTCCAATTCCATCCGCCGATTGACGGATGGATTTGAAGCCTAATGGTTCGGCTTCCGGGAAAGTGGTGCGTTGTTGTTGTATCGTCATAAAAAATTGTTGTAGAGAAAATGCATCCACTCTTCCCGTTTGCCCGGGAGCACCGATTGGCACTCCTACAGAACCACACTTCCCGTTGTTCCGTCTACCGACGGGCCGGAAAGATTTTTCTTTTAGTCATGTTGCATAGGCATGATGGTTTTTGTTGTTAGCTACTGTCCTTTTTCCCGTGCACAACGACACGTTAGCAGGTTTTATATTTTGAGCTGAAAGCCGCGAGCTGTGAGCTGCGAGCTGATCTGCTGTTTCTGTACTGTTCCCGGTTTGATATACTTCCACACAGCTCGATCGCGTGGTAGCGGAGTTTCTATACAAACGGTTTAAAAACTCTCCCTCTTCTCCCTCTCTATGCATAGAGAGGGACGATTGTGACGTAGTCGCAATCAGGGTGAGTATAGTATTGTTTTTGGCTGTCTGCCTGTTTGTTTCTGAAACCCTTATTTGATGATGCTGTTCCACGCGATTCAATCGCGCGGCAGCGGAGAAATATTCGTTTTCCATTTCTGGTTTCATCCGTTGGCTATATTTTCCGATAACCCTTGCTGGACGTGCTCCCCTGCTGTTGGTAACCCTTCCATCGGCAAGGGCGACCTGTCCCCCGGCAATTTCTCGATCCCAATCGGCGATCCTTACCCTTCCATTGGCCATTTTTTTGATCGCCGCGGCAGTATTTTTGCTTCCATTGGCAAATTTTTCTTCTCCCCGGGCAATTTTTTCTCGTCCTTCTGCAATTTTTTGAATTTCACCGGCGACATTGGCCTGCCCATTAGCCATTTTTTTGAATCCATCGGACAAAGTGACGGCTCCCCGAAGACTTTTTTTGGTTCCCCGACAAAGTTGAGCGCTCCATGGGCCAATTTTCACGATCACCGACCGGGATGAACCGTCCCCCGGCCATTTTTCGCGTTCCCCGGCAAAGGTGAGCAGCCCCTGAGCTGTCCCGGTGGTCACCGGAATCATTTGGACTTCCAGCTTCTTCACTATGTCGTTATCGTATCTCATCTTTTAATAGTCCGTTTTAATTACCTGAGGCCGCGGTGTTATGGTTATTTCGCGCATAATTTCACCGGATGGATTTCCGTTACAGTCTTCTACCCAATAGAAAATGTGGTGGGTTACCGTGCTAAATGTTACGCCGTCGCCCCAGAGGTAAATATCTGTTGGTATTCCGCCTTCGGTATAGGTCGATGGTTGCCCGGTTCCGGTAATATCAGCATGGCTTACCGCAACACCGGTAAGCGGATCGGGTGTATCTGCAAACTCGATTCGCCACTGAAGCTTACTTACCATTGACAGCGAGTCACAGCAATTGTCTTCGAGCGAAGTAAGATCGAGCGAAGTATCGCCGGCATAGAGTGTCCGGTAATCCACGGGGAATTTCTCCAGGTTCGGAACAATATGGTTGAAAACCGGATTTGGATTGGCTTCATTGTATACGACCCAATGCAACGGATCCACGCAGTTTTCGTACGGATCGGCATCGAGGGTTGGCGCTTCCTTATCCTGAACAATCACCAGATGTGAGCATTCGTCGTAGCCTGAGATATTTTCAGCACGCCAACTGATCAGCGATTCACCGATCTCGAACGGATAGTCAGAAATATCGGGAGGACCAGGATTTGATGCACTTCCAACAAATGAGCCATTTGCCACCACGTTCCCGCCTACCGCCGGATACGTAATTGTCCAATACCAGGTAATCGGCTGAATACCTTCATCCAGCGTTGGCAATCCAAAACCATCGGGTTGTGGCTCTGAATTTCGTGTAGCCGTACATACTCCCGGATCTGTGGTAGTTGTATAGTCGGGAGGACAAGTTATTTTAGGTGGTCCTTTTACGGTTACGGTGAATGAACAATCGTCAGTCAAACCGGAAGAATCGGTTATTTTATAGGTTATCGTTGTAACACCAACATAATATCTCCTTGGATTCGGCAGAATATTAATTCCGGTATTTGCACTGGTGTATGTTGTACCATCGGGTTCCACCAATGTCCATTCCAAAACAGGATTCGGACAATTATCGCCATACGTTGGATCAGCAACGGTAATGTTTTCTTTATAAGGCACATCAAAATCCGCCTGGAAAACGTAATCGTCCGGACAATCGACAAATGGCGGAAGATCGATAACCTCGATGTCGATTACACAGGTATATACATTACCCGAGGCATCAACAATGGTCCAGGTTACCGTATGGGTACCCACTTCAAAGCGCTCGGTCAAGGCATTTAAGGTAACAACCGTTCCTACCGCTGCCGGCGGAGTGACTGCAACCGAAGTTCCTCCGTCGATCTGATAAGAAACGCTAAAGCTTTCCACACATAAATTATCGATAACCGGGGCAGGTACCGTTACCTCGGCATCGCATAAATCAGTTTCTGCAGATACGCTGATCGTGGATGCCGTTGGATCCGGACAGGTTACTTCAAAGCGTGGATCGACAGTGTTCTTAATCCAAACCTGGAAGCTGCATTCGGCTTTATTCTCCGAGGCA
>NZ_JALGYW010000019.1:3065-17969 GCF_023111095.1 Maribellus sp. YY47
AGTAGGTTCGCCTATTTCATCGCTGATCAAGTCACAACCACCATCTGTAATTTCATCTTCCACATCCGGAGGACAGGTAATGGTTGGCAACTGATCATCAGTTACGGTAATGTTAATATTACAGGTATATACGTTACCCGAGGCATCAACAATGGTCCAGGTTACCGTATGGGTACCCACTTCAAAGCGCTCGGTCAAGGCATTTAAGGTAACAACCGTTCCTACCGCTGCCGGCGGAGTGACTGCAACCGAAGTTCCTCCGTCGATCTGATAAGAAACGCTAAAGCTTTCCACACATAAATTATCGATAACCGGAGCAGGTACCGTGACCTCGGCATCGCATAAATCAGTTTCTGCAGATACGCTGATCGTGGATGCCGTTGGATCCGGACAGGTTACTTCAAAGCGTGGATCGACAGTGTTCTTAATCCATATCCGGATGGAACACTCCGCTGAATTTCCGGCAATATCATACACGGTATAGGTAACCGTAGTAATGCCCACGTTCAAGTCGGCATCGCTTACGTAATTAAAACCTGTAGCCGGGCTGCTTCCTGTTGTAGCTCCCGATAAAGTATATACCAGGCGGTCTAATCCACAAACATCGTCGATTACCGGGTTTGGAACATTGGTAGGTTGCCATTCACAGCCATCTCCCGACACTGTTTCTTCAAACAAATCGGGTTCAGCATTTGAACTCACCGGACAGGCAATGGTCGGAGGCACATCATCGCGTACCGTAAAGCTTGCGGTGGTTTCATTTGTATTTCCACAATCGTCGGTAACCGTAAAGGTAACGGTAATGGTATAATCAATACCACTACGCACCCAGCTCTGGCTTGCACTGTTATTGGTCCATTCCAGATTTGTATCGCAGTTATCCGTTGCCCGGGCACCTCCATTGTCGGCCAACCAGTTCAGGAAATCGGCATTGGTAGCCGGGTCGGGCGAGTAACAATCCGCTATTCCATTGGAAGCTTCCTGACTGAATACCGGATCGGTGGTATCATCGATGGTAAAGATTTGGGTGGCTGTGCCGGTATTACCGCAACCATCGGTGGCTGTAAAGGTACGGGTTACGATCCACGGACAAGAGCCAGCCGTTTTATCCACATATGTAATTTCGTAAGTACAATCTTCCGTTACACTAAAGCCGTAGGTTGCCTCCTGTCCTTTGACCGGAACCGCGGTTTCGCTATAGGAAGGCAGACCGGCCAGCACCGAGCATGCTTCAATTTCCTTATCGTCACCCGCGGTAACAACCGGAGGAGTTGTATCATCGATGGTGATTACAAATGTTTGTGTGGATGAAGCAACATTTCCACAGGCATCTGTTGCAGAGTAAGTCCGGCTGACGGTCCAGGGACAACTTCCTGTTGTAACATCGATATAAGAAACAGAAGCTAAGGAACAGTTATCGGAAGCATCTCCGCCTTCTGCCTGCAACTGGGCCAGTGTAATTGTTGAACCCGACGGGCTGTAAGGCAGCAGTCCTTCCGAAGCAAGAGCAGTAGCGATATCGCAGGCTTCGATAGTTTTATTGGTTGGCGAGCTGATGACTGGCACTACCGTATCGTCAATGGTAAAGGTTTGGGTTGCCGTACCTTCATTTCCACAGTCATCCGTAGCGGTGAATGTGCGGGTTACCACCCACGGACAAGAGCCAGCCGTTACATCCACATACGTAACTTTGTAACCACAATCTTCCGTCACACTGAAGCCGAATGTTGCTTCCTGACCGGTTACTATCACTGCCGTTGTACTGTATGATGGCAGACCGGCCAGCACCGAACAGGCTTCAATCACCTGATCATCATCTGCGGTAACGACCGGAGCAGTTGTATCGTCGATGGTAAAAATTTGCGTTGCTGTGCCCACATTTCCGCAGGCATCCGTAGCCGTGAATGTGCGGGTTACCGTCCATGGACAAGAGCCAGACGTTGCATCCACATAGGTAATTTCGTAAGTACAGTCTTCATCCACGCTGAAGCCGTAGGTTGCTTCGTCACCGGTTATTGTTTGCGAAGTTTCGCGGTAAGTCGGCAGACCGGCCAGCACCGAACAGGCCTCAATGTTCTGCGCTGTTCCCGGCGTAATGACAGGAGCAGTTGTATCGTCGATGGTAAAGGTTTGCTTTGCCGTACCTACATTTCCGCAGGCATCGGTAGCGGTGAATGTCCGGGTTACCACCCATGGACAAGAGCCAGTTGTTACATCCACATAAGTAATGGTGTAATTACAATCTTCATTGACACTGAAGCCGTAGGTTGCTCCCTGACCGGTTATTGTAACCGAAGTTTCGCGGTAAGTTGGCAGACCGGCCAGCACCGAACAAGCCTCAATATTTTGATCTGTTCCCGGCGTAATTACGGGAGCAGTTGTATCGTCGATGGTAAAGATCTGGGTTGAAGTGCTTACATTTCCGCAGTCATCCGTAGCAGTGAATGTACGGGTGACCACCCACGGACAAGAGCCAGCCGTTACATCGATATAAGTAATTTCGTAAGTACAGTCTTCATCCACGCTCAAGCCGTAGGTTGCTTCGTCACCGGTTATTGTAACCGAAGTTTCGCTGTAAGTTGGCAGACCGGCCAGCACCGAACAGGCCTCAATGTTTTGCGCTGTTCCAGGCGTAATGACAGGAGCAGTTGTATCGTCGATGGTAAAGATTTGGGTTGCTGTGCCTGTATTATCGCAACCATCGGTGGCTGTAAAGGTGCGGGTTACCGTCCACGGACAAGAACCAGACGTTTTATCCACATAAGTAATTTCGTAAGTACAATCTTCCGTTACACTGAAGCCGTAGGTTGCCTCCATTCCTTTGACCGGAACCGCGGTTTCGCTATAGGAAGGCAGACCTGCCAGCACCGAGCATGCTTCAATTTCCTGATCGTCATCCGCGGTAACAACCGGAGGAGTCGTATCATCGATGGTGATTACAAATGTTTGTGTGGATGAAGCAACATTTCCACAGGCATCTGTTGCGGAATAAGTCCGGCGGATGGTCCAGGGGCAACTTCCCAGAGTCACATCGATATAAGAAACAGAAGCTAAGGAACAGTTATCGGAAGCATCTCCCCCTTCTGCCTGCAACTGGGCCAGTGTTATCGTTGAACCCGATGGGCTGTAAGGCAGCAGTCCTTCTGAAGCAAGAGCAGTAGCGATATCGCAGGCTTCGATAGTTTTATCTGTTAGCGAGCTGATGACCGGATCGGTTGTATCGTCGATGGTAATCTTCTGAGTACATGTAACGGAATACAGGCCGCAAAGATCGGTGGCCTTATAAGTACGTGTAATTACTTCAGGACAGGTATTTCCATCGCTAACATCTCCTTCGTGCGTTATCGTTACCTGCCCACAGATATCGGTTACACTTACCACATTAATATCGGGAGCCGGCACATCATCGATACATTCCACTACAATATCGGCTGGACAAGTAATTACAGGTGGTATATTTACCAAAACAGTAATAAGCTGAACTTTAGAAACCGAATTTCCGCAATTATCGGCAAGAGTCCAGGTACGGGTAATGGTAATTGCACCACAGTCATCTTCTGTTGAAGTTGCATCGCTATAGGTCGCTTCCAGGCCTGTTGAACAGTTGTCTCTTTCGTCGGTTACATCACCGGTGTGAGCTACCGATGCATCGTAATTACAGTCGGCATCTTTATAGATGGTTATATCGGCCGGGACTGTAAATTCAGGTGGTTCATTGTTATCGAGTACGGTAATGGTTTGTACGCCCGTAGTAGTATTTCCACAATCGTCGGTCAGACTCCAGGTACGGGTAATAATTTCTTCACCTTCACAAGCACCCGGCAGTACGACATCGGTATAGCTGGCATTCAGGCCGGTAGAGCAATTATCGGCTTCATCGCTCACGTCACCGGTTACACTGACCGAGGCATTGTAATTACAGTTGGCATCTTTTGAAATGCTCTTATTGGCAGGTACAGTAAAGGTAGGCGCTGTATAGTCGATGGATCGTATTACGGCAGGTGATTCGCTACATACCGAATTCTCGCTTATATTGCCGACAGGAGTTGGATCGCAGAGATTTGCTGTAACATAACGGGTTTTTATGTAGTATCCCGGAGAACAATTGTCGGCTGTAGGAGGAATGTTGGCTCCCCAGGTAGCTCCATTGTCGAAACTGTATTCGATGTTAAATCCATCGACTGTTGGAGGAGGCGTTACCACAATCGGACCACAACCTGTATTAACGGTTGGAGTCGGCGCTTCCGGGAATACCACAAAATTGGCTGAACCCGTACATCCACCGGATGGTGTCTCATAGGTAGCCACGTAACATCCGGGAGTAGTAGGTGTAAATACTCCGGCACTGGTAATGGTACCGCCTCCGCTCACCGTCCAGGTACCTCCTTCAGTCCCGTTGGTCATGGTAAAGATTACATCTCCACCGCCCACACAGGCATTAACCGTTTGTACTTCCGGATATTCGTATACCCACACCAGGTGTTCGGTTGCCGACCCCGGGCATCCGGCAACGTACATGGTTAAGGTATAAGTGGTTGAGGTTCCCGGATAAACCGTCACCGGCGAACCGGTTACGCCAAGCGGAATTTCTTCCACCGGCCCCCATACATAGGTTACATCAGCCGGAGGAGAAGGCAAGGTAATGTTATCAATGGCCCAAACACTGCATTCACTATTACTATCGAAATTAAAACGAATGCGCAAATTGTCCATGCCAATATAGGGTGAAAGGTCAATTTCGATTGGATTCACCACATTGGGCATTCCGCTGTTTAAAGTTCCGGTATAGGAGGCTAAAGTAGTATTATAGGTATCTCCACCGTCCAGCGATATTTCTACTTTAGCAGTTGCTCCCGGAGCCAAATCATAGGCATGATCAAAATTAAGCTCGGCTGACGACATGGTGGATAACAACTCAAAAATGGGTGTTTCCATCCAGGAGTTCATATTTTCTCCCGGTTCCCCCATAACGATAGAAAATTTCTTTTCACCGGAATCATAGTCTGTACCGCAGAATTGTTTTGGACCATTGGTTTCGGCCCAAGGAGTAGCATTTTCATTGTCACCTGAAGCCGGGAAAGGATGCAGGATAACTCCATCCTGCCAGATTCTCCATCCTTTTGGATTAGCCGTATTAAAAAGTCCACCTGCAATAATGCTAAAGGTATCGGCAACCACATCAACAGTACCATATAAAATTACCGGTTCGCCGGCACAGGCATTACCTCCTACCGATGTAATTATCGGTTTAAAGGAAGGAATGACGGTTACACGTGCTATTGCCGAATAAAAAGGATCGCAGGAACCATTCTGCACCAATACTGAAAAGAGCGTCGTATTGGGAAGATTATTATAGGTATAGGAAGCGCCGGTGTGGGGAATGGTATCCCAGGTCTGGCCACCGTCGTATGATGCTTCCCATTGAACGATGCTACCCGAGTAGTCTATGAGTGTTAACGTTCCGGAGTTTGCTCCTAAAGTATCCGTACAAGTTGTGGAAATAGCCGGAGACAATATTCCCGGATCAGCCAGATTGTCAACGGTTATGGAACCGCTTTCTGAAACGTTTTGACACGGTCCGGTTGTAGTCACCGTATAATTGTAGGTTCCGGCAACCGAAGGTGTACCGGAGATGGTATAAATACCTCCGGCTTCGGTAAATTCAACTCCCGCAGGCAGCTGGCCGGTAAGTACTACACTGCCTGCCGAACCACCGCTGGAATAGTTGATGGATGTAATAGGAGTATTGATACAAACCGTTTGATTGGGATCGCCACTATCCCGTGAAAGTGTGGCATCCGGATTAACCGTTATAGTCCCGGACAGTGATGGATTATTGCAAGATGATCCGCTGGTAGTAACGGTAAACGGATAGGTGCCAGCAGCCGCAGGTGTACCTTTAATGGTAAATAATCCATTGCTATAAGTACCGCTTACTCCCGGAGGTAAAGAACCTGAGGTAATACTTGCTCCGTTTGCACTTCCTCCGATGCTGTACGTAATGTTGGGCAGCGGATTATTGATACAAAGTGTTGGGTTTGCATTCCCCCCGGCCAGGCTTATGGTTCCGTGGGTATTAATGGTTAAGGTACCACTTATGGATGGATTTACACAAGTGCTTCCGGTAGTCGTTAATGTATAGCTGTAGGTTCCGGTTTCAGTCGGTGTGCCACTGATCGTATATTCTTTTGTGCTGTTATTGTAGCCCTGCGTTAAACCGGCAGGTAAGGCGCCGGTTAAAGTCGCGCCAGTGGCCGAACCGCCAATGGCAAAAACAATGTTGGCAATGGCATCGCCTTCACATATTGTTTGATCTTTACTGGCCGGATTGCTTATCGTTCCGTCGGTGCCAATCGTTAAGGTTGCCGAACTTGAGGTAATTGAACCACATGAAAAGCCTCCGGTTCCTTTGATTACGACATCATAAACTCCGCCGTCGGCCGGAGTTAGATTGCTTAAGGAATAACTGGACGATGTAGCTCCGGAAATATCCACTCCACCTTTTCTCCATTGATAAGTGAGGGCAGCGCCATTGGCCCCGGCTGTCACGGTAAAGATGACATTCTCTCCCGCGCATTTAGTTGCCGAAGCAGGCTGTTTGCTTATGGTAATGGCGGCATCAACATTCAGAGTAACTGTTGCAGACTGTACCGGCGAACATTCAGATGCTCCACTGACCACCACATAAAAGGAACCTTCGTCAGCTAAGGTTACTGCGTTAAAATGAAGAGTAGCAGCTGTTGCTCCCGAAATTGGGAAATTATCTTTATACCATTGATAGCTTAGATTGTCTCCGACAGCAGCCACCGTCAGGTCAGCCGATTCTCCCACACAAACTCCGGTGTTGGCGGGTTGAGAGGTGATCACCACTTTTTTCTGAATGATGATTGTTACGGCATCGCTTACCGGGCCGCAGGGCCCTGCCGGGTCGTTGGTTGTCAGCGTTAATGTTACTGATCCGGCATTAATTTCAGTGTTACTTGGAGTATAGGTAGCATTCGGAGTATTTCGATCCGGACTGAATGTTCCCGTACCGCCAACCCAGGTAGCAGAGCTTGCTCCACCGCCGAAACTACCCGTTAATACCACCGGATCACCCTGGCAAACGGTTTGATCGTCTCCGGCGGTAACTGTAGCTATTGGATCAACCTGTATCGTATAGGTGTCTGTTGCAACTCCACAATTGATATTGCTTGTCACCGTCAGCGTCAGCGTTACGGTTTGACCGGCATCCCCGGCTGCAGGAGTATATGTCGGGGTTAAAGTGGTTGACCCGGAAGTAATTGATCCAGCTCCGTCCTCAGTCCAGCTAATGGTTCCGTAAGCGGCATTAGCCTCACCCGGTAATAAAGTATAAGTATTATCAGCACATATCGTGGTAACACCTCCTGCAGTAGCTGTAGGCAGTGGATCGACATTTACGGTGTAGCTTGCAGTTGCTGTTGCTCCTGCACAATTATTGGTACTGCTAACAGTCATTGTCAGAATCACGGAATTGCCCGCATCTCCAGCCACAGAAGTATAGCTTGGTGTTAAAGTTGTCTCATTGGTTAAACTACCTGCTCCATTGTGTGTCCACAAAACATCGCCGTTACTTGCTGATGCTCCGCTAACTGTCGCTGTTTCATCTGCACATATTGTCTGGCTGCCATCGGCAGAAGCAGAGGGTAGCGGATCAACAACTACAGTGTAGCTTGCAGTTGCAGTCTCACCGGCACAACTGTTGGTACTGCTAACTGTCATTGTCAGAACTACTGTCTTGCCTGCATCTCCGGCTGCCGGAGTATAAGTTGGAGTTAATGTTGTCGCATTGGTTATAGAACCCGAGCCGTTATGCGTCCATAATATACTGCCATTATTTGCTGATGTTCCGCTAACCGTAGCTGTCTCATTCATACAAATGGACTGACTACCTCCGGCAGATGCCTCTGGCAGCGGATCCACAACAATCGTAAAGCTTGCAGTCGCGGTCTCTCCTGAACAACTGTTCGTCCCGCTAACCGTCATTGTCAGCTCAACTGTGTTCCCCGCATCTCCAACTCCGGAAGTATAAGTTGGTGTTAACGTAGTAGCATTTGCTAGCGTACCTGTTCCGTCGTGGGTCCACAAAATAGTACCGTTACTTGCTGACGCTCCGCTGACTGTCGCCGTTTCATTGGCACAAATGGTTTGACTGCCTCCGGCAGAAGCTGTGGGCAGCGGGTTAATCGTTATGGTTCTGGTATCAGTTGCCGCGGTACACCCCCCCGGGGCATTTGTAGTGAGCCGTAATGTAACTGTTCCACTGAAATTAGCCGCCGGCGTGTAGGTCACCGCTGCAGGATTGTTTGTTTGAGCAGAGCTGCTCAATGTACCTCCTCCATTCACAATTGACCATGCTCCTGTTGTAGCGCCACCACCAATGCCGGCCCCTGACAAGGCAAGTGCTGACGGTGTGGCTGACTGACAGACAATATCCGGCCCTCCTGCTTCTGCTGTTGGGTAGGCCAAAACAGTTATGGTCATGGTATCGTTTGGCGAACTACAACTCACCAAACTAGGATTTGCCGCAATAACGACTCTCAAGGTTCCGAACGTAAATCCGACAGGGAAGTTAAATCGAGAATTCAAATCATCGGGACTTACGATAGTACCTCCATCAATGGCGACCCAATCCCATTCTTTTTTATGGTCGATAGCGCCATCTGTGTCTCCTGAGAGAATCACAAAACCAGAACCCTGGCACACGATCTGATCCGGACCGGCATAAACCGTAGCTGTATTATCAACTGTCACCTGATATGGAATTCCGGGAGTATTGCCACAAACATTTACTGCAGTCACCGTTACATCACCACTGGAAGCCCCCGACGGTACGTTAACCGTAATTGTATTAGTTCCCTGTCCGGTCAGATTGGTCCATCCGGTCGGAACAGTCCAGATATAACTTGTAGCACCACTTACCGGATCAATATAATAGGTTTCAGTTTTTGTCGGACAAATGGCGGAAGCGCCAATAATCTCACCCGGTGTAGCAGGTACATCATCGACACTGATCACCGGTAAAATTCGGGCAGTGCTTGTTCCGCAAGTATTGCTTGCTACAACGCTAATATCTCCGTCTGAAGTAGTCGCGTTAACAGTAATCGAAGTTGTCCCTTGTCCGGAGACGATGGTCCACCCGGCAGGAACAGTCCAGGTATAATTCGTTGCGTTAGGCACAGCTGCAATGCTGTATGTCAAACCGGTATCGTCGTGGCAAACATCGGTTTCACCCGAAATAATGCCGGGAATGGCAGGTGGTAACGGGCTAACATTTATTGTATAATTGGCAGTCGCCTTTGCGGGAGCACACGTGTTGTTACTGGTTACCGTCATGGTCAGCGTAACAGTTTTCCCCGCATCGCCTGCTACTGCCGTGTAGGTTGGTGTCAATGTTGTTCCGTTGGTAATCGAACCCGCTCCGTTTTCGGTCCATAAAATAGTCCCGTTTGTAGCGCTTGCTTCTCCACCGCCAAGGGTGTATGCTTCATCTGAACAAATAGTTGCACTACCTCCGGCAATCGCAGTGGGCAGCGGATCAACATTTACCGTGTAAATTGCTGTTGCAGTAGAGCCACAAGTATTGTTACTGGTCACCGTCATAGTTAGGGTAACCGACGTCCCGGCATCACCTGGAGCGGGAGTGTAGGTTGGAGTTAAAGTTGTTGCACCCGAAGTAATTGTACCTGCGCCGTTTTCGGTCCATGAGATGGTTCCGTTGCTGGCCGATGCTCCACTAACGGTAGCGGCTCCATTTACACAAATGGTCTGGCTTCCACCCGCCGTTGCCGTTGGAAGCGGATCAACCAGAATGCTGTAAGTAGCAATTGCCGTCTTTGTTCCACAGGTGCTGCTACCGGTGACGGTCATCGTTAAGGTTACCGTTTTGCCCGCATCAGCTGCCGATGCGGTATAGGTCGGTGTCAGTGTATTCGCGCCAGCGGTAATGTTTCCGGCTCCGTTTTCGGACCATGAAATTGTTGCGTAATTCGTGGCTGTTGCTTCTCCTGCAGTTAAGGTGTAACTTGAATTTTCACAAATCGCATGGCTTCCACCGGCGTTGGCAGCAGGCAACGGATCAACGTTTATGGTGTAAGTTGCAGAAGCTTCATCATCCAAGGTACAAATCTCACCTGATGCAGTTAAAAGTACGCTTACCACATCACCATCCGAAGGGATATAAGTATAGGTAGCGCTATTGGTTCCAACAACCGAACCATTCTTATACCATTGGTACACCGGAGAAAGCCCGCCATTAGTTGGCGTTGCCGTAAAGGTAACTGAACTTCCGGCACATACAGGATCGGCATTTGCGGCTATACTTACAGCAACATCCACGTTGTCATTCACTGTCATGACGACAGGAGCCGAGGTTGCTTCTCCGTTATTAAACGTACATAAGTCGTCTGATGCAGTTACAAATAGTGTTACTATATCGCCATCAACAAGTGCATTGGTAGTATATGTGTTACTGTTAGTTCCAACCGGAGTTGTACCATTCAGGTACCATTGGTATGTTGGAGCTAGTCCTCCATTGACCACCGTCGATGAAAAGGTTACAGTTTCACCTTCGCAAATATTGTTGGCATTTTCTGAAATCGTAACCGAAGTCGTGTATGACGGATTCACAGTCATGGTAACTGTGTTACTTGCAGTAGTACCCAAACAGGGTGTGCCGGCCGTTGTCGTTACTTCAAACCTGATTTTATCACTGTTTACCAGGTCGGATGTCACATAGGTCAAGGCGCTCTCGCCAATGATTTCTACATTATTTTTATACCATTTGTAAATTGGATTTGTACCTTCATTCGTGACCGTAGCAGTAAAAGTAACTTCGGTTCCAAAACAAATGGTGGTCTGATCTGCTGATATTCCTGCTGTAGTAATTGGTTCGACAGTCAAGGTAGTTGATTGTCCGCTTATAGGCGTAGAGCATGTAGGATTCGATTGATAAGCCACATTCACCAAATTATACACAAAGGTTCCGGCTTGGCTAATGGTTGCCGGTACTGTTTCACTGGCATTTGCCGGGATATCCACTGTAAAGCTGGTTCCTCCGTCGATGTTATAGGTTACAGTAACCGGAAGATCCATTGGATTGGTAAAGATAATGTCTGCTGTTCCGGCATTGTCGCAAACTGTTCCTCCGCCGCTAATGCTGGCTGTTGGTGTCGGATTAACGGTAACATTCACGTTAAAGGTACTTGGATTGCACGTTCCGGAACTTGCACTAACCACGTAGGTAACCACTTCAGCATCGCTGGATGAACTTGTCAATGTTCCGTTAATATCGGCAGATGGTGTAGTATTCTCCACTCCTCCACTCACACCGGCAGGTAAAACCGGGGCAGCCCAGGTATATGTTGTGCCGGAAGGAACAACTCCGTTCACACCGTTTAATGGTTTAATACTAAAGGCTACGCCGTTACATACCGTTGTATTTATCGTGCTAATTACCGGCGTTGGGTTTACTGTAACAATTACCTGGAATTCAATTCCTACACATGCTCCCGATGTTGGTATAACCTTATAGGTTGCCGTTTGTGGGGTATTGGTTGGATTGGTAAGTGTTCCGCTAATTTCAGATAAATTGGTTCCAGCCTGGCCACCTGTAATTCCACCGGTTACAACTGGGATTGCCCAACTGTATGTTGTTCCACCGGGTATTGCACCATTTGTGCCATCTGCAGGGGTTATGGTAAAGGTTTGTCCACTGCAAATGGTTTGTGGAATTGGATCTATAGCCGGGACAGGATCAACCGTAACCGTTAAAACGAAGGGTACGCCGTTACAACCAGCCGATTTAGGCGTAACCGTATAACGTGCCTTCAAGGGCAAACTACCGGAATTGAATAAAGTACCGCTAATGGTACTTGCTCCGCTACCCGCCGTTCCGCCGGTAATTCCGGCATCGACATCCGGTGCCGACCAGCTGTAGGTAGTCCCGGCCGGCACAACGGCGCCATCTACACCGTGCAAAGGAGTAAAGCTAAAACCTGCACCGCTACAAGTACTTATATTGCTTGCATTAATGGAAGCAGCCGGATTAACCGTAACTGTTAGTTCAAAGGCTTCACCTAAACAAGTTCCATTGGAAGGAGTAACTGTATAAATTGCCGTAAGTGTTGCATTTGTCGTATTGGTAAGCGTCGCACTGATGGTACTGGCAGGTATTGTATTTTCAGCCCCACCGGTAAGGCCAGCCGGTAAAATTGGCGCTGACCAGGTATATTTCGTTCCGGAGGGCACAATTCCGTGGGTAATATTAACGGGCTTAACCGTAAAGTTCTCATTGCTGCATACAATGGCTGTCATATCAACAATATCGGGCTCCGGAGTTACATTCACCTTCACCAGGAATACATTGCCCAAACATCCGCCAAATCGGGGATATACCGCATAAGTTACGGTTTGTAATGTATTGGTTGAATTCCCCAATGTTCCGGTTATTGAAGTTCCATTCCCGTCTACTGCTCCCGTAACCCCTCCTGTATTCGACTGAATATTCCAGGTGTAACTTGTTCCGGCAGGAACTATCCCGTTGATCCCGTCTATTGGTGTCGCATCGAAAAAACCACTGTTGCAGATCGTAAGTATTGTATCCTCGATTTGAGGAATAGGATTAATCGTTATTGTGGTGGTTACATCAGCCCCCACACAACCATTTGCCTTTGGGGTAACCGTAAATGTAACCGGCACCGGAGTACTGGTAAGATTAGTCAGGGCCCCGTTAATTGCACTTCCTGAACCTGATGCAGGAATACCGGAAACAAGGTCGGTGTTGTCGCGTGTCCAGGTAAATGTTGTTCCCCCTACACTACT
Source organism: Maribellus sp. YY47 (assembly GCF_023111095.1). GTDB lineage: Bacteria > Bacteroidota > Bacteroidia > Bacteroidales > Prolixibacteraceae > Draconibacterium. The sequence goes on from NZ_JALGYW010000019.1 coordinate 15,909, forward strand.
GCTAAGCACAATTTCACTGATGTTTACTCCGGAACACCTCGATCCGTTGTTGTCGGTAATAGTGGCAACCGGTATGGGGTTAACGGTTACCCGTGCCTCAATCTGACTTCCCGGACAACCGGCTGCTTGAGGCGTAATATAAAAGACAACGGTAACAGGAGAAACTGTTGTATTGGTGAGCGTACCACTAATATCTCCTGTTCCATTAGCAGCAATACCGGTTACCGACGTAGTGTTATTCCTTGTCCAACTGTAAGTGGTTCCGGATGTTGTACTCGACAGTGCAATCGGAATAATGGTTTCTCCTGAACAGATGGTCTGACTTTGGGGTGTAGCATTGGCAATCGGTTTTGGATCTACCGTCACGGTAGCCGTTCCTGTGATTCCAATTCTACAATCCGGACTGCTTTGATAAGCGGCACTAACCAGGTTATAATTAAAGGTTCCGGCTGTTGTGGTGGGCGCCGTAATTGTGGCGGTACTGTTTGCCGCAACAACAATGGTTTGAGTCCCCAAGTTATTAATGTTGTATTCTATAATAATCGGTAAACCCATGGGATTGGTGAAGGTTACCGGAGGTCCTGCCTCTCCGTAACAAACAGTTGTTGTTCCGCTTATGATTGCTCTTGGCGTAGGATTAACCGTAATGGTGTAACTTAATGGAGTTCCCGTACATCCGTTGGCTTTGGGTATAATCGTGATGACAGCATCAATAGGATCGTCGGTAGCATTGGTAGCCGTAAATGCTGAAACAGCTCCGGATCCGCTTGCAGCTAAACCAATGCTGGTGTTATTGTTTGTCCAGGTAAAGGAAGTATTGTTAACCGGACCTGTTGGCATAAGAGAGCCAACGGTTGCCCCCTTACAATACACCCGGTCGCTTATCGGGTTCACTGTGGGCGTGGGATATACGGTAATCGTCGCAGAAGAAGGAGCTGTATTGGGACAGCCTACGCCGGTGGCATAACGTACCTCCACCAAATTGTACACGTAGTTCCCGGCGGTTCCTGTGGGGTGTGAAACCGATTTAAAACTCCCCCCGGCAATATCCAGGGTTGTAGCACCACCACCGTTAATATTATAGGTAACCACCACAGCATCTGCCATATTATTGGTGAAAGTAACCACTGGTGCCGGTGCCTCGTTCTGGCAAACCGCAGTTGTCCCGCTAATTGTTGCCTTTGGCGTTGGGCGAACGATAACAGAAACCGAAGCATTTACTGTACAACCGTTATTATCGGTAACTGTAAGCATATAGCTTCCGCTTGCTGCAGTAGTAATATTACTTATTTGTGGATTCTGCACGTTCGAAGTAAATCCGTTGGGACCGGTCCATGCATACAAATAATTCGGTGTGCCTCCTGCTGGAGCGGCGGATAAGGTCAACACGTCACCTTCACAAATTACCGGTGCAGAAGCGCTGGCTGTAACTGTAAGAAGATTCGGAATTGTTATCTGGTAACTGCACTGGTCTTCATTTCCGGCAGCATCAGTTACGGTGTATAAGATTGTCGTCGTTCCTCGGTTAAAAGTATATGTTCCAATGGGTGTAACTCCTGAAGCATTTGTTGCCCCACTCATTGTCCAGCTAAAACTTGTCACACCGCAGTTATCATCATACACCGGGGGAGCAACATTTACTACACCCGTACAGGCAGAATTTCCTGTGGCGGTGTAGGAGGTTGGGCAGGTAATGTTTGGGGCTTCATCATCAGTGACGGTTACCGTAAACGTACATACATCCGTATTGCCTGCCGGATCGGTCGCAGTGGCCGTTACCGTTGTTGTGCCAACCGGGAAAGAAGTACCCGGATTATGACTGTAGGTTACTACTGCTGAACAGTTGTCGGTAGCCGTGGCTGTAAAATTAACAACCGCTTCACAAACCCCGGCACTTGCTGTTTGAGTAATATTACCCGGGCAGGTAATCTGTGGGGCAATATTATCAACCAGAGTCAGTGTAGCTGTACAGTCATCTGTATTGCCGGCAGGGTCAGTAACTGTGATCGTTACAACTTGCGTCGATCCGTCGATACTTCCAAACTTGGTTCCCGCAACCGG
>NZ_JALGYW010000019.1:18052-104254 GCF_023111095.1 Maribellus sp. YY47
ACCGGACTTTGGGTTACAGTAAATGAACAGTTATCCGTTGCTGTTATACTTCCTGTCAAATCAGGAACTGTCCCTTCACATGAACCGGCATCTACATTCACATCCTGATCGGTTGCACAAACAGTGATCTGTGGGGCAATATTATCAACCAGAGTCAGTGTAGCTGTACAGTCATCTGTATTGCCGGCAGGGTCAGTAACTGTGATCGTTACAACTTGCGTCGATCCGTCGATACTTCCAAACTTGGTTCCCGCAACCGGACTTTGGGTTACAGTAAATGAACAGTTATCCGTTGCTGTTATACTTCCTGTCAAATCAGGAACTGTCCCTTCACATGAACCGGCATCTACATTCACATCCTGATCGGTTGCACAAACAGTGATCTGTGGGGCTTCATCATCCCCAACAATCACCTCAACCGTAGTTTGTGAGCTACAACCATTTGCAGAAGCAGTAATTGTAAAAGTGGTTGTCTCCAAAACCGTTGGAGTGGAACTGCTTATTATTCCGCTAATTGTATTTCCTATACCGCTTTCCAGTCCTGTTAGCGTAGTGGTGTTATCACGCGTCCACGAAAAACTAGTTCCAGCCACGTTATTTGGGTTGGAAATTTCAATCTGAGTAATAGGTTCTCCCGGACATACCTGCTGTGTTGTCAGCGATGCTGAAACTGTTGGAATAGTATTGACAGTAACAGCAACATTATCACTTGCCGTAAAACCGTTTCCATCGGTTACGGTTACAGAATAAGTTCCCGCATCCGTCGTTGATAAATTTGTCCTTGTTGGGTTTTGATCTGTCGATGTGAATCCATTTGGCCCCTTCCATGCAAAACTAAACGGTGCATCACCAATTGGTGCCGATTCAAGATTTATATCGTCTCCCTCGCAAACCACATTTTTATTAACCGATGCAGTTACAGTTGGATCAGCGGCCGTAATTCCCGAAATGTTAAGATCCCCGGTTAAGCCATTAAATGTAATTGTATTTCCTCCAGCTACATTTCCCTTTGTCCAACTCGTTCCGTTCCATGCTCCAGCCTTAATTTCAGACTCCGTTCCTACAATATCGGCAGGACGATAATCCGCAGTAACACTATAAACAGGATTTGTAATACCTGTTAAATCCACCGTCCAATAGCGTGATAGATAATTGATATCGCTTTCGTTGGTGGCAAAAACGCCATCAGTAGTGGTAACTTTTATGGAAGCATCTGATGAGTATGAGTCTGCGGTAATTGTTATCTCAACAGGAATTTCATTCCCGGAACCATCGCTCAGGTTAAAGGTATAAGTACCATTAGCATCTATAGTTCTGGTAATTTCAAGTTCGGTTTGGTTAGCTGTCGTAATATTCGGGATATCGATGGCACTAATAATTTGGTAGGTGTTTGCTGTTCCGTCTCCAAAATGAAAGATACCATTCGTTATGGTTTTGGTTCCACTTCCATCCACTTCCTCAATGGCTAAATCAACTGCGGTTCCGGTTGTGCTGTTCGCATTAATAATATTTATCGTTCCCGCAGTAAAACTAAAAGCACCTTGTTGAGTAACATTTAAAGCCCCCGTTCCTGAAAGGCCATTCCCAACCATAGCCAGGTTAATTGTACCTCCTGAAATATTGATTCCTGATGGAATTGTGGGATCAATGAGATAGCCTCCAGCCGAGTTTTCAAGACGCCCGGCTATGTTTACTATTCCGCCACTAACTTCAAATGCACCGTCTACCATGGTCTGGACTGAATTTCCGGAGCTAATACCAAAGTTGGCTACACCAGAAGATATCCGAATCAGACCTCGGTTATCAATCGAAAAATCTCCTGTAGTTAAGGTAGCTCCATTCACATGTATTCCTGCTGGCTCGGGGATATCGAAAGCATCACTAAAAGTGTAAGTCCCGGTTGTAAGGACCAAAAGGCCACTGGCAAATGTATAGCTTCCCAATGAAACTGCCCCCACTGAGTTTATTTCAAGCGAGCTTGATACATCTGCTCCCTTGTTTAAAACAAACGCATTAAAATCAGTCGATGAACTTCCACTGATCGTAGCATCTGTCGAACCCGTAAATTCGACAATACCGCTTCCGGATGAGTAAGTGCCGTTATTGGTCCAGTTGCCATAAACACTCAAAGTAGTCGTTCCGGAGTGATTTAATGTAGCTCCAGATTCTATTTCAATATTCGAACAGGAATCAGCACCGTTTACGGTAACTGTAGCTCCAACTACAATAACAACATCATCATCAGGGCCGGGAACCACTCCACCCTCCCAGGTTGAAGATTCGCTCCAGGCTCCACCTATACCAGTAGAATAAATCGTTGCCATCCCCGATTTCAATACCAGCTCCTCCTCGGCTTCCGCCTGGGGTTCTGCCTGTGGTTCCGCCTGAAGTTCCTGCGGCATTTCGTCACTGTCAGTCACATGTACCAGGTGCTCCACTTCGGTAACGTTTCCATAATCGTCGGCAATGCTGTATACACGGGTAACGGTATAGGGGCAACTGAAATCGCTGGCTTTCTGGCTTACAAAACGAAAACTTTCTTCAGCAATGTTACAGTTGTCGATAGCAACACCGCCGGCTTCGGTAAATTCTTGCAGCGAAGTAAAAGCATCGGGAACCGGATTTCCACATTTTACAAAAACCGGGTGGGGAGCAAAGATTTGAGGGATTTCATCGTCGGTAACCGTTACGGTAAACGAGTATTCATCGCGGTTGTATTCCATACCGTCGCTGAAAGAGATGATTACTTCGGTAGTTCCAACAGGAAATGCGCTCCCCGGCAGGTAATTGGCATCGACCAGAATCTGGTCGCGGGAGGCACAGTTGTCCAAAACAATCGGGTCGGCCCAGTTTACAACGGCGTGACAATCTCCCGGGTCAGCTTCCAACGAAATATTGGAAGGCGGATTCATTAAACGTGGCACTTCGTTGTCGGCAACCAGCACCATAAAGGAACAAAATACAGCTTGATTTGATTTGTCCCTCCCCTGATAAGTAACCACAGTAGTTCCTTCGTTAAAGAGATACGAAGTTAGTTGGTTAATCCCCGACGGAGATGAACTGCCCACGGTGGCTCCTTCCATCTGCCAGGTGAGCGATGCAAGAGTATTGCCTGGATCAAGCAGTTCCAGACCGGAACTAATCAACGCATTACAGGAGTTGACGTCGGTGTAGGTAGAAATATCTTCCGGACAAACAATACCGGTGGTATCGTCTAAAAAGGTATTGGTACCGGAAGTTTCGGAAAACTGATTTTCAACAGATGCTTCATAACCACCCCAATAGTAATGTACAGTCCCTCCTTCAAAAGCACGCAACAAGTCTGCCTTTACAGAAGTAGGTTCTATAAATACCGATAAAATAACGATCAGAGCGACAGTTAATTTACAAGTTTGGCTATTTAGCAATTTAGTCAACTTAATGTCTTTCGATTTAAGTGGCCAACCTCTATGTTATTCGCCTTGTGCCGTTACCGGCGTTAAGGTATTTTTCTTCCAACACTGAAAACGGCAGGCGTTGGCATCCGCTTTACAGAAGGCCTGAAGCTGCTGTATATTCACTGTTTTGGTTAATGTTAAGTTTTTCATCTTTCTTAAATTGGGTTTGTATTTTACTTTCCTGTCAGAAGTACCTCGATCGTAAATAATTGCGTCCAAAAAAGTCAATGTCGTAACCAACGGTAAATTCAAAGGTTCCATTCTGATAAGGGTATATATCGGTATAAGAAACGTCCATCGCAAAGCCCACACGAATATTGTTACTAAACATCCAGTTTCCGGTAAAACATAAAGCTGCACCGGTTCGCCACATCATGCCGAGCCAAAGTTTTTCACGAATCATAAAATTGGCACCGATATCGGCCTGAAGCGGTGTTCCCCAGGTGGCACGCACCAGCATGGTGGGTTTAAAAACCACATAATTAAAGGGATCCAACGGCCAAACATAGCCGCCGGTCAGGTAGAGGGTTCGCACTTCGGCGCTGGTTGAATAATTATGAAAATTCTCCTTTAAATCGTTTTCTACGAGTTTAGGAATGGAAAATCCGGCGTAATAAGACTCTTGGTAAAGGAAAAAACCGATTCCGAAGTTGGGCAGAAATTTCAGGTCCACATCTTCGGCAAAAGCATGATCGTATTTATTGTCGGGATATAATTTATATTCAGTAAGAGGATTTTTATAGTTAAGAAACCCAAATTTAATCCCCATTCTTAAACGGGTACGCCGGTCGAGGTAAACTTCATAGGCATAGTCAGCCAATACACTCAAGCGGTTTTCGAGGCCGAACTTATCGTTCATAATATTAAGTCCAACCCCAACGGCTTCATTTTTAAGGGGTGAATGAAAAGAAAATGACTCAGTTAAAGGTGACCGGTTAATACCTGCCCACTGTTTTCTTACTAAGGTGGTAAATCCGACTTTCTCCCATATACCGGCATAAGCCGGGTTAATGACCTGGCCATTATACATGTAAGAAGTTAAAATCGGTTCTTGTTGCGCACCACAATGAATGGAAATTAGCAAGACAAAAACTCCTAGTACAACAATTCTTTTTATGACGATACCAATTATACCTGGTTACAACTATGGCAAACTACGAATAATTATCAACAAACACAACCGTTTCTGAACGAAAAAGATATCCACATAAACCTTGTGAAATCTATACATCCAGAAATACGACTGTTAATTCTCCCATTTTGGGAACTGTTCATAACTCCCAGTCGCCACAATAAACCAAAAATTTAAAATTCATACGTACTTTTCCGGAGCATGCGCACGTACAATCACCTATGCTCCATTACTAAACATAAAACCTAAGAGTAGTCCTAAAAAGAATATTAAGTTATTTAGTTGCCTTTTCTTCAATTACGTTAAATACGCGGAAAAAATTACCGCCCCAAACCTTTGCAATTTCTTCGCTGGTGTAACCACGGGCCATCATTTCCCGGGTAATTCGCGGAAATTCGCTCACATCTGCACAATCTTTGATTCCACCACCGCCGTCAAAATCGGATCCGATGCCTACAAAATCAATACCAACCAGTTTTTTTACATAATCGATATGATCCACAAAATCAGCAACTGTTGGTAATTCCTTTGGATAATTTTTATCCAGGTTTCGCCATTCGGCCCTGATTTTTGCTTTATCATCGTCGCTCATGGTTTCCCAATCTTTTGAAGAGAACACCTTTCTTAACTCGTTCTCCTTCTGAAACCTTACGGTAGTCGTATCCGGATCTTTTATATAATCGTCAAGCATGCAAATCTGAATCACACCTCCTTTTTTTGCCAGAGCCTTTATCATATCATCCGAAAGATTCCGGGGATGATGTGCAATGGCGCGTACGCTGGAGTGCGAAGCAATTACCGGAGCAGAGCTTAGCCCCAGCACATCATAAAACGACTGGTCGGAAATATGCGACACATCGATCATCATTCCCAGCCGGTTCATTTCTTTCACCACCTCTTTCCCGAATGCGCTTAATCCGTTATGTTCAGCTCCTTTTTTATCAGCAGAGGAATCGCAAATATCGTTGTTGGCAGAATGACACAAAGTAATGTAACGAACGCCTTTTTTGTAGAACTCTTCTACTCGACTAAGTTCTGTTCCTATCGGAAATCCGTTCTCCATTCCGATATAAATCGCTCGTTTCCCTTCGGCGGCTATCCTGTTTACATCATCCGGTTCTGTTGCAACTTCAGCCATTTCGCTGTTCTTCTTGCACTCCTCGTATGTTTTTTCAATCATCTGGTTGGCGGTTTCGTAGGCTTTCTGAATATTTTCAGGCGTACGTTCGCGCTGGCCGGTAAAGGCTGCAAAAAATATCGCATCCAAACCACCTTCTTTCATTCGTGGGAAATCAACCCTGCTTTCGGGTGCTTTGTTGCGAGCAGCCACATTGAAGTCGTCCTCCAGCAATGCCATTGGAGTATCGCAATGCGTATCAACAGTGATGGCTTTGTTATGAATGTTCATCACTTTTTTATCGTACGACTCTCCCTTTGCCAAAGAATGTACGAGCAATACCACCAAAGTCAACGCAACGAAAACTGACTTCTTCATTTTGCATTTATTGATTTGTATCGCAAGTATACCAATTTGTTTTCACAATCGTCTTTGTTTAAACAAGAAGTTCTTCAAGATTTCAGATAATTTACACACAAAACATCATTTCCTTCTCAGAGCTTCGTCGTTCCTGCAAAATTCATAAAACAACCCTAGTTTATACACATGTAAACGTTTTATGGCTTTCTGAAAAACCGGACCTCTAACTGAACCTCCCGGATTTCTTTTTTATCTTTCCGGACCATAAAAACATCTGATGCAAAAAGGCTTTAAACATACAATAAGATGGTGGGTATTTCCCCTTTTGGCAATCGTTTGCTTTGCCTTCACCGAAATGGCAGCCAAACACCCCGCGATCGTGGAAAATTGGTATTCGAATGGAATGTACCCGATGGTGGCCGGAAGCATTTCCACCCTAAGTTCGCTGATTCCGATATCGATCGACGACCTGTTTTACCTTGCACTCTTGGCTTGCCTTCCCGCATTGATGGTTTTGCTTGCCTTCCGAAAAATTTCCTTCGGGTTTGCAGGGAAGTTTATCTTAACTATTCTCTCCAGTCTTTATATTTTGTTTTATGTACTTTGGGGATTTAATTATTACCGGCAAAACATCAACCAGCGACTTGGCATTGATGAACAGCAGCCCACGCAAGAGGAATTTCTGTCAATTGTTAACCAACTAATTGCTCAGACCAACCAAAATTACTGTTCTTCCGATAGTCTCACGCCGGAGGACACTGACTCGCTGATAGAACGTTCGTACCAGAAACTTGCGCCGGTTTTGCGTCTCAGCTATCCGGCAGGGAAAAGGCCCGACAAAGCGATCACCTTTAGTCACTTTTTTGCACAATCGGGCATAACGGGATATTTTGGTCCATTTTTTAACGAAGTACATGTCAACACCTATACCTTGCCACTTGAGTATCCGGTAACACTGGCACACGAAAAGGCACATCAGTTTGGAATTACCAGCGAGGCGGAAGCCAACTTTTATGCCTGGCTGGTTTGTTCGCAAAGTCACTCGAAACCGCTCAACTACACTGCTGACCTCTACTTACTAAGGCATTTTTTAAGACAGGCTTATCAACTGAAAGAATACCCCGAACTTGCCGCGAAAATTTCGCCGGAAGTAAAAACGGACTTTAACCGGATCAGACAACACTGGATGGAACTTCGAAATGAGAAGCTCGACCGGGCAGCATCGACCGTTAACGATGCCTACCTGAAAACCAACAAAGTGGAAGGCGGTATCCAGGATTACAGCGGGGTAGTGAAACTGGTATTGGATTTTAAGCTGGACAGCACTTTTCAGAAAACGCATTCATACATACTTTCAGAATAAATTTTTGGACAGTCCCTTAATGGAGGGCTCCTAATTTACAGTATAAAGGTTCAGCATTCTGAAAAAGAATTATTGGGAGAAAAACCGTATAATCGCCATCGAGTTTCAGATCCGCTTCAATTCGAACCAACCCCAGGAAGGAACATTCAGCTTTAACATATTTCCTTCAAACGAAAAACCAGTTACCTGTGGCAACATCAATAAAAACTTTTTTGAGAATTCGCTGTCGCAGCAAATTTTCGTCACCGCTACCATTGAAAAATGAATTGAATCATCACCCGATAAAACAAAACTCCCATTCCCGGTATTCGCATCAAGTTTTATTTCGAAAGAACCATTCTCCTTAAATTCAATCCAGGGGCTAAATCCATTATTCTTGGGATAAGCAATCGACTCCAGCGACATAAGGTTATCAATCTGCCACTTACCATAAATATCAATATTCTCATTTTTGTCATCGTTACACGAAAACAAAACCATCGAAAAAAACAATACCGAAATAATGGAACAGACTCTCATCTCATCTAAATTTACTTCAAGATGTTCCGGAGAGAAAAAGGGTTGCGTAAAAATTCGAAATAACGAAACTTACTTCACCAGCTCTTTGGTCGAGAGCAATCCGCAAGCGGCATAAATATCCTGCCCCCGCGAGGCGCGTACGGTCGTCAATATGCCCTTGTCGTTCAACGCATCCTTAAACCGCTGAATGGTAGCTTCTCCCGGACTTTTTAGCGGTGTTCCCGGTACCGGATGAAAGCGGATCAGGTTGATGCGGCAACGCAAACCGCGAAGCAGACGAACCAGTTCTGCGACATGTGCTTCCGAATCATTCAATCCCTCAAACAAAATGTATTCAAACGACACCCGGCGCTGGCGACCAAAATCCCAGCTTTTTATTTCCTCCACCACGGCATCGATCGGGTAAGCCACCTGTACCGGCATTAATTTCTGACGCTCTTGGTGGAAAGGTGTATGCAAACTTACTGCAAGGTGTGCATCACTTCGCTCGAGAAAAGTAAGCATCCCCGGGATAATCCCGATGGTCGAGACCGTTATTCGTCTCGGACTCATTGCATACCCCCACTCCGAAGTCAATATATCAAGGCTTTTCAACACTTCGTCCAGGTTGTCAAAAGGCTCGCCCATCCCCATGTAAACGATGTTGCTTACTTCTTCTACCTCATCGATGCTGCGAATCTGGTTTACAATTTCGCCGGCCGATAATTGCCCCTGAAATCCCTGCTTGGCAGTAAAACAGAACAAACATCCCATTTTGCAACCAACCTGCGAACTCACACAAACCGTTTTTCGGTCGCGCTCGGGAATCATGGCGGTTTCGATAAATTTATTTTGGATGGTCGGGAAAAGATACTTTTTAGTTCCATCGACACTGGACTGCACCCGGGTATAAGGCGTCAGTCCATATTCGAATCCTTCATTCAGAAGTTCCCTCGCTTTCTTCGAAAGGTTGGTCATCTCATCAATGGAGGAGACCTGCTTTTTATAGAGCCAATCGGTAATCTGCTTAGCGGTAAACTTAGGCAGCCCCAGCCCGCCAACGATCTCCTGTAACTCTGAGAGTGTCTTCCCAAACAAACGTTCTTTCATCCCATCAAATTTTTGGCAAAGATACGCTTTCTTTTGAACAGAAATAAAAAGAGTTAATTGTCGCATAATTGTCCTCAATACTGCATGTCAGCTGGCGAATTCCAACCACGCGAAAGTTCAGGCTTAAGGCAAACGCACACCGTCTGCATCAGTAGTAATTAAAAAAAGAATGTAAATTCGCTCCCCTAAGCAACAATACATGAATTAATCAATCAAATAACATGAAGTACTTCGTTCTTACCTTTCTAATCTTTTTGACTTTTGCCAACGGCTATTCAGCAAACCCTCCCGTAAACATACCGCTTGGAGGCAATGCTTATGTGACCCAAGAATCGGGAGGTGTGGAAATCAATAAAAACGGAATATCGAACTGGAACGATAAAAATGCCGTGATCAGCAGCTGGTTTAAAGTCAGCCATGGCGGTAACCTTGAGCTTTCGATAAAAGCCAAAACCCGGGAAGGGGAATCTGAAATTGAGCTTTCGGTTAACGGGAAAAAATACCCGGTGAGCCTTAGTAGCTCGTCGTGGGAAACACTTAAAGTAGCCACGCTGAAAGTAAACGAGAATCAGCATGTACGTGTCGATTTTAAAGGCAAAACGCGTTCAGGCGAAGTTTTTGCCGATATTTCTGACCTTATTATTGAAGGAGACGCGGCACAGGAGCCGTTAACCTTTGTTCGCGAGCCTGAGAACTTTTATTTCGGAAGACGCGGCCCGTCGGTTCATCTTTCCTATCAAATACCCGAATCAGCCGGAAACGTGGAATATTTCTACAACGAAGTCACCGTTCCCGAAAAAGAAGATGTGATCGGCTCGTATTACATGGTGAATGGATTTGGTGAAGGTTATTGCGGCATCCAGGTAAATTCGCCCGAAGAACGCCGGATTCTGTTCTCGGTTTGGAGTCCGTTTCAAACAGACAATCCGGATGAAATCCCCGAAGAAGCCCAGGTACACATGCTTGGAAAAGGAAAAGACGTTATTACGAAAGAGTTTGGCGGAGAAGGTTCGGGAGGACAAAGCTTTCTGCGTTATTTCTGGAAAGCCGGAAATACTTACAAATTCCTGACACGTGTACATCCCGATAAAAACCGCGAAGGAGCAACAGTTTATACGGCGTGGTTTTTCGATCCGGAGCAAAACAACTGGTGCCTGATCGCCTCTTTTTCGCGTCCGCAAAAAGTAACCTGGTACACCCGGCCACATTCCTTTCTCGAAAACTTTATTCCAACGCAGGGGCACCTGACCCGGAAAGTGGAATTCGGCAACCAGTGGATTGTTACAGAAAAAGGCGAATGGATAGAGTTGACCGATGCCAAGTTTACTTACGATGCCACTGCCTCGGCCAAACGCCGCGACGACTATTATGGCGGCGTAAGTAAAAACCAGAAAGCCTTTGTATTAAAAAACTGTGGATTTTTTGACGAAAACACCACTTACTTAAGTCTGTTCAACCGTAAGGCATCAACCGCCGGCCACCCGGTTATCGACTTTGATGCCCTACCCAACCGATAGCTCATCCAACATCAGATATAAAAAGAATCAGGCTTTTCATCAGTTTTCATTACTGATTAAAGTCTGATTCTTTTTTTGATAATATCCTCCGAACAAGTCCCTCGTATAAATTTTTCAGGATATTGAAATCGGAAACAGAAAATGCTTTTCACATAAAACAACTATTCCTCCATCAGCGATTGTTTAAATCCGGGGGCTTTTCGGTGTTGTGTTTTCTGTTCGTAAGCAAAGGCGATTTCCAAAAGTACAGGCTCGCTCCAGGCTTTGCCAAAGAATGAAATTCCAACCGGAAGACCTTCGACAAATCCCATGGGAACAGTAATATTCGGATAACCCGAAATAGCAGCCGGCGAAGAACTGCCCCCGCTAAAATGATCGCCATTCACCCAGTCGATAGTCCAGGCCGGACCGTTGGTCTGCGCAATAATTGCATCCAGCTGATGTTCTTCCATCACCTTGTCGATTCCTTCCTTACCTGCAAACCGTTTCGAATTCGCCAAAGCTTCCAGGTACTCTTCGTTTGTCAAATCGCCCTTGGCCTGCGCAGCTTCCATTATTTCCTGATCAAACCATGGCATCTCTTTATCGGCATTTGCGCTGTTAAAAGCGATGATCTCCTCCAGGCTTTTCACAGGAGCCGTTGGATGTTCAGCCAGGTATTTATTCAAATCGATTTTAAACTCATAAAGAAGAACCTCGTAAGAATGATAGTCCCATTTTTGGTGATGGTCAAACGCTATTCCCTCAACAATTTCAGCGCCTGCTGCTTTCAGGTCAGCCACTGCCTGATCAAATAAGGCTTTCACCTTTCTGTTCGAAGGCAACATTTGCGCTGCAATGCCCATTCGTTTTCCCTTCAACCCATCTGCCTTCAGGTAAGAAGTATAATCTTTTTGAATATCGCCTTTCTCCAGATGTGTTTCAGCATCGTCCGGATCTGCTTCGGCCAGTGCTCCGAGTAAAATAGCAGCATCGGTAACATTTCGGCACATGGGTCCCGCAGTGTCCTGGCTGTGCGCAATCGGAATAATCCCCTGCCGGCTCCACATTCCCAAAGTCGGCTTAATTCCCACCAATCCGTTAATTCCCGACGGACAAACAATGGAGCCGTTGGTTTCGGTTCCGATTCCGATGGCGCACAAATTGGCCGAAATGGCCGCCCCTGTTCCCGAACTCGATCCGCAGGGACTTCTATCCAGAAAATAAGGGTTCCGCACCTGTCCGCCTCTGCCACTCCATCCACTCGAAGAATTATCCGACCGGAAATTGGCCCATTCGCTCAGGTTGGTTTTCGCGAGTAAAACGGCACCGGCTTCGCGCAATTTCGTTACAATAAACGCATCTTTCCCCACCACGTTCCCGGCCAGTGCCAGCGATCCGGCAGTGGTCATCATTTTATCCCCCGTATCGATGTTGTCTTTGATCAGCACCGGAATGCCGTGCAGCGGTCCGCGAACTTTCCCGCTTTTACGTTCCTCGTCCAGATTTTTTGCAATCTCCAGCGCATCCGGATTTAGCTCAATCACCGATTTGAGAATAGGATCCACTAATTTGATTCGGTCCAGGTACTTTTGGCAAATGGCTTCGGCCGTTAACTCTCCGGTCTCCATTTTTTGCTGAAGTTCGGCAACCGTGGTTTCATTTAACTCAAAATCGGTAAGGTTTACTTTTTCTGACAAAGGCTCAGAACCGGCGGTACAGGCTGCTGCTCCGGAAAGAGCCAGCACCGATCCGCTAATTGCACTGGTTTTAAAAAAGGTACGTCGTTTCATCTGTTTAGATTTTTAATTATTTGGATAACAGATGGAATTCGCATGAGATATCATGTCGTTTGGTGCAAATTCTATTCTCATGCTCATTTCATGTTCTTTTATTCGTTAGGTTTTCATACTTGAATACGAAGATTCGTTAGTTCGGAAACAAAAGATGGAGTAAAAATCCGCCTAAACTGATAAGTACCAGGGCCACCACCACAAAAAGAAAGGTGCTTTTCATTTTTGAGGAGAGCCAGATCAGCGACGGTGTCAGTAATCCCAGAAATACGGCATAACGCAATTCGGTCAAGGACACTTTGAATGCCTCTCCGTTGAGCCAGGCAATAAACGGGGGCAGAAATACAAAACCCAGTATAACAGCCATGACGATTAAAAAGGTCTTGATCGATTTTTTCATTTTCTATCTACTTTAACTAACAAGCAGAACGCGGACAACGCAGATTCAACAGATTTCAGCTGTTTTTTTATCTGTGATTAACGGTTACAATCCCTGTCATCAGCGTTCCGTTTTCACGTTTTTCCTTAGCGCTTCACCCATCCAAATTACTTCACTTTGGCAGGATTTTTTTTGATAAAATCGGCCCAGTTTTTATACTCTTTTGATTTCTGAGGTTTGTTCAGCTGGATAAAATGGCAAATGGCCACCGCTACCGCATCGGTTTCGTCGAGCACACTTTCCATTTCCTTCAGATCGTACACTTTTTGCAGGAAATAAGCCACCTGTTCTTTTGACGCACGCCCCATTCCGGTAATGGCCTGCTTCACCAGCAAGGGCGCATATTCGTGAATCTGAACACCGTGCATCAGCGCTGCCGCCATAATAACGCCCTGTCCGCGTCCGAGTTTCAGCATCGACTGTACGTTTTTCCCGTAAAAAGGGGCCTCAATCGCCATCACATCGGGACGATAGGTCTCCACCAAATGAAGCGCCCGCTCGTGCAAAACCTTCAGACGCTGGTAATGGTCCTTGAACTTCCCGGGCGTAATGTTCCCCATGTGCAGGATCACCGGTTTTTTGTTCCTGATTTCCACCAGCCCGTAACCGGTTACCGTGGTTCCCGGGTCGATCCCCAAAATTCGAAGTGGTTTTTCCATTCGATAAAAATAGTGACTTGTGGTAACTTATTGCGATTTATTGCGAGAAGTTGTGTCAGTCAGCATTAAATCCCCAGAATTCTCTACCCAGCACCTTCTTCTCGTCCTGTCCAACTGCTGAACGAGCACTCCCGAAACGATAAACACCAGCGAAAGAAACGGCGCAAAAAATATGATTTAGAAACAACAGTCCCAAGACATCAACTACTTCCCCAAAAGAAAAATCATTAACCCATGTTGCCCCACGATTTTAAATGAGCGACATACCAACTTTTATTGGTTAATCTCCAAATGAGTGCCTCTCGTTCGGCTTTGTTGTAAATAGCCCTAATTGGCAATGTGATATAGCGAATGAGCCTGGCCTTAAAAAAATGAATTACGATATTGCCTTTATACATCCAAGGCTTGTTCATAAAATACAAAAGTCTGCGGTAATACCTCTTTACGCTTTTATTGTTTACATAGTTGATCTGTCCGGGTTCTCCCATAACATTGGAAGCCACAAACAAATAAGCATTCAATTGTTTTTGATAGTATCCAAATTCAATTACTGCTTCCAGGGGACTTTCCCTTTCTGACAACAAGAGCAAATCATACTTATTTCTTAACTGAATTCTTCTCAACACAAAAGCATTGTCGTTCATTTGTGCATTCAAGATATTATGAAGTATCTGATTACGATCGGACAAAACATAAGCTTCCCCTTCTCCGCATAATTTTTTCTTGTCCCGGTTAATCACCTCGAAATTAAACTTGCGACTATATTTCAACGACACAGGTTGACGATGGATTTCAATGGCCGCTACGGTTTTGTGATTCTTTAACCTGGGATAATGCCTGTGGTTTACCATCAGGTCAACATCAAAATCATGGAATTTAAAATAACCATGCTCTATAAGTTTTTCAACGGCTGGTAATATGTCTTTTTCAGGTAATAAGAAATCAATATCGCCAATCATTCGTTCACCTGGATCAGAATAAAGACCATCTAAAACATGTGCTGTACCTTTTAAAAACAGGGGTGCAATTCCAATAGAGTTTAATGCTGATGTTATATGAATTGCCTCCTTCTGAATGGAAAGATTTCGGGCTAAGTTTAATTGATAAATTTCCGCCAAATAGTCCACCAAGTCATCGGGCAGCTCATTTAACAATCCATTATTTCGAAATTGAACAAAAAGTGCCGGAATAACATAATGACTGCTCCCCAGCCACACCACTCGTTCCCAATTAATATTTTCCCGCTGAATCACTTTTCTGATCTCATCTGCCCGCCCGGGATGCACCGAAAGACTCAAACATTTCCCAATAAAAAAAAGCGTTTCGCTAACCTCTTTCATTCAACATCTTTTTTACGGTTTTGACCATCGCATCATTGTCCGAGTAACGCAATTTCCAGCAGGGCAGATCGTCAAACCACTGTAGAAAACCTTTTACATTTGTTGCAGAAGGAGATATCCACGAATCGGGGATAAGTTGCTGAAAGGCGACCTCTTTGGGCATGCGACTTAATTGCACGCCCGCATTGGGCTCGTATGTCACAAAAACCAGGGCTATGCACGGCACACAACCGGGTTCTGTATTCGTTTGAGAAAGAAAACGAAAAGTTTTGTTTGCCTCCTTGTTCGTGTATTCCGCGGAATGATCCAATTCAGGAAACATTGACCGTAAAGCTTGAACAGCGCCTTTCTTTAACGAGATAGCCGCTGGAAAACGGTACACATTCTTTCTTTTTGATTCAACCGGAAGAAAGTCATCAGATAAAACATCCAAACCACCAGCCATTAAAAGGGCCGATAAAGTACTTTTACCACTTCCCGAATCCCCCAAAAACATCATGCACTTTTCGCCATCGGAAATGCCTGATGCATGAAAGACCCCCATCCATTCATGCTCTTCTTTACCATACAACTGCTGTAAAATCTCCATCGAAAATTTACCTCCCAGGAAATGATCATCAGCCTCTCCCCATGATCCGATCTCCCTTCCATCTGCCTGTAACGAAAAAGTATGGTTTTGGTGAAAAACTTTCAGACTGTGATCAAACTCATCGACCCGTTCAATTTCGAAAAGTGAAAATTTTGGGTGAAGGATTTCACTGGCTCTTGAAGTTTCATATTCAACAAAAAAAACGACATCGTTTATCCTGTAATACCGACGCACAACTTCCTTATCATCAAGAAAGCCGGACAAAGTCGCAGGTGCCATATTTGCACCATTCTGAGCTGAATCACTAAGGCTGAACAGAGTTTTCCTTACCTCCCCGATTAAAGCAGAAACCTGTTCTTCGTTGGTTTCAACCCGATCGCAGCAAGCTAGCTGTATTGAGTGATCATCCTTGCCATCCATCAATGCTGTTACAATTTCAGCTACTAGCGAATCTGCCAGCAAGTATTTGTTGATCTCCGGGAACCAAATAACTTTCTTTTCACCCAGAGAGTGAACCAATAAATTATTCGATTTCCCCCCCAATACTGAAAGAAAATTATTCATGTTACGTTATAAAGGAAGGACTGCTGCATTCCACATTAATAAGACATTTCCGGTAATCTCCATTTACTAAGAAAAGGAGAATTTCTCTCCAATTCTCTTCTAAAAACCACCGGGCCATGGTGTCGGAGCTGAAGGTGATGTCGCCTGCGATTCTTTTGGACTTAAGACGATCAACATGGAAGCTGCAGTTACCGCCGCATACTTCCCTGCCTTTTTTAATGCTTCCTTTCTTGTTATATCCTGGTTAAGGTCTCTTTCTGAATGATTTTGGGTTGCTTTATTTTTCATATTGCTTGTTTCTTTATTTGCCAATTCATCTTTTTTATTCTCCCTCTCTGCTACCTGCCAGTTACCGGCACTTTCAATACTTCGTTCCGCTTCGAATCACTGATTCGCACCAGGTAAAGGCTGTTTGCTCCGGCGGGTGCTGCTATCCGGTTTCTTACACCGCTACTCAACTTGTGAATGGCCAGCTTTCTTCCGTTTATATCATAAACCGTGGCTTCTCCTGTTCCGTCCAACTCTCCCGAAATATAAATGGATCCACTGCTGTACCAGGCCTTAAAATGAGGCTCTCCCGACAGCATATCATCCACTGCCGTGGTACTTGAAAACGTGAGCGTAAAGCGTCCGTAACCCTGTGCACCATCAATGGTAGTGGTATAAACAGCTTCTTCGCGGTTAAAAGGAAAACTCATTCCGGTTGCCTTGTCATTTAATACCGCAACAACTCCCGATGGAAGGTTCTCCGATTTTAAACTCAGGCTGATTTCTCCGCTGGTTGCAGCATCGATTCCTACCTGGATTTCAACTTCCTCCATCCCTGTTTCAGGAAGACATTGCAGTCCAAAATCAACTCCGTTATCTTCCAGTAACCGGGTGTAAATATCAAAACCGGTTTTAAATACGCCGGCATCGTATCCTACATCCAAGCCGTTTGTCATACCGTTGTTGAACCTGATTTTTGCCACCCGGCTTTTGTCTTCCTGCCTGGCTGTTAACTCCACTCCCGACCAGGCGGAATTACCACTTTTTATGCCAAGTGAGGGCTGTGCAGTTTGCATGGCTTGCGTAAAATCAAGCGAAGTAACATCGGTATTTGCTTTTACCATAAAAGCCTGACCGGATTGTGCGTAGTAAGCTGCATCGCTCTTGCCAACTATGGTATATGCATCGTTCCCATCTTCCCATACGTAAACAACGGCATAACTCGGATCGAGATTGGAGGTATTTACTGTTATAAAATTATTGGTAGCATCGGCATTTTCATTAATAAATATCGCTGAAGGAAAAGGATTCCCTACACAGTTCCAGCCATAATTGCCGGTGCGGGAAACTGTAGGACTTACGGTGCCACTTGCCAAAGTGCCGGTGTACCTGACTACTCCGTCGGCATTGGTGCGAAGGGAAAAACCTTTTCCTGCAGTTAAACTTCCGCCTTCGGCATCGGTAAAAAATTCATTCCAGTCATTGCTGGGTTCATCGTAATCCATCATTCCGCGGGAATCTCCATTGGCCGGAATATTGGCGTTGGATAATAGAAAACTAAAGATTTCTCCTCCGGGAGCCGGGGAGGATACCAGGTGCCAGGCATTGCCTGTTAAATACTGCTCAACCGTTACCGTCCCGTTTACCGTCAGGTTTTCCTGACCTAATAATGAGCCGGTAGAACTACTGCTGCTCTGTATTGTTAGGTCATTGCATACTCCTGAAGATGACAATGTGGGATAATTCGTTAGCCCGGCAGGGATGGTTACATTATAATCGGAAGTAGGAACTATATTTCCATCCCAGTTACCCGCAGTGTGCCAGTCGGTACCTTCCGATCCGTCCCAGGTCAATTCTGCGGATGAAGTAGTAAACGTCACCTCGTCACCATAGCTGGTTCCTGCAGGATTTGTTGCATATGCTCGTAAATAATATTGGGTATTAGATATCAGACCCGATATAGTTGAAGAAAAAGAACCAGTGGTAGTTGCAGCACCTTCATTTGTTTTGCTGTCACTAATTGTTGGAGTACCTGTGGTATTCCAGCACATTCCAATTGCTGTCGGGTCCGGATTTCCAAGATTAGTTATTGTTCCATTACCAATGGCTGAAGTAATACCAATACTTAAAACCGCCTGGGTGCTTACTGTAGCAGCTTGCGGCGAGGTGATAAAACTGACCTCATCGCCATAAACGGTACCTGCGGAGTTGGTGGCATAGGCACGAACATAGTACAGCGTATTGGGTGTTAAAGATGTCATGGGTGCGGTAAAAGCACCGGTAGACGAGGCTGCTCCGTTATCAACAGCACCATCTCCCGTTGTTGGTGTGCCACTGGTATTCCAGCAAACACCATGGGCTGTTGGACTGGGAACCCCCAACGAGGTGATGTTTCCATTACCTGTTGCTGTGGTGGTTGAAATACCTGAAACCGCTTGCGTGGTTACCGTGGCGGCTTGTGGCAAAGTGGTAAAACTGTTAACAGAACCATAGCTGGTTCCTGCATAATTTATTGCATAAGCTCTGAAATAATAAGTCGTTCCCGGCAATAATGAACTTACCGTCTGGCTAAAACTACCAGTACCACCTGTAGAATACGCAACTTTAGTCACTCCCGACTCGCCAATAGCGGGGGTGGCATCGGTGGACGCATACGTTACACCCCGCTCGCTTACATCAGCCCCGCCATCAGCAGTAATATCACCCCCCAGAGTGGCCGAGGTGGCGGTAATGCTTGTGGCAGAAAAAGTGGTTACAGTGGGAACAGAAGGTGTATATATAACTACCTGAACAAGAGAAACTGGAGGATTATGAGTTCCTTGCTCAGCAGCCCATGAAGTCACTAAATGAGGCGATGTTCTTTGTGTAAAAAAATCAATACTGGAGGATTCATCGTTAAAGAAATATACACCATCGTTATCACTTATATTATCGTCGATATTCCACCAATAAGCACCGTCATATTCATCGGCATATATATAATAATTTGCCGTTTCATGCTTCCAATATTCCCAATTAGGATTCAATCCGGTTGTTCCAGATTGCTTCACATATACACCATTTGCATCAATAGGGAAAATGATATTCGAAACCATTAAATATTGCGGGGTTTGCCCCCAGCACATTCCACTCGTTAGCAGTAATAGCCACATAAAGGCCACAGCGTAACTCCACTTTGGGAAGTAGTATTTTTTCATCATCAATATTTTTAAATTACACATTCATTTTAAATACACCAATACGAATTTCGCCACCCTGGAACACAGCCGTTATGTATTTCTTCGAATACAGTATGCTGGTATTTCATTGCTTCACCTTGTTCTATAAGCAATATGGAATTGTTTAAAAGTTGCAGTATGATTCTTTCGATATCAATTGCCGTTTTTTCTCTTTATTGTCGATCCAAAAATTTTGTTTCCCTCTTGACCCACCAACCTGCATTTCTTTCAACTGGCTTATAGTTGTTGCAAAATCACCTTTCTGCAAAGGACCCGATACCCGTAAAAGGGCCAGTCTCAAATTGTTGATTTTCGAACGTATAACGCCGGAAGCCCAATAGGCCGGGTGACGGAAATGGCCGCAAGATCTGATGCGGTAGCTAACAGGTAAGGATCGCCCGAAGTTCCAGAACCCTGACCGCAAAAGTCGACATTCCTGAAATAATCAACATGATTCAAAAACGATGGGGTGTTTCATAATTTCGTATGTAATGGTTTATTATTGATCGTAGATTCACAACATTGAGCATTCTTATATCGTTGATTTAACGGGTTAAGTAGTTTCAAAGATAAAATAATTATGTTTTATTTAAGATATGTCCCAAAAGATATTTACAAACATATTTTGCGTAAAACAAATTGTACTGTTGTGAAGAAAAATCTAAACGATTACCGCAGAGTTCTTTCTACATCGTCGGCTCCGGTCTTTTTATTCTTTTGATTTTTGAGGCTTATCTGGCCTGACAAAAGAAAACTGCCAGTTGACAACCAGCATTTCAATATGTTTTTTTATTTCATCATATCCCTCGCGGACATGTGGCTGGTAACGCAAGCAATATCGACTGCCACTCCTTCGAATTGAGTATCAGAAATATTCCGACTGCTTTTATGCGCATACTCTCGCAACTTCATACACTTCTTTTTTATCGCCTGAGTAAATGCCGGCCAGTCTGCATTCGTCCTGAATCACCATGCATCATTTATTAACTTTCTTCGCCGGACGAGATACGGGCCTGAACTTGTTCAAATCGAAATATCAAACCCCATTGTAATTGTCAGTTTTCTAGGCGGTTTTAACGAAAACAGAGTGCATGTGCCTTTTTGCTGACTCACCCTGATCCCGGGCACTCTCCCTCTTCTCCTTCTCTGTGCGCAGAGAGGGAGAAGAGAGAGTGATAACTGCTATAAAACCAACCTATTTTCATATAACACAGGTTAACTTTTAACAACTTCATAAAAAAAAGAAAACAGGAAAACACATCTTTCTAATGCTCTTCTAAAAACCACCGGGCCATGGTGTCGGAGCTGAAGGTGATGTCGCCTGCGATTCTTTTGGACTTAAGACGATCAACATGGAAGCTGCAGTTACCGCCGCATACTTCCCTGCCTTTTTTAATGCTTCCTTTCTTGTTATATCCTGGTTAAGGTCTCTTTCTGAATGATTTTGGGTTGCTTTATTTTTCATATTGCTTGTTTCTTTATTTGCCAATTCATCTTTTTTATCCTCCCTCTCTGCTACCAGCCAGTTACCGGCACTTTCAATACTTCGTTCCGCTTCGAATCACTGATTCGCACCAGGTAAAGGCTGTTTGCTTCGGCGGGTGCTGCTATCCGGTTTCTTACACCGCTACTCAACTTGTGAATGGCCAGCTTTCTTCCGTTTATATCATAAACCGTGGCTTCTCCTGTTCCATCCATCTCTCCCGAAATATAAATGGATCCACTGCTGTACCAGGCCTTAAAATGAGGCTCTCCCGACAGCATATCATCCACTGCCGTGGTACTTGAAAACGTGAGCGTAAAGCGTCCGTAACCCTGTGCACCATCAATGGTAGTGGTATAAACAGCTTCTTCGCTGTTAAAAGGAAAACTCATTCCGGTTGCCTTGTCATTTAATACCGCAACAACTCCCGATGGAAGGTTCTCCGATTTTAAACTCAGGTTGATTTCTCCGCTGGTCGCAGCATCGATTCCTACCTGGATTTCAACTTCCTCCATCCCTGTTTCAGGAAGACATTGCAGTCCAAAATCAACTCCGTTATCTTCCAGTAACCGGGTGTAAATATCAAAACCGGTTTTAAAGATTCCTGCATCGTAGCCAACATCGAGTCCTTCCGTCATATCATCATTAAACTTTAAACGGGTACTACGGGCTGTCTCCGCCATCGTTGCTGTCAACTTTAGTTCAGGACATGGTAACTTTCCGCTTTTAAAAACTGCGGCAGGTTGATTTGTTTGCATAGCCGGGGTAAACCGGATTTGTGCTGCATCAGTTTTTGCTTTGACAAAAAATCCCTGGCCAACTTGCCCATAAAACGCTGCATCTTCAATCGCAATAATTGAATACGAGCTGGTTGTTTCCTCCCATACATAAATAGCGGTATAACTCGGGTCAAGATTAGCTGCGTTCAAATCAATAAAGTTATTGTCGCCATCAGCTGCGTCGTTTATAAATATTGAAGATGGGTAGGGATTGCCCACACAGTTCCAGCCGTAATCATCGGTACGACCTACAGATGTGATTATCGTATCGGCAGATAATGTCCCTGTAAATTTAACAGTCCCGTCAGTATCGGTACGCAAAGAAAACCCCTTGCCTGCAGTTAAATTCCCAGACTGGTCATTAGTAAAAAAGCTATTCCATCCGTTTACCGTTTCATCATAATCCATCATACCACGGTAAATACTGTTAGTGGGGACGTTTGTGTTGTATGATAGAAAATCAGAAATCGCTCCACCCGGAGTCGGCGAAGATACCATGTGCCAGGCATTGCCGGTAAAGTAACGTTCAACTGTTGCCTGAATCCCCGGAGTTCTGTTAATGAGTTGCCCGGTACCCGTAGCGTCCGACTTAATAACCAGCCCTGCAAAATCGGCATAATTGATTAATTTGCCAACAACGGTTAGCCCAGCGAGTGGTTTTATGGTCAGGCAGGCATCTGTTTCCACAATAAGGCTGTCAACGGTTATTACAGTGCTAATCTCGGGACTATTGGTGGCAGTTGCGATAATTATTGTATCAGAAGGAACAAGGTTCTCGCTCCAGTTTAGTGCCGTTTCCCATTCAGCAGAACTGTTCCCCAGCCAAATATTCCCGGGATTAAAATCCTGCCAACGCAAAAACGGGTAGCCATTATTATCTGTTCCGTTTAGTGCCCACAGATTATTGCCGACAGCAAAATTCCAGCCTGCACTAATATAGGTTCCGGCCGTTTGCATTTCGGAAGTTGTTTTACCTGTTCCGGCTTTACTTGTTGCTTGCCCCGATGTCTCAGTATCCCAAAAGCAGCCGTTAACACTTGCCGAATTATAATCAGCAGCGAAACCGCCAAAACTGTTTGCCGAACTACTTACAGAGCCGGTACTGTAACAATTTGTAACAGTAGCGCCTGAGACATCAATTGCGCCGGCGAATCCACCAAGATAAGTTATAGAAGAAGTACTTGCGTTTTTAGAGACATTTCCTACACTATAACAATTCGATACTTTACCACCCTGAATTCTACCGATTAAACCACCAGAATACGAAGTGCCTATAACTGTAACATCACTGTAACAATTTTTCATTGTACCATAAGCAAACCATCCGGCTAATCCACCGGTATAGGATTGAACTCCTGTTACCGTGCCCGTACAATAACAATTTTCAATACTTGCATAACTATTGTATGCTTTTCCAACAAGAACACCAGCATACTTACCCGTTACTGCAGCATTGGTTACCCCAACGTTTTGAATTTTAGCTGCACCTATTTCTCCCCAAAGACCACTGTAATCTGTAGATGGACGATTAATATAAAGTCCGTTTATTATATGAAATTGGCCATTGTAATGCCCGGTAAACTTGGTAACCGAGTTCCCTATTGGCGCGAAACCTAAGCCTTCGTTTAATATTGAAGTCGCTGAAGCATCTATATCTGCTGTCTGGATATAGTATTTATCCCATTCGTTACTATTTTCAGATAGCCATAACAGGTTTTCCAGGTTGGCAATTTCATAAGGATTTGAAGAAGTTCCATTACCAGCAGAAGGAGCAATTGCCTCTATCATAAAAAAAGATACTTCATTCCCATATGTTGTCCCATTGGAACTGGTTGCGTATGTTCTGACATAATATACAGTATTAGCCGACAGACCTGTTAAATCAGAAGAAAAATTGCCAGTGGAAGGAGTACCTTCTTCGGTGTAGTAATCACTTAATGTTGGTGTGCCGGTTGTATTCCAGCAAATACCGTGTTGTGTGGGAGCCGGAGTACCCAAAGTATAAATTGTGCCATTACAGGTGGCAGTAAGAGTAGATGCAGAGATGCTGGTTATTGAATCTGTTGATAAAGCTAATTCTGCATCATTTGTATAGCCTTGCCATGAAAGAAAAGGATAACCCCCATTTTCGGAAGAGTTAAGCCCCCATAAATCATCGTCGCCATTTTCTGATTCACCCATAAGATCCCATCCGGCTCCAAGATAAAGAGATGCTACCTGCATTTCTGCCGTTGTTTTTCCGGTACCTCCTCCGAAACTGGTTTCCTGGCCTGAAGTTTCTGTATCCCAAAAACAATTATTAATGGTAGTTGCAACAGTGTAGGCTACTAAACCTCCAACATAAGTAATTCCTCCGGTTACCAGGCCGGTACTATAGCAATTGGTTACAGTGGCAGAGTGAGTGCCCCCTATGAGACCACCCAGGTTTTGGGTTCCTCCTGAACGCGTTCCGGTAACACTGGCATTACTGTAACAATTCGACATCGTAGATGATGCGGACAAATATCCCACCAGACCTCCAATATTTCCATAATAGCTTCCGCTTGAAATACTCCCGGAAGAAAAGCAATTACTGATTGCAGTGCTGAGATTTGTCCTTCCAACCAATGCCCCCGCTAACTCATCAGCTGCAATTGAAACATCTTTTAAACCCAAATTTATAATCGTAGCCCCTTCCGTATAAGCAAATAATCCAACGCCATCAACACGTGGTCTGTTTATATAAAGTCCGCTTACAGTGTGCCCGTTGCCATTATAAGTACCAGTAAAAGGAGTCTTGGTGTAGTAATCAGTATATGATCCAATTAGTGGCCAGCCTTGAGATGCGTGCCAGGTAGTTATTGCCGGATCTGCATCTGCAAAATCAATATCAGCGGTTTGGATATAATACTTATTCCATTCGTCGGGATTTTGACTTATCCAATACAAATTTTCCCATGTGGATATTTCATAGGCTGTAACTTCACTAAGCCCGTCACCCACAGATGGCGCAACGGCAGTTTGTGCCCCTATTTGCTGAACAAAAAAGACACCTACTACCAACAAAAACAGTTTTAAAAAACCTAGAGAGAGAATTTTATACATCTTAATTGAGTTTGTTAATTTAAGGTAGATAAAGCTATCACGAAAGTTGCATTACCATTGAATTTATAGCGGGACAAAAGCGGGACACCCCCTACTGAAGCACATATCAAGCGCTTACACGTGTCATCACCCTGAAAAAGTAAGTCTTACAACTATTTTTCTTTTATGCTTTAATCAAATTCGGGGAAATAAAAACTAAACAGACTTCATTTAAGAATAGAACAAAATTTCAAATTCGTAGGATTTAAGTTACAGCGCTTAAAAAAAAAGAATTATTCCCGGGTACGATTTTCCCATGTCATTTATCAAAAAAATTTAGCTATTTAATCCCAAGATAAATGCTGCTCAAAAAAAGCTATCATAATATTTTAATTACTTTTGAAATTCAGGACAAATACAGAATTTGATAACGCGTTTATAACCGCTAATATGCGTTGGATTCAAAACAGAGCTAAACACATCGTCCATTTAGCAATGGGATTGACTATTGTTCCACTTTTAATTATTGGTTTCTTCGGAAATATAAAATCGGTTGATAGCAATAAAGAAGAAAACGGACTATTGGTCTATGCTAATGAAACTGGCCAACCTTTTATTTTAAAGCTGGAAGGTAAAATGGAATTTTACTGGAATCAATTGCTCGATCCGGCCGATTTCAAAAATGATTTACTGGTCAAAAGACAGGACACATCATATTTCCCAAAAACCTGGAACGGAAAAATCATTGATGGACAAAAACTACCTGGCAGAGGATTTGCAACCTACCGCACCCAACTTTATTTTGACACTATTTGTCCGATGGCCATTCGCATAAATGATTATTGTAACTCCTATAAACTATGGTTGAACGGAACATTAATATCGCAGGCAGGGATTCCTGGAAAAAATGTTAAGGAAACGGTCCCGGCTAAGGTTAATTCATTAATAATCTTCACTCCGCATGAAGGAGCAAACGAATTGATTATTCAGACCGCTAATTTCAACGAAAAATACGGCGGATTCCGGCAACCTTTTTTAATCGGAACTGCTGATAAAGTGAATACAGTTCACATTAAAAGACAGGTTATTGACAGTTTTTTGCTTGGCATAATTCTTTTTGCTTTTTTATACCATATTGAGTTTTATCTCTTTAATCCTCACCGAAAATCATTTCTGTATTTTGCCATTTTTGTCTTCTTAATGCTAGTACGTCAAACTTTATTGAGTAATATCTCTATTCTTGATCCGTTTCTACAAAAAAATATTTCTTTGTATTTAAAAACATCCGTTTTTTCCGTCTGGCTGGCTTCGCTTACCATTTTGCTCTTTTTTGAAGAATTTTTTCAAAAAGGAGTACCCAAAAAGATATTAAAAATCTATTCTGTATGGATCATCCTTTTTTGTGGATTTATCGTTATAGCTCCCTACTACTATGTTTCTGTCGCGGCTCATTTTTCCCAGTTTACGCTTATTTTTGCCCTTTTATATCTGGTCTATTTACTATTTACTTCGATTGACAAAAATGAACAGTTAGAAATTAAAATTACTGTTGGCATTGTTTCATTTATTGTATTTGTATTAATTGAAGCACTGATTTTTAATCGCCTTTTGTATTCTGTGTATACTCTCCAGTTTGGACTTGCATTTTTTATCATATTTGAATCGTATGCATTAGGACTTGATTTTTCAAAAACCTATCAAAGCAATTTGGCACTGGCAAAAGAACTTGATGTGCAGAATAAAAACCTAAGAGATTTAGTGAAAGAAAAAACAAAAGAAGTTCTCGAAGCAAAAGAGCGTGAAATTGTATCAACTCTCGTACAAAAATCCAAAACTGACTTACTCCTGAAAAATTTTACAGAAAGACTAAACAAGTTAAAACTTGAAAACAAAGATGAACAAAGAGAGATTACAGATATAATAAAAACCAGTGAGCATACTTTTACCAACGATGAAACAGATAAATACCTTCTGCATTTTCGCAAAGTTTATCCGCAATTTATAGAAGGCCTTCAAAAAAATCATCCTTCACTTACTCAAAACGAATTAAAATTGTGTGGTTATCTGAAAATTAATCTAAGCAACAAAGAAATTGCAAATATCTTACATGTTCAACCCGAGTCGGTAAGAAAAAGTATCACCCGGATGCGCAAGAAGATGGGATTAAAATCAAATAAAGAAATTACCTCATATTTTAACAAGCTCTAACCACTAGTAATGCGGTACAGGTACTTTTGGGAAATGGCTTCGGCAGTCAACTCTCCGGTCTCCATTTTTTGCTGAAGTTCGGCTACCGTGGTTTCATTTAACTCAAAATCGGTACGGTTTACTTTCACTGACGAAGACTCAGAACCTCCGGTACAGGCTGCTGCCCCGGATAAATCCAGCACCGATCTGCTAATCGCACTGGTTTAAAAAAAGGTACGTCGTTTCAGGTTTTAGTACTTAGCATTGAGTAATGAGACATTTCAAATTTACTTCTCCTTATCCGGGTTTTTCTTTACAAAATCGGCCCGGTTTTAATCGTAATTTGTGGCGATTCCCACTCAAAAAGCTGTTTAAATCTTCTTCCTATCCAACTGTTGAAGAAGCACGCCCGACACAATAAAAGCCAGGCCGATAAACGTAGTGACATAAATGGTTTCTTTCAGAATAAAATGAATAAACACCAGCGAAAGAAACGGCGCAAAAAACACAAGGTTCCCGATTTTGGCATTGCTGGTGGTCAGGTTCATGGCTTTGAGCCAAAGTACATAGGTAATTCCCACTTCAAAAACTCCGGTATAAACGATGGCGTAAAACCCGGTATTGAGCGTTATTCTGAACGAAGAGAAAAGCGCCATCACGGGCAAGAGGTAAACAAAACCGATGGCAAAATTCAGAAAGAGTTTCAGCACTTCGTCGCGGCGGTCGCGCACATTAAAGATCCAGTAGAGCGACCACAGCACCGAACTCCCCACCGCCAGGAAAACGCCCAGCGGATTTGTGTTTCGGAACCCGTCGAAACCACCCTGCGACGAAATAAAAAACACCCCGGTAAAACTAACCATCAACGCCCCAAAGCTTATCCAGCCAATTTTTTGATTTAGCAGCGGCACCGACAATAATGCCAGCGTAATGGGCCAGATCATGTTCAAGGGTTGCGCCACCTGCGCCGGAAGCAGGGAGTAGGCTTTAAACAACACCAGGTAGTACAGCAAGGGATTGAAAGCGCCCATGAGCAACGAATGCGTCCATTGCCGCGGGGTTACCCGGGCGATTAAATGCACCTTCCGCTGAAACAGCAAAACCGCAAACAGCAACACAACCGTTACGGCCGATGCGTAAAAAATAACCTGGATAAAGTCGTATTCGGCCAAAGCCAGTTTAAAGGCGGTTGCCACGGTCGACCAAAACAACACGGCCAGGCCCGCATATAAATAAGATTTTACAGGTTGCGCCATAAAGCTGATGATTAAAAACGCCAATGTACAAAAAGAAAACCGGATGACCGTCGCCCCAAAAAAACGGGCAACACACAACGCAACTCATTGTACAGATGCTCCATAGCATAGTCGCAAGCCTTGATTTATATGTCTCAATTGCATTATCTTTTTTTTGAAATTCAGGATAACGGAAACCCTGTATACATGTTAAGGTACCTGGCAGCCGGAAGGGTGGCAGGGAAATATCCCCAAAAATTCCAGAGTACCCCAAATTTCAAATCAAATTTAAATCTTATGGAAGACAGATTTTCTTTCCATTTAACCGATGAAGAAAAGGACCAGGTAAACCAGGCCATCCAGGTACTGGCTACCGTACTGGAACCTAAGTTAATGACCCTTACGCCCGAAGAGCGTAAAGAGCTGCCCAAGATGGGCGATAAAACCGTGGCTTTTGTTGAAAAAGCGGTGGAATACGCGCAGGAATATCCGCAGTATATGCCTGCCTTTATTGATGTACCCGAAGCTACTGCCGACTTTGAGGCAGTAAAAGCCATTCGTACGTTTTTCACCCAGCTCGAACGCATCAGCAACGAGTTGGACGATAGTATGATCCTTGCCGGAAGCGAGGCCTACAGCGCATCGCTTTCGGTCTACAAAGTGCTGAAAAATGCGGCTACCATGGGGCAACCCGGCGCCAAAGAAGCAGTTGAAGAATTGGGGAAACGTTTTCCAAGAGGTAAGCGCATACCCGATCCCCGTTAGCAGTTAATTATCCTTCCGTCTATCCTGAATTTTTCGCGGAAATAAGCTAAGCGCTGTGAGCTACAAGCCATGAGCTTCGAGTCGTTGGTAATTGATTATTGAATATTGCAAATTCAGCCTTCCAGTCCATCAACGAAAATGCGCGAATAAGCTAAGAGCTGCATGCTATTGTCAAAATGAAAAACTGTTAAATTGCTAAGAGCTGTGAGCGAAGAGCAGGGAGCTCACCACTGGAACCTGAACTCCAAACTCTGAACTCTGAACTTTGAACTCTGAACTCTGAAGCTAGCTCCGAACGAGATAAAGCTACCTTTAAACGAGAACTTTCTCCCTCAAAGCAAGAACAGGCTCACTTTAAATGAGAACAGGCTTGCAAAAAGTGAGAACATCCTAACTTTCAACGAGAACTTCCTTGTAAAAAGTGAGAACTTTCTCACTAAAAACGAGAACATTCTAACTTTAAGCGAGAACAGGCTCACTTTTTACAAGCCTTTCGGGGGAAAAAGCGAGCTTAACGAGGGTTTTACTGAGAACCGCGAACTCGGGCCTGCGGTTTATGCCCGATAACACCCTGTAAAGAAAAGGCTTGGTTGAATTTCTGTTTATATTTAACCGTCAAATTATCAAAAACCGTTGAATACGCTTTACCACATAAAAACAGAGAGAAATTAGTAAAACATAAAAAGTGTCATTTACATGCCCATTTGGGTGTATGACAACACTTTTTAAAACGATAAAAGAGAAATAACAACGAGGATGATTCACACTAGTTACCAACCATAATAAAACCGAAAAACAACAAAAATGGAAAGTGAAATTAAAATTGGGAAAAAGATATTCATCAGAAATGCAGGAAAAGACGAATATTGGCTTCAAGACATTATTTATGAAAACCCAAAAATTATTGGACTTGGAGATTTAGTTGCGGTAAACAAAGAAAAAAAACAATCAAGTGGTGGGAGACTTGATATTCTGCTTAAAGAACCCACTGATAATTCAATGTATGAAGTGGAAGTAATGCTTGGTGAAACAGATCCTTCACACATAATTCGCTCAATTGAGTACTGGGATAACGAAAAACGCAAATATCCTCAAAGACAACATTTCTGTGTATTGATAGCAGAATCATTTGACAGAAGGTATTTTAATGTCATCCAATTAATGAGTTTAAATATTCCAATGATTGCAATTCAAGCAGATTTATTGGAGGTAAACGGAGATAAAATTTTAAATTTTTCAAAAATCATTGACATTTATACAGAACCCGAGGAAGATGAAGAAGACACAAAACAAGTAAATGAATCGACTTGGAACGCAGACTCTCCCTGGACAAATCTAAATGCAAAAGAAATTTATGAATCATTAAAAGGCAAACACGATAGAATTGACCTACGGTATACGCAAAGTTATATTAGCATAAATATTGACGGACGAAATGCTTATTGGCTGTGCAAGAGAATCAAACCAACTTCTGCACTTTTCTTTTCTGTCAAAGACGATGAAAAAGTTGAAGCAATTCAAAAGAAATTAAAAGAAAACGACATCGGTTATACATACAATAGATACAAAGAATTTATGCTAAATGTGGACATAAAATCCATCAAAAAGAACATTGAATTATTAAATGAAGTTCATGCTATCAGAAACAAAAAAGTGATTGATGATGAATAAATTACGGTTGGCAACAATTAAGCGTTCAACAAATTGTAAATTGCATTGCGGGGTTCGTGGTGTGTCGTTCGCTGGATTCTAGCAACATCGCTCCGTCCTACCGCACGGAACGCTCTCAGGTCTGGATAGCTATCGGGACGCAACGATAACTTGCAAGTGACTGCTGTGTTGTTTATAAAACCCTATCACATCGATGCAATAACACTTAATTTTAAAGATGAGATTCATCCATCGATTTTTCAAAAAGGATTCCTCCTTTGTACATTCCTTTTAGGATAGGATGAATTTCTTTACCAAGATCCGTTAAGCTGTATTCCACTTTTGGCGGAACTTCCGGATAAACCGTTCGACGGATTAACCCGTCAGATTCCAGTTCTTTAAGCTGTTTGGTCAGCATGCGTTCGCTAATATCAGGCAAGAGTTTAACTAATTCGCTATACCTTTTGTCTCCCTGAAAAAGGTGAAGAACGATGGTTCCTTTTCGTTTACCTTTTACCACGTTTATAAATGTATCAATCGGGCAATAACTTTTTTTCATTTTTTTTCTTCTCTCAAAGACTTGTAAATACTAAAAACAGCAATAAATGTTCGTATGTAAACCTTTTGTAAGTTATTGACAAGCAAATTATTTATCCTGACATTTGTACAAAAATAGATAAATTAAAAGACAAAAGATGGTACAAAATAATTCTACATTTAAGGCATTTAGAGTGGAAGAGAAGGATGGGAATTTCGTTGGTTCTATTAAAGAAGTGGCCTTTAATCGGTTAAACGATAATGAAATTTTAGTAAGAGTACAATTCAGTTCCTTGAACTATAAAGATGCATTGTCGGCTTCGGGAAACAAAGGAGTAACCAAAAATTATCCGCACACGCCCGGTATTGACGCGGCAGGTATAATAGAAGAATCGCACAGTGCATTATTTAAAACGGGTGATAAAGTAATTGTTACCAGTTATGATTTAGGGATGAATACCGACGGCGGATTTGCAGAGTACATTCAAGTTCCGGCAGAATGGGCCGTAAAACTACCCGAAAAAATGACCCTGAAAGAGGCCATGATTTATGGCACTGCAGGATTAACAGCTGGAATATCCGTTTTAAGACTTACGGAATTAATAAAACCGGAAGACGGAAAAATAGCGGTGTCGGGGGCAACAGGTGGCGTAGGCGCATTAAGCGTTGCTATACTGAATAAGTTAGGATATTCGGTAGTTGCAATAACAGGTAAGGAGACGGAAAGAGACTATTTAATGAACCTGGGAGCAAAAGAAATAATATTGCGAAGTGAGATCGAAAATTTTGATAAAAAACCCTTGTTGAAACCTTTGTTTGCGGGGGCAATAGATACGGTCGGAGGTGTCATTCTCGAAAACATTATTAAATCAACCCATTCGATAGGCGTTGTAACTTGCTGCGGAAATGTTGCATCTCCCAAGTTGGATTTAACCGTCTTTCCCTTTATCCTTCGAGGTGTTACGCTTATTGGTATCGATTCGCAAAACTATCCGATGAAATACAGGGAAATAGTATGGAATAAGTTAGCCGATGAATGGAAGCCAAAACAATTAGAATATACCTGCAATGAAATTCAGCTAAAGGATTTACC
This sequence comes from Maribellus sp. YY47, assembly GCF_023111095.1. Classification (GTDB taxonomy): domain Bacteria; phylum Bacteroidota; class Bacteroidia; order Bacteroidales; family Prolixibacteraceae; genus Draconibacterium. The sequence goes on from NZ_JALGYW010000019.1 coordinate 49,948, forward strand.
CCATAAAATTGAATTAATGCTCAGCGGAAGATTAAAGGGAAGAACAATCCTGACTTTAGTTGAATAAATACGCAATTCAATACGTGTAGCCGTTGCACACCCCCAATAATTTTTAAGCGCCTGTTAAAACTACGAAGGGAAATAAGCTGTTTTTCGCACTTTTAACAGGTGTTTTTATTTTTAGTGATTGCCGGATTCTCCTAAAAAAAGATGCCTTAAAACTCGGTATTCTCAATGGCCCGCTGAAACAATTGTTCCTTGCCTCCCTCCTCTTTGTCGGGATACACCTCGCGCAGCTCCCTGTATTTAGCACGCGATTCTTCTATATAAACACTGCCCGGGTAGGAGTTAAGCATACTGCGATATAAATCCCTGGCTTTTTCTTTTTGATCCAGGTCGTAATTGTACAATTCAGCCAACTGGTACATCGCATCGTCACCCAGCAATTCGTAGCCAAAATCATTGACAATGGTTTGAAGGTATTCGGCAGCCAGCGTGTAATTCTGATGGCCGATTTCGAGTTTTGCCTTTCGGAAAAGGATGTCATCCACCAGCGAATTGTAGGGGAATTGTTCCTCCAGCGAATCGAGCACCGCCATCGCCTGTTCGTTCCGGTTCTGGAAAAACAGCAGGTCGGCACGGGCAAACATTTGCAAGGGGACAGCCGTGGTATCCAGGTTCAGGTTGTTCCCGATCATCATCGAAAGCTCCATGGCATCGTTGGCAGTCAGTTTCGAAGTACTCGCCTTGAGCACATCGAGCTGCGCTTTGGCCCACTTAAAATTCCCCATATAATAACCTAAACGCGCTTTTTTCAGCTTCACCTCGTCGCCCAGGCTGTTGGCTTTATTTTCGTCGATCACCTGCGAATACAGCAACATAGCTTCCCACGGATCGTTGTTGTACAGGTGAACATCGGCCAGCTCAGTCTTTAGCTCGCCGGTTTGTTCGGGTTTTAATCCGGGAACAGCGATCCCTTTTTCCAGAACTTCGATAGCCTGCCCGGGAGCATTCAGGTAAAAAGCTTCCAAATGCGCATATTCCCGCACCAAAGCGAGCGTAGCCGGGCCAAAATGCAAATATTCCAACCCTTCATTAAATTGCTGAGCCAGTTCTTTTCCTTTTACCGAATCCTCCGGAAAATCGTTGACATACTCCAGGAATGAAGCATTCAGGGTACGAATTAAAGCCTGTGCATAATAGCTGGTTTCCTCTCCTTTGTCAAGCAAGTACTGATACGCCTTTTTCGCCTCTGCATACTCTTTGTTTCGCAAAGCCATGTCGCCTAAAATGGCAATTTGCTGATCTTCTTCACCGGTTCGCCGATCAATGGCAATCGACTGGCGCAGGGCACTGGCAAATTTCCGTTCCTGCAACAGAAACCAGATCAACAGTCGGTTGTAGCCAATTACATCGGGTTCACTTTGAATGCGAAGGAGAACCTGTTCCCTAAACTGATCGCGAAGCCCGTCGTCGATATCCAAACGCATGGCCGACGACAAACTGCTTTGAATTCTCGAAAGGTGCATTGGATCTTTTTTTAACAAATTCAGGTAGGCCTCCATCATGTTGTTATAGTCGCGCAAATACAAATAACTGCGCGCCAGCTCGTAACTAAAATCTTCGTCGGGCATTACTTCAGCCGCTTTCTGGTATACATCGCGCGCCAGCTCAAATTCCTGATCCACCAGAAAAGCATTGGCTACGAGGTAATAACTCCCCTTGTTGGGCTGAACGTTATCGATCGCCTCCCTGTATTTGGCAGTCGCTTCGTCTTTCAGTCCCTGTGCTTTTAAAACCTGCCCCCAGTAAATCAAATAATCGGGCCGGGGCGGCTTTTGCTTTTTAAGTTCATCCTGAATTTCCCGGATCGCCTCGTCGTAACGTTGCAGTCCAATCATGCAGGTTATATAATACCGGTAATACGTACTGTTCCGGGTAAGCTCGTACACGTCCTTTAGCAATGGAAGCGCCTTTTCATAATCCTTTTCGTTATAATATTTTATACCCAAACTCGATTTACTCTGAATTTCAGACACTTTATTTTCTTGTCCGAAAACCGTATTCAGGCTAAAAAGGATCAAAAAGGAGAATATAAGGTACTTCATCGTTTTTTTGCTATCTCACAAAAATAACACAGTTACAGGAAGAAGTGTTTTTTTCGGAACAAATTTAGTATTTGAGAGTTTTAAGTCCTGTATTCATTTTTAAACTGATAACTTTGCTGAAAATTGTTGAATATGGCACATGAGTTGAACGGCAGGGAACGACTGCCCAAGTGGATGAAGATGAAAATGCCAAAAGGGGAAAGCTACTCGAAAGTAAAGAACCTTGTCAATACACATGGCTTGCACACCATTTGTACCAGCGGGAATTGTCCGAATATCGGGGAGTGCTGGAACCGTGGCACCGCAACGTTTATGATACTCGGAAATATTTGTACCCGCAGGTGTAAGTTTTGTGCAGTTCCCAGTGGCAAACCGCTGGCTCCCGACCTGGAAGAACCCAAAAAACTGGCCGAATCGGTGCGGATCATGGGTGTAAAACACTGTGTGATTACTTCAGTCGATCGCGACGACCTGGAAGATCAGGGCGCAGGAATCTGGGCCGAGACCATTCGCGAGGTAAAACGCGTAAACCCGGAGACCAAAATAGAGGTGCTGATCCCGGATTTCAGGGGAAAAACAGAATTAATACAACAAGTAATTGATGCCGGGCCGGATGTGATTTCGCACAACCTGGAAACCACCGAACGACTGACACCGTTTATCCGCTTTGCTTCGAAATACCGCCGCAGCCTCGACGTGATTCGTTATGTGGCCGAAAACTATAAAGTGGCCAAATCGGGCATTATGCTGGGTCTGGGCGAAACACACGACGAAGTTCTGCAAACCATGGACGACTTACTCGAAGCCGGAGCCAAAGTGATGACCATCGGGCAATACCTCGCTCCCACCACCAAACACATGCCTGTGGTGGAATACATTACTCCCGAAAAATTTGCAGAATACCGCAACATTGGCATCCGCAAAGGGTTTAAATTTGTGGAAAGCTCGCCCTTGGTGCGCAGTTCGTACCGGGCGGAAGAGCATGTAAATGCGTAGGAAAGTGATCAGTATGCAGTCGCAGTTGACAGTTTTACAATTTAACAATAGAACATTTAGCAAATAAAAAGTAAAGGAGTTATTGAGTAAACGAGTTCATAAAACTCGAAGCTCGTGGCTAGTAGCTAGTAGCTAAAACAAAAAAATGGCAAATTTTAACTACACCGATCTTGGATTAAAAGAATACAAAGCCTGTTGGGATTACCAGGAAGAGAAGCTTCAGGAAATTATAAACACCAAAAGAAGTACCGGGAATCCGACGGCAGAAAATCATTTTATCCTGGTGGAACACCCACACGTTTACACCTTGGGCAAAAGTGGCGACGAAGCCAATATGATGGCCAATGCCGAATTTTTGAAAAAGATTGAAGCCACCTACTTTAAGATAAACCGTGGTGGAGACATTACGTATCATGGTCCCGGACAATTGGTGGGTTATCCGATTATCGATCTGGAATTTTACAAAATCGGTATACGCGAATACATCGAAAAAATGGAGGATGCCATTATTGCCACCATTGCTGAATACGGTTTGGAAGGAGGACGAAAAGAAGGAGCCACGGGAGTATGGTTGCAGGCCGACCATAAAGTTCGCGCCCGGAAAATCTGCGCCATTGGCGTGCGGGTGAGCCGCTATGTTACCATGCACGGTTTCGCACTGAATGTCAATACCGACATGCGCTACTACAATTACATCAATCCGTGTGGATTTGCGTCGTCGGCAGTTACATCGATTCAGCAGGAGCTGGGTAAAGAAATTCCGATGGATGAAGTAAAATCAGTGATCAGCGGGAAATTCAACGCCATTTATTAAAGCGGGAAACAAGGTCGAAAACCGAATTTTCTTTATTTCACCCCTCTGTCATCCTTCTGGTGACAAATGACATATCCCCTGAAATTCAGGGGAGAATATAAGAAAACCCCGCGGCAAGCCGCGAGGAATTATTTGACTAAAGCTCTTTAATTTTAATTACGCGAAAAACAGTAAGGCCGCCGTGGTCCTGAAGACCGATGCCACCTTTTTTTGCCGCGCCATAGAATTCTTTATCCTTCCATTTTCCGGCTTCTTTTTGTGCTTTCCATTCATCGCTCCACAGTTCGTATTCCACTACTTTTTTACCGTTCAGCCAGTGTTCCACATGTGGGTTATTTACCACGATGCGTGTTGTGTTCCACTCGCCAAGAGGTTTTACTTCGGCTCCAACCGGCGCCTGCATCGAGTAGTTTGCCCCGGTGTACTGCGAATCGTCTAGTTTTGTCGGCCAGCCTTTGTCATCCAACAACTGGTATTCCGGACCCGATTCGTAGATTTTATCCACATTGGCTTCCTGAACGTGGTAAAAAATTCCCGAGTTGCTTTCGGGTGCAATTCGCCACTCTACGTACAATTCGAAGTTTTCAAACTCGTCTTTTGTAACAATGTCGCCACCGTGATCTGACCCAACACCTGAATTGTGTAATTCACCATCGATGATTTTCCAGCCGGTAACTTCTTCGCCTTTAAACTTCTTCCATTTGTCGATGCTTGTTCCATCAAACAACATGATCCACTCATCAGCACTTTTTTCTACCGTGATCTCTACTTTTTCAGCAGAACTCTTTTGAGTAGATGAATTACAGGAAACCAGCAGGCTACAGGCACAAGCTGCAAATAAAAATGAAATAAAATACCGTGTCATAATAATTTGTATTAAAAAAGAACTGCATGGCCGCTTCAAGTGCAACCATGCAGTCTTTCAGTGTATTAAATTTAATTGAGCGTGGGGTAGAAAGTTCCACCCCAGTCTACGTTCTGTTCAATGTTGCTGTTCAAGTCGATTACCTCTTGCTGAATAGGGAAGAAGTAATACTTTTCGGGTACCGAAGTAACTTTTACACCGGTAAAAGGAATCTGATGTACAATGTATTTGAAATCAGCCTCGGTAAGTGCGTTTTCTTCCGCCTTAACTTTTGCCTCACCAATAGGCATTTCGCTACCATCTTCGTTAATAGCAATGGCCTCAACACCGTGTTTGGTTTTTCCATCCAGGCGATCGAGCATACGCAAACGACGCAGGTTCCAGAAACGCATGTCTTCGAAACAGAATTCGATGTTTCGTTCTGCAATAATGGCTTCACGTAATTCTTCGCGCGTAGCTGCTGTAATACCGTAGTTGCCATCGTCGCCTGCCTCGATACCGGCACGCTCCCGAATTTCTTTCAAAATACCCAGCGCAATATCCGATTTCCCGGTTTCATTAGCCGTTTCAGCATAGTTCAACATTACTTCGGCAAAACGCATTACAATAAAATCGATATCGTATTGCTGCACTTCAGATTGCAACAACGACAGGTCGCTGCCTTTACGGATAAAAAATCCGCTGTAGCTATCGAGGTTGGTCGAGTTGATTTTGGCGGCCGGGTTGGTTCCGAAATCGTCCAACACATCGGCAATACCCAGCGAAGTGTACTGACGGTTACCCGCTTTGTTGGATACTTCGTAAGTCGATGCATTCCAAACAATCGATTTGTCAAAACGCGGATCGCGGTTTTCCCAGTAGCCTTGCAAAAACGCTTCATCGGTTTTGTAGTATTTCCCGGTTGGGTCGTTATAAGCTTTACCATCTTTCATCGGGAACTCCTGAATAAACTCCCAGGTTGGCACCGCCCAGGCGTTACCACGGCTTTCTGAACCAGGACGCACACCGTAATCCCAGTTGGTTACTTTATTGGGGTAAGTATTAATTACCGCAAAAACTACCTCGGGACCACGCTCTACCAGAAAAATATCTTCGTAATTTTCGGTTAAAGCATATCCCAGATCTTTCAGCTTGTTGTAAGCTGTTTGGTTGGCAGTAAACGCATCGTCCCAATAACTGTTATCCCATGGGTTGCCCGGATTAAACTGAGGAGAGGCTTTGTAAAGCAACACTTTTGCTTTAAAAGCGCTGGCAAAAGATCCATCAATCTTACCGTAATCCGAAGCTGATTTTTCAATTTGTTCGGGCAGCAGGCCAATGGCGTCATCTAAATCCTGGATAATAAAATCAAAACATTCTGCAGTTGTATTCCGCTTAACATACAAATCGTCGGTGTCTTTGTTTTGCGGAATTTTAATATAAGGAACACCACCGTGGTATTTCACCATGTTAAAATACACATAGGCACGCAAAAATTTGGCCTGTCCCATGGTATTGTCTTTTACATCCTGCTCTAAAGTACTCTTATCAACTTCCAGAATTGCCTCATTAATCAAACGAATGGTTTCGTAATCCCACTCTTTGTAAGAGCTATTGGTAATCGTTACCATATCCTGATAAAAGTGGATGCTTCCCAACTGTTGCGTTTTCTCATCGAGTTGCGAATTCCAGTTGCCAAAAACATCGGCATAAATGTTAGCCATATAAGCCTCAACCAACGACTCATCGTCCCAAACCAGGTCGGCGTTATAATTGTTAATGTTTTCAATATCGAGCGTATTGCAGCTGTTTGCAAAGAACAGCATCACTGTTGCAGTAAGTATATATGTTAACTTTTTCATTTCTACTTCGTTTTTTTAGAATTTAACATCAACACCAAAAGTGAATGACTTCATCAATGGATAAGAATCGTAGCAATCCTGTTCGGGATCGTGGAATTCTGTCATATCAGAGATCACAAACAGATTGGTACCGTTAAAGAATACCTTCGCAGAGCTGATTTTGAAGCCTGAAATCCATTTTTGTGGAATGGCATAACCAACGTTGAGGTTCTTCAAACGTAAATACGCACCGTTTCTGATCCAGAACGACTGGTTTCCTGTTCCCGATTCGTACCAGCTTTTTCCAATTACGCGCGGATATTTTGCATCCGGGTTTTCAGGTGTCCAAACATCATCGGCCCAAATAGGATAATAAGGTCTAACAGTTCCTCCGTATTGGCGAATACCTCCATTCCCTTCTCCAAGGTTACTAATCAAACGATCGTACATGCCAACTCCCTGAAAGTGCATGTCGAGCGAAATTCCTTTCCAGGTAAGGCTGGTTCCGAAACCATAGTTAATTCGTGGAGCGCCGTTTTCTGACAACATCTGAATGTCGTTGCCATCGATTTTTCCGTCAGGACCGGGAGAATAACCATCACCTCTGATGTCTTCAAAATACATACCCCCAAGGTAAGGATCGCGGCCCCACTGTTTTAATCCTGTCGCCAAAAGTTCATCAAGTTGCTCCTGTGTGCGAATGATGCCAAGCGTTTTGTAGCCTGTTATCCGGTTAAGCGGAGCACCAATGACTGAGAATTCTTCCAGATTTCCACCTTCCGAATAAAGAGCGGTTTGATCCAATACGTCCCACTGGTCTTTCGAAAAACCGATATTAGCGTAAATCGTGTAGTCGAGTTCGCCGTTAAAGGCTTTGTCTCTCCACATTACGTTAAATTCCAAACCACGCCAAGATCTGGCTGCATAGTTCTCCGGAGCCAGATCCTGTCCGTAGGTATTGGGAATGGTAACCAATCGCGAACCAAGAATGTCTTCTTCTTTTTTATAGAAACCTTCGAGCGATCCGGATAAACGGTTGTTCAGCACCGTAAAATCAATACCTCCGTTATAGGTGGTTGAAGTGGCCCAGGTAAGGTATGGGTTTGGTGTCGACCCCGGTTGGATTCCCAGGTTTAAGTTGTCGCCCCAAATGTATGAATTGGCCGACTGATAAACCCTCATGTAAGAGAATGGGCTTATTGCATTATTGTTAACATCAAGGTCGTTACCAGTTGTACCATACGAAGCCCTGATTTTTAAATTATCGAGCCAGCTGGATGTGTTATCCATAAACGACTCTTCGCTGATTCTCCAGCCTGCGGAAACCGAAGGGAAAAATCCCCATCTTCTGCTTCCTTCAGGGAAAAGAGAGTTACCATCGTAGCGGAACGAAAACTCGCCAATATATTTCTGATCGTAGGTATAGTTAAAACGTCCAATCCACGATAAGCGTCCGTCGGTTATTTCATAAGCATCACCATATCGTCTTTCGGCATCGGTTGAGTATACATACATCTGATCGTAATTCGTTAAAGGCTCTTCCCCTTTTGCATACACAATTTCGCCACCGTTTTTAGCCTGTTCAAAAACTACCGTACCGGCAATATCGTGTTTGCCAAAGCTGTTGTTGTAGTTTAAAAACCAGTTAAACTGTTCGGCCCATAAGGTTTTTACATCGTAACTCAGAAACTCCTGGTTTTGCGAGAAGGTAAAAGTGTTCATTTTGTTTGGATCGGGTGCTGCAGGGATGAAACGGTTTTCATCGGGAGTGGCAGCTGCCCAAACATAGTTTTGCTGGTAAGTTAAATACTTCTTACGCATGTAATCGTTGCTGATGTAGTTCCCCTGCACTTTGGTGCTCAAGCCCGGGATAAATTTCTCCAGGTTGATATCGAACGAAAGAATGGCATTCACCTCTCTTTTGCGTGTTTTGATGTAACGATCGCCAATTACCTGGTCGATAACGTTCCAGGCCTGCCAGCTACCCATTGGTGTTTGCACCGGATAGTCGGTAACTTCGTTGGCCGGGGTACCGTCTTCGTACAAGTAGAAAGGATAGGTTTTGGGCCAGTTAAAGGTACAACGGTAAAGGTCGCCCACCGTTTGCTCGTCATCGCCCGAGAACGGCCAGTAAAAACGCTTCTGGTTTTGCAAATTGGCCGAAAGGTTCAGGTTCATTTTAATACTCTTGGTAATTTCAGCGGTTACATTCGAACGCAAATTGAACTTGTCGTTCTCCAGGTTTTTGTACGAACCTTCTTCGCCAATGTAGCTACCCAGCGCATAGTAAGTAACCTTATCGCTACCCCCAGATACACTCATCGAATGTTTCTGGTTCCATGGTGTTTGCCAGATATAATCGTTTACGTTGTAGTTTTTATCTTTAAAATAGGCAAACTCCTCGTCGCCATTTGGCTTTTCGAGGCCCTGAAATTCGGCTACGCGGTTTTGATAAATCAGCTCATCGGTAGCGGTTGTTTTATCCGACATCAACTCCATGGTTGGTGTCATAAACGTATAAGATCCCTGGTAATTGAATACCGGTTTTTGTTTAACACCACTTTTGGTGATTACCAGCACAACACCGTTACCGGCACGCGAACCGTAAACCGAAGCAGTAGCCGCATCTTTCAAAAAGCTCATCTGATCGATTTCATTTACCTCCAGAGCATCAAAGGCTTCTTTGTCGCGCACAATACCGTCGATAACAAACAGCGGCTCTCCAAATCCACCGCGAATCCGGATGTCCGAAGTCGATCCCATTAATCCTGAGTTTCCGGTAATGTTAACCCCCGGAGCCCTACCAGCCAGAGTATTCGATACGTTGGTGGTAGAAATATTACCCAGTTCTTCCATTTTTACCGCAGAAATAGCACCGGTCATGTTCACTTTCTTTTGTGTACCGTAACCAATCGCTACCACTTCATCGATACCAATCGTTTCTTCTTCCAACACAATATTGATCTCGGTTTGCCCGCTATATATTACGTCTTTTGATTTCATCCCCACAAAAGAAAACACAATCACTGCATTATCCGGAATATTAGCAAGGGTATAAATTCCATCAGGGCTGGTAACCGTTCCCTGCGAAGTTCCTTTTACAAATACTGTTACTCCCGGCAATGGAAATCCCGAAGGATCTGTTACTTTCCCGGTTATTCCTTTAGCTTCTTCGGTCAAACTCCCATCGTGTAAAGTGGTCAGAATAATCTGCCTGTCCTTTACCAGGTAATTGACATCCGTTCCGGAGAAAAGATCAAAAAGTATCTTTTCAATCGTCTTGTCCTTCACATTTAGATCTACTTTCCTTTCAACGTTCACCATTTTGTGGTTAAACAGAAAATAGAACTCACTGCTGTTTTCGATCTCTTCAAGAATGTCCAACACTTTTGCGTCATTCATCTTAAGCGTTAAACGGGTTTGCTGAGCATAGGCCGACAACGCCAACGCCTGTGTAATGCCCAAAAGCATAAAAAAGATACTAAGTCGCATGATTTTCCACGTTTTAGTTTGGGCGCCATTTAGGATGGCGTCCCGAATCCATTTTTTTTTCATAAATTTGAATCATTAAGTAGTTAAAAAACTTATTATTACCACACTGCTTAAGTTTGCAAGAGAGTGTTTGCGGCACTCTTTTGCTTTTTTGTATTATTTAAATGCAGCCTCTCTTTTCTTATCCAGTTTCAAGATTATCTTTCTTTTTTTGTAGGTATTGTCATTCGTAGTTTCCCGCGACTGTTCCTGGAATGTAATTGGAGCAGTAAGCGTTAGCAATTTCAAAACCTCATCAAGAGGCTCATCAATAAATGTTGCACGAAATACATAGTCTAATATTTCAGTATCCTCGATCAAAACCTCAGCATTATACCAGCGTCCCAAACGCTCCGCAACCTGCTTCATGTTTTCGTGCCTGAATATTAATTTTCCCTCGGTCCACCCAATATACTGTTGTGCTTCCACATTATTGCGTCGTATAGAGTGGTTCTCGATACTGTACGACATCGCCTGATTAGGCAATAAAGAACAATAAAGCTCTCCCTTGGGAGACAAAACGTCCACCTTGCCATTATTGAGAATGACTTCTTCGTTTGAGTCGTCTTTGTATGCGATAACGTTGAACTCGGTTCCTAAAACCTTTACCTGTAAATTTGGAGTGTGCACCACAAACGGCTGTTTTTCGTCGTGCACGACGTTAAAATAAGCTTCTCCTGAAACCGTTACATTTCGCTGACCAGCAAAGGATGTTGGAAAGCGAAGCGTAGAACCACTGTTCAGAAATCCCGTAGAACCGTCGGGAAGCTCGAACTTAGTGCGTACACCAAACGGACATTGTATCTCGGCATAAGCCGATTTAACCGAATCTTTCTTACTTTGAAAATAAAGTACGGTTAAAAAAGCAAGTACCAATGGCACAATGAGTACGGCTGCCACACGCTGAAAAACACCCATAAAGCTTATTTTTCGGGTGGTGCTTGATTCTGCTTTTATTTGACGGTGTATTCTATGGAGCAGGTAATCTACATTATGCTCCGACTGCGGCTCTTCAAAATAATTCTCCCAATGCTCTTCAAGATGTTTCTTTAAGATAGGACGATAAGGCTCACTCTCCCACACGGCCTTAATATTCTTATAGTCTTTCCGCGAGTAGGTACCTTTAAAGTAGCGTTTTAATATTTCAGGATTGAAATCCACTTTTTTTCGTTTTCTATAAACAGGAATAGGGCTCAGGCTAAAAAATCCCCTAGTCTGATCTTAAAAAAAAATCGATTCTCCGAAAAAAAAACAGCAGACTCATCCTTATAAAACACTGGCTATGTGGAAGAAAACAAAAATAGCTTATGCAACATTTTTTTTTGCGCATAACTTTTGTTGCCTTTATAGGCTTTTACCAAAAACAAACATTAAAATGGCTGAAACATTCGCGACACCGAGTTCCTTTTTCAGCTTTTTTAAAGCTTCACTCAAATGGTTTTCAACCGTTTTGGGAGAGATGGCCAACTGTTTTGCAATTTCCTTCACCGAATACCCCTCCTTTCGCTTCTTAATTAGAATCTCTCTCTGACGGGAAGGAAGCTGCGCAATACACAATTCAACTTTCTCGAGTAGCATCTGGTAGTTCAATCGTTCATCCAGGTCGTTGGTAAACTCCACCGACTCCTCTACAATATGATGTATATATTCCTGCTGCCTGGAAATGTATTCGAAATGCTCGAGGACCCGATGGTAAGCAATTTTAAAAAGGTAAGCTTTGAAAGAAAGTTCGGGCTTAAGATTTTCCTTGGTTCGCCATACGGTCAAAAATACCTCCTGCACCACTTCTTCTGCTTCTTCTTTTATTTTAAGGTATCCGTTTACAAAACCAAATAACCTGCTGCCGTAAATAGCAAAAAGCGCGTCAAAAGCATTTGCATCGCCTTTGCGGAGCGACTGCACCAACTCTTGAACCTCTTTTTCGCTATACTTTTCCAAATTATCCCAATATCTTGCAAAAGTTCAAATATAAATTACTTTTAAATAAATGAACATGATCAAAACGCAACTATTTTGTTTTATTATCATACACTTTGCATTTGCTTTTTATATCGATAGACAAAACAGTCCTTGGACAAAAGCCCGCAATCCGTTTTGCAAGCATTAAAATCAAACTCAAATTCATCACATTTCTCACTTAACTAAATGTCTTTTTTCTATTTTTGTTAGCATGCAATGTTTTTACAGGTCGAAAATATTCTATGCCATATCAGGGGCGTTGTTTTTTCTGTTTTTCCCGTTCTTCGTAAAAGGGAAAAGCAGCCTGGACGAACATGTGTTTTTAACCCGGGAAATTAGCGGATCAATTCAACAGGATTTGTCGGACGGGTATCGCGCTTTTATTTTGCTACCCGAAACTCCCCTTGATAAAATTTTAATGGAAGCGGAACAATTTCTGGAAAAGGAGAATAACGAACTCCTAACTTTTATCGTTCCCGGCGAAATTGCAAAACTCGCAGATGCACTGAATAAGCATACGATTAATCGCTATATCGCTACTCCCGGCGAACACTCGCCGGATAACCTCGCGAATTGCATTACTAAAGATAAACGTCTTTTTGTTTTCACCCCCGAGCCAACCAACAGCTCATTTTCGTACAACGAACGGGTGTGCCATTATGAAGTACGGGACGGATTTCCGAACGGAATTACCGACGGATTCGGGGGAAATCGGGAGAACGACTTCGTCGTTTTTCACTTCGATCCTGACCTGAAAACCCTGCCTGATTCTCTCCAACAAAATCCGGGAAAAGTTCCGGAGGTTTTTAACCAATACACGGGGAAATTGCCCAACTTCTTTGTCACCCAACACAAAGAAATTTTCGATACTTATTACAAGGCCTTTTCAAAAAACACATGGTTTACTGCCAATGTAATTTATAACGACCAGCCGCTGGAGGGAATTACCTGGAAAGAAATGCCTCAAATGGAATCGTTTGGAAAAATCCATACGCGGCAAAATGAACTCAGTCCTTACAAAGATGGCTTTCACTTTTCGCCCGATGTTTTCACTTTTAACGCCAGCACCTTAGAAAGCACTAAAATATTTTACGCCCGCCCCAAAGACCTCAAAGATGGAATGGTTTTAAGGCTCCCTTTTGAGCAGGATGTTGACAATGCTGTTGCAACCAATACCGAAATTCCGTACAGCAACATCGAATATAAAAAAGACTCGTTACGCGGCTGGTGTGCTGTGTTTAACGGGAAAGACAATTACATCGACTACGACACCGATATTGAGTTGAACGATAATTTTACGGTAAGTGCCTGGATTAAACCAACCGATATTGAAGGAAACCGAAGCATTATTGGCAAAGGGAAAGCGCTCTCGGTGAAATTCAAAAACGGAAACCTGCTTTTTACTTCTCCGGGAATTAAGGACCATTTAATTGACTCTGCTGTAGTAAAAATCAACGAGTGGCAACAAATTACCTTTGTGATATCCGTCGGGAAAACCGTTCGCTTCTTTAAAAACGGAGAGCTGGTAGGAGTGGACGATGCGGCTGATATCAGCTCTACAGAATATTCGCTTTTAATCGGCACCAACCTTTGGGATGAATTTTTCAAGGGAATGATGGACGATCTCACTATTTGGAATCGCGCATTAAGCGACAGTGAAGTCGCCCGATTCTATGCGCAGGATATTTTAAAAGAGGAACGGGCACCAAATTACTCCTGGATATGGGCTTTGCCGGTAGTGCTTTTAATGGTAACATTTCTAATTCTTCGGTACATCGTCAGGGCGAAAAGAAAATCAGCCCAGACAGCCAAGCCACAAAGAGCCATTATACGACAAAAAGCAAACGCAAAAATCACGGGACCTTATATCCAGATTTTTGGTGGATTCAAAATCATAAACCGCGATGGTATTGATTTAACTTCGCGCTTTTCCACCCGGCGAAAACAACTTTTTGTTTTGGTTTTGATTGCCACCTTGCGCGAAAACGGAGTCAGCTCGAAACAACTGACCAATCACCTTTGGGCCGGCTACCCGGCAGAAAGCGCCAAAAACAACCGCAGCACCCAGGTTCAGCGAATACGTGAAATTACCGATCAGAACAGTGGTCTTAACATTGCATACGAAAACCGCAAATGGGTGATCACTTTCGATGAAGATGTTGAATGTGACCTGTCGGACTATTTCATGCTGATCGAACAATTCAAACAAACCGTTGGCACAGAAATTAGCTACGAGTTGCTGGATAAAATTCTGCTGATTATTGAAAAAGGAAACATACTTCCCTACATGGACGACGTTTGGCTCGATGATTTCAAAAGCAAAATATCGGATGAATTGCTCGAAACCCTGTTGCCGCTTTATTCAGATACCGGTTTTATGAGTAATCCGGAGGCGGTGCTTCGTTTATCGCACGCCTTACTCATTTTTGATCCGCTGAATGAAATAATTCTCAGCCAAAAAATAAGAGTGCTGTTACAGCTGGGAAAAAATACACAGGCACACGAATCGCTCGAGCACTTTGAAAAGTATTACCAGCAATGCTACGCGCAACCTTTTGGCAAAACAATTTCCGATTTGCTGGCCATGCCCTAATCCGATACCAAACAAAAGCGCTCCTTTCGTCTTTCACCCTAAACCTTGCGTTTTAAGCGCATTTTTGTTTGTTTTTTTTGTTTGTTACCCCTAATATTACCCTGTATTTTAACCTGCGCCCCATTATCATTGCAGTTATTTTACCTCTTGCAATTTTTTAATACCAAAAAGCTATATGAGTAAAAATCAAACAACAAACAGGAGAAAATTCTTAAAAAGCGCTCTTCTGGCTGGTGCCGGATTCACGATTATCCCGCGCCACGTTCTTGGAGGAAACGGATTTCTTGCTCCTTCGGATATGCTGACTAAAGCGATCATCGGAGTTGGAGGTATGGGACGTGGACACATCCCTTACGAAGGAACAAAAGTAGTTGCTATCTGCGATGTGGATACCGAACATCTGGCTCTGGCCCGTAACCTGATCGATTACAAAGTGAAAGAATTTAGCGATTTCAGGGAAGTTTGCCAACTTCCGGAAGTCGACATCGTTCATATTGCCACTCCTCCGCACTGGCACGGATTAATGGCGGTTGAAGCTGCAAAGGCTGGTAAAGACATTTGGTGTGAAAAACCAATGACCCGTACCATTGGTGAAGGCAAAAAAGTAGTGGAAGCCGTAAATGCGCACGGACGGATGTTCCGTTTGAATACCTGGTTCCGTTTCAAAGACACTTTCTACGGCCTCGGTACCGATGTGAAACCATTGAAAAAAGTAATCGACAGCGGAATTCTGGGATGGCCGTTAAAAGTAACCGTTAGCGGAATTACCGGCTACAACTGGAAATTCTTCTGGAGTGGAGAACACAACCTGGCTCCCGAACCGGTTCCATCGAACCTCGACTACGACATGTGGCTCGGGCCGGCTCCCTACAGACCTTACAACCACCTGCGTGTACACGCTAATTTCCGCGGATACTGGGATTACGACGGCGGCGGCTTAGGCGATATGGGGCAACATTACCTCGATCCGGTTCAGTACATGCTGGGCAAGGACGATACCAGCCCGGTAAAAATTGAAGTGGATGCACCTCAGCAACACTACGATGCAGTAGGTAGCTGGAGAAGAATTACCTACACGTATGCCGATGGTTGCCAGATTATTCTTGACGGTGAAAACCGCGACAAAGACGCAGCCTATATTGAAGGTCCAAACGGAAAAATCTACCAGGGATTCAAATCAGATATTCCAAACCTGCAAAGTTTTATCAAAACGCTTCCTGAACCGGAACCACAAATCGGAATTTTCTCGGAATCGGTGAAAACGCGTAAGAAATTCGCATTAAACGAGATGAACGGATTCCGTTCGGCAACCCTGGTTAACCTTGGAATAATTGCTGTTCGCCTGGGTCGAACACTTCATTTTGATCCTGAAACACTGGAGTTCATCGACGACGAAGGTGCAAACCGACTGATTAATCAGCCAATGCGCGCTCCGTGGACGATTTAAAAAGATGAAAATTTAAGTTTAAGGATAAACGAATTAATGAAGATTACAATGAAGAAAAATATAATTCAACTTATTTGCCTCCTTGTTTTGGCCGTTGTTTCGGGCACTGGTTTTGCCCAGGACCGCCGTACAATGGACACCAAAGTCGCCGATATTCTGGCACAAATGCCTACCAAAAACCTGACTCACCTCGACAAGGCGATGAACGAGGTTTTCCTGTTGGGAAATGAAGGTTTTCAGAAACTGACACAACAACTGACACCTCCCGGAGTTGGCGATGACACCGCAGTGCGTTTTGCACTGAATAGCTATGCTCGCTACGCCAGTCAGTTTGGTAAAAATGCAGAACGAACTTTGGCTGAAGACAATTTACTGCAAGCGCTTGCTGCACAAAAAGACACTGAGGTTAAGACTTTTTTGATGAACCAACTAAATCTGGTTGGAGAAGCAAAAACCACTGATGCACTGAAATCTTATCTGAATAATGAAGAACTGGTTGAACCAGCCGCACAATGCATCCTGGCAATTAACGGCGATGGCGCTGCCAAATTATTCCTGGAAGCGCTTCCTGCAGCCGGCAAACAAGCGCAGATGACTTTGGTTCGTGCCTTGGGTCAACTGAAATGTAAAGCAGCTGTAGCCCAAATTACACCTTTTGTTTCGGCTGAAGATGTTGCAATGAAGAAAACAGCTTTAGCTGCACTCGCCAACATAGGTGCACCCGAATCGTACAAAACCCTGTTAAAAGCAGCGGGCGACTTTAATTACGAAGCCACCAACGCTGCGGAAGCCTTTATAACCTATACCAACCAACTGGGAGCAAACGGCGAACTGGAGCTGATGAAAAAAGCCTGCAGTGCCATTTTTAAAGCCAACTCCGCTGCCAATCATTTACACAACTACTCAGCAGCTTTATCGATTTACGCCAAATATCTGGGTTACGAAGCCACTCCGCTTTTATTAAAAGCTGTTGACAACGCTGACAAAGCTTTCCGCTATTCAGCCTTAAACATTGCCGAAAAAACCGGAGGAATTGCCGATACCCGCAAATGGATTGCCAAAGCAGAAGCTGCTTCACCGGAAGTAAAAGCCGAAATTATCTCTATGCTTGGCCGTCGGGGTTGTGGTTTGGCAACTACTATTGTTACCGAAAGCCTGGCTTCATCGTCTGACGCCGTTCGTGAGGAAGCGGTAGCAGCGCTGGCCAAATTAGAGGGAACAAAAGCGATTCCTGCATTGACGGCCCACCTGGCCGCCGGAAAAGATATCGCTGCCACAAAAGCCGTTTTAACTACTTTGCTCGACAAAGACCACCTGTACACCGTTGCCGGAAAATTGGGAAATACCAACGGCGCAACCAAAGCAGCTCTGATCGAACTGATTGGCGCAAAAGCAGGTGCACAATATTTCGACAAAGTTTTAGCCGCGACTGCTTCTGCTGATGCCGCTGAAAAAGCTGCAGCTTTCGAAGCTTTAAAACGCGTTTCAACCTACGGCGATACCGATGCCCTTTTGAAACTGTTGCTTTCGGCCTCAAACGATGGCGAAATTGCAGCTACACAAATGGCAATCGTTGCTGCAACAGCTGGTGTTGATGCAGAAAAACAGGCCAACGGCAAAGTTCTCTCAGCGCTTGAAACTACCAGCAAAAAAGCCTTAATTCTGCCTATCCTGCCTGAGATTGGTGGCGACATAGCACTTGCAACCGTTACTAAATATTTCACCACTTCATCGGGCGATCAAAAGAAAGCAGCATTTGATGCTCTGACCAGCTGGAAAGACTATTCAGCTTCGAAATCGTTATACGAAATTTGCAAAAATGCCACAGGCGAATATCAAGCTAAAGCTGCCAGCAACTTTGCAAGAATGGTAAAATCGGCGCAACTGCCCGACGACCAGAAATTGTTGCAATACCGCAAAATTATGCCTTTCGCAGGTTCTGATGCCGATAAAAACAACATCATCAAATCGATTGGTCAGCTGAACACTTTCCTGTCGATCATCTATTTGGAAAATTTCCTTGATAACAAAGCCCTGCAACAAAATGCAGCAGTTGGCATCAAAGACGTTGCCCTGAAAGGTAATTTTTACGGAGACATCGTTCGCCGTGCCCTTGAAAAAGCATCGTCGGTAATGGAAGGTGGCGATAGCCAGTATTACAAAATCGACATTGAAAACTATTTAGCCAAGATGCCTAAAGGCGAAGGCTTTGTTTCGATGTTTAACGGCAAAAACCTCGAGGGATGGCAGGGAATGATTGCTGGAGGTAATCCGATTGCGATTGCCAAATTGAGCGAAAAAGACCGCGCCAAAGCCCAGGAAGAAGCCGACAAAGTGATGCTCGAAAACTGGAGCGTAAAAAACGGTTGTATTGTTTTCAGCGGCCACGGTGGCAACCTGGTATCGACAAAACGCTACAGGGATTTCGACATGATTGTTGACTGGAAGATCACGAAAAAAGGTGACAGCGGTATTTACCTGCGCGGAACACCTCAGGTACAAATCTGGGATACTTCGCGTGTGGAAGTGGGTGCACAGGTGGGTTCTGGCGGACTTTACAACAACAACGCCGACAACATCCGTAATCCCTTGAAAGTTGCCGATAATCCGATTGATGAATGGAATACTTTCCGTATCACCATGATCGGCGAAAATGTAACAGTTTACCTGAACGGCGAACTGGTGGTTGACAATGTTCGCATGGACAACTACTGGGACCGCAAAATTCCGATTTTCGAAGAAGGTACTATCGAACTTCAGGCTCACGGTAACGAACTGGAATTCCGCGATGTATATGTTCGTGAAATCAATACCGAACAAATTGGCCTCACTCAGGAGGAAATCGAACAAGGTTTTGTATCGTTGTTTAACGGCAAAAACCTTGACGGATGGCAAGGAAATAAAACCGATTATTATGCTGAAAACGGCGAGTTGGTAGTTAACCCCAAAATGGGCGGCCATGGCAACCTGTTCACCGAAAACGAATACAGCGATTTTATTTTCCGCTTTGAATTTAAACTGACTCCCGGAGCCAACAACGGCCTTGGCATACGTGCCCCGCTTGAAGGCGATGCTGCCTATGCTGGCATGGAATTACAGATACTGGACAACACGGCACCAATTTATGCCAATTTGCACGAATACCAGTACCACGGTTCGGTTTACGGGACCATCGCTGCAAAACGCGGTTTCCAGAAACCGGTTGGCGAATGGAATGTGCAGGAAGTGATCGTAAAGGGAACAAAAATTAAAATCACCCTAAACGGTGAAGTTATCCTTGATGGCGACATTGCCGATGCACGCGAAAATGGCACAAAAGATGGTAAAAACCACCCGGGCCTGAAACGCGAAAAAGGCTATATCGGATTCCTGGGACACGGTTCGGAACTGTGGTTCAGAAATATCCGTATCAAAGACCTGAGCAAATAACAAAAAACAGGCGACAAGTCAAATTCATAAAAAGCAAAAGGGCTTCCGGTTGGAAGCCCTTTTTTATTGGAGTCAAAATTTATTTTTAAAGCAGATTGGCTTCCTGAAGAAGCACTTCCATTTCCTGTTGAACCTGTCTGGCTGCATCTCTTGCTTTTTCAGCAAAATCAACGTCATTCGATGCATAGATAATTCCACGCGAAGAGTTCACCAGCAAGCCACATTTCGAGTTTAAACCGTTGTGGGCCACCTCCTGTAAACTACCACCCTGCGCGCCAACACCGGGCACCAGCAAAAAGTGATTCGGTACAATCTCGCGAATCTCCTTTAACTTCTCGGCTTTTGTAGCTCCAACTACGTACATCAGGCTTTCGTCGGTTCCCCACTCTTGCGATTTTTTCAGTACTGTTTCGAACAGCTTGTCGCCGGTTTCCTTGTCTTCAATAAACTGAAAATCAAACGCTCCTTTGTTCGAAGTCAGCGCCAGAAGAATTACCCATTTCCCGGGATAAGTCATAAACGGTTTTACTGAATCTTCGCCCATGTAAGGAGCCACTGTAACGGCATCAAAATTCTGTTTTCCGAAAAAAGCCCGGGCATACAAACTCGATGTATTGCCGATATCGCCGCGTTTGGCATCCGCAATCATAAAAATCTTCGGATATTTTTGTTTGATGTACGAAACGGTCTTTTCAAGTGTCATCATTCCCTTCGACCCCATGCTTTCGTAAAAAGCGAGGTTAGGTTTATAAGCCACTGTAAACTCAGCCGTTGCATCAATTATTTCCTTATTGAAAGAAAACATCGGATCGGAAGTTTCCAGCAGATGCTGAGGAATTTTTTGAATATCCGTATCGAGCCCCACACAAAGAAAGCTGCGCTTTTTCTGGATTTGCTCAAAAAGTTGTTCTTGATTCATTGTTAATTATTGAAAGGCCGAAGCCGGAAGCCCGATATTCGTCCTTATTATAAGAATTAAATAGCTGCTTCTTTAAGCTTCTCGGCGTTCTCTTCAAACATCAGTTTTTCGATGATCTCGTCGATTTCGCCGCCAATAATCGCCTGCAGGTTATACAATGTCAGGTTAATACGGTGATCGGTAACACGTCCCTGCGGCCAGTTGTAGGTACGGATTTTAGCCGAACGGTCGCCGGTAGAAACCATGGTTTTACGTTTCGACGAAATTTCATCGATGTATTTCTGGTATTCCATGTTGTAAATTCGGGTACGCAGTTCGGTCATCGCTTTGGCTAAGTTTTTCAGCTGCGACTTCTCGTCCTGACAAGTCACCACAATTCCGGTTGGCATGTGTGTTAAACGAATGGCCGAATAAGTAGTGTTCACCGACTGTCCACCCGGACCGGAAGAACAGTAGGTATCTTTTCGGATATCCGATTCTTTCAGTTCCACGTCAAACTCTTCGGCTTCGGGCAAAACTGCCACGGTTGCTGCCGATGTATGTACCCTTCCCTGCGTTTCGGTTTGCGGAACACGTTGTACGCGGTGTACGCCCGATTCGTACTTCAGGATGCCGTAAACACCTTCACCGGTAACTTTGGCCACAATTTCCTTGTAACCACCCGCAGTTCCTTCGTTGGCATTGGTAACTTCCAGACGCCAGCCTTTTTTCTCGCAGTATTTCGAATACATACGGAAAAGGTCGCCGGCAAAAATACTGGCTTCGTCGCCGCCGGTTCCTGCGCGAATTTCAAGAATTGCGTTCTTCCCATCTTCCGGATCGGCCGGAACCAGCAAGAATTTCACTTCCCGTTCAACTTTTGGCAGCAGTTCTTCCGACGCATCAATTTCTTCACGTGCCATGGCACGCATATCCTCATCGCTCTCCTCTGCCAACATTTCCTTCCCGGTTTCGATATTATCTACCAGGTTCTTATATTCCTGAAACTTGCCCACCAGCTTTTGCAGGTTTTTGTATTCCTGATTCAGCTTCACATAACGCTTCATATCCGCCATAACAGCCGGATCGGTGATCTGCTGCTCTACCTCTTCGTAGCGATGCTTGATCGACTCAAATTTTTCAAGTAATTCGTATTGTGCCATTTTCTATTCCTTTCTTATGCTGTGTATCTCCGGTTAATGATCGCTTGTTTGCCCTGAACTGAATCAGTACACAAACTCTCCCTTTTCTGACCGGATCGTTAACTTTTTCCCTTCAAAAGATTCAACTCTTCCAATAATCTGTGCATCGATGTTGAACGATTCAGAAATTTTAATGATCTCCTGTGCCACATCTTCATCACAGTATATTTCAAAACGGTGCCCCATGTTAAACACCTTGTACATTTCTTTCCAGTCGGTTCCCGATTGTTCGTGAATCAGTTTAAACAGCGGAGGAACCAAAAACATGTTGTCTTTTATGACATGAACATTATCGACAAAATGCAGCACTTTGGTTTGTGCACCACCCGAGCAATGGATCATTCCTGATATCTTGCCACGATACTGATCGAGCACTTTTTTAACTACGGGAGCGTAAGTTCTCGTTGGCGACAGTACTAGTTTACCGGCATCAATATCCAGGTTCTCAACGGCATCAGTCAGCTTTTTGCCGCCCGAATACACCAGTTCTTCCGGCACCTGCGGATCGAAACTTTCGGGATATTTTTCCGCCAGGTATTTTGAAAATACATCGTGACGGGCCGAGGTCAATCCGTTGCTTCCCATTCCCCCGTTGTATTCGGTTTCGTAGGTTGCCTGACCCGACGAAGAAAGCCCTACTATTACGTTTCCGGCTTTGATACGGTCGGCAGAAACCACGTCTGCTCTTTTCATGCGGCAGGTTACGGTTGAATCAACGATGATGGTACGCACCAAATCGCCTACATCAGCCGTTTCTCCACCGGTGGAATGAATGCTAACGCCCATCTCGCGCAAAGTGGCGAGCAATTCTTCGGTTCCGTTGATGATGGCTGCAATAACCTCTCCCGGAATATTGTTTTTGTTTCGTCCAATGGTAGATGAAACCAAAATATTATCGGTGGCTCCCACGCACAAAAGATCGTCTACGTTCATGATCAGTGCATCCTGTGCAATACCTTTCCAAACCGAAAGGTCGCCGGTTTCTTTCCAGTACATGTAGGCCAGCGCCGATTTTGTGCCGGCTCCGTCGGCATGCATAATGTTACACCACTCGGGGTCTCCGCCCAAAATATCGGGAACGATCTTGCAAAAAGCCTTAGGAAATACTCCCTTATCTACATTCCTTATTGCTTCGTGTACATCTTCCTTCGAGGCTGAAACTCCCCTTGCACTGTATCTTGATTCCGTTACCATCTATCCTCAAATTTTTGTGGCTACAAAATTAGCAAAACTTTGCTCATTTCAGGAAATTAGCCTGGCATTGCCCTCATCTTTAATGTAACAAAAAAGGGAAGCCTCATCTGAAGCTTTCCCCTGAAAAATATCAATTTATCTTAGACGTATAAAAATCTCTTGATTTTTCGGGTGGGAGTACGTTCAAACGGAATAGGCTGCAAGACCACCTGATTAATCCGCGAAAATTTGTTGACTTCCATATTCACCTTCTTCTGGATTTCCTGTAAAATCTCCTCTGATTTAACCGCAATATATTGCTTGGCTTCCAGTTTCATAAGTTTCAGGTTTTCCTCCACTTCTTCCATGTTCAGGTGAATCATGGCCACGAGCTTTCCTTTCTTCTCAACCACCAGCGATTCGAGCACAAATCGCATTTTGTTGATGACCGACTCTATTTCTTCGGGGTAGATGTTTTCACCGCTGGCTCCCACGATCATGGTTTTGATACGGCCTTTTACATACAATTTGTTTTTAATGAACACCCCGCGGTCGCCGGTACGAAACCAGCCATCTTCAGTAAAAACTTCTTCAGTGATCTCGGGCGCTTTGTAATACCCTTTCATCACGTTTTCACCTTTAGCCTGGATTTCACCCTCTCCGGTTTTCGGATCAGCATCGGCAATACGAAGGGTCACACCTTCCATGGCAATACCGGTAGAACCAACGCGGGTATTTTTCCCCACAGCGCCTGCCAGCAATGGAGCTGTTTCGGTTAAACCGTAACCAATTGCGTATGGAAATCCGCCTTCTTTCAGAAAACGTTCTACCGTGCTGTCGAGTTTTGCTCCGCCAATTCCAAAGAAATGTACACAACCACCAAAAGTCTCCATCAGCTTTTTTGCGGCCACCTTGTGTAATAGAATCCGGGTGGGAGCAAAAGTGCTCAGGAAACGCATCAGCGCATTTTTCTCGAAAGTAGGCTGTATCTTTGACCGGTACACTTTTTCAATAATTAAAGGCACCGACAGCATTATTGTTGGCCTAACTATTTTCAGTGCCGGCAATAAAACCGGAGGTACCGGTGGTTTGCGCAAATAATGCACCGAGGCGCCATACATCATGGGCAGCAAAAAGCCTACGGTATTTTCGAGCGTATGCGATAGCGGCAAAATAGAAAGAAACCGGTCGTGCTCTTCTATTTTTTGCAACGTGCGGCTTTGGCGGGCTGTCCACGCCAGGTTCTTATGCGTCAGCATTACCCCTTTCGATTTGCCTGTAGTTCCTGAAGTATAAATCAGCGATGCCAGATCTTCTTCCTCAACCTCCACCGGAACAAAATCTTTTTTAGTAACCGGAACAGATGATGCGAGTAATTTCAGATGACTTGCCGGAGTTTTCTTTGGAATAATAGCAAAGCGCTCCATCAGAATCATACATTCGAGCAAGTCAGTCGTTTTCTCACTTAAACCCGAGTACAAACCTTCGGAAACAAACATGGCTTTCGATTCGGAATGTTCGAGTATAGCATGTATTTCGTTGCTGTGAAAATCGGGTAAAATTGGAACTGCAACAGCTCCAATCAATGAAATGGCAAAAAAAGCTTTCCCCCAGTTGGGCATGTTGGCAGCTAAAACCGCAACTTTATCGCCCCGCCCAATGCCAAGCTCCAATAACATTTCTGCAATGCGCTCCACTTCTTCGCCCATTTCGGCGTAGGTGTAATTTTCTTCGCCGGCAAACACAATGGACGTTCTATCTGCATAGTTTTCTACCGAATTGTAAAACAGTGCCGGTAGAGTAAGTCTTTTATTATACATCATTACGATAGTCCCTTATCTGTTCAACTTAAATCAACTGAATCATTTAAGTCCTTAAAACGAGGCAAAAATAGTAAAAAAGCGATTTATCCAACAGTGACTCATATTCCATTCAAATCGACCCATGCAATTATCAGCTAATTATCAGCTCGTTAACTATTTTACATCTCGTAGATTAACATTTTTTTGCTTTTAAAACCTACCTTCGAAGCGTTAATTTTGAATTATGAATTCGAATATTCAAGAAAAAGAAGTAATCAAACGCACTGAAGCCCATGTTAAACAGTTATTTGACGGCGAAGGATCGGGGCACGACTGGTGGCACATTTATCGTGTCCGGAACCTGGCTTTGAAAATTTCAGAAAAAGAAGGCGGTGACCTGTTCATCATTGAAATGGCCGCTTTGTTACACGATCTGGATGACTGGAAATTAAAAACCGAAAAAGAAGCATCGCGCACCGAAGCGTGGCTTCATCAGGTGCAGGTTGACAACGATCAACAAGAAAGGATATTACAGGTTATTTCTGAAGTATCGTTCAAAGGAGCTGAAGTAGAAACACTCGCTACCACTACAGAAGCCAAAATCGTTCAGGATGCCGACCGCCTGGATGCCATCGGAGCCATTGGAATTGCACGTACATTTGCTTACGGCGGGAACAAGGGGCGCTCAATGTACGATCCCGAAACTCCTCCGGTTATGCACAACAATTTTGAAGCCTACAAAAAGAACAACGGACCCACCATCAACCATTTTTACGAAAAACTTCTGCTTTTAAAAGACCGCCTTAATACGGTAACAGCAATCGAAATGGCTGAAAAAAGACACACCTATATGGAAACTTTTTTAGCCCGTTTTTGTGCTGAATGGGACGGAGAAATTTAATTCAGACCCCTCTGTTTTATCCAGAAAACGTTTTGTATTTTTAATAGATCAAAAAAAGCAAAGCCATGCGTATTGAACATATAGCAATCTGGACCAACAACCTGGAAGGTCTCCGAAATTTTTACATGCATTATTTCGATGCATCTTCGTCAGAGATTTACCACAACCATTCGAAAGAATTCCGTTCTTATTTTCTTTCGTTTTACGGTGACTGCCGTCTGGAGCTAATGGAAATGCCGGGAATTCCAAAATCAAAAGATGATGCGATAAAGCAATTTACCGGACTAATTCACTTTGCGGTTAGTGTTGGATCAAAAACCAAAGTTGATTTATTAACCGAAACTCTTCGCAAAGACGGATTCAGGGTGTTGAAAGAACCGCACTTCACGGGTGATGGTTATTACGAAAGTGTTATTCTGGATCCCGATGGAAACCGGGTGGAAATTACGGGCTAGCAAAAGCGCTCAATTACTTTACGCAAACAAGAATTGACATTCAATCTCTTTAGTTGATCTCATCGCCACACTCCCATAATTTTATGGGGCGATGCTTGTTTTGCTCATAATCAGCGGGATCGAGAAATTCTCCCCAAACCACCTTGTCGCCGTTGGAGCGGTACACCTCACAGTTACTGCACGACCAATAACCACAGTACAGATGATAGTAATATTGCTCGTTGTAAGTCCATCGTTGCAGGATACATCCATTACATTCACCTGATTCCTGAAGTTCAGTCAAGCGCACTTTCATCCAAGCCGGAATTATAACTTCTTCGGTTTCACGTTCCTCACAGTTAATCAGAAAAAAAGCCAAAACCGAAAGGATAATTACGATTCTCCACTTCATTTTCAATTGTCGTAAATCGTTAATAAAACATTCGTTTCAAAATCCTGCGCTCCCAGCGTAACCGAGAGTCCGGACAACCTCAACTGAACAGGAATATCAGTAACTAAACCACGTCCGCTAAAAAAAAACGTTGACGTGTTGTTAACTACCTGGTAACTGCTTCCTCCGGAAATCTGATTATTTTTATCGCCATACCCTTGTCCGGTTCGTACAATTTCTAACTGAACAATATCATTCCAGACTAAATCTTCTTTCACCACCTCAATTTTCCATTTTTGGTTAGGATTATTTTTTTTATCCCAATTGTCGTCGGAATTAACAGAAACAAATACCGATGACTCACTTTCAAGGGTAGCGGCAAAATCTTCACCGGCTTCTGAAATTGTAAAGTTTGCACCGTCGAAGGAAACCTCTCCATCTACTGTCACCGTCATTGGTTGGGCGTTAACGAGTAATCCCAAAAACAAAAAAGCCAATGCCAAAGTATATTTCATACTCAATTAATTATCAGTTATGGTATACATTACGGTGAACACCTGCTCTCCGATCGATTTAATCTGCTCAAAATCTGAAATCTCGAGAAAATATTGTATTTCATGTCCCTTGCCTATCCCATCTCCGGTAAAGCAACTCCCGATCCCCGAAATAACCGGATGTGGCTGACTGGTAATCTGAACCTTTCCAACCGGACTTCCCTGGTTCTCGCTGCCAAATGCCGAAGCAACCGACGCTTGAATATACAGCGAAATACCATCAGGAATACTTCCTTCTGAAATTTGTGCGTTGATTGAACGACGGCTTCCATTCTTAAGAATTGCTGAGGTATAGTTGATCCAAACGGTTTCGTTCGAGACATGTTCCACCACCGGTTCTCCACCGGCAACACCTGGTGCAGCAATAGCAAACTCAACGTTTCCAAGATCGGGTTCAATATCCACTAACGCAATCTCCGGTAACGAAAACCGTACATTCACATAACCGCTATTCCATTGCGCACTCGCCGACCATCCACCGATCAGCGTCACCCAAACAACCATCAGATATTTCATAACGTTCTTCATTGATCTCATTTCAACGACCATTATTGGATTTGTGTGTAAAGCTAATCTTTACCATTTTCTCTGAAATCTATCAGATTAATCACCTTCCCATTTTTGATTATAACCACAAAAGGCGATTCATACTCTGTTTTTAATTTTTCCAATTCTTCTCTTGCCTCCTTCAGGGTTTTAAAACTGCCGATAAAATACTTGTGTAAGCTATCAATTTGTTTCTCGAAATAAAAAGATTGCCCTTTCAGAAACTTCGAGTCTTTTCGCAACGCTTTACGAAATGCGCCAATCTGTACCGAATAAAACAAGTCCGGCTCAGAAGGTTCTTTGACTGTTCGTTTACTGATCACCACCGGCATCGATCCCTTTTCCACCGACAACGCGTTTCCGGAAGATTTAAAGATGATCTCCTTTTTCGAAGACTCCAGCACGATTTCAGCATACTTCTGATCCCCCGGTTCAAGATGATAGGTATACGTTGACTGCTTTGGCTTATAACCCGCCGGAACCGTATTCCCGTAAATACGCAACTCTACCTCCCCGGGGCGAACCAGCGGAAATGAAAACCGGCCGTCGCTGTCGGTAGCTATGCGGAAGGTTTCAAAATCGGTTCTCAACTCCACCACAATATTGGCGGGTTTTACCGACTTGTCGTCCAATGCGGCCAACTTATTCTGCCCCAACAGGAGTTGTCCGTTCAGTCGGGCTCCTTTCTGAATCTGAATGTTTACCACCGATTCGTCATTATCCAGCACCTCCAGCTCCAAAGGCATTGGAATACTTGGTATCTCATCCACATCCAGCCTTGCCCGGTCCACGATCAACAACTGCTTTCCGGGTGGAACCAACTTAAATTCGAACTCCCCGTTTTTATTCGTCACCGTGGTTTCATTCAGCATCCGCAGATAAACGCCTTCCACAGCATCTCCCTTTTGATTGCTGATTCGTCCAAGCACTTTGCCTGCTTTTACAACCTGTTTTAACGGAATTCCCAATTTATACGAATACGTAGCTGAAACCGTAAACTCCGGATCGTCAACCTGATGCCTAAAAATCGTATAAAAACTCCGGAGCGCGATTTCGTGCTTACGCAGGAAGGAGTAATTCAGGTTGAACTGCATCAGGTTGCGGTTGCGGTAATAATCGTCGATATCGTACGCATTTTGCAAATAAAAATTGGCCCGAAGATTTTTCGAGATCCGGCTGGTAGCTGCCATTCCCACCAATAAGCTTCGCTGGTCATCCGAAATGATACGGTTTATGTTCGACCAGTTTCCAAAAACACGTACCGAATGCTGAGAATTAAAACGATAGGTTATATCTGCAGCAGCCCTGTAACTGCTTTGGTTTTCCTGTCCGGCATTTTCGAGGAAGTTGGTTGTTTCACCAATTTCGCCGTTCAAATAATAATATAGCTTTCTGAACCTGTGGCTGAATTGCAAATTCCAGGAATCAGTTTGATAATGAAACTTCTCCTTAATCAAACGGTCTTCCCGCTCATATTGTCGCCAGTATACTTTCAGATTACTCCTTTCGCTTGTTTTATAACTGACAGCTCCCTGCAACGACCGGGAATAGGGTGCCGTTACAAAAAAAGTATCCAGTTGCGCGTTTCTGAAATCTTCCCGTGCATTGGCATACAAACTTATCCGCTTCGATACGCGCACACTCAATCCTGCAGAGTAAAACCGCGAATTGGTATAATAACCGGGGTAGTCCTTTCCCGTATCGTAATAAACTCCATTAAATTGAAAGATGGAAAACTGACTGTTCAGACCAGCACGAATAGCATTCGATTTTTTACTGAGAAACTGCCCGTGTGATAATTCGATTTCAACTGATGTCCGCTTAAAGGGATTTAGCAGCGAAGTAAAACTAAACAACTGAGCAGGATCATTTTCAAGTTGATATTTCTTTGACAAATAATACAATCCGATTTTATTATTTCGCTTAAAACTGAAATCGGTGAATGCAGCCAATTCACTTTCAATCTCCTGATAAAAACGTGGCTGCAGGTATTTCATCCCCACTCCCCATCCGTTGTTCAGCGTTAGTTTGCTCTCCACTCCCCGCCCATACCTGAACGACTCGGTAAGCGGCGTAAGCGAATAGGATTTATCTCCCAGAAACACTTCGAGGTTATCGTTCGAATAAGTCAGATAATACTGGTCGTACAACCCCAGAAAGCTCAGATCAGAATTGTCGGGCCAGCGGGCCATAAATCCCAACTGGTGTTTTCCTTCGGTATCCAGGGAGCCACTCCCCTCAACCTGGTATTGCAAAACCGACTGATAGTCGTTATCCCGGTTAGTTGAAAGATAAGTGGCAGATGCCTTCACGGGAAACCGGAAGTATAAATCTTTACTGGCTTTTTTTGAGGGCAACACAACGGTGCTGGCATAAACGCTTTTCAAAACCCTTTCGTCGACCTGCGCCCTGACCGTAAACGACTCATCAACGCTTTGCACAGCCTCTTCTGATGTTGATTTTACAACCTGAACGCTCGCCGAAGCTCCCGGTTCCAATGAAAGGGTTGAAGTCCCTTTTACATCGCAATTATTTGTATTTATAAAAACATTTTTCGACGTATTCCCCAGGTTTTGTATCCTGTATGATGCAGAAATCTCATCTCCCGCCGATACGTAAGTTGGTTTTTCGATCAACTCCAGTGTAATGTTCTCAATTTCCAAAACAGAGATATTCATGCTTGCTTCAGCCAATAACTGTTTCCCTTGCCTGTTTTTCAACTGAATTGAAACCGGATATTTACCAACCCCAGTCTGTCCCTCAACTTTCAATGAAACAATACCCAGTTTTTTTTGTCCGGGTTCCACCATAAATTCGGTAATCTTCGTGATCAGATTCCACGAATCGGGAAAAGAAAAGGAAAGCTCCAGCTCTGCAACATCGGCAGATAAATTTTCGATCTGATAAGCCAGATTCACCACTTCTCCCGGACGAACAACAAGCTCGTTTTTCACAAAATGAATAGACAGAGAATCGCTCTGCCCCAATACCTGGAGAGTCGAAATCGGAATAAGAATGGCTAATATGAGGAGATAGCGAAGCATGTCAGATTTCAAGCGAAATGTTGCTGCCATAAACATGGTCTTCATCGCAGTCTGCCACAAGAATTGCAGAATAGTTACCTGATTTCAGGCCTTCCAAAACGAGAGAAGTTTTTATTGAAGTGCCCGGAAGCGTTTTCCGCCTGTCGGCCTTAAAAACACCTTTTGAGTTCCCGCTTTCATCAAATACTTCCAGACTTATTTCGGGCTTCAAAATACATTCACCTGTATTTTCAACCGCCACATTCAGCACATTGTTCTCTCCGTTATTCTCCAACTCCAATCCTAAAAACTGCAAATCTTTTTTCCCCGATTCTCCAATATTTGTAATCACCTGAACGGCATACCGAATGGCAGTATTGATTTTTACGCCATGCGTAGAAGCAGAGGTATCAGGAGGAACAATCCCTTCCACCATAATCACACTCCAATACGTACCTTTTAATGAATCGTTTTGCGGCACATTCACTTCAAAATCAACAAATGCTTTTTCGTTGGGTTGAAGCGTAAGCAATTGCGGACTGTATTTTATCCACGAAGCGTTAGAACGCGCAAGTGTTCCGGGCTCATCGTGCCGGCTTTCTCCGGTGTACGAAAACCAGTAATCACGGATATAAACTTTTACACTCTTTTCTTCCGAGCCATTATTTTGAATTTCAATTCGTTCTTTGTACGTTCCTCCGGTCTGCCCGGTCGTCTCATGCGTCAAGCCATTTAATACCAAAATATTGGCATCTGAGGTTGGAGAAATCAAAGAAAAAAGAAGAAAAAAGAATAAGATGTGGATCAGATAGTGTTGCCTCATTCTGATTGGTTTTTACATTATGAAAATTTCCAATGCTAAAATACCAATATCAAGGTTCTTTACAATTGTTTTAGGAAATTAATTATCGTCTGTTAATGTATAAACGACATTTACTGAGGCTCCTTTATTTTTAGTGTTTTGATGGAACCGGGTTTCATCCAACTCTACCTGATACGACAACAGATGACCATTATGAGCACCTTTCCCCGTATAACAACTTCCAATTCCAGAAATAACATCGGCAGGACGCTGACCAAGCACCACCGTTCCATTTGTTTTCCCTAATTCTCCGTTGCCGTTGCCCACACTGTCTTCCGCCTTCAATTTTAGAACAACTCCTTCGGGTATTTTTCCTTCAACAGTTGCAGTTACTTTTCTTTTCTGATTTTTATGACAGATAGATGAATAATTCAGCCAGACACTCACTTCCGAATCAGCTTCCAATTTTATCGTATTACCCGCAGACGATGGAGAAATTCCACACAATTCAACACCAGAGCTATTTTCATACTGAAGCGACAACAAAGCAACATTGGGGATAATAATGCTTGCTTTATGTTCAGCATTTTTACCACTGCCTATGCAAAATCGCGTGATCGAAAAAAGCATAATAATTACAAGAAATGTGCCCTTGTGTTTCATACTGTTAAAAGTAGACAGCCTGAACACGAAAGACAATAGGCAAAACACCTATTAATGCGGTAAAAAAGACTGAAAATAAAAAGAGGAAAACCGATCAGTCTTCCTCTTACCCTTATTTTTTATCGTTATTTGTTATTCCGCTGTGATAGTATAGGTAATCGTTACGCTAAAATTGTCAGAGGTTAAAGCACTATAACTTGCGTCTGTATCTGTCATTTTCAAGGAATAAGTAAGCAGGTGTCCACTTGCACCCGTCCCTGTATAACCATTTTTGATTCCAGTAACAATTTCCTTGCCTTCCGTAGTGCTCAGCACAACAGGAGTATCAACTCCAGTCCCACGATTACCTTTTCCTCCAACTGAATTTTTGGCAGTCTCCAGCTCAATTGTAACACCGGCGGGTAAACTTGTCCCATTCTCAGTCATCGAAACAGAAATGGTATTGGAAGAACTGCCATTGTTCAAGATGGAAGAATACTGCAAATACTTTGTGTTATTGGTGGCGCTGCTAAAATCCAATGCCTCTCCAGCGTTCTCAGGAGCAGTTGGTGCAAGTGTAATGTCTCCAGTAGAGGACAAGCCAACCATAGCATACGATGGGATAGTAACTGTTATGTTGTGTGAAACATTTGTTTGAGCGTTTAAGGCTACTGCTAAAAAAAAGATTAAAACGGATACTAAAGATAATTTTTTCATGTTGTTGTGTTTTTTATTTGTTTGTAATTATTCTTCAAAAAATCTTGCATCTATTTGCGTCCGATGCGCCAAACAAAAAACAACTCACGTGCCAAAAACAACAACACACTATATATCAACCACTTATAGTCCGCACCAAAAATTCATTGAATTCAACATGGGACAACAATTAACCACATTGGGACATTAGTAATAAAATGGGAATGCCGGGAAAACCAATAAAAACACCTCGTACTGAGCCAATATGAGACACGTAACTATTTTGAAGATTCCAGATAACTGGATGCAATCTCCAGTTCTTTATACCACTCTTCGCCATATTTACGAATAAGCGGTTCTTTTAGAAATTTATAAAGGGGAAGCTTTTGGGAAGCGCCACACTGGCGGCCAGGTTTGCAGATTTTTAACTGCTGGTAGTTTACTGCGTCAAAATCGCGGTATTCAGTTATCCGGATTGGAAACAAATGACAGGAAACCGGCTTCCGAAAGGCTGTTTTTCCTTCGAAATAAGCTTTTTCGATGGCACACTGCAAAATGCCTTTGTCGTTGTAAAACGAATACGCACATTGCCGGTTGTCGACAAGCGGAGTTACCAGATCTCCATCACTGTCAATCATCGAATACCCCTGTTTTTCTACCTCCCTCTTATGTTTAGCAGGAAGATATTCTTCAAACACGGGATAATCCGTCTCAATATGAATGGCTTCTTCATCGGTAAGCGGAGCTCCGGAGTCTCCCTCAATACAACATGCTCCTTTGCACTTCAGGATATCGCACAAAAAATGCTTCTCAAAAATGTCATCACTTAATATTGTCCGCCCGATCTCAATCACCATTCTTCTTTACTAATTGTGAACATTATCATCATTCCCGCGAAAGCCGAATCTTTCAAAACTTCTCAGACTCTTTCCCGCAGGAATGATGATATATCTTTTTTGAAAAACCTATTTTACAATCAGGTTCTTTCCGGTCATGTCGGCAGGAACTTCAAGTCCCATATCGGCCAACAAAGTCGGAGCCACATCGGCCAGCACACCGTCCTGCAGCTTAATTCCCTGTTTTTCGGTTACAAAAACACAAGGCACCGGATTCAACGAGTGAGCCGTGTTTTCAGATCCATCCGGATTAACGGCATTGTCGGCATTTCCGTGATCGGCAATCACCATCACATCATAACCACCTTTTTGAGCCGCTGTAACCACATCTTTCAAACATGCGTCGACAGCTACAATTGCTTTGTAAATCGCCTCATAAACGCCGGTATGTCCAACCATATCGCCATTGGCAAAATTCAGACAAACAAAGTCAGCTTCTCCCTTTTCCAGCTTTGGGACAATCGCATCGCGAACGCCTGGAGCTGACATTTCCGGTTGGTGATCGTAAGTCGGCACTTTGGGTGATTGAACCAGAATCCGGCTCTCTCCTTCGAATTCGGCTTCGCGGCCACCGCTAAAGAAGAAGGTTACGTGCGCATATTTTTCTGTTTCAGCAATCCTGATCTGTTTCAATCCTGCTTTTGCCACAACCTCACCCATGGTGTTCTGCACATTGTCTTTGTCAAAAATCACGTTAATACCTTCGAAGTCGGCTTTGTAGTTAGTCATCGTATACCATTGGAGATCCATAGTATGCATGCCAAACTCAGGAAGATCCTTCTGTGTGAAAGCAATGGTTGTCTGACGCAAACGGTCGGTACGGAAATTAAAGCAAATTACCACATCACCTTCTTCAACTTTTGCCAAAGGCTCTCCGGCTTCATCCACCATTACGATAGGCTTCATAAATTCGTCGGTCACACCATTGTCGTACGACTTTTGAATGCTTGCCAAAACATCGGTTGATTTTTCGCCTTTGCCTTCGGTATAAAGATCGTACGCCAGTTTCAATCGGTCATAATTATTGTCGCGGTCCATTCCATAGTAACGGCCAATCAACGACGCAAATTTTCCAACGGTTCCTTCCAGCGCATTTAAATCGGCTTCAACAAAACCATATCCTGAACGCGGGTCAGTATCACGACCGTCCATCAATCCATGTACAAAAACATCGTCCAATCCCATATCAGTAGCAATCTGACAAAGCGCCACCATATGAGAACTAAGTGCGTGAACTCCACCAGGGCCAATCAAACCCACCAGGTGAACTTTCTTATTATTGTCTTTGGCATAATTGTATGCTTTCAAAATCTGCGGATGCTGCCACAGCGACTTGTCGCGGATTGCCTTTGTAATTTTTACCATATCCTGGTAAAGAATCCGGCCGGCGCCAATATTTAAGTGTCCTACCTCCGAGTTTCCCATCTGTCCATCGGGCAAACCCACATATTCGCCGCAAGCCATTAATTGTGAATGTGGGTATTTTTCCATCAGCGAATCCATAAAAGGTGTCGGAGCCGTTGATACGATATCATTTTTTGAACCATCACCGATTCCCCATCCGTCGAGAATCACCAGTAAAGTTTTCTGAATTTCAGCCATTTTATTTTGTTTTTATACGTTATCAATTTTTGAACGGACAAAAGTATCCTTTTTTGACGCATTAAAGAAATAACAATCATTCCGGACAGATTGATTTAACAATCTTTTGGAATTCAGCAGGCTCGCACTTAAAAAGGACCAACGAACCTCCCGGATTCTACTTCCCAAAACAATGCACATTCTACCTTTTCGTTATCATTAACAATGCTCTTACATAACGACATTTGCCAGCTATTGATTAATTTAGTTCCTGAAAATCGTTTTTCAGATGCGAAAAATTAAAATCGAAATACCCATCCTCATTATTACAGCTGCAATGTTGGCATTAATTGCCCTTTCCGGAAACATGGTTTATAAAAGCCTTTCTGAAATTGTGGATTCCTGGCTAAACGAAGCACGCCCCGATTACAAACTGATAATGGTAAAAGACCTGAATGCCGATTTGGGGGAAATCGAGAATTCTGTCAAACTTTATTCGCTCAGCAAAAACCAAACTTACCTCGAAGCCTATTACAACCTGAGCAACACCGTTGAAGCCAAACAAAACAAACTGAAACATTACGCCATATCGGATACCGCGGCGCGCGAATCGGTAGATTCCCTGCTGCTTCTTTCGCACCAAAAACTTCTCGTTTGGAAAAACATCCTGAACCTTCATCTTTCGAAAGACGACGAACACAAAACGTTTGCCCAGTATTTTGAAAGTCTGGATACAATGGTTGTTGTAAAAGATACCATTCGGTTTGAAGAACCCGAACGAGGCAGCTTTTTTAAGCGCCTATTTGGCAAAAAACCGGAACCACCACAGCCCGTGATTGTTGACCGAACCGTTGAGCAACAGACCATGCGCAACGATATTGCAGAGCTGGAAAAAGAAATGGCCGCACGCAACAAGGCACTTGCCAGCCGCGAAACTGCGTTAATGCAGAAGAACCTCGAAATCAACAATGCCCTTTTGGCACTTATTTCGAAGCTGGAACTCCAGGAACAGCAAAGCCAGTTTCAGAAAACGCAACAAGCCGATCTTCTGGCCTCCCAAACCTATAAACGTTTAAGTCTTTTTGCGCTCACGGTTCTCCTGCTTATGATTCTTATCTTAATCCTTATTTTCAGGGATTTGCACAAAGCACGATCGTACCAGCGTGCACTTAAAGAAGCCAAAAACCATGCAGAACAACTGGCACGCGCCAAAGAGCTTTTTGTCGCCACCGTTAGCCACGAAATGCGGACACCGGTCAATGCGATTTATGGTCTGTCGGAACAGCTTTTGCAACGTTCCCTTGACGATAAAACCCGTAAAGACCTCGATGTCATTCATAAATCTACCCGCCATTTGATCGATCTTGTCAACGATACTTTCGATTTTACCCGGATAGAAAACCAACGCATTCAACTTAATCCTACTGATTTTCTACTGGATGAACTCCTCGAAAAAATCGAGCTGTTCAACCGCGATACCGCAAGATCCAAAAACATTCAACTGTCGATTGAAAAGGGAAATACAAAAGGTCTGGTTGTTTTTAACGACGAAAGCCGTTTGAAGCAAATCCTGAATAACCTTGTTACCAACGCCATCAAATTTACAGATATGGGCTCGGTGGTCCTAAAGGCTTCTGTGGTTAGCAAGGGAAATAATAAATGGCTCAAGTTTGAAGTAAAGGATACCGGGATTGGAATCTCGGACGAAAACCGCGAAAAAATATTTGATGATTTTGTGCAGCTCGATACCGACGCGAACAAAAAAGCCGGAGGAACCGGACTGGGACTTTACATTGTGAAGAAACTGGTTTCACTTTTGGAAGGCAACGTATCGGTTCAAAGTCAAGTGGGCGAAGGCACAACATTCACGGTTATACTGCCTTTTAAGAAAGGTGATCCAAACAAAATCATTCGATCCAACAAAAGTTACTCTGCTCCCGATCAGTTAAAAGGAGGCAAAGTGCTGATTGTTGACGACGAAGAATTTAACCGTCATTTGCTAAAAAATATTCTGGACAAATGGAAAATCGGATACGATGAAGCAGAAAACGGACAACAAGCCGTCGGGCTGGCTTTAAAAAACAAATATCGCTTAATCATGATGGATATCCGCATGCCGGTACTTAGCGGCATTGAGGCTTCTCAAAAAATCAGGAAAAACGGAAACACAAGCCCAATCATTGCACTATCTGCCAATAAAAAAAGCCAGGAAACCGACGATATTTTTGACGCCTTTCTGGAAAAACCGTTTAAGGAAGCAGAGCTTTACTCGGTCATCACCGAAACTTTGAAAAATACAGAAGCTATTCCTTCCGGGAATGAAGAGGATGACCAACAATTTCAACCTAAGCTTGAAGATTTAATGAACATGGCCAACGGCGATAAAGTATTCCTGAAAGAGATGATCCTGATATTTCTGACTTCCAGTCAAAATAACCTTGAAAAAATAAAAAGGAACATCGACCAGCAGCAATGGCAGGCGGTTGCCGATCTGGCCCATAAAATGGCCGCTCCGGTAAAACACATGAATGTTATAGCGGTTTATTCCACAGTTAAAACCCTTCAACAACTGGCCGAATCAGGAGCTGAACCCGATGAAATTGACCGTACATTTGAACGACTGAGCCAAGAAACAAGCCTCCTGAACTTGCATCTGCAAAAAATGCTGGAGAATAATTTTACAGATTGACAATAGCTTTGCCTTGTGTTGTGCCTGATATTGGATAAATTTGCCTGGCACGGCAGCGCGAAATGCCTTACGGAATATGGAATCAAAATCATTTAAAATATTTGTAGTTGAAGACGACGAGTGGTACAACCGCTTGCTGGTGCACAATTTATCGCTGAACCCTGACTATGAAATCCAGTCGTTTGCTGACGGGAAAAGCTGTTTGGAGCAATTGCATCAGAATCCCGATGTAATTACGCTCGATTACCGCCTTCCCGACTTGAAAGGCCTCGAGGTGCTCAAACAGGTGAAAGAAATAAACGAGGACATCCAGGTAATCCTCATCTCGGAGCAGGAAGACATTGAAGTGGTGGTTGACCTGTTGAAACACGGCGCGTACGACTACATTGTAAAATCGAAAGACATCCGCGAGCGACTGCTAAACACCGTTAACAACATTCGAAAGGAATTCAAATTAAAAGACGAAATCAAAACGCTTCGCAAAGAAGTCCGCAAGAAATACAGTTACCAAAATACGATTGTTGGCAACAGTCCGGCTACACAAAAAATATTCGATTTAATTGAAAAAGCTACCCGCACCAACGTAACCGTTTCGGTAACCGGCGAAACAGGAACGGGCAAAGAGCTGGTTGCCAAAGCGATTCACTACAACTCGGAACGGGCTAAAAAACCTTTTGTGGCCGTAAATATGGCGGCCATTCCAAAAGACCTGGTGGAAAGCGAATTGTTTGGCCACGAAAAAGGGGCCTTTACCGGAGCGGCAGCCCGCAGAATTGGAAAATTTGAGGAAGCACATGGCGGAACCTTGTTTCTGGATGAAATCGCAGAAATGGAAATTTCGCTGCAAGCCAAGCTGCTGAGGGCGCTACAGGAAAAAGAGATTATCCGCATCGGCAGCAACCAAACGGTAAAAATCGATTGCCGCATCATAATGGCCACCAATAAAAACCTGCTCGATGAAGTTAAAAAAGGAAACTTCAGACAGGATCTTTATTACCGTTTGTACGGACTTCCGATAGACCTTCCGCCCCTGCGCGACCGTGGCAACGACGTAATAGTGCTGGCGAAAAGTTTTATTGCAACCTTTTGCAAGGAAAACAAACTGGAACCCAAAACCCTCGGCTCTTCGGCCTCACGCAAACTCTTATCGTATCCGTTTCCGGGGAATGTGCGCGAACTGAAATCGGTTATCGAACTGGCAGCCACCTTAGCTGACGATAATGAAATTCTCGCGGAACATCTTATGCTTGACGATTCAGTAAGCCTTGAAAGTCTTTACACCGATAATATGACGCTTCGGGAATACAACCTTCGCCTGGTAAAAAAACTGATGGAGCAATACGACAACAAACCCAAAATTGTTGCCGACAAACTGGGCGTTGGCGTGGCAACGATCTACCGCATGCTAAAAGAGGAAGAATAAGCCCGTTTTTTTATCATTTTGATAATCAACTATCAATGTGATAAAACACAAGCTCCCCTCCGTTTTTTCAAACAACTGATTTACTGTTGATTCCGTTTATCCCAAACTCTGGCACAACACTTGGCTATAGTATGCCATATCAATCAATTAAAACGATAGGAGATTTAGGGATGAAAAAAATGAAAAAATCGCAGATAGCAAGTTTACTTCTTGTAGCAGTAATGTTGATTATTGCCATTTATACAGGAGTATCAGTTTATACAAAAAAGAACCAGGAAATAAACACGCTTCAAACCGAGAAGCAAAATATGAATTTGAACCTGCAGGAACGCGACTCGATGGTAAACGAGTTGATGAGCGCTTTTAATGAAATTGAAGACAACCTTAAATTCATCAAAGAGAAACGCCAGCAACTATCGCTCGAAACCAGCCAGGAAGGTGGACGCGATCAGAAAAAGGTGATCATCGACGACATCAAAATGATGAACGAAATGCTGGAAAAAAGCAGCGAACACATTGCTCAACTGGAAAAGAAACTTAAGAATTCGGGCATCGAACTGAGCTCTTTCAAAAAGAAAATTGCAGCATTAAACCAGAACATCGAAGACCAGAACAACGAGATTGTTTCGCTTCAGAGGCAACTGGAAGAAAAAGATATTATGCTGGCCGATTTGAGCGAGCAAATCAACGTAATGGAAGGTGAGCTGAACAAAAAAGCAGATACCTTACAACTGAAACAACAGGTTATCGAAGAGAAAATCAGCGACCTAAACAGAGCGCATGTTGCCTACGGAACTTTCAAAGAACTTAGAGACAAAGGAGTGCTTACCAAAGATGGCGGATTCCTTGGCATAGGAAAACATACTGCAATTCAGGAAAATTTCGCAGACGACTATTTCACCGAATTGAATATTCAGGACACGAAAACGATCCCGTTGTTCTCGCACAAAGCAAAAGTTATTTCAGAGCACCCCGATAGTTCTTACTCCTTCGTAGAAGAAGACGGAATGATTGCCTACCTGCAAATCGACAATCCTGAGGAATTCTGGAAGATATCTAAATACGCTGTAATTGAAGTAAAATAAAATAGGTTTGCATGAAGTTGGGGGAATACAACAGAGGTTGTATCCTTCAACTTCTCTTTTACAAACTTACTACAATAAACAGAGCCAAAAACAATGGCCAGAAAACAGAAGATCAAGAAATTTGTTAGAGATTATAACTAAAAAGTAAAACCCATGAAAAAAATTGGATTAGTACTAAGTACGCTTGTTTTAGGAATCATTTTAATGGTAGCTTGTAACGACGAAGTTACAACCAACATCCCGGAAGGAAAAGGGAAGGTAAACATCTACCTTACCGATGCGCCATTTCCAATCGACCTGGTTGCTAAAACATACGTAACGATCGACAAAGTTGAAATCAGGAAACAGGCAACAGATTCTGTTGAATCAGAATTTATTGTACTGATGGATGAACCCATGGAAATTGATTTGCTTACACTTTCAAACGGTGTTACCGAAATGCTGGCCTCTGTTGATTTGGAAGCCGGTGTTTATGATCAGATCAGAATGCATGTGACCGACTCAAAAGTGGTCCTCAATGACGAAACGGAATTCGAGCTGAAGATTCCGAGCGGATCTTCCAGCGGACTAAAAATTAAAATTGAGCCCGCCATGGAAATTGGCGATGGAGAAACTGCCGACGTACTGCTCGACTTCGATGTGAGCAAATCGTTTGTTGCCAAAGGAAACTGGAAGGGAGGAAACATCAACGGATTTAACTTTAAACCCGTGGTTCGTTGCGTAATGCTGGGCAAAGCCGGTCGGGTTGAAGGAACGGTTACTGACACTGCCAGTGTAGCCGTCGAAAATGCATCAGTAAAAATATGGATGCCGCTTGAAGGCATGGAAACCGATAGTTTGATCACTTCCTCGTTTAGCGATGAAGCCGGTAAATATAAAATCATCGGATTATTATCCGGAACCTATTACCTCACCACAGAAGCCGAAGGCTTTAAGCCCGACACTGTTTGGAATGTAGGTGTTACCGAAGGAAACTCAACGGTTGTAGATATTCAACTTACTCCAGTAGAATAAACGAGGTTCTATTACAAATGAATCATTATCAGGTTCTACCGAACAAATTGATGATGACTTGAGGTTTAACGTGCGGCAGTCCGTCTTATGGCGGGCTGCCTTTTTTTTCCCGAAAGTCTATCGAAAATCAATAGCAAAATAAGTTTCAATATTGTCTGACTCACCCTGATCCGCGAGTACTCGGGATCTTCCCTCTCCAG
The DNA here is from genome assembly GCF_023111095.1 of Maribellus sp. YY47. GTDB lineage: Bacteria > Bacteroidota > Bacteroidia > Bacteroidales > Prolixibacteraceae > Draconibacterium. The sequence goes on from NZ_JALGYW010000019.1 coordinate 91,462, forward strand.
GCATAGAGAGGGAGCGAGGGAGAGTAAAAGTCATTACTTTCATATCTGTTGGTGATTCCTGAGAATCATAATTGTCTTATGCCCGTTCGAACAAAATACCTCCGAACACTTCTTGCCTTTCAATTTTCGGGATCACTCAAAAATTCATTCCCATTGCAAACTATCCTCCGATAGTAAACTTCAGTAGAAACGTTGTTTGTCTATTTTGACATTTTTAACTTATTTTAACATATAGCTTACAAACCCATCAAATACAGCACATACAAATATATGAATTACACTTTTGTTTATTCTTTTTCATTTTTACTTAAACATTTTATATGAATTTAAAGTTATTGATGTTGAAGTTAAATCATTAAAACATTGAAACATGAAAACACTTAATCTGAAAAAGAAATTAAACCTGAGAGTTTTAGCATTTGCAGGAATCTTTGCCCTGGCGTTCTTTACTATCAGCTGCGAAAAAGAAACCGACGATTTTGCTCCTGCCTCTTACGAAGAAGGTGATTTGAAAGCCGGGAAAGCCGTTAAGAAAGGAGATCTAAGCATTGCCGAAATTGCGCTGGCTGATGACGGTGAGTTTGACGAACTGGTATCTGCGCTTGTATTTGTAGACACTGAACTGGGAACCGGTTTGGTAAATATGTTTTTAAACGGAACCGACCAGTACACGGTATTTGCGCCAACCGATGCTGCATTTGAAGCTCTTTATGAAGTACTTGGTGTTGGCGGAATTACTGAGGTAGATCCGGAAACTGTACTAAACGTTTTGCTATATCATGTCACCGAAGGCCGCCGGGCAGCCAACAGCGTAGTACCGAAAAACGAGCCCAGAACCATTGAAACTTTGCTTGAAGGAGCCACTTTTATGGTTGATTCCGACGGAATGATCTGGGCAACAGGAAACCAGGCGAAGATCGTAAGCGCGAATATTTCGGCTTCCAACGGCATCATTCACGTCATCGACAGTGTCATCCTACCCATTACCTTGTAAGCAATTAAACAACTATATTTCTGAAAACAGTAAGGGGCATCCGAAATTCGGCTGCCCTTTTTTTATCTCACGACCGCTTTAGCCGTCCGCCTGCCGCACTGCAAATCTAATTTTTGTTAAAAGCGTTTCAAAAACCTAAAATCGTAGGCAGATGCCCATATTTTTCCTATTTTTCCGACACTTTTCAACGGCAAAACTTAGGAATGGTATCACGCAGAAAATTTATAGGAACGGCAGCAGCCGGATTTGCGGGGGTAACCCTCGTACCTTCAAACGTCATCGCAGGACTTGGACATAAACCACCCAGCGACAAACTGAATATCGCAGGGATCGGCGTGGGAGGAATGGGCTACACCAACCTCTTACACATGGAAACCGAAAACATTGTGGCCCTTTGCGACGTGGATTCGGAATATGCCGGCCGAAATGCATTCCGCCGCTGGTACAGTGCAAAAAAGTACACCGATTACCGCGTAATGCTCGAAGAGCAAAAAGACATTGATGCGGTGATGATTGCCACTCCCGATCATTCACATGCCCTTCCGGCCCTGATTGCCATGCGCCAGGGAATCCATGTGTACCTGCAAAAACCGTTGACGCATTCGGTATACGAATCGCGGATTATGACTGAAACGGCGCAGCGTTATGGTGTTGCCACACAAATGGGCAACCAGGGAAATTCGGCTGACGGCATCCGTCAGATTTGCGAATGGATCTGGGCAGGTACCATTGGCGAAGTCACCCACGTTGACACCTGGACTAACCGCCCCATATGGCCGCAGGGACTTAGCCGACCTGACAAAGGGAAACGTGTTCCCAAAGAGCTCGACTGGGATCTGTTTATTGGCCCGGCGCAATTCCGCGAATACAATCCGATTTACCATCCGTGGAACTGGCGTGGATGGTGGGATTTTGGCACCGGTGCCCTGGGCGACATGGGATGCCACATTCTGGATCCGGTTTTCAAAGCATTGAACCTGCAATACCCCGATACGGTAGAAGCCAGTTCAACGCCTTTTAACAACGATTCTGCTCCCAATTCAGAAGCCATTCATTATGCGTTTCCGCGAAGAGATAATTTGCCCAAAGTGGCTATGCCCGAAGTTACGGTTAGCTGGTACGACGGCGGCTTTATGCCGCAGCGCCCCGACGAATTAAAAGACGGCGAACAAATGGGCGACGATAGCGGCGGCTGTATTTTTTACGGCACCCGTGGCAAAATTATGTGTGGTACTTATGGTGCCAATCCAACGCTGTTACCCACTTCTGAAATGGCACATTTCGAACAACCCAAAATGTCGATCCGCAGAATTTCCAAAGCGATGGAAGGCGGCCACGAACAAGACTGGATACGAGCCTGCAAGGAAAACAAAGAGACACGCGTAGAAGCCTCCTCAAATTTTAACTATGCCGGACCGTTAAACGAAATGGTGGTAATGGGAGTTTTGGCCGTGCGTCTTCAAAGCCTGCAACGAAAACTGCAGTGGGACGGCCCAAATATGCGTTTCAGTAATATTTCGGACAGCGACAAACTGCGGATTTTATCGAAAAACGATTTTGAAGTGGTGAACGGAGATCCGCGTTTCAACAAAGAATATGTGACGCTTCCGGCAAAAGTAACCGCCGAAGAGTGGATCAGACATACCTACCGAAAAGGATGGGAACAGATTTAAGTTTTCAGACTTAAATCTGCTCCCTATCCAACCGGGATTAACATTGATAGATATTAGGTTGCTTGATTTTATGCTCCTGCATAAATGATGGAAACAATTCCTGCCGCGAACAGAATAAACATCAGGGCCAGCATGCCATTGGTTCCTTTGGGCGAATTTTTAAACTCGCGCCAAATGAAAACGCCCCACAAAGCGGCCACCAAAGTTGCTCCCTGTCCCAAGCCGTAAGAAATGGCAGCACCGGCTTTTCCGGCAGCAATCAGGTTAAACGAATTCCCGATTCCCCAGATCACTCCGCCAAGTACTCCCACCAGGTGTATCGGTAGTTTTCCTTTAAAATAAGCTTTGTAGTTGGTCGGTTCGCCACTGATTGGCCTTTTCAACAGAATTGTATTAAACAGAAAGTTGCTGATAAAAACACCCAGCGCAAAAATTACAAAAGCTGTGTAAGGCGTCATCATGCCTTGTGCGGGTGAAACAAAATTGTCGAGGTCCATCGATGCGGCTACAAAACGGTAAAAGAACGACATCAAAACACCCGCCAGAATCGATACCATAATTCCTTTGGTGCTTACCTTCTGACTGCCACTGGAAGCTTTCTTATACGCCAGCGCATTGATGATGATAGCAATAGTAATCAAGCCCACGCCAAGGAACAGAAATACCGGATCGCCTTTTTGAGAGCCCATGTAATTGATGATTACACCCAATACGAGTGCAAGCCCGATGCCCACCGGAAAAGCCACCGACATTCCCGCAATGGCAATCGCCGTAGAAAGCAAAATGTTGGCCGCATTAAAAATGATTCCGCCTAAAAATGCACTTCCGATATTGCCCATATCCGCTTGTTTCAGGTCGGCGATAAAACTACGGCCTGCCTCGCCGTTACTTCCCAGTGTAAAAGCCATAATCAGCGACAACAACAGGACACCAATTACATAATCCCAGTAATAGAGTTCATATCGCCAGGTTTTACCGGCCAGTTTTTGAGTATTTCCCCACGAGCCCCAGCAAAGCATCGTGATAAAGCAAAGAAATATCGCGAATGGATAACTTGTTACTATGTACATGATTTCGTTTTTATTGATTGTTTTTAATTGGTTGGTGCAGCATCAGTTCATCAAGAATATCAGCGATGTGCTGATAGGTGTATTTGTGTGTCAAAAAGAAATGCTGTGCATCTGCATCCGGATTCCAGGTATTCGATCCGTCTTCGGCCACTTCAAATTTTCCGGGGCCATTCACATAAAAAAAGTTCTCCGGATTGCGGATGGCACATAGCACAGCGGTTTGATCCCACGAACAGCGTTTCTCCATTTTCTGATCGGCATACGATTCAAAATTGTAGGCGTAAGCCCACGCAACAGGATTGGACACGTCGCCTGTTTCGGCCACCTTTTTCCCGGTTAAAATCTGCACTCCGATTTCAAATCCACTAAGAAGAATCGGTGTCGGCCAGTGTTGAAACGCATAAACCGAAGCGCTTGCATCTTTTATTACATTGAACTCAATTCCCTGCGGCAGCGCGCCGGCCATAGCCACCCATTGTTTTACCTTTTTCTGAACGAGTTCTTTCCCGGATAAGGGAGAAAATTCGTCCGGGCCTGATTTCAGCAAATCGTCCAGGTTGCTCGTGAATCCTACGGTAACAATCGTTACGCTTTTATTGGGCTGAGCTGCCAGCGCTTTGCGGTAAACTTCCACCGCTGCCGGATAATCGTCGTTTGTTTTAGGTTGATCGAGAAACTTCGCCACAATGGAATCGTTCCAGTGGTTGGGTGCCGAAAAATCGGGAGCACCGGGAGCCGCCACGCCAATCGGGATATCGGGTTTGCCAAAATATTGATTAAACACCTCGATAGTGGGCGCCACAGTTGGATAGCGATCGCTTGCCAGGCAGGCCAGAATTTCGCATTCCCCATTATCGGCCAAAACGTGCAGCACGGTAATGGCCCCCACATCATCAAAATCGGGGCCCATGTCGGTATCGAAAATGATTTTAACCGGATTTTTGGCCGGAGCCATCCATGCCGCAGCAAGGAGTAACACAAGAATTAAGTATCGGTTTCGTTTCATTGGTTTAAGTATTATAATTAAAATATTAGCTTTCAATTTCGTTTCTGAACGGTACCGAAGCCTGCGCTCCGTTTCGTGTTACCGAAACCGATGCAGCAACACAGGCCAGTCGAACGGCTTCCTGCATTTTCATTCCTTCAGAAAGAAAAACAGCCAAAGCCCCGTTGAAGGTATCGCCTGCCGCCGTGGTATCTACCGCTGTAACTTTTGGCGCTTCCACCATACCGGTATATTCAGTACTCAAAACAAAAGCACCGGCCGATCCCATGGTGACGATCACATTTTGCACCCCTTTGGCAACCAACGCTTTTGCTGCTTCGAGCGCCGAATCCCGATCATTAACTTCAATACCGGTTAACTGGCTGGCTTCGGTTTCATTTGGAGTGATCAGGTAAAGTCCTTTTAGCAAGGAGTCGGGCAAAGCCTGCGCCGGAGCCGGATTAAGTATTACCTTCTTCTGCAGGCCGACGGCCAAATCGGCGACATACGCAACGGTTTCCAGCGGAATTTCCAACTGCAAAAGCACCATGCCCGAGGCTTTCAAAATTTCGCCCAGTTCTGCAAGATCCTTTGGAACAAGCGTTCCGTTGGCGCCGGATGCTACAACAATGTTATTTTCTCCTTTGCCATCGACGGTGATTAAGGCCACGCCGCTTGGGCTGTTTTCATCTACCAAAATGTGCTTGGTATCAATGCCTTCTTCGGCCAGAAGTTGAACGGCCTGCTTTCCGAAAATGTCGTTTCCGGTTTTTCCGACAAAAACAACCTCGCCTCCCAAGCGCCGCGCTGCGACCGCCTGGTTAGCGCCTTTCCCTCCGGGATTCATCAAAAATTCCCCTCCAAGAATTGTCTCACCCGGCAGCGGAAAATGACTGGTTTTTACTACCATGTCGGTATTCGAACTGCCAACTACTAAAATTGTATTCGCTTTCATACTCGTCTTTTCTGAATGGATTACTGCGCTAACTTTTTGAATAGATCTCTGAAAATGGCATCGCGGTTCAGCGACTTTGCCATTCGTATAAAATGCCTTCCCCGATCGACACTATAGGTCACCTGATCGGTTAAAATCGGGCTATGCACCAAATCCGTGGGAATCCACGAAGGATTGATCAACCAGGCAACAGCGGTTACATCCCAAATCACTTTCGAATAAGCTTCTTGTCCTTTACTGTACTCCACAACAATGTTGTACAAATAATCGGAAAGCTCATTTTTCCCTTTCAGGTAATGAGCTAACTCCGGCAGCGTGCTATGAAAGTGCGAAACCACAGGCTGGCAGGGCATTACCACCAACGGAACGCCTGAATTGAAAACCTCCTGTGCGGCCAATACATCCTGCCTCAGGTTGAATTCTTTTTGGTTTGGCCAGTCCAGTCCGTGGCCGCCCAACCAAACAACAACGATGTTTTGAATAATTTTCGGTTCAATTAAAATGGCCGAAGCAATGTTGGTGATGCAGCCAATCGGAACAACATACAACGGATCTTCGGGTGAGCAGGCCATTGCTTTTTCAACCAAGTCGAGAGCTGCTTCACTTCGGATTGGCTGTGAAATATCTTCGAGGTATTTATCCGAGCCGCGAAAGGCGAAATCCTCAGGCGATTTTCCCATAAATTTTAGCAGACGCAATATTTCCTGGTAGCTTTTCTCCATGCCATCTCCCGGGCCTTCGGAACGTGAATTGTAAAAGGGCGCCGCATAAACGGCTTGCAGATCCAGTTTTTCTTTTGAGAGAAGGGCATAGGCCAGTGCAAACTGGTCGTCAATTTCGTTGTAGGTATCGGTGTCCAGCACCATTCTGATTTTTCCGTTTGGCGGCGTAAGTTGTTTCAAACGGAAACTCTCGTCAAGCTTTGGAAAATTCTGCCCGTTGGAAAACAAAAATGAAAATCCCAGAAGGATCAGAAAGGAAAATTCTTTCATCGTTATTCAAGTTTACAGTTGATTAATTTCGAACAAACATAAAGAACAAAAGCGAAATGCACAAACGTTTGTGCTTTGTTTAAGTGATCATTTTTTATAAAACTGCTTTTTTGTTATTTTTTTAGATTACTACATGTCCCGACAGTAAAATATTCCCTGAATATAAGTGCTTTGATTGTAATAAGACTGGGATTACGACTTTTTTCGATTGCATAAAATTACAGCTATCTTTGCATAAACGTTTGTACACTCATGACAAAGCATAGCATCAGCATAAAGGACATCGCCGAGGCCACCGGACTTTCCATAACTACCGTATCGCGGGTGTTAAGCGGGAAGGCCAAGCAATACCGGATTGGAAAACAATCGCAGGAAAAAGTGAGAGAAGCTGCCCAAAAGCTACACTATGTACCCAACCATTTTGCGGCGAACCTGAGAACCGGAAGGAGCGGAACCTTAGCGTTGATCATTCCTTCGCTGAATAATCCATTTTTTGCCGGAATTGCCAGCGAAATCAATACTGAACTTCGGAAATTCAATTACATCACCATCATCAGCGACAGCGACGAAAATGTGGAAACAGAAAAAATGGAACTTCTGCAATTGACAGCCAGAAATATTGAAGGATTGATCATTGTACCGTGCGGCGACCAGTGGCAACACATCAGGGAAATCCAGGACCAGGGGATCCCGGTTGTTTGCATCGACCGTTACTTTGAGGACCTGGACATTCCCTATGTCTCCACCGACAACTACGAAGGTGCCTACAAGGCCACCCGCCACCTGATTGAAAACGGACACTCGCGTATTACCTGTATCCAGGGCGTACAAACCTCAACGCCCAACCGACTGCGGGTAAATGGATTTACTGATGCCATGAAAGAAGCCGGATTCGATTCGGAGAACATTGCCGGTGATGATTTTACCTTTCAAAACGGCTACCTGGAAACCAAGCTTTTGCTTCAGCAAAAGGTACGACCCACCGCTATTTTTACGCTGAGTAACACCATTGCCATGGGTTGTGTGAAAGCGCTAAAAGAAGAACAGATTAATGTTCCGAATGAAATCTCGTTAATTACTTTCGACGATCATCCCTACCTCGATTATTTGTCCACGCCACTCTCGTGCATTGCACAGCCGGTAAGCGACATCAGCAAAATTGCCGTTAAGTTTCTGCTTTCAAAAATTCAAAACAAAGACATTAGCACCAGCCAGGTACTGCTTAAACCCAGCATGAAGCTGAGAGATTCCATCCGAAAAATCAACTAGTACGATCATAAAACAATCATGATTCTCAGGAATCAGCAACAGATATGAAAGTAATGATTTTTACTCTCCCTCGCTCCCTCTCTAGGACAGAGAGGGAAGATCCCGAGCACTCGCGGATCAGGGTGAGTCAAACAATATTGAAACTTATTTTGCTATTGATTTTCGATAGACTTTCACAAAAAAAGCCGGACTTTACAGCCCGGCTTGTATTTTTTTGAAATCGTTGTATCTAAAACAGCTTTTTAAAGCCAATCACACTTTTTACTTCCTGTAATGTTTTCTGAGCCGACTCACGTGCCTTCTCTGCACCCATTTTAGCCACTTTGGCCAGGTAAGCATCATCTTCCAGAATCTCGATAATCCGTTCGCGAATCGGAGCCGTGTATTTAACAATGTCTTCTGCCAACTGTTTTTTCAGATCGCCGTAGCGGATCTCGCATTTGTTGTACAGCTCGTCGAAATGAGCTACAGTATCGGGTGTTGAAACAATATCAAGCAGCGTAAACAGGTTTTGAATCACCTCCGGTTTTTCCTGGTTCATTTCTGTTGGGCCCGTGTCGGTAACCGCACGCATCACTTTTTTCCGGATCGACTTTGGATCTTCGAAAAGGTTAATCGCATTGCCTTCCGATTTTCCCATTTTACCACTGCCGTCAAGTCCGGGAACTTTAATCATGTCTTTCCCGTCGAAAGTAAACGGACGCGGAATCGGGAATACATCGGCCTTGTACATGCGGTTAAAACGCTTGGCAAATTTTCGCCCCATCTCCAGGTTTTGCTCCTGGTCTTTTCCAACCGGAACAAAATGAGCTTTGTGAATAATAATGTCAGCCGCCATCAAAACCGGGTAAGTCAACAACCCAGCGTTTACGTTGTCGGGATTCTGACGTGCTTTATCTTTAAACGACGTTGTTCGCTCCAGTTCGCCCAGATAAGCATTCATGTTCAACAGCGTGTACAATTCCGAAACTTCGGGCACATCGCTCTGAATAAAAATGGTGGCTTTCTCCGGATCGATTCCACAGGCCAGGTACTCGGCCAAAACCTGACGCACGCCTGCCTGCAGGTTTTCAGGTGTTGGATGCGTGGTTAACGAGTGAATATCAGCAATAAAAAAATAGCTGTTGAAATCATCCTGCATTCTGATAAAATTCTGTACCGCCCCAAAATAATTTCCGAGGTGTAAATAGCCCGTGGGTCTTATCCCGCTTACAACTGTCGGTTTCTCCATTCCAAATTTCTGATTAAAAGTAGCTGCAAAAATAGGTATTCAGCCCGAAAGTAAAAAGCTAAAAACGAATGGGGTTGAGTAAATTTAATACCGGTACATCCATTCGCACCGAAAAACCAGCTGCCTGAAAATCACAGATCAATTAAATCGCATACAACAGCGCCGGTAATCGAAATCAAATCAGTGGGATGAACCTGCAACTGCATTCCCCGCTTGCCGGCACTCACAAAAATAAAATCGAAATTCGTACAGGTTTCGTGAATATACATGGGGTACACTTTTTTCATGCCCAATGGAGAACAGGCGCCGCGAATGTACCCGGTCAGGCCGAGCAGCTCTTTCATTTGCACCATTTCGGCATTTTTATTCCCCGAAACTTTTGCAGCTTTCTTCAGATTCACCTCGGCATCTCCGGGAACAATACACACAAAAATTCCGCTTGCATTCCCTCTTAATACCAGTGTTTTAAAAACCTGCTCAACGTTTTGCCCCAGCGCTGCAGCCACGTGTACGGCGCTCAAATCTGCCTCATCCACATTATACTCCACTATACTATAGTTCACCTTGTGACTATCAAGCATACGCGCGGCGTTTGTTTTCTTCATGCTGAATTTATTTTGCTGTAAAATTGAAAATTATCCTGTACAATCCATGCAAATCATTCCAAACAAATGTCGCTAATCGGTTTTCCCGGACATTTGAGTGCTGCTTAAACAAAGCATCATGAAAAGAGAGCTCATTTTAAAATCTGAAATATTTTCTCAGAAAAAAATAATAATTAGCTTTACGCTTCATTCAAAAAGACAGAATGTACAAACAGCCTTTATACGGAAAAGAATGGAGCTGGCGCAACGTTAAAATGGAAGCGCGAGATAACAATATGAATTTGCGGTGAAAACCGGGAAAAGGGATTTGTTGTGCCATCAACAGATCCCTTTTTTTATTGGAAATTGAATAGAGTCAATACAAAAATTAAAAACAAAAAATAAACAATCATGACCAGACAAAAGAAGATCTATCTTGATGAATCGGAATTTCCCAAACAATGGTATAACCTGGCACCCGATCTGCCAACACCTTTAAATCCGCCGCTCGGACCGGACGGAAAACCACTGACGCCGGAGATGCTGGCTCCCGTTTTCCCGATGAACCTGGTTGAACAGGAAGTGAGCCAGCAACGCTGGATTGATATTCCTGAAGAAATCCGTCAAATATTGATGCAGTGGCGTCCAAGCCCACTGATTCGTGCATACGAACTGGAAAAGGCTTTGGGAACTCCTGCCAAGATTTACTACAAAAACGAAGGCGTTTCTCCGGCCGGAAGTCACAAACCCAACACTGCCGTGGCACAAGCCTGGTACAACAAGCAATTCGGCATCAAAAAACTGACTACCGAAACCGGTGCCGGACAATGGGGTTCTGCCCTGTCGTACGCCTGTGCCCAGATTGGAGGCATCGAGTGTAAAGTTTATATGGTGCGCGTAAGCTTCGATCAGAAACCATTCCGTAAAATGATGATGGAAACCTGGGGCGGAAACTGTGTTGCCAGTCCAAGTACAGAAACGAAGGCCGGCCGCGATATTTTGGCCCAGTTCCCCGATACTCCCGGAAGTTTGGGTATTGCCATTTCGGAAGCTGTTGAAGCTGCTGTTACCGACCCAAAAGGTGAAACCCGTTATTCGCTGGGTTCGGTGCTTAACCACGTCATGCTGCACCAAACTGTTATTGGTCTGGAAGCCAAGAAACAGCTGGCAAAAGTGGGTATCGACAAACCCGATATCGTGATCGGTTGCTGTGGTGGAGGAAGTAACTTCGCCGGAATTTCGTTCCCGTTTATGTACGATAAAATCAATGGAGCCGACATACAGATCATTGGAGCTGAACCTTTCAGCTGTCCGACGCTGACGAAAGCACCGTTTATTTACGATAATGGCGACGTGGCTCAAATGACTCCGCTGTTGGCAATGCACAGCCTGGGACACAATTTTGTTCCCGCTCCTATTCACGCCGGTGGTTTACGTTACCACGGAATGGCTCCGCTGGTAAGTGCAGCACTGCGCGACGGTTTAATGGATGCTATTGCCGTACACCAGAGCGAATGTTTCGAAGCTGGTTTGTTGTTTTCCAAAACCGAGGGTATTATTCCGGCACCCGAAACGACACATGCCATTGCTGCCACCATCCGCGAAGCTAAAAAAGCCAAAGAAGAAGGAAAAGAGAAAGTGATTCTGTTCAACTTCAGCGGACACGGTTTGATGGACCTTGTTGGGTACAACAAATACATGGCCGGCGCGCTGCACGATTATGAATACCCGGAATCGGATATTGCAGAAAACCTGAAAAAACTGGAAGGTTACCCGCTACCGAAATAGGAAGATTAGAATATTAGAATCTCGCGTAATAGAAGGGCGTGCTGCATCTGCTGCACGCTTTTCTTTTATGCGTGCATCAAAAAAAGGCATAGATTAACTGCTCGTCCTGCGTTGAAAGAACCGATGCAATGTCTTCATAGAAATGACGAACACCCACCAGTTTTTCAGAAAGGCGGGCTGCTTCCTCCGCCGGGAAAAAAGTACCGCCCAATTCGGCGACCTCGATGATTCCTTTCTTCACTTCCAGACGAATCTGCAGTTCCTTACCATCCTCTTCGAAACGGTTACTGAAAAAATACCGCGGCGAATAACCATAACGCCAGTCCCACGTTGTAAACTTCTGATCGACCAGTCCGCGAACTACCTCCTCGTCTTTTTCATTCAATGCATAAAAAGTATTCCCCTCTTTTTTAAGCTGAACATCCAGCAGAAAACCGATAAATTCCTGAATGGACATTGAATCTTTCAAAAAAGAAGAAATGTTGGCCACTTTGCTTCGGTTCGATTGAACAGCTTTGCTCTCGTATTTCCCGGCAACTACTTTTATCGACTGCCCCAGGTTTTCCAGGTCCGAATCAAAAAGCAGCGTTCCGTGGTGCAACACACGGTTTTTAAACACATGCTCTGCATTGCCCGAAATTTTCAGTCCTTCAATCAGCAAATCGTTTCGCCCCGAGGTTGTTGCTTCGATACCCAATAAAGCCAAGGCTTCCACCACCGGCTCTGTGAACTGCTTAAAACTGATCTCAGCAGGGCTTTTTACATTTTTGATAAAGGCAAAATTCACGTTACCCGCATCGTGAAAAACAGTACCACCACCGGAAATCCGCCGCGCAACCGTAACATTATTGGCACGCACAAACGGATAATTGATCTCGGCCATTGCGTTCTGGTGTTTTCCAAGAACAACGGTATCTTCACTCTGCCAGAGCATAAAAATATCGTCGTCGAAATTTTTTAACAGGTATTCCTCAGCTGCCAGACAAAAAAAAGGATCGGTATTTTTTAGATGAATGCAAATCATAAATTTCGATTTATGACTGCGATTTACAAATTGTAAATTACAAAATGCAATTTGTCAGCATAAAAAAACCGCCTGCCAATTGACAAGCGGTTCTTTTAGAATGTGTGTCTCGTCCTGAAATAGCGTTACACAAAAAGTAGCGTTATGAAAGAAATCAATCATTCACAGTACGTTAAGCGTACACAGAAGGACTATTCGATGTCCTTTAAATTGCAAGTTGTCACTGAG
>NZ_JALGYW010000002.1 GCF_023111095.1 Maribellus sp. YY47
CTATCTCAGTGACAACTTGCAATTTAAAGGACATCGAATAGTCCTTCTGTGTACGCTTAACGTACTGTGAATGATTGATTTCTTTCATAACGCTACTTTTTGTGTAACGCTATTTCAGGACGAGACACACAAAATAAAAAAGCAACAATCTCATATTCAGATTGTTGCTTTTTTATTTCCCTTTTTAATATAAATATAATATAAATTTTTAAACCTATTATTAGGCAATATTGCCCTAGATCCTATCATTTATTATGACTTTTTCTGCATTTTGATTTGGACAAAAGAAATATTTCAATTTGCTGTTTTTTAAGATCACCCTGAATGTATAATATATGACGCTTCATTGATTTATAATATTACTGTGTCTGGTTTAACGCTGATACTTGTGCTAACTTGCATTGTCTTCTGCTACGATCGGCTTAATTGTATTAATGATAAAAAGCTGATCTTCATCTATGTTTAATTTTTCCAACTCGAATGAATTATACTTCCCTTCTCTTCATTATTATCAATACGAAGGTGAACATCAATTTCCTGTTGCATTTCTTCAACATGCGAAATCACGCCAACAATACGATTTTCTTTTCGCAGCGATTTTAGCGTATCGAAAACAACTCCCAGCGATTCTTTGTCCAAAGAACCAAATCCTTCGTCGAGGAAGAAAAAGTTTTGATTCGATTCGGTAATTTTCTGAATGTTGTCGGCCAACGCTAAAGCCAGAGATAATGCTGCCTGAAAAGTCTGGCCGCCGGAAAGCGTTTTTACACTTCTGATCTTTCCGCCATTCATAAAATCGCGCACCTGGAAATTATTGTCGGGCGTGATTTCTAAACTCAGCTTTTGCCGGGTGAGCTGAAAGAAACGATCGTTGGCGGCATTGCATAAATTTTGCAGGTAAACAGAAGATATATAATTAACAAAACCACTGGCTTTAAACAACGATTTCATCGTTTTTAGGTTCTCTGCACGAAACTCCAGCTTTTGCAGTTCTTTCCGAAGTGCAGCCTGGCTTTCCAAATCTTTTTGTAGTTTCTTTAGTTGTTCCGAGATTTTCCCTAACTCCTGGTTCTTGCGAACAACCTGATCTTTTAACAAAGCAATGTCTGCATTTAATTTCTGATGTGTTTCCTGGTCATAGATTCGTTCGCCGATGTCTTTCTGCAATTGTTCCAATAACGAATTAGCACGCAAAAACTGATCATTAAAATGATCTATTCGTTGTTTTTCCCTTTCCGGATTAAACGATTCCGACAAGATCGCTGTAACCTCATCGATGGAATTATACGTCGATTTCTCCAGCTGTTCCGTTGTTTGCTGTTTCAGCTTCTCCAGGCTTTGTTTATCCTGCTCAAGTTCCTTTTTGCCGGCCTGTACCGCACCAAACAGGGTGTCGCGCAGTTTGCTTTTCTCCGTTATTTGCTGTGTTATTTCGGAAAAAGATTTTTCTAACTGGTTGTGTTCCTTCTGAAGATTACCTTTTTCTGCTTCTATCTGTTCAATTTTAACTTCCTGATAAGTTTCAGATTTTATCAATTGAAGTTGCTTTTCAATCGTTTTAAGTTCAGTCTGCTGTATGGTTATAGCGGTTCTGATTTTTTCAACTTCTGTCTGATATTTTTTGTAATCATTCTCCTTCTTATCAATATCTTTCCCTAACTTCTCAAGCAAATCTTCCTGCTTTTTCAATTCTTCCTGAATACGCCTTGCTTCCTGAAACGCCTTTTCCAGTTCGGTTTCCACACGATACTTCTCCCAAATAAACTTCTTTACATGAGCATCGATTCTAGCCCGCTGAGCCTTTTGTTTTTGCAACAAAGAGGCTTTTTGCTGCTGAAACATCTCTTGCTGTTTGCTGAACAGATTTATGCGGCTTATCCAATCTGAAACCTGTTCCTGCTCTTTTTCATTTGCCCGTTTTTCTGCTTCAAGTTTCGATAGCGTATCGTTCAGGTCTTCGGTTTTTAATACATCCGGGTGATGCAACGAACCGCAAAGCGGACATGGCGCGCCATCTGCCAGATTTTCGGAATAGGCTTTTAACTGTGCCTTTACCCGGATATGACTTTCCTGTTCATCCAGTGCTTTCCGCTTTTCCTTTACTTTCTCAGCTTTATCCTTTAAGCTCTGAAGTATACCGGGGAATTCAATTTCAACTTGTTGCCCAAGCCCGGCTTCTGCCAGCAATTTTACCACTGAATTTTGCAGTTTTGAAGTTGCGTTTTGATTTTCTTCCAACTCCTTTTGAATTGCCGGAAGTTCTTTTTCGAGAAAATGTTTCTCGGTGTACCAGGCTTTCACAGCGGATAATAATTCCAGATCGGGCATCTTCCCTTTCGAAACTTTTATCAGTCCTTCCAGCTCTTGTTTCTGGGTCTTTAATTCTTCCAGTTTTCTTTCCGTTTCGTTACAAACCTGAGTTCCTTTCTCTAGCCGTTTACTTTCCTTTAAAATAGTTTGTTCCAGGGTTTTTATCTGAACCAATCGGCCAAGTTCGTCTGCCTTTTGCTTCAATTCTTCTCTTTTTTCATAAGCTGGCCGCAATGCATCAAGTTTCTTGCTCAACGCGCCGATTTCGTCTTCCTGTTGCTTCAGTTTTATGTCATCCTGCTTAATCTGTTTTTCGCGAACCTG
The DNA here is from genome assembly GCF_023111095.1 of Maribellus sp. YY47. Classification (GTDB taxonomy): domain Bacteria; phylum Bacteroidota; class Bacteroidia; order Bacteroidales; family Prolixibacteraceae; genus Draconibacterium. The sequence continues at coordinate 2,635 of NZ_JALGYW010000002.1, forward strand.
CACTTTTTCATTGATCGATTTTAATCCATCTACCAAATGCTTAAACTGAACCACACATTGTTCGTAACGCGAAACTTTTTGTTCCAACTGCTTAACTACCGGTTCCTGTTCCAGCAACGATTTGAGTGCTTTTTCAGCTTCTGATTTTCGTTTTGATAAGTCTTGAAGTTTCCGAAAATCTTCTTCGGACTTCTGATCTGCAGTAAGTTTTAAATTCTGCTCTTTAAGTTCATTTTCGAGCTGCTCCAGTTGAGATTTAAATACTTTCAATTGTTCCGGATCAACAGCTCCCAATTGCTGTAACTGACCTTCGATGTTCTGCTTTTCTGCATTATTTTTGCTTTCGAGCGATGTTACTTTATAATAAAATTCGAACTTCCCGAGGTTGAAAAGTTCCTTCATCATTTGAGTGCGGTCCTTATTTCCTAATTGTAAAAACTCCTGGAACTGTCCCTGCGGAATGATGATTGTTCGTTTAAAATTGTCGTAACTTAAACCGATCGCCTGTTCCAACTCAGCCGTACCGATGGGTATCCACTCGTTCCCTTTTTTTTGGTAAGCCGATCGGTCGAGCGCTTTTACATCTTCAAAATTCTTTCCGTTGCGCTTGCCTTTAACCGTTGCCCGATAGGCAGTTTGTTCCTTGCCGGTTTCAAATACAAAATCGATGAGTAGTTCATTCGATTTCAGGTTCATCATGTTGTAGTAACGATTGTCTCCTGAAAGATTTAGCCGATCGGTTCGGCCGTAAATGGCAAATGTGATGGCTTCCAAAATCGAAGACTTTCCACTTCCTACTGTTCCGAATATCCCAAACAGATTCGCAGCTGTTAGTTTTGTGAAATCGATGGTTTGTTTTTCCTGGTAGGAATACAAACCTTGTATGGTAAGTTGTACGGGTATCATTATTCCTCTTCAGCTAAAATTTCAGTAAATAGATTCATCAGGTCATCGTTGGGTTCCTGTCCCTTTTCGTGCTTAAAATAATCGCGAAAAAGTTCTTCCATGCTGCGACTCAAATCAATCTGTTTTTGCTGGTTTCCAACCAAATTATCAGGATTTGTTACTTCGGGAATGATCGAAACAATTCCGGCATGTGCTTTATTCAGTTGCTTGCGATCAATGGCTGTTAGATAAGTTTCTGTTACCAGTGTTAATTCCACTAAAGCATCCTGATTTTCGGACAACCAATCCAAAGCTTCTTCCACACCTTCTGCACGTTTTCGCAACAATCGCTTTCCGTTACTTAATTCTATTTCTCTTACTTCTGCAGTTTGTCCGGGTTCGATATCAACCAACAAAACGTACTTTTTCTGATTGGCTTCAGCAAAACTGTATGACAGCGGACTGCCACAGTAATAAACCGGATCGGAATCATTAACAACACGATGCATCCGGTGAAGATGCCCCAAAGCAGTATACTGTATTTTCGAAGGGATATTCTCGGTATACACTGCCTGCGCTCCTCCTACATGCAATATAGGTTTTTCATCTTCGGGTTCTTCAGGTAACTCATCTCCTTTTCTGACCATAAAAAGATGTGAAACCAGGATATTTACACCCGTTTCATCACAATACTGTTCTGCCAGGGTTTCCCATTTTCCCTGAAGTACTGCTCTTAATTCTTCTTCGCTGTTTTCCACACCCAGGCAGGTTTTCAGGCGGTACTCGTTAGCATAAGGCGTAAGCAATATTCGTAGCTGAACAGTTTTCCCAGGGAGTTGCAATTCCAGAAAACCCTCTTCACTATTCAGCACTTTCAGTCCTGATTCCAGTTTAAAGGGCGCAACCTTGGAATTTGGATAACCGGCAAAAATTATCCCGCACTCGCGAGCCAGCGGATCGGGTGCCTCAATGCGGTCGGGCGAGTCGTGGTTACCAGCAATGGCGATTACAGGCCGACGACCATTGTTAGTTAGCCGCTTCAACGTTTTGTATAGTAAATCGACTGCTTCGGTGGGAGGATTAAACGTATCAAACAAATCGCCGGCCACCAGCACTGCATCTGCTTGTTCATGGTCTGCAATTTCACAAATTTCCTGCAGAACTGCTTGCTGCTCTTCTAATCTGGAAAAATCATCGAGCCGCTTACCGAGGTGCCAGTCGGAGGTATGGAGGAGTTTCATTGTATTAATTTTTAAACTAATTTACTTTCAACAAAATTATTCGAAGTATGATACCAATTTTCTGCCACAACTTAATAAATAATCAAATGAGACAATCTCAATGTGATTCAAATTGGAATTAAGCATTCTTAAAGCGTCAAATTCAGGGAAGGCTGCAGAGCCAGGAAAACGCTATATTTAAAAAACCTGATTCGGAATATTTCAATAAGAAAAGATACCTCCTGTCAGGGCTCCTAAAGTATGAGCAAAAAAGTAAACACTGTTCCCCAATCCAGCTTCAGTTAGTTGCAGGTTGCACTTTTCCATTAACAGTTTTGTGAACGTCGCATTTATGTCCAGATCAACGCCAAACAGAACCAAAATCCCAAAAAAAAATGCCACAAGTTACTTACAACTTGTAAGATCAATCTAACACAAAAGAACTTTGGGTATAACTTCTTTCCCAATTCGTTCCCAGCTTCAGCTTGTAAACGCCTATTTTAATTCCAGCTGTTCAACTTCCGAATTTAGAGAACCTATCGCTTCCTTGTAATGTTCTATCATCAACTCCAACTGTTCGGGATTGGCACCGGCAACATTTTCCTGCTGTCCTAAGTCATCCATAAGATTATACAGTTGAAATTCAGGACTATTTCCCAGCTCAATATTCACATGCGCAGCTACTGCCGGTCCCTTGTAAGGAGGAATCATCAGCCAGTTGCCCTCACGAAGTGCGGTGCGGGTTGAAGCTTCCAATACCAAAGATTTGCGCCCCTGTTTGCTTTTGCCCATCAGTACATCCAAAAGCTCTTGACTGTCGGTAGTTTTGACTTCTGTTCCGGCTAATTTCGCCAACGAAGCCAGAAGGTCCATCTGACAAATCAGCGCATCCGATTTTTGAGCTTCAATTTTCCCTTTCCAGTAAGTTATGAACGGAACGCGGGTTCCTGCTTCAAATAAACTGTATTTCCCACCGCGAAGTCCGCCATTTTGATCGTGATTTCCGATACGTTCAACAGCCTCATCGTAATAACCGTCGTTTAATACCGGGCCGTTGTCGCTCGAAAAGATTATCAGTGTATTTTCAAGAATGCCTTCTTCTTCGAGCGTTTTGATAAACTCGCCCACACACCAGTCGGCTTCCACAATTACATCGCCACGCGGACCAAGATTAGTACTTCCCACAAATCGTGGATTTGGAGTTCGTGGGACATGAGGTTGCTGCATAGCATAGTACAAAAAGAAAGGTTCGTTTTTGTGCTGCTTTACGTAGTCTTTTGCTTTTGCCAGAAAATGATCAGCCATATCCACATCACTCCATCTGGCTTTTTCTCCGCCTTTCATAAATCCGATTCTCGGAATCCCGTTAACAATCGAATTATTATGTCCGTGCTCCCATTTCATTGTTGTTAGCTCCGGATTTTTCAGACCAGTGGGTTCTCCTTCGAAATTTTTGCTGTAACTCACCTCTATCGGATCATTTGGATCCAATCCCTGCACCAGGCCGTTTTCCAGGTAAACCGTTGGAACCCTGTCTTGCGTGGCTGCCATAATGTAGGCATAGTCAAAACCTACTTCGTTGGGCCCCGGACTTACATGTTCGTTCCAGTTTACATTACCTGTTCCCAAACCCAGATGCCATTTTCCAACAGCACCGGTGTAATACCCTTGCTGTTTTAGCATTTTCGGAAGGGTGATTTGTGCCGTATCGATGATCAGAGGCGCTGTACCGGGTAGGATTTTCGCGTCTTTATTTCGCCACGGATAAACGCCTGTAAGCAATGCGTAACGACTTGGGGTACATGTGGACGATGATGCATGCCCGTCGGTAAACATCACCCCTTCTGTTGCCAAACGATCTATATTTGGTGTATGAATTTCCCTGGCACCATAAGCGCTAACATCTCCGTAACCAAGATCATCAAGGTAAATAACAACAATATTGGGTTTATCGTTTGCTGCCGTTTCGGAAACAGCATTTCTCGGATTTCCTGCACAACCGGCAAGAATAACCGAAAGAATCAAGAAGGAATAAATAGCTGATTTGAACGTATTCATTTCAATATAGTTTTATTGATTTTTAATCGTCATTTGTATCCCACGAAACTACTGTTTTAGTCGTAAAACAGCATTGACTCCAGTCATTTTTTAGCAATTTCCGTCAAGTTTACCGGTCCACAGCAGTGCGGTTTTCATCCCACATCAAAACATTAGTCAGCAATTCCTGGATCAAATACCGACATTATGGTTACTCTCTGTAATCGTAATTGTTGGGAACAAGGTTTAAACTGCCCAGAAAATCCATGCAAGCCGCTTTAACATTGTAATTTCGCCCCGCCATTTCATGTACTTTTTTTATGACATCAATAAACGGTTCCTTGTCGTCGGTGTACATCAAAAAGTTTAACGCCAGCAGCGCAATATCCATGTTCTCCGACTGGCAACTTTCAATAATAATCTGCTGTGCTTTCTTATTCTGCCATAATTGATAAGAAATAGCGGCAGCTCCAAGTGAAACCAATGGATAAGTATCGTCCATACTTTTCACGATCTGCGGCTGAAATTCCTTTAAAACCTCGGGTGTCTGACTCCGCAATCCCATTATTCCCCAATACCTGACAATGTTATTCTTATCCTGAAGAAGTTCGGTTTGCGTTACAGCAATCTCCTGCCCTCTTTTTCCTGAAAGTGAAGCGGCTTTGTAGATTTCGGCAAGCGGATACTTTTGTTTGTCCAAACGATATTCGTACGCCGTTTCCCTTTCTGAAAGCAAGCCGATTTCATACTCGGGCAAAAACATTACATCCCTGGCTTTTAAAACTTCTTCATCCAGTTGGGTTCTCATTTTTTTGAGCACTGATTTGTATTCAGGATCATTTGCCAGATTCTTGGTTTCCCATTGATCGTTTTCAATATCAAATAAATATTCGGCCGGCCTTTCTTCAAAATAACTTCTTTGTAAAGAATCCAGCAGATCAGCAAGGTAATCGCTTCGCATTTGCTGTACTATTTCAGCAACATACATGTAGCGGATATATCTTCCCTGCGGAATAAAAGGCAGATAATTGCGCGAATACATGTACTTTCCGTCGGTAACGCTTCGTACCATATCCATTCCATTATCCGAGCGGTCGGCCGACAAAATTAAATGATCAACTGGCTGCGAACGCTTCTCTCCCATCAAAATCCTACCTTTCAAATAATCAGGAATTTCGCTTCCTGCCAAACTGATCAGAGTGGGCGCAAGGTCTTCAAAATCGATCAGTTCATCGGTAACCGCACCTGCAGTCCCCCATGGCGAAAGCTGTTTGTACATTTCCGGAAACCAAACCACAAAAGGCACCCGATAACCGTAATCTATACCATTGGTTTTCCCGCGGGGCTCACCTTCTCCATGGTCGGCATAAAAAAAGATAATGGTACTGTCGCGAAGATTATCAGCATCAAGTTTTTCGAGCAATTCCCCTATCCGTTTATCCGTTAGCGAAATGGAATTGTAAACACGGGCAAAATGTTTCCGCATTTCAGTGCTTTCGCGGTAAATGGGCGGCATTTCAAAAGCATCTTCAGCAATGCGTTCATCAGTATCCAACTGATTCCATACGTTCTCAGTATACCATTCGTAGGGCATTGTCATTGTTCTTGACTGATGCGATTCGTTAAAATTAAAAACAGAAAAGAATGGCTGTCCCGGTTTTCTGTTCCACCAACCTGCTTTACCTGAGCTTTCGTTCCACGCCTCCTGTATAAAAGCTTTTGGCTTTGCAACGTTGTAGTCGGTTTTTGAATTATTGGTAACATAATATCCCTGCTGCTGCAAATAATAAGGAAAGCCCTTTATATAGTCAGGAATGGGATATTCACTCCGGTGATTGCCGGTTCCCATTTTAAACGTCCGAACGCCGGTGATAATGGTACTCCTGCTCGGAGAACAAACCGTACCTGTAGAAAATGCATTGGTAAAACGAACTCCTCCTTCTGCCAGTTTATCAATCACCGGAGTTTTGGCATTTGGATTACCGTAACAACCAAAAAACTGGGGAGAGGAATCTTCAATAGTAATCCATAAAATATTGGGTTTGCCTTGTGCAGAACTGTAAAGAACTGCCAGCAAAAATGAAAATGCCAGTAATATTTTTTTCATCCGTTTAGCTTATTGGTTTAATCTGAAAATAATACGCTAAAGATACAGATAACACTCATCTGCAAGGACAATTTTTAATCCATTTAGGGGGTAAATTCTATTCTGCACTGATCCGAACAGTCTCATCAATTTACGGCAGCACACTCAGTATCAAAAGCCTGTAGACCAACTACAAGCTTATCGCAAAACCGGATTATCGAGCTAATTTCTTCTCTTTCGAATACCTGCTTTATCTCCTAACAAGGATCTCAAGGAACCAAAAATTTTGAGAACGTGAGATTATTCTATTTTTGTGGAAGAATAAAACCAAAAGATGGACAAAAAACTACTGGAATACTTATCGGGATACCTCACCTCTCAACGCCTCGAACTTTTCAATAAAATACTGAATATGCGCACCCGGTATCTTACCGTTGTGCTCGAAGATATATTTCAACCTCAAAATGCCAGCGCTGTTCTGCGCACCTGCGATTGTTTTGGCATCCAAGACATCCACGTTATTGAGGGCCGCAACGAGTTTAAAGTAAACGGCGAGATTGCCATGGGTTCATCGAAATGGCTGACGGTAAACAAGTACAAAGGCGCAGATAACGGAAACGTGGAAATGATCAGAAAATTAAAAGCCCAAAATTACCGTATTGTAGCCACCACCCCACATTTGAATGATCAGGAATTGCCTGATTTTGACCTTTCGAAAGGAAAAACTGCTTTGGTATTCGGCTCCGAACGTCCCGGGCTTACAGATACACTGATTAACGAAGCGGATGAGTTTTTGAAAATTCCAATGTATGGTTTTACCGAAAGTTTCAATATCTCGGTTTCTGCTGCGGTTATTCTTCATCATCTCACCCAAAAACTTAGGGAGAACGACACGATTGACTGGCATTTAAGTGACGACGAAAAAGATGAACTTAAGCTGGATTGGATCAGAAAAAGTATAAAACGACACGAACTGATCGAAAAAAGATTTTACAAAGGGAATCTACCGTAACTCAGGCTCGTTTTGATTTTTCCCAGTTCACCGGTTGCCGGCCTTTGAGGTAACGCAACATCCCGCGAATTCCGGCATAATTAATCATCACAAAATAATACGGTGCGAATAACATTTTCAGCCGAATTCGCTTTTGCTCAAAATACCAACCGAATACCGCAATTCCATAACACACTAACTGAAGCCAGAATACCAGTGCATAAAAGTTAGAAGGGCACCAGGTATTATGTTGCATCACCAACAGTAAATTCACGAACGGAAGCAAAAACAGCGCAATTGGAGTGAGGGTCCAGCGCAGCACCTTGTGTGAAAAGTATTGCCACGAAAGAATTCCGTAACGAAAAGGATTCATCAGGCCTCTTAAACGGAAAATGGTTTGAACGCCACCTGCTGCGATCCTGATTTTTCGCTTTAACTCTTCGCGTACATTTAGCGAAGCAGTCTCTTCGGCGTAGGCCCCCGGAGCGTATGCAATTGTATATCCCTGCATGGCAATACGCAGCGAAATAATAAAATCATCAAGTACAATATCGGGTTCCAGCTCCTGAAAAAGTTCTTTTCTAATGGCAAATACGCCTCCGTCGGCACCTATTACTGAGTTAAAATCTGAATCCATTTTTTTCATCCAGGATTCAATATGCCAGTATAATCCTTCTCCGGAGGACGCAGCAGTATTATCTGCTTCCTGCACAATCCTTTTCTCTCCGGCAACACATCCTACTTTAGGTGAATGAAATTTCTGAACGATTTCTTTTACAGTATCCGGGCCCAGAATGGTATTGCAATCAGAAAAAATAATGATATCCCCCTTAGCGAGCCTCATTCCATGGTTTATGGCATTAACTTTCCCTTTTCTTTCCGGCAAATATTCGACATCAATTCCAGAGTACTTTTTCAACTTCTCGTTTGTGCCATCATCCGAGCCGTCTGAAACCCATAAATACTGAATTTTTCCCTTTGGATAATTAAGTGCGAAGGAGTTTGCTACCTTTTGCTCAATATAATCTTTCTCGTTATAGGCTGGTACAAATAGGCAAACTTCGGGTTCAGAAGATGCAGAATACAGGTTTTCTTTCGCCGGAGCAACTGCCTGCTTTAATTTTACCAGAAGCCACAAAATCAAACCATAACCCAGGTAAGTGTAAAACAGGATGAATAACAAAACCCAGAATATGATGGTTAGCATCATTTGATGTATTGTTTGTAAAAATCAATGAGTTTACTGGCAGTAGTTACGTTATCAAATTTTTCGTGAATAAACCCGATGGCGTTTCTGCCAAGGCTATCATACAGTTCCTTATCTTCAACCAGTTTTGAAACGGCTTCGACAAACTCGTCTGTATTTTCTGCAATCAAAATGTGTTTGTCTTTCTCCACTTCAATCCCCTCGGCTCCAATGGGTGTTGATACGATGCTTTTTCCGAGCGCCATTCCCTCAATAATTTTAATACGCATACCCGACCCCGAAAAAAGCGGAACAATCATGATTGCTTTTGAATTCATAAACTCATAAGCATCGGCCACTTCGCCCAGAAACTGCACATTCGGCTGGTCCAATTTCTTTTCGAACCACGCCGGAGCATTCCTTCCGGCCACATAAAACTTGAGTTCAGGATATTTTTTATGAAGGACCGGCCAGCAATTCTGTATAAACCAAAGCAATCCTTCCTGGTTGGGTCCCCACTCCATCGAACCGATGTGAAAAAGCGAAGGGTATTCCAGGTTCCGCGAACTGGGAAATAATATGGAACTGTCGATTCCCGTTTGAGAAACCATCGATGGTTTGCGGTTCCCCATGCCATACAAGATAGAATCGTCGCGCTGAGTTATCGGAACCAGCACATCGTAATTATTTAGCAGCCGTGTTTCAAACTTCCGAATTCGGAGGGATAAATTCCTCATATAAAACTTCTTGAGTCCTTTATTGATTTCGGCCGACCTTCCCCAAATCTCGTGTTCGATATTGTGTGCCCGGTAAACGATCAGTGCTTTAGAGAACTCACGAATCAACGAAATATACGGACAAACATACAGGCCTTCCAATTGGATGATATCGAATTCTTTTTCGGTAAGCAGTTTGATTAATTCGGTTGAAAAATTATCGGCGATAAAACGACTGGCATTGTATGGTTGCTGAGAAAACAACAGATTGACTACCAACTTAATGGCGCTAATTCTTGCCGGTACATCGACCAATCTGAACTCGGCCATGTTTTTGATTCGTTCCGGAATTTCGTCGATGGTAATATGATGTTTCACCGTATTCATGGATAAAACGGTAACATCGTGCCCCAGCAGGGCGAAACCTTTGGTTAAATTCATACAGGCGATGGCCCCACCGTCTTTGGTAGGATAAGGCACTTTATTGGTAACCTGCAGTATTCTCATGGTTTTATTTTTCCTTCTCTTTTTTGGAAATCAATTTCGACAAGCCCAACTTACTAAAAAACTTGGTATAGGTTTCTGTCGACATAATGGCAGAATCGGTTGCAGCTTTGTAAGTAAGCCAAATTCCCATAGGAAGAAAGATAAACGAGGAAAACCACATTCCCCCGAACATCGACCATACATCTTCGCGGGCCGATTTCTCTCCCGTCATCGAAATAATATAGTACAAAATAAACATGAGTATGGACACGATCACCGGCATTCCCAGTCCTCCTTTCCGAATAATGGCTCCCAACGGGGCACCGATAAAGAAAAAGATCAAAACAGCAACCGACAAAGAAAATTTACGGTGCCGTTCCATTTTATATTTGTTCAGCCATTTCTTTTTGTTATACAGCTGACTTTCATACATATTTACATTTTGAGTTACCCCTCGGGCACTTTGCAAGGCACTTCCGGCAATTTCAGCCTGAACCCATTTATCTCTGCCGGTAAAAAAGGCATCAAAATCGAAGATTGAATCGGCTACCGGAACCTGCAGGTTAACTTTCAATGAATCGTGCCGTTGAACCAGGTTGGTCATTTTTTGAGATAGCGTAGCATTCAGGTTAATCTGCTCCATGTACTTGCTCAACTGGATGTAATAATCGTCTGACAAAGTATCTTCCATCGCATAAAGTTGCTTAATGGTAAGCATGCGGTATTGATTTTTAAAAATATCTTCGTCTTTACGGTTAAAGTCAAAACCACGAACCTTCACCCGAATGGTTTGTTCATCAAACGAATCACGTCTGAAGCCGTTATTATCTTTTCCTTTGTTCGCCTGTGATTTGTCGTCGGCATAATTCACACCGTTAAACAGGTTCAACACCATATACCGCTTGTCTTCAGTTATCCGCAACATTCCGGAATCGGCTACCGTAACACTTTCGTTTGCCTTACCTCCTGTATGATCGTATATCAGCAAGTCGTAGAGCATTTTGCTTTTACTATCTTTCCTCCCGACTTTAATACTGTAGCCATCCATTTCGTTGGTAAAAACTCCCGATTGCAGCACCAGTTCAGGACGCTGTTGTTTTACACTAAACATCAGTGTTTGAAAACGAAGGTTTGTTTTAGGCAACACATTGTTCGAGAAATAAAAAGCAATGAGTGTTACCAACACCGCAATTACAATCAAAGGTTTCATGATGCGAAACAGGGAAATACCTGCCGATTTCATGGCTACCAACTCGTAATTTTCGCCCAGTGCGCCAAAGGTCATAATCGATGCCAGCAACATGGCCAGCGGGAAAGCCAGTGGCAACAAAGCAAATCCGGCATAAAACATCATTTCGGCTAAAACCCCGAATTCAAGTCCTTTCCCTACCAAGTCGTCTACATATTTCCACAGAAACTGCATGAGTAATACAAACAGCACGATGAAAAAGGTCATAATAAAAGGACCAACGAACGACTTTATTATGTATAAATATAAGCGTTTCATTAATTCGGTTCTATTGAAGAAACGTGTACAAAACTAAGCTATTTTAGCTTCTGGGAAAGGAAAAAGAGTTAAGATTACTTATGATTTCATAAAAAATGAGAATCGGAACCAAAGTGTTAGTTCGATTATACTTTAAGATCCCAATACATGTTTAAGGTCGGCTACCTGGGTTTCCCACAAATCTTTGGTTTCCTGTTCTTCTCCTTCTTCTGAAAAATCAGTGATCAACAGGGAAACATCTCCGGTTAGTTCATCTTGTGTTATGCGGAATTCAAAATAGGTATCGTCGTCCTCATCAAGCCAGTTAAAGCGTACCAGCCGATTTTCTTTCTGCATCGTCATTTCGGCCGTTTGTTCTGTTTCATCCCAAACAAAAGTATATTTTCTGCCTTTTACACGCACATCGTCGGCAAACCACTCTGTAAGCCCGGAAGCTGTACTCAGCCTGTTGTACAGAACTTTGGGAGAGCAATTAATAAGAAACTCGATCTGAAATCTAATTTTGTCCGGCATAAGTTTGATTTTCGGCAATATATATATTATGAACGGAACTAACAAACATCCTTTTCGGTGCGCCAAAAGATCTTTTCAAAAAAAATAGATTTTCTGAATGGAAATAAAAATAAATACTATATTTGCACCGCGAAAATCAAAACCGATATACGAATCGGGAGTCACAAACGACAGGGTTTTTAGCCCACATAATGGCGAGGTAGCTCAGCTGGTTAGAGCGCATGATTCATAATCATGAGGTCGGCGGTTCAAGCCCGCCTCTCGCTACTGAATATCAAGGGATTACAACAACAATGTGATCCCTTTTATTTTTTGTTCAAACTGCGTTCAAACAACCCTCTAAATAGTATTTATTTAGTTTTCAGATATCTGCCTCCCGAAATATCCCAGAACTTATTGAAAAACGAGGTGAATTTTTCAATCACTGACTCACGTTTTTTGGTTCGGTCGCCAGTTGGTGTAAACCTTGATACAGGAGGCAAAACTTTTGTAATTGCCGTACCTGTTGTTTGCACGTAACCATCACGGAAAGCATTGTTTATAAAATGATATGTTTCCTCTTTATTTAAGTTTTCCTCTTCAATAATTATATTCAGTTCTTCAAGTCTTTTAGCATCAACAAATGATTGCCAATCATCATCGATATTTGAGGCAGGATTCAAGGAATCAATAAAGCGTTCGATAAGCTCTTTCTTGTTCCGGAGTTCAACGCTTGAATCGATTGCTTTACGGATGCTAATTACAATTTCTTTGTCTTTTAAATGACCTTCGTGGTACTTTTTAATAAGTGCTAAAATGTAATCGATATTGATTTCAACCTGCTTTATCAACTCCATTTCAAAAACAATATCATCATTCACATTTTCGCTATCACCTTTGTTTTTACCTCGAAATTCGTTGTACAGGTTTATATACATGCTATGGTAATCCTGCACATCACGTTCGGACAATATTTCGTTACCAGCAAACTCATCGAAAGTGGTAAGTATATTTTTAACCTTTAGAATGGCACTGTAAAGCTTTATGAAATCCTTTTGGTTTTGCTCGCCAATAATTTGTTCACCAACAGGAAATTTGTCCTGTAAATCGCTAACTAAATCAATATATCCCGGAATATCCTTTTTGCCATCTTTATAACCGTTGTAGTATTCGTTGTATGTTTTTAGTAGAACAATACCTCCGGCTTCTTTATCACCAAACAGGGCAATACTTTCGTTTGTAGCTTTTTCGAGGTTACGGAAGCAAATAATATTACCAAAAGTTTTAATTGAGTTAAGAATACGATTTGTGCGCGAATAGGCTTGTAAAAGCCCATGCAAGCGAAGGTTTTTATCAACCCATAGGGTGTTTAATGTTGTGGCATCGAAACCGGTAAGGAACATATTTACTACAATTAGCAAGTCTATTTCACGCTGTTTCATGCGTAAAGAAACATCCTTATAATAGTTCTGAAACTTATCGGTTGACGTATCATAATTTGTTTTGAATACCTGGTTGTAATCAGAAATAGCCAGTTCCAGAAAATCGCGGTGACTTTCAGTTAAGCCATCTGTATTTTCAGAGTTTTCTTCATCCAAACCATCTACTTCATCGTCAGGGTCGTTTGCACCATAGCTAAAGATTGTTGCGATTTTTAATTTTGAAAGTTCCGGTATTTCGGCTTGCTGTTTTTTAAATTCTAAATAGTAGGCTTTGGCAACATCGATTGAGGCAACAGCAAAAATTGCATTAAAACCCGATAAACGAATTTTCTGTTTTACCTCTTCAACCTTTGCTCTATTACGGGCAGAAGCTACTTCGGAAACATTTTGCAATGTGCCGAATAAATAGGGCTTGCTATTTCGTTTTGTTTTTTGGTCGAAGTGTTCGCGAATATATGTTACAACATTACTTATACGCTTAGGGGCTGCTAAAGCCTTTTCCCTGTCAATATCCCATACTTTGGCATCTTTAATGTTTTCCTCTTCTTTCATTGTACTGATGTAATCAATACGGAAAGGGAGAACGTTTTTATCAGTAATGGCATCAACAATTGTATAGGTATGTAGTTTATCGCCAAAAGCCTGTTCGGTAGTTCGTAAATTGGGTTTACTGCTGCTGCTTGAATTAACTGCAAATATTGGTGTGCCGGTAAAACCAAACAAGTGATATTTTTTGAATGCTTTTGTAATGGCTACGTGCATATCGCCAAACTGCGAGCGGTGGCATTCATCGAAAATAATAACCGTATGCTGACTAAAATCGGAATGGCTCTTATTTTTCTTAATCAGCACTGACAGTTTTTGAATGGTTGTAATTATTATCCGTGCATTGGTGTTGCCCAATTGCTTTTTAAGAATTGCCGTATTTGTATTGCTATTGGCTGCGCCTTTCTCAAACTTGTCGTATTCTTTCATGGTTTGATAGTCGAGGTCTTTTCTATCAACAACAAATAATACTTTATCGACAAATGGCAATTTGCTTGCTAATTGAGCCGTTTTAAAAGAGGTAAGTGTTTTGCCGCTTCCGGTTGTGTGCCAAATATATCCACCACCCTCAACCGAACCATAGGTTTTGTAATTGTTTGAAACTGTAATCCGGTTTAGGATTCGTTCGGTAGCCACAATTTGGTATGGCCGCATTGCCAACAACAGCTTATCGGAAGTAAAAACACAATATTTTGTAAGCAGATTTAGCAAAGTATGTTTTGCAAAGAAGGTTCGGCAAAAGTCCATTAAATCGGTAATTGGGCGATTGTTGGCATCAGCCCACCACGAAGTAAATTCATAGCTATTGCTGGTACGTTTCCCTTTAGTGACTTTGGTGCTGCTTTGTTCTTTAATATGTGAAAAACGGGTTGTATTGCTGTAATACTTAGTGTATGTACCATTCGATATAACGAAAAGCTGCACATATTCAAATAAACCACTGCCAGCCCAAAATGAATCTCTATTGTAGCGATTTATCTGATTGAAAGCTTCTTTAATATCAATACCCCGCTTTTTAAGTTCGATGTGTACCAATGGCAAGCCATTCACCAGAATAGTAACATCATAGCGATTAGGGTGTTTACCATCGTCAACTACATATTGGTTAATAACCTGTAGTTTGTTGTTGTGAATATTTGCTTTATCAATCAGATAAATATTCTTTGTTGTGCCATCATCTTTTGTAAGTAGTTGTATATGGTCTTCCTGAATGGTGGTTGTTTTTTCCTCGATGCCGCTGTTTTGATTGGCAATTTTGCTTTTGAAAAATTGCTCCCATTCCGAATTTGAAAACTCATAATTGTTTAACAGCTCCAATTGCTTGCGTAAGTTAACAATCAGTTCATCTTCGGTGGTTATAGGTAAATAATCGTATGCCTGTGTTTTAAGCTGTTCGATAAAAGCATTTTCGAGGTCTGCCTCGCTTTGGTATGAAGTATCTTTACGATATAGCGGTTGATATTCGGCTACAACTGTACTTTCGGGATTTTCGGCTACTAAAGAATAGGTCATAATAGTTAAATATTTTCGTCGAAACCAATTCCTTGATTATCGATTGCTAACAATAATTTAAATTTGAGTTCCTCACAAAAATCTTCCTCATTCATAAGAAAAGAATGTACTAACTCAGCCAACAACTCTTTTTCAATGCGACCGGCAGCCAAATGGTAACTAATATTTTCCATTTCGTGCAGGAATCGTTCTATGCAAAACAAATACCCATTGAAGGATAAAAATTGAACACCTAACGTAATTGATAAGCGTTTATTACCATCGGAATAAGCATGATTACGATTAATTGACCAAATCAGATGTACCAGTTTATCCTCAAAAGTGGGGTAATAATCGTCAATCTGTATCAATTCCAAAGCACTCAATAAATAACCGATATTAATGACATCATAATTGCCACCACCGCTATATTCTATTGTTTTGCGATGCGTATGTTCTGCCTGCTCCGGTGTAATATAAAAAATCATATCAGTCGCGCTCTTTTAATCGTTTCAATGCTTCCTTATATTCTTCCAGGCGTTTGTCGAGTTCCATACTTTTATCTCCAAGGAATTTTTCAAAATCCTCGGTACTCACTGCGCCAATGTATTCCTGTAAATTCTGGTGCAACGCATCACGAAAAAGCATGTCGCGGCTTGCCATTTTTACACGAGCTTTTTCACGAAGAGGTTCCCATAATTTTAGCTGTTCAAATTTCGAGAATAGTAAGTCTGTTTCGAATGCATTGAGTTTCCGGCCAAGCTCCAGCGACTTGTTTTTCAAAATGTCGGCAAAGCCTATTTCGTAACTCGAAATAATATCGAGCACCTCGCTGTACATGGTGTGACGAACATTTTCTTTAGCTTCCAGCTTTAATATTTTACGATACTCTTTTGAGTTCTCTTTAAAAATGCTGCTGTAAATTTTATCGGTGTACACCATGTATTTAAATGGCCCCATATCTACATAGTCGCGTAATGCATCGGTAAATTCACGACGGTAATCTTCACCTTTGAGCAGGTTTACCACAAACTCCTCATCGCGTTGATTGATGTATTTGGTACTGCCCCCGGTTCGCTTATTAATGGTGTCGATTACAATGTCGAGAATAACGCTGCGTAATTCTTTTGCTTTTTCGCTGGTTGTCAGTAACATTGCAATGTTAAGAAACGCCCTGAAATTAAAAACTCCTAATACGGTTGATTTGGTCACGAAATCGGTTTCGTTACCAAATACATCCGAATAGACTAATTTAAAGTCAATCAGTGATTTACCACGTAAGACAACGTAACCGTTTTTTTCGATTTCTTTTTGATTTTTCTCCAAATAGTTATCGATGGTTCGTTCGGTTACTTCAAAAAAATCGGCCACCTGCTTTTTGGTAAAGCGAAATTCCTGTTCGTACAATACGCCGGTAATACCCACTGCTTTCTGAATTTCCTGAACAGCGTATTTGTTGTTGAGAATATTTTGCCGGGTAATGCCCGAATTTGTTAAATCGTTGGCCATACTCTTATTAATGATTAATGGTTAGAGGTTAGTGATTGCTTTGCAGTTTTGATACTGCTGGTTAGCATTTTAATGATTTCAATGGCATCATTATTCAGACTATTGAACATATCCACAGATAAGTATTCAGTAGCATTGAGAAGTTCGAGCCAGTAAAGTGTTTCGTTGATTTCTTTTTGGGCAATGGCCATTTTGTGGACAAAATCGGCTTTACTTTCGGAATGTTCTGCTTCACGAACCATTGCACCAACGGAGGTACCACTGCGTAAAATTTGTTTCGATAAGACAAATTCCTTTTTCTCATCGCACAAGTATTTGTATAGATTTACAATCCTTACAGCAAATTTGAAACTCTTATCTTTTAATACGCTTTCTTTCATAGTGGTAAACTGTTAGTGGTTAATTAAAATACGTTTAACTGTAACAGAATAATATCTTTTGGATTGGAATCTAATATTGCTCATATTTAAATACTTTAAAATTAATCACTAACCATTCATAACTATCCACTTACCACTATTCACTAACCACTGGTTCAAAGCTTAAAAGCTTTGAACGGTAATATTCATACTGCTTTCTCCTTGCCTCAATCTCGGCAGGTAAACCCACCGATATATCATTCACTAAAGCGTCGAATTTATCTAATATACCTACAATACGTACCTGTTCTTCCATTGGAGGAATGGGAATTTTGGCTTTGCTTAAACCAGGCGCATTAATAGATGAAATTTTACCGGATGATATAGAACTTTTAATTTGCGAACGGAAAAGATTTGTTTGCAAGTAATAGGACACATACTTTGGATTCATTTTATGAGAATATGCAAAACATGCATCATGAATAACCACATCAGAATCACCTAACCAAGCAACACCATTACCAATATCTTCAATAGTTTCGCCTGCTGAAACAATAACCACATCACCAGGGTGCGCAACACGAAGTTTTGCAGCTAAATTAGGGTTTAAATAAGACTTTGCCTCTTTTGCCCATATTTTGTAATGGGTGTACAATTCACCGTAGTGAATACATGGAACACCCTCTGAGACAATATCGTTCTTTACAAATCGTTTACCCCTGATAAACTCACCAACTTCTCCAAGCATTTTCCATTCCACATCTTTACCATCAAAACACAATAGTTGGTCGCGGTAGTATATGTATTGGGCGCGACGCGCCTCCAGCTCCGCCTCCAGCTCCGCCTCCAGCGTGGTGAATTTGTCGAGAATCGCGACTATTTCTTGTTGAATAGGAAGTGGGGGAATTGGAAATTTATACTTTTTAAATCTACCCATATCTACAGACGGGAAACTGGCCGTGTTAGTATTATTTTTACACCACTCATCAATAATGAACATGTAATAATGAAAAAATTTCATATCAAGTTTGTCATCAAACGATTTACGTTTTGACAAAAACGTAAATCGTTGATTCGCAAGCGAATCAACAATTATTAATGCATGTTCTCCAATGGTTGCTGTTGTAGCAACTATTATTGAGTTGGCTGGAAATAACCCGCTTCCTTTAACAGCCTCTGGTGTAATATGTTGAATTGAATCAGAAAGAATATGACCATTTTGTCTTATATCCTCCATTCTGAACCAAGGAATAGTACCATTAGTCCAAAATTCAGAATTTGCTTTTGAAGGAGTGTATCCATTCTTTATTTCGAATACTTCCTGTAACTCTATAAACTCAGCACCATCAGGACAGTATTGTTGAATAAGTTCCTCTATTTTACTCACAAGCTACCTCCTTCCAAATCAGCGACTATTTCGTCAATGGCTGTGCGAAGCTTGTTTTGGCGGATTACAATTTCGGCAATATGAGCATTGAGTTTTTCAATATCTACTTCTTCAGTGGTGTTTTCTTGCTCAACATAGCTGCTTACTGAAATATTATAATCGTTTTCGGCAATGTCTTCGTTTTTTACCAATTGGCAAAAATGGTCTTCATTTTTCCGGTCGATAAATGCCTTTAATATCCGTTTGCGGTTAACATCGGATAATTTGTTTTTATTGCCACCACGCTCAAATTCTGCCGAAGCATCGATAAATAGTGTAGCATTGTCTTTTTTACTCTTTTTAATAACAATAATACAGGTGGCTATGGTTGTACCAAAAAACAAATCGGGAGGAAGCTGAATAACGGTATCAATGTAGTTGTTATCCACCAAGTATTTCCTGATTTTCTGTTCGGCACCTCCACGATATAGTACGCCCGGAAACTCAACAATGGCAGCCGTACCCGAAGTGGATAGCCACGAAAGCATGTGCATGGTAAACGCTAAATCGGCTTTGCTTTTTGGAGCCAGCACTCCGGCAGGTGAAAAACGGGGGTCGTTTATTAAAAGCGGGTTGGCATCGCCATCCCATTTAATGGAATAGGGTGGATTTGAAACAATACAATCGAAAGGCTCATCGTCCCAATGTTTGGGTTCGGTAAGGGTATCACCGTGAGCAATATCGAATTTCTCGTAATTAATATCGTGCAAAAACATGTTGATACGGCAAAGGTTGTAGGTAGTAATATTTACTTCCTGACCATAAAATCCCTGCCTTACGTTTTCTTTGCCCAATACTTTGGCAAATTTTAATAACAGAGAACCAGAACCACAAGCCGGGTCATAAACCTTATTTACCTGCTTTTTGCCAACAACAGTCATTTCGGCAAGCAATTCAGAGACTTCCTGTGGTGTAAAAAATTCACCTCCAGATTTTCCGGCATTGCTGGCGTACATGGTCATTAAAAACTCGTAGGCATCGCCAAAGGTATCGATGGTGTTGTCCTGGTAATCTCCTAAATTTAAACCTCCAATGGCTTCGAGGATTTTAACCAGTTTCTCATTTCTTTTCTGAACTGTTCCTCCCAGTTTGTTGCTGTTCACATCAATGTCATCGAACAAACCTTTTAAGTCATCTTCGCTGTCAGTTCCTTTAGCTGAGTTTTCGATATTTTTAAAAACCTTGCTTAATGTTTCGTTCAGGTTTTCATCGTTCTTCGCTTTCTTCTGAACATTTATAAATAACTCGGAGGGCAGTATAAAAAAGCCTTTTTCTTTTACTGTGTCAGCCCGACCAAATTCGGCATCTTTATCTGAAATTTTGGCGTAATCAAAATTTGTATTTCCGGTACGTTGTTCTTCCTTATTGATAAATGAAGTCAGGTTCTCGGAAATGAACCTGTAAAATAACAAACCCAGTACATACGATTTAAAGTCCCAACCATCTACACTTCCGCGGAGGTCGTTTGCTATCTGCCATATTGCGCGGTGTAGTTCGTCGCGTTCTTGCTCTTTTGCCATTATAAATTATTTCTTTTATTAGGATGTGTGCTTTTAAATTTGTTGCCGTCTTTTATGAAAAGAACCAAAGATAAATAAATATGGCTACAGGCCCTGTTTCATTTTAAGGCAAAAATGACAAAATATTGAGTATATTTCGTAATCAAATCTTCAGTTTGCATAAATAATCATTAGGTTTTGTTTTTCTCCGATTAAATAAAGAAATGACTCATGATATTTAATTATCAAGTCACGTAAAATCATTACATTGGCACACTATTATTATGTACAATTAAGGATCACAACTTACATAATCCATAAAATGACTATTCAATTTAACACCTCAGAAGGAAGCATTCGAAAAATTTCCGAAAGGAAGAAGTATTGGTTTGTAAGAACTTATTCAGGAGCAACTTTCGATGATTTTCAGGAAAATAATTACATCGGAATTGGCCTAAACTTCGTGCCGCAGAATTTGATTCAGAATGTCCAAGGAGATAATCTTAGCATTCCGTACGACACATTAAAAACTTTTATCGCCAATAACTCAGACTACGAAAAAGGAGAAGTCACTAAATGGGCAAATCAATTAGTTGCCTTCCAACATGATATGCAAATTGGTGACTGCGTAATAATTCCAAGTAAAAATTCCGATTTCTTAGCGATAGGAGAAATTGAAAGCGAAGTCTATATTACAGACGACACAAGAAGATTCGAATTCAATGACAACTATGAACCTTATCCAGAGAAAAGAAGACGTGTAAACTGGATATTACTTAAAAAGAAAGAGGATTTCCGTGGAGACTTGGATAACATATTTCATAGTCGACAAGCGATATACAATATTGACAGACTCGCCCAAACAATAGAAGGATACATCTCTCCTCTGTTCATGATAGGAGACACGAGCTATATGGTTATTCAAATCAGGCAAGATGAAAATATAAACGCATTTGCCTTTAGCAAATTTTTGGATTCTCTTACCTACTTCTACACCGAAATTTGTGAAGAACATGGTATTGAGTACAATGAAGAACTTTATATAAAAATTAAAGTTCAATCTAAGGGTAAAGTTGCCTTGGCAGCAGTAGCGTTGTTAGGATTATTAGGAATATCAACAATCTTTGCGTTATCTGACGATCCAAGAATAAAATTAGACTTAGGAAGATACGGAACATTGGAAGCAGAAGGTGATGGGCTTTTACAATCATGGACAAATTTCCTCAATGCGAAACAAGAGAGGCAGCAAAAAATGATTGAATTCCAAGCATCCATGGACTCAATAAAAGCAGCTACGCATAATGACTTAGATGATGAACTTTTGGACGATGCCCAGGAAGAGAGGGAAGGAGAAAATAGATAATAAAGCAGAAAGTCCGAGAAGAATCCAAACTAATTTCCGGTCAGCGATTAGCTGATCAACATGAAAAATCTTGTAAGATATAAAGTACAGCGGTGTGTAAAATATACTCAATTCCACTAAGAATATTGCCAAACAAAATATAACGGTTACAAGGCTCATGGGACAGTTTCGTTGCTTCAAAATTATTAAAACTAATATTCAAATAAAAATCGAAAGTGTTAAATATCTCTTGGTAACAAACAAACAAACAAAAACTGGTGGTGGTTCATGCCGTTCTTTTATTCGATGCCCCTTTAACAAATATTTCAGCACGTGAGTTTCCTAATATTATTAGGCAATCGAACTACTATTGATTTGATGATGAAGTTCTGCCTATTACACCTTATGACACGTAATCATAAGAACACCTTAAATACTACCATCATAATCCACTATCACTCAATATAATACACCACAAAAAAAAGAACAAGTAGCTGTTTAATTCAAACTGGGTGCAAACAAGCAACCAAATCGTGGTCATTCATCAAGTGATCTATTTCCCGTAACTCAATTTGTATCAAAATAAAACTCTTCACATTCCTCTTTCGAAATACTCCAACGTTCAGGGAATCGTTCAGAAAATAGATAATATAGGAACTCAGAATACCCTCGGTCAGTTCTTTGATACACAAGCATGCCTTCGTCGAACCTTTTTTCATACTCCCACATCAACTGACAGAAAAGCATATTTTTAATATGCCGGACGTACGGAATTTCACCAGAAACAATTTTAGCTACGTCCACCTTTGGATTAGGATACTTCTCTTCTCCTCGATAGTACCTGCATTTATTATATATTTTCATTCAAAACGTATTTTTAAAGCCCTACAACGCACTTTTAACAACCTGCTTACCGTATACGTCCATTTAAATAGAAATGACTCTAAATCGCCTAATCGACGTCTAATTAATTAACAGCATAATAGCGGTATAACATCCTTTAATAGGCAACATAGCAGCAAAACATCAAAAATATTATCAAAACACAAAATTACAACATAACTATCTTATTTTCAAATATCTACAATTAATCCAAAAACAAATTTCCCAGTCCATTTGATTTTTTCATCTGAACTGGGATTATAAATAATCAGGTGCTGGCTGTGTCTCGTCTCTACCGCACCATTATTCATTGCTTAAAATAGCGAAATCCTTTCTCATTAAGGAAAAACGCCTGCTGGCCCCGGTTGAAATGCAACAGACCATCGTAATCAATAACAGCACCCGGATAAGTGTTGTCTTTACAAAAGCTCTGCAGGCTCTCCCAAGCTTTCAAAAAAACTTTAACTTGTTTCTCGGCCTCATTGATAACAGAATTTCGACGTATTGTAAATTTTGCACGCAACTTGTCATCATCTGCCGCGAACCTTCCATTTTCGTAAGTCGTGAATGGCAAACAGTAAATATTTGACAACCCACGGTGATTTTGTATTAGCCGACGCTTGGAATCAAGAAAAGTAAGATCTGGGGCAATAATCATCTTTTGAACAATAAGAGAAGGTATCATTTGGAGCTTAGCCCTTTGATCTTCTATAAACATTTCTTTTATCCGTTCATTACTGCAATACAATATTTCTCTCGCCTGCACCGCGTTGTTCGGCTGCAGTCCAAGCTTTTTAAGTTCGTCAAGCACTTCGTTCGCTATCAAGCAAAAGTTAGCGACGTCTCTCTCGGCTGCTTTGAAACCGTTTTCGTCAAAATAAAAATTGTTCTTTTTCATTTTAAAATCCCCCCAATCGATTAATGTCGTTAATAATTTCACCCTGCAGAATTGCTTCTTCGTACAATTTCTTGATTTCGACGCCGAAATCTGGATCCGCTTGAATTTCGTTCCGCAAAGTTTTTAAAATAAACCCCCGGCGATTTTCCGGAGTCAACTTCTCAATAAACTCTTCCATGATCATAAATTTTAGATTATTAAATTTTCTTTTTTAGTAAAAACAGGCCGAAAAACCCAGAAAACCCGATCGCTAAATTTCGGTGAAGATCTAACTAACGCAGGCTTTATTCCCTTCCACATTATAAGTGCGTTGCAATTGTTTTCCCTCTTTCAAGTTTGAATTGTTTAGCCCATCTCAATAATTCTGACGGATCTATGTCACCGTACATTTTTCCAAACGATCCCATCTTTGCCTTTTTAAAAAACAAGGTAAGTTCTGCCATATTTAGCGGTTTGAAAAAGTCATACAGATAGAGAGCCGTTTCATTTACTTGATCATCTTCGAGAGGAAGGCGCATGAAAAAGGAATATTGGCATAACCAAGTTTCAATAAGCCGAATTGGGGCATTGGGTGTATACATTCCACACAGATCATTTAAAGTGATCGTTGAAGCGTTATATGCCTTCCAATAGTCATTGTTACCCATGAATAATCTCACACAATAAGCATGATTATATTTCTTCAAGAATTCGATCTGGTGCGGAATTTCAACCAGTAAATTCTCCGCCATTTTGCTGATCTGCTTTGACTCTTTCTTCAATGTTGGCGATTGTGTTGATTGCAGCAAATTTGGATTGTTCTGCCTTTGTCGAATATTTTTGAATTGTTCCATGATTTGATTTTTTTAGTGCATATAAACCTTTCCAGTTTTTACCAATGGACTGGTTGACAACTTTCATACAAAGTTCAGGATCGTAGTTTCCGAGTGATTTCAACTCACCAATCATCACGTTAACAGACTCTTGAACTCTGTAGGGATCCTTAATTGATTTTTTATAACTAAGCCACTTTTTAACAGATGGGAAGAATTGAGTTCCGGCTTGGGAAATATTGAAACCCAAATACTTCAAATCATTCGACTTTTTCAGTAAAGGCAATTCATTTTCATTATCACCGTCATTATCACTATCATTATCACTATCATTATCACTATCATTATCACTATCACTATACGAATCAATACCATTTGTACCACTGGTATTTTTGGTATCATTACCCCAACGCTTATTGATGTTTTGTCGATTTGCTCGAACACGACGTTCATATTTTTCTGCATCCCTCTTAATAACTGGTTCGATAAATTTAAAAGCCATTTCTATCATGGGCGGCAGGTGGATCGGCAATTTTCCATCAAACCCGTAGTTACAAATTGCATCAAAAAGTTTAGCCTTATCATCATTGGATAAATCTTTCGTTGGATTGTAAAATTCACGTCTAAAAACAAAGCTGTCCCTTTTCATTTCCAAAGTTTAAATGATGCCATTTATAAAAACTATCGAATGAATTAGCTACAAAATAGATACCCCCAGCAGATTCGATCGATTTTTGATATCTTTTTTGGGAAACACTTTGCCGGTCAGAGCCAATTTTAACCTCTATTTTAACCGATATACCTTTAATGGTGGCAGATATATCAGCAGTTCCTTTTGTACCATTCCCGGGTATCCATTTCGATTCTCCACTGGTTCTTGCACGTCCAATAACATCAACAAAATTTTCCCGGGTATCTATCCGGCGTCCCATGTTCGCGATTCGTTCAGCTTGATGTCCATGAAATCGAAGAAAATCAATAATACATTTTGTGAGTCCGTTTGCAGTGTCATCGCGATACCTTCGCGGCGCGAGCCATTCAAAAGGAATTACTGGGAATTTCTTGCGGGCTTCTTCGTCGGCAATACGTTCCAGTTCCTTCACAGCTTGTGATTTGACGTATCGAGTTTTTTGGGTACTTTTATTGGTAGTACCTGCCGTCCTCTCGGGGGCGGTTTGTTGCTTTGCTCCCATCGCTAACTCCTTTCACGTCTTTTTGCAGAGTTTGCCAAACGTTCAGCAGCAATTTGACTTTTCGATCTTTTCTCAATTATCTGAGATTCAATCCACGACATTAAATTCTTCCGAGAAAACACCAAGCGTTTACCTAAACGACTACATGGAATTTTTCCTCCTGCGGTTAAATTGTACAACATCCCCTTGCCAAGAGGAACACCATTTTCTGTAAGGAATTTGATAGCCTGATCTACCGTCATCCGATCAGGCGGTTCAACAACCAGTGCAGGCTGTTTAGAATGTCGGATTTCGGTTTTGATTTCTTCAAGTTCCGACAAGATTAATTCAAAAGGATTTTCTAAAGCCATAATTCAATATTTTTAAATTACAGCTACAATAATATAGTTAAAATGATTTAATATCAAACATTTGAGGTGGCTAAAAGTGTCCGCCACTTTTAGCCACTTTTACCACTTCTTTTGTGATAGTTTAGCTACAAATGTTTCAATTTTACCACTTTGAACCAATAATTCATGATCGGTGGAGGTTTTTGATAAATATTTATCAATTGAAGATTTATTTAGTGTGTATCCAAAATATTTTCCGATAGATGTATAGAGATCTTTACGCGAATCATAGCGAATTTTACCTTTATTTTCAAGACCAAGTATCATGATAGCTATGCCCTTCCCTTTTTCGCCGAGAAATTCTTTTTTTAACCACCTTGCATGCTTTTTTCGTTTAGCACCACTAAGATATTCCCAAAACTCTTTTTGTGGCTTATCTATTGATTTATTAGAATTCAAATATTCACGCCTACCATCAATCATTTCTTTGATTCCACGTAGGCGCATTATAGCAGATTCTACCTTCTCTAAAACTTGATCTTTTGGAATTGAGCCCATGAATCCTCCTTCATTTTTAAGTGTAACAAAATAGTCTGTTACAAAACTTATAAAACGCCCCAAATCTGCACCTACCAAATTGATTTCTTCTACTGATTTTGCTTCCCGTCCTTTATTATCTAACTCTTTGGTGAAACTTTTAATCCATTTCAAAAAATCGGCTTCTTTAGCAGCTTTATCACGTAGGCGCTGCAATTCGAGTGCATCTTTCTCGGGCGATCTACTTTCTAACGCTTCTATTTCTTTCCATTCTTGATCTGAAATCAACAGATTCTGGGATTTACACTTTTTCTTCATCTTTGAATTGTGTTAATAATGCCGCGTTCTTTTTACGTTCCTCTTGTTCGAAACTTGCCAAATAATTATTTGTCGTGTGGATATCTTGATGTCCAAGACTTTCTGAAATATAAGCCACATTGGCACCTGATCGTTTTAAAACGGTAGCAAATGAATGCCTTGCCGTATACGTGGAAATGCTTCCTATTCCTAAAGATTTTCCGATCTTGTTCATCCGCCTATTTATCCGCCTCGTTATATCATTTGCTATTAAAACAATATCTTCAGGAGTCTCACCGCCTTTCAAAAACGGGAATAAATAACCGTCATTCTGAAATGGATTTCCCCACTTTTCGACAATCGATTTCATTTCAGAAGTGTAGGTTGCAGCGATTTCTTTTCGTCGCTTGGCAGTTCTATAGGTTTTCGTACGATAGAAATGAATTTCTCCGTTACTGATGTTAGAGAACTTTAATTTAAGCATATCTACAACATTGATCCCGTTACATAAATACAAGAACAGCCAAATGTCACGATACTTTTCAGTCGCTTCTAACCCGTCAGAATAATTTACAACCTGTCCTATTTGTTGTATATTCAATGCCAGTTTTCGCCCTTCATTTTCAACAATTTGGTATTTATCTTGTCCGTAAGGATATTCCTTTTCTTTAATATAACCACGTTTTCGAGCCATATTTACAATCGTTCGAAGCCCTCTTTGATACATCGCAATTGTTGTTTCACTTCTTCCGACCGACCGCAGATGATTTTCGAATTTTTTCAACCAAGAAACGGTTATGTTTTTACATTGAACAGAGTTACCCTTATAATCTTCAATGTTCTTTAATATTGTCGAATAATACGTTGCAGAGTTGATCCTTCCCTCATTATTCAGTTGGTCAATTTTGTACTGCAACAATGCGTTGATTGTGTCAGCAGATACTGATTTTAAACGAATATTCATCTCCTCGAAAGAAAACTTTCCGTCATTTGACAGCTCCCGAACATGCTTTTTAATAAGCTCAAACGATGCCTGTAAATCTTCTCGAACTTCACGGATAACCGGACTTTTACTGGTTGGTAAGATTTCCCAATTCGATTCACTAATCATTTTGCCCGGTGTGTAAAGCCATACTTTCCGATCATAAATCACCTGAATTCGGATTTTGTACAAACATCCCTTATATTCGCGACGTTTATCCAACACCGTTTTTATGCTTACTCCTTGATTTTTATACGAATACATGAATATCATTTTATGCATCTTGTTCAAACATTGTTCAAACAAATAATACAAATATAATGAAATATTCACAATTAAACTGAAAATCACTTTGCCACTATTACCTGATTATCAACTTATTTGACACATTTATAAACAATTAAAAATGTTTACAAACATGCCTCTTACGATTCATAATCATGAGGTCGGCGGTTCAAGCCCGCCTCTCGCTACTGAAAGCAGTTAGATTTTCTAGCTGCTTTTTTTATTGAAAATTGTCGTTACTGATTTAATACATCTCTCAAAACAACGATATTCTTAACATTGATCTGTTCCTGGCTCATCGCAAACAATTGGAACCGTTTTTCCGTTAGTTTTGGCAGAAAGAGTTTTTTATGAAAACGGATAAATTCAAAACACTGCGATACCGACTGATGGAAATGGAGACGTGGCCGTTGAAATACATGTTTAAATTCATCACTCCCAACGCCAATGGGAAAGTGGATCAGATCAAAGCCCTTCTACCGGTACACGGAACACTTTCGTTTAAACACACCTCCGACCTCAAACACGTATCCATTACCTGTGTTGCTGAAATGCAAAGCGCCGACCAGATCATCGAAATCGTTGAACAGGTGGACAAAATCGAAGGTGTGATTATTTTGTAAAAACTTTCTCTCAATAATCACACTGCTCAATCTTTTCTGTACGTCAAAAAAATCCATTCAACATTACGAGACATATGAAAGGAATGCCCTGTGTTTTAGCAAAGTATTGATCGGGTACGCTGGATGAACTGAATAATCCGTCGACCACACATCACAGGTAAATGCTGTTCAAAAAGTGGACGATTTGCGAAAGAATCGCTGTCGCCAATACGCTTCTCCCCTAATCCCATTCAATTTATAAATCTGATTACAAGCTTTTTATTTCAATTCGAATTCAATAAATTGCGTAAGTCTTTCACTCCGGTTATACTCATGATCTTCCGGGAGAAAAGTTGATTCGAACTAAAGAAACCAGCTAATGAAACTTCAGATTATATTCCTTCTCATTTTGTTGAACGCATTTTTCGTAACGGCCAAAAACAAAGATTCAAAACGTATTCAGCCCTGGACAAAAAACCACTGGTCCTGGCAGTTTAATAAAAAGCCTGTGATGTTGCTCGGCGCCAGCAGTGATGACAACCTTTTTCAGTGGCCTGCAAACTTTTTGATTCCACATCTGGATTCGATGACTGAAATAGGTGCCAATTACGTTCGGAATACCATGAGTGACCGGCAAGGTAAAGGTTTTGAACTATATCCGTATGCCCGCCTCGATAATGGGAAATATGACCTGAACAAATGGAACGATGAATACTGGCAGCGTTTTGAGAATTTTTTGAAAGAAACCCACAAGCGAAATATCATCGTTCAGATTGAAGTGTGGGACCGTTTTGATTATTCAAGACAATACTGGACACCTCATCCCTATAATCCGAAAAACAACATCAACTATACTTTTGAAGACTCCGGTCTGAAAGGCGATTACCCCGACCATCCGGGAAGGAATGTACAACCCTTCTTTTTCACCACCCTGCATCAACAAAATAATGAAGTGTTGCTGAAGTACCAGAAGCAGTTTGTGGATAAAATGCTTTCTTATTCATTAAACTACAACCACGTTTTATATTGTATCGACAACGAAACTTCGGCACAGGAAGAGTG
The DNA here is from genome assembly GCF_023111095.1 of Maribellus sp. YY47. Classification (GTDB taxonomy): domain Bacteria; phylum Bacteroidota; class Bacteroidia; order Bacteroidales; family Prolixibacteraceae; genus Draconibacterium. Next base: position 31,734 of record NZ_JALGYW010000002.1, read on the forward strand.
GGCTGTTTTCTGGTCAGAGTATATTTTGAATAAAGCCAAAGAAGCAGGAAAAGAAACTTGTGTTACAGAAATGTGGGACAACTGGGACTTAAAGTCAGAGCACCACAAACGTACCTTTGATCATCCCGAACGTTATGCATTTTGCGACGTTTCTCAAAATAACCAGATGAAAGGACAGGTTCACTGGGATAACTTTCAATGGGTGCGAAATTACATTTCGAAAAATCCTCGCCCCATAAATACAGTGAAAACTTATGGTGCCGATGGCGGAAGTTTCGGAGGCTCCGGGGAAGCATTGGATCGTTGGTGGAGACACGTATTGGGAGGAGCCGCTGCGGCACGCTTTCACCGCCCTACATCAGGACTTGGATTATCGAAACTTTCAATGAATTCTGTAAAAACAGCCCGAGAAATAGAAAAGGCAGTAAAATTCTGGAACTTAACGCCAGAAAATGAACTGCTTTCGCAAAGGGAAGAAAATGAAGCCTACCTGGCTTGCAAAAAGGGAGAAGCCTATGTGGTTTTCTTTACCGATGGTGGCGAAGTCGGGTTGGATTTAAGTAATACAGACAGAGAATTCAGTTTAAAATGGATGAACATCCGAAACGGAGAATGCACCGCTACCGAAACGATAAAGGGAGGAAAAGTTGTTCACTTACAGGCTCCGGGGAAACTGGAATGGATTGCTCTTCTTGAAAAACTTTAATTTCGAGATGTTTAAAACGGGATCTGTATCTTGCAATATTTTATTTCAAATTCAGGTATTTCATTACCGCTTTGTTCCCTTGCAATGCATTTGCCGGGAGTGGATTCTTTTCATTGAAAACCCGTAATTCATCCGGCTCCAGTACGGTAACAAAACTCTCGTCGTAACCATAATTGTAAGGAAGTTTATTTTTATCGAGTCCCAGGTGATGGGCAAAAAAGTTGTACACGGCAAATCGTTTCGAAGGACCATAATCGTGTTTTTCCAACGCAAGATGCACATTTTCCATTTTGTGTTCGGCATCGTATAAAGCATACACTTTCTGGATGTAAGGATACTCGATCCGGGGTGTATTGCTGGTCCAGTCTCCCCCATCGGAAACCAGCAACAACGGACGTGGCGCACAAAGCGCGGCAATTTCCACGTTATTGGTTTGATGATGATCGCTTTTATGTACCGGCATTCCGCTTTCGCACACACAGCCGCCAAAGAAATGCGCAGAAACCTGCACCACAGGCGCCGCCACTGTAATCCGGCTGTCGATGGCAGCAAGCATAAACGTCTGTGTTCCGCCACCTGAACCGCCGGTCACTCCAATTTTCTCCGGATCCACATCGCCTCTCGAAAGCAGGTAATCCACCACCCGCTGACTGTTATAGGTTTGCAATACCAGCGCAATCGGAATATCGTGGGTTACTTGTTTCGAATCGGCAAAACCAACCATGTCGTAAGCCACAACGATGGCTCCCATGCGGGCAAAAGCTGCCGACCGAATCTGAACATCGGGTTTCAAGCGCTTGTCGGTCATATGCCCGTGCGGACATAAAACCGCAGGATTCTTACTTTTTTGCTTCTGCGGACGATACAAATTTCCGGTGATGTAAAATCCCGGGAAGCTTTCCATTACAAAATTCTCCACCACGTAGCCATCCATTTGGCGCGGGTTTGAAATCTTCACGTTCAATTTTGTTGAACGTTCCGGCATTTGGTCTAATTTCATCCCTTTAATGATTCCGTCCCGGATAACAGCTGCCCGCTTCTCCCACGATTCGCGGTCGTTCCATGATTGGGCAAATTCTTTCATTTTCAGGTTCGCTTCGTCTTCAGTCCAATATGCTCCCTGGCAAAGCATGTTGTTTTGTGCTTGAATTCCCGATGCAAAAGCGAGCAAAATACCCGCCAGCAACAATAAAGTGGTGTAGGTTTTTCTTTTCATTGATAGGTTTATTTAGTTGATGTAGATTATTCTGTTCCTAAGATAGCGAGAATCCCAATACGGCCAAACTCCCAAGTCGTCTCTCGTCTTATCTTATTTCAGTGAAGGACTACTCACTATTTTTTGTGTTCAGGCCACAAACACGGACCGGCTTTAAATTCAGAAAAAACGGCATTAAAGCTTGATTTAAGCGGGCTACAGGCGTAAACCCCCACTTTTATCTCAGCCGATGCCTTGTGCAGGTGCAGCATTCTCATCTGGCGGAAGCCGGTACCATCCACCGAATTCTCAATGTAAAAGTCCTGCCCGCGGCGACTGATCCGGTACCACATTTCGGAAATGCCTGCCGGAATATCGGTTGTTGCCCAGTCGGAAAATCCCAGGTTGGTGACCACCGATCCCAATCGTGCAAAAGTTTCGTTCTCGTATTCTACCGACACCTTCACCCAGTTTTCACTGTCGATGTACAGTAACACCCCACATTGATCGTAACGAAAAGCAGACTCTTCAAATTCGGTCTTTACCTCAAAGGTAAAATCACCCGTAAGTTGAGTCAGAAATGCCGGCGCATTATCGTTTTGAAAGCCATAATACGTGCGCTGCCACAAATCTGTTTCGGGTTCGGTTTCGATGAGCAAACGGTCATGGTCGATCACAAACTTCCGGGGTTGATTTATCCACACAAAACTTTCTAGCGACAGTTTTTTCATCTGTTTATATTTTTAATTTTTTATGGTAACAGATGGAATTCGCATGTGGTATAATCATGTCGTTTGGTACAAACTCCATTTTCATGCTCATTTCATCCTATTAAATTACTTGTTCATACCACAAAATCGTCTGAGCCCCGGTCTGATTTCTCACCTGCACTTTGACGAATAAAATCAAAATCGGTGTTAAGTTTCTGAGCAAACAGTGTCATATCCGAGCTGTAAATAATAATATTCACCCCTTCCCCGATCCATTTTACCTCCCGCCCCGGATCGTCAGAAAAATGAATACCAACAGCTTTGTTCTTCGCCCGGCATTTTTGGACAATCACTTTAACCGTTTCCTCAAACCTGGGATGATCGTATTGCTCCGGAATACCAAGACTTAGCGACAAATCGTGCGGACCGATAAAAACCGCATCCACTCCCTCCACATCGAGCAGATCATCGAGTTTGCCGAATGCGGGAACACTCTCGATATTAAGAATGCAGATATTCCCACGGTTATAGTCGTCCAGATATTCTTTCAATTCAGGCTCCACTATTTCATTATCGTTTAATACCCTTTTCAGTCGCTCTCCTTTTAAAGGCCGGTATTTTACTGCTCCCACCAGTTCTTTTACCTGTTCAACATTTTCGATGTAGGGCGCTAAAACACCTTCCGCTCCGGCATCCAGCATCTGGCAGGCCCGAATGGGATCGGGAGAAGGGATTCTCACAATGGGTCCCAGCCCTGCAGCCCCGTATAACTGACAAAGTGCGGCCACTTCCGCTCTTTCGAGCGGTATATGCTCAGTATCGAGAAATACAAAATCGAGGCTAGCGCTTCGAACAGCTTTTACCCACAGCGGAGCCATCGAAGTAATACAGGTCCCGTAAATCCGTTTACCCTGCTTTATTTTATCAAGTAATACCTTTCCCATTTATTATCGCTCAGTTGTTTATTGTTAAGTCATACTCTCAAACAGGATAGCTTTCAGTTTTTCAAAATCATCGATCACCAAATCAGCTTCACTTTGATCCTGACTTCTGGTCGCGGCTCCACTGTAGGCCACGCAATACATTCCCGCCGATTTGGCTGCCCTTATTCCGTTTTTCGAATCCTCAATCACCAGGCAGTCTTCGGGTTCGACATCCAATAATTTGGCGACATGCAGAAAAACATCGGGAGAAGGTTTGCTTTTTCCAACTGTCCCGCTGCTAATGGTGTGTTTGAAATATTTTCTTAACCCCGATTTTTCGATGATTATTTTTACCGTTTCAGGATCAGAGGACGAAGCCACCGCCATTGGCACGCTCTTGCTTTTTAGAAAATCGAGAAGCCGGATCAAACCCGGCATTGGATCCAATTTGTCGAGACCGGAAAAAAAGGGAACTCCCTCCCGGTTCGTCAGGCGAGTCATTTCCTCTGCATCCAACGAAAGGTTTCTTTTTTCGATGATCTGGCGCCACATTACATCGGTTGCAGTTCCCATATACGTGGCATGTTCTTCGTCAGAAATGTCCAGTTTCATTTTGCTGAACATTCGGTTTTCTATTTCAATATGATAGGGTTCACTGTCGACCAGTACTCCGTCCATGTCGAAAATTACGGCCCGGGGAAATCTTTTCTCAAGTGGTATTTGCATGCTATTTTTTACTATTACAATTTCCGAAATTGTCAACAAACGTATAATTCGAACTGTCATGAAAGTTTATCACAATTCCGGAAACCAGATTCCGATACATGATACCAAATTAACAAACAATGGACAAACAACACCACACATTTGTTGGCTAATACAAATGCAATATTGACTCTAATCTCCACGCATCTGTCAAAATAAAAACAGACAAGCAAAAAAACTGAGGTTCAATTCCTACTACAGAAAATCCTTTCGGTACTCCGAAGGAGTTTTCCCCATGATCACTTTAAAATAGTGGTTAAAATTTGCGAGGTTATTGTATCCGCACTCGTAACAAATTTGTGTGATTCGTTTATCAGTTTCAGCCAGAAGTTTTGCAGCAATCCCAACCCTGACGGTTTTCACATATTCCATAAATGTCTGGCCGGTCTTCTTCTTGAAATACCTGCAAAATGAGCTGGGTTCCATGTACACCACTTTAGCGGCTTCGGTTAAATTGATGCCTTCCTGTACATTTTGAAAAACGTATTCGTAGATTTTATCAATCTGATCGCGGTCTTTGTCATAGCTCAACGGAAGTTCGGAAGGCAAGGCCAGGTATTCGCGTTCTTCTATTTTCAGCAAAAGACTAAATACCTTTAACAAATTAATGTAACGTTCAAGCCCTTTCATCTCCACCATTCGGCTGAGTGTTTGCGCTACACGCTCAATCTTGGGCCCTTTAAAAAGGATGCCGCTGTGCGCTTCTTTCAGCAGTTCAACCACGTGCTCCAGTTCCGGAACATTCAAAAAGTCGGAGCTGATCAGGTTTTCGTAAAAATGGGTAACCACGCATTCCGGCTCTTCATCGTTACTGGTCTCCAATACTTCCCAGCAGTGCGAAATATTTGGCCCCAGCAATACCAGATCGCCCGGAGTGTAACTCGAAATGTTATTCCCGACAATTCTCCTGCCCGATCCAGAAGTGATCAGATTCAGCTCAAAATTATTGTGGGAATGAATCTTCTCAGAGTTGGGATCCATTTTCAACCGACGCGTAATAAATGAGTGTTTATGGGGGACAAATATTTTTTCGTATACAAACTCCACCGTGAATATTTTTTAACCGTAAAATACAAATATTAATTAATAAGTTCAAATTAAGGTCAAAATTCAATGCAAAACAAACAATATACAAGAAGCGCAAGGCTTCAAAATCAATTTTCTTTGTATATGTAGTTTTTACGCTGAACTACTTAACTGATTTTAAAAATTCAATATAAATTCAAATGAATCTATCATTAAGAGGAATAATACCTCCGATCATTACTCCGTTGATCAACGACGAAGAGCTGGACGAAAACGGTTTGGCCCGTTTAATTGAGTACCTTATCAATAGAGGTGTACATGGCATATTTTTGCTGGGAACCACAGGCGAAGCTACCAGTTTAAGCTACCCTTTACGAAAGAAATTTGTAGAAAAAGCCTGTGCTGTCATCAATAAAAGAGTACCGGTAATGGTAGGTGTTACGGATACTTCCGGCTCCGGATTGGTTGAAATGGCCAACATTTCGAAAAATGCCGGCGCAGATGCTCTGGTAATTTCGTCGCCTTATTACCTGCCAATTTCGCAAAACGAGTTTGTCGACTTTTTAAAGAATATGGTCCCCAAACTTCCGCTGCCGTTCTTACTCTACAACATGCCGAGCTGCACCAAAATGCACATGTCGCTTGAAACGGTTCGCAAAGCAAAAGAACTGGGCGCAATCGGTATCAAAGACAGCTCTGGCGATCTCGCATATTTCTATTCGCTTTTGGATGAATTCAAAGATTCGCCCGATTTTGCCGTTATCTGCGGCACCGAATTATTTCTGCCCGAGTCGGTTACCTATGGAGGAAGCGGAGGCATTACAGGCGGTGCCAATGTTTTTCCTAAAGTTTTTGTTGAGTTATACCAGGCAACGCTCGATGGTGATAAAAATAAAGTAGCCAGATTAAGAGACATTGTCATTCAAATTGAGAAAAAAATATATAATATTAGTACGGACAGTTCGAGATACATTGAAAGTATTAAATGTGCGCTCTCCACTTTAGGCATTTGCAGTGGCTATGTGGCACAACCTTTCAGTGGCTTTGAAGAGGCACAAAAACAACAAATGAAAAAAAACATAAAAGAGCTGCTCGAAGCTTATCCCGAACTTAGTGAAGAAATTAGTATGTTAAACAGTATCACCTGAAAACAGGATGCGACGGTAACCGAACGGCAAAGAAAAACCGGCCTGTAACCGACTTAAATCAACAGAATAAACCATATGAACTTACCTGTAACCGACTTAGTCGTTTTTTTATTCATCACTTTAGGAAATGTTATTTTTGGCGCCAGTTTTTTTCTAAAAAATAAAACCTCGAGCCAGTTTACCACCGGAGGAGGCACATTGCCGGCCTGGGTGGTGGGCATGTCGATTTTTGCCACATTTGTTAGTAGCATCAGTTTCCTGGCCCTACCCGGGAAAGCTTATATGAGCGACTGGAATGCGTTGGTTTTTAGTTTCGCCATTCCGGTAGCAGCCATTCTGGCGGCCAAATTTTTCGTTCCGCTGTACCGCAGTATGGGCAGCGTTTCTGCCTACAATTACCTTGAAGTACGCTTTGGCGCCTGGGCTCGGATTTACGCTTCGTTGTGTTACATTTTAACCCAGCTAATGCGCACCGGCGCTATTTTGCTTTTGCTGGCTCTGCCACTCAACGCGCTCTTCGGATGGAACATCAAAACCATCATTATTGTAACGGGTTTGGCGGTAACCGTTTACTCGATGATGGGAGGAATACAGGCCGTGGTTTGGACGGATGCCATCCAGGGAATTATTTTGATTGTGGGAGCCCTTATTTGTGCAGCCGTTCTAACTTTTTCGATGCCCGAAGGACCAACACAGGTATTTGAAATTGCAGCGGCCAATCATAAATTCAGCCTCGGTAGCTTTAGCGCCAGTCTTTCAGAATCAACTTTTTGGGTGGTCCTCATCTACGGACTGTTTATCAACTTGCAGAATTACGGTATCGATCAAAACTTTGTACAGCGATACATGACGACCAGCTCCGAGAAAAAAGCCAAATCGTCGGCTTTGTTTGGAGCCTTACTTTATGTTCCCGTTTCCATTGTTTTTTTCTACATCGGAACGGCTCTGTTTTCTTATTACACGGCTCAGCCGGATTTGCTCCCTGCCGGAATTTCCGGTGATAAAGTATTCCCGCACTTTATTGTGAACGGCCTGCCTACCGGATTAACCGGTTTGCTAATCGCCTCGATATTTGCTGCCGGAATGAGCACGGTTTCGACCAGTATCAACAGTACGGCCACCATTATTCTTTCGGATTACTACCAAAAATATTTCAATAAAAACGCCGACGACAAATCATCGATGAAAGTGTTGTACATCGCCTCTGTCATTTTTGGGATTCTGGGTGTACTTATTTCGCTTACGCTGGTAGGTGTAGAAAGTGTACTTGACGCGTGGTGGTCACTTGCATCGATCTTTAGCGGCGGTATGCTGGGATTGTTCCTGCTGGCGTTTCTTTCCAGGAAAGTGCGCAACATGGATGCCGCCATCGGTGTGATTGTTGGCGTACTTGTTATTATTTGGATGAGCTTATCACCGCTATATTTTACCGAAGGAAATCTATTGGCCTTCAGGAGCCCGCTTCACAGCAACTTAACCATTGTAATTGGGACCATGGCCATTTTCCTTGTGGGATTTTTATCCTTAAAACTCATAAAAAGAAATCAATAGCTAATAAATACAAGAGTTATGAAACTGATCACGTTTATATCTGCCCTGTTTTTGGTGACTTCTTTAACGGCACAAAAGCCTTACAAAGGAGACCAGGCCATTGTAAAATCAGAATTCATTTATACAAAAGAAGATGTACCGTTCCCAAGTTGTCATGCATCAACCATTGCTGAAACCAAAAACGGATTAATTGCAGCCTGGTTTGGCGGCACACACGAAAAACACCCCGATGTGGGTATTTGGGTAAGCCGTTTTCAAAAAGGGAAATGGACAATCCCGGTAGAAGTTGCCAACGGCGTTCAACACAAAACCCTGCGTTATCCCACCTGGAACCCGGTATTGTTCAATTACGGCGACGAAATCCTTCTTTTTTACAAAGATGGCCCCAGCCCCCGTGAATGGTGGGGTGAATATGTTACATCAAAAGATGAAGGAAAGACCTGGTCACAAAGCATTCGTTTGCCCGAACAAATTGCGGGGCCGATAAAAAATAAACCGATTCTGCTGGCAAACGGCGATCTGCTTTGTCCGTCGAGTACCGAAGACAACGGCTGGCAAATTCATATGGAAATCACTCCCGATCGTGGCAAAACCTGGGAGCGCACCCAACCCTTAAACGATGGTGAAAAATACAGGGTAATTCAGCCTACAATTCTTGTTCACCCCAGAGGGAAACTACAGGCGCTGTGCAGAAGCGGCAATAAAAAAATCATCACCACCTGGTCGGAAGACAATGGCAGAACATGGACCGAACTGGAACCGATCGATATGCCGATCCCCAATTCTGGCATTGATGCAGTGACATTAAAAGACGGAAGATTTGTGCTGATTTACAATCACATTACTCCCGGAGAATCGTGGGGCGACCGTAATATCCTGAACATGGCCGTTTCAAACGACGGAATTCATTGGGACGCGGGTGTTCTTTTGGAGAATGATCCGGATAAGGAAGGAGAATACTCCTACCCTGCAGTAATTCAAACCAGCGACGGAATGATCCACATTACCTACACCTGGAACCGAAAACTGGTGAAACACGTAGTTGTTGATCCTGCAAAAATAAAAGTACTCCCGTATAAAAACGGCAACTGGCCTGCGGAATAAAAGAACCATGATTCGGGGATTAGTTTTTACTTTCTGATGCAGAATATCCAATGTAAAATTCCCAATATTCAATTTTCCGGATTTTGTTGGGTATTTTACATTCAAAATTGAGAATTGGATGTTTATTAAAACTGACTTTCAGAAAAAGCCAGACGGCAGTCAAAATTTTAAACCAAAAGAAATGCAAACCCGACGTAGTTATTTAGTTCTGATTTTTAGTATTCTCTTTTCCCATACCAACATGGCGCAGGATACGAATTCCGGCGACCTCGTCCGGATTCTGTACAACCAACCCGGCATGCATTCCGATCTTGGCGTGGGGCTTTGGGCCTGGCCTTTTCCGGTTGACTACGATAATGACGGAGACCTTGATTTGCTGGTCAACTGCCCCGACAAACCGTTTAACGGTCTTTGGTTTTTTGAAAATACTGCCGGTGGGAAAAATCCGGTTTTGAAAGCACCGGTAAAACTGACCGAAAGTCAGAAAAACTTACAAATCACAAAGGTAAACGGGCAGTACAGCGTAATGACACCGGGAATTATCTATCCCAACTTTTTAGAAACGCTTTATGCTGAACCCGACACCTTGTTTACTGCCGATTTTTATAAGCCCTTATTAAAAAAAGCCCGCTTCAACTTATGGCGACAAGTGGATTATGACGACGACGGAGATCTGGACATCGCCATTACCATTGACGACTGGAGCGAATACGGCTGGGACAATGCCTTTAACGAAAAAGGTGAATGGACAAACGGTCCGCTTCATGCAAAAATATACTTGCTGGAACAAACTACTCCCGGCCTTTATGCTGATCCTGTGGTCTTAAAAGCCGGCGGCGTGGAAATTGACAATTTTGGAATTTCAGGAGCCGTTTTTGAAGATTTTGACGGTGATGGCGATCTCGATATCATCATCAGCGAATTTGTAGACCGCCTGACCTGGTTTGAAAACACAGGAACCCGAAAAGCGCCTGGATATGCCAAAGGAAAATACATCAAAATAAACAGAGAAATTCTTCACCTCGACCTCGAAATGGTGGTTCCCTCGGCAGCTGACTGGGACGGAGACGGACTGGTCGATCTGATTGTTGGGATTGAAGACGGTCGCGTGGTTTTCATGAAAAACACCGGGAAGAAAAATGCTGACGGGATTGTTTTTAAAGCGCCCGAATATCTGCAACAGGAGGCTCAGTATTTAAAATTTGGAGCGCTGGTTACGCCCTACTCTGTTGACTGGGATGCCGATGGCGACGAAGACCTGATTTGCGGAAACACAGCCGGATACATTGGTTTTATTGAAAACCTGGGAAACGGAGATTCTCCAAAATGGGCGAAACCGGTTTACCTGAAAGCCGATGGAGAAACCATTCTGATCCAGGCAGGCGAAAACGGATCGATTCAGGGACCGGCCGAACGCAAATGGGGCTACACTACGCTCTCTGTTGCGGATTGGGATGGCGATGGTTTACCGGACATTGTTTACAATTCCATCTGGGGTAAAATTGAATGGTATAAAAATATTGGAAAAAAGGGCAAACCAAAGCTGGCAGCATCGCAGCCTATTGAAGTGGAATGGCAGGGGAAAAATCCAAAACCGACGTGGAACTGGTGGAATCCGCAAGGAAAAAACCTGGTGACACAATGGAGGACCACTCCGTTGGGTTACGACTGGAACAACGACGGATTGATGGATCTGATCATGCTCGACCACGAAGGTTACCTGGCTTTTTGGGAACGATACTCTGAAAATGGTGTGTTAAAACTTAAACCCGGCAAACGGATTTTTACCGGTGAAAGCCAAGCAGGCTTTTCCAATCAGTTTGAAAATGATGCGGATGGTTTTCTCCGTCTGAACACAAAAACTGCCGGAGGATCGGGTCGCAGAAAAATTTGTATTGCTGACTGGGACCGCGACGGGAAACCGGACATCCTGGTAAATACCGTGAATGTCAACTTCCTTCGTAACAAAGGAGAAAAAAACGGGCTTACCGTTTTGGAAGACATGGGGCCACTCAGCAAAACCCGGCTGGCTGGTCATTCAACGTCGCCCACTATTGTTGACTGGGATAAAAACGGAGTGCCCGACCTCTTGATTGGAGCAGAAGACGGACACTTCTATTTTTTGAAAAACACAAATTGACGTTCTAAAACGAATTAAACATGAAGTTGAAAATTCCCTTTCAGAAAAGTATAAACCTGATTTTCATTTACAGTTTTCTGTTCATTATCCTTTTGGGTTTTGACAACGTTAACGCACAGGAAGAAACCACCAATGCCGAAAAGCTGGGATTTCCGAAAGGACAGAAAATATTGTTGCTGCATTGCGACGATGCAGGGATGTGCGAAGAAGCAAATATTGCCGTACAATCGTATGTTCTGAAAGGCGACATTAATTCAGCTGCAGTAATGATGCCCTGCCCCAATGCCGAAGAAATGGTGGAATGGGCAATCAAACACCCGAAGGTCGACATTGGTGTTCACCTGACTTTAACGTCGGAATGGAAAACCTATCGGTGGGGACCGCTTACCGACCCGGCAAAAGTTCCCGGACTGGTGGATCCGCACGGGAAATTATGGCCCGAAGTGCCGGATGTAGTGATGCATGCTTCAGCAAAAGAAGTAGAAACTGAAATCCGCTCGCAAATTGATAAAATGATTCAACTGGGCCATCGTCCGTCGCACATCGACACGCACATGGGAACCTTGTATGGTTCAGCCGAATATGTACGCGTTTTTATGAAAGTTGCCGAAGAATATGGCATCCCGGCCAACGCGATAGATTTGTCGAATCCGGAGGTGGCGGAATATTACAAAAAGGTGGGCTACCCCATTACAGAAGACGTGATCGATATTCTCAACGACTACAGTTTGCCCAAACTCGACAATTTTTCGAGCGTACCCAACGGAAAAACGTACAAAGAGAAACGTGCCAATTTTTTCAAGCTGGCACAATCGCTTAAACCCGGACTTACCGAGATTATCTTCCATCCTTCGATCGTAACAGAAAACATGAAAACCATTACCAATTCGTGGGAACAACGGGGTTGGGAAGCCGAAATGTTCTCCGATCCGGTGGTGAAACAATTTTTTGCCGATAACAACATCGAACTCACCAACTGGACGGAAATCATGAAAAGGTTTAAGCAGAAAAAATAAGTAACACAGACACATGAATAAAAATAAGTTTTTTCAATCCTTTACGATTCTCTTCGCCCTTCTTCTTCTGGTTTCGTGCGGGAAAGAGCAGGCCATCGACCGGATTCTGGAGAAATTTCACGATGCTCATTCCAATTACGTGATGGTAGCTGCGCACCGCGCCGGGCACAACGGTCATGTCGAAAACTCTATTCCTGCCATCAAACATGCCATTGAAGTTGGTGTCGACATTATTGAACTGGATGTAAAAGTTACCACCGACAGTGTGGTTGTTTTGAACCACGACCGAACCATCGATCGTACCACCACGGGTACAGGCGACCCGGAAAGCTATTCGTGGAAAGAACTGCAAAAGTTCAGGCTGAAAACGCCCGATGGCACGGTAACCGATCTTCAGCTGGCTACGTTTGAAGAGGCTTTAAATCTGGCCAAAGGAAAGGTAATGATCGATATCGACCTGAAAACATCAAATCTGAAACCTGTTTTTGATGCGCTGAAAAAGACCGAAACGCTGAACCAGGTGATCTTTTTCGACAGCGATTTTGAAATACTGAAAGAAGTGCAACATTATTATCCGGAAGCGAATGTTATGCCGCGTGCCTTTTCGTACGGGCTTGCAGACACCGCACTGATGATCTTTGATGCTCCGGTGGTTCATATCGACGATTCGTTCTACACCAGCGAATTAACGCAGCTGATCAAAGGGAAAAATGCACGAATCTGGATCAATGCACTCGGCGATCAGGACCGTCTGATCAATGCAGGAGAAAGCGATCAGGCGCTTGCAAATCTGTTGGATAAAGGCGCCAATATTATCCAAACCGATGAACCTGAGAAACTGATTCCGCTGCTGGAATCAAAAGGAAGAAGAAAGTAAAAGCTTCAGAAATCTTGATATTGAATTCTTTAAAGCCAATCGGGGAAATACCCGGTTGGCTTTCATTTTAATGCGGCACCCCGATTTTATATTTCTCTGTCAGGTAGCGGGCAATCAACTCGTCTGAATTCACAAAGTAATGGTCGCCGAATGAGCTAAAATAGCTAAGATCATCGCCGGGGTCCACGTCTGCTTTTGAAATGACCAGATTCGGGCATCCCTGATTTCCTTCACCCACCAACTCAATCAGTCCTTTTCGAGGCCGCTGAAAATCGATAAAAATCACTTCCAATTTGTCCTTAAGCTGCGGATAATAGTTGAGCACCCCCAGAATCTGTGCCGAATGCGGACAGTAATACAAGGTATTTTCGCTAAGCTTTTTATCCGTGAAATCGGGTTTAAGTAAAAATAACTTTGCCATTGTAAGTTCTTTATTTCAGTTAGTATTTACCTTAACAAACCAGCGAATGGAATCGTTCGGAGTAATCCACAAAATCTATCATTCACGTTTATTTTGATCTTCACTAAAATAAAAAACAGCCTTCTGTAGAAACAGAAGACCGTTTGTGCTTGGAGTGAAATCATTAAAACCTCATTTTTTATCTAATGGCCTTAACGGCATATCATCGCAGATCGGCATCACTTAATTTTATTGGCATCCACCACCAGGTGTTTAATCGACTTTTCGTTTTCACCTGTCCGCGACGAATAGGTGATGTGCAACAGACCGTCGGGCGTTTGAATCAGGCAGGGATAAGAATAGCTTGCACCGCTTTCCTTTGTGTCACTTTCGAGGTATTCTTTCGTTTTCCAGGTTTCGCCCTCATCGTCAGAAAGCATTAACACCAAGCGGTAGCGACCGTCGTTGATATCGTTCCCCACAAAAGCCCAACGTCCGTCAGCGAGGGAAAGCAGTTCAACACTGGCTTCGTTCGGAATATCGGTTTTTATGGTGTAATCCCAGCTTTCGCCATTGTCGTGCGAAATGCTTTTGTGCACCCGTGCAGGCGCATCGCCACTGTCGCGCATATAAGCCACCATGTCGCCGTTTTTGCGTTGTGCCAGCGCCGGTTGAATGGGACCCCGCCCCACAATGGGTTTCGAAGGGCGCCAGCTTTCGCCGTCGTCATCAGAAAGCGCACAAAGCGAAAGGTTGTACCCATCCGAATAAAGAGGCAGAACAATCCGTCCGTTTTCAAGAATAAGTGGCTTGATGCGGGTCATCCAGCCAATGCTGCGGTTAACTGTATTTTTTGCCGCTTCCATGATCAGGTTGTCGTACTTTGGTGCATACCCCGCCCAGCCGTTGTGAAGCGGCGGCATTTCCTTAAATTTCTGATTGACCTCCTCCACAAATTCTTCACCGGGTTTAAGCAGAATATTGTCCTGCCACTGCCACCGGGGCGCTCCCGGTTGATTGTAATCAGTGGTGGTTCGGGTGCGCAAAATCGAACCTTCCCATTGGTTTCCCTGCACGGCGATCCACACCAGGAAAAGTTTGTTTTTGCTATTCAGAAAAAGTACGGGATTACAGTCGGGCAAACCGGGAGTATCCGCCATCACGAAAGGAGCGCTCCATTGTTTTTTCCCTTTTTCGAGCCGGGCTCCCATAATCCGAACATCATCGGATTTACGTTCCCCACTTCCATGAAACCAGCAGGCCAGTATATCGCCGTTGGGCAAAGCCACCAGGCTGCTTCCATGGGTATGTTCGTGCTGTGGAGTAAATATCAACTCTTCTTTTACGATGGATTTATGACTGTTTTTCGGTTGCGCCGTCGCTACTCCGCCAACCAGCAGTAGAAATGCAATAATAAGTTTAATCTTCATGGTTTATTGATTTTTAGCGTTATTGAAAGATGAAGGCCACGAACATTCGAGTTCTTTTTTACCATTCATGTCCCTTATCCAGGTATCAAAACTGCGTTGTCCGTCTTTCATCACAATTACACGGCCACCTGCCAAAGGATCTTCCTCCCCTTTCATTTTCTTGGAAATACGCCCGTAAGCAAGTGCAATTCCATAATGTACGCCAATGTAGTCGTTAATATGGTCGTGTCCGACAAAAGTTCCCATTACATCGCCGCTTTCGAGCATGGCGGCAAACATTCCGGTGTTGATTTCGGGACTGCATTCGTCTTCATTTTTAACTCCTACCGGCGGATTCTCTTTATTCTGCCAGGCAGCAACGTATTCAGGCAAAGGGATATGAAAAAATGCAAGTGCAGGATAAGGCTTCCCTTCATTTTCACGGGTGAATTCCCTGCTTTTATCGCGATACCATTCAACTTGCCGGTGAGTAAACCACCCCCAGCCGCCAACCAGCGGTTGAAGTGTGCTGTAGGCATTGGAATCCATAAAATACAGCAGCGCCCCGGTTTTATTGTTTCCAAGGGTCAGTACAAAGTTGGAGTTTCCGTCGGTCTCGCCTTTATCGTTGTTCAAACAAAGCTTTCGCTGCTGAATAAACGCTGCCAGGTCATCCCGTTTCATTCCGTTCTCTGCATCGTGATTACCCAATACAACCGTCCAGGAAACGCCTGCTTCAACAAAGATCTTTTCAAAAATCAGATACCCTTCCCGGGGATCATTGGAGGTAATAATATCACCGGTTAGAACCACCAGATCAGGCTTTTCAATTTCAACAATCTTCTTTACGCGGTCAAAAACATCGCGGTTGAATTCCTTTTCGAGATTGATGTGCGTATCGGTAAACTGAAGGATCTTGAATTCGCCTGATGCATTAAATTTCAGGTCTGGATTCGTTTGAGCGATACCTGCAATAGTTAACTGCAGAAGAAACAACAAACTATAAAAACGGGTCATGATGGTTTATTTTTTAAGGATTAGCGAATCTATTATTTTTCCTTCTGAATTCACTGCCGAATACGAGAGTTCGTGCGGTCCGAACTTCAGGTACTGGTAGTACTGTCCTTCACCTTTCCGAACGGCGGCATAAGGTTCATCCGTCATTTCGCGGGTTCGCGACGGAATTCCGATGGAAATAACATAAGCCGTTCCGTTGTTGTAAGAATCAACCACCCGTCCGCCGTTCATGGGATTGGAACGCATGTAATAGTGAATGTGCCCGCCAAAAACCATGTCAACATGGTATTTATCAAACAGCGGCACCCAGAGTTTCTGGATGTTTAAATAGGGCTCTTCCCAATTGTAAGGCGGAAAATGAAACATGGCTAGTTTCCAGGTGGAGGTTGTATTCTTTAGCTGTTGCTCTATCCATTCGGTTTGCAACTCGTCTTTTGAGGTGGCATCAATCATTAGAAAAAGGGCATTTTTATAATTGAAAGCGTAAGTATGTTCGGGAATTACTCCGTCGGGACCGTTTTTGGGATAGCTGAACATCTGCTCGAACATCGATGCACCCAAACCGGCGCGGTTATCGTGATTTCCCAAAACATTCATAAACGGGCGTTGTGAGATCATATCCGACGAGTACTGAAACACATCATCCCACTGGTCGCGGTGCAAACCGTCGCTTACAAGGTCGCCGGCCACCGACACAAAAGAAACTTCGGGATGCTGCTGAAAAGCCACATTGGCAAGTTTTCCCCATTCGGGTGAATAATGAATGTCGCCAAACCAAATCCACGAGAATTCATCGTTTGCTGTCTCCGTAGAAAAAGTTTGTTTATCGGTCCATTCTTCCTGAGGAACGATTCGGTATTCGTAAACAGTGCCCGGTTTCAGCCCGGTTAAATGCGCAGTAAAACGGTGAATCAAACGGTCGTTCATAAGTAAAAGATCGTCCATCACATATTTTTCAGCATTCACCTCGCGGATTTGGCCTGTGCCTTTTTCGCGATACTGAACACTGCCATTTTTGACACCGGTGTTGGTGCGCCATTGAATATCGATGGTCGTTGCCGGATCATCGCTCCAGGTTAGCATCACCTGATCGGGTTCTCCGGAAGAAGGAAATTTAGTGGTCCGAAAAGCATTTACCAGGTGCGATTCGGTTCCGCGACCACGAACGGTCGTCAGCAGTTTTTGGCCTTTTAATGCCGCCGGTACGTTTTCGAGTACCAGTTCATCCCAATCGTGATACGTAAAAGAGCCGTTATCCAAAACTCCAACGTATTGATTGGCTGGGAAAAAGTGGCTAAGTTCCAGCTTATCCGACTTATTTTGAGGAGCCACCGATACAAAGTAATGCAGCGAATAATTTTCAAAACCGTTTATTCCCAATCCTACTGTTCCGGCATCAAACGACTTTTGCCACACTTCGTAAGTCGTCATTTCATTGTTCAGCGTCATGTCCGTTTTTACAAATTCGTCGCTTATCAGCCAAAACGGGACGATCTCCTGTTTGGTGCTTCTCATTACCGACACCACAACCGGAACATCCACATCAAACATCCAATGGCGGGTTGCCAGCACTACCAGTTCATCATCAGCAAATAATTTAAAAGCCTCGCCATAAGTAATCGCTGCAAGCTCTTCCCGGCTTTTGGTTTGATAAAGATGGGTGATCTTTTCATCCATCAAGTCTTTGACCATTCGCCTGTCAACCATTTTTTGCTGACAACCCAACAAGGCCACAACCATCATTACGACGGACAGAACCTGTTTGGTGGATTGATTTAATGATCGACTCATTTCTGATTTCTTGTGCTTCTTGTTTTGTATCATGGACATATTGTTTTCGTCAGTGTGCAATGTCATACTTGCAAAGAAAAGAAGTAGAAATACACAAGGCTTCTGATATTTTACTCAAAATCTATTGTTTCTTGACATTCGGACAGTTTTCGGTTAATATTCTTTATAGATTTCGATTAAAAGTTACTTTTCTCCCCATAAAAAAAGGCGCTTGGATTCTACACCTCCAATGCGCCTTTTACTATATTTTACTGAGTATAAACAAATTATTTTGCTGCAGGCTCACTGATCACACCCAGATAGCGGCCGATCCAATAGGGCAATAACCAGATGTCGCCAGCACTGTTTTCCGATCTGCCGTCGCTGCCGCCATCCAAATCAAAACGGTTCGCGTTGTGACGCGAAATTCTTAATTCGTCGGGAGGGAGCACTTCCGCTATAGTTTGTTCCCTGAAATTTTCAGGAATGAGCTGAATATCCTTGCGATGGCTGTTATTTACGGTCCAGTTGATCAGATCGAGCGGATATTCGCGCAAATACCAGGCTGCATTATCGAAATCGTAATCCTCTTTGCCAACCAAAGCAGTCATAATGTTCCACAAAGCATCTTTTTCGGGTCGCTCCGCTTCCCAGTGATCCACAATGGCTTCCTTGTATTTGGCCTTCAACTCTTTGGTAAAAGCGTAGCGGTACAAGCCCCAGTAACCACAATAGTACATTTCATCGTCGGAGTGGTTCCATGCCTCTGAAAGCATCTTGCTCCAGTCGTCAGCATCTTCGGGAGCCTTTCCGATTTGGTTCATGGGTCGCATCAGGTTTTCGAGGTAACCGTGCTTGTCCATCAGTTCGTAAGCTGCCGTTTTGTATTTTTCTTTTCCGGTAAAATGATAAGCCGTCTGCAACATTCCAATGTAGTTGGAAGAATTAATCTTGCGGTCGCCCACTCCTTTCGGACGGGCATTTACATACTCCGGATTCCATTTCCCCCAAAGCGTAGGCTCGCCGTTCCAGTCCACCAGGTAATGATCGTTTTTTAAGGCATGCGACATCAGGGTATCGATCAGCATAATTGCCTGATCCTTTAATTTAGGTACATCCACCAACTCGGCGATGGCGCCAAACGCAAAAATATGCCCGATCGCCTCATCGCTGCTGGTGGTCGATTTCCAGTCCCATTCGGGATCTTCTGCCCGTCGCCAGGGCTTGTCGTGGTATTTGTAGCCACGGCGTTCAAAAGAGCGCGACGGAAAACCGGGAACCGGGTTGATGGCATACAAGCGCTCCATGGCATCCATCGATTCGCGAATATTTTGCAGCGCCTCACCCGATTTAGTTACGGCATAACGAAACACCTCGCCCGCCAGGTACATTGTGGTCCACAAACCGTCGTTATCAGATGTTTCCATACTTCCGGTGGTCACATCGCCATCGGTCATTCCTGAAATCGTAGCGTTAAAACCAAAGCGAATATGACGGGCACGCACCTGTTTTTCGTAGAACATGGCTTTATCATAAAGCGTCATTTCTTCCCGGCAAATTTGCCCAAGGCCTTTATCCGTAAGAATTAACACCGAATTCTCCGGTCCCTTTGCAATGTCAATTACCTTATCAGAAGGTAGCCAGCGTTTTGAAGCATAATAATCGTATTTTTCCTGACTATTCAATTTGAAAGCGCCCCAGGTTGATCCGAACCAAAGATCGCCACCGATGTTTTTCACACTGGTGATCTCGGTCCAGGGAAGGTCTTTTTTCGTCTCGCCAACTTGACGGTTTTTGGTATCAACCGTAAAATAACCGTCGGATGTCCCCACCACCAATTGGTTCTTCCACACATCGATGGCTGTCAAAGACGGTTGTTTAATAACCGTTTCGAGTTTTTTACTTACCGGCTGAAATACCTGTATCGAATTTTCACCCCGAATCCAAAACTGATCGTTGGCAGTGTCGTAAGCTATTTCTTTTACCGGATCGGCAGATTCACCTTCCCAAAGACTTCCTTCCTTGTTGAGCAGCTGCAACTTTTTCCCGTCTGAAATGAGAAAAACAAAATCTTTCCCGGCTGCAAGAACACGCGCTTCCGGAATGTTGTGACGCGTATAAAGCGTTCCTGCCCAGGCGTTGCTTAATATCGCTTTGTCATCCACATAAACAAACTGATCGCGGTAATTCACCACCGCGCGGATTCCTTTGTCGGAAGTGGCTTTAAAGTGAACATCTTTCACCAATGTTCCGGGAAAAAGCATCTCTCCAGCCCTAGGACGCAGCAGTCCGTGCAGCGAAATTACCTGGATGTATCCGTTCCGGTCGGATGCCACCTGTGTTAATTCATTCCTTTCGTTATCGTAATTGAATTTTATACTGTATTCCTGTACAAAAGGCTTGTCCTGAATCGGGGCATATCCTTTTTTCTGCCCCGTTACCGCCATCGCGCTGCAAAGTGCGATGAACATCAAAAACAATCCTGAGTTCCACTTTATTTTAGTCATTTTAGTTGCTTTAAAGTTTATAAATACACTCTCTTTTTTCTCTTTAGTTGATTCCGGCATTTAGCCTTTCCTGATCGAGCTCCATCACGAAAATCTGCATAAATGCTCTTTCTTCGCCGGTTTCAGTAGCACCGGGCACATCAATATTGTACGCCAGCATTTCTCCATTTCGCGACACCACAAGTTGTGAACGCAACTGCTGGTCGTTGGTCAGCATCACTGTTTTACCAAAATCCTCACCTTCACGGACACAGGATGCCGCAATATTTCCGTTTACTACGGAAAATATCCATTCATCATTCGGGTGCCAGCGCAAAAAAGCAGCATCCGATTCAAAACGGGTAACTTGTTTGGGTTGCAACAGGGAATTTTTTTCAAGATCACTTCCCCTTGCGTCAATGATATTTACCTGGGCGACACCTTCTTCATCGTTCATCAAAAAGGCAATCTTCTTTCCGTCGAACGAACCGCGCACAACTCCCGAAACACCGCCGTTGTGTGTCAATCTTCTAACTGTAACTCCCTTGGGCGGCTCCGGATAGTGGTCGGCATCTCCAGAATAGGCAGAGCCTATCTTCACTGATTCAGGGATTTCAGCCACAAAAAGATCGTTTTGATAATCGACTCCGTTTTCGGAGCGCACCTGCCCGACAAAAGCGCGCATTTTCCCGTCAGCATCCACCCACGAATCGCCGTAAGCTTTTTCAATTTCTCCGGGTTTTGATGTCCCTTTTTTTACGGGTTTTACCAACACCGCAAAATAATGGGTGTAACCCTGCGGCGCCTCCGGAGAAGGAATCATGTACCCGATGGTACGGTCGTAATCCTGTTGCAAAAAATCGTCGTAGGTAAAACCAATGAAATTTCCGTTGCGGGTATATTCGTGGCGGTGTGTACCGCCGCGCTGAGCTCCGGGAGTGGTGGGACGATTGGTAGCGACATCGCGCATATCCACCTTGGTAAGCACACCTTTTCCATCGGCGCTTACTTCCGCCCCACTTCGGTTTCGAATGCCGTAAAATCCTCGTTCAGCCACTTCTACGAGCAGCGGCCCGTGAATAAAAATTACTTTCTCCTCACAAGGATGATACGAAACAGCTGCAACACCAGGCGCTCCCTGTTCGCCGGTTACCGACTCGGGAGCGTAAAGCACTGTTTCTTCTCCGGTAAAAATCCCGATTTTTTCGATGGACTGACAGTTGGCCAGATCGAAATTCAAAACCGTTCCGCGAGTATCGTAACAAAGAAAACTGTCGTCGGGCGAAAAGTTGTCGTTGTTGTCTAAGGCATGGTTTTTAGCCGAGAAAGAGATTTGCTTTTCCTTCATAAAAATATGTTTGTTGTGTTTTTGAGAACCCGGATTATTACAGGCCGTCACTACCAATGTCAACAACAAAGGTAGCATGCGCACGAAGCTTAATCTGCCGGTTGGCTGTAATTTTCCCATTTAATTAAAATGAATCTTAGTTTGTTACCCTAAAAATACGATGTGCAGACCAGCTCTGTCCAAACATATCGGTTGTTCTTACCCACAAAGTGTATGTCCCGGCCGCGAGACCTCCCGGTAGCGCACCTTCCCACATATGAGTTGATACGCTAGGATAATCCATCTCGTAACCCAAAACATCTTCGAGGGGCACTCCGTCGACCTCTTTCTCCAGAAAACGGTTTAACTGATGCACGCGTAAACTTTGCGGATCGATCTGGTCCTTTTTCTGAAGCTGAAACCATTTTCCTTCGTTTCCGACTTTCATTTCCACCACCGAACGTACGGAACCGGCAAAAACATTCACCAGCACGGTGCTGTCTGCAATATCAGCTATTTTTATTTCCTCCGGAAAATAAATATTCATCTGGTAGCCGGGCGGACGGCGGGCGGCTTTAAACCTGACTTTATACTGATTCCCGTCAAATGAAATGATCGAATAACCATTCGGTGCGCCGTCGTTCATGGTGGCATGCGGAATCCCCAGCTCGTCATTCAAACCACACCACCAGCTTCCACACACGGTTGCGTTTACCAGATGATGATGTGCTTCTTTTCCTTTCCATCCTTCTTTTTCGCCCAGCAGTAAGTTGAACTGCTCGTGTACATGCCCCGAAATTGAAAAGGTGTATTTTCGCGTTTCAAGAATACGGAACATTGCCTCACGGTTATCGCATTCCACAATGGGTGCATGCATCATCAGTACAGTCAACTGATCAGCCGGCAATTGCGCTGTATAATTCTCCACAAAAGACAGCTGTTTTTGGGTGAATGACGGCCGGTATTTTCCGTCGGGTTGAAAGAAAATATTGTTAAGCCCGATAAAGGCCACGTTTCCGTATTCAAAAGCAAAGGTACCGGGGCCAAAAAATTTCCGGAAGGTCTTGTCGCGGTCATCGTTACTTAATGCATCCCGGTCGTTATCGTGATTCCCAAAAATATTGTACCACGGAATGCCAATTTGCGCAATCCCTTCGCTGATATCGTCGAGCATTTCCGGATCGTCGGCGACCATGTCTCCCAGCGAAACGCCAAACCATGCATCGGTACCGATCAGCTCCTCCACCACATCATGAAATACATAGTTCATCTCTTTTGTTCCCCTCGCCTGCGGATCTCCGAAAAAAACGACAGAAAAGGAGTCTCTTTCTGGTACTTCGAAAAGCGGAAACAAAACCTGTTGCTCCAAATCGCTTTTGTTTGTCCACGAAAACGCATGCTGTGGCACCATGTTGTCAGCTACGGGAACCTGATAACCGGAAGGTTTGATGACAAACAAATCACGCATCCCGGAATCCACCGGTAACTTCCAATCGCCATTTTTGCCCGATCGAACTACATCTTTCCCATTGGAAACACACACTCCTTCAATCCCAACTTCATTATTGTCGAGCCTTCCGTTTCGGTTCAGGTCGTTAAACACCTTTCCCGCAACAGTATCCTGACCGCTGGCCTGTGCAAGGCAAAAGAAAAACAAACTAAACAGTAAGAAGCCTGATCGTTGAATGTTCATGCATTTCATTTTTAGTAATTTTTCGCTGTCGATTCCCTAAAAATCATCCTTTTAACGCGTATATAAACGCTCCGGAGTATCGGGTATCTTTTCAATCAGTTTATTAGTTCTTCCTTTTCGTTTTACCAGGTCAAACTCGTCGTAAATCTCTCCGCTTGCCGTATACGCTTTGTAGTTCAATTTATTCTGATTTATTGAAATAAGCTGAAAAAACTGCGTATTTCCACCTTTTCGGCTCATCCAGCTTTGATCGGAAACACCGTACAGTTTAGGTCCACTTACCGACACCACATAAACCGGCCCCGATATTTCGCCCGGCCTGGTCATCGACTCCACTTTTTCTCTTCCCCGGCCGTAAGCATGATCGTGTCCCGTTAAAACCATGTCAACTCCGTATTTTTCGATCAAGGGTTGAATGTTCTCCCGAAGTTCAACATTATCGCGGTTTGCCTTGGTCGAATAAAAAGGATAATGTAAGGTAAGAATCGTCCAGGTTTTATTGGTTTCCTCCAACACCTTGGCGAGCCAGTTTCTTGTTTCCACAGCAGCTTCGGGCGATTCATCCATCATGTCAGCATCAATCGAAATCATCCGCAAATCCTGGTAATCGACATAATAAACCGTTTCGGATAACAAGTCCATATCCGGCCCGTTTTCAGGCAGGGTAAATTGAGCTCTCCAATGGTTATCCAGTGCTGTACTGTCGTATTCGTGATTTCCGGGAGTCATCATACTCGGAATAGATGCATGAATAAAGCTTCCGGCTTCAAACCATTGTTTCCATTCTTCCTCGCTGTGGGTGTGGTTGATCAGATCGCCTGCGTAATACAGAAAATCGACATCGGGAGCTGTGCTAAAAGCCTTTCGTATCACCCTCGACCATTGCGATTTAATATTGGCCTGAACATCGCCAAAATAAATAAAGGTAATGGGATCGGAGGCTAAACCTGCTGTTTCAAACTCAATCCATTCGCTCCAGGTTGTTTCGGCCCCAACCCGGTACAAATAGCGGCTGCCGGGTTCCAAATCACGAATAACCGCTGAATGATTGGTAAGCATCAGTGGCGGAACATCTCCGTCGATATAAGTTATGGTGCTGCTGTTTGCTGCAATCACCTGCCGGTCGTTTGCAAGCACCGGGGAGTCAGTTACCTCCGCCCATTGCAGCTTCTGGGCTACGGCATCTTTTGTTCTCCAGGTAACAGCCACACTTTCTGATGGATTTTCGGTCAGGTTTAAAATGATGTGTTCCGGCACGTTTCCGTTACCCACAGTCTGGGAAAAACCGGTTCCGCATATTCCGATAAAAAACAAGCAATTAATTATTGAAAAAAATGTCTTCATATCATTCAGAAAATAAAATGTAAGGAAATAGGCAGAAAAATCTGCCTATTTCTTCAGCCTAACCAAATCTAAATCTACGTGAAAAACACTACAGTCTTTTTTTAATAAGGTTTATTGGTACCTTGTAACAACCATATTTTTGACCATGCACTGTCTTTACCATCGGTCGCGGTAAATGAAGTTTCTTCAAGGCCATTCACTGCCGTATCATAATTGTCGTTGTTGCGGGCAATTTCGGCACTTCCATATTGGAAACGGATAGGCATCGCATCTCTTAAGCCTTTATCTCCGAAAGTAAGCACAGGGAATCCGGTTCTTCTCCAGTCGCACCACGATTCGTGCGCCACCGTCCAGTTGGCAATCCATTTTTGGGTTATGATCTGCTCCAGCGAACCATCGTAGGCCACACCGGCACCGGCTACATATGCAGTGTAATCGTCGCTGATTTCCCAAGTATCAAAGGAAGCTTTAATTCCTTTTTCGTACCAAGTCTGTTGAGAACCAACCGACCAGCCTTTTTGTGCTGCTTCGGCAAGAATAAAACAAACTTCGGCATACGAAATCAGCCGGGCTTTCAGCATATCGCCTTCTTCGGCTTTGTACATATCGGCCAATGCCGAGTTATGTACGTTCGGACCTCCCTGTATTTTATTGGGATTCAGGTTCCAGCCCGAGCCGTCGCCGGTAGTTGAGGCAATGGGTAATCCGGCAAACTCCATGGTATCCACCAGTGTTTTGCCTGCTTCCACGTCGCTCACCCAGGTCGATTTGTTATAAACAACGTAGTTATTAGCCGCCATGTAGGCAGGATTCAGGTACCGGACTCCGTCGATCACCTCATCTTCGGCAACTTCTGAAGAAACCTTGATAGGTACGACCACAGGATTAAACCAAACAGCCAGCCTTGGATCACCAAAATCAACCAAAACATCTCTGAAACCCGCGCAAAGCTGAATTCTGTCAAACGCACTTTCCGATGCATCGTAAGTCGTGTTTGCCGGCCATGAATCGTCGTTGGACGATCCGATGAATCCCATGGTTGCATCATCGTCAACAGAGGTAAAAACAGGATATTCAGTTGGATTGGAAACAATCTCTTCGATGCCGGCTTTTGCATAATCGGGAAGTTTGGCCGAAACTCTCATGTAATAGCGAAGTGCCAGCGAATTGGCGAATTTTCTCCATTTTGCCGGATTACCAGCGTACAATACATCTGCATCCGGACTGATTCCGCTATAATCTCCCAACGATTTCGACAACAACGTATTAGCTTCTTTCAGTTCCTCAATAATTCCTTTGTAAATGGTTTCCTGCGAATCGAATGCAGGGAATAAATCTTCCTGTTCTCCATTATCCGCATTTAATGCAAATGTATAGGGAGCAGCTCCCCACGAATCTGTAATGTAACCAAAGTTGAACGCTCTCATTACAATGGCTATTCCCTGCTGGAATTCCATATCTTCTTCAACAGAACGGGCATATAAATGCTTTGCATTTCTAAGGTTATCGTATTGAGTTGTCCAATCACGCGCACCATCCCAGTCAAATTTATTGGTTTCTCCACTCCAGCCACTTTGCTGAATGTATTGCATTACACCTGCAGAGCCACCTCTGTAACCTTCATTCAAATAAAACTGAGCCGTTGAGGTAATAACGGTAGGCACAATCAGGTTCGGATTAACAATCGCCGGATCCACCCCATTGGGGTTTACATTCAGGTCTGTCAAATGATCACCGCACGAAGCAAGAGCCACCACTGCCAGAACCAGAACCAATTTGTATGTTGCTTTTATTAATTTCATCTGTTTAAATTTTTATTTTTTTGTGGGAATCCCGAGTCCTCGGGAGAATTCACATCTCAATCAGCTGACGGATAATCATGCTCATTGGTATGAATTCCATTCCCATGCTCATTTCTCGATTTACAATATCCTGTATTAGAAACTTACATTTAATTTAATACCCACTGGAATTGTCCAGGGACTTACATTGTATCGTTCGATTCCCTGCTTGAACTGAATTCCGCTTCCTTGCGCACTTGATTCGGCCTGGAATGCAGTTTCCGGATCAATTCCAATTCCTGCTTTGGTCCACAGCATAATGTTCCGGCTGTAAAGTGAAACCGATGCATTTCGGATACCAATTTTTGAAAGCGGTGGCAATTGGTACGATACCGAGATCTCACGCAATTTGATAAAGTCGGCATCAAACATGGCGTTTCGCGAATAGCTCCATCCGTAAAAATCCTGGTACCGAATGGTAGGCGTTCCGGCATCACCCAGATGTTCAGCAACCATCACAAATTTTCCGTTATCATCGTAATAACCTTCAACACCCGGCATAAATACTCCATCGTTCAGTGTTACACCATCTTCGGTATGTTGCAAGCCTCCGTAATCTGCAGTTGGTCCGCCAACTACCACGAAAAACTCTCCGTTGGGCGATAAATACTTGTCGGCATTATCTTTCAGGTATTGCGCCATCTCGGCACCTGTCATATCGTTAAGCTTCAGGGTGCGATCGATCCAACGCTGGCTATGCAGGTCTGATTCACCGTAACGGAAAGTTTGTGAAATAAACTGCCCGCCAACTCTCCAGTCAAAGCTGGCGCTCAATGTCCAGTTTTTATAGCGCAATGAAGTTTGCATTCCGAGCAGGAAATCAGGATTGAAATTTCCGATTACTGCAGAATTATCTCCCTTATCCATGTGATTTTCCCAGTTGTCTGAGTCATCCCATCCTTCTTCGTCAACAATCGGCCAACCGTAATACGGTGAAGTCGGATCTTCCACCCGCACCAAAATATCGTCAACAATCTGACCTATTTCATCACCTACACGGGTTACTGCACCTCCTTTTGCATCTTCCCATAGTTTTATGTAATCAAAACCATCAGCCAATTCCTCTACTTTGGTACGGTTTTTTGAAAACACAAAGTTTACGTCCCAATTCAGATCCTTGGTTTGGATCGGTGTTCCTCCAAGTGACAACTCAATTCCTTTGCTGGAGATCAAACCGGCATTGATCTGTTTTCCGGTGTATCCTGATGAAGGCGGAAGACCAATGTTCAGAATCTGGTTTTCGTTTTCCGATTTATAATACGTTCCTTCAAAGTGAATGCGGTTATCATAGAAAGCCAGTTCAGTACCGATTTCCCATGAAGTTTGAATTTCAGGTTTTAAATCAGGCAGTAAGAGCGTTCCGGATGTTGATAATTCGATCTGATTTCCCCACAAACCGGAATTTTGCATCGTCGCCATCAATTTGTACGGATCGGTGTCGTTACCAACCTGTGCCCAGCCTCCGCGAATTTTCGCCAGCGAGACATTGTCGCCCAGGTCCATAGCATTGTTCAGCAAAAAACTCAACGATGCTGAGGGATAGAAATAGGAACGATTTTCCTCGGGTAATGTACTCGACCAGTCGTTGCGGGCTGTTACGTCGAGGTAAACCATGTCTTTGTACCCAATCGAAGCCAAACCGTAGATACTGTAAATGGCTTTTTCACTCATTCCTGATGAGTATCTTAAATTATCAGGAGCAATATTTCCAAGGTTGTATACACCGGGAACGATCAGACCTGAACCTCTGTCTTTTGTGGCAGCAAGATTATTCTCTGCAAACTGATACATATAGTTTCCACCGGCGGAAGCGCTGAAACTCCAGTTCTCGATTGTTTTTTTATAGGCCAGTAAGAAGTCGGCATTTTGTTCTCTTCGGTAGAGGTTTTCCAAACCATAAACACCGTTGGCATCTTCGGTATAACTGGGAGCAATCTTGGTTTGGCGTTTTTCGTGAAACTGGTCGTGTGTATACCGAAGCATCAGCGACCATTCTTTGTTAAATTCATAATCAATCTGCGCGTTTCCAAAAACCCTGTCGCGCTGAAAGCTGTTGTTTACTTCGTTCGCGATAAAATAAGGATTATTGATCGCATCTCCTTTTCCATAAGTGCCATCGTTGTTCACTTCGAGGTTATAAGGAGCGTTTTGCTGAATTCCTTCTTTGCCGGGTTCCCAGTAATTTTTCAGGTCGTTGATATCGATGCTCGAATTGAGATCGTATAAGGCCTGCAAGGGGTTGGTACCGCGGTTTCCGGTCGATGGACGGTTATCGGCGCCATTTGAAACAAAATTCACGCTGGTACTCACCGACAGGTTATCCAACAGCTTGACAGTGGTATTCACCCCAAACGAATTTTTATGCAAATCACTGTTCGGAATAATTCCCTTGTTTTGCATATTGCTGTACGACAAGCGATAATCTACTTTTTCGTTTGAGTTATTGATAGCCACCGTATTGGTAGTGGTTAAACCTGTTTCAAAAAAATCTTTGTAATTATCAGGATGAGAAACCAACGGCGTGGCTGTCAATACACCATTCTCGTTAAAATAAGGCCACTGGTAGGCCATCATTCCCTTGTCGAGTTGTGGTCCGACCCAATATGAATCGCCTACAGGAACGGAATAATAATCCAGCCCGTTATTCGGACGGTTATCCTGAGTAAAAGGCCGTTGACCGTTGGCAAACAAAGTATGATTATCCAGGTATTTATAAGGATTATCAACAACTGTGTTTGACGTAATCGTTACACCCAGTCCTTTACCTTTCTTCCCTGACTTGGTAGTGATTAACACCACTCCGTTACCTGCCCGTGATCCGTAAAGTGCCGCGGCACTCGGACCTTTTAACACCGACATGCTTTCAATATCATCCGGATTAATATCCGAAATGGCGTTACCATAATCGGGTTTATTATCACGACCGATAGAAGATACGTTATTCAGGGTATTGTTCATCGGAATTCCGTCGACAACAAACAAAGGCTGGTTGTCACTGGTTAACGATGATGCGCCGCGAATAACCATACTTACTGAAGATCCGGGGCCACCGGTTGAGTTGATGGTTACACCGGCCACTTTGCCCGATAGCGCATTTAACACGTTCTCCTGTGCTACTTTCTGAAGATTTTCACCATCCACTTCGGCTACTGAATACCCCAGCGACTTTTTCTCACGCGAAATACCCAGCGCGGTTACCACCACCTCGTCGACACCAACTGCCGACATCTGGAGAACAACATTTATTACAGCTTTTCCGTCAACAGCCACTTCCTGTGTTTTCATTCCCACAAACGAAAACACAAGGGTGGCATCGGCAGGTACGCTCTTCAACGAATAATTTCCGTCAATATCGGTAATTACTCCCTGACTGGTACCTTTCACTAAAATAGAAACTCCAGGAAGCAATTCTCCGTCTTCACTGGACACCGTACCACTTACATTGACCTGTGAAAATGCAGTAAAACACATCACAGTAAACAATGCAGTAAACAGCATCTTTTGAAACTTTCTTTTCATACCAAAGGTTTTAGTTTAATTTTTTGATAGATAAATAACTCTTTATTTCAAGTATCAATTTTCAGAAAATGCTGGCGTATTAACTTCCGGAATTTTATTCATTATGCATTAAATATTAACAGGTATTTTTGCTCAAATACCAATATTCCATACATAATTGTTAAAATACAATTAATCAATTATTAATAGTTCAATAAAAAATATATGTAAAGGGTGAGTGAGGAGATAACGGAAGGAACTTTTTTTCTGGGGTGTAACAACTATTTTCAAAAAATCCACAGAGAAAACCGGGTGCAACGCCAGCACCCGGTTTTATTTCAATAACGATTCAATTATTCTTTGGCAAATTCATCTGCCAAACGATTTATTTCTTCGTCGCTCATATTTTCAGATGCCACCACCAACCGATACTTAAATACGGTTGATTCTCCTTTCTTCAGAGAATAGTTCAATTCCTGTTTACCGTCAGAGAATATTTTTTGTCCCAGAGGATTTGCTGAAAACAGACCGTAACCCCTCGCATGCCAGTAAGTCGGATAGCCAACATTAGCAGGATTATCGACGATCACCAGCGAAACATTTTCCCCGTTGATGGCTCCTGAAAGTTTCATCCAGCGGCTTCGGGTCCCCCACACTTCTTCACCTTCCACTCCGTCGGAACTGTGATAATTACCGGTTATGTTGCTGTTATCCATGTTTTCAACCCGGGTTACCACTCCATGCGAATCAACCAGTTCTGTCGGGCCATCCGATGGCAGTTCCAGTTCGCGTGCGACTCTTATCGCAAACATTCCTTCTTTATTATCATAAAAATGGACTTCGTCGGCAACAGCAGTTAAAGTGGTCGTCCGGTCAATAATCCGCACATCAGGAGAAGGCGCTAAAAAATCAAAACGGGTGGATTCGTCCAACAGCACCTCGTTATCCGGAGACTTCCATTTTGCAGAAACTTCCAGCGCAGCTTTTCCGTCTCCACTTTCTGCTTTGTCAACCGACTGATGATAAATGGTTCCGTAACCACTTCGTTTTTCCTCCGGAATCGCGTCCGAGTTATTCCAGAAATCAAGCCCGTTCACATCGCCGTAATTTAACCACACCCCCACATGATGCGGGTGATCGGCCCGGTCGCCGGCTTTTTCGGCCAGCGGAAAGCTGCGGGTAAGCATATTTCCGGCAGGTGACATTAGCGGCCAAAGCGTTGGTTTCATTATGGTGTTCGGATAGATGTAGGAAGTAAATAACTTACCATCAATCGTCACTTCCACTTTTTGGTTCGCCTGATCAAGGTTGACATCGATCTTTTCCTTTTTTTCCTGGCATCCGTACATCACAGAAAAGTTTAAAAACAGGATCGCAAGTAGACTTATGCTTCGAATCTTCATAATATACAATTTACACGGTTGAGTAATCACCTTCTTTCATCTAAACGTTTTCAGGCACAACATAAGGTGCTCTGTAATTTCGTTTCAGCATTAAATCGGCTTCCGGATCGTTAACAAAACGCTCGGCCTCCGGATTAAATGTGAGCACACGTCCGGTGCGGTAAGCAATATTTCCAAGGTGCGCCAGCGCTGACGACAGGTGCGCCGACTCAACCGGACCGTTCAAAACAGAACTATCCTGTTTACGAACGGCGTCGATAAAATTCGCAAAATGCCCGTCGGTACCACTGTCTCCCCTTGCCATCCCCGATGCCTGCATTTGTCCGTCACTTCCCGATTTTCCGGGTTCTCTATTCTGCCCCAAATAGGTCTTATATTCATTATAGCCATCGATCACCAAAATACCCTTGTCGCCGTAGAAAATATTTCCCACCGTAACACCATCCTCGGTATTGGTACACCATGGTCTTACTTCAAACTGGATGATCTTGTCCTCATCCGGGTAGTGATAAACTGAGGTCAACACTTCGGGTGTTTCTTTGCAGTCGTTCCACAGAAATTTTCCGCCCATGGAAGTAATTTTGCTTGGCAAACCTACATCGAGTCCCCACATGCACATATCGGTTTCGTGGATTCCCTGGTTGCCCACGTCGCCATTGCCGTAATCCCAGTGCCAGTGCCAGTTGTAGTGAACAAGGTTTTCGGTGAACGGCCGCATAGGTGCCGGACCTGTCCACAAATCATAATCCACTCCTGCAGGAACCGGAGAAAAGCCTTTATCGCCAATATCGCCACGCCAGCGAAATACCAGACCGCGAGCCATGTACACGCGGCCAATATAGCCGTCTCTCATTAACTGAACTGCTTCCTGAATAGCAGGAGAACTCCTTAACTGCACACCGTGCTGAACAATGCGGTTGTATTTTCGGGCAGCTTCCACCATTTTGCGTCCTTCCCAAACATTGTGTGATCCTGGCTTTTCAACATATGCATCTTTCCCTGCCTGACAGGCCCAAATCACCGCCAGCGAATGCCAGTGGTTCGGAGTTGCAATACTGATCACATCAATATCCTTGTCATCCATCACATGACGAAGGTCCTGGATGGTTTTTACCTCTTTCCCGTATTTTTCTTTAAAGTCTTTTGCCTTTTTTCCGGCAACATTTAAATCGGGATCACACAAAGTGGTTACCTGAACATTCGGCTGGTTCATAAAAGCCGAAATATGACTTCCGCCTCTTCCGTGAACTCCCAAAACCGCAGCATTTATGCGGTCGTTGGCCCCAAATACATTTGCTGACAATACAGTGGGAGCCACAATCGCTCCTGCTCCCGTAACTGCACTTTTCTTAAGAAAGTCTCTTCTTGTTGGTTTCATATTAATAATATTGTTTAGCTATAGTTATTGATTTTGTCTGCTTTGTTTTTTTGTACTGACCAAGATAAAACCGTTTGCACGGAATTACTTCGTTAATATTGAACTTTACCTATGGAATTTTAGCACCCAAGAAAAAACGCCCCAAAAACCGATAAAATTTACTTACAGCACACGCCTGCAATAAGCCCCTATCAACAAGCAAGTAATTTACTTATAAAACCAGAAAATCCAAAACAAATGCTGTAAAGCAGATGCTGCAAGATCAGGATACACTTCATACCCTAAGGCAAAATTCCATAATAAAAATATTCGTGCCCCGCGAACCTTAACTCTGAGAGTAAAGCTCTGAGGGAACCGTTTTGTGAATAAACGCCCCGGAGATATGAGACATGACCAGATTGAATTTCATCTGTTCCCTTTTCGCTAATTTCTGCCTCATAATTTCCATGTACATCGCCAGAAGCAGTATTTTCTGTACAACGTTTGTTCGATTCCTCATAGAAAGCCCTTTGTTTTGATATTGCAACGTTGATATTATTTTAACACATACCAACCCTGTTACGGGTACTATTTTGATATATCGACGCAATATTCCATGTAAATCATCCAAATTTCCATTGGTTTTTTACTCTCCGCCTTCTTAAATTTGAGAAGAACAGATTCAGAATGACGAAAATTAACGGAATAAGGGAGACAGATACGCTACTTTGGGAACTATCAGTACAATTTCTTAACTTGAATAAATGACTTGCAGGTTTTTATTGCATGCAACTACAATTTAACACAATATATCTATACTCATTTGAATTCATTACTCAACCTAACTTGTTCAATATGAAAAATTTACTTCGAATTTATTTTTTAATCGGGACAATTGGAGTACTCTTACTACCATCCTGCTCTGATGATGACGAAAAACCGGTCTTTCCGCTTTCTGCGTCCATTTTTCAAAGTGTTGACGGAAAGCAGGTCGCTTTCACCGCATTAACACACAACGCTGTAAGCTGGCAGTGGGATTTTGGCAACGGGGAAACCAGTACCGAACAAAATCCGGTTTATGTGTATCCTGAAGGCGGTTATTATATCGCTACCTTAACTGCTAAAGACAAAGACGGTAACACGGCAAGCGATGAAGTGAAACTGGCCATATCGCTTACACCCTACGCTTTGCTTACCGGAGATCATACTGCTGACGGCTACGATGGCAAAACATGGAAACTGACTTCAAGCCACGTTGCAGCCGGCGATTATCTGGCGATTGCCGATGCAGCACTGTCGGTAGTAAGCGGAACGCCAAAACCACTCCCCGACGGAATTTTCAACACCGAATTTGGAATGGGAGATATCTACAAAGACGAATTCACCTTTTACTATGACGGATCCTACAAACACGATGTTAAAGCTGACGGGGCAACCTTTGGCGGAATTGTTTACCAGTTTGTTATGAATGGCGGGGCCGACATTATCAATGCCAACGGAAAGGATTACGGTTTATGCATCGCAAAATACACTCCTCAAAACGGAGCAACCTTCACATTCACCGAGAATGAAAATCTTACTATTCCATCGGTATACGGAGCAGCAGGCACAATTACCTACAGCAATGTAAGCACACTCGATTTTTCGGGAAATGAGTTTATTGGATTCAGAGACTACCAAAGAAAAGTGATTGTTACCAAAATTACCGATTCCTCGTTGCAGGTTGCAATGTTTATGGCAGCTTCACCCGACTATTTCCCGGCCAATACAAATGCCCTCATTTTAAGTTTCGAAGTAGTAGAATAAACTAACACAATTCACATGAAATACGCTAAAATAAAATACATTACGGGAATAATGTTTCCCGCAATTTTCATGCTTGCACTGGTATTTTGCTTTCAGCATAAATCGTTCGCGGCAAATGAGCCAGGCGCTGCCTCCTTCGACCAGCAAACCATCAAAGTAAGTGGTACGGTTAAAGCAGCATCCGACGGAACAGCACTTCCAGGTGTTAGTATCATTGTAAAAGGAACAGCTTTGGGAACGGTTACCGATGCAGAAGGAAACTATACCATTGATGTGGCAAACAACGCAACACTCGTCTTTTCGTTTATCGGATTCAAAGTGCAGGAAGTTGCAGTGGCAGGCCAAAGCACGCTCAACATTGTGATGGAAGAAAGTGTGGAAGCCATTGATGAAGTGGTGGTCACTGCCCTGGGAATCAAGCGCGAAGAAAAATCGCTGGGTTATTCGGTGAGCAGGGTGCAAGGTCCGGAATTTACACGCGTTGCTCAGGAAAACTTCCTGAACTCCATGTCGGGAAAGATTGCAGGTGTAACCATCAACCAAACCGGAGGCCCCGGTTCTACCACCAGTATCATTATTCGTGGTGCGAAATCGCTGAGTAACGATAACCAACCGTTGTATGTTGTCGACGGAGTGCCTATGTCGAGCGGCCTTAACAATGTGGGAGGCTTTGGTTCGGGCAACCCGGTGGATTACGGGAATTCCATCTCCGATCTTGACCCCGAAAGCATTGAGAGTGTATCTGTTTTGAAAGGCCCAAGCGCCACAGCGCTTTACGGTTCGAGGGCCGGTAACGGTGTTATTATTGTTACCACCAAAAAAGCAAGCGGTGAGGGCATGAAAATATCGGTTACATCCAATACCAACTTTGATATCCCTTCCCGTTTCCTGAATGTGCAAAAACAATTTGCCACCGGTTACTTTTCATACCGTCCCGAGGATGTTGGCGGAGGCTACCTTCCTCCTGTTCTTGATCAAACCGGAATTGGACCGGAATTAGACAAGGGTTACTGGGCCGTGCAATGGAACTCGCCCCGCGATGCAAACGGTGTACAGGTTCCGACAGAACTTGTTTCGTATAAAGACAACGTTAAGAACTTCCTGAACGACTATGCTTATACAACCACCAACGGAATTTCTATCTCCAGCACATCGAAAGCGATAAACTACCGCCTCGGATACACCAATATGACACACGCAGGCCTGATCCCGAATTCGGATCTTAAACGCAATAATTTGTCGTTGTCGGCATCCTCAAAAGTCAAAGAAAACCTTACTGTCAGCACCGATATTAATTTTGTAAACAGTTTTGCTGATAACCGGCCTGCCAGTAACCGCGGAGCCAATCCCTTGCAATGGGCTTATTTTACTCCTCCGTACATTGACATTATGGAATTACGGGATTACAACCTGGGCCAGGGAAACACGATCAAAAAAGTAGTTGAAGACAGTGAAAACCCATGGATGCTGGCTTACGACATCAACAATAGTTTTAACCGCTACCAGTTGTTTGGTAACGTAATGGCAACCTGGGAGATATCGCCCAAATTCAGCCTTATGGGCCGGATGACGCTGAACAAATCGGACGAGGTACGTGAAACTAAAATCGGACTGGGTTATTCTGATGAACCCAACAACGGGGCTTATGGTATTTCCACACACAATAATCTTGAACGCAATATCGACGGACTTTTCTCGTACAAAGACCACTCCGGGGATTTTTCCTGGAACCTTTCAATGGGAGGCAACACGCGTTATGCCAAAGGATCCAGCGTGAGCAACTCATCCAAGAACAGCTCAGGATTAACAATTCCGAATCTGTTTACACTCAGCAATATTCCCACAGCGAATCTAAACTACAGTTCATCCAAATACGAATTGGGTGTCAACAGTTTTTACGGTATGGCGAACCTGGGTTGGAAAGAAACCATTTTCCTGGATTTAACTGCGCGCAACGATTGGTCGAGCACCTTGCCCAAAGCCAACCGGTCTTACTTTTACCCGTCGGCTTCGCTTAGTATTTTGTTGAACGAAATGGTGAACCTGGGCAACGCCGTGGATTTGCTCAAACTTCGTGGAGGCGTGGCACAAACCGGTAACGATACTTCGCCCTATCAACTGTTGCAAACCTACGGAAATTACGAGCAATGGGACGATGCCGTTCGTCTGTATAAACCCGGCTCGCTGCTCAATCCCAATCTGAAACCGGAGATACAGGTTTCTCAGGAATACGGACTTGAAGCCAGACTTTGGAAAAACCGGTTGAGGTTTGAGGGAACGTATTACACACTCGATAACAAAGACATGATCTTCAATGTATCACTTCCTACTTCAACAGGGTTCAGCGGAACCATCATTAACGCGGGACTGGTACAGAGCAAAGGCGTTGAATTGATGCTGGGGGGTACCCCCGTCAAATCAGGAGACTGGTCGCTGGATTTGAACCTGAACTTCACCAAAAACGTAACCAGGATCATTGAATTGGCAGATGGAATCCCCTTTGTAACCCTGTGGGATCAGGCACGTGTGCGCAGCGTGGGTTATGCCAAAGGCCAGGTTGTAGCTACAGACCAGTTTGGAAACCAGGAAATAAGCGACGGTGTGGTCGGCAACCTTTATGCGCGCAAGGTAAATCGTGTAACCGACAAAAACTCGCCGTACTATATGTATCCTTTGCTTCCCGATGCTGCCACTGACACCGAATGGGAAGCTGCTTCCACTTACTCCAAAATCGGAAATGTAAATCCGGATTTTATTATGGGACTGCAAACTACGTTAAGCTGGAAAAACTTCTCGCTCAATATGACTTTCGACTGGCGACATGGCGGACAGTACGTCTCGCAAACCTACCGTTATTTAACCGAAGACATGGCTACCAATCACTGGCTTGAAAACCTGGTCTATCCTGGCGCGTATGATCCAAATAATCCGGGCCCCAGCGAGGAGCTTCGCGACTGGGTAGTAGCCAATGCCGACAAACTGATATACGCCGACCGTTTATATCCGGTGGGTGGCCCAACACCTGAATATGGTGGATTTCCCGAACAATGGAGCGGTACAAAAGTATATGATGGAACTTTTGCTCCGGGTGTTATCGGGACCTACGATGAAAACGGAAACTTTATCCTGGAACGTGAAAATCTCGGAAACCCGGGCACAACATTTCTTCCCTATTCGGTAAGCTATCCATGGGATATCGGCGAAGCCAATGTGTTCGATGCCGATTACATCAAACTCAGGGAGATTTCGTTGAGTTACAGCATTCCCCGCAGCATTGTTCAGAAATTGAACATGGGAGAAATTAATGTTTCGGTTTACAGCCGTAATATCATTTTCTGGACAAAAGATTCCGGTTTCGGGATTGACCCGGAAAGAGCTTATCAGCCGGATAACGGAAAGCTGTTGCAAGGACTTGAACGTTACAATGTAAATCCATGGGTAATTCCTGTCGGATTTAAAATCGGCTTTACACTTTAACTGAAACACGTTACCATCAACGGAATTAAAATTTACGCATATGAAAAAGTTCAATATAAAATTTATCACAGTTTCGCTGATTATGTTGCTGGCTTTTGGCGCCTGCCATAATTTAGACGACCTGAATATAAATCCCAACAATCCTGATCCTGAAGTCACGGATCTCAACCTGCTTATGCCGACCATCATCATCAACTTAGGACAAAACATCGTTGGCCTGGGTATTGGAGATATTGCCGGCGTTATGCAACACACCCAAAAAACAGGCTGGTCGAGTGGACACAACGATTACGACTGGAATAATCCGGGTCAGTCGTGGGGCGGTTATTATGACATTCTTCGAAATGCAGATGAATTCTACAACAAAGCAGTAAAAGAAGAGCTGGAATTTCACCAGGGAGTTGGTCTGATTTTGAAAGCCTACACTTTCGGACTAATTGCCGACCTCTGGGGAGACGCACCTTTTTCGGAAGCTTTAAAGGCAGAACAGGGCCCCGACTTTTACAAACCTGTTTTTGATTCTCAGCAGGATATTTACCACGGTATTCTTGCCTATCTCGAAGAAGCCAACACACTCTTGTCTAAAAACAGCGACGAGTACACCAACATTAACTCGTCTCAGGATGTGCTTTATGAAGGCGATGTGACCAAATGGAGAAAATTTGCCAACTCGCTGGCACTACGTTACTACATGAGATTACAGGCAAAAGAACCATCTGTTGCCCAGGAAGGAATCAGTAAAATCACTGGTGATCCTGCCAAGTACCCAGTTATCACGCTTGCCTCCGAAGAAGCCAATGTGGCCTATTCAGGATCATCTCCGGGGACATCGTGGCCCATCAACATGGTATTTAACATCGATCCGCTGGGAGAATACATGCGTCGAAAACCCTGCGCTACTTTAGTGGAAACGCTCCAGGCTTTGGACGATCCGCGCTTGGGAGTCTGGGCCGACAAGGTAGAAATTCCACTGGTATTGGTCACCGGTACCGGAGTAGACCGAATAGTGGATGGGAAACGGGAAATCTCGAAAGATGTGGAACAAGCCTTTTTGGACAAATGGGAAGGAGAAGATAATCTTTATGTCGATTACGATCAGGAATATGTGGGAATCCCGGTTCAAACTTTTTCGGCACAGGCTTATAATTTAACGCCCAACTATACCCAACAGGCTGCTTACAACCCGCATGTTTCGCAACTAAACGAAATGTACAAGGAAACCAGCGGCCCACTGTTGCAAATGCGACTGCTTTCGGCTGCCGAAGTAAATTTCATTTTGGCCGAAGCTGCCCTCTACAACTGGGCGTCGGGAAGCCCGGAAACTTACTATGCCAATGGCATCGAAGAATCATTTAATGCATGGGGAGTAGCTGACCAGTTTGATGCTTATATCGGAGACGCCGGCTACAACGGACTGGAAAGTATCATTCAGCAAAAATGGATCGCCAGCTGGACGGCCGCTGCCGAAGCCTGGTTCGATTACCGCAGAACGGGCTTGCCCGATCTGCAAACCGGACCATCGGCACGAAGGGAGAAATTACCGCTTCGCTTCTATTACAACATTAACGAAGACCTTTCCACCAACACGGCAAATGCTGAAGCAGCTGTCGCGAAACTGGAACCGACTCAATACAAAGGTAGCGACCAGACCAACAACAGCGCCTGGTCAAAGTTCTGGTTGCTACAGGGAACTACAAAACCATATTAAAAACATTCGTAATAAAACAACAAGGAGGGTGTCCCAAAAGTATAGTTCACGCAAAGTCCGCCAAGTTTTACCCAGAGAGCGCAAAAACAGAAACTGACAATGTACACTCTGCGAGCTTTGCGCTTCTTTTGCCTCTTTGCGAGAACCTGATTTTTCCAACTTTGCGACACCCTCTTTCTTTTGAAAGGAAAACAGTCATGAGAAAGATTTTATTGAATATTATTGTCCTCCTGCTTCCGGCAATGCTGGTAGTGGCCGAAACGGAAAATGAAATCACCCCGAAAACAGCATTAAAAGCCTATTTAAACAATGGCGATAATTCGTTTAAATGGGAAGTTCAGGATCAGCTAACAGCCGATGGAGTTACGCTGTACCGTGTTATTTTCACTTCGCAAACCTGGCGCGATCTGGTTTGGAAACACGAACTCACCATCATGGTTCCCGACGACTTGAAACACCACGATGCCTTGCTTTTTATTACCGGAGGAAGTGTAAAAAACGGCGAACCCAACATTCATCAATGGGATAAAGATGAAATAAAAATGTTCAGTCAAATGGCGATTACCAACAAAGCCATCACTGCCATCGTGTGGCAGGTTCCGAACCAGCCCATTTTTGACGGAAAAAAGGAAGACGAAATTATTTCCTACACCTTTCATAATTTCCAGAGCGACAACGATTATACCTGGCCGCTTTTATTTCCGATGACCAAAAGTGCCATCCGCGCCATGGATGCCATTCAGGAGTTTGCCAAAAAAGATTTAAAAACAAAAGTAAACGAGTTTGTGGTGTCAGGCGCTTCCAAACGCGGCTGGACAACCTGGCTAACAGGTGCCAGCGATAAACGGGTAAAAGCGATCGGCCCAATGGTGATCGACATGCTAAACATGCAGGTAAATATCCCTTACCACAAAACAGCCTGGGGCGAATACAGTATCCAAATTGAGGATTACGTAAAACTGGGGGTTGCACAACAAGTAGGCTCTGAAGAAGGAAATGCACTGGTTCAAATGGTGGATCCGTATTCGTACCGAAAGGCGCTGACCATGCCCAAGATGATCTTCAACGGTGCCAACGATGAATACTGGCCGGTGGATGCCATGAAAAATTACATCGACAGTATTCCGGGCGACAATCATCTTTGCTACATTCCGAATGCCGGCCACGGACTGGGCGACAAAACAAAGGCTTTAACAACCTTGAGTGCCTTTTTTGGAGAAGCCATTACCGGCAATAAACATCCTGTGTGTGACTATTCCATTTCAGTAAACGATGGCACTGTTACCCTCAAAATGAAAGCCGATGGCAATTTACTCGAAGATGCCATTTTATGGAGTGCAGAATCGGATGACCGCGACATTCGCGACAACACGTGGACAGAAAAAAGCCTGGGAGAAAAAGGAAAGAATGAATTTACGGTCACCCTTAAACTACCCGAATCAGGCTATAAAGCATTTTACGTCGATCTGAAATACAAAGCTCCATTTGGAGGAGACTACACACAAAGTACCCGCATGTTTTTGATGAACGACCAAAAAGTCTTGTTGGATCGCGGAGAATAAAAAGGATAAAACCATGCTAAAGCTAATAACTATTCTCTTTGTAATATGGAGTGTTGCCTTGCAGGGATCTGCACAAACTTTTAAAGCCGGCGCCGCCATCCGTGATATTACCCCCGATCATCTGATCCCCATTTCGGGTGGAATGGGTGAGCCGGTAATGCCAACCGCTTACCAGGGAAAACTTACCGTTCGTGCACTGGTGCTGGAAAAAGGCACTACCAAAGTGGCCATCGTTGGCATCGACAATATTGGCTGGCCTGCATATCTGGGTGATCGTTCGCGAGCGTTGATAAAGGAAATTGCACCCGAAAATGTGCTGATTGGCGTTACGCATACCCACAGCGCGCCCGATGCTTACGGCTTTCCGGATGAAAACGGAAATACCGGGGCCGATCTGGATTATCTGAATTGGTGCGTCGCCCAAATTGCGGATGCGGTTAACGAGGCAGCAAAAAATACTCAGCCGGCAGACTTAAAAACCGCAGTTGCCGAAGCCAAAGGAAAAATAGCATACAACTACTATGCACCCCGTCTTTACGATCCACGAATGGGTGTTATTCAGGCTCTTGCAACAGTCGGAGAAAAAAAGGGGAAACCCATTGCCACTTTGGTAAATTATGCCACTCACCCCGAAATTCTGGGAACAAAAAGACAACTGATGAGCCCGGATTTGTGCGGTCCACTCTACGACAGAATTGAATCAAAAGCAGGAGGCATTGCCCTATTTATGAATAGTGCACAGGGTGGAATGGTAACTGCCGATACTCGACTTGAAAATGGCGGAGAGGCCAACGACTGGAACGAATGCATCCGCATCGGGAATTTAATGGCCGACGAGGCTCTTCGGATTATCGCCCCGGCACCCATTCAGCAAGATCCGCAATTGTACTGCGCGGCAGAGACGATCGAACTTCCGGTGGAAAACAAGACCATGCAATTTGTATTCAAACAATCGCCGGTGGCAAAACTGGCAGAAAAGCAAACCGATGATTATAGCAAAGTTACCACGCAGGTAAACCTGTTAAACATTGGCACAGCGCAGGCACTTACCATTCCGGGAGAAGCGCTTCCAAATATTGGGTTCTTCCTGAAACGTCACCTCAAAACCGAGCAGCCTTTTCTGTTTGGCTTAACCAACGATGCCTTTGGCTACATGCTTACCAAGGAAGATTTCAATAGTTTTGAAAGATATAATTACATTTCCCGAACCTCACTGGGCGAAATGACTGCTGAAATTTATGAGCAGGCGGCGCTGAAATTTATTAAGGAAAGTCCGGCGGCAGATAAATAAGCTTTATATTTACGGAACGACTTAAAGTTGTTCCGTAAATATTTGCAACACTAAACCAACAACCGTCTGATGAAATCAAAGCTATTTCTCCTGTTAATTCTATCATTTTGTGGCTTTTTCTCAAAGGGACAGGACATTGTCCAACAACATTCAAAAAGTATTCGTTCGTTTGGCGTACTTCCGGAAAATACAGCTGAGATAAATAAAGTCAATCTTCAAAAAGCCATCGATTGGGCTGCAACAAATGGTGCCGCACTTTTTGTTGAACCTAGCGATAAGCCTTACGAAGTTTCCGGTGGTCTTGTCCTGAAAAAGAATGTATCGCTGATTGGAGTTCATGGGCCTGTTCCGCGTAGTACAAGGCATCCGGAGAAACAGCAGCCAGTTGGGAGTGTTTTTGCTGTTCGTGACACCCAACAACCATTTATTACGGTTGAAAGCAGTACCCAAATCAAAGGAATTCAGTTTTGGTATCCCGAACAAAGTATAAAAGATCCTTCTAAGGTAATTCCCTACCCGCCAACAATTCAGGTTTCACAAACCTCAAATACCGAAGGTGTTTTGCTTGAAAACTTAACTTTTTACGGCGAATATATGGCGATGGATTTTAATGCTTCGCCCGAACATCCCTGCGAATTAATTCAATTTGAAAACTGCCACGGTTATCCCCAGGGCGGCGAATTCATCCGAATCGATTATTGCTACGATATTCCGCGAATTTTACATTGCCATGTTAATCCGGCCGTTCAGCGCCAGTTGGGTGGTCAGTACCCGCGGGCGATGGTTGATGCCGTTGTTGCACAGCAAAAATATTCTTATGCGATCAATCACACCGATAATGCCCAGATGATGGACGTTTTCACGTTTGGAAATTATGGAGGAATCTGGCTTGGACCCGCAACTTACGGGCAACTTACTAACTTCAATCTCGATTGTGTGGCGGTTGGAATTTACAAACAGGGCGACAGTTCCAAAAACCGAAACTGGATGATTGCACAAGGCTCTATTATTGCCAATACCGGGCCAGCATTGGAAGATGTCCATCCGATTATTGTTGAGGGCAAAGGGCATATAGCGCTCACTAATGTTGAAGCTTTCTCCGGTGAAAATTCAGCCTTGAGTAATTTTGGACAGTCGTGGGATTTTATGACCGTCCGGGGAAACGAAAAATGCACGATCAGCCTGTTTGGTTGCCGGATGCGGGATTACAATACCGAACAACCTATTTCAGTTTTAAACCCTGCAGCAATAATTCAGGCTGAAGCTTGTATTGACAAAAACGAAAATCCTTTTCGCTTAGAACCGGAGAAATAAATTTTTTATGGATATTTTTCAAAAACTTCGTTGGGCAAAACGACTGCCGAAACTTTTGATCGGGAAGCCTTGAAGTTTATAAACCAAAGTCCGGCGACAAAATAAATCTTCAACTAAACCAATAAAAATGAAAAACAACGTTTTAGACCTTGCTCTTTTACTTTTGACCGTATTCTCCTGTATCGGACAAAACGTAAGCGGACAAACTGCGAATTCAGCAATTGTCTTACCATCACGCGGTTTCTGTGCACACCGCGGCGCCATGAAAACACATCCTGAAAATACAATTCCAGCCTATCAGGCAGCCATTAACGCGGGCGCCCACATGATTGAACTGGATGTGTGGCTTACAAAAGACGGGGAAATGGTTGTTATTCACGACAACACGGTTGACCGCACTACCAATGGCTCGGGAAGAATATCAGAATTAACGCTGGCAAAAATTAAGAAGCTGGACGCCGGAAGTTGGAAATCTCCGGAATTTGAAGGAGTAAGGATTCCCACTTTTGAAGAAGCCTTGAAAGTGATGCCCCGGAATATCTGGTTAAATATTCACATGAAAGAAGAAAATGAAGCA
This sequence comes from Maribellus sp. YY47, assembly GCF_023111095.1. Classification (GTDB taxonomy): domain Bacteria; phylum Bacteroidota; class Bacteroidia; order Bacteroidales; family Prolixibacteraceae; genus Draconibacterium. Next base: position 76,175 of record NZ_JALGYW010000002.1, read on the forward strand.
CCGGCGCTTGTCGCTGAAGTACTGAAAAAAGAAAACCGGCTCCACCAGGCATTTCTGGCGTGTAGTGTAGAAGCTGCTAAAAAGGCCAGAGAAAAAGTCCCGGAGATACTGATCTGCAACATGGACCAACAATTCTCCACAGAAGATTATGTAAATACCACGATAAATTCGGAGGCCGACTTTATTCAGTTGAGCGGTGAAATTACGCCCGATTTTGAACAACACATCCAGCGGTTAAAACAGAAGAATATTCGGGTAAACTATTTTGGTACCGATTCGCCTGAAAAAATAAAACTTCTGTTTCAATACCAGGTTGAATTCCCGCTGGTCAACGACATTGTTCACACCATCGAACTGGGGAAAGATTATGGCATTACGCCGGTTGTTCCTGAATTCTAACTGAAGCGTACTTTCACAAAACGACTAACGGAGATACTCCTCAAAAAAGGCATCCATTTTCTTTTGCAGGTATTCGTTGGGACGAACTGCGATGTCCATGGCGTGTGGCCATAAAGGCAAACGGTAATACACATTCGGGACACCCAGCCGGTTAAGCCTTACGTGCAGCGTGTCGGACTGAGGAGGAGGAAGCAAATTATCGGAAGTTCCCTGGAAAATCAATGTTGGCGGCAGATCTTTGTTCAAGTATTGAGCAGGCGAAGCCTCCCGGTACAATTAGGGCTTTTCACTATACTGATGCCCGATGAAATCAGTCACCATATACTGCGTTTGCGCATAAGGAGTGGTCATGTCCACCGGGCCGTAAATATCGACCACCGCCTTCACTTTATGCCGTTGAGGATTTTCCCATCCGTAGCCCGCCAACATTGCCAAATGCGCGCCAGCAGAGCCGCCAATCAAAGCTACCCGGGTTGTGTCGTAGCCATAGGTATCGCCGTTTTTGAAAAGAAAGTCCACAGCATCCATCACATCTTCAACAGCTGCTGGATAAATACTGTCCTTTTTCAACCGGTACGAAATAGTAGCCGTTACGTATTCTTTTTGTGCATAGTCCAGCAGGTACACCAGGTAATCCTGCCGCTTTCCACTTCGCCAGCCGCCTCCGTGAATAAAAACCAGCAAAGGCGCTTTTTCTGTTAATTCCTTCTGTTTGTAAATATCCAGTTGAAGTGACTTCCCGCTTGCATTTTTGTATTCAATATCCTTGAACGATTCAATGGTCGCTGGTACTTCGGGATCCCTGTCAATCAAGCTTTCCAGGCCAACTCCGATGGCCAGGTAGTCGAGCGTTTCAAAATGATAACCAATGGGAGCTTTCTCCGGAAACAGAAATCCGATGCATCTCGGCACCAACATCAAAACAACAAAGAGCGTCAGCATGACCAGCAATCCTTTTCCGATTCGTTTTAGTGCGCTTTTTGCCATATTTTCTATTTTTGTGTTTCCGTCAGGTTTTATTTCCCGCTCAATTCAAACAACATTTCCTGAATATTTTTGTGGAGCAAAGGAGCCGTTTCCTTCCCCAGTGAATTTTCTTCGCCATACTGCGCTTTTTCGCGTCCATATGCAAAAGGAGCTTTTACATCCCACTGACTTTTGGGAATAATATAACCGATTTCGTCGTTGGCCAGTCCCAAAATAAATTTAAAATCGCCCGACATCATTTCACGAATCGGTGGCACTTCAACTGGCTGAACTCCCAGATCGCCTTCCGGCAGCGCATCCACTCCCCCATTTACAATTTCAGGATAAATCTCACCGGGAATGGTTACAAACGACATCGGCCCAATATTAAAAGCTGAAAGCTCTGAACGCATTTTCATCCAGCCGCTTGTGCCTCTGTCCATCACTCCGAGCGCTGTTGCCAGCTTGAAGAGGCTATTGTCGATTGGCAGCGAAAGGGTGCGAACCAGCAAAGAAATACTTGCCGAATCAATAACGGCATCGGGTTGTTCCATTGCATTCAGCGCCAGCATCGAAAGCGTTTTTCCTTCGGCAGCAGCCTTTTCAAACGAAGCTTCTTTAAACTCCTCTCCTGTAAACGGGTCTTTTACGGCCAGCGAAGGATGCGTACACATTAAACCGCCAACCGCTCCGTTCATGCAAATACAAACACCGCCCACTCCGGCTTTCATCAAAGTTTCGCCGTTAAAAACACCTTTCTCTACTCCTTCGCGCACAAAATGCGGAAAGTCAGAAGAAATAAGCAGGTTTTTACTCCAAAGTGTTTCGGGGTGATTTCCCCAGGCGACAACCGTTCCCAAAACCTGATCATTCTCCTTATCCACAGCCTTTATCATTCGCAGTCCTGAATCAAAAACTTCAGGTTTACGCGTATCTTTTACCAGCGGAATCGCTCCTGTCAGGTCCTGCGAAATCTCCAGCCGGGCCGGTCGCAAATTTTTTGATGCTTCCTCCACCGATTTTACAATCTGACCTTTTACAAACTTCATATAATCGGGATTGATGCCGCTTTTGAAAGGCGTTTTCCCCCAAAGGCCAAGCAAATCGGCCGATTCGTGCGTATGTGTGGATGCAACAATTGCATAAGAGATTCCCGCTTCTTTGGGAATCATTTTTCGGACATCCACAATATCGTCGTGCATAAAACCAATAGCATCGATAATGACAATTGCCAGCCGGGTGGTGCCGTCATCCAAAATCATGGTGCGCGCCCAGGTATCATCGTGAACTCCGTTGGCGGGTTTACTGTTGCTAAAACCCGCTATCCAAACCAGATCGAATTTACCGTTGCCGTTTCCGTCGATGAAAGTATCTCCGTCCTTCGGTTTGTATTTGGCGTCGTCGTTTTTGTCCACCCAGCGATCCGGAACTTCAGGAGTGATCGGCACTGCCGCAAAACCGGCTTTTAATCCGGCGGGAGACGTTCCCGTAACTTTTAAGTCGGCAGAATAACCGGGATGTCTGTCTTTCATATTGGTCAACATCCACACCATCAATCCAACAAATAAAACAGCCAGTACAACTCCGATTCTTTTAACTACTTTCTTCATTTGTGTTCTGATTCATTTCTATATACAAGGATTAAACCCAGGTTTTACATGGGTATTTATTCATCATCCGTCCCTTTGTAAGCTTCATTCCATGCTTTCAATCGCTCATTATCTGTTCTTTCATCTTTTGGAAAATTGGGGCTATACAACATTACGTTTTGGCAAACCACCAGTTTACCGTCTTTCACAAAATCCTCGCCCCGCTCACTTAAATGCTGAACCATACGTTCTCTCCACTTCTCCAATTCCTTGGAGAATTTGGAATCTTTTGAAAGTTCATGAATCTCTCCCCGGTCTTTTTCCAAATGGAACAACTGTTCCTCACCGGTTCTGAAAAACCAGATATACTTCCAGTTTCCATCGGTAAGCGCTGCCCAGTAATTGTCTTGGCTGTAGGTGGTTGTGTGTTCCAAATCGATATAGGGGCGCCAGCTGGCTCCCGGATCTTTAATCAGTTGTAAGAGCGACCTTCCATCCATATCGTCGGGAACAGCAGCGCCGGCTGCATCCAGAAAAGTAGGCAGAAAATCACGGAGTTCGGTGGGATTCTCCAGGTGCGAACCACGTTTTACACCAGCGTTCATGCCTTCCGGCCATTTCACGATAAAAGGAATATGTGCCGAACCTTCGTAAGCATAGGTTTTTCGCCAGTGATAATGATCCCCCATCATATCGCCATGATCGGACGTAAAGCAAATAATGGAATTCTCATACATCCCTTTTTCTTTTAACGCCTGTATAATCTCCCCCACCATTTCGTCGATAAAAGTGATGTTGGCATAATAAAGCCGGCGACTTTCCAGCGCATGTTCGTTCCCAAAATTTCCAAAGGCAGCATCTTTTCCTCCGCCGTTCGTGTTAAATTCGGCGCACCAGTCGCCAATAAAAGGCGCTGGTATTTTTGCGTCGTTGTACATATTCAGAAAACGTTGCGGCGGATCGTACGGACTGTGCGGACGCGCAAACGAAACTTTCAGGAACATCGGTTTATTCTGCTTATAGTTTTTGATGAATTCGACAGCCGTTTTTCCGGTCCAGTAAGTGGGATGCAGTTTTTCATCCAGTTGGTAAACACCCGACCGGTGCTCGTTCCAGCCAATGCCAGTTTGATCCGGGTCTTCTCCCGGCGCCTGCAACTTAAACCAGTCGCGGTAATCGCTCACAAAGCCATCCTGCTCCACCCGGCCGCTTTCGTCCACCAGGGTTCCGTTAAAGCCGTGCAAAGCCTTTTGTGGAAACCAGTGCATCTTACCAATTCCAAAGGTGTAATAACCGGCTTCGCGCAACATTCGGGGCATTTCGTATTTGTACGTTCGGGCCACGCGGCCGTATCCCAGCATCCCGTGATGCCAGGGCGACAAACCGGTCAGTAAGCCCGATCGTGCCGGAGTACAACTGGGCACCGAAGAATAGCCGTTGGTGAACATCACTCCTTCCTCTGCCAATTGATCGATATGAGGAGAAATAACGGCTTCATTTCCGGCACAGCCCAAAGCATCGCTTCGTTGCTGGTCAGTCATGATAAAAATAATGTTCGGCGCTTTTTGTCCGCTTACGAACAAAGAGGTTAACAGGATCAAAAAGAATGTAAAAATTGTTTTCATTTAACTTGATATGTCGGTTCAATCAGTGCAATTTAGCCATTATTTCGGGCCGACTCAAGACAAGCAAAGGAGAAATAGTTTTCACCCGAGGAACAAATGCCGTTTGCTTTAACGGTTTTACTTTATCGCTCCCGCCTGTATTTTGAATCCGGAACGTGTCATCCAGCTTGTAACGATAGCGGAAACAACAAAAAACAAATCAACAAAAAAGCGGCCGCACACTACTTCGCAGAAAGAAAGTCCCGTTACATCAAACAGTTCGGGATGAATAAACATCCGAATACAGGAAACAGCCACACACGACCAGGTCACCAACAAGAGCATGGAACGAATCACTCCTTTTTTATTTTCAGAATAAGCCGCCCGGATTGCCACAACCGCGGTGGTTAAAAGTACCCAGAAAAAGTACATCGTAAAGGGCGACAAGCGATTGGCATCGGGGTAAAAATCGCGAAAAAGGTCGATTGCCGTGTGGCAGAACGTTAAGGTGATCCCAATTTGCCAGGCTGCTTTCGGAAACCGAAGTAAAACAAGTACAAATATCAGCCCGGTAAGCGAATAATTATCGACAAAGCGAATCACTTCATTTTTTAACGATCCTCCAGGCATGTTGTTGTCGAGCGTAACTTTTCCCAACACCTCAATTAACGCAGGAAGTAACCAGAAAATCAGCAGGCCTGTGCCCAGTCCGACGAGCAGCTCCTTCCACCTTGATAAAATATTCCCTTCACCTACCTCCTTGCTATCCGGTTCAAAAACCAAATCGTTGCGGCTTAACCAGGTGGCATATCCCAACGAAGCCCCCAGCAATAAACCAAAGGTAAACTCCATGGCTTTCCACCAGCTTCCGAAAATGACCTCCGGAAGATGACTTCCCAATACCAGCCAAAAACCACCCAGGCCAAAGCCCAGGGCTCCACCGATTGTCCCCCAGATGGCATAGCGAAGGATGATTTTAAAGTTCTCTGCCGGAATTTTCAGCTTCAGGTATCCCATAAAAAGCAAAGCGCCCAACAGCAAGCCGGCCCACGATTCGGGACGCGGTTTCACCGGGTCGGAAAAGTACAGCAACATCGGGTCGTTAATCAGCTTAAAGCCTACAATTATGCCCAGTATCATCAGCAAAAAAGACAGAATCAGTATTTTTCGGGGAACCGAACGGAAGAAAAAACCAAGTGCAAAAACGGCTCCGCCCAGCAACCCCCAAACCGCGCCTTTTAATGTTGTTCCCGCAGTTCCCCACCAAACGGTAGCGGGATCTTTCAAAAATCCCAGTGTTTGCCCGTATGTCATTTCGCCTCCAAGACCAATGCCGATCACGCCAAAAACGAGCAAAAAAGAAGCAGCCGTAGCCGGCATCTCCAACAATAAGCCTACACACAATGCTACCATTGCCCCGGGGATCATGGCGCCAAACGGGCCTCCGCCGATGTGTCCGCGCAATCCCCAACCCAACATCATCGCAATGGCAGGAAAGGCTATGTACATCCATTTGGGATAGTATTTCGTTCTGTTCATATCCGTTTAAATTTATCAGTTTGTTTACAAAAATGATTTGAGGATTATCAAAATGCAGTACGACAATTCTTTCTGCCGCTATTTCCCGCTCTTAAACGAGATCGTTTTGTTGTTGATCAGCGGTTTGGCCCAGAATGAAATACTCAAGACATAACCAAGTGTCACAAAAATCATCAGCATTCCCACCCTCAGGGACGAAAAGTCGCTGATCGCTCCGATCAATACCTGAACAATGGCGCCTCCGGCAATACCGGTCATCAAAATTCCGGCAAATGAACCGTGGTGTTTTGCCACTGAATTCAGCCCCAGGGAAACAATTGTAGGGTACATTACCGACAGGAAAAAGCCTGAAACGGGGAGAGCCCAAAGCGCGACTCCTGCACTGCCATACAATCCTGCAGCCACGCATATGATGGCTAAGAGGGTAAACCACCGCAGGATTTGTTTGCTGTCGAACAATTTCATCAGCACCAGGCCAAGAATTCCGCCAATTGTCATTAGACCCCAGAAGTAGGAAACCGCATCGGCTCCGGCAAGATCGGGATCAATATCGTGGTATATTTTCAGAAACTTTGACAACCAGTAAGAGATTCCCTGTTCGGAACCCACGTACATAAAAATGCCGAGGAAATACAGGATGACATATTTGTTTTTGATCAGTTCCAAAAAGCTTTCTTTCGATCCTACTTTTTCATCTTCCTGCAACTCCACTTTTGGAAATTTCACCAGGAAAATAACAACAGCCATCAAAATGGCAATGGCGGTAAACGCCCAATATACCGAAACCCACGACATGTTTTCGGGAACCAGTTTCGTCATCAGGCCAATCAATGGTTTGCTCAGGTTTCCGTTATCGATGTTCACCACAAAGTAGGAATACATTTGCGGACTGATAAACGATGCCAATCCAAAACCCAGTTGCCCCATTACCGAATAAAAGGCATAATTGGCTTCGCCGCCCGAAACGCGTAAAAGCGGGTTGACAACCACCTGCAAAGCAGCCATTCCGGCGCCAATGGTAAATAAAGAAACGATAAAGACATTAAAGACCGGATAAACGGCAAACACCAGCGACGCAGTAAACGCCATCAGGAATGCAACAATAATTATCCGTTTTTCACCATACTTTTCCGCCAGGAAACCAAAGGGAATCGACATCACTCCATAAGCAATAAAAAAAGCAAAAGGAAGCAGGCCCGCCATGGTTTCAGTAAGCGTAAAACTATCAGATACTTTCTGATTGAGCGCTCCCAAAATGTTGGTAAGAAACGAGATGACAAAAAACACCAACATGATAAGAACGACAATAAATTGATTTCTTCGCATCATACAGATTATTTTACGTGCTTAAAAACCAGCGATGCAGCGCCCAGGCAGCCGGCGTTGTTGCCCAGCGTTGCCCCCACCACGTCGGTATTTACGGCGCAATCGGCCATGGCATAACTAAAAGCCGATTCTTTGATCATATCGATGTAAAACTGCCCGGCTTCAGAAATTCCTCCTCCAATAACGACTTTTTGCGGCGCAAACGTATTAATGAACCCGGCGATACCGTGTCCAAGATAATCGGTGTGTTCCTGCATGCATTTTACGGCTGTAGCTTCGTTGTTTTTGTATTTTTCAACAATCAAATGGCCGTTCACTTCTTCTGCATTCAAGCCTGCTGCTTCAGCATATTGCTGCACCAGCGCCGAGGTGGAAGCATAGGCCTCCAGGCAACCGCGCCCGCCACAATTACAGGGAATTCCCTTGTGGTGGATGGTTACGTGCCCCATTTCCGTTCCGCGGTTTTTATAGCCACCGTACAATTCGCCATTGGCAATAATGGCCCCGCCAATACCGGTTCCCACAGTTATAAAAATTACATCCGAGCAATCTTTTGCAGCGCCGTAAGTCGCTTCGCCCAGTCCCATCACATTCGCGTCGTTATCGGCAAAAACAGGCAGATGAAACGCATTGCCAAAGATCCCGGCCAGGTCGATATCGAACCAACGGTCCAGATTATCGGCCCCCCCTTGTACTACTCCTTCACAAATAATTCCCGGGGAGCCGATTCCTATCCCTGCTATTTGAACTCCCTCTTCGTTCGCTTTTCCCACTGTTTTTTCGATAGAAGCTCTGATCGCCTCCAGCGTATCTTCGCGGCTAGCTTTTCCGCCCACCGGTAATTTGCCTTCCAGCACAATTTCACCGGTTTCGGCCACTAAAGCATATTTTACAAATGTTCCTCCGAGATCAATTCCCGTTGCATATCTTAACTTTTCCATCGTTTATTTTATTCTTATTGGTTCTACATTCCAGGCCTTTACTTTTAACTCCGGTTTTTCCCCCTTGAGGTTTACCAGATCGATCTGCGCCGTGTACACACGCTCTTCTCCGGGCATTAAGGTAACATAATTATCGTTCCAGTACACCGGCAGGATCGGATCATCGGTTCCGGTATTCACCAAATCGAAATAGGTAAAGAAAGCGATTGCTGCTCCCGGGTTCCTCACTGTCAAAGTGATATTCCCTTTTTCGCCTTCTTTCTGATACTGGTAATCGTAATCAAGATTTACCTTTGGCAATTTATCGAGCGCCTTAAAGTCGGCATAGGCTTTTAGCGGCGTATAAAACGGCCACTCCAATTTTTTGGCGGCTTCGTAATCCAGTTCATCCTTTTTCTGCGACAACCAATAGGTGCTGTGGTCTACTTCGTTATTATTCTGATCGAATACATTCAAACGAAGGAACCAAACTGAAGTCAGTCCTTTGATTTCCGGAAGCTTGTATATAAACTTCGACTTATTGGTGGCAATGTCTCCTTTCCATTCATCGCTAAAGATTTGTTGGGAGTTGATGTCGTAGGCTGTAATTTTCACCGTCAGATTGCCGGCATCATTTAAATCTTCGTTGGCCAGGTAAATGTCGTCAAAACCATAGCGGTAAATGGCATGAATCGGGTTACAGGCCTTGCGAACGCCGTAAAAGGAACCGTTGGGCTGAAGATAGGTATCGTACAACTGCCAGTATAATTCGGGCCATGCCGAGTTCAGCATCCACTGCACCAAACCGGTGCTTTTGGGTTTGTGCGCGATAAAAGCCTCAAACATCGGGCGCATCAGTTCGTAGTTCGAAACCTGGCTTTTAAAGGCAAATTCTTCCACACTGCCGGACGGTCCATAACGCTCGTCCATGGCTTTGCGAAAACGGTCGAGGGTGGTAAACGCATTCCGCCCCGTGTGGTATTCCCAGTATTTTTTATCGATGGGCCAGAGACTTTCTTCCGGCAGCATTTTTTTGAGCGACGACAAGGGCATAACGTTAGGGCCGGGACACGTTTCGGTGTTAAAACCGTAAGCACCGCCCAGTTGTGTATCGGTAAACCAGTAAACCGGCGGAGTGTAGGCGTAAGGGCCCAACATTTTCATTCCGGTGGGGCCGCTGATCTCGCTGATCAAAGGAACTTCGGCCACAATGTTATTGTCTTCGGTTCCGGCTCCACCTGCCGAGGTGATGTAAGGCCGCGACTGATCGTACTTTTTAAACAGATCGATGTATTTGTATTCCAGCTCCGGAGTCGGAAGTTTGTCGCTCCCAAGCATCCACACATAAATGGAGGGATGATTGCGCAGCCACAACATCTGATCTTTCCAGTAGGCCGCCAGCAAATTGATATCTTCGGGCGTAACAGCGCCTCCGTATTTTTCGTGCGTTGGTTTTAGCAGGTATTCTTCCCATTCCCAGTGGCAGTTAAAACCTACCATCACCAAAATTCCGTATTCATCGCACAGATCGTACAGCATTTGAGTTTTGCCCCAAAATCCTTCGCAGCGGATGCTGTTCAGGTTCATGTGGCGGATGTATTTCATCTGTGCCTCCACACTTTCGCGCGTATCCTGCAACAGCAGATCATCCACCCAGCCGCCGCCTTTCAGCAACACAAACTTGCCGTTAATGGTAAATACCCGGTTTTTATCTTCGTTCAGGTAACTGTCGATTTCGCGGATTCCGTAGCGGCTTTCCACTTTATCGAGCACCTGGTTCCCCGAAATAAATTCAACCGACATATCGTAAAGGTTGGGATCGCCCATTCCGTTGGGCCACCAGAATTTCACATCTTTTACCGCCAGTTGCGGGAAATCTTCCGAAGTAAAACGGCACGAAAGCGTATCGCCGGCTGCAATCTGCACTTTCTTTTCAACGGTACCGAGACCAAAATCAACGCGCACCAGTCCATCCACCGGTTTGCCCGATTTATTTTCGATTTCAGCCTGAATAAAAAGGTCGGCATCTTTCAGGTTCTCCTTATTGACTTTTGATTGCACAAACGGGCTGCGAATTTTCACCCCGTCGTTCACTTCCAGAAAAACTTCTCTGAAAATCCCCATATTCCGGTCGCGTGGCAGCGGATTCCAATCCACAAAACCGATGGAATATTCACCGTCGGCATGTTGCCAGAGTTTCAAAGCTACGGTGTTACCGCCCTCTTTGGCGTATTCGCTGATATTGAAAGTGAACATCCGGTAAGTGCCGGCAAACTCATCTTTGCCCGCTACCTTTTTCCCGTTCACCCAAAGATCGGCGCGGTAGTTGATCCCGTTAAAACGCAGGGAAATTTTTTTACTTAAATAGTTGGCCGAAAGTTGAAAAGTAGTGCGAAACCACCAGGGTTTTTTGAACTGCTCCACATCCACACTTTGCATATTGATCCCAAAATACGGATCCTCAATCACGCCGAAAGTAGCCATGCTCCCCAACACAGTGCCGGGAACAGAAGCCTGCAGCCACGAGTCAGCCGAATAATCATTTTGCGAAATACTGCTTTCATCCACGCCGGAAAGCTGCTCACTTGATTGCATTTTCCATTCCGAGGACAGGTTTTCCACCCTGAAAATCTCATCTTTTTGTTGCGGGGAGCAAGCTGAAATCGCAACTATTCCCACCCAGAAGAGCCACATTGTTTTTTGAAGATAATCTCGTCGTTTCATGCTGTTTAAATGCTATATTTAGGTTTAAGAAGCTACGCGTCCTTTGTATGTATACCAATCCGTGCGCGTTTCATTCTTGATTTTTTTATGGAAAACAGGAAACCGTTTACCGGCAACCTATTTTTTTTGACAAAAACAAAGGTAAGCAGGAAAACCACTAAAAAACTTATGCTTTTTTACTCATCTTGCAACATATCTTAACCCTTCGATCATATTTTATAATGTAAATTCGCCAAAAAGGTCAATATTCTAAAAGTTACTTATGAACAATTATCTTACCCGTTTTACTTCGCCAATCAAAAGTTTACTGGCTTCAGCGATATTTGCGATCGCCTGTTATGCGGCACCGGCGCAAACGAACAACCCGCAGCCTGCCGACTTTGTCAATCCGTTTTTGGGAACAGATTTTTTCGGGCATACCTTTCCGGGAGCTTCCCTCCCCTATGCCATGGTGCATGTAAGTCCGGATGTGGGCACCGAAGGCTGGACCTACTGCGCCGGTTATATTTACCAGTCGAATTCGATCATTGGTTTTAGTCACACCCACTGGAGTGGAGTTGGGATGGTAAACGGTGGCGAGGTGTTGCTCATGCCCATTGTGAATACTGAACTGCAAATACTTCCCGGAACAAAAGAAAATCCGGACTCAGGCTACCGCTCAAGATACAGTCACGAAGAGGAAAGTGCATCGCCGGGGTATTATTCGGTCATGCTGAAAGATTACGACATTAAGGCAGAACTGACGGCCACTCGTCGCGCAGGATTTCACCGTTACACTTTTCCGGCATCGAAAAACGCACACATCATTCTTGACCTCGGACACCAGATCGGCACCAACTATTCAGAAGAAAACTCGGAATTAAAGATTACTGATAATAATCGTATCGAAGGCAAAAAAGCCGCCGGGCTTGGTCAGGTATACTTTGTTGCCGAATTCAGCAAACCGTTTAAGTACTACGGCACCTTTGATGCTTCGTATGTTACGCCCGAATCGGGGGCAAGTTTGTTTCCCTATAAAAATGCCGAGGCCGGGCAAAAAGTAGGCGCTTTTGCCAGTTTCGACACACAGGCCGGTGAGCAGATCCTTGTAAAAGTGGGCATTTCGTACACCAGCGTGGAGGGAGCCCGCAAAAACCTGGAAGCTGAAATTCCGGATTGGGATTTTGAAAAGGTAAAAAACGAGGCGCGGACAACCTGGAACCACGAATTGTCAAAAATCAAGATCGACGGAGCTACTGCTGATCAAAAAGAAACGTTTTATTCAGCGCTTTATCATTCATTTCTGGCGCAGTATATTTCGCAGGATGTGGACGGAAAACACCGGGGTTCCGACGGACAAATTCACACTGCCGATGGTTTTGATTTCTACGGATCGTTTTCGTGCTGGGATACTTACCGCTCGCAACATCCGCTGCTAACCCTCACTGCGCCCGAACATGTGAATGATTTTATCCGTTCGATTGAAGCCAAAGTACAGAATTTTAAGTGGCTGCCGGCACAGCATTTTCTGAATGTTTTTGGCGAAGGAATGGTGGGCGATCACCTTATTCCGGTAATTGTGGATGCTTATATGAAAGGTTTCCGCGATTATGATGTGGAACTGTTGTACAAGGCCATGCGCACCAAAGCGCTCGAAAGGCCAAAACCACCGGTGAATGAAAAGATGGGGCGTGCCGGATTGGAATACTACCTGGAGCTCGGCTACACCCCGGTTGACCGCGTTACCGAAGCGGTTCCGAACACCCTCGAACTTGCCTACGACGACTGGTGCATTGCCCAGCTGGCCAAAGAACTTGGTAAAGATGACAATTACCAGTTGTTTATGCAACGTGCCGGAAATTATGCAAAACTGTGGGATGCCCAAACCCGATTTATGCGCCCGAAAAAAGTCGATGGTACGTGGCTGGAAGCACTGGGGACAAACGAGCAGAAAATAGTAACTGAAGGCGATCATTCGTATTACAAATATTTTGATCCGCTATTGGTGGGCCGCCGCCCCAACCGGCATTACACCGAATCCAATGCCTGGCAATACATTTGGTCGGTTCAGCACGATGTGCAGGGCCTCATCAACCTGTTTGGGAGCCAGGAAGCTTTCACCGCCAAACTAGATACTTTCTTTAGTATGAGTCCGCTGATTACGCCCCCAAAATACGTGGGAGTGGTGGGCACCATCGGGCAATATGTGCATGGCAACCAGCCCTCGCACCACGTGGCGTATTTGTACAACTACGCCGGCCAGCCCTGGAAAACACAGGAGCGCGTGCGACAGGTGTGCGAGGAACTTTACCGCCCCGGCCCCGGTGGCTTGTGTGGCAACGAAGATATGGGGTCGCTGTCGTCGTGGTACGTACTAAGCGCCATGGGACTTTATGCCGTTACACCCGGTCTGCCCGTTTACGCCATCGGAAGTCCGTTATTTGGGGAAGCCACCCTTCAAACCGGAAAAAACAAAACCTTTACGATCAAGGCTGAAAATCAATCGAAAGAAAACAAATACATTCAGTCGGCGACCTTAAACGACGAAGATTTTAACCGCACCTGGATTTCGCACGAGGAAATCGGAAACGGTGGTGAACTGATTTTCCAGATGGGGCCAACGCCCAATAAAAAATGGGGAACCGGAGCCAATGCTGCACCACCTTCAATGTCGAAATCCAACTAATCAGAATATTATGTATCTTAATCGCAACTAAACCATACTGAAATGAAACAAGCAAATCAAAACCGAAGAATCTTTATCCGCAACCTGTCAATGATCGCCGGAGCCAGTATGCTGCCGGGAGGTTTGCTGGCTTCCTGTAAAACGGCACCCGGATCGCAAATAAAGCTCGGCCTGGTTACTTATTTGTGGGCCAAAGATTGGGACATTCCGACCATTATACGGAATTGTACCGAAGCACAGATCGGAGGTGTTGAATTGCGCGTGGAACATGCCCACGGAGTAACGCTCGATCTTAGCCCGGCACAACGCGCCGAAGTAAAAAAACAGTTTGCCGACAGCCCGGTGAAAATTATCGGAATGGGTACCAACGAGGAATACCATTCGCCCGATCCGGCCAGATTGAAGGAGTCGATTGAAACGACCAAGCGGTGGCTGCAGCTGAGCAAAGACATTGGCGGCTCGGGAGTAAAGGTAAAACCCAACGCTTTCCCGGAAGGTGTGCCGCACGAAAAAACCATTGAACAAATCGGTAAGGCCCTCAACGAGCTGGGGCAATATGCCCTCGACATGGGACAGGTAATCCGGCTTGAAGTGCACGGCCGCGAAACACAGCTTTTGCCCAATATAAAAGCCATGATGGATTACGTCGGCAACAAAGGCACGGGTGTTTGCTGGAACTGTAACCCCGAAGACCTCGAAGGACAGGGACTGGAATACAACTTTAACCTGGTGAAAGACCGCTTTTCCGACATTTGCCATGTGCGCGAAATGAACGAAGGTGATTATCCCTACCAGGAACTGATGAACCTGTTTGTGAAAATGGATTACCCGGGATGGATCCTGCTTGAATGCCGCACCGACCCAGCCGATAAAGTAGCTGCCTTAAAGGAACAACGCCAGGTTTGGCTCGATATGATTGCGAAGGCACAAGAAGGGCTGAAGGATTGATCAGTTGAAGGACTGAGGGACTGAGGGATTGAATGCGTGAATGCTTAAATGCTTGAATGCAGAAATAAGCTTCGGGCTATTGCCAGATTGTAAAACGGTTAAATTGTGATCGAAGAACTGATTTACTAAAGTACCGATCAGTTGAAGGATTGAAAGAATGAATGCCGTAATGCTTAAATGCGAAATAAGCTGCGAGTTTAATGCCCTTCCAAATTGTGAAATTGTAATAAAAGAACGAGATTCCTTTCAAAACGAAACTGCAACTGACGAGTCGGAGAACAGCAACAAAGAACATCTTTTCCGACTTGTCACCCGCTTCTGAGAATCAATCAAGTTATCCATGTGCCTGAGTGGTTTTGTATATAAACCTATATAAATCAAAAAAATATACATCGCAGATAGCAGGAATAATTTTTATGTCTACTTTTAGCTTAACCAAATATCAAAAATCTTGAATGCGCTTTTTCACTTTAAGATCGAGAAACATGGTTTACAACTCTCAGTGAGTTTTACAAATCATGCCACCAGCAAAGAAATGAACATAAGTACACATTTCTGCTCTCTTTATGTTTCATCATATCTCTGTATCGATAAATTCGGGTGAGATCTCTCAGGCCTCCCCATCCTTTAAAATTTACGTAACGGACTCCAAAATTTCCTTATGTAGCAAAACGACCGCTTGCATTAAGCGGATAATTCCATCCTATTAAGTCCTGCCTTAACATATGAATAAAAAATAAACCAGAATGAAAAATAACCAATAAAAGAAGAATGCACATGCGAAACAGACAAAGAATTAAACGTAAAAAGTCCCAATCAAAAGAATTGAGAGTGATACCATTTCTGATCTTACTATTTTCCTTTTCTACTGTAACTGCACAGGAAAGCACCAACACTGCCGGTGGAAATGCATCAGGAGGCGGAGGATCAGTTAGCTATTCAGTAGGTCAGCCCGTTTACCATGCCTACAGCGCAACTAACGGCTCGGTAGCGGAAGGAGTACAACAAGCTTTCGAAATTTCCGTGGTTACAGCAATTGAGGAAGCCAAAACCATTAACCTTTTGGTCAGGGCTTATCCAAATCCAGCTACCGATCACCTTACATTGGAAGTGAAAAACTTCAAGCTTTCAGGTTTAACTTTTCAGTTGTACGATATGAACGGAAGGCTTTTGCAAAACGAAAAAATTACCGAGAGCCAAACAAGTATTTCCATGGGCCAACTTGTTCCTGCAACTTATTTCGTGAAAGTGATTCAGGACACCAGGGATGTTAAAACATTTAAAATCATCAAAAATTAGAGTAAAAAGACAATGAAAAAACTATATACCCTTCTCGCAGCTGTATTTATTGCTGCCAGTGTGTTTGCTCAGGCACCCGAAAAAATGAGCTATCAGGCAGTCATCCGTAACAGCAGTAACCAACTGGTAACCACCCAACAGGTTGGAATGCAAATCAGCATACTTCAAGGCTCGGCCAACGGAACAGCAGTGTATGTGGAAACACAAACACCAAACACCAACGCCAACGGTTTAGTTAGCATTGAAATTGGTAACGGATCGGTTGTTAGCGGCAACTTTACAGCCATTGACTGGGCAAACGGCCCTTATTTCATTCAATCGGAAACCGACCCCACTGGTGGGACAAATTACACCATTACCGGAACAAGTCAGTTGCTGAGTGTTCCTTATGCCCTACATGCAAAGACGGCAGAATCCGTTACGGGAGGAATAGCAGAAACGGACCCGGTTTATACAAACAGTCAGGCAGCAAACATTACCGCAACCGACATTACCAATTTAAGCAATCTGTCGGGCACAAACACGGGAGATCAGGATTTAACTCCTTTGGCGACTAAAATCGCTTTAGCCGATTCAACGGCAAAAGTCCGTAGTGAAATTCCCGATGTAAGCGGATTTATCTCAACAGAAGCTGATCCTGAATTTACAAACAGCGAGGCGGCAAATATTACTGCAGCCGATATTACCAATCTGCGTAATCAATCAGGCACGAACACGGGAGACCAGGATTTAAGTCCTCTGGCAACTAAAACTGCTTTAGCTGATTCTATTGCGCAGGTTCGCAGTGAAATTCCCAACACGGCAGATGGTTCGGAGACCAAGTTAACAGCAGGAACCAATGTAACCGTAACTGGCTCAGGAACAACTGCAAGTCCTTATGTGGTTAATGCAGGTGGAGTAACCAAATATTCTGTTGGAGACTTTGCACAGGGTGGTATTGTTTTTTATGTTGATGAAACAGGACAACACGGGCTCGTATGTGCCAAAGATGATCAAAGTACCGGAATAAGATGGTATGCAGGAACTTATGGAAACACCCAGGCATATACAGAAGGTACATTTTCAGGCAAAACTAACACAACAATGATAATTGCAGCACATTATGCAATCGGAAACGACGGATTAGGTTATGCAGCCCTTGCTTGTGTTTATCTAAACGTTGTAGTAGGCGGACACTCTTACGGAGACTGGTATTTACCTTCAAAAAGTGAATTGAATATGATGTTTACTAATCGGGGAAAAATTAATGCTACTGCCCTGGCAAATGGTGGAAAAGCTATTGCAAATGACTTCTATTGGAGTTCAACTGAGGGTAATCAAACCGATGCATGGGCTCAGTTTCTCCTTACTGGGGAACAACTTACAGGCGACAAGGGAGCATTGGCTTACGTGCGTGCCATACGGGCTTTTTAATCATTTGCCCTGTAAAGTAGCTTTGCAGAAGCAAAGCCTACTTTACGGGGTGAATTTACTTAATCCATTAATCCCCGTTCGCACCGATTCCTGCCTGCCACAAACAGGTGTAATTGGTGTGCAGTTCGGCAAAACTGAAAATAAGCTTTGAGCTACGAGCCTCGAGCATACAGCAAAGTAAGATTCCTTCCCCTCTATCAGTGCACAGACTCGGGTCCGGAATGACATGGATTATACATTTCATCCATGGCGCAAAAACAAAGTTCTAAGTCCAAAATATCACTGCGCCGCGAGAACATTATCCTAATTTGTCATCCCTATCCCGTGGGGAGAGGGATCTAAAATGCATTGGGATATAGCTACGAGCCAATCGCTTTGAGCTCCCGTCTTCAAACTTCCTGCATTTGATTTCGAGCCTGAAAACTACTCCATAACATATTTTCAGAGGTAACATTAATCCTATTTATGTTTACTTTTATTCCGGTAGTTAACAAAACTCTGAATCAAAAACCTTGAATACGCAATTTCACATAAAAAGAAAAAGTTGGGTTCCACATACGTTAGGGGTAATTTTGAAAGAAAAAAATTAAGCCAATAGCTAGTATTAATTTTATGAGATTTATAGAATTTCTGAGAATAGATTTTTAAAACTTATAATAAATAAACAAATGCAAGACTGGGTTAACATAGCACAAATTGCAACTGCAATAATTACCTTAATTGGTGTTGCTACTTCAGTTTGGTTATCGATTAAGGCTTTAAGAGAAGTTCAGCATGACAGAAAATTAAATCATAAACCATTTTTGTTGTTTGACTTTGGAGCAGAACAAATTCCTATTGAATTTGTAAAATGTGGCAAGGCAATTCCAGGAATTAATCCAAAATATGTTCAAATGGCATTTGCTCATTTACCAGATGACATTGAATCAATTAGAGTCAAACATTATGAAAAAGATGACAAAACAATTCTCATCGATTATGGTTCACTGAGAAATCATGGGAATGGACCTGCTCTTGGCGTGGAGGTTGTATTTAATCCTCAAAAAGTTTGGATAGGGTCTGAGAAATTCGAACTAAATCAAAACAAACTAAAAGAACCACAATATGAGCGTGGTTTAAATAAACTCCCAACATATCCAAGTCACATCGCTAAAGATTCAACTGGACAACTTCATAGAATACCTACTTTCATTGAAAAAGACTTTGAGAAAAAGATTTCGAGAGTTGACGGTATTTTAGAAATTGAATACAAAGACATATTTATGAATGAATATGTAACGAAACAAGAGTTTAGAATTTTCACTGATTATTCGGCAGATGAAAAAAACATCACATTTACTTTTAGCGACATTGAGAATTAAAAATGAAAAAACTACCCCTAACACAGTACATATTGCAGGGCGGGGTTAGGTGGTACGCCAACTGCGGATTCTCACATTGCAGTTCCGTGTCCTTCGGACAGGAACGCTCTTCGAAATCCGCCCCGACAACATGTACCAACTGTTAAAAGCAATTTCAAAATACATATAACTTGACAATGATCACCCTGAATAAAATTAATATCATACTTGGATTGTTACTGATGTCGGTACATTGTGTAGCACAAATACCAAGGTTTAACATAGATGAAATTGCCCCTAAAATTGAAGTGGTGATTTCTAATTTTAAAGATTTGGATGAAGGTGAGCCGGTGAGGATTAAATGTGAGATTGTTAATAATACTGACTTTACTCAAAGACTGGAATTTACTGAATTTCATCCCTATCATAAAAAATTGCCCTATGCCACCTGTATCACTGCAACTGTTTATAATTTAAATGATAGTAGTTTATGTAGATACGAAACTCAATATTATATCTGGTCCACGTTATTTTCAGACAAAGATAAACAATACATAAACCTTAAACCAAAGGAGAAGATCGTAAGAGAATTGAACATTAGCGAGATAACCGTTAATTGCTCCTGCGATTATAAAAAAGGATTTAAAAAAGGAAAATACAAAGTCCAGGTATTTGTACATTCGAAACCTTCCAATATTCTGGAGATTGAAATAAAATGATTAAACACTATAAAGCGGCAACACGATGTGTAAGTAATGACTGGGTGATAATAAATATTAAGAATTTGGCTCGCGTCAATACACTCCACGTTTGACAGCAATAGCTCCGAAACCCACCACGAACTAAAGATAGACTGATAAACAAACCCGAAATGAATACTTAACTAACTATAAATGAAAACAACCCAATACAAACTATCGACTGACGACCTGGATAAAACAGTAAATTACTTAATCGAATTTCTGCCTTTTGATTATGAAAATCACAGTTTAAACATGTCGGTTTTGGCATCAGAAGCCTATTACATGAGAAACGGTTCCACCCAGTTAAATATGATCATCGCCAAACGGGAAGCATCGTATCTTCTTATTGATGTGATGGGAAGTGCCGGTGGTAGAGGTCCCCAGAACTGGGACTGGGGTTCTGAAAAAAGCTACATAAAAAATGTAAAGAGAGTATTAGACGAATACGCAAAAGAATTCAGCTTGACACTGGAAGAGCTTGAAACGACCGAATAAGAAATCAGCTAGTGAAAATCGGTTAAAACCAAAATATCAAATGAATCATCTCCGCTTAACAAAATCCATGAAAAAAGTAATAACGCTAAGCATCCTGACCTTTATTCTTTCTGCCTGCAGTTTTTCATTTTCGAAAAAGAATGAAATCAGAACAAAAAACCAATCCATCGACGGGGTGGAGTACTGGTTTAACAACTACGCTGAATACAGGAATACACAGGTGTTATTCGTAAAAAATTTCCAACTGAAAAACAGAGTTTCATTTTATGGTATGGGACAAGCGATTGAAAAAACAATTTACAAATCTGATTTTGAAAAACAGATTGATTTTAATGCCGTTGACGACTTTCAGATTGACAGTGTGTCATTCCTGATCAACGAAAGAAAAGATAAAATCGATTTGATTTACTATGTGAATTTGGGGAATCAACACAAATCGGTTTCGATGATTCTGCAAAAAGACAAAGATGACTGGACGTTGCAATAAAAATACCCTATTCAAATCCATCCGCACAGCTAAGGCTCCACAGAGCATCATTACGCGAACCAAAAACAGAATATAAATGATAGCATTAACATCAAAAAATTATCCGAACATTGCGCAGAGTTTTGGCATTACAGGAATAGTAGTACTTGGCACCCTGTTGCTTAGCCCGGTAAACATGGTATTAAACAAGCTGATCGGGAAAGAAGCTTCCATGCTGGTCTATTATCTTTTAGCAGTAGGTTTACCTTTGGCGATAGTGTATTCCATCCGAAAAAGTAAAACCCAACGCTGCTCGTTCAACCTCGACATCGAAAATAAACGAACCATTCCTTTTGTGGTAGTCGGAACAATCGCTTTACTTTTTGGTGTCATTTCACCCATTGCCAGCACTATTCCCGTACCCGACAGTATTAAAAAAGCGCTGTTGGATTTTGGGAGTCAAACCGGTATTTTTGCCTTTATCCTGATGGTGATTGCGGCTCCGGTACTGGAGGAAATAATATTCAGGGGAATTATGCTGGATGGCCTGCTGAGACAATATTCGCCCGTCAAATCCATACTTATTTCCAGCTTCCTTTTCGGATTGGTTCATCTCAATCCGTGGCAATTTGTAACCGGATTTATCATCGGCATTTTTTCGGGATGGGTGTATTGCCAAACCCAAAGCCTGTCACTTTCGGTTATTATTCACGCAGCGGCTAATTTAAGCGGGTATATCACGCGCCATTTTATCGACATGGATACCTCGGTAAACGAAACCCTAACCGAAGCCTATGGCGGAACCACCAGGGCGGTACTGATCATCAGCGGAACAGTATTGATTGCGGGAATGTGTATCTACTTCCTGCACCGGGAATTTCAAAAACAACAGCCCAAGAAAGACTGGCTTCACCCAAGTGAGCCCATTTCTTCTGCTGACACATTCCTTTCAGCCGGCAAGGAAAAATTGGGGAAATAACAATTGGCATTATATTTACAGGCAAAAGCACGACAAGCGGTCAGCAGGGAGAAAATAAACTAAAATCCAGAAAAAAATCGCGATCCGTTTAGGCCGGCTTTTACGGTAATCGACTGTAAAACCATTATAAACCGATAAAGCCAATTGAAAACATGATAAAAAAGCTGCTGTTACTGGCACTTGGTTTGCTTCCTCTTGCCACACTCGCGCAGGAAGCCACTTTGGCGAAGCCACTGAAGGAAAAAATTGTTACTTACTCAAGCACGAATAACAATGCGGGCATTCTTGTTCTGACGGGGAAAAACGACAGCATTTCGACCTATGCGGTGGGTTATGCCGATGCCGGGGAAAAAACGCCGGTTACCAACGATCATCTTTTTGAAATCGGGAGCGCCAGCAAAATATTCACGGCCATCGCCATTTTCCAGTTAATCGAAGAAAACAAATTGTCGTTACATACCACACTCAACACCTTGTATCCCGGCGGTGAAATAAAAGCGCTTGCGAATTACGAGGGGCAAAACTACTGGGACCAGGTTACGGTGGAAATGTTGTTAAATCATACCTCGGGTTTTATCGACTACCTGAATGCTTACGGCTCTGATGAAGAAGCGCTCAAAGCTTTCAGCCGGGAAAAGGAGTACACTTTCGACGAACTTATCTGTTTATCGGCCAGTCATGGCGATGCCAACTTCGTTCCCGGGAGCAGGTTTAAATACTCCAACACCAACTATATAATTCTGGGCGATATTATTTCGAAAGTCTCGGAAATGCACTGGAAAACTTACATTCAAAGAAACATTCTGGAGAAAGCCGGGCTTAAAAATACATTCTTCGGATCGGAAATATCACCGGAGAACCACCAGCGGCTGATGACGGGCTACTATGGAAATAAAATCACGCAAATACCCTATTCCTTGGCCGGAAGCGCCGGTGAAATAATTTCCAATTTGTACGATCTTCACAAATTTCTGCTCTTCTGGAGCGAAGGAAAGTTTTATAAAAATCCGAACACTTTTCAGCAGCAGCTGTCAACAGGGGTCCATAACATGAGCCCAAAATCGAATCTCGTAAAATATGCGCTGGGAACCATGATGGTTGGCGAAATGGTTGGCCATGGCGGACAAACCTTTGGATTTCAATCGTATTTAGCAATAAATCCCCGGACGCATGATGTCTGTGTTATTGGCATTAACAATGCAGCCGTATCCAGTATTTCGCTGCTCGTGAATTTAATGGAGATGAACTAGATTGAACGATTGAAAAACGGGGAAATGGCTACTCCTATCCGGGACTTGTTTTTATTTGCTGATGCAACAATATCCAATGAAGAACTCCCAAGATCCAATTTTCAGGATTTTGTTGGATATTTTACATTGAAAATTGGATATTCTTAAAAATTGATTTTCAGAAAAAAGCGGCCTCCTTGCTGTATGGACACTCCGTCCTTTTTACTTTACACTTGCAGCGCGGATTTACGATGGCATAAAAAAGGCCATCCGTCAAAATCGACGGACGGCCAGTCCTTTTACAAAGGCTATTTCAACTATCTTTTTTCGTATGGCTCATGTTGCGGCCATTTCGCTGGGTTCTTTTTCATTTGTTCTTTTACCACTTCGATGGCTTTTTCAAGCTGATTATCGACGCCGTTAGCCAGTTCCTGATGATCTTCAGCCACCGGAACATCGGGATCCACACCGTGTCCTTCCCGGAACCATTTTCCGTCGGGATCATACATTCTAAACGTAGGTGCCGTTACCGAACCACCATCGATGAGCGAGGGCGTTCCGCTGATACCGATCAAACCACCCCAGGTACGTGAACCAACCAGCGGGCCGAGTTCTGATTTCCGGAAGAAATCGGGGAAGGCATCGCCGCCTGATCCGCTCCAACCGTTGATCAGCATCACTTTGGCGCCAAAATGTGCTACCGGGGGCCATTGCCAGTCGTGCCCATCGCGCACTGCCCAATAAGCCAGCGCCTTGCGGCTCAGCAGCTCGATAAAGCGATCCGGAATCTGACCTCCGCTGTTAAAGCGTTCGTCAATGATCAGGCCTTCTTTGTCCCACTGTCCGTAAAACTGGCGGGCCAGCTCATTTTGCCCGTCAATACCGGTGCTGCGTACATAAATGTAACCGACTTTACCATCGGTGGCTTCCTCCACGCGTTTGCGTTTCGCCTCAATCCATTCGAGATGGCGCAGACGCGATTCGTCGCTCATCAGTTTAACGATGATCTTTTTTGCATCGGCTTTCGCGGTTGTTTTACCAACGGTCAGCTCCACGGTTTTTCCACCCAGTCCCTGGAAAGCAGCTGCCGGTTCTTTGTCGGTGGTAATCGGCTTTCCGTTTACTTCCAAAATGTAATCGCCCACAGCCACATCCACTCCGGGCTCGGCCAGCGGCGAACGTTCTTCCGCATCCCAAACGGCGCCAGCAAGAATCTTTTTCACTTGGTAAGCGCCGTTGCTGATGCCCCAGTCGATACCCAGGTAGCCCACGCTTTGTTGCGGTGTTTGCTCAACGTCGCCACCTCCTTTGTAAGCATGCGATGCATTCATTTCACCAATCAGTTCCCCCATAATAAAGTTCACATCTTCGCGACTTGATGCCTGCTCAATCAAAGCGCCGTATTGCGTTTTCATTTTTTTCCAATCCACTCCGTGCATGCCTTTGTCGTAGAAAAAGTCACGTTCAATGCGCCACGCATCGGTAAATACCTGTCTCCATTCTTCTTTCGGAATCACGGTCATTTCCATCTCCTGCAGCGGAACATTTTTATCGGCTTTTTTATTTTCACCCACATCGATCACACTTAACCGGCCCCGGTTCGACACCAGTAATTTTTCGCCATTGGCCGACAGATCAAAATCTCCCGCATCATCAAGGATCGTTTTTTCTTCACGGTCTTTCAAATCCCAGAAAACAATCGGGTTTTTGGTTTTTCCTTCGGATTGTACACTTTTCTGGTAAATGATTTTGCCTTTGGCAGCCGTCAGATTCCGGTAACTACCTGCACTCACCGGGAGCAGAACCAGGCGTTGTTCCAGCCCGTCGAAATCGATGGTTACTTTCTTTTCATCCTTTCTCTCATCTTTCTTGTCACCGTTCTCTTCTTTTTCCTTGGCTTCGCCTTTCTCCTTGTCGCTGTCTTTCTTTTCTTCCTTCACCTCTACGGCATCGTTTTCAGGTTCCAGCGGCGAAGGCGTATCTTTTTTCAGCGTGATGGCAGCTACCAACGTTGATTTGGTATAAATCCAGGAATTGTCAAAATCGCTGTAATCCGCATTCATCGATCGATTGGTCAATACATACAGGTATTTTCCTTCCGGATCAAAGGCCGGATCTGAGTTGCTGTAAAAATCAGATGTTATCTGACGTTTCTGGCCATTGTCGACATCGTAAACAAACACTACCGATTGTTTATTTTCGACGCCCCGCGCCCAGGTTACATATTTGCTGTCGGCCGACCATGACACTGAAAAGCCCCGCAAGGCACCTTCCATTTTCCAAAGCGCTTTATCGATTTCTTTTACTGCCCCCGACTCCGCATCACAAATCTTGATGCTCATGGTCTGGTCAATAAAAACCAGTTTTTTCGAATCGGGCGACCAGTAAAGGTTGTAACGGAATCCTTCGCCAAGTTTGGTGATGGTTTTAACCGATTCCGATTCAACATCGTAAAGCGCCAGTTCGTACTCGCCGCTTTCGTCGCTCCACCAGGCCAGTGTTTTTCCGTCGGGCGACCATGCCGGGAAACGTTGCGCCGATCCTGAACTTTGCGTAAGATTCAGTACATATCCTTTTTCGGCAGGCAACGAAAAAATTTCGCCCCTGGCTTCCGCCAGTACCCGCTTGCCATCGGGAGAAACAGCCGAGTTCTGAAGGTACCTCTCCGCTTTCACCGTTTTGGGCATTGTTGCCATTTGGTCGGTCACCACTTCAATTTTCACCTTCTTGTATTTTTTTGTGGACAGGTCCATCAAATACATATCGCTACCTGCCTGGAAGATCAAATCATCCGGTCCGATCGAAGGGAAACGTACATCCAAATCAGTGAAATTGGTAATTTGCACGTTGGTCTTCGCCTGTGTGTCATAGGCCCAGATGTTGTATCTCTTTTCCTTCCCGTTGTCTGACAAATAGTATACGGTGCTGCCGCTCCACATCGGGAGTTCGTCGCTGCCGTCGCTGTTGGTAATGTTGATCGTGGAATGATCGCTGAGGTTCATCACATAAATATCAGGAGCCATTCCTCCCCGGTATCTTTTCCAGGTGCGGTTGATCCTTGTTTTATCGGTAAACGCCAGCTGTTTTCCATCCGGTGAGATACTACCGATTTCGGCATAAGCCGGAGGTAATACCTCGGGAAGACCACCATTTTTATCGATGGAAAACAGTCGCGAGAAACGTTGTCTTCCGCTCTCCTGCCCTGTTGAGAAAATAAGTTTGTTTCCATCCGGAGTCCAGTCCTGGATGACACAACCGCGCCAGGTTATGCGCTGTGGCTGTCCGCCATTAAACGGGATGGTATAAATATCGCGCGATCCATCATAATTGGCCGTAAAAGCCAGAGTTTTTCCATCGGGAGAGAACTTCGGAAGGACCTCCTCCCCTCCCGGAGAACTAAGCCGCGTCGCCTGTCCGCCTTCTTTCTGCACAATCCAGATATCGCCTGCATATACAAATGCAATGTGTGTTTTTGATACATCGGCATAACGAAACAGCCGGGCATCAACCTGAGCACTAACAGATAAACCGGCCAGTAAAACAAGGGCCAGCATCAGAAAAATTGTCTTCATATAATTCGTTTTGATGATTAAGATCTCTTTGAACACTGTTAACAAGATATGTTTAGATAAGTTCGTCAAACCCTTATTTCATTACAAAAAGGAACAATAAGTTATTAATTTCCTCTCGTACCTCATCTGTCTCGCCAGGCTTCATCAACCTAACAGCGGCATAATCAAGAAATAAAATGCTTTATATAAAGCGTTGATTTTTTTATTCTGACTGTAATTAATCCGTGAAAGGCAACACTTATTTAAGTACATTTAATCCTCTTTGTTTGAATTTACTGTAGGGGATTTGTGGTCTGAGCGGTAACAGAGAGCAACAAAAGCAATCTTGCACAAGAGACAAATTGAACCTTATTTAACGGAAAATAAATCCTAAACTAAACGTGTCACCAAAAGGCTTCCAACATAAAGCCGGCTTTTTCTTCCTGATCTTATTGTTCTTCGCAGCCGGACATGTATCTGCCCAAAAGGCCGACGAAATGACCATTTCCGGAAGCTTCAGAAATGTGCCCTTAAGTCGTTTTTTGGAAACATTACAGCAGAATTACGGATTAAAAATCTATTACAAAGACGTTTGGATTGATCAATATACGGTTAACACAACTTTTGACAACAACCCACTGGTTCGGGCGCTCAACAGTATCTTCAATGAGCACGACCTTACCTATGAGATTTTTCAGGATAACCTTATCCTGATATTTCCGCGCCGTATGGATACCCGGCACAACCTCGACGAAGCCGGTCAGATTATGGTTATTGGCGATCCGATTAACCTGGGGCGCTACAAAACCGCTAAAATATCGGGAAAGGTGCTCGATGGGAAAACCGGCGATCCTCTGATGGGCGCCGTGATTTTTGATCGTAAACTTGAAAAGGGAGCCTCTTCAGGGAAAGACGGCAACTTTACCCTTGATTTGCCTACCGGAGAACATACGCTGCAAATTTCGTACATGGGTTTTCAGGGCTACGACAAAAAAATCAACCTGATCGAATCGGGTGAAGCCCAATTTGAACTTTTCGAGGAATCGCATAACATCGAAGAAGTGCTTGTGGTAGCCGATGAATACACCGCTTCCCGTACTCAAACCAGCCTCGTACAAATGTCGTCGAAAGAAATCAAAAGCCTGCCTTTACTCATGGGCGAAAGAGATATCATCAAAAGTATCACGATGATGCCGGGAATCCAGACAGTGGGTGAGCTTTCTTCGGGTTTTAATGTCCGCGGCGGAAATTCAGATCAGAACCTGGTGCTGGTCGATGGCTCGCCGGTGTTTAACACCACCCATTTATTTGGGTTTCTGTCGATGATCAATCCCGACCTGGTAGAAGACATGCGCGTTTATAAAGGCGGTCTTCCGGCACGGTACGGCGAACGGGTTGCTTCGGTGATGGAAGTAGATTTTAAAGACGGAAACAACGAATTACTCCGGGTTTACGGAGGACTGGGAATCATTAATTCACGCCTCGCCATTGATGGTCCGCTTACCAAAAACAAAAAACTTACGGTTCTCGCCGGTGGTCGCTTATCCTATACCGACTGGGTATTGAAACAAATTCCCGACAAAGACATTTCAAGAAGTACCACCAACTTTTATGATTTCAGCGGAAAACTTACCTACAAATTTGATCACAACAATTCGATCAAATTAATGGGCTACAGCAGCAACGATGAATTCAGCACCAGCAGCGAATCGATCAATGAATACGGGAATACCTTATTCAACCTAGAAGTGAGAAATAAACTTGGAGAAAATCTGTTTGGCGAGCTCGATCTTTCACACAGCAATTATTATTTCCGCTTAACCGATTTTACTGACGGCAAGAATTTTGAAGCCTATTACCTCGACAATAAATTTGGCTACAACTCCTTAAAATACAACCTTATCTGGCACCCTACACCCAACCACAATGTGCATTCGGGGATCAACCTGATTCATTATAAAAATGATCCCGGAGAGGTCAGGCCGTATTCCGATACAACGATTATTATACCCGACAAAGTAGATGCTGAAAAAGCCATTGAAGGGGCGTTTTATGCCAGCGACGAGTTTACTGTTATTCCCGGGGTGACGATCAATCTCGGCCTTCGCTACAGCAGATTTTCGTATTTGGGACCGACCACCGTTTTTTTATACGACGAAAGTCAGGCTAAAACACCGGAGACCGTAACAGGAACGCTCGAATTTGGAAACAACGAAGTTGTAAAAACCTACAGGGGCATCGATCCGCGGTTTTCATTGAATTATGAAACACCTTCGAACTACTCGCTTAAAATGAGCTATCAGCGTACCCGCCAGTACATCAATCAAATCAGTAACAGTGCTGTAATTTCGCCTGCCGAAATCTGGAAAACCAGCGATTATCACCTGGAACCTCTGATCAACGACCAGCTGACGATTGGTCTTTCAAACAACAATTTTTTGAAAGAATATCAGTTTTCAGCCGAGGCGTATTACAAACAACTTCAAAACCTGATCGAATATAAAAACGGGGCAAAGGTGATCATGAACAAACACCTGGAAACCGATTTGATTCCTTCTGACGGATTTTCATACGGGTTGGAACTTTCGTTAACCAAAAAGCAGGGTCGTCTTACCGGATGGATGAATTATACCTATTCCAGAACCAAACGAAAAACAACCGGAGAGTTTGACGAAGAACAAATTAATGCAGGAAAATATTACCCGTCGATTTACGATAAACCCCACGATCTGTCGGCGGTGGCAACCTACAACATCAGCCGGAGATGGAGATTATCCGGAAACTTTGTCTTTATCTCGGGAAGACCGGTGACTTTGCCCGAAATATCGTATCAGTACGAAGGTCAAACACTGGTGTACTATTCTGACCGGAATAAGTACAGGATGCCACCGTATCACCGCTTTGACCTTTCCATCACTTTTGACGAAAACCTGAGAAAAAAACGGATGTGGAAAGGAAGCTGGACGCTTTCGGTGTACAATCTTTACGGAAGAAAAAATCCGTATTCGGTTTATTTCCGGAAAAGTATTGGAGCAGGCTCTTCGCCTTCGTTGTATAAGTTATCGGTCATCGGAGTTCCGGTACCGTCGTTAACCTATAATTTTACGTTCTGACATGAGAAGATTCGTTATCATAATACTGATGCTGGTCGCGATCGTCGCGTGTGAACAGATTTACCATCCCGACCTGGAAGAAGTGGGCGACAAGCTGGTGGTTGAAGCAGCCATCAACGCCGAACAGAGTCTGAATACAATCAAATTGTACCGGTCACATAATTTTAACGCCGAAAATAAAACCTACCCCCCGGTAAGTGGCGCCGAAATCAGTCTTATAGACGATCAGAACAACAGCCAGGCTTTTTATGAAAGCGGAGTAGGAGTTTATCAGTTGAACTTTCAACTAAATAAAGACCGCACTTATTACCTTCATATTGAACTCGACGGAGAAGTTTACGAATCGGGAGTCCAGGCAGTTCCGGAAACGCCGACTATCGACTCCGCTTACGCTGACTATGATACCAATATCACCGTTTCGGGATCATCAAATTCCAAAGAAGATATTAAGGAAGATGATGGAGTTCGCGTATACGGCGATATCCAGAATCAGGGAAAATTAAACCATTACCGTTTTTACGCACGAAAAGTAATCCTCTATGTAAATCATTACGATACCGTAGTAGACGGAAGGGAAGAAACAAGGCCCATCTATTCCTGGAGATCGTTGTACCCTAACGGAATTTTCAATATAGCCGGCCCGCCGGAATACAGCACCAACAAAAGCATCACCGGGCATCCGCTCGAGTTTTTCACCATGAATTACTACGGAATTGTTTCTGACACCGTTCTTTTCAGCGGATGGATATACATTGTAGATCAATACGGACTGAATGAGGACACCTACAAATACTATAAAGATCTGAACAGCCAGTTGGATGCAGCGGGAAGAATCTTTGATCCGGTTTATATCCAGGTGAATGGAAACATTAAAAACCTGACGACTCCTGACGATGTTGTGCTGGGCAATTTTGAGATTTCGTCGTATGCCGAAAACAGATACTATGTGATGTACTACCGCAATTTTGATAAACTTACACTACGACATATTCCCAAAAATTTCACCATTCCCTTAAGAGGAGAGATAAAGGATGAAAAGCCCGACTTCTGGGATTCAATATATATGAATATCGAATGAAACAGCTAATTTGGATCATAACGGCTCTTATCGTTGGCTTCCCGTTGGGTTCGGAAGCACAGGAAACAATTCATCTGTTTCCTGACCGGAGTTCCTGTGTTTCGGGAGACACCGTTTGGTTTTATGCCGTTGTTTCCAATAATGGAAGTGAGAATTCGGGCAATATTATTCATATTCAGCTCGACGATCTGACCCAAAACCACATCACCAAAGTGTCGGTTGCCAGCGACAACAACTGTAGTTCGGGTTACCTGGTTGTGCCCGATTCGCTCTCGACCGGCATTTATACCTTGACTGCTTTTGCCAACATCCAGAAAAAAGAGACTTCAAGTATTTTCTACCCGCGTTATCTTGTCGTTTACAACCGTTTCGACAACAATATTTCGGAATTCAACATCCCCGTTTCGGAATTCAAGGAAGCGAAGTCTGAGCCAGGGATTTCCATCACGGCAAATCAGCCTTCAAACAACAGCAGAACAGTGGATGTAAAAGTGGACACCGATAATAATTTATGCCCCGATGCACTTGAAATGATCGTCACCGCCCGGTTACTCGATCCGTTTGCCGACCATTTCAGCGGGGAAATCGAAGCAGGTTTTGAAACCGCCAATCAGGAGCCGTTTATGCCGGTTCGCGAGAATAACGGAATTCTGATTACCGGCCGTGTAGTGCAAAAAGAAACGGAACATCCGGTTCAGAACACGCCGGTACTGCTAAGCATCGCCGATACTTTTCCGTATTTTGATTATTGTGTTTCGGATGCCGGGGGAAGATTCTATTTCTACATCCGAAATGCAGTAGGAAAAGGAAACATTGTTTTACAGGAAGTATCAGAACATGCCAACGAGAACCGGATTGAGCTTCTGGAAAACTATATCGAGACACAAAAAGCTCCGGTGACCCATCAGATATTAACCCTCCAACAAAATACCTTTGCATCCGACCTGGTAAAAGCGGCCTATTTTAACCGGATTTTTAAAGGCTTCCGGGCGTTTGAAACCGATTCATTTTCGATTAAACGGGAATTTACACATCCGTTTTACGGCCCACCAACCTTTACTTTTTATCCTGAACTGTTTATTGACCTGCCCGATTTCAGCGAAATCTCCCGCGAGATACTGCATGGCGTTCAGTACCGCGAGAAAAACGACGAGGTAACTATCCGGCTGTTTAATAACGGGAACAAATCTATTTTTAAAAACGAGCCCCTGAAACTGTTGGACGGGATACCGATTTTTAATCCCAAATTATTGTCAAAACTGAAAACACAGGACATCGACAAGATAGACGCGGTTTATTTTAAGAGATATTTCGGAGACATAAGTTTTGATGGCGTTCTGTCAGTTTATACCAAAAACAGAACATTGGGATGGGTTGAGTCAGTTCCCGGGTTAAACGTATTTAAATACACGTTTATTCAGCCACCGTTGAGCCAGGAAACGAATAAATCCATTCAAAAAAGCCCGAATTCTCCTGATTTCAGAACGGTTTTTTACCGAAACCGATGGACCGAAACAAGCAATAGTAAAAGCTTTAGCGTTGATTTATCGGATATAAAAGGCGACATGCTGATAGAAGTAATTGTCGTTTGTAAAGACAAGCGTATTGTTCAAAACCGGAAAGTAATTCATCTAGACTGAAAGCCATGCGAATACGATTAAAAACCATCATCACGTGTTTGCTGATTTTTGCAGCAGTTCATCTTCGGGCGCAACTCACAAACATTGGGTTCACGCTTTCAACTGAAGCGAATACCACCCAATACAAACTTTCCGGCAATCAGTTTTATCCCCTATACGTTCCCATGGGCTCAGAGTTTATGAACGACGATTGGCAAAAAGGATATGTAATACTCGAAAATCAGGACCGTTACGACAGTTTACATTTAAAGTTAAACACCTACAAAGACGAATTGATCTGGTTACACAGTCGATCCTCGTCGCTGGTTGAACTCGATAAGTCAACCATTCGTGAATTTGGTTTTTATTCAGAAACAGGCCTTCCGATGATGTTTCGAAAACTGGAGATGAACATCGTCCCGAAAGGCGATCATTATTTCAGAATGCTTTACAACGGGAAACTAAAACTTGTGATCTGGTTTAAAACAACAGAAGAAGAAGTGCCCGCCTATACCGACAAATACGGCTACATGCGAAATACAAATTTCAAAATGAGAAGCAATTATTTTCTCATTTTTCCGGACAACGATTTTGAACGGTTCAGGCTTAAACGCATGCCCTTTCTTTATCTTTTTGGAGAAAAGCAAAAAGAGGTCAGAAAATTACTGCGCAAGAACAAAAACCGGTTAATGAAGGAAAGCGACTTTATCAATGCCGTTCAACTGATTGATCGGGAATTTTACTAGGCTTGAATTTACCACAAGAAATATCAACCCCTCACACAACCGTTTCTTCAACATAGATTTTCAAGAGATTATTTTGTAACTTCTTTCTGCGTCTCAGGTACCCGGTTAGGATTGTGTTTGCCAGATATTAACGTCGGAAATGATCCGACTCATCCAGTAACTCGACGTTCTGCAACTCATTTCTCAAAATAAAATATCATGGAATGTTACATCGAACTTTGGAAAGAAAAGGATGCATGGAAACATCTTCCCAAAAATGAAAAGGAAAATTACCTGAACCAGATTGGTCCGCACATGACTGAACTGCTGGGCAAAGGTGTTGAAATTGTGGGCTGGGGCACCAACAAACCCTCAACCGTAAACCGCGTAGAATTTGATTTTTTTGCGGTGTGGAAATTTCCGGATGGCGAAATGATGGAAGAATTTGAAACAGCCATTGCAACTGCAGGCTGGTACACGTATTTCAGCCAGGTAAACGCCTCGGGAGAATTGGTTTCGCCGGAAGATGTTATTCGCAAAATGATCTACTAAATTGAATCCCATGAGCTAAATAAAACTGGCATTTAAACTTAACGATTCGAGATCGACCTTTTCCGGCTTTCTTACATCCATTCAACTTAAAACATCTTTTTGAAAGAATGTTGGACTTCGTTTTATAATTCACCAAAATCGTTTCTTTCCATACTGTTCCTGAAGGCGCCCAAATAACCGTGCTCCCCGTTCCCTAAAATTTGTGTCCTCCCCAAAAAATACAATACCGGAAAGGCAAAGGACTTCAGCCCGGTTGAATAATCCGGTACCGATCATCAAAATTCTTTTGTCCCAATAAAATGCCAACAAACAGAAACTCCAGGGCTCCTGAACTTTTAGCCATACCGAAAAACGGTAGTTAATCCTAAAAAAAAGAATGCTGATTGTCACTAACAAAAAAACGGGAAAAACGTGAAACTCTGCCGCTTTTTTGTATTTTAGTTCGGCATAACCAGCAAATAATCAACAAAAAACGAAAATCTGAAACCTTAATCATCTCTACATGAAACGACCATTTGCGATACTCTTAATTTGTCTTTTCGCTTTTTCGTGTACACAACCGGTGTGGGAAAAAAGCACTAAAGGAGTGGTAATTTATCCAAAGAATCCGAAAGGCCAATCGGCTAAAGCGCTGATGATTCTTCCACTGGGCGACGAAATAATTCGTGTCACAGCCAGTGCAACTACCACTTTTAGCGATGCACAAAGTTTGTCGGTTTTACCCGGATTAACGCCTGTAAATTATACCGTTGAAGAAAGAGACGGGAAGATTATAGTCGCTACCGCCAAAACCAAAGTGGAAGTTTCGGCTGAAACTGGCGCGGTTAATTTCTACGATGCGGAAGGGAAGCTCATTCTCCAGGGAAAAGAAGACGGAGGCACAAACTTTAAGGCCATGGAAGTGGATGGAGTGAAAGGCTACGAGCTACAACAGGTGTTTGAATCATCAGAAGATGAGGCGCTTTACGGGCTGGGGCAGCACCAGGCGGGAGAAATGAACTACAAAGGCAAAAACGAAGAACTTTTCCAGTACAATACAAAAGTCTCCATTCCATTTGTGGTATCTACCAAAAACTACGGAATACTTTGGGACAATTATTCGCTCTCGCGTTTTGGCGATCCGCGTCCTTACGGGCAAATCGACCAGTTTAAATTAATCGATGCTGATGGGAAAGAAGGCGGCCTAACCGCCACTTATGTTGATAATACCGAAACCGACCACGTTTTTCTGGAACGCAAAGAAGCCACCATCGATTACGAAAACCTGGAAACCATTGAGAATTTTCCGGAAGGTTTTAGTTTCGACCGGGCCAAAATTACCTGGGAAGGAAAACTCCAGCCAAAGGAAAGCGGCCTGTTTCATTTTCTTTTGTATTATGCCGGTTACACAAAAATCTGGATCGACGGACAACTTCTTGCCGATAAATGGAGGACCGCATGGAACCCTTCCGTGGCCAAGTTCCAAATCGATATGAATGCAGGTCAGGATTACGACATCAAACTGGAGTGGTACCCCGATGGCGGCGTTTCCTACATTGGGTTAAAAGCCTTGTCGCCGGTACCGGCCGATCAGCAGGACGATATTTCCTTTTACGCTGAAATGGGCGACCAGATCGACTATTATTTTATGAAAGGAAATTCGATGGACGACGTGATCAGCCGCTACCGAACCCTCACCGGAAAAGCACAGGTAATGCCGAAATGGGCGATGGGATTCTGGCAAAGCCGCGAGCGTTACAAAACACAGGATGAACTGTTAAGCACACTGGATGAATTCCGCAAACGTCATATCCCGATCGACAACATTGTTCAGGACTGGTCGTACTGGCCGGTTACCCAATGGGGAAGCCATGATTTTGATACCCTGCGTTTCCCCGATGCTGAAGGAATGATCAAACAGGTGCATGATAAGCACGCACGTATTTTGATTTCTGTTTGGCCAAAATTCTACCTCGGGACCGGGCATTACAAAGAATTTGACGAAAACGGCTGGATGTACCAACAGGCAATTAAAGACAGCATCCGCGACTGGATTTACCCCGGTTACATTGGTTCGTTTTACGATGCTTACAGCGAAGATGCCCGCAAATTATTCTGGAAACAGATCGATGAAAAACTGTATTCAAAAGGAATCGATGCCTGGTGGCTTGATGCAACAGAGCCCGATATTCTTTCGAATGCCAGCATTGAATACCGCAAAAAACTGATGAATCCAACAGCCCTGGGACCATCAACAAAATATTTCAATGCTTTTGCTTTAATGAATGCAAAAGGGATTTATGAAGGTCAGCGAGGGAAAAAACCGGTGGATCGTGTGTTCATCCTTACCCGCTCTGGATTTTCGGGAATGCAGCATTACGGAACCACCACCTGGAGCGGCGACATTGGCACTACCTGGGGCGATATGAAAGCACAGATCACCGCCGGAATCAACTTCTCGATGTCGGGCCTCCCCTACTGGACGATGGACATTGGCGGTTTCTGTGTACAAAAGAAATTTGAACGGGCGAAAGAAGGAAGCGAAGACATGGAGGAATGGCGTGAACTAAACACCCGCTGGTACCAGTTTGGAGCCTTTGCACCGCTTTTCCGAGTACACGGGCAATTCCCTTACCGTGAGATCTACAACATCGCCCCCGAGAAACACCCGGCTTACCAGTCGATGTTATACTACAACAAACTTCGCTACCGACTGATGCCATACATTTACAGCCTAACCGGCGCGGTTTATTTCGACGACTACACCATCATGCGCGGTTTGGCAATGGATTTCTCGGCCGATAAAAATGTGCTGAATATTGGCGATCAGTTTATGTTTGGTTCATCATTAATGGTTTGCCCGGTGACTGAATACAAGGCACGACAACGTGAGGTGTATTTTCCGGCAAATACGGGCTGGTACGATCTTTATTCGGGTGAATACCTTGACGGTGGCCAGAAAATGGTAGTAAGTGCACCGTACGAAAGAATGCCGTTGTATGTTTGCGAGGGTTCTATTATTCCTGCCGGACCTGAAATTGAATACACCAGCCAAAAGCCGGATGCGCCGATCGATATTTATGTTTATACCGGGAAAGATGGTTCGTTTAAACTCTACGAAGACGAATCGACCAACTACAATTACGAAGAAGGTAAATTCAGCGTGATTGCGTTTGAATACTCAGAAGCCGGAAAAACGTTGAAAATACTCGCTCGTAAAGGCGAATTCGAAGGAATGATCAAAGATCGTGAATTCCGCATCCACAAAGTTTCAAAAGAAGAAGCTTTACCATTCCTTTCAGAAAAAGGACTGGTGCAAACGGTAAAATATAATGGAGAAGAAACTGAAGTAATTTTGTAATCCTAAGGTTTAGTTGAATTAAAAAGAAACCCGGGAAAGCGAAAGCAAACCCGGGTTCATTATTTTATTAAACCTGATAGTCTATTACAAACGGTTGATCAAATCTGCTTTCCCTTCATTAACCAGTTTCAGGATTAGTTCGCCAAACAACGTATTTGCCCAGGCAAACCACGAACGCGTGAAGTTTGTTGGATCGTCTTTGTGGAAGGTTTCGTGCATAAAACCAGTGTCGGCATCGGTATTGCGAAGTGTTTTTACACACCACCCGATTTCCTTATCATCGGTGCTGGTCATCGCTTTCATGATGATACTCATCGGCCAAACCATGTCGTAACCTACGTGAGGGCCGCCAATTCCTTCGGCAGCTTTTCCTTTAAAGAAATACGGGTTGTCATCGCTCCACACCAGGTTTCGGGTGTTTTGATAAACCGGATCGTTACGATCGGTCAATCCCAGGTAAGGCAAAGCCAACAGACTAGGAACATTGGCATCGTCCATAAAAGTATGATTTCCGTAGCCATCCACTTCAAAAGCATACACTTTCCCATGACGGGGATGTTCCACAATTCCGTATTTCTCAATTGCCTTTTCCACCTCGTCAGCAAGGTCTTTACACTCTTTTGCAAAAGGTTTGTCGCCGGTAACTTCGGAACTTATTTCTGCCAACTGACGCAGCGAAACCACTGCAAACAAATTGGAAGGAATCAGAAAGCCATAAGTAGTGGCATCATCCGAAGGACGGAATGTTGAATTGATAAGCCCAACAGGTTTTAACGGACGACCGTAACCTCCGTTTGAAACGGTATCCAACTGACGATCGGTGGTACGCATAAAAACATACGGGCCATGATCTTCTTTGCGCTGTTGCTCCTTAAAGGTTTTTACAATCAGCTTGGCCGCTTTTTGCCAGTCGGCATCAAAAACAGAAGTATCGCCTGTAGTCTTCCAGTAGTTATAAGCCAAACGAACCGTGTAAGCCAGCGAATCAATCTCCCATTTTCGTTCGTGCAAACCCGGTTTCATGTCGGTATGATCGCTCATCCAGTGCACTTCTTCTTCCTTGGTTTTATTGAAAGCGTTGGCATACGGATCGAGTAAAACGCACTGAGTCTGACGATGAACCACGCCGGCCAGCAACTTTTTCAACTCCTTGTCTTCACCTGCCAGCGACATATACGGCCACACCTGTGCGGTAGAATCGCGCAACCACATAGCGTGAATATCGCCGGTAATTACAAAAGTATCGGGTTTGCCGTTTAACGTTCCGTGCTCAACTGTTGTGTCCAGCGTGTTCGGGAAACAATTTTCGAACATCCAGGCCAGTTTCGGATCTTTCAATTTAGCTTTCACCGAAGCGATTGCTTTTTCAACGGCCTCCGAAGTAAAATGCCTCTTCCCCGGTACCGGTCGATTACTTACATAATTCTGCTGAACCGAAGCTGCCCACAATTGATTGGTCCCGACGAGGGATGCCCCTGCGACCGCAATGGTTCCTTTCTTTAAAAAATCTCTTCTATTCGTCATTCGTACAAAATATTTATTCGTTTTTTAGTTCCTCTAAATTTGCCCAAATTTCCACCAAACTTACCTGATCCAGCAACCATTTGTACTGATCCTCCTTTTCTCCTTTCCAATCCTTGCTAAATAGTCCGTTACTACTTCGAAGCGAGGCCCATAAATGATCGACGTTATTCTGAAAAACGTTGAGGTATTCCGGATTCTTATCTACCTTGTACAATTCGCAGTACCCCCTCATTAGAATGGCATTAAACCAGTTGCCTGTATTTTTAAACAGTTTGATTTCCTCACCATTTGGCGTTTCAAAATCTTCGGTAAAATACCTTATGGCCGATTGCGCAACAGCACGTGCATCAGCAAGAAAAGCTTCTTTTTGGGTTGCATTATACAACAAAACGGCCGCCTGCAACATTTGTCCGCTGTTGTAAGTGTATTTCCGGTGATCTATTTCTCCGTTAAGCTTAATATTATCAAAATACAAATGATCGTTCGGATCTTGTAAGGTAGACTTGGTCCAATCGTAAATTTTTTCTCCCCAAAGCAGGTAATCCTTCTCATTGGTGGCATGGAAAAGCTTTAGCGCCAACACCGCTGCAGGAGCATTAGAGCATGTATTTTTTGACTTTTTCTTTTGCTCGCACCAATAAATCC
Organism: Maribellus sp. YY47; assembly: GCF_023111095.1. Taxonomy (GTDB): domain Bacteria; phylum Bacteroidota; class Bacteroidia; order Bacteroidales; family Prolixibacteraceae; genus Draconibacterium. Next base: position 114,966 of record NZ_JALGYW010000002.1, read on the forward strand.
CACCTCCTGCCTTGTCGTCCCAGCCACTGATTACAAACTCCCAAATTTCTTTTGATTTTGAAAGAAATTGTGCATTGTGAGTAAGCTCATAAGCTTCCAAAAAATCAATTCCAAGCCATATATTATCATCGTAAAAACGATCGCTCATGCCTGCTTCCTTTATATATGACTGGTAACAGGACGGTTTTCTGTCTGCATCGTAATAATTTTCGAGACCGGGCAAAACAGTACTTTCAAGCAAAGAACTGTATTCCCGGTCACCGGTGGCTTTCAGTAAAGCATTCACCGCAGAGAACAAGCCGGAAGTTGGCCAAAGATAAGCCACCCGTTTTCCTTTCACCGTATCTTCTCCCGCAAGGTAGGTGACTTTTCCGTCTTCCTTGTAGGGCCAGGTCTCCAGAAAGAGGTGATCGTGACCGGCATCATAATATTTCAGCACCAAATCCAGCGTTTGTTTAGCCCGAGCTGTGTTTTCCCCTTCTTTAGCATTGACTGGAGAAAAAAAGCTCATACACAATAATATGCCGGCGAAGAATTTTACCATTTCATTTTGCTTTTCTGGATTTTCTCAAATCCGGATAAAAAATCAAGTTCTGCTGTTGTAGTCCTCACCTTAACGACTGACGACTACATGAATTATTTTTCTTATACTTTACTCACTTTCTGATTGTTCCGCGGAACAATGGTTTTGATTAAAATTTACTTCCGATACACCGGAAACTGTGCAATTCGCAGTGTTGTGCAACCATACGGAATAAGTGTAATTTCCTCCTCGTTGTCTTCAACTATCCGGTAAGGCCAGGCAGGAGACGGCGTTTTCCCTGCCATATTTCGGTTTTCTGTCCAGATGGGCATTCTTCTCCCTTTGGTTTTTACCGTAATCGGAGCATTCTGTAAATTCCATGGATTGGGTTGAATGTCTTCCGAAAAATCAATCTGAAAATCATTGTCCTTTACAGTTTTTTCCCAAATCGCATAATTCCATGGCGATTTAGGAAGCACTTCCCAGAAAGTGTCGTCGTATCCTTCCTTGGTCACTTCGCGCCATTCTTCTTTTATTTTGAGGGCATAAACCAGCGGTCCACGCTCAATGCCCAGCGACATTTCGTGCCAGTAACTAAAGCGAAAATCCATTCCAAGATCAAGTTCAACCTTGTCGTCCGATTTCCATTCACGATCAAGAATAACAATTCCATTTTTTGCTTCAACCTGCTGAACGTTATTATTTATATTTAGTCTGAATGACTTACACCATTCAGGAATTCTTAAATGAAACGGGAATTTTACTGCGTTCTCACTTTCAACCGTAAACAGAATCTGCTCTTTAAACGGATAGCCTGTTTCTTCTTTGATTGTAACCAATTCACCATTTGCAACTTTTGCAGTTACCGTAGTCGGACCGTAAACCAAGGCCGCCAAACCATTGTCGGCAGTTGCATACCAGGTATTTTGAACAAACTTTGGCCAGCCCTGGTGCATATTGGTCAGGCAGCAGGGATAACCGGTAGTGGTTCCAAAAACGTTCCGTCCTTCGCGGTCGTTAAAAAAATTCCGCTCGTCGTCGGAGACCTTGATCTGGTTCACCTGCTGAAAATATTGTTTCCGCATATAGTCATCTGTACTTTGAGTCGGCAGCACGTTATACGCGATCTTTTCAAGGTAATCGGCATAATAAACATCACCGGTTATTGGGAGGATGTTTTCAAAACAGTACATCATTTCAACGGCAGAACACAATTCTGAGCCCTGTGTCGGATCGTTTCCATGCATGCGCTCATCGGCGCCGTACATTCCGTTTACAAAACCATGCACTTCTTTAATCGACGTCAGGCCTTTCTTAACCGATTCCAGGTATTTTTCTTCGGGATGTTGCTGGTAATAAATAATCGGTTCCTTCAATCCCTGAGCAACATTCACACAATGCAGATCGGGTAGCGGATTTAAACGGCGAATCATATCGCCGGCATAAACTCCGGTCCAGTCAACGGTTTGTTTATGAATAATTTCTGCCAGCTCCAGCAGAAACTTATCGCCTGAAATATTATAGAGCCAATAAACTACAGCGAGGTTATCTCCTCCCCTTCGGTTGGCCCAGAATGTTACATATCCCAACTCATTCTCGGGCAACATTTTCAGTTGGTAACGGAAGTAGTTAGTCATGAGCTTGATCACACGCTCATCGCCGGTTGCCGAATAATACTGCTGCAGCACTTTCAACATCACCATTTTGGGCCACCAGTCGTTACGCATTCCCTGTTGCGTCCCCGGAATCCGTTCATAATTCTCAGGCAATGGCCTTGGTCCGAAATAACCGTCTTCCTGCTGGTTGTTGATACTCCATTCTATCCATTTTTGCGCTTTGGCTTTTAGTTCGTCGTCATCGAGTAAGTATGCCAGTGGGACCAAACCATCAAGCCAGTAGGGGCCTCGCTCCCATCCATCTCCGGTTCCACCAAGCCAGCCGTTATTATCGCCGCACACAACTTCGTAAATACTGTCGAGGTGACCGGTTAAACCATCGGCTTGTATTTTCAGCATTTCCTGCAAAAAACCGCCAGCTTGAATGGCTCCGATTGGCAAAGCAGTATATGGTTGTGCCACCAATGGTGCCTGGTTCGTGATATAAAATGCGTTTCGTTTGTCCTTTGCCACAGAAACATAGGAAACACTTGCGATAGCCAGTGCGATTAATACATATTTTTTCATAGGTTTAATTATTTGGTTTTGTTCCTTTACTTCAGCGGTCGTGGAGAAACGCCTTCAAAAGTAATTTTCACCGGCTTTATCAAACCGTTTTCATCAAAGTACATGCGATCGATGCAGGTTTCGCGGTGGTTTCCGTCGGTTTCGCTCAAAGGTCTGCGATGGTAGACAATGTAATATTCATCGGTTCCTGGAATTTGAATCACCGAATGATGCCCGGCGCCTCTCGCCACATTCGCATCCTGTTCCAGTATTTTCCCGATTCGTTTAAACGGGCCAAAAGGTGAATCGGCAATGGCATAAGCCACACAATAATCGGGGCCGGTCCAGCCACCTTCGCTCCACATAAAATAATACTTTCCGTTTCGGATAAACATAAACGGGCCTTCCACATAACCTTCGGGAGTGATCTCTTTAAAAGTCACACCATCTTCAAAAGGAACAAAGCCGGTAAAATCATCCTTCATTCTTGCAATGTTACAATGCCGCCATCCGCCGTAAATCATGTAATACTGGCCGTCTTTATCGTGAAAAACAAACTGATCAATAGGTTGAGCGCCGTTGTGAAATTTATCGAGCAAGGGTTTGCCGAGATAATCTTTGTACGGGCCTTCGGGTTTATCGGCAACACCAATCCCGATTCCGCCTTCTTCGTTATCGTTTTGAATATCGTTGGCAGCAAAAAACAGGAAGTATTTTCCATCTTTTTGAACGATAGCCGGAGCCCACATCGCACGCCAGGCCCATTTCACCGCAGTTGTATCGATGATCCGTTCATGTTTTTCCCAGGTTACCAGATCCGTTGATGAAAAGCAATCCATAAAAATCTGGTCATTGTACGGGGCTGAATAAGTCGGATAAATCCAGTATTTGTCACCAAAAACAATTCCTTCGGGATCGGCATACCAACCCTCAAAAACAGGATTATTGTTGTTGCCAACCCTTTTCTGAGCTTCTGTTTTGACAGACAACAAACTCAAACAAAAAATCAATAATGCAAAATATTTCATATTCTTATTTTTAAATACTTTAAGTAGATTAAATAGAATCCTTGATATAATTCTTTCTTTTAATGCCCCCATCTCTTTCTTCCCCCAATTGGGAGAAGATGTCCGCAGGACAGAAAGGGGTCAAGCCTGATTCCAAGATGGTTATTCTTTATAATCAATCCAAACTTTCATCCTTCCCTCTTCACGGTTATCCCAGGCAAAATAAGGGATCAGCGTAAAATTCGTGTCACCGGTTTTTCCTTCGATCTCCAACATTCCGGCCAGTTTCCCGGAAGCTTTTGCGGTTTTCAAAGTACTGGTTTTCGATAATTCAATTTTATCCCAATTAAGGTTTGCCTGATCGCTTTCTTCCACACAATAAACAAGCGGCCCGCGTTGGATGGCACGTTTGCCAACGTTTGCTTCAACCCGCGGATCGGCAGCAACCACTTCCACCGGCATATCGAAAATCAGCGATAGTTTATCACCTTTTTTCCAGCTTCTGTCCAAAGTAACATAACCGTTGTCTTGCACAGTTACTTTCTGTTTTTTCCCGTTTAGTGAAAGCGAAAAAACTTTGCACCAACCCGGAATTCTCAAGTTTAAGGAAAAAGAGGCTTCCTTTTCCGGCTGAACTTCCATTTCTATATTTCCGTCCCAGGGATAATTGGTGTGCTGAACAAGCTCCAGTTTTGTAGTACCGACTTTCATCTCTGCAGTACTTCCAACGTACAGGTTTACAAACACTCCTTTTTCGTCGGAAGTGGCGTAAATATAACTGCCAACCGAGGGTAAAAAGCGCGAAACATTACTGGGACAGCAGGCACAGCCAAACCATTCCTGACGATGATGATGACCTTCGGATTCGAGCGGATTGACATAGAAAAACAGGTCGCCCTCGAGCGAAACGCCGGACAGAACACCGTTGTACATCGAGCGTTCCATCACATCAATGTATTTGGCATCCTGCGAAAACAGGTTCATCCGGTTGTTCCACAAAACCATTCCAATCGATGCACAGGTTTCGCAATACGCTTCCTTATTTGGCAGGTCGTAATCGTTTGAAAATCCTTCGTTCGAACCAGAACTCCCGATACCACCGGTAATGTACATGTTGCGTTCCACCACATCTTCCCATACCCGTTCGAGCGCGGCTACATATTCGGGCAGATCCTTCTCTGCAGCTACATCTGCCATTCCTGAAAACAGGTACATCGCGCGCACAGCATGTCCTTTTATATCCGAGATTTCAGCAACCGGAACGTCATCCTGGCAATAAGCAGCACCCCAGTGACTTTTGTCCCAGATGGCACCTTTCCCGTGACCGTGACCACGTTCTTCGAGCAACCAGTACGAAAGATTGAGGTATTTCTTGTCGCCAGTTTCGTGGTAGAGTTTTACCAGCGCCAGTTCAATTTCTTCGTGCCCGGCAACCCAGTGTTTTTTTCCGGGGCCAAAAGTGTTGATCAGATGATCTGCAAATTTGGTGGCTACATTTAAAAAAGTGGTTTTACCTGTAGCTTTATGATGAGCCACGGCGGCTTCAATCATGTGACCACCGCAGTACATCTCGTGTTTTTCCATGTCGGTCCATCTGTCCTCGGGATGGTTCAGTGTATAAAAGGTATTCAGGTAACCATCCGGTTGCTGGGCTTTGGCAATGTAGCTGATCCACCTATCAAGCAACGCTTCATGTTCCGGATTTGGATTATTGATCAGCGAATAGGCAATTCCTTCCATCGCCTTGTAAACGTCGGAATCATCAAAATAAATTCCCTCGTGTCCACCGTCCATTAAACCGGCAGCTTTTATAAAATTGTTGATGCGCTCGGTTGAATCCTGTGTTTGAGCGATACAGGTTTCCAACGTGGCGTTTGCATGTGCTTTTAAGCGTGTGCTCCAGAATTGATCGGTAATCTTTACCTGGATAAAAGGCACGGGCTGCGTGGAATAAGACTGTGCGAAAACAGGCACGCTCAAAAGGAATGAGATCAGTAAGCTTGCTAAATCTTTTATTTGTTTCATTTTTCAGTTTTATTGTTGGTTTAGGCCGTTGAATTTACAAATTACAACTGACTCCTTTCTTAATTCTCTTTGGTTGATGGTCCGTGAACGATCAATTTTCCATTGGCATCAATCTCCATCGGATCGATAAAGACCACACGTTCATCGCCTGTTTTTGAAGTTCTTCCGTGATAAACGCAAAGCATCGTTTCACCATCAGGCGCCAGAGTTACCGAATTATGCCCGGTGCCGGTTACCACACCGCCCTGGTCCACATTCTTTTGCAAAACCGGGTTGTTGTCGGCTTTTTTGAAAGGCCCGAGTGGTGAATCAGAAGTTGCATAACCTACGGCGTAGTTTTTCCCGCCAAAGTAGTTGGCTGAATACATGATGTAGTAAGTATTGTTGTTTTTAAACAGGTACGAACCTTCTGTCCAGCGGCGGTTTACCTCACCTGAAGTTACTGAACGGCTTTCCCATTCTGCCTGCTGATCATCCATTTCCACCGGGGGACGAAGCAATAATTTTGGTTCTCCGATAATTCCTGAAAAGTCAGGTTGAAGCTCCACTCCGTACACCCAGCTTTCTTCAATTGCGTCGAACATTCCTTTTTCGCGTGCCCAGTCGGCTACTTCACTTTCAACCGGATTTTTGTAGCAGCAACGCGAATAATACAGGTAGGTTTTTCCATTTTCAAACCAAAGATTTCCGTCGATAACCGGGTACCCCGGATCAAAAATCGGGCGATCCATCAGATCGGTGTAAGGTCCGGTTGGATTGTCGGAAACAGCCACTCCGATACGAAAATTTTCGAGTTCGTTGGTAGGATTCTCGCGCCAGTCGGCACTAAACAGCAAATAAAACTTACCGTCTTTTTCGTACAATTCAGGAGCCCAAAAATTGGCAATATTCCACGATTCATCCGTATTTCCCTGATAAATTCGTCCTTCGTCTTTCCATGTTTTTAGATCTGAAGACGAATACATTTTAAAACCGTCTTTTACGCCACCGGTTCCGATCATGTAGTACATTCCATCGGAAGCTTTCAGAATATAGGGATCACCAAACTCCACCGGCAGCGGATTATCGATGTTCAACTTCTCTTTGGCAGGTCGACAAGCTGTAAAAAATGTAAACAGTCCCAAAAGCAGGACAAGTGTAAATTTATTTAAACGGATTTGTTTCATTGTCAGATTAATTTTAGTTGACGTTTAAAAGCTACTATTAACGAATTCCTATTGAATGTGCCCAGTCTACCCACGCCCGATTCATTTCCTCTACTTTCTCCGGGTTTTCAGCCGAAAGATCTGTGGTTTCGGTATGATCAGCCGCCAGGTTAAATAATTCCCATTTATGATTAGGCAATGCCGACATCTTCCAGTTACCGATTCGAACAGCACGTCCCCCTTCGTGTTCCCAATACAGCGTATCGTGTATTGATTCTGTTTCATTAAAAAGCAGCGGCAACAGGTTTTTCCCCACGGGAGGAACAGCTTTCTGTCCGTTTATCGTTTCAGGATAGCTACTTCCGGAAAGCTCCAAACAAGTCGGCAAAATATCGATAACATGCGCCAATCCGCGGTTAATCTCATTTTCCTGACTTTTAAGCTGAGCAGGCCAGTGAACGATGAAAGGCGTGGCACTGCCACCTTCGTACGATTCCTTCTTCCAGTAACGAAACGGAGTGTTGGAGGCGCTAGCCCAGGCTGTTCCAATATAATTCCACGTAGTTTCGGCTCCCGGATGCACTGAATTGTATTCGATAATGGTAGAATCCCTTGTAAATCCGGGGCGGTCGAAACCGGGAGGATAGCCTCTTTCATAAGAAGCACCATTATCGGACAGCACAAAAATAACGGTATTGTCGTATTGCCCGGTGGCTTTTAACTTTTCAATGATCTGCCCTATTCCCTGATCAACCCGATCGACCATCGCCGCATGCACCGACATGCAAGCTGCTTCGTATTCTTTTCTTTTGCATTCTTCCCACTTTCTGCCCGAAGAATTTTCAGGAAGCGGATAAGTATCGCCATCAATCAACCCCATCTCCACCATTCGGTTATAGCGATTTTCCCTTAAAACCTCCCAGCCTTCGCTGTAAGTATCCTTATATTTTGCAATATCTTCAGGAAGTGCATGCAAAGGCCAGTGAGGTGCAGTGTGCGCTACGTACAAAAAGAAAGGTTTGTCATCTTTGCTATAATCGTCAATCAAATCAATTGATTTTTGGGTGATAAAATCGGTCATGTAAAAATCGTCAGGAACTTCTTTTATCGGCTCCTCGTTGTGTACCAGGCTAAAGGGATCAAAATAATTTACGACGCCCCAGATAACTCCCCAGTGCTCTTCGAAACCACGGTTGCACGGGTAATTTTCCAGCGGGGAAAACGAACCGTAATCCACCTGATGTGCCATCCAGCGCAATTGTTCCACCGGATCGTTCACCGGTTTTGTTTGCGAAAGATGCCATTTCCCGGTCATCCCGGTGTGGTAGCCATTCTCTTTCAGTACTTCCGCAATGGTAGCTGTATTCATGGCCAGATTCACTCCCATCCCATTTATTCCTGCCTCCTGCGGATATTGGCCGGTAAGCAACGACGCCCTGGTTGGGCAACATCTTGCACAGTTATGCATTTGTGTAAAGCGAACTCCTTCTGCCGCTAACCGGTCGATGTTGGGAGTTTGAATTTCTCCACCATAACATCCCAAATCCGAGTAGCCCATGTCGTCGACCATAATAAGCAGAATATTGGGGCGCTCATCTGCTTTCTTTGCCGGCACTGAACAAGCAACAACAAATCCTGTCAAGAATAATATCCAAAGTAGCCTATTCATTTTGCAAAGCTTTTTTGATTTCAACTTCTCCCGAAGGACGTTTTAGAGGAATTCCGGCTTTTATCGCATCTCCGAAATTGGGAGTGCCGTCTGAGTTCCAGGTAAAAGGCTGCATGCGCACGTCTCGGTTCCAGCCGGGTTCTGTTCCTTTTTTTGAATGGTAAATGATCCAGTCTTCGGTTCCGTCGGGCGATTTTACAAACGAAACATGCCCCACACCATAAACCGAATCGTTTCCTACGAAAACGGGACCTTTTTTTATCCAGCTTTTCGGATCGAGCGGATCGGCATCGGTTGATTTCAACTGCAACATGCCCTGGCGGTATTCTTTTAGCCACGATTCGCGGCACGAGTAAACGATAAATACCTGATTGTCGTGTTTTAAAACTTCGGGACCTTCATTCAGGTTAAGTGGTCCACCCGTTTCCCAGCTTTCTTCCGGCGACGAAAGCAACACTCTTTTACCTTTCAACGTGTACGGATTCTCCATCTCCTGAATAAATAAATGTTGCGGAGTGGCATCGGTATTCATTTGCTTTTGCCAACCCGACCAAACCGCGTACATCTTTCCTACGTGTTCAAACACAGTCATGTCGATGGCCCAGATATTTTTTGAAATATCGGCAGGATTATCACCGGTATTCAGCATCCCCATATCTTCATATTCACTAAAAACATCGGCTGTTTTGGAGCGCAAAACACCTGTTCGCTGATGAACGAAGGGTGGTCCCGAAACGCCGGCTGCATAATAAACGTACCAGTGTCCGTCGATAAAATGAATCTCGGGAGCCCAAATACAGGATTTGTTCCAGCCTGTATCAGGAGCACGCCATATTTCGCGTGTTTCACCGCGTTGGGTCATCAGCTTCGAACGCGACACTTTTATTCCGTTGTTGGCCGAAAAACAATAAATGTAATCGTCGCCCTGTTTTACCATCCACGGATCGGCACCGTTCCAAACCGGGTTGGTAAATGTACTTTTCACTTTTTCATGCTGATTTTCGAGTGTCGGTGTAAGTATATCATCATCAATTTTCATGATGGTTTTTCCGTCTTTCTCCTCAAATAAAACTTTCGCAATGTGCATCGTTCGCGGATGAATTTCGGTTTCGCTGTTGTGCGCATGAAAAACAATCCGAAGCTGTCCCTCTTTATCCTTAAACATGGCGCTGTGTCCCACTCCGACAAGATTCCCTGGCTTTTGGAGAATCGAGTTGTTTTCGTATTTCTTCCAGGGCCCTGTTACCTTGTCGGCAGTAGCAAAACCGACACCGTAAAACGGACTCTCGTAACTGTTGGCCGAATACGTCATGTAATAGGTCCCGTTGTGCTTCGTAACAAAAGCCCCCTCATTTACACGCGGCCATACTTCTTCCCAGGGCTGCGAAACATGGATGCATTTTCTGATGCTTTCCGGTTTGATGTTCAACAGATCATCTTCAAGTTCGGCCACACAGATGTTCAGTCCATCGTCGAAGCGATCGAAAAACAGATAAGCTTTTCCGTCGTCGTCAATAAAAAGTGAATTATCGATACACTTTTCATCTTCAAGCATCGGTTTCCGGACATCCTGCTTAAACGGCCCCAGCGGACTGTCGGCAGTAGCCACGCAAATGTGCTCCGCTGCCGAATAGTACATGTAAAATTTCCCGTTTACCTGATACACTTCAGGCGCCCAGAACCAATGGTCAGACCAAACGTCGTCCTTGTGAAGCGCAAGTCCGTCAGCAGCTTCAGCCGGAATTTTCCATGTTTTCAGATCATCAGAAACAAAAACAGCAATACCGTCTTTGGCATGAGTGCCGTAAGCGTAGTATTTTCCGTCATATAGCATGATAAACGGATCGCCAAAAGGGACGCGTGACTGTCCCTTTGCCGATTCAGTTAAGTGGCCTGTTACCACTATCAGAAAAATCAATATCAATTTTCTCATTTCGAAAACATTTCGAGATTGGAAAAACAAGCTGCTGAGTTTATTTTTCCAGCATCTTAATAAAGTAACCGCCAACTACCGAGCGAGCTTGAAAACCAACCTGAGTAGCAGTTGGTGTTTCATACCAGTCAGACATCGGAACGCGGTCGGGTGTTTCGTTTACATACAAATACACAGGATCGATGAATTTTTGGAAAGTCTCTGTGTCATCCGCCAAAGTAGCTGTCCAAACAATCCAGTCTGATTTTGTATAAGTTCTGCGGTTATCTAGTGGCAAACCGTATGTGTTTTGTTTGGTCAGGTAATAGGCAATTTCTGTTTGTGCTACTTCTTCCGGGAAAATATTCAGATCAAGCAATTTATCCCAAACCAGGTTGTACTTCTGGCTCCATGTTCCGGGCTGATCGAAAGTTAAACGATAGTGGTCTCCATCGTTCGCCATTTTTACCCATTCCTGCGCCATCTGTTTAGCTTGCGTGGTATATTTCTCAGCAATATCGGTTTTCCCCAGCATTTCGGCCAGTTTCCCGTAACCGGCAATTCCCATAATGGCTTTTACCGAGAGATTTACATTGTGTGCAAAGTGGCCTGCAAAGTCGTCGGTACAAAGCTGGTTTTCAGGATCCAGACCATTCTCCAACAGATAATTCGCCCATATTGTCAGTACATCCCAGTGTTTTGCAGCGTACTCAGCATTTCCTTCTACAGCTGCAATGGCAGTTGTCAGAATCAACATGTTCCCGGATTCTTCCACTGGCATGTCGCCACCATAGGTTTGTCCGTTAGCTTTCGGATATGTACCCACATCGTGCGCAGCAAAAGGTTTCGCCCATTTTCCACTTTCAGAATAATAGAAAATAGGATTGAGCATTCCTTTTAACAGCTCCGGATTGTATTTCAGGAACAAAGGAGCCGATGGATAAGTAACATCAACGGTTCCGATTGAACCATTGCTGAAGTTCTCTTTTGAAAGGAAAAGCGTGTTGCCTTCGGTATCTTTTACCAGTTTGTGTGCGGCAATCGACTGACGATAAGCGAGCAAACAAAGACGGGCATAATTTTCGCCACCGGCAGCCAGTGCTTCCTCGTAAATTTTTGCATCGGCGGCATCGCAACGATCCATGATGCTTTGGTAATCTTTTGCAGCTGAAGTCAGCGCCTGATCAAAGCTTACCTGCCCTTCTTTTGTCCACCAGGCTTTCAGGTTGGTTTCGAAATACTGAATCGATTCAATGTCATCGTAAGCCAGCATCACAAAACCAGAAGCAGGTTTAGCTGAAACTTTTCCGATGGCATCAGCACAAGCCAGCACCGGCATCGAATTCGACATTACAGCCGTAATTTTTTTCTGTGCACTTGCAATTTTACCATTTTCTGCAAAGGCTTTTTTCATGCCTGAAAAATCACCGATTGCAATTGTTTTATTAGTCGCTTCCTGAGAGGCGAGGTAAAAATATCCCCAGTCGATACGCACATTATCGCCTTTCTTCTGCAAAATGGGTTGCCCGGTGGTTCCTGTTTTGGCAAAGCTGATATTTCCGGTTTTGCCTGTTGTAACTTCCACTTCCTGGTTTGGTTCGTTCACCGCCCACTCAGGTGTTGTTTCAAAATAAACTTCCACATCATGAGATTGTCCATCGGTTGAAACCACTTCGTAGTTGATGTAATTTACCGGACGTGAAAGCAGATCCAGATCGTCCATCAATAAAGGCGAAACAAACTCAACCTGCAAATCCACCGGACCACAGGTAAAATCGTATTTGGTTTGCGTAGCTGTAATTTTCACACTGTTTTGAACGGCAGTTTGCGCAAAAACAGGTTTTTCATCGCTTTCCTTGAAAATGCCAAAATCGACATAAGCCAAACCGCCACGATCCCAACAGTGGGCAGCAATTGTATTTTTACCGTCAGCGTTTAACAAGCTTTTGTCAAGTTTCAACACCACATTACTTTTGGCGCGATTTCCTGTATTGATAATTTCTTTTCCGTTCAGGTACAATTCAAAATCGTCGTCGTGCGAATAGATCAGATACAGTTCGCTGTCGCTGTTTATAGCCGGCAAAGTAAATTCACGGCGCACCCAAATATGAGGTGTTGTCCACGCGGTACTGGTTTCGCCCGAGTTAGGTGTACCAAAAGCAGCCTTTCCGCTTTCCCACGACGCATCGTTAAAACCTGGTTTTTCCCAGCCAGAGGCAGGCTCTTTGGTCACATACTTTCCGTCCCAGGCTTCGTATTTGGCACTTGGCAAAACAGGCTGAAGCGGAATTTCTTCTTTCCCGAGGAAACGATAGGTCTGACCATCAACACGAACAGCGCCGATCAATGAATGATTTTTACCTGTCCAGTGTTTTACCGGCGTATCAAACAACTGGTCAGAAGTTGACCACGCACTGGTATAAGGATCGACCGTAATCAAAGGGTAAGCGGGAGCTCTGAAGCTCACTCCCTGCTCAATTTTAGCAGGTGTTGCGGCCGGCTGGCAGCTCTGAAAAAATACACCTGCCAGTATCAAAGCAAAACAATAGAAAAATATTTTGTTCATTTTTTTTGAATGATTTACAGGAAGAAAACTCAGCTTTAACTTCCCTGTTGAATTAATACTCGATCGTGGAATCAAAATGTTGGATTGTTTCATAATTATTAGATTCTGTTGGTTATTTTCTGGTTAAAAACGGCTAATCAGTTATCAACTACCGACTTCCGGCACCTCACTCTTTCAACCTGACAGACAGCATATTGAAATACCGCTTCCACCGTGAAAGATTGTTGGTATAGGTTATAAACTTTTCTCTTCAGGAAAACAGAATTATACAGATTCCGTTATTCTTGCTTTTTTAGGTTCCCCAAACATACAATAATGTTCTTAAAAGCTGCTATTTAAGCACATAATCCGTTAGGGGCGATACCTACTTTTTATGTATATGCCAGAGCCGATTCGCTTTCACCAAAGATTGCTGATAAACAACCCGGCTCCGGTTCTTAAATTCTATTCATCAAAACTCAAAACCACTTTTACCGGGAAATGGTCGGACGGAGTTCGGGCCACATATTTTCGCAGCGACACTTCCTGCGGAAAATTTCCTGATTTTTCCGATTTACTCTCGGCAATTTCGGTCCGGTAAGTATCGGTTAAAACCCCGTAGCGTTCCACTGTAAAATCGGGGCTTACAAACACGTGATCGATCCGGCTGTCAGTAAACATATCGGGTTTAAAATTATTGAAGGTGCCGTTTAAAGCATACTTCACTTGGGCTGCCAGGTATGAATCTTTCAGCAAATCAGAACTTTCCAGAACCGCATAATTCGGACTGTGCTGATCTACATTGAAGTCGCCGGTCAGAATCACCGGCTTGTTGTCACACATTTCGGTGATTTTCTTCAGAACCAGTTTTGCACTGTTTTTTCGGGCCTCCACCCCAATGTGATCCATGTGCAGGTTGAAAAAGTAAAACTCAAACCCGGATTTGACATCCTTAAATTTTGCCCAGGTACAAATCCGCGGCAAAGCAGCATCCCAGCCTTTGTTGGGCCGGTCGGTCACTTCCGACAACCAGAAATGACCAGATTCCAAAGCTTTAAACTTTTCTTTCTGATAAAAGATGGGTGCGTACTCGCCCTTTGTTTTACCATCGTCGCGGCCAACGCCAACATAATTGTATTCGGGAAGTCCGGCCAGCATATCCAGTAACTGATCGTGCAAAACTTCCTGCGCCCCGAAAATCTGAAAATCGTTAAAGCGAATCAAATCGCAGATCACCGGGCAACGCTGTTTCCAGCCGTTTCCATTTACTGAATCGGAAGAATTATGGTAACGAATATTAAACGACGCTACCGTTAGTTCTTCAGCTTTTAAAACCTGGATTCCGGCAAAAACAAACACCAAAAACACCAATATAATTCGTTTCATTTTTTAATTTTTATGAGCTAATATCCTGTAAAGGTGGAAATAATTTTCTGTGATCACTTTTCATTTGAAAAAGAATACGGAAAATCTTTTTTCTCCACACCCCTGTTTTTATTCGGTGTTGAACTCATTTTAAAATTGATCACGGCTCCTTTCATCAAATCTTCGTGTGTCAGGTAGTTTTTGGTATAATTCTTCCCGTTCAGCTTCATTTCCGAAATGTATCGGTTCCCTTTTGAATTATTCCCGGCTTCAATCGAAATTTCCTTTCCGTTTTCAAGCTCGATTTTTACCGACTTAAACAAAGGTGATCCCAGGATGTACTCGTTGCTTCCCGGGCAAACCGAATAAAATCCAAGCGCCGAAAAAACATACCAAGCCGATGTTTGACCGTTGTCCTCGTCGCCGCAGTAGCCATCGGGAGTAGCAGCATAGAGTTTATCCATGATTTCGCGTGCCCAGTACTGCGCTTTCCATGGTTCTCCTGCATAATTGTACATGTAAACCATGTGCTGAATAGGTTGGTTTCCGTGCGCGTACTGTCCCATGTCCATCACCTGCATTTCGCGCATTTCGTGAATCATACCACGGCTTTTCATGCCCTCCGATCCGGGAATAATGAAAACAGAATCGAGCATATTTACAAATTCCTTTTCGCCACCCATCAAATCGATCAATCCCTTTGGATCGTGAAATACCGACCACGAATAATGCCAGCTGTTTCCTTCGGTAAAATCGCGGCTCCAGTCGGTAGGTGCAAACGAATCGGAGAAAGAACCATCGGCAGCGCGTCCGGCCATCAATTTACGTTTTGCGTTGTAAACATTTTTGTAGTTCATGGCACGCTGCGCATAAATTCCGATCTCACTTTCGGGTTTGTTCAGCGCTTTTCCAAGGCGGTAAATGGTCCAGTCGTCGTAAGCATATTCCAACGTACGGGCCACGTTTTGGCTGATTCCCATATCGTTCGGAATATAGCCGTATTGATTGTATTGCTCGTAACCGGTTCTGCCCGAAGCTGCTACAGTTGGATGCACATTGTTGGCTCCGTGTTTCAATGCCTCCCAAAGCGTTTCAATATCGTAACCACGCAAGCCTTTCAGGTAAGCATCGGCAACAACAGAAGCAGAGTTATTTCCCACCATAATGTTGCGGTGCCCCGGACTAGCCCATTCAGGAAGAAAACCACTTTCCTTGTACGCATTTACGAGGCCTTCCTGCATTTTCTGGTTCTCCGAAGGATAAACAAAATTCAGGAAAGGGAACAAACTGCGGAACGTATCCCAAAAGCCGGTGTCGGTAAACATGTAGCCAGGTAAAACTTTGCCATTGTAAGGGCTATAATGAATTACGTTTCCGCTGGCATCGATCTCCGAAAGATTTCGCGGAAACAAAACAGTGCGATACAGATTGGAATAAAAGGTACGCAGGTTGTCGATGTTGTCATCTTCTACTTTAATTCGTCCCAGCACTTCGTTCCAGCGGGCTTTTCCTTTGGCAGCAATTTTATCCAAATCGTCGTTGCCCAGCTCTTTCAGGTTTAGCATCGCCTGTTCTTCACTGATAAATGAGGAAGCCACCCGTGCATTCACCTGCTCGTTATTTGTGGTTGAAAAACCAATAATGGCACCGGCATGATTACCTTCAAATTCCTTTTCACCCTTCGTAATTTTGCCGTCTTTTACAGCAGCAAAATAAGTAAATGGCTTATCGAAAACGATAACAAAATAGTTCCTAAAATTATCAGGCACACCGCCGCTGTTTCGGGTTGTGTAACCTACAATCTTGTTTTCTTCGGGAATGATTTTCACATACGAACCGCGGTCGAAAGCATCGGTTACTACAAAAGAGTTTTTGCTGTCGGGGAAAGTAAAACGAAACATGGCTGCACGTTCTGTCGGTGCAATTTCTGTTGTTACATCCACATCGGCCAGGTAAACACTGTAGTAATACGGTTTGGCCACTTCCGCCTTGTGCGAAAACCAGCTGGCACGCTCGTCTTCGTTAAAAACAGGTTCGCCGGTTAGCGGCATAATCGAAAACTGACCGTAATCGTTCATCCATGGACTGGGCTGATGCGTTTGCTTGAATCCCCTGATTTTATCATCGGTATATTTGTACATCCAACCATCCCCCATTTTACCGGTTTGTGGCGACCAGAAGTTCATTCCCCAGGGCAAAGCTGTTGCCGGGTAAGTGTTTCCGGTTGAAAGTTCATACTTAGAATTCGTCCCCACCAGCGTACTTACATAGCTAACGGGATCAAAAGTCTGTGCGCTCAGCTTCAGGATAAAGCTGCAAAAAAGCAACGCACTTAAAAATCCAATTTTTTTAACCATCTTCTGTCTTCTCTTTATATCGTTTTTAATTTCAATTTATTTCTGATTCTCAATCCTATTAAGAAAGTTACCAACTCAACTTTACATGCACTCCATCCGGATTGTTTTCAAAACTCAGGAAGCAGGTTTTGCTGGCTTCATCCCACGAAGTATCTGCTTGTAAAAGATTACCGCTTGCATCCTTTACCTCCATTTTAACCGGTTTTTCGGGTAACAACACGCGCATCACGTTGGTCGTATTCAAAGGACTTTTGGCCACAAACGAATAGTCATTTGATGTTCTGTTTTCGTCGTACACCCTGGCAGCAGTGGCCAGCACTTGCGGAGTTTCCGAATCTTCTACACTTCCGATATTGAACAGAAACGCCTGCTCACCGGAATTCACCTGTTTTTCATCCAAAACAGGAATTTCAGGATCAAACAGATCGATCAGTTTTCCTTTGATCGTATACGGAGTTTGATCCGCATTTTCATCGACAACTGAAATAAGTTCATATGGTCCTCGTGTGAGTGCAAAAGAGTTTTTAAACTCAAGATCGCTGTCGGTTTCTTCTTTATACAAAGTATTTACGGTACTTATAAATTCGCTGTCGTTGTTTTCCTGCAGCACAAATTCCTTTGGATCGTTGCGTAGAATGCAAACTTTTCCTTTGCCGTGTTCAAACTCACCAGCCTTAAATGGTGCTTCCAAACCCATTTTCAAGAACAGGTCTTCGGAGGGCGCTTTAAAGTTATTTCCATTGGTATTCCACCACTCCTGTACACTCTGAAAAGCATCCTCGTCGCGGCCGCAGTACACCAGCACTCCGCCGTTTTTCACCCATTCGGCAATGTGGTCGTGTGCTGACTGGTCCATCGGTTTCATATTGGAATACGACATGATCAGCACTTTCACATCTTTCCATGTTTTTGCGAACGAAACGTTTTCGATATGAACGGTTTTTAGCGGAACGCCACGCTTTAAAAGGGGAAGTGCCTGCCCGTAAAAATTAGAGAGCTGCGGATCTTCATAACCGTTGTGCGTTGGGAAACGCTGGAACATCAGCGAATTCGACATCAACACTCCGATTCCCTGTGAACCGCTTACTTTGTTTTCCGACAAAGGCATGTTGTTCAGGGTGTTGATCATTACCTGCATTTGTGTGGAATAAAAACGCGGAATACGTTCTTTCTCTTCGCTGTTGGCGCTGGTGCGGTAATAACCCTGGTAAATACGGTTGGGCCAAGGCATAACTTCGTAATCTGCAATCATCGGATACAAAAGCTGAGCTGTAAAAGTAGCCTGATAGTTCTTTTTGTAATCAGTCCAGTCGCGCGGCCAGTCCTCAATCGGGTCAGTCAGGAAAAACATTTTTCTTCCGGTGGGCGCAGTCATCGATTCCATGGAACCGTATTCCAGAAAGGCGGTTTCAAACACACGCTCTTTGGCTTTGCCGTTAAAATAGTTGGGTTCGCGCGAAGTGCCGGTCCAAACCTGGGCAATATAACCATCCACGCAAGGCAATGAAGCAAGGCTGGCTTCCGGGCTCACGATTTGCCACTGCGAATAATTTACCAGCGAATGCGTGGGAACGTAACAACGAACATTCATGCCTTTACTTTTCCCGTATTCTTTGGCGTAAGTAAAACATTCGTTCAAAGCCCTGTAGTATAGATGATATTTAAGTTTATTTGATAAATATGTATTCTCGGGAGACTCATGCTGAGGCCGCCAGTCGAATCCGTAATATTCTTTCCATTCCCGTTTAAAGGCATCGCTGTACCCCGAACGGGCCCAGAATTCGGGCTCTTCGAGAAAGATTGCATCAATACCTGCATCAATCACGCGTTTAATCACTTTCTCCTTCATGTATTTTATGAAATTCATGGAAGGAATGATGTAGGGAACCATGTGACCATGCCAAATGGTGTCTCCACGTTGGGTTACCTGCCCTTCGTCGAGATGCCATTTCCCGTCCCACTCGCCGGTAAAATAATCCTGGTATTCCCCCCAGGCAATCCCGGTCATAAAATGCGTGGTGTATCCACGGTCGCGCCACGACTGCACGCGTTCTTCGAAAGTCATGTTTCCTTTCTCGTGGTGGTCTTTTACGCTGTAAACAATTGCTACGTCTGCCCGCACATCGATGACGGGTTTCCACGGATTGGAAGTTTGAAAAGCTGTTTTCTCTTTGGGTTGATCAGGTTTCTTTTCTTCTTTTACCGAAGGCTGAGAACAAGCCTGAAAGATCAGTGCCGGCAAAAGGAAAAATAAGATCGATTTTCGCATTGGTATAGGTATTTTTGTCAAATGAATAAAATCATCCCTACTAAGATAAGCAGGGATGACCAATTACAATAATCTATGATTCGCTTTCGGATGTTTATCCGATCAGCTTAATTAAAAATGAGTTCTCTGATTTTCAAAAACCAGATTCCTGTTCCAATTTATTTGTGGTTTTAAAGCCACCCCCAAAACCGGTGACCTTAAACCACTTTCTTCCCTAAGGAATCATCACTTCTTTTGCTTCGTTGTAGTTCCATCTTCTGGTACCGCTTCCTTTCGGAGTATCGAAATTAATACGAGCGGCTGCACGGATAAATACGATTCTTCCTTCCGGAATTGTTCCGTTTGATTCGATGGTGACGGTTTCTCCTAACAATGAACTGAATGCCGAACCTGAATATTCAATTTTGCTTGACCAGCGCTCGTCGCGGGCGCGGTAACCAACACTTGAAGAATAGCTCACAAAAAGCTGAATGTCGGTAACATTCAGGAAACTACTGTTGTAGCCGCCCATCGGTTCAATTTTGGCCTGGAAATCTGCCTCTGAAACCGCACGGGTAACACGCACTTTGGCTGTAATTTTCCCATTGCTTACCGTTGGTTCTTCTACCCATTCAATTTTCAGGAAAGGCTGCACTTCGAATCTTACTTTTGTAACACCTTCAATATCCAGCGTTTGAGTTTCATCGGCGAGCGGAACTCCGCGTTCATCTTCACGAAGCAGCGGAATAAAAGGTCCGTCGATGAGAACGTTGTAGGTACCTTTAAACAATTTTGTGTTCTGGAATGTACCATCAGCCATGGCGTAGAAATCCGGATTGTGCGTTACATTGTCGCCCCAGCTGAGTTCGGTTAAACGTACACGGATACCTTCACTTCCCTGATCGGTAAGTACGGGTTCGCCGGTTGCTGCATCCACTACTTCACCTTGCAGAGTTTCTGCGGGTTCATCATAGTTATCCATCTCAAAGATGCTGCACGAGCTAAAAGCAAACAACACAACCGATAATATATAAAATCCTATTTTTTTCATTTTCGATGTTCTTAATTGTTATTAAACATTACTTATTACCTGTTCGGTTGCTGATCAATTACCGGACTCTTCGTTACTTCACCACCCGGAATTGCAAAATAGTAATCAACAATATTGTATTCGAACGTTTTCAGACTTACCCATTGGAAACGGGCATCGAAGAAATATTTTCCGGTTTCGGTTGAGAAGAACGGGTACAGACCGCGGAAACGGTAACGGGCATTGTTACTAAATGCATCTTTGTCTCTTTGCTCTCCCCAGAAACCGTCACGTCCTTCGTAGTGCTGAACTCTCCAGCGACGCAGGTCCCATTTTGTTTTGTGCTCCAGTGCTAGCTCTTTACGACGCTCTTTGCGAACGATGTTACGACTGGCTACATCTGAAGTAATGTTGCTGGTCAGTAATGTTGCTCCGGCACGCTCGCGAATGTCGTTAACAGCGTCGGTAGCAACCTGCAACATGTTCGATCCGTCAGGCGATACTTCACCCGCCAACGACAATTCAACAGCTGCTTCCGCGGCATTCAGCAACACTTCAGCATAGCGCATCAGAACAAACGGTTGATCTGATTTACCTTCACCAGCTTCAAACGAAGGATCGGGATTCAAATATTTACGACCATACAAACCGGTTAAACAACCTTCTCCGTTATCATAGAAAGGACCGTTAGCTCCGGCAGCTGTCATTTGAGCACCGTTGTATTCTACAGTTTCCTGGCTGTTACCTTCTCTCGGGCTTAAGTAAAGCGATTTCGGAGCCTGTTTGTAAGCATCCAGGTTTTGGTAACGGGTTTCAGCAGTTTGGTATGAATAATCATTAAACAGCGGCTGAACCGGACCTGCACCGGTATAAACTCCCGCACGGATCTCAATTTCTTTTCCTTTGAACATAGTACCCGGAAAAATTACATAGGCACGTAAACGAGGTTCAGCATCTTTGAAAAGATCTGTTGGGTTATCGTACATCAGGTAATTTCCGTTGGTGTTTGACGACCCGTCAGTTACTCTTAGTGTGCCGTCTTCGTAGCGATCAAAACCATCGTACAACTCCAGGAAATCAAGTGTTGGACAAGTTCCGGAAGCCAGAGGTGCTTTGAAAATAAACGGAGCGCTGTAGGCATCGTATCCGTGTGCTAAAGTAGGATAAGAATATTCTCTTACGTAAATATTTTCAGGGCTGGTCAGATCGCTGAACATATCTACCATATTTTGAGCCTGAGCATCAGGATCGTTTGCTGCCCATTTTTTCATGTAAAGCGAATAATTACCACTTCTCATTACTTCCTGTGCAGCCAGGTACGCTTCTTTAAAGTATTTTTTAGAAGCTGACTCCCATGCGTCATCAGCAAAACCAATTACGCGAACACCTGTTTTCTCACCAAAACCGGTCAAACGACCTGTAACAGTTTCGTTGTATTTGGCAATGCTACCGGCATACAACATTGCTTCCGATTTAAATGACAATGCTACGTATTTGTTCGAGTATCCACTTTTAGGGCTGGTGGGTTGCAATAATTCTGCAGCCATGTCGAAATCGGCCAGTACCTGATCCCAGGTTTCTTCTTCGGTTGCACGCGGCACTTCCAGTTCATCCTGATCTGCCGGATAAGGAATTACTTTTGTTACCAGCGGCACACCGCCAAAACGACGGGCCATTGCGTAAAATACGGTTGCACGCACAAAATAAGCTTCGCCCAAATAATGATTATAGGTTACTTCCGGAAATGAATTTTTATACTCCGGCAATGTTTCGAGCAGATAGTTGGCATCACGTAACAAAGTGAATGCTTTTCCCCAGTAAGGAGTGCGTTCGCTGGTAAAAGCAGAACAAATTCCGTCGCGGTTCAGCGCCTCTCCGGTTCCTTCAATACCCAGAGCACCCAGCCAGGAGTTAAATTCAACTCCCCATTGAGCCATGTATTTGAAATCTTCGAAAGGCATGTTACTGTACATCCGGGCCATGTAAATTTCCATCCCCGATTCAGTAGTCAGCAAATCATCGTCGCTAATGATGTTTTTGGGCGGAATATCCAAGTCCGTACATGCGGAGAAGAACAATAAGCCGATCAGCGATAATATATATATTCTTTTCATTCGTTTATAATTGTTTATTTTTATGGTAACTCATGTAACTCGTCCCGAGCACTCGGGACTCGTTTCATTTTGTAATCAAATTATGATTCATAAGTTCTTACAATAATTTTTAAAACGTTGCTGAAACGCCTAACGTGAAAGTTTTGCTAAGCGGATACATTCGTCCCAAATCATCATCCGGATGTTCCGGATCTACAAATTTCACCCCGGTAATGGTAAACAGGTTATAAGCATTGGCAAACACACGCAGATTCATTGATGGTAAGGCTTTTACCGTTGGCAGCGTGTAACCTAATTCAACGCTTTTCAAACGAAGGTAAGCTGTACTTACACGGTTGAATTCTGAATTACTACGCGGATAGTTTCCGGTGTAACCGTAATAGCCACTCACCCATTCAGTTTCCGGATCGTAAGGATCAGCAGTTGGATCAACCGGGTGCCAGCGATCGAGGTATTGAACCAGTGTACCACCACCGTTGCTACCCCAGATCGAGTAAAGCGGTTCTTTGTATTCCATTGAACCCAGTGCCGATCCCTGGAAAAGCAGGTTCATGTCAAAATTTTTGTACGAACATTCGTAGTTCAAACTGAAGTTCAGCCACGGAGTCTGGTCGTAAGCAATCGGATGTTCATCCAAACCGTCGATCTGACCGTCGCCGTTCCAGTCCAGATATTTGTAATCGCCCGGAAGGACGTTTCTTTCTTTGTATAATGAGTACGACCAGATATCGTCCCAGTTTTCAAAGCGACCGGCTGATTCATAACCAAATACAACTCCCTGGTAACGGTTGGTAAGATTGTCGTTACGCCACTGGTCGTAAGAGTTTCCGTAGGGCCCTTTTTCTGACGCAGTCATATATTTCTGACGGGTGATGGTTCCAATCGCTTTTACTTTGTATTGGAAATCGCCAATTTTATTTCGGTGAGAAAGTTCGAGATCCATACCGTAGTGACGGTCGCTATCCAGGTTTTCACGGGGAGCAGTAGCACCAACAACTGTAGGCAAATCGCCTGAACGACGGGCGAAACGGCCTTTTCTGCGACGATCGAAATAATCGAAAGAAAAGCCAAACAAACCATCCCAACCTTCAAAATCAACACCGAGGTCAAGCGTATGAGCAGTAAACCATGTAATCAACTCGTTGGGCAATGCCAATGTTGAAACACCGTAAACAAACTCACTTCCAAACATATAACCCGGTGCATATTGGTTATAATATCCCTTTTCAGCGTTACCGCTCACAGCCGGATAAGTATAACCTGTTGCCCAATCGTATTGTAATTCACCATCGTCTCCCAGCACACCGTAACTGGCACGAAGCTTCAACTGATCAACAAACGACAAAGCTGAAACCGACTGAAAGAAAGATTCTTCCGATACACGCCAACCTACCGAAGCAGATGGGAAAAATCCCCATTGGTGACCTTTTGCAAACTTCGATGAACCGTCGTAACGGAACTGCACTTCGGCAATGTAACGATCAGCAAAGGCATAATTTGCTCTTCCGATCAATGCTGAGTTGGCAAGTTCGTAGATGTCATTCAAGCCACTTTGCATTCCGCCAAGCTGGTTTTCATCCACACCGGCAAAAAGATATTCCATACCAAAAGCCAGGTCACGTTGTGCATAAAAGTTATCACCGGTACGTTTCTGAGTTTCCCAACCCAAAAGTCCGCTTACTTTATGAAGATCATCGAAAGTATTGTTGTAGTTCAAAATGAATTGTCCCAAAACCTGTTGTTTGCTGTACATCTCGCGACGAATCTGGTTGGGCGAACTTGAATTATACAATTTGGAATCGTAAGAATCTGTCAGCGGATTGTAAGCATACTGATAGTATTCTTTCCGGTAAATGTTGTTGTCGTCTTTGCGGTAGTCGTAACTAACCAAAGCTTTAGCCGATAAACCTTTCAAGGCTGACGACAATGTGCCAAAATCAAAATTCAACGCAGCTGAAGACTGAAAATATTTCTGGTTGTATTTACGGTAACCGGAAATATCAGAAGTCATTTTTGCCACTGTGTTTTCTTCCAGATCAAGGCCTTCGTAGTTTAGCATGGTGTTATCCGGATCGGCATAAGCAGGGTACAACACCCCTTGACGCCAGTAGTTACGGATAATATCCACTGGACTTGAATAAGGATTATTACGTTGATCGTTGATACCGCTTAAGTTCAGATCAAGTTTCAATCCCTTTGCAATTTCAGTGCTGATGTTTGAACGCAGGTTGTATTTATCGTAATTCAAATCACCTGACTTGAAGAAACCTTCCTGGTAAAAATATCCCATTGCAACGTAATACTGTGTTTTGTTCGTTCCACCGGTAATACTGATATCATGCTGAGTTTGCGGCGAGTAATCAGAGAATAGCAGCGATGTCCAATCGGTAGTTCTGCGTGTTCCGTTGCGGTAGTCCTCAAAATCCTGTTCATCATAAATGATGTTTCCACCATTGATGTTATTCATGGCCCTTTCGTTGTACAAGGTCATGGTTTCAAATGCATCAGCCAATACAGGCATTCCTGAAGGTTTCTGGAAAGTGAAAGAACCATTGTAAGAAACGGTTGTCTTCCCGTCGGTTGATCCTTTTTTGGTAGTAACCAGAACAACACCGTTTGCAGCACGCACCCCGTAAATAGCTGCAGAAGCATCTTTCAGTACCGATATATCTTCAATATCGTTAGAATTAAGGCGCTGAAACTCTGCTGTTGTACGTGGTACGCCATCAATTACAACGAGCGGTGAACCTAAACCACGGATGTCGAAGTTGTTGTTAAACGCACCTGGTTCTGCACTTTTCTGCCACACTCGCACACCGGCAATTCTACCTGCCAACATGTTTTGCGGGTTTTCGTTTTTGGTTTGGCGCATTTCCTCACCTTTCACCCCGGCCACTGATCCGGTTAAAGTAACTTTCTTCTGTGTACCGTAACCCACAATCACTACCTCATCAAGGCTTTGGGCATCAACTTCAAGTACAATATTAATTTTTGAACGAGAGTTAACGGCTTCTTCTTTTGTTGTATACCCCAGAAACTGAAATACCAGCATAGCATTTTGCGGTACATCAAGGGAATATTCTCCGCTAATATTCGTAATAGTTCCTACCGTGGTATTTTTAACAGCCACAGTCGCTCCAACAATCGGTTCGTTATTGTTATCTGTAACAATACCCGATACCGTGATATTTTGCGCCCATGAAGAAAAGGGCATAAAAATCACGATGAACACAATCAGACGCAAAAACTGCGTAACTTTTGTATATCGACTTTGTATCATAAGAATAAATGTTATTTGGTTTTATTTTTCCAGTTCATATCGTGCCAAAACCGCATACTCGGCTGCAAATGCGAAGTTGAACATCGCTTCGGTTTTGTTCTTCGAATTATCGTAACTCCAGCCAACCAGTAAGTTTGTTGGAAGGAAGCCGTTGTAAACGAAGTTGTCGTATCCGTAATCAAGGTTTTTCTGAAAGCTTTCAATGTACTCGCCTACATTTTCGTAAGCAGGATAAACATCCACGTAACCACGCATCATTACACCGTTGAACCAGTTTCTGAAACCGCTGATATCATAAGAATAGTATCCCGGCTTCGTGCTGCCCAGCACAGCGAAATAGCTGAAACTTGCATTCGACAATTTCGTGGCATCGTCCAGGTACAAATCGTCTCCGGTAACCTGAAACAAATCGGCAGCACCTGAAAGCATTGTCCCGGTGTTGTAAGTAATAGCCGGCCCAACACGATCACGACAAGTAATTCCTTTTCGGTAGGTTACTCCGTCAATCACTTCTGTTTGAGGATTTCCGGGAGCACAACCACCCATCATATCGTCATAAACACCATCAGAACGCAACAAATATTTCTTTTGCCAGTCATAAATTTTTTTGGCAAAATCCAGGTAATAGTCGCTTTTTTTCATCTGTACGGTTTTGCGTGTTTGCTTATCCGTAGCATCGATGTAACGATAGGTCAATTCGTCGCTTTTGTCTTTGTACAATTCATAGAGCCATACAAGCGGACTTACCATTGGTCCGTTACTGCACGAATGTTTTGTAACGTAACCCGGGCCCCAGGTTATACCTCCGATCTCGTCACCGTTGGCATCGCGGGTGCAATCCCATCCGTCAAGAACATACTCCGTCAGGTATTCTGCGGTTTGCAAGTACTCGTTGTTGCCGGTTAGTTTATAAGCTTCGATAAGTTCACGAACCAACCACATTTGATCGTCATAAACGTTTTCAATTCCTTCCACTTTAGCTGATCCTTTGGAAGATCCACGATTTACACCGTATACCGACCATTCTTTTGTCTGTGTATAGGAAACCAGTTCGAAAGTTCCGAGGTAGTACGCTGCGTTGTCGTACAGTTTGTAAAGCAACTCAGTGTAACGATTGAAATTCTGGTCATAAAGCTTGGATTCTCCACTGGCTTTTTCAGCTTTAAGTCCATGAAGTATAGCATTTACAGCTTCAATTGCACTGGTATACATCCAAATACTTCCCTTTTCCTCCGAACGAACGCCTGTGTAAGGATTGTAATAACGGGCCATAGCCATCCCATCTCCAGTGAAATGGGAAGCCACAGCAGCATCCGTCAGTTCCATAGCCCGAACAAGATTCTGTTCTGAAAGACTAAGCTCGCCAACCGGCGGGTTGACAGGATCGTCGTCAGATCCCGTTTTGCTACAGGCAATTGTAATTAAAGGGATAAGGCAAGCAATAACAATTATTGTGCGAAAAAATCTCATTATATTATTTTTTAGTTCAAGTCAATAGTGTGGATAACCAGTTTGTTTTCGCCGGTATTGGCAGCACCGTTGTATACACCGAGGACGATGGTTACATTTTCGCCATTAAACTGCGACAAGTCGTATACAAACGAAGCATATCCTTCAGGATTACCGGCTCCACCGTCTCCGTGTTTGAATTTCCAGCAACCATCGTTGGCGGCACTTGCTTCCTGTGCAGTATTCGACTGCGGGGTAAGATGAGTAACCGTACCATTGTCCTGAATGGCTGTAATTTTGAAGAAAGTATAGTTGCTTCCGAAATTTCGTGTACTGAAAGTCAGCTGATTGTGACCCGAAGCAATCGAAAATTTCGCATATAGATATGATTCAGGCACCTTTGTATCCACATCAGGTGTGTTACGTGTTTTGATAATGTAACCTTCAGAAGGGAACACTTCAGGGTCTTTTCTGAGCGGAACAAACGACCATTCAGCACCAACATGGGCAACATCGCGCCAAGCATGATAAGCCACCGGGTATCCGTCTGACATGCTAACATTTCTTCCGGCACTGATAGGGCTAATGCCTGTGAATGAAGATTTTATATGAGGCATAGTAGAACGTGCCGTTTCAATCGACAGTTTCCAACCATCAACAACATCGGTACCCGGCAGCCAATCCCAGTTTTCTACTTTGCGATCAGCAAAACGGATAGCACGCAATACAAGTTGTTTCCAGTAATCGCCGGTTTGCTGACGGTAAATACCAACTGCGATGATCACTTCTTTTCCAACGTAATCACTTAAATCGAAATCAAAATCGGTATAGTTGCCAGAGCCCCATGTTTTTGTATCTCCAACTTTAACGGCTGTTGGCTGTGCTGCAGAAAGGTCAATAACCTGTACACCGAAATAAGCTGGACTCGCTTCGTCTGCATTGTGCGTACGAATTCTGAGAGACATGATCTTGTTGTCTTCCGTGATCAATTTACTTCCGTAGGTGTAAGAATCGAACACATCAAGATCGGCAGGATTGCTGCGTTGATCTTCATCATTGCGAATACGCAAAGTAGTTCCTTCCCACTGTTCTTCCCAGTTACCCCAGAAAGTAAGTGAACACATATAGTCGCAGGCCCAGTCCCAGTGAGGATATGCATCAGCATTACCACCTCCGCGGTATTCGTTGTAGTACCATTTATCAGCACCCGAAAGATCGTCGGCAGTCAGGCCACGCAGTAATTCCTGTCCACCCATCTGAACATCCAGGCTAACTACACCGTCAACAAAATCATCTTTTACAATTGCTTTGGTGATGGTTACATAATTTGCTTTTGTAAATGTGATGGTATAATCAGCAGCAACCATGTTTCCGATTTCGTATTTTCCGTCAGAACCACTTGTAGCAGAACCAGCCGGACCAACGCTAACAGTTACATCGGCAAGAGGTGTTCCGCCGTTTTTGGCATCGATAATAGTACCGGTAATTTTTGCAGAAGCGTTTACCAGGGTCGCATTCGCGGCTACCACTTTATTGGCATCGAATTTTTCGGCGGTAACCGTTACGCTCACTGTTAACCAACCTTCTTTTGAGAATTTCACCGCATGGGTTTTCATCGACACATTGTCAGCGGTATATGTTCCATCTGTACCGCTGGTTACCGTAATATCTTCTTCATTAACTCCCGAGATTGTAACGGTAACATCCGAAACCGGAGTTCCGTCAGCATCGGTCACAGTGCCGACCACTGTACCGAAGCCGATATTTCCAGACTCGTCATCGTCCTGGCAGGAATTTACAGAGAACAGAACTGTCCCCATTAAAGCAACGAACACAAAGGATCGTAAGATTTTAATTAGTTTCATTGTAAGAATTACATTTAATAAGTTAAAAACACTGTTCAGTTCATTCGAACCTATTTGTTTCATTATGAATAGCAGTTCACAATCTGCACATGCTTTTTTTTAGAATTGCCGCAAATGTTGGAGAGGACTGGTTAAAATATGGGTTAAAACAGGGTTAATTTTCAGAAAATATTATTAATCATTCCGGTAATTTCCAATTTATCCGGATGGAACAACTGTAACATTTTTGACCAGAATTGCATTTTGTTGCCGCTGATAGAATTTTAATATCTTTACCCCACAATTACATTTTCAAAACCGAAATTTTAATATTTCAACAGAGGAAATGTTCGGGATTTTAGGGGAATTTAAAAGCTATGCTGACATCAATTAAACTGTACATACTCTTATTGTTTACTCTTCTCAGTGTTCAAAAATCATTCTTGGGAGGCTTAAAGTTTAGCGGAGGAGAACAACCCATTGACAAGAGAACCTCCTACGATGTCTTTGGTAACAATGCTGTAGCTTTTTCTGACTCCTTTAATATTGAATTTGGCTTAGCGCTTTACCCCACTAACCCGATCGGATATATTATCCGAATCAAAAACACTGAAAACAACAGGATATACAATCTCTTTTACGACGGGCAGGGCAGCAACCTTTCCTTCAAGTTTAACGAGGAAGGGAAAAGTAACCTGATCACCGCCAACATGGACAAGGAGGAACTCTTGAATATGAACTGGTTCAAAATGAAACTTTCGTTCGATCTGAAAAACGATTCCATTAAGTTGACCATTCATAACAAAACATTTTCCATAGGCCATGCCGATCTTCCCGATCCGTACTATCCTGTTGTACTTTTTGGGAAAAGCGACTTTATTATCGATGTTCCAACTTTTGCCATTAAAGATCTTTCGATAGGAAATAAAGAGAAATATATGTTTCCGCTAAACGAAAATGAAGGGAATGTAGTCCACGACGATAAAGGGAAAGATGTGGGAATAGTGTCCAACCCGGAATGGCTTATTAACGACGCTTATCATTGGAGATATCAAACATCCTTTAAATCAAAATCCGTAGCCGGTGCGAACTATAACCCGGACAAAAAGGAGATTTACTATTTTAACCGCGACTCTCTAATTATTTATAACGTAAGATCGAACAACACCCAAACGCAAACATTTGAAGAGAAATGCCCCGTTGAGCTT
This sequence comes from Maribellus sp. YY47, assembly GCF_023111095.1. Lineage (GTDB taxonomy): Bacteria > Bacteroidota > Bacteroidia > Bacteroidales > Prolixibacteraceae > Draconibacterium. The sequence continues at coordinate 144,849 of NZ_JALGYW010000002.1, forward strand.
ATTTTAGGGACCAACTTCCTTGAACCGACCAACAATAAATTGTACTCCTACGAAGTATTCTTTGAAGACACCGCTTACAAAGGTGCCACTGTCGCCAGCCTGAATCTGGATACGTACAAGTGGACCGGTGAAAGTCAGGATCAATTACCTACTCAGCTGCATCATCACGGCTCTTATTTTGATTCATCGACCGGAAAGTACACGATATTCGGTGGTTTTGGAAGTATGCATTACTGCAGGAGTTTTTTCTCGTATGATTTGAACGACAAAACATGGAATAAACTTGACGAATTCTCCGGCGATTTTCTGTCTCCCCGCTATTTTTCATCAGTAGGGTATCTCAAAAAGACCAACTCTATTTACATTTTTGGAGGTATGGGAAACGAATCGGGCGAACAAATTGTTGGACGAAAATATTACTACGATCTCTACCAGGTTGATTTAACGACACGAAACATTTCAAAACGCTGGAAAATTCAGTGGGATAAAGATAACGTGGTTCCGGTTAGAGGAATGGTGATATTGGATGATTCCTGTTTTTATACCTTATGCTACCCGGAACATTTTTCTGCCTCTTTCCTGAAATTGTACCGTTTTTCACTGGCCGATGGCAGTTATGAGATTTTGGGAGACTCCATTCCAATCCGCTCTGACAAGATTACAACCAATGCCAATATCTATTACGATGCAGGCCTTAATAATTTATACGCCACTGTTCAGGAGTTTGATGACGATATTTCATCTACGCTAAAAGTTTATTCTTTGGCGTTTCCCCCCATTACCGCACAAGAATTAAAAAGCTTTTCAAAAGGTAAGAACAACAATACAAGCACTTTTTTACTGGTAATAATTGCCGGATGTGCTGCCGGAGCCGGCTATCTTTTGTATAAAAAACGAAAACATAATGTCACCCAGGAAGATGTTTCAACATTAACTGAGCCTGAAAAAGAAGTTAAAATAAAAACCACATCGAAGGCGAATGCAATCTATCTGTTTGGCGATTTTGAGGTACGCGACCGAAGAAACAAGGATATAACTTACATGTTCAGTGCAAAACTCAAACAAACATTTTGTCTGATCATGCAGTATAGTGCGGAAGGCGATGGAATCACTTCTCAGCGTCTAAGCGATGTTTTATGGCCGGGCAGACCCACCGATAAGGTTAAAAACTCACGGGGAGTTACCATCAATCATTTGCGAAAAGTACTGGAAGAGCTGGATGGAATTGAATTAATTTACGAGAAAGGCTGTTTTAAGATTGTAGCTAACCCAGCACTGTATTGTGATTACACCCGGTGTATTGAGATAATTTCTGCTGAAAATGTGGAAGAATACAGAGATGAATTGGTGTCGATTGTTGTTCGTGGAAAGTTTTTGAAATCGTCCGATCATCAGCTTTACGATACCTTTAAAGAGACCGTTGAACAAAAGCTGGAACCGGTATTATTAATTGAGTTGGGTAAATGCTTCGAGGCAGAATTTTACCAGACAACCGTTAGCATTGCTGATGCAATATTTAGTATCGACCCATTGAATGATGTTGCATTGGCTTATTTGATCAAGGCCATGCAAAGGATGAAAATGAATGAAGAAGCACAAATCAGGTATCAATCATTTGTTATTGAATACAAGAAAATAATGGGGAATAAATACCCGCATTCGTACCAAAATCTAAGCTAACCTGGCTTTACGTCGTTTTTCCGGAAACCAATTTTGAATAACGAATGTCTGTAGAGCGAGTCTGTCTTTCTCATTTACAGTCTCCTAATTTCAGAAACACTATTTCTTAAAGCTCACTTGAAAGATGCTTCATTCTTACCGCCTCTGCAGGACAAATTACAAAGCAGGCTCCGCAGCCGTTACATTTATCGTGATTGATCACAGGCAGCGCATCGTATGGCCCGTGAATGTCAATTTTGATCGCATTGTACTTACAGGCAACTTTGCAGCGGTCACACTCTTTGTTTTGCGTGAGCAGACAATTCTGCGGCAAAATCTCTGCAAGGCCTATTTTTAGCATACCTTTGGCTTCTGTATCAAATAAAGTAATCGCTCCGCTCGGACAAACCTGGCTGCACAAATTGCAGTCTTCGAGGCAATACCCCTTTTCAAAGCTAATTTCAGGAATCATCCAACTTACTGCATCCTCTGCATCTTTATGATGAATGAGTATACTTGAAGGACAGGTTTTGATACAACTTCCACAACGCACACACAGAAAGTCAAAATACTTCTTCGGAACAGAACCGGGCGGACGAAAATAAGGTTTCGTTTCCCCTTTGAGTAGTTTGGGAATAAACAGCCCGGAAACCAACCCAAACCCTGAAGCCAAAAATAGTCGCCGACCTCCAAAAGAAACGGATGCCGTTTTCCGATCTCCTTTCATTTGCGTCACCATGAATTCTTTGATCCGGTAAACTTCATCCTGAAGACCGCCCAACGGGCAAAGTTTTGTACACCAAATGCCGGGCACAAACAGGTGGATTAGGAGCAATACCGGAAATCCCGCCAGCGAGATGATAACAACAAGCGACGAACTGTGGGAAAAGGCTCCGAAGAAACCATTAAAAATAGCTGTCGGATCAAGAACAGCGAATACAGGAAAGCCAAGAATTGCGCCAGCTAATGAAAAAATTGCCAACCACTTGCCTATTGACGGAATCTTTTTTATTCTATTCTTTTTGCCGCTATTGAATGATGATGCCCAATCGCATGCCAATCCTACCGGACAAAGCTTCCGACAAAACCAACGCTTTTTGACGATCACAAAAACAAGAACGACAAGGCCGGCAAGATTAAGGAAAACAACGGACTTCAAGCCGAATATCGAGTTCAGCAGGATAAAAGGACTCAACCATGCATAAAATCCCGTCAATTCTTTCCATCCCAGAGGCAAAGCCAACAGCAAAGCCAGCAAGGCAGACACCTGTCTGAAACGTAGCCGTTTGAATATTTCCCCTAGCCTAACCATACATTCTGTTCCACCAACAATTTTCTCAATTTAGAGATGTCGAGGTTTCTCACCGCCTGCCGCTCTCTAACGGCCAAACCTGCTGCCGCTCCTGCCCCGTGCCCGGTTATCAGACAGGTTCCGATAATCCGGGTGTCTTCAACCAGTTCTCTTTCGAAACTAAAACACCGACCGGCAACCAGCAGGTTTTCCGTCTTTTTGGGAATAAGAGAACGAAGCGGAATCTGCCAGTAAGGCCGTTCCCGTTTGCGTACCTTTTTGCCCTTGTAAAGCATGGTGGTCCAGGCACCGCTGATGCCAATAACATCATCAAAATTCCTAAAGGTCATGGTGTCTTCCAGCGTCAGTTTGTATTCTGCATCAACAATACGCGACATTCTTACCCCAAGCTGTGAAGCCGTATCGAGTAAGAAAACTTCTTCGTGACCGGGTGTCTGACGAATCTTCTGTACATTTTCCCATACCTGGCGCCGATAATCCATTTGAAGGCGTGAAAGGTTCAACATGTCGACACCATCCTGGTTGTCTTCTCCGTGCATATTTACCCAGTTCACACTCTGAATCGGCGTTTCTCCTCCGATATCCATTTTTACGTAGCCGCTTTTTGTCTTATCGATCCGGTCCACATTTCCGAGGCGGTGAACCAACCCAATGTGATATTTCATCTCATCATACTGTTCGCCTGCCCAATGAAAGATATCGCCGTCGCCTGTACAGTCGATAACAACTTTGGCCAAAACAGCCATCCTTCCCGACTTGCTTTCGATAAAAACACCTTTTAACTCGTTGCCTTCCATGATGACATTTGCCCCCCAGGTGTGGTAAAGCATTTTAACACCGGCATCCCTGATCATTTCATCCAGCACATATTTAGCCGCTTCCGGATCAACAACCGGGTTTATTTCATGGATGGCCATTCCCATATCTGCCAGTCGTTTGGCCATTTCGCCTCCAAGTCCATGAATGACCTGCTTCGTTTGCTGGTTTTTATCCACTGCATGCGTAGACAACAGCGGCAAAACAAGACCTCCTGTCCATAATCCCCCCAGGTGATTATAGCGTTCCACCAGGTACGTTTCAGCTCCGGCACGACTGGCTGCAATAGCAGCTGCAACCCCTGCAGGGCCGCCTCCAACCACCAAAACATCTGTTTCGGCAAGTATCGGAATTTGTCGGGCAGGTTCTGTAATGGATGCACCACTTAAGGGTGAATTTCCGGGGTTATCGGCTTGTCTTTCGTTGGTTTGTGCAGGTTCAATTTTTCGGATACATCCGGCGCCAAAAGTTAAAGCGCTTCCTGCTACCAGTGCATGGGTTAAAAAGCTACGTCTTTTCATTGAATTGGTTTTTTAGGTCAAGTTCGTTTTTTTCTAGTCGGATAAATCATGACTCTCCGGCAAAACAGGTTCATTCGATTAACGCTAAAGCATCTGTCGTTTACTTGCTAATTCATCCTGTGAAAACTAACAGTTTATAAAATTATATTTATTTATGTTTGAAAGGCCTTCCTGCCAAGCTTTTTTGGTGATTAATGCTGCAACAATATGGAATCAAAACTCCTATTTAAATGATAAGGTTAGTTCGGATTAAAAAGAAAATCTTCTAAAAACCAAACTAACCTTATGCTGAATTTATTACAAATTCGGACTATACCGAATGCCTTTAAAACTTTTATCCGATGTCAAATCAATTACGAAAGAAACTTCTTCCGAAGAGCTTCCACCTGCCGGTCGTTAATGGGAACAAGCTTTCCAAGCGATGCGCCCATGGTAAGCGACTTCGCACTAAACTCGGCCACTTCCAGCCGGTCAAACGTTCCGAGTAACTTATCACCGGTAACCAACACCGAGTCGTTGTTGATGATCACTGCCGGCGTATTTACTGACAAAGTATTCAAAATGGCCTCCTGCCCTGCGAAATGCGAACCAAAAGGCATATTGGGAATGTCCTGCAAAAAGATCCAGCTTTCTGGAATGGTACGAACATCCATTTTCTCGCCGGTAACACTGTAGGCCATCAAATACGGGCTTTGTGTCAGAATGATGGAATTAACATGAGGATTGCGTTTGTAGATTTCCTGGTGCAGCCAGGTAGAGCGGCTTGGAATTTTGCCGGGCTCCCGTTTTCCGTCTTTAATCTGAACGATATCCTCCATCTGAATATCCCAACGCGCAACATTGGGCGGTGTAATCAGAAAATCGTTTCCGCGCCAGCGAACCGACACCGTTCCGTAGGAGCTAATCATCAATCCCTGATCGCAGGCACGCAGCACTATGCGCCGAATTTGCTCACGAATGGCTCGTTCGTCTGATGGATATTCCACCTCCTCCATCTCGGGTAACAGACGAGGGATCTGGCTTTCAAACTCATTGATTTGTTCGTCGGTCAGGTAATTGGGTGTCCCAATCGTACTTCCGTTAATCAAGGTTCGGGCACAAAATTCCATCGTTTCAAAACGCTGGTAGGCATCACTCAAATCGCTTCCTCCAACCACGGTTCCATGGTTTTCCATGATCACCGAGTTAAATCCCTTGTAAAATTCGCGGGCTATTACTTCACCCAGTTCTTCACTGCCCGGCAATTCGTAAGGCGCATAGCCAATGGGGCCACAAACATGTTTTGCCTGTGGAATTACATTCGTATTCGGAATTTCGCGAACAATGCTAAACGATACCAGCGCCGGCGGGTGCGCATGGATAACCGCTTTTATGTCGGGACGGCTTTTGTATATCGCTATATGAAACGGATATTCAGAAGAAGGTTTGTGTCGTCCTTCAATCGTTCCATCGCTTTTTACACAAACAATATCTGTTGGCCGCAATGTTCCTTTGTCGATGGCAGAGGGTGTTACCCAAACATCCCCGTTTTCATCAATAATCGAAATATTTCCGCCCGAAGTAGTGGTTAAGCCACTTCGGTATATCTTGTCGATGATCATCGTGATCTGGTCACGCGGATGCATCCATTTCGTATTAAGCTTCCTCATTTCGTCGTAATTTTTAAATGACTGTTATGGTACAAATTTATAGGGTACGAAGCGAATTATTATCCTGTAATGACCTGTTTCTCATATGGGGCACTCTTTCTCTTACATTTTAAATGAATCTTCAACGCGCCAGGTTATTATGATTAACACCGCTTCCGGATTTACCACTTACCTTCCCTTTTTTTAGCCTATTCTGTATTTTCATTATAATTTTTCTTATTGTAAAATGCCGTTTCCGGGGATCAAAAAAAGGCCATTTTTAATAAACTAGACAACAATACATTACATGGAAACACGAGAGAATTAACGTGTAAAATTTGCATATACCAAAGGTTACAGCTACATTTGAGTCATACAACACGAGTTCTTTAAATAGATTAAGATACGGTCCGCATTAATTCAAAGATTGGTAAACTCAACAGAAAAAATTAAACCGAGAACGCTCTTTATGGTTGCTAAAACAGGCCTTGTAGTCCGTCTGCTGACGGATGAGTCTTCTGACCGATGGAAGTTTGATCAACCGGGCACTCAAATCCTGTTATACAGGGGTTTTACGCAAAATGAATTGATGCGGATTTTTTTTGTACCTAGCGGAACCGTTTGACCACCAAAAGCAACACCAGCAATACACTTGTAAATAAAGCCACACGCGCAATGTAGTCGCCGTGTTTGACATAGAATGTGAGTTCTTTGTTGGTATTCACTGTTCCTGAAATGGCAGCTTCCTGCCACCACGGAGTGGGTTGACTCACCTCTCCGCGCTGATTGATAAAACACGAAATACCTGTATTCGCCGACCTTGCAATACTTCGGCGGGTTTCGACGGCCCGCAAGCGTGCAAACGACATGTGCTGCTTGTAGCCCGGTGTATTCTTCCACCAACCGTCGTTCGTGATAATAAAAATAAGCTCAGCGCCTTTCTTTACATAGTCAGAAACGTATTCGCCAAACACCGATTCGTAGCAAATTACAGGAGCCACGCGTGTTCCGTCGGCAGAAACGAAATTACTCGCCTCTTTTTGCCGCCCCAAACTCCCGGTGGTTCCGCCAATATTGATCACAATGTCGCGGATAAAACCCAGGTATTTCATAAACGGCATTTTTTCGACTCCCACTACCAGCTTCGATTTGTGGTACACCTGCTCATTGCCGTTCCGATCCAGAAAAATAGCCGTATTAAAACGATCGTAAGTCATACCATCGCTCGATGTTCGTGCAGTCAGCGTTGCTTCTGCCTTGCTGTTGTATATTTTAAACGAAGAAACACCAAATAAAAGCTCAGCCCGGGGATAATTATTCATAAAATTCTTCATATCGCGCACAAAGCCGTTTGTCTGCAAATTTCCTTCATTCCAGTAGCCGGGATTTTCAAAAACGGTTTCGGGGCCAACAATAAAATCGGTATTGTTATCGGAAACACTGGCGGCCAGTTTCAGGAAATTCTCCTTCTTTTGGATCTCTGCCCGCATATCGTATTCTTCTGAATAGGGATCAACATTGGGCTGCACAATGGTTACCTGTTTCGGGTTATTTTGCTCGGTGTAGTTTGAATAGATAATAACCGAAAGCAACACAGGAAGCACAACCGCCACTGCAATGCTCACCAACGAAACAATTTTCTCGCGTTTGGCACTTCTTTCCTGCAACTGAACCAGCAATTTAAAGATCAGCACATTCAACAACAGCACCCAAAGCGTACCACCAAAAGTTCCGGTAAATTCGTACCACTGAATGATCTTAACATCGTTAGCAAAACCATTGCCCAGCTGCAGCCAGGGCCATTCGATATCCCAGTGAAAATGGAAATATTCAAACGAAATCCAAAATACTGTCAGACAAATATACCCCAGGTTCGAGCGAAATCTTCGGCGGGCAACATGAGCCAGCCAAAGCACCAACGACATCAGAAATGAATTGGTGATAATGGCCATGGCCGCACCAACGGCAGTCGCATGTAAAATCCACCAGGTTGTGAGAATATTCCAGGTAAAAACAGTTAAAAAGGCATGTCCCCAGAACGACACACTCCGATACTCCTCTTTTCGGTCAACAAAATATTTATCGACAGCAAAGAGCGGAAGGAATGCGATAAAGAGGATCCAACCGGGAAATCCCAGCCAGGCAAGACTTAACAAAACACCGGAAAAAAGCGATAACAATAAGCGTTGAGTGCGTTTCATTGGTTGATTTATGATTCAAGGTTTTTAGAAATGATCTGCTTTTTTTGCTTTTTATTGCGGTCGAACACAAAATCAATTTTCCCAACCATTAATCCACCCCACCAGGCCTGGTTTACAATCACCGGCTCTCCGGCTTTGTTTTTCTCCACCAATGGTTCTTCGAGATAAGTATGTGTATGGCCGCCAATAATCAGGTCAGTCATAGACGTTTCGGCAGCCAGCACCATATCGCTCACTTTATTGTTTTTGTATTGAAACCCGATATGCGACAAACAAATCACCAGGTCGCATTTCTTTTCGTGTTTCAGAAACGACTCCATTTCAAGCGCCACCTGAAGCGGATCGTGATAAACGGTATTTCCGAAATTCCTTTTACTCACCAGTCCGTCGAGTTCAACTCCCACGGCATAAACGCCAATCTTAATTCCCTTGCGGGTAAATATCTTATAGCGGTCGAATTTGCCGTTTAAAAGCGTGTCTGAAAAATCGTAATTCGAATTAATAATCGGGAACTTTGCATTGGGTAGTGGGTCGTAAATTCCTTTTAAACCATTGTCGAACTCGTGATTACCAATTGTTCCCAAATCGTAGCCGACAGCGCTCATCACCTTCAGCATCAGTTCACCTTTATAATAGTTGAAATACGGCGTTCCCTGAAACATATCACCGGCATCGAGCAAAAGCGTATTGGGATTTTCGGCCCGTTGTCGCTTTACCAATTCTGAAATACGCGCCAGCCCGCCTTTGTTGGCATAACGTTCGTTGCTGTCGCTAAAGGGTTCGATGTGGCAATGCATATCGTTGGTGTGCAGAATCGAGATCGTAACAAAATCATCGCTGGCCAGCAATTCGAAGGGGGTAAGTCCAAAACCAATCCCCACCGATCCTGCAGCTATGTTTCGCATAAAATGTCGTCTATTCATTACTAATCCTCCCATCCAGTGTTACATGTATTGTTTCGTGGTTCTTTTGTTTGGCTTCCAGGTTCTGAATAATCAGTTCCCGAATCAACAAACCGGTGGTTTTATAATCGAGGCGTTGTTTCAGCACTTCCAGTCCATCGCCGCCACCGGCCACGTAATCGTTGGTGACCAGCCAGTAGGCTTTCCCGGCATCAAAATCCTGCCCTCCGATTTTTATATCCACCGCTTTTCCGTCCGAAATTTTTAAGCGAACGCCTCCCACGCTGTCGCCCCCCTTCCGGGCAATGTAATCCAGAAACTCCTTCATAGTGTTACCGTCGAGTTTCAAATACACCAGTTCGTTTTCAAACGGCATCAGCTCGTAGACTTTTCCTACAGTAATATCGCCTTTGGGCAACGATGTTCTGATTCCTCCGTAATTGAAGAACGATACCGACGGCACTATGTTTTCCGTCTGGGCCAGCTCTGTTTTGCCGGCTTCTTCGAGCAAAAGATCGCCCAGAAAATTCGTCAGCAAACTTTCGGGTTTATCTTTCTCCATTTCCGATTCGGAATAAGAAATCACGCGGTTCATGTCTTTATCGAGCAGATTTTTGTAAGGAAGATAAAGACGAATGATGTTGCTGTCCAGCGGATTTGTGGCCTCCGCTACCGGAATGTTCCTTGTCTCTGTTCCGGTTTGAACCAGGGGAGCCCTACAGGATATAATGACAGCAAGTAAAGTTATTAACAGAGTGTGGCTGATAGAATGTCGCATAAACAAAAGAAATTTATGTGCGTTACCTTTATTTTAGCATGAAACTCGTTTACTGTAAACAGAAATAAACTTGATATGTTTAAGGCAAACTTACATATAAAATCACTTGTAAAGGTTATCTATTTAATAATTTTGGCTACCGTTTTTTGGGGCCAGCCAGCCTCTGCACAGACCAAGGAAGTAGTGGCAGAAAAAGGCGACGGTATTTTCCGTTTGCTCAAACGTTACGGGCTTCCGGCAGCTGATTACATGCAGGATTTTATCACACTGAACAAGGACGCGCTGGGGAAAGACAATACGCTGATAGCCGGGGCAAAATACAAGCTTCCGGACACAGCAAACACAGTAAGCGATGTTCCGGATCAACCGGTGGCAGCAAAAACGGGTTTACGAACCGAACGGCACGAAATATTTGGCAAGAAATACGAAAATGTGGTCATCGAGAGCGAACAGTTAAAGGGAGCTGTTTACTACCTGATGTCGGGTCACGGTGGGCCAGATCCGGGAGCGCTGGGCAAATACAACAACCACCTGGTAGCCGAAGACGAATATGCTTACGATGTTACGCTCAGACTGGCACGAAACCTGATTTCGGAAGGGGCAACAGTTTACATGATCACCATCGATCCCAACGACGGTATCCGCGACGACAGCTACCTGAAAGTGGACAAAGACGAGGTTTGCTACCCCCGGCTTACTATTCCGCTCAATCAAATCAAGCGTCTTAACCAACGTTCTGATGCGGTAAATAAGCTTTATGTGAAAAACAAGGGAGCTTTTCAGCGTATGGTGGCCATTCATGTCGATTCGCGCAGCAGGGCCGAAAATATCGATGTGTTTTTCTACCACGATAAACGCAGCGAAACCGGAGAAAAAGCCGCCAAAATATTGCAGCAAACTTTTGCCCGGAAATACCAGGAACACCAGCCCGGACGTGGATATGGAGGAACCGTATCGGAAAGAAACCTGTATGTGGTAAAAAATACCTACCCGCCGGCAGTGTACATCGAGTTGGGCAATGTCAACCATCAGCGCGATATTCAACGTCTGATTATTTCGGCTAACCGTCAGGCACTGGCCAACTGGTTGTACGAAGGACTTGTTCAGGATTTTAAGACCAACAAGTAGAACTTCACTTTTGGAAAATATTCTCAGGCAATAAATTCGATTTAATCATGATTACCGAAAGTTATTCTTCTTACTTTTAAGGTAGAAAATTAACACCATGGCTAAATCATATCTGCTCCTGCTTATTGGATTTGTTCTGATGACAGCATGCACTCAAACCTCCACCGAGAAAAATCAGCCCAATTTCCTTTTTATTTTTGCGGATGATCTTACTTATGAAGGCATCCATCGACTTGGAAACGACGAAGTAATTACGCCCAACCTCGATAAATTAACCGAAACGGGAGTAACCTTTACCCACTCGTACAACATGGGAGGCTGGAACGGCGCAGTTTGTATCGCCAGCCGGGCCATGCTGAACACCGGGCGATACCTTTGGAGAGCAAAGTCGGCGCAAAGTAATTATCCGCAAATGAAAAATCAGGGGCAGTTCTGGAGTTTGCTTCTGGAAAAAGCGGGGTACGAAACCTACATGACCGGGAAATGGCATGTAGCCATACCTGCCGACAGCCTGATTATGCACGTAAGAGACATTCGCCCGGGAATGCCCAAAAGTGTTCCGGAAGCCTACAACCGTCCGCTTTCCCCGTCGGATACCACCTGGTTGCCATGGTACACGCAATACGGCGGCTACTGGGAAGGTGGAAAACACTGGAGCGAAGTGGTGGGCGATAATGCCATTGATTTCCTGAATATGGCCAAAGTGAGTACAAAGCCCTTTTTTATGTACCTCGCCTTTAATGCACCCCACGATCCGCGCCAGTCACCCAAAAAGTATGTGGACATGTATCCGCTGGAGAACATCAAAGTTCCTGAAAATTACCTGGAATTGTATCCCTACAAAGACAGCATCGGCTGCGGCCCCGACCTCCGCGATGAAAGACTGGCGCCGTTTCCAAGAACCGAGTACTCGATAAAAACACACCGGCAGGAATACTATGCCATTATTTCGCACATGGATGAACAGGTTGGGCGAATTATCGCTCATTTAAAAGAAACCGGCCAGGACAAAAACACCTATATTCTTTTTAGCGCCGACCACGGGCTTTCGGTGGGGCATCATGGCCTGGTTGGAAAACAAAACATGTTCGATCCCAGCATGCGGGTTCCGTTGATCGTGGTTGGTCCGGATATCCCGGGAAATGAGAAACGCGACATGCAGGTTTATCTTCAGGATATCATGGCAACCACCCTGGATCTGGCCGGAATTGAAAAACCGGAATACATTGATTTTAATAGTCTGATGCCCTTTATCAATGCTGAGAATGATGCAGGGAACGAAGTTTACGGCGCTTATATCGACTTACAACGAATGATTCGAACCGACCGGTACAAACTGATCGTGTACCCGCGCGTTCCGAAAATCCTGTTGTTTGATCTTGAAAACGATCCGCTCGAAACCATTGATTTATCGGATCAACCGGAATTCAGCGAAATAAAAATGCAACTTATTTCCCAACTAAAAGATCAGCAAAAACGGATGGAAGATCCCCTGGATTTACACGCTTATTTTCCTGATTTGTTCTGAAACAAAGTAAACCCATATCGACACAGGTTGTTTCTATGAACAAATATGAGACACGAAAAAAACATAATTCTTTTTGATGGCGTGTGTAATTTATGCAACCGATCGATTGACTTTTTGCTAAAAAGGGATAAGCAGAATCTGTTTTACTATGTTTCCCTCCAGTCGGATGAAGGCAAAAAACTAATTGATCGGTATAGAATACCAAAAGAAACAGATTCGGTCATTCTGATCAAAAACGGGAAAGTTTTTACGGAATCGAATGCCGTCGTTGAAATCGGAAGAATGTTGCCTTTTCCGTGGAACGGAGCAGTAGTTTTAAAAGCTATACCGCAAGCCTGCAGAGACGGGGTTTACCAATGGATTTCGCGCAACCGTTACCGGTGGTTTGGGAAACGTACAAGCTGCAGGATTATCCAAAACTGAATTCATCGTTTTCAAAGTCGCGGTAAAGTTTTGATAATTCACCCATCCACTTACTGATTCGTTGAATAGCTTCTGTGGTATCGAGCGAGATTTCCTTTTTTTGCATTCGTAACAACAAGAATCCATAAACCGCTGTAATGCCAATCTCGACGTCGCTTTGAGCTGTGGGGTTTTTCTGACTGAGTTCCCGGATCAGGCCTGCAACCGTTTGGAAAGTTTGCACATATGCCGGTTCCTTCTTCGTTTCCATAAGTTTCAGATGAAACTCGTTTACATCGCTTATCAGGTTTTTCAGAAACTGCAGGTGCCCTTTTTCCCTGATCTGCTCGCGCTCCATCATCAAAATCAGGTTGGCATACCAATCTGTGATCGCAGCCTTTGTTTTGTCGTCGGCTTTATAGCTGCTTACCAGGCGCTGCTCTATCTGGTTCATGTCAAGTTTGAACGCTCTGATTAAATCTTCCACCTGGTAGAGGTACAAAATGTACTCTACTATATTTTCTTTCCTTTTTTGTTTGGCTACCAGCATAACTTAAGTTTAAAGTTCAGTGTTCAAAGTTTAGAGTTCAGCGTTTCAGTGTTCAAAGTTCAGACTACTGTGATGCCGTATTACCGAAAAGCTCATGGTTCGCAGCTAATTTTAGCATTCTGGCATTTATGCATTCAAGCATTCTCTCTCCCTCAATCCTTCAGTCCCTCGAGCCTTCAGCTCTTAATCCTTCAGCTCTTAATCCTCCTCATCCCACCAGTCAAAGAATTCGTCCAGATCGCGCCGGTCTTTCTTTGTAGGGCGGCCGGTCCCCTTGTCGCGTACGCTCCAGCGCATATGTTTCTGCATTTCGATCAGGTCGAGCTCTTCCTGTGGTGTAATGTCTTCAGCAAAATCGAAAACAAGCTTGGCTCCCATGCGTTTCTCCGTCAGGTCGAGCACCTTAAAAGACCGGGTAATCGGTGATTTGCGGACCTTAACGGTTTCACCTTTGTGGATTTCGCGCGAAGGTTTTACGTGCTGGTCACCCACCGAAACCTGTCCTTTCCGGCATGCTTCGGTAGCCTGACTACGGGTTTTAAATATCCGTACAGCCCATAACCATTTGTCTATTCTCACGCCTGCTGCCACACCTGTTATTTTTTGTTGTAAACATTCATAGTACGATCCACCCCGATTGTTCCAAAACTCTGAATAATTTCAATACAATCGTTGAATTTAAAAGGAAGTTCTTTTAGCTCCTCCTTGCCCCACTCCCCTAAAACGTAATCTACCTGGAAACCTTTTGGAAAATCATCGCCGATTCCAAATCGCAGGCGTGCATAATCGTTGCGTCCCAACACCTGGTTGATATTTTCAAGCCCGTTATGACCGCCAGCACCACCTTTGGAGCGTACCCGAATGGTTCCGAAAGGCAAGGCCAGATCGTCGACCAAAACGAGCAGATTTTTAATATCGATGTTTTCCTTTTGCATCCAGTAATTTACGGCCCGTCCACTCAGGTTCATGTAAGTGGTGGGTTTCAGTAATACAAAAGTCCGGCCCTTGAACTTGTATTCAGCTACAAATCCGTAACGGCTATCGTTAAAACTAATATTGGACGCCTCAGCGAGTGCGTCCAATATTTGAAAGCCAATATTATGGCGAGTATTTTTGTATTCTGGTCCTATATTACCGAGACCGGCAATTAAGTACTTCACACAATAATCTTTAAAGGTTTATTCTTCGCTTGCAGGAGCTTCTTCTGAAGTTTCTTCTTCTTCATCATCATCATCTGCAACCGCCAATGCAGCACCGGCAGCTGATCTTGCAGCCCTTGTCATTGCAACGCTAACAATAACGTTTGACTTAGGATCAAGGAATTCAACTTTATCCGATTTCAGGTCGGCAACTTTAATACTTTGTCCCAATCCTAATTTGGTAACGTCGATATCGATCGTATCAGGCAGGTCAGTAGAAAGCGCTTTTACTTTCAAACGACGCAGGTTGGTGTTCAGTTTACCCCCAACTCTGATACCTTTAGCGTGACCAGAGATTTTAACAGGAACAGCCACTTTAATTGGCTTGTCTTCTGCAATCTGAAGGAAATCGACATGTAGAATAACTTCTTCTACCGGATGCCATTGAATATCCTGCATGATTGCTTTGTAGCTTTTGCCATCAATTTCAAGGTCAATCAAAAATACGTTAGGCGTATAAATCAACTGACGCATTTCTGCGAAATCAACTGAGAAGTGAATTGGAGTCTCGCCACCGTACAATACAGCAGGAGCTTTCTCTTCTGCGCGAAGTTTTTTAGCATCTTTTTTACCCAGGGAAGTACGCAAATCCCCTTTAATAACAACTGATTTCATTTTTAATAATTTACGTTAATAATTATGGTACTCAGTCCTTCCGTCAGCTGACGGACAAACAGCATGCATAACTATATGCCTCTGCTTTCGGAAAAAGCGGTGCAAAAATAAAAATTATTTATAATATAACGAACTTATTGACTGATTTTTATACACCCTGCGAATAGCTTCGGCAAAGGCATCGGCAGTTGAGATGTATTTGATCTTACTGCTTCCGGCTTTGGGCTTAATCGAATCGGTAAAATACACTTCTTCCAGCTCCGATTTTTCAATGCGCTCAACCGCAGGCCCTGAAAGCACACCGTGAGCTGCAAAAGCCCTTACTGTACGAGCACCTTCCTTTTTCATCAGGTTGGCAGCCTTGGTGATGGTTCCCGCAGTATCAATGATATCGTCCACAATAATCACATCCTTGCCTTTTACTTCACCGATCAAAGTCATATTGCCCACTTCATTCGGACGTGCACGAGTTTTATGACAAATCACGATACCCGTTTCCAGCATTTTTGCATAGGTATTGGCACGTTTGGTTCCACCCACATCGGGCGAAGCAATCACTACATCTTTCAGTCCCATTTTTTCGATAAAAGGAACAAACAAAGTGGATGCATATAAATGATCGACCGGGACATTAAAAAATCCCTGAATTTGGTCAGCATGCAAATCCATGGTTATCAACCGATCGACACCTGCAGTAGAAAGCAGGTCGGCCACTAATTTGGCGCCAATCGAAACCCGGGGCTTATCTTTGCGGTCCTGACGTGCATATCCGAAATACGGAACAACTGCAATTACTTTATACGCGCTGGCCCTTTTGGCAGCATCAACCATTAGCAACAATTCCAACAAATTATCGGCTGTTGGCGGAGTTGACTGAACGATAAAAACATGTGAACCGCGAATGGTTTCCTCGTAACAGGGTTCAAACTCGCCATCGGCAAATACCGGGCACGACGAATGTCCCAAATCAACATCCAGACTGTCGCAAATTTTTTCAGTTAAGTATCGGGTGGCTCTTCCTGTGAAAATTTTTAGTGGGTGATTTTTCATTCCCTATAGTTTTTTATTTGAATCCGATTAGGAATATGCCGCAAATTTATAACTTTCACTCCAAACTGTTGACTAAAGAAACAGATTTAGAAAGCTGACAAATTACAAATCTCAGGCATTCTTGTTTACATGATCAATATAAGTTAGTATCTCTTCCTTACCGAGTCCGGTCTCCGACGATGACACCATGTAATGAGGCATCACCTCCCAGCTCTCAAACATTTTTTCTTCATAAGCTTTCAGATTATTCTCCAGCTCAACGGGTTTTAGCTTATCCGATTTTGTAAATACAATGCTGAACGGAATCTGACTAACGCCGAGCCATTCCATAAAATCGAGGTCGACTTTTTGTGCCGGATGACGCGAATCAATCAGCACAAACAGGCAATACAGGTTTTCCCGTTTCAGGATGTAATTCCGGAGCATTTTTTCCCATTTCAGGCGTTCGGCTTTTGGAACCTGTGCGTATCCATATCCGGGCAGGTCGACCAGGTACCATTCCTTATCAATCAGAAAATGATTGATCAACCGGGTTTTCCCGGGTTTGCCCGAGGTTTTGGCCAGTGTTTTTTTGTTGGTCAGCATATTAATCAAAGAAGACTTACCCACATTTGAACGGCCAATAAAAGCATACTCCGGCCGATCGGCTGCCGGACATTTTTCGACATCAGTATTGCTTACAATAAACTGAGCTTCTTTGATCTCCATAGAAAATAATTGAATGAATACTTAAGTTATGAATTTTTCTGCTACTTAATGTACACTTCAAGCAGTTTCACTTTTTTTGATTTTGGTTTTAACTGTATCGATTCGAGGCTGGCCGGAATTAAAACGGTCTCTCCCATTTCAACACTTTCGCTTCCGCCTTCTGTTACAATTTCAAAACATCCTTCCAGGGTCATGTAAATTACAAACGAATCGAAGGAATTGTAATCTTTATCCAGATCGCGGTCAAACTCAACAATATTGGTCGTAAAATACGGGCAACTCACCAACTCTACGGCCTGGTTCAGTTCGGTATTGTATTTTGTTTTGTACTCGCTCGAATAAGAATAATCAATCGCATCGAGGGCCAGTTCGGTGTGCAATTCGCGTTCGTTCCCTTTGTCGTCTTTTCGGTTGTAATCAAAAATCCGATAGGTTACATCCGATGTTTGCTGAATTTCGGCCACCAGGCATCCTTTACCAATTGCGTGTACACGCCCAGCCGGAACAAAAAAAACATCGCCCACCTCGGCTTTGTCGTAATGAAGTATATCAGTTAGCTTGCCCGAATTGACGTATTCAAGGTACTTTTCACGATCCACGGGCTGATTAAAACCGGAGTTGATCAAAGCGCCATCGGCGGCACCGGCTACGTACCACATTTCGGTTTTCCCGTAGGCATTGTGCCTTTCTTTCGATAGTTTATCGTTGGGATGAACCTGGATGGAAAGATCGTCCTGGGCATCGATGAATTTGATCAGCAGGGGAAATTCCTGTCCGAATTTTTCATATACTTTATCGCCCACCAGGTCGCCCATATATATTTCAACAATCTCGTTCAGGTCGTTTCCTTCCAGAAAACCATTGCTTACCACCGAAATATTTCCTTCAACACCCGAAATTTCCCAGCTTTCGCCACAATTGGGCAAATTGCCGTAATCTTTGTTCAGGATGGTGCGCATACGGTCGCCGCCCCAAATCTTTTCGTGAAATATCGGTTTGAATTTTATGGGATATAAACTGCTCATGTATTCTCGTTTTTTGGATGATTAACCAAATTCGGCAAATCCGGATTAAAATGCAAAAATCAGAAATTGAAATCGACAGCAGCCCGGGCTTCCACAACTTCACGGGCAAAATCAGTGACTTTCACATGTTCGGGATGTACTGCATAACTATTCAGATCTTCAATACTTTCGAAATGTGTAATCAATGCCAGGTCGAAGCTTTTTGCCTCCAGTTCGTAGTTTTCGCCTACCTCGATGTGTTTCAATACATCAATCTTTCCTTTGAGTCCCAATAACATCGACTTGAACTTTTCGATGATCAGAACCTTCTCTTTTGCAGGACAGGCTTTCAGTTTAAAAAGAACGACATGATTAATCATTGCTGTCTATTTTTTGTAAATTGTGCTTTTAATGCTGCGAAATTAGTGTTTTCTTAGCACAAAAAATTAATCTTTCCGTAGTGTTTTGGAAAGATAACAATTAATTAGAGGACCATGCTGATCATTGGTATCGCCGGAGGAACCGGATCGGGAAAAACAACAGTTGTTCGAAAAATATGCGAACAATTCTCAAAAGACGAAGTTGCGGTGCTTTCGCACGATTCTTATTATTTCGACAACAGTCATTTACCTCTTGAGGAAAGACGCAAAAAGAATTTTGACCATCCCGACGCAATCGAATTCGACCTGATGATTGAACATGTGAAAGAACTGAAGGCCGGACAAGCGATTGAAGAACCGGTATATTCGTTTATTACCTGCACCCGGCAGGAGGAAACCCACAAAGTAAATCCCAGACAGGTACTGATTATCGAAGGAATATTGTGCCTCACCAATGAAGCCTTGCGTAATTTAATGGACATCAAGGTGTATGTGGATTGCGATTCCGACGTTCGCCTCGCCCGGGTAATTCACCGCGATATTAAAGAACGGGGCCGTGACGTGGAACAGGTGCTTACACGCTATCACCACACCGTTCGTCCGAGCCATTTACAGTTTATCGAACCCTCTAAAAGGTATGCCGATATTATTATTCCTCAGGGAGGGAAAAATAGGATCGCCATACAAATCCTGACAAATCATATTCTGCAAACACTAAATAATCAGTGATGTTACACAATATAAACATCGAAGATATTCTATTCATCGATATCGAAACGGTGCCTCTTGCACCCGAGTAC
This sequence comes from Maribellus sp. YY47, assembly GCF_023111095.1. Lineage (GTDB taxonomy): Bacteria > Bacteroidota > Bacteroidia > Bacteroidales > Prolixibacteraceae > Draconibacterium. The sequence goes on from NZ_JALGYW010000002.1 coordinate 164,030, forward strand.
ACTGAACTTACCGAACGCTGGAAAGAATTATGGGAACATAAAATGCAGTTTCAGATCAGCGCCGGCGAACCTGCCGATGCCTTGTATGAACGAGCGGGGATTTATGCCGAGTTCGGACGAATTGTGTGTATTTCTACGGGCTATGTGGTTCAGAAAAAAGGAGAACCACATTTTAGGGTGAAATCGTTTTACGATGAAGACGAAAAACTGCTGATTCAGAATTTTTTCAATGCCCTGCATCGTTTTTCCAAGGCAGGAAAACGCAGGCTTTGCGCCCACAACGGACAGGAATTTGATTTCCCTTACATCGCACGCCGGGCCCTGGTTAACAACATCAATCTACCAAAAGTGCTCGATATTGCGGGAGCAAAACCCTGGGAAGTAAAAGACATTTTGATCGACACGCTTCAGTTGTGGAAATTTGGCGATTACAAGCATTATACTTCATTGTCATTACTTTGTGAACTCTTTAACATTCCAACACCCAAAGACGATATTGACGGAAGTCAGGTGGCTAAAGTGTACTGGGAAGACAAAGACCTTGACCGTATTATCATGTATTGCGAAAAAGATACCTTAGCCGTAGCCAATCTTTTACTGAAATACAAAGGCGATCCGATTATCCCGTTCGAAAACCTTGAAAGCGTTTAAATATCTTTCATTATTTTATTCAGAACATTTCCCAACCGGTAACCGGCTTTTTGAATCTGTTTAAAAACAACAGGGCTAAACTGGTAATAATAAGGGTATCCGTAATTTTTGTCGCCCAGATTATCATAGATCATTTGGGTACACGCATGGGTTTCATCAATCCATTGGGTAACGGAAGCATCCCAAAGCGTGGTTAACTCTGTTGCTGTTGGTTGTCCGGCAAAACGAGAAAGTTCGGTATAACTCAAACGGCTGTAGTCGATCATGTCTTCGTCCCACAGGTAGTGCAGGTTGGTGTCTTTTTTAAACCATTTCACGTCTACTTTATTCCCGCCCAAATCTTCGGCCAGTCCCACATGCATGGGCTGATGTGCATCTCCTACCAGGTGAATAATAAATTTCAGGGCAGCAGCTCTTTCCTCAACCGAAGCGTTGGTATCTTTTACCCGGGCCACCATTTCATCAAAAACCGTAACGAGATCGCCTCGTTCGTTTACTTTCGCCTCCAAATACTTTTCATCGAATCCCATGTTTACGTAATGAGGCAATCGGGCAAGCGGGTTTTCACGCTCCGAACGCACATCATCCGCATAGGTGGCATACAAAGGCAGATAACTGTCGCCCAGTATTTTTTCAATTTTCTTTTTCGTGCTTTTATTCAGTTGATGGTAGGCAATTTCGGCAATTGCCCGATGACCGGTACTTCCCCATGCGCCTGCCTGCTGCCAACCCAATACGAATAAAACTACGACAATGATATGGTATTTTGCATTCACGATCTTTTGTGCCTTCATGATTTCTTCCTTTATATTTATCTATTAGTCAAATAATCCATTTTATCCTACAAATCAGCCCTTCTAACTTACTGACAATTAAAATACACTATCATTCAATGGGAAAACAAAACGTTTAGTTTAACGTAATGTTCTCAATCGGGTAATTTTTCCACATCTCGTTATGAAACTGCACCGGTACCATCGAATCGCCGGGAGCTTCTCCCATCCGTACCTCGACCAGATTCTCGCCCTGAATCACATCCAGAAACTGACCGTTTTTTTTCCGGCAGCCGCAAATCGATATCCGCAGTCAACCACTCCTCCGATGTTTTGGGTGGAAAATAGATTGAATCTTGTTAAGAAGAAGTGTCTTCATCTTTTGAACTGGAAACCCAGCTCATAATTATAAAAAAGATCAAGATCCAATTTTTTATTCATACCAAAGGATTTTGGTTCGGATGATAAAATACAAAACGCAGGCCCTGAGGGAAACCGGAATAACAACTGAAAAAATCAGAATTTCATCATGCGATCGATATCGCGTTTGGCATCTTTTTCTTTCAAAGTCTCGCGTTTATCGTACATTCGCTTACCGCGCGCCAGCGCTATTTCCAGTTTGGCTAATCCGCGTTCGTTCACAAACATTTTTACCGGAATAATGGTAAACCCCGACTCTTTTACCTTCTTGGCCAGCTTATCCAACTCTTTCCGACTAAGAAGTAACTTGCGGTCGCGCTTGGCGATGTGATTGTTACAGGTTCCCAGTTCGTATTCGGCAATGTGCAGGTTGATCACATACAACTCGTTGCGCACAAACTGGCAGTACGAATCGGTTAAATTCACCTTCCCGCCCCGGATTGATTTTATCTCGGTCCCCACCAGTTTCATACCCGCGACAAAGCGCTCCACCAATTCGTATTCGAACGTGGCTTTCTTGTTTTTGAAACTAATATTTTGCTTTGGTGCGTGCGCCATTTACAATTCAGATTTAATAATATGCATTCAGCAATTTCGACAAAAAAACACTTAAAAAACTGAATACAAAAAAGTTAACCACTATGGTTATTAATATATAACTGTTTTCCTTGTTGTCGGGAAAAGTAAGCAACTCGCGTGCCCCCACCCAAAACAGGTAAAAACTGTACACTCCCAATATATCCAGAACATACAAAAACGGGAACATTCCGGTGAGCATTGATACCAACAGAATAGGCGTTATGGAATAAACAACCAGTTTCCGGGCAACCGCCGCGTTCTTTTCTCCGCCAAAGGTTTTCATCAACTCGGTGGTGAAAAACACCCCCAGGAAATACATCAGAATAAAAAGAACAATTTCGCGCAAGGCCTTTAACAAGGGGTACTCAATAAAAAAATCGACTCGCCTGAAAAACTCACCAATAAATACAGCTACCGCCACCGCCAGCAAAATCGGTAACATATATGTGAGCCATAATTTTGCGCCACTCTCCTTGTTGTCCTTTTGTGCCTGCCAGAATTCCTTTGGAGTAAACAGCAGTTCTTTTACCTCGGCAATTATGTTTGATAATGAGAATTCCATCCCTGAAAATTTGCAGCAAAATTACACTTTCTATCAAATTTAGGAAATTTTTCAGTCGCGAGTAATAAGCGTCTTACACACTGGTAATACTAATAAATAAAAGAACTCCTGCCAAGCATAAAATCGGCAGTTAATTTTTACTGCCAACCGCCTGATCATGATTTTTTCAGTTCCCGCCTCCGTTCCTGCAAAATATTCTGCAGGGCAAACATTTCGTCGCGTAAACGAGCAGCCTCTATGAAATCGAGTTCTTTGGCTGCCGCTTTCATTTGCTTTTGCGTTTTTTCGATGGCTTTTTCCAATCCGTCGATACTCATGTACTGCACAACCGGATCGGCGGCAATATCGGGTTGCCCCATACCTCCGTCGTACTGAGGCTGTTTGTCGCTGCGGTATTCGTAACCAATAATTTCGCGGGTGGGTTTCACGATCGCTTTGGGCGTGATATTATTCTCTTCGTTGTATTTCAACTGTTTCTCGCGTCGATAATTGGTCGAATCAATGGTTCGTTTCATCGAATCGGTGATCTTATCGGCATACATAATCACCATCCCGTTAAGGTTACGCGCCGCACGCCCCGCAGTTTGCGTAAGCGATCGTTCCGACCTAAGAAATCCTTCCTTGTCAGCATCCAGAATAGCCACCAGCGAAACTTCGGGCAGGTCAAGTCCTTCTCTCAAAAGGTTGATCCCCACCAGAACGTCGAACTGGCCTTTCCGCAGTTGCTCCATAATTTCGATGCGCTCCATTGTATCCACGTCCGAGTGAATATAACGGGTTTTCACGCCCATATTCAAGAGGTATTTCGAAAGTTCTTCGGCCATTCGTTTGGTCAGCGTTGTCACCAACACCCTTTCTTCCCTTTCAATTCTGAGGTTAATTTCGTGCATCAGGTCGTCAATCTGGTTGGCACTGGGCCGTACATCGATAATCGGATCGAGCAACCCGGTGGGACGAATGATCTGTTCCACCACCACACCTTCACTTTTTACCAGTTCGTAATCGGCTGGGGTCGCACTCACATAAATCACCTGGTTCACGAGGTTTTCAAACTCTTCAAAACGCAAGGGCCGGTTATCGATTGCCGCCGGCAACCGGAAGCCAAATTCCACCAGGTTTACTTTGCGCGAATTATCACCTCCGTACATCGCCCGAATCTGGGGAATGGTAACATGGCTCTCGTCAATCACGGTAAGAAAATCATCGGGAAAATAATCCAGCAAACAGAAAGGCCGCGTACCTGCTGCCCGTCCATCGAAATAACGCGAGTAGTTCTCGATGCCCGGACAATACCCCAGTTCGCGCATCATTTCCATGTCGTATTCGGTGCGTTCCAGTATCCGTTTGGCTTCAAGCGGCTTACCCACTTCCTTGAAAAATTCCACCTGTTTCACCAAATCATCCTGAATCTGATGAATAGCCGATTTCATGCGGTCTTTGGTGGTCACAAAAATATTGGCCGGGTAAATCGTTACCTGATCCAGGCTCTCAATTGTCAAACCATCGGCGGGATCGAAACTGCTGATCTCCTCAATTTCATCTCCCCAGAACGTAATGCGGTAGGCCACATCGGCATAAGCCGGATAGATATCCACATTATCGCCACGCACCCGAAAGTTACCGCGTTCAAATTCAGCTTCGCTGCGCGAGTACAAGGCATCTACCAGTTGCCTGAGCATTGCGTTTCGCGAAACTTTCTCGCCTACTGCCAAAGCAGTGATATTGCCATGAAAATCTTCCGGGTTACCAATACCGTACAAACACGACACCGACGACACCACAATCACATCGCGCCGCCCTGAAAGAAGTGCAGAAGTAGCACTCAACCTGAGTTTCTCAATGTCTTTGTTGATGGAAAGGTCTTTTTCGATGTAAGTCCCCGTGGTGGGAATATAAGCTTCGGGCTGATAATAATCGTAATACGAAACAAAATATTCCACCGCGTTTTTCGGAAAAAACTGTTTCATTTCGCTGTACAACTGTGCCGCCAGCGTTTTATTATGACTCAGAACAAGGGTTGGTTTCTTTACTCTTTCAATCACATTGGCAACCGTAAACGTTTTTCCCGACCCGGTAACACCGAGTAAAGTCTGAAAACGTTCTCCGCCGGTAATTCCTTCTGTTAACTGAGCAATTGCTTCAGGCTGATCACCAGTTGGCTGATAATCTGATACAATCTTAAAATCCATCCTGCAATATTACAAATTGATTTGCAGAATCACTTCACCGTTATTTTAGAATGATTTTATCAGCAATAGATGTGAACATCAAATGTTCGTTTTTGTGAAAAGCTAAAAAGAATTTCGACTCTTTCGGAATGATGCCGGGAAAGTTCGACTTTTATTGCAGTAGCCGGCCTAAACGGCAACTACCAACACTAGTTTTCCTTTAAAACAACTGAGAAGAAAGAGGCAAGAAAAAAATCCTCACAACTTTTATTAAAAAAATTGGAATTTAATGGATTTGCAGACTAAGCGATGCTGAAATCCATTTCGTAATATTCATTTACATCGGTAACCATCATACCGGCAGTTCGTGCTGCCTGCATGCCGGGTTTGCCGTCTTCAAACACATGGCAAAATTCAGGAGCCACGCCCATTTGCTCTGCACATTTCAGAAAAGTTTCGGGGTGTGGTTTCGGATGTTGAACATCGTCGGCCGATACCAAAACATCAACGTACTTTTCAATTCCTATAATTTCAAGTGTTTTCTCGGCCAGCCGGCGATAACCTCCGGTGCCAATGGCAATGGGTAATTTTCCGTGGTATTTTTTCAACAATTCCACTACGGGTTCAACCGGTTTCATCTTACTCATCAGTGTCTCATATTCCGCCTCTTTTTGGTGCCCCACCTTTTCGGGCTCCATTTGAACACCAAAAACTTCGTTATAGCGGGCAATGGTTTCAACTGCAGGAACGCCAGCCAACGACATAAAAAAGTCGGGTTTCAAATCGACATTGTAATCTTTCAATACACTTCGAAACGCCAGGTAGTGAATCGGCATATTGTCGGCCAATGTTCCGTCCAGGTCAAAAATAAGCGCCTTTGCGTTGGGATGAATGTCCAGTTTACGATCCATGTTTTATTTTTTGAAAACACGAAAATAAACTTTTCGCAAACGGTGAGCGATAGTGCTTTAACATTTCAGAAAAATTTTAAACTTTGTTCCTCTTAACTTAACATTCAATGAACGAAGTATTTTTGTACACTTTCCCGCAATGGATTGTATTTGCAGCCCTTTTTGTTATCATATACGGATGGGTGGAAGGTAAAAAAGTTTTCCGGCTCACAGGTGACGGAATTTTCATTCTCCTGGGAATTTTTGCCCTCGTCGTGTTGCTGGGCGATCACCTGGCGGCCGCACACTATTTAAGTCCCGAAGAAGTAGCCCGGGAAGAGCTTGATGAAGTCATCACCAACGAAATCCCGATTCAAGCCCGCTTACTCCCCGCTTACTGGAGCTTTTTATTTACCGGACTCCTGGCTGTTCCGACGCTGATACTCGACTGGACCAACAAAAAATTAGCCCGTACCATGATGGTCGTTACCGGACTGGTGGCGCTGCTGGGTTTCTTTGTGGTAGTTGCAGCATTGCGCGCGGTATAAATCGCCATAAAAAAAAACAGCAGCTATGAAATTCACCATAAAACTACTTTCGCTGGGCATTTTCGCCGGTCTTTTCGGATGTGAAACTCCGTCTCCCAAAGGAAATCCGGAACAATGGAAGCAGGAGATTTTAAAGGCAGAACAGGATTTTGCGGCTTTGGCTGCCCAAGAGGGAATTCCGGCCGCTTTTGCAACTTATGCCGCTGACGATGCAGTACTGATGCGAAACAATCAACTGATCAAAGGCAAGGAAGAGCTGCAAAAAAGCTTTGCCCATTCTCCCGCAAAATCACCCAACATAACACTAACCTGGACACCTGACTTTGTGGATGTATCCAACTCCGGCGATTTAGGATACACCTATGGAAAATACATTTACACCGTTATCGACTCGATGGGTGTTGCCCAACACGATACGGGTATTTTTCACACCGTATGGAAAAGGCAGGCCGACGGCAACTGGCGCTTTGTTTGGGATTAATTGAATTATTTCCGGTTCTCCACCGGAAAATCTTCCTGAACCAGTCCGTCCACTAATTTTACAATGCGCGTTCCGTATTGTGCATTTTCTTTGGAGTGTGTTACCTGGATAATCGTCATTCCCTCTTCGTTGAGTTTCTTCAACAGTTTCATGATCATTTCGCCCTGTTCTGAATGAAGATTGCCGGTTGGCTCGTCGGCAAGCAATAACTTCGGATTTCCGATAATGGCGCGCGCAATGGCCACCAACTGTTGTTGTCCGCCGGAAAGCTGGCTTGGGAACAAATCCTTTTTCGCTACAATATTGAAGCGGTCGAGCAAATCGGCCACCAGCGCTTTTCGCTCCTTCCCCTTTACACCGCGATAAACCAGTGGTGTTTCGATGTTTTCATAAACATTCAATTCATCAATCAGATGAAAAGCCTGAAAAATAAAACCAATGTGGCTGCGGTGATACTGCACCTTTTGTTTTTCCTTTATCCGGTGTGCAGGCTCGTCCCAGAAATAATACTCTCCCGCACTTGCTTCATCCAGCAACCCGATAATATTCAGTAAAGTAGACTTGCCGGCTCCGCTGGGCCCCATTATCGAAACAAATTCGCCTTGTTTTACTTCAAGGTTAACGCCTTTTAAAATAAATGTCCGCTGGAAACGCGAATCGTAGTATTTGTCGATGTTTTTTAGTTGGATCATAATTGTACGGAACTTTGATGTTTTTGATTTTAGATTGACTTTGATTTTTTATTCATCTCGTGAACCTTTGCCGGAATTCGGGTAAGCTGCCAACCGTTATTCCCCCCTAAATCCCCTGAAGGCGACTTCCGAGATGTACTATTTATTATCTTTTTAATTTATTCATTTTCTGCTCCTTACAGCCCTCTCCCTCCGGGGAAGTTAGAGGGGGTTTTACTCATACCGCAGTGCCTCCACAGGATTTCGCGTAGCCGCTTTCCACGACTGAACCGATACAGTCAGCAAAGCAATCCCTAAAGCAAGCGCTCCGGCAAGCGCGAATATCCACCAGCTTAATCCGGTCTTGTAGGCAAAGTTTTCAAGCCACTTGTCCATCGCCAGCCAGGCCAGCGGAGTCGCAATTACAAAGGCAATAATCACCCACTTCACAAAACTTCGGTTTAGCATCGCTAGAATCTCACTTACCTGAGCTCCATTCACCTTGCGGATGCCAATCTCTTTAACGCGTTGTTGCGCTACCAGCAACGAAATCCCCAGCAGTCCCATCGAGCTGATAAAAATGGAAATGATAGTAAAAATAGTCAGCAGTCGCGCCTGCAATAACTCTGTACGGTAAACATTGCGGTACATGGCGCCAACGTGCTCGTGCGAAAACGGATAAGCCGGAAACAGTTCTTTCCAAACCGATTGGATATCAGCAAGCGCTGTCTCACGCATTCCGGGTTGATACGAAACCACAAAATTAAGTAGCCACAACTTGTCGCGTTTAAACATTACCAATGGCTCCACCCGCTTTTTTATACTCGAAAGATGAAAATCGTTGACCACCCCGATAATTTTTCCTTCGGGTAACTGAATGGGCGTACCGGGAGAAAATAGTTTGAAATTTTTCCCGATAATCTGGCTGGCATCATCATAGTTTAGCAGGTGCATCGCAGTTTCATTGATGATGTACTCACCCGATCCTTCAACATCGGCATTGCTTTCCGTGAAGTTCTTTCCGGCCAGAAATTCGAGATTAAAAATACTGGCAAACGAATAATCACAGGGAAAAACGCCGATCCTGTTCTGACTCTCCTCAGTAGGCGGCTCATGCCCTTCCAGTTCATAGCCAAACTGATCATTCGCTTCCCCGCCGGGAGGTTCCATCATTGCCGAAACCGATTCTATGGTTGGATGTTTTAGCAGTTCTTCTTTGAACAGTTCAAATTTTTGCTGAACACTGGCATGCACCGATTCAAAACAAATCAGGTTGTCGTCCTTAGGTGTCATGGAGTTGGAAAGTGCATAATGCGTTTGCCGCGAAATTACGATGACGGCAGCAATAAGAACAATCGCAAAAGTATATTGACTGATGATAATCCCACGGTTAATGGTTATTTTATTGCGATGAAAAAGATTTCTGCTTGGACGGTAAATTTTCCCGATGCTTTGTCTTAAAACAGGTTGAAGCCCGGCCAGGATTCCCAGAAAGCTAAATACAATAACCACCAGTATCACAAGTACCGAATTCGTGTGGAAGAGGTTCATGCCAAAGTATTTCGCGATAACAGCGTTGACAGGGACGGAAATAAGAAAAGCGATTATTATGGAAGCCAGCACGATAAAAACACTTTCAGCTGCAAAATATCTCAGGTTAATGTGAGGCGTGGAGCCGAGTACGCGATTGATGGCAATAAAGTTGGTATTAAAACCTGACATTCCCAGGTTCAGACTGGCATAGTTGCTCATTGAAATTAACAGCAAAATCAAGGCAGCAACCGACAGCACATAAATGTTCGTCATGTTACCATTGGCTTCAATTTCACGAAGCTTATCCGAATGCAAATGAATGGCTGTAATTTTCTGCAGGTAGGCTTTTGTTTCAATTTCGTCCTCTTTCCTGTCGCTTATTTTTGCTAAAAATTCGGCGTAACCGGCTTCAATGTTTTTGGGATTGGCATTTGGTTTTAACAACAGGTAAGTAAATGCCCACCAGCTGATTTCTCCCCGGGCAGGCGTTGTAAGCAATTCGGGATGGAAATGACTGTTTTGCGGAAAATCCTTCATCACTCCTTTTACTGTGAAGTCAGTTTGTTCGCCATAAAACTGCCCGGCAGGTAACGAGATTGTTTTTCCGATCGGATCGGCATTTCCAAATACTTTTTGCGCAAACGATTTGGTGATCACCATCGAACCCGGCGATTCCAACACAGAATTCTTGTCGCCCACCAGCAACGTGGCATCAAAAACCCGGAAAAAAGTGCTGTCGCAAACAAAAGCTTCGTTAATCGAATAATACTGTTCGTTGTGCATTACCACACCACCTCTCATGGGAGCCAGCCTTACATAAGTTTCTATCTCGGGAAAAGTAGCCGCCAGATCAGGAATTTGTTCCGAGTTGTAAATTCGGGCAAAATGGTTGTTTCCAAACATCGATGAATTTGTAGTGGTAAACCTGAGAATACGGTCGGCTTTGGAATGGAAAGCATCGTAAGTAAGTTCGTTTTTCAGAAAAAGGGCAATAAACAAAATGCCACTTAGTCCAAGCGCCAAACCCAGCACCTTTATAAAATTCAGAAACGGACGTTTTTTAAAATTTCGAATTACAAACCGGAGCAACATAAATTTTGTTTTTAGTATTTGGAACGGTGCTATTTACTGTTTTCTGACAGTAAACTGTACCATTCACCACCCACAGCATTTACCCCTAAGATATCAAAAAAGCACTTCAAGCCTTCCCTGATTGGAGTTACGCCATCGCAGTTTTTTTCTTTCCGCGGATTAGGTCAAAAGCAATGCCCTTTTAACGAGCAACTGACTATCAGCGCATTTCGCAAAAACCGACAAACAGTTGTGTCCATTTTTTTGACATGCCGTGTATAAATATTTGTCAAAGCGCTACTCCTGAAAAACAAAAGGGCAAATCCGTTATGAAATGTTTGAACCTCCTTTAAAACATGGTCACAACGATCTGCCCTTTAAAGAATTTCTGAGTAATAAACTCCAAATGTTGTGGGAGTAATATTATTCTCTGTTTTCTGATTGATGACAACTCGGTCAAAATAGTCTCCGGCTTCGAGACCCACTTTAATCCCAGATGCATGACAATGAAAAAGGTTGCGTTTGAAACTCTTTTTTAAGGATTTTTTATGAATAATAATAGTCAACAAGGGTACTACGTAATTTCAGTTTCCAGTTCACACTCAGCTAACCTTGGGCGCTTTTATCGATCATTAACCCGTAATTTGAGTCCGATCTCCTATTTTTAACGATTCAAACCAACAAGATATGATTGAAAAAGTACCTGCATCGGAGTTGAAAATGCGCATGAAAAAGTTCCGGGAAGTAATGGATGCCCAACATCCGGACTGGCAAATGGCTGTGGTTTTCAGCAAAATAAACCTGTTGTATTTTACAGGTTCCATGCCGGAAGGGATGCTGGTGATTGTGCGTGAAAAAGATGCAATACTGTGGGCTCGTCGCGGGTACGAACGTTGTTTGGTGGAATCGGAATTTCAAATTATAAAACCGATGCCGAGTTACCGGGTTGCCGCAGAAGACTACCCGAAACTTCCTGCAGAAGTCTACCTTGAAACTGAGTTTGTTCCGCTGGCTATGTTTCAACGGTTTCAGAAATATTTCTCATTCAATTCGTATAAATCGCTCGATTTTCAGATTGCGCAAACCCGTGCTGTTAAAAGTAACTGGGAAATTGCCTGCATCGAAAAGGCTGCCGCAATTCACCAGGTTGTACTCGAAGAACGTGTTCCGGAATTGTTGCGCGAAGGCATGACTGAGGCCGATCTGGCGGCTGAAATGTACCCGATTATGGTAAAGGAAGGGCACCAGGGAAGCGTGCGTTTTGGTATGCACGATACGGAAATGGCCCTGGGTCAACTGGGATTTGGAGACAGTTCGTTGTACCCCACCAGTTTTGATGGCCCCGGAGGAAACCTGGGAGCGAATCCGGCGGTTCCGAGTTTTGGAAACCGAAACAGAGAGTTGACAAAAGGCAGTCTTGTTTTTGTGGATGTGGCTGTGGCTGTGAACGGTTATCACTCGGATAAAACCATGACATATATGTTTGGCGAGGCACTGCCACGGGAGGTTCAGGCCTACCACAAACAATGTGTTGAAATACAAAACCGGGTGGCCGAAATGCTGCAGCCAGGCAATGTTCCTGAAACGATTTATGAAACAATAATGAGTGGGCTTAGTCCCGATTTTCTGAAAAATTTTATGGGTTATGGCAACCGGCAGGTAAAATTCTTGGGGCATGGTATTGGCCTGACTATCGATGAATACCCGGTACTGGCTGCAGGTTTTAAAGCTCCGCTCGAAGAAAATATGGTTTTTGCAGTTGAACCCAAAAAAGGAATCGAAGGCGTTGGAATGGTCGGAATCGAAAATACTTTTGTGGTTACTCCCAACGGAGGTCGTTGTATAACCGGCACCAGCCCCGGCTTAATTTTGGTGGATTAGTCCTGAAAAACACGGACAGGTTTTCAATACTGTAATTTATTTTCCAGCATTGCAAGAATGGATCTTTGGATTGTTTTGCCGGAGCTCTTGCCCCTAAATCCCCTGCAGGGGACTTTGGCACATCTTCGATTGGCCTTTTGTTTTTGTAATTGAACTTTCATTTCCTTCATAAATCTTTATCAATGCGCTCTCCCTTAAGGCTCTTCAGGGCTTTGGGGCAAAACCAAATTACTCGTACCTTAAAGCCTCAACAGGATTTCGCGTAGCCGCCCGCCAGCTTTGCCAGCTAACGGTTAACAAAGCAATTCCCAAAGCCAATAACCCGGCCAGCGCAAATATCCACCAGCTTAGTTCGGTTTTGCAGGCAAAATTTTCAAGCCATTTACTCATGGCGTACCAGGCAATGGGTGTGGCAATTACAAAGGCAATAGCTACCCACATAACAAAGTCTTTATTCAGCATGGTAAGTATTTCAGTGATTCTGGCGCCGTTTACTTTGCGGATGCCGATTTCTTTTACCCGGGCTAACGAAATAAGCCAGGCAATGGAAAACAGGTTGATAACACTGATAAAAATGGCCACCACAATAAACAAACGGAATATTTTTACCAGTTGAATTTCCTTATCAAACTGCCGGTTATAATAATCCTCAATAATTAAATATTCGAAAGGATAATTGGGGAAGGTGTTGCTAAATTTGGCTTTTATAAAGGGAATAACCGAAGCAAAATCGGCGCTGGCAAGTTTTACAGAGTAATTTCCCCAAATCATATTTTCGGTCCAGTTGATCAGCACCATGGGTTTGTGGCTCTCTTTTGCATTGCTAAAATCCACATTCTCGGCAACTCCAATTACGGTCACCTCGAACTTTTGCATGCCACTTTCGTCTTCCATTTTAATGGCTCTTCCGATGGCCTCTTCGGGATTTTGGAAGCCAAGATATTGTAATCCGGCACGATTGATAATACACGAATTGTTTGAGGCAGAAGCGCCCTTTTCCAGGAAATTCGTTCCGGCCAAAAGCGGAATATTGTAGTTGCGTATAAAATTGTCGTCGGCAACAATAAGCGCGGCCTTACCTCCTTTTCCGGTCAGCTTTTCGGTAAAATTAAAATTGTAGGCCGACAGATCTCCCGGAACTACGTTCGAACTAGAAAATCCCAGTATCGCACTATTACTTAATAGTTCTTCTTCAAAAGCCTGCAGGTTATTAATTCGCTGCGATGTTTTTCGTAGATTTTTAGGAACCTTAATCACCAGGGTATTTTTCACGTCAAAACCTTTGTCTTTATCCATCAAAAAATTCACCTGCTTACTAACGCCGGCAACTCCGGCCATGATGGCAATAATAATAACAAACTGAGCCACAACAATTACCTGCCGAAAAGAAAGCCCCCTGGAAACCGGTTTATATCTTAACTTCAGCAAATCGAGACCATTGAAACGGTTAATCATTAGCGCCGGAACAATTCCGCCGATTAACAGGCTGATTGCAATGATTGAAAATAAAGTGGCCAGAAATAGCGGGCTTACAAACACCGGCCGAAGCATTATTCCGAACTGGTTTTGCATTACCGGAACAAGCATCCAGCCGATGGACATCGAAATAAAAACGGCTAAAAAGTGAATAATCAGCGATTCGGAAAGCGAAGCCCACAGAATTTCGGCACGTGTGGCCCCGTTTATTTTTTTGATTCCCGTTTTTTTGGCCGAGTTAATCAATCGCGAAAAAGCAAACTGAATGTAATTGAATCCCGAAGCACAAAGAATCAGCAAACCAATTACAAAAATGAGCGTAACGTATTCCGCCCGCGAATTGGTCTCCAATTCATTTTTCATTTCCGAATACAGATGAATTTCATTCAGCGGCTGGAGATGATAAATATGCTTAACATTGCTTTTTTCGAATTGCAACTTTTTATTTTCTGCAACAATCTCATTTACTCCCGATTCAATCTGACTTACATCTGCATTTTTGTCCAGCTTCAGGTAGGTATAAAATCCGGTTTCGCCCCATTGGGCTTTTGCCGGCGGCGGCAGGTGCATGTCGTCGTGAAACGACAGTAAAACCTCTGCATTAAAATGTGCCTGTGCCGGGATATCTTTAAAAACGCCTTCAATGGTATATTCAAAAACCGGATATTTAAATAAAATCTGCCCTACAGGATTGGCATTACCGAAATATTTTTTTGCAGTACTTTCAGAAATAACTGCCGTATAAGGCCGGGTTAAAACCTCTGATTTATTCCCTTGTATTAATGCAATTGAAAACACATCGAGGAAACCGGCAGAAGCATGATAAACATGCGTATTGGTGAAGATCTCGTCGCCAATTTTATATTGCGGGTTGTTTGTTCTGGTAAGATAACCAGCTGCCACAACCTGTGGGTATTTCTCTTTTAAGGTGGCCGCCACACCGCGTTCGCATTGCGGAATTGAAATACTCAATTCGTTTCCGCTGTAAATATCGGTGCTGACCCTGTAAATTTGTTGGTTGTCGGGAAATACACGATCAAATCCTCTTTCATAAAAAACATACCCCGATACTAGAATAAAGGTAACCAAACCGATACAAAGAGAAAGCAACAGAAAAGCCGAGTTTTTTATCTCGCGACTTAAGTTCCGGAACGCGATTTTCAGGTGATAAAATTGTCTCATTTTCGATTTGATTTTAGTTGTTCTTTTTTGTTTAATTCTAGTCGTATAGTTATCTGCGCAGAAAGCTTCGCCCCCGATGCTTCGATCGGGATTTCGTCACTCATACCTGAGTGCCTCAACAGGATTCCGCGTTGCCGCCCGCCAGCTTTGCCAGCTAACGGTTAACAAAGCAATTCCCAATGCCAGCACTCCGGCCAGTGCAAATATCCACCAGCTTAACGTGGTTTTATAGGCAAAGTTTTCGAGCCATTTGTTCATGGCGTAATACGCAATGGGTGTGGCCACAACAAAAGCAATGGCCACCCATTTCACAAAGTCTTTATTTAGCATGGCGAGAATTTCAGAGATTTTTGCGCCGTTTACTTTTCGGATGCCGATTTCTTTGGTGCGGTTCAGGCTAATCAGAAAAATCTGCCCGAGAATGCCCATACAGGTGAGTACAATGGCAATAAGCGAGAAAAACGTAATGGACTTTGCCAGCTTGTCTTCTTTGGCATACATCGCCTGAAACTGGCTGTCGTAAAAAGTAAATTCCATGGGGTCGTCGGGCAGCATGTTTTTCCACACATTCCGCACTTCGTCCATTTGCTTCCCAACATTGCCGGGAGTTAAACGCAGCGAAAGTGTGTTAAACCCGCGCTCCGGTTCATAAATAAGCGCTACCGGCGTCATCCCCGAATGCAGCGATTCAACATGGAAGTTATTTACCTCTCCCACCACATTGTAGCCCCCGTCGCGGCCGTTATTGTATTTTTTATCCTGAATGGTTTCCCAGCCAAATCGTTTTCTCGCGGCCTCGTTCATCATACAGGCATGGTTTTTATCACCTTCCAAAAAATTCCGTCCATTTAGCAGCTGAATGCCAAATGTTTCAAGGAAATCATCCGAAACATACACACAGTTCACCATAAACTCGTCTCCTTCCACACCGCTTCCCATCGACATGTTAATATGCCCGGGATATCCATTGCTCAATGTACTACCTGCAACAAACGGAAGCTTTGTTACTTCGTTTTTCAATGCTTCGGGGCGCTCAAACAGGAAAGGCAGTTCGATCCTAACAAGGTGCTCGTCCGTAAAACCCAGGTCGTAATGCTTTACATACTGCAGTTGTTTGAAAATAAGCATCACAACTGCAATCAGCGCAATGGAAACGGTAAGCTGAAACGTAAGCATGGCTTGCTTGGCCAGTTGTTTACCGGTGCGTTTCCGGCCTCCCAACAGAAAGTCGGTGATGTTGAACCGCGACAAAACATAGAGGGGTGCCAGGCTGTTGAGCAAAATAATCCCGGCGATTGTGGCTGCAAATACAGGCAACAGCTGGTGAAAGTTAACATCGGCCAGGTAAACATTCCGGCCAAAAAGCAGCGGAGAGAAAGGTAAAAGAACGGCAGCCAGCATCACGGAGATTGCCAGTGCAATAAAAATTCCGAACGAAACTTCGATCAGCGAATCCACCAGAAGATGCATTTTACCTGCCCCGTTGGTTTTGTTGATTCCGATTTCCTTTAGCTTCGCATATTGCATGGAAACTGTGTAATTGAGGTAATTAATACTGGAAAGCAGGATGATAAGTATGGCGATCGACAGAAAAACGATTAGCATTTTTGTGTTGCCTTTCGTGTGCGCATCGGTCCATCCAAGCTCCAAGTCAGAAAGATAAATGTCGGCCAGATTTTGCAGGGCCAAACTGTCGGTTGATGCATTGAATTGCGGGATGGTCTGGTTTAGTTTTTCAGCAAGTAGATCGGAGTTGACTCCGTTTTTTAGCAAAACAAAATGCTCGGCAGGATAAATACACACCCCGTTGTTGCATTCCTGGGCCATCTGAAATTCTTTGTTATCGCTGTTTAAAAGCAATTCGGCCCTGAAACTTGAATTGCGGGGCAAATCTTTCATGACAGCTGTTACAGTGGCCGTAAAAAATTCTTCTTTTACGGTTCGTCCCAGTGGATTCTTATCGCCAAAAAGCTTTTTTGCCACCGATTCACTTATTACTGCCGAGTTAATTTGCGAAAAAGGTTCTTCTTCCAGGCTGGACAAAACTTCTACCGAAAAGACATCGAAAAAGCGGTTGTTTGTGGAAACCACGTATTCAATCCGGCTATAATTTTTTGTTTCGGAATCTTTCAAGGTAATAGGATAATAAGAAAGTCCCATCGGGCAAGTAGCTTCAATATCCGGGTAGTTTTCAGAAAGTGCCTTATTTAGTTTATAATCGAGCCCTGAACGGCCTTCTTTTGCATCGAACACCCGGAATACATTTTGGTAATTGGTAAAATGCGTATTCACATTGTGTTCGGCATTGTAAAACAGCCCGATAAGAATACAGGCCGTAAACCCAATGGCAAATCCACCAATAATCAACGATGAGTACAAGGTATTTTTTAAGAAGTTCCTGATGGCCAGTTTTATTTTAAATCGAATCATAATTCACTACTAGTTTTGATACCTGCTAATGTTTAAGCTTATTATTCATACCGCAATGCTTCCCTCCACGAGCAGTCGGGATCTTCGCTCTCCTCTATTCATACCGCAAAGCTTCCATAGGATTCCGGTTGGCTGTGCGTGTATAATTAATCGCAGCAATTAAAGCTACCAACAGCAATACAAACAGACTGCACAGCACAAAAATCCCCCAGTGCAGATCGATTTTGGCAGCAAAGTTCTGCATCCATTTGTCCGATGTCCACCAGGCCCCCACCAAGCCTAAAAGCACTGCCGGAAATGCAATAAATTCCAGGTCGGAAATAAAACTCCGCAAAATATCGGCAAGATTTGCACCTGCGATTCTTCTGATAGCAAGCTCCTTACGTCTGCGTGCCGCTTCGTTGGAAGTATAGCCCAGCAAGCCAATAACCGTAATCAGCAGGATGATTGCATTTCCGGCCATCATCGCATTCCGAAAGCCTTGCTCGGCTTGGTAGCTGTGGCGTTGTTCCAGTTCAAGGCTTTTTACCACGGCATCCTGATACGGAAGAAAGCGGTTAAAAATGCCGGTAATTTTTTTCAGCATTCCTGCCTCCGCCGTTTCGCTGGCTTTTACCAGAATGTAAAAGGAGAACGACGGACGCTCGGCTCTTATTTGTTTAAATTTCTCTTCTGGATAGTAGAAGAATACGGAAGGTCGCGAATCAGGATCGGTAATTGTTTGAACAATAAAATCGGGGAACACCCCACGGATGGTTGTTTCGCCATGCTCACTGATATTTACCTGTTCGCCTATCACATTCTGCCAGCCGTTAAAAGCTTTCAGTTTCCCAGCCCCTTTTTCACTGATAAGCACGTCGTTGGCAACTGCATTCTGTGGCGAGAAGTTTTCTCCGTGCGTTACCGGAATATTTAAAATCGAAAGATAATTTTCATCCACAAAATAGAAGTCGGCCACATTAAAAAGCTCTTTTTCGCCATCGGCCGAATTGACATTATTCCCTGCTGCTCCTTCAATCGGCACTCCGCAGCCGAGCCCCACTTTTTCAATTCCGGGAACTGAACGCAATTCATTTAATACAGTTGAAATTTTGCCAGCATCCATACCACTGGTTGAGGCATAATAAACTCCGCGGGTGTTGTAGCCATGATCGGCCGTTATTACACTGTTGTATTGCATGCTCACAATCATCAGCATGGTCAGGATAAAAGAGGCGCCAATAAACTGAAACGAAAGCAATACCAGCTTCCATTTGTTTCTTTTTTGCTGATAGTTGCGGAAAGCTGTTGCCACCGGGATGCGGGAGAAAAAGCGCCCCGGCAAATAGCTGGTTAAAACCACCAGCAATACAATCAGTAAAAGCAAAGGCCAGATAACAATGGGATTTACAACCGAAACAAGTTTATGCCCCAGTTGCGCCTCGGCCAAAGGTTTGATCAGCAGGATAATTAGTACCGCCCCCAGCGCCGAGAGCAGGAACAGCACAAAAGTCTCGGAGAAAATAAGTTGCTGCAGGTTCCGGGATTCGGCCCCGCAGGTTTTGTGAATGGCCGAGCTTTTGGCACGTTTTATCAACGCACTCAGTGTTAAAAGGGTGTAGTTCATCAGCGATACAAAAAGTACCGCAAAAGCAATGGTGGCGAGGATAAGAATCATATCGCGCATCCCACCGGAATATAATTTTTTAATGGGTTTGAAAGAATACGTCAATACTACTCCGCCCTGCTGTTGTTCCAACTCTTCAATGTTCTGGTACTTTACCTGCATTTTACGAACCGCAGGGGCCAGACTTTCCGGCTTTATTCCCGGAGCCAGTTTTACAGCAGCGTAATAACGGTCGTTTCCCAGCCAGTTGGTAGAACCATCCCACGAGAAAAACCGTCCGGTGGAAACCATTGAAATAAGCACATCGTATTGGTAGTTTGTATTTTCCGGCAATTCTTCAAAAATGCCTGCAATGGTAAGTTTTCGTCCCGGGTATTCTTTTAGTTCAATGATTTTCCCAACTACTTCTCCCCCCATTTCTGAGGCAATTTTGTTCGACACCATGCAAGTCATCGGACGCTGAAGTATCTCCTGCGGATTTCCGCTTATTACCGGCCGGGGAAGAACATCGAACAAAAACTCATCAGCCAGCGAGAAACTTGCCTGATAGCTTTTTTTATCCTCGGTATAAAAAACGGATGAGCCAATGCTATTAAGGCGCGTAGCCGCTTCAATGCCAGAAACTTCGGCTTTCATTCCCGGAGCCACTGCCCCGCTCACCCGAAAGTAACTCTCCATTTTATCCGAAGATTTATCGCTTATAAAGTTTTCGTGTACGATGTAAATACGGTTGGCATCGGGGTAAAAACTATCGAAGCTGTAATAATACAGCACCTCTGACAATAGCAAAACACCAAACGCCAGGCCGGCAGTTAAGGAAATGATACGGGTAGTGGTGTGTTCACCTTTTCGAAACAACCTTCGAATTGCGAGTTTAAAAAAGTTCATTCTATGCGGTTACAATTAATTTTTCTGCGAATAGACAGTACCTATAAATTCCCGATTTAATATCTGCCTGCTATTACTACATGTACTAGCCCGGGAATTCTCTTCATTGTTTTGTTTTCAGCTTTGAGGCAGTGGAATAAAATATCCACAATATCAGGCTTCCTAAAGTATCTCAGCCATCCTTTCGTTTACATTTTCAGTGAGTACTTCGCCATCAAACAGGTTAATTACGCGATGAGCAAAACCGGCATCGTGCATCGAGTGGGTAACCATAATTATGGTGGTTCCTTCGCGATTAAGTTCTGTTAACAGGTTCATGACTTCGAGGCCGTTTTTAGAATCGAGGTTCCCGGTTGGCTCATCGGCGAGTATCAGCTTTGGATTGGCAACTACCGCACGCCCAATGGCAACACGTTGCTGCTGACCGCCTGAAAGCTGCTGCGGAAAATGTTTGGCCCGGTGCCCGATTTTCATACGTTCCAAAACCGCGTTTACCATATCCTTTCGCTCACTGGCTTTCTTTTTCAGGTAAATCAGGGGCAGTTCTACATTTTCGAAAACAGTTAGTTCGTCAATCAGGTTAAAGCTCTGAAATACAAAGCCAATGTTTCCTTTGCGCATTTGTGTGCGCTGACGCTCTTTGTACGCGCCTACTTCGGTGCCATCAAAAAAATAATTGCCACCGCTCGGATTGTCTAATAAGCCAATGATGTTCAGCAGGGTGGATTTCCCGCAACCCGACGGTCCCATAATGGCTACAAATTCGCCCGATTTAACCTGGATGTCAACTTCGTTTAAAGCGAATGTTTCTACTTCCTCGGTTCGGAAGATTTTTGTTAGTTTTTCTGTTTTAATCATCTTATTGTTTTAGTGAAGTTTTTCTATTTTAAAATCAACTTATCGTTATCGCCAAACAGATCGTATCCTGAAGTTATTACTTTTTCGCCGGGCTCTAGGCCCTCCAGCACCTCGTAGTACTTCGGATTTTTACGCCCGATACGGATGGAGCGCTTGGTGGCAAAACTCCCCGACGGATCAACCACATAAATCCACTGGCCTCCGGTACTGTTAAAGAATCCGCCCAAACTTACCAGTGTTGATTGCTCGGGCTGTCCCAACTGCAAATTGATGTAGTAGGTCTGCCCGGTGCGGATATTATCCGGCCGTTCGCCTGAAAAGACGAGGTCAATTTTAAATTGTGAATTCCGCACCTCGGGATACACCTTTTTCACCACCATGTTGAATATTTTTCCCTGACGCTCGATGGTTGCCGATAGGTTTCGTTTTACCCGGTCGATGTAATGTTCATCAATCATTGCTTCCACTTTGTAGTCGGTCAATACGTTTATTTGGCCAATTCGCTGTCCTTTCCCGATGCTTTGCCCGATTTCGGCATCCAGCATTCCCAACTGCCCGTCAACCGGGGCTTTTACATTCAGGTTATCGAGTCGTTCATACACCAGATCGAGCGTAAGCTGCATCTTTCTCAGATCCTGCTCCAGCTGGATCATTTCGCTGGCACGAATCATGGAATCGTTGTCGGCTTTTTGCCGGTTAATCTCCTGCATCTGCAGGGCATATCCATAATCTTCTTTTGCCTGCAGAAAATTTTCCTTTGAAACCAGCTCATCGTCATACAGTGCTTTCTGCTGTTCGAAATTCCGTTTCTTTTTTATGATTTCGTACTCCGAATTTAACAAATTACGTTTCGACTCAATTCGCTGGGTTTCAAAATTTATTCGCGTTTGCCGTAACATGTTTTGTTTTTGCGCCAGGTTCGATTCGCTGTTCATGATGTTCTCGTACAAGGTTCGGTTTTCCAGCACCAGAATCACGTCTCCCTTTTTCACCATGGCACCTTCTTCAATCAGGCGTTCTTTTACCTGCCCGCCTTCCTCGGCATCGAGGTAAATGGTGGATATGGGCTGAACGGTGCCGTTAGTTCTGACGTAATCGTCGAAATTCCCCTGCGCCACTTCTTCAATTGTAATCTTCCCGGGATCTACTTTTAACGAAGAAACTCCGGAGCTCATTATTAATTTTACGATCAGAAAGATAAAAACAAGCGTTCCAACCGCATAAGCAATATGTTTTGGTCTGATGCCTTTCTTCTTCTCTATTTTTCGATCCATTGCCATAGCTGCACTATTTTTTCAGAATAATCATTTAGTTTATCGTTTACGGAAGAAAGCCAAATACCGGTTTTCCGAGGTAAACATCCATTGTTTTTTGCTTTATCGTGTATTGTAGTTTTGTTCTCAGCAAGTCGCTTTTTGCCTGGGCCATAATGTTTTTCGAATCGTACAGTTCGATGACACTGATCAGTCCCTGCGCCAGTTTTTTTTCTGCCGCATCGTACGCAACCTGTGCAAAATCTACCTGTTTTACCAGTTGATTGTATTCGGCCCAAAAAGATTCCAACTCCTGAGCATTTTGTGTGATCTCGTTTAAAAGTTGCTGCGAAGTCTTTACCAGTTCGGTTTGCGCCCGCAAATAGTTTAGTCGGGCCTGCTTCACATCCGACCGCAATCCAAAGCGCTGAAAAACGGGAATATTCAACGAAAGTCCCACCGACTGACTGGCATTATTATCCAATTGATTGCGCAACGATTCCGTATTATCCTTGCCTTTCAGTTTCGCATAATACGACGAATAACTGCCCGACATGGTCAAACTGGGCCACAAGCCTCCTTTGGCAATCGAAAGATTTTTTTGTGCGGCCTGTTTGCGCAATTCTCCGGCTCTAATTGTAGGATAAAAATCCAAAGCACCGGAATAAATATCCGAAGCTGGCCTTGATTCGGTACTCGCCGGAATCATATCGGGAGAAAGTAAATCAATCTTAAAATCGCCCTCCGGATTAAGGTTCATCGCCTGTTTCAGATTAAGCACTGCTGTTTTGTAGAAATTCTGCGTTTGAATCAGTGTCAGTTCTTCTTTTGCCAGGCGCGATTCCATCTCCAGCAGGTCAGACTTTGCCTTTAATCCCAAATCGACCTGCTTTTGTGTTTGTCTGAGATTCATTTCCGACAACTCTTTTTGCTCCTTTACAATTTCCATCAGTCCATTGTAATAGACGGCGTTGTAATAGGCCTCCATCACCGAAAATGCGAGATCATACTTTTGCATTTTTTCATCTTCCATTCCGGCGAGATAATTCATTTTGCGGAACGAAATGGTATTCTGACGGGTAAATCCTCTGAAGATATCAATCCCGCTGTAAAAACCCACATTGCTATATACCTGGCTGGTATTAATGTATTCGTAGGTATCGTAATCGAGCGACTTCCCAAAATAATTGGAACCGCTCATACCAATGGAAACATAAGGTAAAAGGTTACGTTTCGACTGGTTCAGGCTTTCCCTGTTTATTTCATTTTGAATGTCACTTTTTTTGACATCCAGATTGTTGGAAACCGCATATTGAATACATTCCCCGAGTGTCCATTCTTTCTGAGAAAAAACACTTTGACTTGACAATAAAATAAGTACAATAAGTATGTATAGAATAATCTTCATGCTGAAAAATCGTTTCATCGGCCGATTGTATGCCAAAAAGAATGCCACCAAACATAAAACACTATAAAACAGCACATAACAAAAAACGAAATACGACCAACCTTCAAAAAATGTATAATTAATGGACAAGAAGGTGTAAAATATTTTTACAAAACATTGTACTTCAATTGTGCCGGAACGATCCGATTGAAACCAATTGACCTTTGCCTCCTCAGTTACTGACCGATATAATTGTTTCAACTTCAGAAAACTTAAGTCTGGTTTAAACCATCAATTCTGATGATTCGTTATCTTTGACCGATTTAATCTGATCAACAGTTGTCACACTTTAAAGACATCAAAACGAATTTATGCAGATGAAAAAGATTTTTTATTTACCAGTTATGCTGCTGACCTTGATGACCGCATGCGGCCCGAATCAGCAGGAAAAAAACAATGATTCCATGCAAAGTAATCCATTATTACGTGAAAGCAGTTTGCCCTTTGGCGCTCCTGATTTTACTCAGCTGAAAAATGAAGATTTCAAGCCGGCCATTGAACAGGGGATGAAAGAACAAATGGCCGAAATTGAAGCCATTGCCAACAACGCTGAGCCGGCAACTTTCGAAAATACATTGGTTGCCCTCGAAAAAAGCGGGCAAACCTTAAGCCGTGCCTATGGTGTTTTCGGCTTGCTTTCGGGCGCTAACACCAATCCCGACATCCAGCAAACCGAAGAAGAACTGGCGCCAAAGCTTGCTGCGCATAGCGACGCAATATTTTTGAACGATAATTTATTCCAGCGGGTAAAAAGCATTTACAACGAACGGGAAAGCCTCAATCTCGATGCTGAATCGCTTAAACTGGTGGAATACTATTATCAGAAATTTGAACTTGCCGGGGCTAATTTATCAGCCGAAGACAAGGAGAAAATGAAGAAGCTAAACGAGGAAGAAGCTTCATTGAGTACCAAATTTGGGAACCTGCTGATAGCTGCGGCTAAAAAAGGAGCCTTGGTAGTAGACAGCAAAGAACGCCTCGACGGGCTTTCGGAAGGAGAAATCAGCGCGGCAGCCCAGCAGGCTGAAGATGCTGGCATGAGCGGACAATACATGATCACGCTGCAGAACACCACTCAGCAACCGGATCTGCAATCGCTGACCAACCGCGAAACACGTCGTCAGCTTTTCGACAACTCGTGGAACCGCGCCGAACAGGGTGACGAAAACGATACACGAAGCATCATTACCCGCATTGCTGAAATAAGGGCAGAGCAGGCCAAAATTATGGGTTTCAAAAATTTTGCAGAATGGCAGTTACAGGACCAGATGGCAAAAACACCTGAGGCAGTAGAAGCATTACTCGGAAAATTAACTCCGGCTGCCACAGCAAAAGCCAAAGAAGAAGCTGCAGATATCCAAAAACTCATTGATAGCCAAAACGGTGGATTCGAACTCGAAGCGTGGGATTGGAATTTGTACGCAGAAAAAGTAAGGAAAGAAAAATACGACCTGGACGAGAGCCAGATCAAACCGTATTTCGAACTGAATAATGTAATGGAGAACGGTGTTTTCTACGCCGCCACTCAACTATACGGTATTACTTTCAAGGAAAGAAAAGACATTCCGGTATACCAGGACGATGTGCGCGTTTGGGAAATCTTCGACAAAGATGGCTCATCAATGGCCTTGTTCTATACCGATTATTACAAACGCGACAACAAAGCAGGCGGTGCCTGGATGGGCAACATCACCGAACAATCGAAATTACTGGGCAACAAACCCGTGATTTACAACGTATGTAATTACTCGAAACCGGCGGCCGGAGAACCTGCTCTGCTCAGTTTCGACGATGTAACCACCATGTTCCACGAATTTGGCCACGCCCTGCACGGTTTGTTTGCCAACCAGCAGTACCCAAGCCTTTCGGGAACGAACGTTTCCCGCGACTTTGTAGAACTTCCCTCTCAGTTTAACGAACACTGGGTGCTCTACCCTAGCGTGTTTGCGAATTTCGCCAAACATTATAAAACAGGTGAACCGATGCCACAGGAATTGGTGGAAAAGATTAAAAAATCAGCCACATTCAACCAGGGGTATGCATTTACCGAATTTTTGGCAGCTGCTGTACTTGATATGCAATGGCACACCATTACCGAAGGTCAAAAAATTGAGGATGCGGATGCCTTTGAACTGGAAGCGCTGAAAAAAACCGGAATGTACCTGAAAGAAGTACCTCCGCGTTATCGCTCGTCGTACTTCCTGCACATTTGGGGACATGGTTACGCAGCTGGTTATTATGCCTACTGCTGGGCCGAAGTTCTGGATAACGATGCCTTCGAGTGGTTCCGGGAAAACGGTGGCCTGACTCCTGAAAATGGTCAACGTTTCCGCGACATGATCCTGTCGATTGGAAATACAAAAGACCTCGCAAAAGCTTATCAGGATTTCCGTGGAAAAGAAGCCGATATTAAACCACTATTGAAAAAACGAGGTTTGATTTAATCACTTCAATTTCGAAAACATATAAAATCCGGTTCAGCATCGTTCTGAACCGGATTTTTTTCATTTATGGCATATTTCAAACCTGTCAAAGAAATTAACTTCAGGTGTAAAATATTTTGACACTCAACTGAAACTCAAACCGATACAAAACCTCATTAAAAATCCTAATCAAATGACCTACAATCGCTTATAACGCTTCCGAAATTTTTGTGTATATTTTGCATAAATTTTGAGTTTAGCTGCCTGTTAAACATTCAGATTCAAAAAAACACCGGAAGACCATGCCCAAAGGAAAATTACTGGTAGTAGACGACAACAAAAGCATTTTAAGCGCACTTGAGATTCTGCTGCAGGACGATTTTGAAGAAATAAAAACCATCGCGAATCCCAACCAATTGCCTTCGCTGATCGAAAATGGCCAATACGACCTGGTTCTGCTTGACATGAATTTTTCGGCGGGCGTAAATACCGGAAATGAAGGTTTGTACTGGCTATCTCGCATCCAGGAACTGCGCCCCGATATGGAAGTGGTATTGTTTACTGCTTACGGCGATGTGGAACTGGCAGTTAAAGCGCTAAAGAAAGGAGCGTCCGATTTTATTCTGAAACCCTGGGACAACGAAAAACTTCGCACCACTTTGTTGAATGTTTATAAACTTCAGCAATCGAAAAAAGAGATCAAACAGCTCAAGCGAAAAGAAAGTGCATTAAAAAGCGAGATCAACAACGACCGCTATTTTATTATCGCAGAATCGCCCCAAATGAAAGAGCTGCTGGCCCTGGTTCGGAAAGTAGCCCAAACCGATGCCAACGTGCTGATTACCGGCGACAATGGAACCGGCAAAGAGCTGATTGCCCGCGAACTGCACCGGCACTCGAAACGTGCCGGCGAAATTATGGTGAATGTTGATATGGGTGCGATTACCGAAACGCTTTTCGAAAGCGAGTTGTTTGGGCATAAAAAAGGATCGTTTACCGACGCCCGCGAAGACCGGACCGGAAAAATCGAGAATGCCAGCAGCGGAACACTTTTTCTGGATGAGATCGGAAACCTGCCCGTTCACCTTCAACCCAAATTACTGGCTGCTTTGCAAAACCGCGAGGTTACACCCATTGGCAGCAACAAACCGGTGCCGGTGGATATCCGGCTTATTTGTGCCACCAATCAAAACCTCAATGCGATGGTAGCCGATGGTACTTTTCGTGAAGACTTGCTGTACCGCATCAATACCATTCATATTGAAATTCCGCCACTGCGCGAACGAAAAGATGATGTAATTGCTATTGCCAATTATTTCCTCAAAAAATACTGCGCCAAATACCGAAAACCCGAAATGCGTATTACAGATGCAGGACTTCGAAAACTATCTAACTACCAATGGCCTGGAAATGTGCGGGAACTACAGCACACCATCGAAAAAACAGTGATTCTTTCGGATAAAAAAGAACTTACTCCTGATGATTTTTTCTTTAAACCGGTGATGGCCGGTGCAGGCGATATTTTTGACGGAACCATTGAAGAAATGGAGCAAAAAATGATTGTGAAAATGCTGCAAAGAACGGGATCGAACCTCTCATCAACAGCCGAACAATTAGGAATAACCCGCCAAACACTTTACAACAAAATGAAAAAATACAAGCTTTAAAACATGGTCAGCAGGCACATCAACCGACAAATTATTACCAGGGTTATTTTACTGACAGGAAACGCATTGCTTTTAAGCTGGGTACTTTTGGGCGCTGCGGTATATGTGCTGGTTGGATTTTTGTTTTTGGTGCTGGTTTTCCAGGTAATTGAGCTGATCAACTTTCTCAACCGTACCAACCGAAAAATAGCTTACTTTTTTGATGCCATCCGGAACGAAGATTCCACGCTAAATTTTCCGGAACATAACGGGAATAAATCATTGAATGAGCTCAATTCAAGTCTTAACAAAGTAAACGAACTGATAAAACAAATCAAGTTTGAATTGCGCGAGCAAGAGCATTATTTCCAGACCATTTTGGAACATGTCTCAACCGGAATTATCACCTACAACGAAAAAGGCACTATTTTTCTGGCCAACTCGGCGGCCAAAAACCTGCTTGGGCACGAGCATATGACCCACATCAACCAGATCGTAAGAATCGATAAAAAGCTTTTTAATACCTTAAAAGAACTCCAACCCGGCGACAACCGACTGGTGACTTTTAACAACAAAACCGGGGTTGTACAACTTTCGCTCAGATCGACACGGTTTAAAACCGCCACCGACAATCTTCAACTGGTGACTTTTCATGATATTAAAAATGAAATGGACACCAAAGAGTTGGAAAGCTGGATTAAACTGATTCGCGTTCTCACCCACGAAATTATGAATACGGTAGCCCCAATCACTTCGCTGTCTCAAACAATATTGGGTTATTTTAAAAACCTGGAAGATAATGTGCCCTCCGAAAAGATAATCGCGAATTCGATAAAAGGTCTGGAAGTTATCAATGAACGCGGAACCGGGTTGATCGGTTTTGTGGATACTTACCGAAAACTGACACGCATTCCTCCGCCGGAAAAGAAAACGGTTAAAGTGGGGCAACTTATCGAAAGTATCATCACGCTGATCAAATACGAACCGCTCAGTGAGAAAGTAAAAATCGACTGGGAGTTACTTCCTGCCGACCTGGAAATTTCAGTTGATAAAAAACAGATTTCGCAGGTGATGATCAACCTGATCAAAAATTCGATGGAAGCCTTGAAAAACAACGAAGAAGGCCTCATTAAAATAAAAGGAGAATACCATGAGAACGGACGGGCACAAATCTCAGTCACCGATAACGGGCCCGGTATTCCGGAAGATATAATGGATAAGATTTTTGTTCCGTTCTTTACAACCAAAGAATCGGGTTCCGGAATTGGGTTAAGTCTTTCGCGACAAATAATGCTTCTACACGGAGGAAGGCTAAAAGCGACTTCTCTGCCGGGAGTCCAAACCAAGTTTATATTGGAATTCTGACATTTACAAAGGAAACAAGATACAAGCCGAAACCAATTTTCCCCCTCGGCAGGCAACTTTTTTCAAGCTCAACTTGGAAAATGTTAGCATTTTATCAAAAATACACCCAACTTGCTGACACTTCATTAAAACTTAAATCTCATTTTTCTATCTTGCACAAAAATAACAGAGGTACAAATAGACTTAATAAGATTTGCAATTATGAATCCACAAGCTGCTGAGCTTAACAACATTATCCAGGAAAAAAGCGCGACTGTTTTTGAAATGCTTTCCGAAAGAGGAAAAAGTATTTTTTTCCCGAAGAAAGGAATTCTGGGACAAACAGCCGAAGCAAAAGGCACAAAAATAAATGCAACGATTGGTGCTGCCGTTGAAGACGATGGTACACCGATGCGTTTGGAATCGATTGCCTCAAAGATCAACATGGACCCGGGACTGGTATTTCCGTATGCCCCGAGTTTTGGACGCCCGGACATTCGTGCCAAGTGGAAAAGCATGATTTATGAAAAGAATCCTTCGTTAAAGGATGTTGAAATCAGCTTGCCGGTGGTTACCAATGCATTGACACATGGTATCAGCATGGCCGGATATATGTTTTGCGATCAGCAGGACGAAGTAATTGTACCCGATCTTTTCTGGGGAAATTACAACCTGACTCTTACCAACATGTACGGTTGCGCGATCACTAAATTCAACCTGTTCAAAAACGGCGGATTTGACCTGGAAGCGTTTGAAGCCAAGTTGAATGAAGGTGGTATCGGGAAAAAAGTGGTAATTCTGAATTTCCCGAACAACCCATCGGGGTATACCCCTACTGTTGAAGAACAGGATGCCATTGTTGCAATTATAAAAGAAGCGGCTGACAAAGGCAATAAAATTGTAGCCATTACCGACGATGCTTATTTCGGACTGGTTTTCGAAGAAGGAATTGCACAGGAAAGTATTTTTGCTCCGCTTTCGCAGTTACACGAAAATGTACTGGCAGTAAAAATAGATGGCGCCACCAAAGAAGACTATGTTTGGGGCTTCCGCGTTGGATTTATGACCTACGGAATAAAAGGAGGCGACGCTGCGCTGTACGGCGCTCTTGAGTCCAAAACGGCAGGTGCTATCCGTGGAAATATCTCGAATGCCGCCAATATTTCGCAGTCGCTGTTAATTGCTGCATTTGAAAGCGAAGAATATGCGGCACAAAAAGAAGCGAAGTATGTGATTATGAAACGCAGATACGATGCCGTTAAAGAAGCGTTGAAAGAAGAAAAATACATAGAGTATTTCGAAGCGATTCCTTATAACTCGGGCTATTTCATGTGTGTGCAGCTGGCAGAAGGTTTGGTTGGCGAAGAAGTTCGCCAGGTGCTGATCCAGAAATACAGCATTGGTGTAATCAGCCTTGGAAACATTTTACGGGTAGCTTTCTCAGCAGTTGCTGCTTCAGATGTTAAAGAAATGTTTGAAGGAATCTACAACGCATGTAAAGATTGTAAAAAATAAAATATTGGCACGCAGATGACGCAGATCCTTCAGATCATCATTAGCAATATTGGTGACGATCAGTTAAATCAGCGTCATCTGCGTTCTTTTTCAATTAGTTCTTTTAGCTGCTCAAACCTGATCATTTGCACCCCCAGTTTTTTCCAGTTTTCAAACGGAAGCGGAATATTGGGTAGTTCTTTTATGGCATCCTCCACCACATAAACCCTTTTCACCCTTTTTACCAATCCTAAAACAGCATCGTTAACACAAACATTGGTGGTAACGCCATACACCATCACCGTTTGGGGCGAAAGCAATCTGACAATCTCGTCGGTGTATGGATTTCCTTTGAATACATCAAAAGCATCTTTACGGATGACAATTTCACGGGCTGTTTTAACGCCTTCGAGCGACGAATATTCTTTCTCCCAATCGAAGGTCAACGGATTTTGAGGGATCGTTTCAGCAACGTATTCCGCTCCAGCGGTATTAGCCATGCAGTGTTCCGGGAAAGTATGGATAAAATCGGGATTTGCAGAAAGTTCGGCTGATCCTTTGTAATGAAAGTCGGCAGTATTAACCACCCGAATATTATGACTGGCAGCAAAATCGGTAAGCTTTTTCAATACCGGCTTTATTGTTTCTGCGCCCGGAGCATACAATTTTCCGTCGGGCTCCATAAAATCGACCTGCGTATCTACGTTCCAGAAAAGTACATCTGTTCTCATTTCAATACTGTTTTAAATACTTCCTAAAGTTATGCCGAAATTCAAATCTGACCAAAAAAGAAAACCCGGATCACAGACCCGGGCTTCTTACTTATTTTCTTTTCCTTATTCCAATCCTTTTTCAAGAAAACTTTTGAATTCGTCATCCTCAAAAGTAACTCCCATTTGATACTCTGTCCCGTCGGGCTCTACGATCACATGGTAAGGTATACTGTTGGTTCCATATTTTGAAATCTGAATATCGAGATTTTTCTTCCCCAGGGTCTTTAACTCTTTACCGTCGGCCGAAGTCACCCAATCACTTTCGTCTAGTTTGGTGCGATCGTCGGTATATAATCCAATCACTACATATTTTTCTGACATCATCTTCATAACATCAGGATTCAGCCAAACTGAATTTTCCATCTTTTTGCAGTTTGAACAGGCGTGTCCTTTAAACACAACCAAGGCCGGTTTGCCCTGTTCTTTTGCACAAGCCAGTCCTTGTTCATAATCAAAATACCCACTCAGTCCGTTAGGTAAATGAAGTTTATCGGCATATTTAGCCGGTCCGCACTCCGCTTGTTGCACCCGAGTATGAGCTGCAGAAGTACTGCTCCCCACCATAAAACTTTGTGTACTTGCTGGTGGAATTAAAGCAGAAATAGTACGCAGAGGCGCTCCGAATAGTCCGGTAAACAGGTACAAAACGAACGTAAACGTTACGATCGACAAAAACAAGCGACCTACTCCAACATAAGGTAAATCACTATCGTGAGAGAATTTAATTTTACCAATGAAATACATGCCCAACAGAAAGAAAACAACAATCCAGATTGACAGGTAAATCTCACGGCTTAAAATCTCAAAGCCATAAACCTGATCAATATTACTCAGGAACTTTAAACCGAAAGCCAGCAAGATGAAAGCGAAAACAACTTTGATGGAATTAAGCCATCCACCTGATTTTGGCAGTTTGCTCAGTGCTGACGGGAAAATCGCCAACAGGGCAAACGGAGTTCCAAAGGCCAGTCCAAAGAAAAACATCCCGATTAACGGACGTAATCCTCCGTGTTGTACCGCTTCGATGATCAAGGCTCCAATAAACGGCCCGGTACACGAAAACGATACAATTACCGTGGTAAGCGCCATAAAAAAAGCCCCGATAAGTCCCCCCTTATCAGCTTGAGAATCGGTTTTGTTAACCAGGCTGTTTGGTAATACCATCTCGAATGCTCCAAAAAATGAAATGGCAAAAACCAGAAATAGCGTAAAGAAAAGCAGGTTTGGAATCCAGTGCGTACTCAAGATACTTCCCACATTGGGTCCGAAAATTCCGATTGAAAAAAGCGCGCCGAGTAAAGTAAAAATCGCCACAATAGAAAGTCCGAAAAACACACCGGTTTTAACGGCTTTCCCCCTATTTTCGCTACCTCGCATAAAAAACGAAACCGTCATCGGAATCATTGGAAATACGCAAGGAGTTAGAATAGCCGCAAAACCTGCCAGGGCAGAAATCAAAATAAAAAGCCACAGTGATTGTCCACCGGTTGAATCAACGCCATTTGCAACGGCACCTGCATTTTTACCTTCAGCCGGAACTGCTGGTTTTGTATCCTGATTGAATTTAAACGAAAACTCACTTTCTTCGGGCGGCGTGCATGTTTCATCGTTACAACTCATAAACAATACATACCCTTTTATCTCCACCGGATCAGACGACTTCAGTTTAATTTTCTGGGTAAGTACAGCCTTTCCACCAAAGTATCCGACATTTAGTTGAAAAGTTTCGTCGAAATGAATCTCGGGTTCGGGCACTTTTTGAATTTTCCCAACAAAATCAAACAAAGTAGAATCTTCAAAAACGAAAGTGGTAGCAATGGGACCACCTTCCGGAAGATCGGTATCGTACAAATGCCAGCCGGCATCAATGGTTGCCTCAAAAATTAAATCAACCTCATTCCCGTTTTGCTTTGAATCAAAACTCCATTTGGTGGGATTTACGATTTGGGCCTGAGCTACTAAAGTGGTAACAAAAAGTGCGAGTACAAAAGCTATTTTCTTCATACTATGTTTTTTCTAAAATGAATCACAAAAATACATGCAATAATATAAATACTTCGATAAACAATTTATATTCCAATAGGTTTTTGAGCCAATTTTTGATCCAGCTTTTTCGGGCTAGAGTCAAAAAGGCATCTTAAGTTGTAAAAATGCAATAATTTCCATGAAATAAAAAAAGCCGTTCAAACGAACGGCTTCCTTCTATAAAATAATTTCTTCCTGATTCTCGTCGTAAAAGTGGTATTCCAAAAAAGAATAGGCACTGTTACTCTCTATGTTCACCCACCGAAAGTATTCAAAAAACCATTGATTGCGTCTGCTTTTAAAACCTTTGGTAAGGAAAGCCGCAACATATGGATGAACTTTGATTTGCAATTTCTTTTTATTCAGCTCTTTAAGAGCGTATCGTACTTTGCCGTCGATTTCGTCGGCAAATAAAACAGAGGGCACAATTTTACCGGTTCCGTTGCAAGTTGGACAAACTTCAGCCGTTTCTACTTTTTCTTCCGGTCTTACTCGTTGTCGCGTAATCTGCATCAGGCAGAACTTACTTAATGGCAAAATGTTGTGCTTAGTCCGGTCGTTGGCCATCACTTCGCGCATGTGATCATTCACTTTTTGGCGATTGACAGCAACGTGCATGTCGATGAAATCAATAACGATGATTCCACCCATGTCCCTCAACCGTAATTGTCGTGCTATTTCGTCACAGGCGGCCAGGTTCACTTCAAGGGCATTCGACTCCTGGTCGTTTCCGGCCCTTGCCCGGTTTCCGCTGTTAACGTCTATTACATGAAACGCTTCAGTATGTTCTACAATTAAATAGGCACCATCTTTAAAGGAAACTGTTTTCCCGAAGGACGCTTTAATCTGTTTTTCTACTCCATAATGTTCGAAAACAGGTTGTCGTCCCTTGTAGTACTTGACAATTTTACGTTTGTCAGGTTGAATGCTACCTATGTAATCGGCAACTTCGTCGAAAGCCGACTGATCGTTCACAATAATACTGTTAAAGTCAGGATGATAAATGTCGCGCAGCAAAGCTGTAGTTCGGTCAATCTCACCAATAATAAGTGAAGGAGCCTGGACTTTGTGCAGCTTGTTAAATGTTGTTTCCCATTTATCGACTAAGCGACGGAGTTCCTGATCGAGTTCGGCAACTTTTTTACCTTCAGCTACAGTACGGATAATCACCCCGTATTTCCGGGGCTTAATACTTTGAACCAGTTTTTTCAACCGGCTTTTTTCTTCGTTGGTTTTGATTTTCTGCGACACTGAAATCTTGTCACTAAACGGCATCAAAACCAGGTTTCGGCCTGCTATCGAAATTTCGGAAGTCAGTCTGGGACCTTTTGTCGAAATAGGTTCTTTTGCAACCTGTACCAGAATTTTCTGACCCACCTTTAAAAGCTCATTTATCTTACCTTCCTTGTTAATATCGGGTTCGGATTGTATCCGTGAGATGGAAGAAATTTTATTTTTTCGGGACGAAGCAATTCGTAAAAACTTATTTAAAGTGGCGAATTGCGGCCCCAGGTCAAGGTAATGTAAAAAAGCATCCTTACTGTAACCTACATCAATGAACGCTGCGTTTAAACTGGGCATAATTTTTTTTACTTTCCCGAGATAAATATCCCCGACAGCAAATTTTGCCCCGCTTCTTTCTCGACTTAGTTCTACAAGCTTTTTATTTTCCTGTAAAGCAATAACAATTTCGGAAGGAGTTACATCAATTATTAAATCGCTACTCACAACCTAAATTTTAGAACGTAATTTTTATTTATTAATACTAATGTTTATAACAGATTAAACCTAAGACACCAGATGCCTTAGGTTTAACCATATCTCACAGAGTTTTAACAAACTAAAACTCTATTTTTTCTTTTTGTGCCTGTTTTTACGCAATCTTTTTTTGCGCTTATGAGTGGCCATCTTGTGTCTTTTTCTTTTCTTTCCGCTTGGCATAACTCTATTTTTTTACTTGGTTTTTAACTTCTGATACAAATGTTTTCGCTGGTTTGAACGAAGGAATATTGTGAGCTGGAATAATAATAGTAGTGTTCTTAGAGATATTTCTGGCAGTTTTTTCTGCTCTTTTCTTGACCACAAAACTACCAAACCCTCTCAGGTAAACATTTTTCCCATCCACCAGTGAATCTTTTACCGTCTCCATAAAAGCTTCCACTGTTTTCTGAACAGTTACTTTTTCAATTCCAGTTTCTTTTGAAATCTCATTTACAATATCTGCCTTAGTCATCTCTTAAAATATTTAATTTTCAATATATTAATCGTTTTTATTAGAGTCTGCAAAAATAAAAATATTTTAAACACAGTAAAGCTTTTTATTTAAATTATTTTTGTTTTAATCAAGATTTTAAGTGGGTTAGCGATAAAATGCAAGAATTCAAAACAGCTCTATATAAATGGTATCATTTATACCAACGGTATTTGCCCTGGCGTCAAACCAACGATGCCTATAAAATATGGATCTCCGAAATTATACTTCAACAAACGCGGGTAGCACAGGGAACCGACTACTACCACCGTTTCATTGAGCGGTTTCCAACGGTGACCGACCTGGCTTCTGCACATGAAGACGAGGTACTAAAATTATGGCAGGGACTGGGCTATTATTCGCGGGCCAGAAACCTGCATGCCGCGGCAAAAACCATTGCGAACAATTATTCGGGAATTTTCCCCAACAAGTATGAAACCATCATAAAACTTAAAGGCATTGGGCCGTATACCGCCGCAGCCATCGCTTCCATAGCCTTTTCCCTTCCCTTCGCCACCATCGACGGGAATGTGTACCGTGTACTTTCGCGTTATTTTGGAATTGCAACTCCTATCGATTCAACACAAGGCAAAAAGGAGTTTACCCTGCTTGCAAACGAAGTGCTCGACAAAAACGCTCCGGGATTACACAACCAGGCGCTCATGGAATTCGGAGCCCTGCAATGCGTTCCGAAATCACCCAAATGTTTTGAATGTCCTTTGCATTCCTCTTGTCATGCATTTGCCAACGACCTTGTTTCCAACCTTCCGGTAAAAGAGAAAAAGACCAGGCAGTCGTTGCGCTATTTTTATTATTACCTCCTTGAAAGCGGGAGCACTATATTAATGGAGAAACGAACCCAAAATGATATCTGGAAAAACCTTTACCAGCTGCCGCTGCTGGAATCCGATCGGGAGTTAAGTGATCAGGAAATACTCAACTGCGAGATCCCTTTTCTTAGTCGAGGAAAGTATAATATAACTGCGGTTTCGGAAACCAGAAAACATATTTTGAGTCACCGTATTATAATGGCACGGACAATTCGCGCAGAAATTTCAGAAGAATCAGTGATTAGCAAAGCCCTCTTACGGGTAAATAAAAAAGATATTTCTAAATTTGCTGTACCTCGGTTAGTGGAACTCTTTTTAAAAGATTATAAATTAGGAGAATAAATATTGGAGATGAAAAATTCATCCGTACAATAATGTTAACCATTAAAAATTAAAATCATGTCAGTAAACAAAGTTATTCTTGTTGGAAACGTGGGCAAAGACCCGGAAGTCAGACACTTAGACAATGGTGTTGCAGTGGCCAATTTTCCATTGGCAACTTCGGAAACTTATACCGCCAAAAACGGAGAAAAAGTAACCACCACCGAATGGCACAATATTGTTTTGTGGAGAGGACTGGCCGATGTTGCAGAAAAATATGTAACCAAAGGTCGCCAGTTGTATATTGAAGGGAGAATCAGAACCCGTTCGTACGACGACAAAGACGGCAACAAGCGTTACACAACCGAAATCTACGGTGATGTTATGCAGATGCTTGGCTCAGCTTCCGGCAATCAACAGGCGGGTGCCGATAACAACTCAAATGTATCTCAGTCCCCATCCAATTCTCCACAGGTTAGTCAGCCCGATATTGAAGAACCCGAAGGAGACGAGGATTTACCGTTTTAATTAAATTAACTGATTTTGGAAACAGAACCGCCGCTTGCTTCCACCCTTTTTGAAGGCTGGAACGTTGAATTTCACCCTCTGACTCCGGGAATTTTTGTTGCACTGATTATCGTGTTGTTGTTATTGTTGAGCTCGGCAATGATCAGCGGATCGGAAGTGGCTTACTTTTCGCTAAGCGCTACCGAAAAAGAGAAGCTAAAAAAGAAAAGCAAGACCAATCAACGCGTTTTGGATAATCTCGCAAACCCGGAACGTCTGCTGGCCACCATATTGGTAACCAATAATTTTGTAAATGTTGGAATTATCATTTTAACCGCATACATCTCCAACAACCTGGTTACGTTTGTTAAAGCTCCGATGCTGGAATTTGTTTTCCAGGTGGTTCTGATCACTTTCTTTCTTTTACTTTTTGGCGAAATTTTCCCAAAAGTTTACGCCACACATTTTGCCTTGCGCTTTGCCAAAACAATGGCCCTGCCTTTGCAAACATTAGCAAAATTGTTCCGGCCCTTAAACGCCTTGCTTATTTATTCGACTGGTTTTGTGAACCGCAGATTACAAAAGCACCACAAAAATTTGTCGATGGACGATATTTCGCAGGCGCTGGAACTGACTTCAGAACACGAGCTCTCCGAAGAAAAAGACATCCTGGAGGGAATCGTAAAGTTTGGGAACAAGGATGTTAGCGAAATCATGAAACCTCGGGTTGACGTGGTGGCCATCGACATCAAAACAGAATTTGATGAAGTGATCCGGATCATCATCGAATCGGGCTATTCGCGAATTCCGGTGTACATCGACAGTTTTGATAA
The DNA here is from genome assembly GCF_023111095.1 of Maribellus sp. YY47. Lineage (GTDB taxonomy): Bacteria > Bacteroidota > Bacteroidia > Bacteroidales > Prolixibacteraceae > Draconibacterium. Next base: position 201,845 of record NZ_JALGYW010000002.1, read on the forward strand.
TGTCAGCGGAATTCTGTACATCAAAGACATTTTACCTCACAGTCATAAAACAAACGTGTTTAAGTGGCAAACGCTTATCCGTCCGCCGTTTTATGTACCTGACACCAAAAAAATCAGTTCGCTGCTGGAAGAGTTCCAGAAAACAAAAGTTCACCTCGCTGTAGTAGTGGATGAATACGGTGGAACTTCAGGAATCGTCACCCTCGAAGATATTCTGGAAGAAATTGTGGGCGACATTACCGACGAATTTGACGAAGAGGAAAAGTTCTTCACTCAAATCAACGATAAAACCTATGTTTTTGATGCCAAGGTTTTACTCGGCGATTTTTACCGGATCACCGAAACCGACGATACCTTGTTTGACGAAGTAAAAGGAGATGCAGATACGCTGGCGGGCCTGATACTCGAATTAAGGGGCGAAATTCCGAAAGTGAACGAAGAAATCAAATGCAAACAATTTACGTTCACCATTAAAGAAGTGGACAACCGCCGGATCAAACAAATCAAGGTTGCGATTAAATAAACCTTGTCTTTACTACGTTTTACACCAAAATCAATCAGCATGAGGATTTGGAGGATTCTATTACTCGTAATGATATTTGCAGGATGCAGGGAAACATATACGCCAAAACCAAGAGGATTTTTCCGCATCGATTTCCCGCAAAAAAGCTATTCCCAAATACTCGGAAATTATCCGTATTCGTTTGATATTCCGGATTACTCCTCCATTCAACACGATTCCAGAAATCCGGATCAACCGTATTGGATAAATGTAGAAATACCGGAAAACAAAGCAGAGTTTCATATTTCTTATTACGATCTGAAAAAAAACGGTAAAACCAACCGTGAATTTTTGATCGAGTTAATGGAAGAAACCCGGCGACTCGCCTACGAACACTCGATTAAGGCAAGCGCTATCGATGAGCGGATATTTATTAATAACGCCGAAAATGTTTATGGCACCATTTACCAGATTCGGGGCAATGCCGCTTCGCCGATGCAATTTTTTCTGACCGACAGCACGCAACATTTTTTGCGTGGCGCATTCTATATTCGCGAGGTACCTGACATCGATTCGCTTCGCCCGGTTATCGATTTCCTGGAACCCGATGTTATTCGTTTGATTGAAACCACAAGCTGGAAGTAATGCCCTTTATCAGAACCATTGAAAACAAGGATGGGAAAATCGGGATTTGGCAGCTCGCCGAAACACCCGAGATTTTGCTGTCACGACTGGCGCTTTCTGAGGATGAAACCACTCAATACAGTCAGTTAAAAGCAGAAAAACGCCAGAAGGAATTCCTTACTACGCGCATTTTATTATCCGCGTTGAAAAACGGCAAACAGGAAATCTGCTATACGTCATTAGGAAAACCTTATTTACCGGAGGAAATAACCAACATCAGCATCTCACACTCGGCCAATTATGCCGTTGTTTTCCTTTCGGATAAAAAAATAGGAATTGATATTGAGCAATGCGACAGAAACATGAATCGTGTGGCTGACCGGTTTCTTAGCCAAAAGGAAAAAGCGCTGATTGAAAAACTCGACAATCCACAATTTGCCCGAGTACTTTTCTGGGCTGCCAAGGAAGCCATTTTTAAATGCACCGATGCACACGGCATCAATTTCAGGGAACAAATTCTTATCGATACTTTTGTTCCGGGCCGCGAAGGCAGTTTTACGGCCACACTGCAACTCACCGAAAGAAACTACAAATACCTTCTGTACTATTTTCCCCTCGAAAACAATGTACTGGTATATTGTGTTGAACAAGAAATTTAAGTGACATGAAACAAGTAGAGAATCAAATCCTGATCATATTTGGCGCTTCGGGCGACCTCACCAAACGCAAACTAATCCCCGCTCTTTACGAATTGTACAAACGCAAATTATTGCCTGAAAAATTCGCAGTACTGGGAGCATCGCGTTCGAAGTTAAGCGATGACGAATTCAGGGATCGTGCCGATGAATTTCTGGAAAACCATGATTCAATCGATGATTTCAAAAAGATGCTCTATTACCAATCGGTTCAAAACAATACGCCCGATGATTTTATTCCGCTAAAAAACCGCCTGGATGAGATTGCCGACACCAATGGCATTGATAAAAACTATGTCTTTTATCTTTCCACGCCTCCGTCGCTGTATTCGGTCATTCCAAAGTTTCTTTGTAAAAACGGGCTTTCAAAATCGGACCAGCATTTTCGCCGCCTGATTGTTGAAAAACCATTTGGTACTGACCTCGACTCGGCAAAAGAATTAAATGTTCAGCTGCTGAATTATTTTGCAGAAGAACAGATTTACCGAATCGATCATTACCTGGGAAAAGAGACCGTACAAAATATGTTGGTGACTCGGTTTTCGAACGGAATTTTTGAACCGTTGTGGAACCGCCGCTACATTGAGCGGGTGGAAATTACTTCGGCCGAGAGTCTGGGTGTGGAAAGCCGTGGCGGTTACTACGATCATTCCGGGGCTTTGCGCGACATGGTTCAGAATCATTTATTGCAGGTTGCCGGATTTGTGGCCATGGAACCACCCGTAGTGGTGGAAGCCGATGCGATTCGTAACGAAATTCTGAAAGTATTTCAGTCGATACGCCCCATCCGCGAAAACGAAGTGTCAAAATATGTGATTCGCGGACAGTATACTGCTTCCACCATCAAAGGGGAAGCGGCTGCAGCTTACCGCGACGAAGAGGGAGTTGACCGGCTTTCGAGAACAGAAACATTTGTGGCGCTGAAGTTTTTTATCGATAACTGGCGTTGGGCCGGCGTTCCGTTCCTGATCAGAACAGGGAAAAAACTTCCCACACGTGTTACCGAAATTGTAATCACCTTCCGGAAGGTTCCGCATCATTTGTTTGGCAACAACACCGATCAGCACAACCATAACCAATTGATCATAAGGATTCAACCCGACGAGGGAATTTTGCTGAAATTCGGAATGAAAACACCGGGTGCAGGCTTCAATGTTCAAACCGTAAACATGGATTTTCATTATTCCGATTTGGCCAATACCACCGTTCCGGCTGCCTACGAACGCCTTTTGCTCGACTGCATGACAGGAGATGCAACGCTTTATGCCCGGGGCGATGCAGTTGAACAAGCATGGAAATTTGTGCAGCCGATAATCAACGCCTGGAAAACAAATCCCGAAATTCCGATTTACGGATATCCGGCCGGAACATGGGGACCAGAGGAAGCAGAGCACCTGATAATCAACGGATCGTGGAGATATCCCTGTAAAAATCTGACCAACGACGGATTGTATTGTGAACTTTAATTTTTATCTTTCAACATCAACAGATATTTAACGGACATGACAAAAGAAACGGAAGTAAAAATCTTCAAGAATCCGAAGAAGGTGTACAATGCCATTGCCAAAAGTATCATCCAGCTTACTTCTGATTCAACTCAGAAAAACTTCGATATCGCACTTTCAGGCGGGAACTCGCCAAAGGGTTTGTTTGAAAAGATCAGTGAAAAATACAAAGACGAAATTCCGTGGGACCGTATTCATTTGTGGTGGGGAGATGAACGTTGCGTACCTCCAACTTCGGAACAAAGTAACTACAAAATGACGTTGGATTACCTGATCTCGCACATTGATATTCCGGAGAAAAACATTCACCGGATTCACGGAGAGGAAGATCCCGAACTGGAAGCTCTCCGTTATTCCAACGAGATTGACGACACACTAAACTCAAGAGGAAAAGAACCTGTTTTTGATTTGATCATTCTCGGATTGGGTGACGACGGACATACCGCATCGATATTTCCCGATCAGCTTGAATTATTTGATCACCCTGAAAATTGTGCCGTAGCCGAGCATCCGCTCACGGGCCAAAAGCGGATTACCTTAACCGGGCATGTGCTGAACAATGCAAACCGGATTTACTTTTTGGTTACCGGAGAAAATAAAGCCATGCGGGTTTCGGAAATCATGAACGACAATGAGGCCGCCAAATTGCTTCCGGCGTATTACATCTCTCCCGTTAACGGAGATTTGACTTGGTTTCTGGATGAAGCAGCGGCTTCGCTGATTTCCTAGTTTACCGAAACCATACCCAGCACATCTTCTCCAAATTTGATGGTTTCGGCAATTACTTCATCCACGCAGCCCGAGGTTAGTTCGCATCCAATAACATGACCTCCGGCTTCAGGAAAAGCTCTTTTTACCTTATCCGATGAAAGGGTGCCCAGCTGATCAAACATGGTAAGCATGGCATCTACCCTTACCGTTTGATCCTGATGCTCTTCATCTTTATAGTAGTATCCGAGAAAAACCGGCGCTGTTACGTTTTTATACGTTTCATTGTTCATGGTTGCCTTCACCAGCTGCTCAAGATACATCACGGCCTCCAGCCGGTATTTACAATTCCAGTACTGACAATCTTTCGAATTAAAATCTTCGCTGGTAATCCGGTATTTGCTTCCGGTAACTTTTCGCCCGATTTGCAGGCCCCAGTGTTTGGGCAGAATCCAAACAGTGTTATCGTTAATCCGGATATTCGGAGAATACAGAATGAGTCCATCCACATATTCCGGAAAGTCGGCAGCCAGTTTCAATCCTAAGGTTCCACCGGTTGATGTGCTCATAATGATCACCTTTTTCCCTAAGCTGCGTGCAATCATCAACGCTTCTTTTGCCGATTCCCATAAATGATCAGGCGTCATATTTAGTAAAGCATCTTCGGTTTCCAAACCATGATCGTATAAACGGGGCGCATACAAATTACATCCAAACCTGCGGGCAAATTCCACATTTGACGGGTACCCTTCGTACCACGACGCGGAAAATCCATGCAGATACAATAAACAGTAATCGGTGCGTTCCTTCACCGAATCATTCGCCCAAATAATCCGGGATTCGTTGTCCGGTTTAATCGTGAAAGCAGCTTCCTTTTTCTGAATATAATCTTCCATCGTTGAAAGACTGGCAGATATGGATGGGAGATCTTTTTTCAATTCAGGCCTGGAAGGTTTTGGGCCCAGAAAATAAACAACCACTAAAAAAACGATAAGTATTCCGACAATGCGTTTGATGCGTCTCATAACTATGAATCCTAAATTTGATGAAAGATACAAGAGTTCCTTCATATATCTTTTGCAAAAAGCAGAAAAAGAATTAAAACTGTCACGATAAGAAAAGGCAGTAGCCCCTTGAAAAGCACGAGAAAATATTTGATTAGGCCGAATAGTGTCAGTGTCTTCCAATAGCGGGCCTGACTATCACCCCGTTTTTGCCCAAACACTCTGGCTTACTGTCTCTAAATCCTCCCACAGTTTTGCAATTGCCCTGAAAACTTTCCCGGAGGCCTGTCGCAAACCTGTAAAGGGCAAAAAATTCTATTGATTGCCTCCCGCAGTCTTGCAAGGTGCAAAAATATGTTGTGAAAGCCTTCGCGCAGCTGTGTAAGTATGAATAATAGTGCTGGTTGGCTCCCCGGGGTTCTGTAAATGGCAAAAAATTTTTGTTGCACCCCCTTCGCACAACTGCAACATGGGTCCAATTTTTCTCAACCCGGTGCAGCACAACTGCGGCAGCGGAATAAAATTTATGGCTCCCGGTCGGTAAAATTGTTGCGGGGCAATTTCATAAATATTTTACCTCTTTTTCAGGGGAGGATATAACAAAAGCCCGGTGACAACCAGTATGGAGTTATTTGATTAAAACTCAATCACCAGCTGAACAGCTTTGGGAGTAATGTCGTCGGTTATAAAGTTCGACAAAGTAAGTCCCAATAAGCGAATGCCTTTTGTAAAACCACCTTCAACGCGGAGTAGTTTTTTGCTTTCGTCGATAAAAACACTTTTCGAATGATAGCAGGGCTCCAACGTTTTACTACGGGTGTGTTGTTCAAAATCGGCATATTTAAATTTAAGCGTGAGGGTTTTGGCTTTCACCTGCGACCGGCTGGCTCTTTCCCAAACTTTGTCCGCTATTTTTAAAAGCTCGGCCTCCAGTTCTTCTTCGCGGTAAAGGTCGGTTGAAAATGTATCTTCGGCTCCAACTGATTTTCTTTCGCGTGAGGGTTCCACCTCCCGGTGATCTTCTCCCCGGCAGATCTCGTAATAGTAATTCCCGGCTTTTCCAAACATCCGCACAAGCTCCAGCCGATCGATCTTTTTTAAATCGCGTCCAAACCAAATTCCGAGTTTATTGAGTTTTTCTGCCGTAACTTTTCCAATTCCGTAAAATTTCTTTACCTCCAGGTTATCAATAAAATCCATAGCCTGCTCGGGTGTGACCACAAAAATACCGTTGGGTTTATTGACATCGGAGGCTACTTTGGCCAGAAACTTATTGTACGACACACCGGCTGAAGCCGTCAATCCGGTTTCCTCAAAAATCTGCTTTTTGATTTGTCGGGCAATTAATGTGGCTGATGGCTTTCCTTTTTTTGCATAAGTAACATCGAGGTAGGCTTCGTCCAGCGAAAGCGGTTCAACCAGGTCGGTATATTCATAAAAAATATTCCTGATTTGATGCGATATTTCTTTATAGCGTTCAAAGCGGGGGGGAACAAAAATAAGAGTTGGGCACTTCCGTAGCGCAACTTTTGACGACATGGCCGAGCGAACACCATATTTCCGGGCCTCGTAGCTGGCTGCAGCAATCACTCCCCGGTCGCCTTTTCCGCCTACCACTACTGGTTTCCCTTTTAAATCGGGCTGATCATGCTGTTCCACAGATGCATAAAACGCATCCATATCGATGTGTATAATCTTTTTTATGTTGCCGGTCTGCTCCATTCTTGTCAAAAATAGCACAAAAAAAGAGCTGTCCACGCATGAACAGCTCCAAGAAAGATCAGTATAATTTATCCTAATTCTTTTCCAGTATTATAAATTCGGTACGACGGTTTTTGCGGTGTTCTGCTGCTGAGCAAGGTACACCATCGTCGCATTTGTTAACCAACTGAGTTTCGCCATAACCTTTGGCAATGATACGGTCGGCAGAAATTCCCTTACTTACGATGTAAGCCACTGCCGAATCAGAACGTTTCTGGCTCAAAATCTCGTTGTATGCATCGCTACCACGACAGTCGGTATGTGAGCCTAATTCAGCTTTCCATCCCGGATTGTCTTTCATTATTTTCACCAGTTTATCGAGTTCCACTTCCGATTCCGGCAAAATATTCCATTTATCAAAGTCGTAATAGATATTCTCCAATACAATTTTTTCTCTCACTTTTTCAACCCATAGAGTTTCTTTGATTACCCCAAAAGGTTTCCCAACAGTTGTAAGCGATTTGGAATCGTTCACATACCCGTCCATATCGGTTTTTGCAGTGTATGTAGTTTCTTTTGCCAGCTCTGTCTTAAATACACCTGCTGAAGCTGTTAGCCAGTTATTATCGAGTTGAACTTTAGCATCCGGAACAATTTCATTTGTTTTCCGATCTTTTACAACCAGTTCAAGTTCGTATTTGCCCAGTTTGGTGATCAACACTTTATAAATGTCGTCGCTACCTTCTCCACCCGATTTATCCGAAGTATAATATCCAACCTCTTCTGTTGGGTGAATAACAAAAGCGAAATCATCGCCATCTGAATTCAATTCACTTATGGCATTGGGTTCCATAATCTTATCGCCCATTAAACCGGCAGCATACAAATCAAGGTCGTCGCCACTTCCTCTTCCGTTCGAAGCAAAAATAAGTAGTTTATCCTTGTAGATAAAGGGGAACATATCGTCGCCCGAAGTGTTGATTTTATCTCCCAGGTTAATCATTTCGCCCCAAGTACCATTCTGACGAACAGCCATGTAAATATCTGTTCCTCCAAGTCCTTTGTCCGGAATATCGGAAGCAAAGTAAAGTGTATCTCCGGTTGATGTTACCGAAGGATGTCCAACGGAATAGGTAGGATCATTAAAAGGCAATTCCCCTACTTTCGTCCATACGCCGCCTTGATTTTTGGCAATAATTACTTTCAGGCGAATGTCCGCTTTTTGATAAACCTTGTTGCGAACTTCCGGGTTTTCAAAATTGCTTAAGGTTACAAACAACTCACCGGTGGCTGCACAATACGAAACAGGCCCGGCATGATAGCCCTCGCTAATGTCGGCCATTTCCACTTTTTTGTCTCCAATAACATTTCCCTTCGCATCGGTAGCGGAAGAATATAGATTGTAGTAAATCTTTTTCTTGGTTCCACTGTTCAGCATTTCAATTTCTTCAGCGGTATAAGCAGAGTACCACAATTCATTTTGAACGAAAGCCGGACCAAAATCGCTTTGGGAGGTGTTTAAATTTGTCTTTTCACTTTTTAGCTCAACCATTTTCTCAAAATACATGCATTTATTCTGAGCGGTTAACATAAGCGGGGCAATCCCCACTAAAAAAAGTAGTAATTTTTTCATGATCGATTGAATTTAGGATTTAATGAAATCATACTAACATAATAATATTAAGAATACCTATATGGCTTCTTAATACGACCCTTATTTATCTATCTGCAAAGAAAATGATTGCATTTAGTGGAAGCAAGTTAGGGGATTTTACTTAATTAATCAAGGCTTTTTCCTCAGCAATACTACATTTTCGACGTGATGAGTGTGTGGAAACATGTCTACAGGTTGGATTTTCTCAATTTGGTAAAATTCGTCCAAAATTGCGATATCTCTTGCCTGCGTTGCAGGGTTGCAACTAACATAAACAATTCGTTCGGGCGCCATCCTGAGTATGGTCAAAACAACGTCGGCATGCATACCTGCGCGGGGAGGATCGGTTATAACCACTTCGGGCTTGCCATTTTCTTTAACAAAATCATCGTTTAACACATCTTTCATATCACCGGCATAAAACGATGTATTATTTATGTTATTAAAAGATGCATTAACCTTTGCGTCCTCAATCGCCTCCGGAACATACTCAATTCCCACTACTTTTCGTGCATTTCGGGCAACAAAGTTTGCAATTGTTCCTGTTCCGGTATATAAATCATAAACCGTTTCTTCCCCGGTTAAACCAGCAAAATCGCGGGTTACTTTATATAGGTTATAGGCTTGTTCCGAATTGGTTTGATAGAAACTTTTAGCCCCGATTTTAAACTGAAGGCCTTCCATTTCTTCCAAAATATATTCCCTACCCGCAAACACCTCTATTTCCTGGTCGGTAATGGTATCGTTCCCCTTGGGATTGATCACGTAAAGTAAAGAGGTTATTTCAGGGAATTTTTCGCTTAATGTATTTAACAGCTTTTCCCTCTTTTCCCGATCTTCGAAATAAAACGTTAAGATGATCATCAGTTCACCCGTTGAGGCAGTACGGACGATCATGGTGCGTAAAAAGCCTTTCTGCTCTTTAATATCAAAAAAGCTCAGGTTATTTTCAATCGCATAGTCGTACACAAAGTTGCGAATCTTATTGGATGGATCAGGCTGCAGCCAGCATTTATCGATCTTGATTACTTTATCATACAATCCGGGCACATGAAAACCGAGTGCATTTGAGTTTTGAATTTCATGACCATTTTCGACCTCATCGTAGGTAAGCCAACGTTTATTGGAGAACGTAAATTCCATTTTATTCCGGTAAAACCGGTTTTTCTCAGATCCTAAAATTGGAGTTACTTCGGGGATTTTCAACCGCCCAATACGAGTTAACTGATCGCTTACCTGCTTTTGCTTGTAAAAAAGCTGTTTATCATAGGGCAGCATTTGCCATTTGCATCCGCCACAAACACCAAAGTGCTCACAAAAAGCATCGATCCGATCTTCTGAATAGGCTTTATATTCTCTGATAAAAGCTTCCGAATATCGTTTCCTTTTTTTTGTAACCTGCAAATCAACTACGTCTCCGGGAATTGCCATCGATGTAAAAACCACCATCTCACCTACCCGCGCCAATGCCTTACCTTCTGCACCTATGTCCTCTATCCGAACGTTCTCGTAAAAGGGCTTTTTCTTGTTTCTTCCCACCTCTATAAATTTTGTGCAAATATAATTCAATCTTACACATAGCATTATGATTGCCGCAAGTTATGATTCCCAAATAAACTTTAGGATTCCCAAAATGAAAAAACAGACCTTATTAATGCCTGTAAAAGCATTTTTATGTTTCATTTATATTTCGCGTAACAATCATTTAATTATATTTGCTATTGATTTAATGGTTGGTTTTATTTTCAATAAGTAAAACTGAATAGGGGAAAGCGACTTCTGTATTTATGATTGGTTTTGTGTTTAGGGGTTTGTAAATTATCAATCATCTTCAAAAAGCGTCCATAGTGCTTTCCCCTTCCTTTTTTTACCCGAGAGGGTATTTTTTTTGCCCTTAATCTACTCCTTCATTTCTGACACGATTGATTATATTTGCGCGATTCAGTTACGATTATGATTTCTTTAGATAAAATAAATTTAAGTTTTGGTGGTTTTGAACTTTTCAAAGAGATTAGTTTTTTGATTAATCCCAAAGACCGTATCGGGTTGATCGGAAAGAACGGAGCAGGAAAAACTACTTTACTCAAGATTATTAGCGGAATAAACTCTCCGACTTCAGGCAGCGTTGGCATTTCGAAGGATGTTACCATTGGCTATCTGCCACAGCAAATGAAGGTTTCGGATACCCGCACATTAAAAGACGAAGCGACGCAGGCTTTTAAAGAGATCCTTCAACTGGAAAAGCAAATTGCTCAGCTCAACAACGAAATAGCCGAAAGCTCCGATTATCATTCAAGCGAATACCTTAGCAAACTCGATAAAGTAACCGAGTTGCACGAGCGTTTTCAGCTTCTGGGAGGCGATAACTACGAAGCAGAACTCGAACGTACCTTGCTGGGATTGGGTTTTGAACGTTCTGATTTTGGACGTTCGACATCTGAATTTAGCGGAGGATGGAGAATGCGTGTTGAACTAGCCAAACTTCTGCTTCAGAAACCGGATGTATTTTTGCTCGACGAGCCCACCAACCACCTCGATATTGAATCGATTCAATGGCTCGAAGATTTTCTGAAAGACTACAAAGGAGCAGTTGTTCTGGTATCGCACGACAAAACCTTTCTGAACGCGGTTTGTAACAGGACCATCGAGATATCGCTCGGCAAAATTCTGGACCAAAAGATGAATTACTCATCCTTTTTAACCTGGAAGGAAGAACAAAAGAAAATCAATCTTGCGGCCTACCAGAACCAGCAAAAATTGATTGAGGACACCGAAAAATTTATCGAAAGGTTTCGCTACAAAGCATCGAAAGCAGTACAAGTACAATCGCGTATCAAACAACTGGATAAAATCGACCGGCTTGAAATTGAAGAAGAAGATAATTCAGCATTAAAACTAAACTTTCCACCGGCACCGCGTTCCGGGAAAGTGGTGGTTTCGGCTAAACATATTACAAAAGCATACGGATCGCATCTGGTTCTTGACGATATTGACTTAAACATCGAGCTGGGCGAGAAAGTCGCGTTTGTTGGCCGGAACGGTGAAGGAAAAACCACATTGGCCCGGATCATCATGAATGAACTGGACCATCAGGGACACATGCAACTCGGACACAATGTTAAAATAGGGTATTTTGCACAAAACCAGGCACAATTACTCAACGAGGAACTCACCATTTTTGAAACGATCGACGAAATAGCAGTGGGAGATATTCGGACAAAGATCCGGGACATACTGGCTGCATTTTTATTTAAGGGAGAAGACATCGACAAGAAAGTAAAAGTGTTGAGCGGTGGTGAAAAATCACGACTGGCGATGATTCGTCTAATGTTGGAACCGGTCAACTTCCTGATACTCGATGAGCCGACCAACCACCTCGACATCCGATCGAAAGAGATTCTAAAAAATGCACTTGCCAACTTTACCGGAACGGTATTGGTTGTTTCGCACGACCGCGATTTCCTGGATGGCCTGGTAAACTGCATCTATGAATTCAGAAATAAAAAAGCCAAACAACACCTGGGCGGTATCTTTGATTTCCTGTACCGAAAAAAGATGGAATCGATGAGAGAACTGGAAGCAAAAAGTAATGCTTCCAAAACCAATAATTCCATTCAAAAAGAAAAAGGGAAAAACGAACTCAGCTTTGAAGAACAAAAAGAAATAAGCCGAAACATTTCCCGGTTCGAAAAACAGGTGCAGGATGCCGAACAACGTATTTCGGACCTGGAAGGAGAGATTGAAGAAATGGACAAAGTCCTATCCTCTTCGGCACAAATCAACGACCACAGCCTTTTTGACAAATACGAAGATTTAAAAAAGAAGCTAGAAGAAATGATGCACGAATGGGAGAATACAAACGAAGAACTGGAAGCCTGGAAAATCAAAAAAACCTGGTAACTTTCAAAAACGTTTCTGGTAACAATTCAAATTAAACGGTAAAAATGAATAACGAAGACTTTCTATTTGGAACACGCGCAGTAATTGAAGCGATAAAAACCGGTAAAACCATCGATAAGGTTTTGATCAAAAAAGGGCTGAAAAACGAACTCTTTTCAGAATTGATGCAACTGCTTAAAGAAAACAATATCGCTTCCCAATTCGTTCCGATTGAGAAGATCAACCGCTATACCCGAAAAAACCATCAGGGCGTAATTGCATTGCTCTCTCCCATCGAATTCGACAACCTAGATTATGTGCTTCCCGGCATTTTTGACACCGGAGAAACGCCGCTGATCCTGGTACTCGACCAAATTACCGATGTGAGAAATTTTGGAGCCATCGCCCGTTCTGCCGAATGTGCGGGAGTGCACACCATCATTATACCGGAAAAAGGAATGGCCCGCATTGGCGCCGATGCCGTAAAAACCTCAGCCGGAGCTATCCACCACCTGCCCATCTGCAAAGTGCCTCACCTTGAAAAAGCGGTACGGTTTTTAAAAGACTCAGGAATACGCATTGTTGCAGCCACCGAAAAAGGCGACAAAAACTATACTTCGGGAGATTTCACCGGGCCGCTTGCAATCGTTATGGGATCTGAAGACACGGGAATCTCTCCGAATATTTTGAAGTTAACCGACGAACAATTAAAAATTCCGATTCTTGGTAAAATTGAATCATTGAATGTCTCTGTTTCAGCGGCATTAATGATTTACGAGGCGGTAAGACAACGAAACTAAATATTTACCGGAATGGTACGTTTAAAGGATTCTTCGAGCGAAATAAAGGTTTCGGTGCTGGCAACTCCCTGAATTTTCTGAATCTGTCCACTGAGGATTGATTTCAGGTGCTCATTGTCTTTTGCATAAACTTTGATAAATATTGCATAAGCGCCTGTGGTGTAGTGGCATTCCGTAATCTCTGAAATCTGCTCGAGCTCCTTTACCACTTCGGTGAACAATCCGCCTTTTTCCAGGAAAATCCCGATATAAGTACAGGTTTTAAAATCCACTTTCTTGGGATCAATATGATAGCCCGACCCCACAATTACGCCTAAATCGACCATCCGGTTTACCCGCTGGTGAACAGCGGCCCTTGAAATACCTACCTCTTTTGCAACATCCTTGAAAGGGATCCTCGCATTTTTCGTTATAATATCAAGAATCTTAAGATCCCAATCATCCAAATTATTCCGCAAAGTCATATCTTACAATTTTCCATCAAAAATATCAAAAAAATAACATTATTTCAAAGTCATTCCTCCTATTTACCACTAAAGTAACAAAATGAAAATAATTAAATCAATTCGGAGAAAACACACATTATATTATCAATTTATTAAAAAACACCCGGTATTTCTTTCTTTTTTCTACCTTATTATTCACATTTTAAACCATTTAAATATATTTATATCGATTTTATATCAAACAGGCAGATATTCTAAACTTAATTACGAACAAGTCAGTCACAAATATTCAGTTCGTCAGAAATATGTAAAATTCGCACGACTGGATGGTGACTGTTAAAATTTTTTCACGATGAAAAACAAAGCAAATTGGTGGCTCATCCTTGGATTATTGATCGTCACAGCCCTCGTTGGTGTATTCATTCCCACAGGATTAGCAGAACAAGACTACACGAACTTAAACGCCGGCGACACCGCATGGATGCTCACCGCAACAGGCTTGGTCCTTTTAATGACTCCCGGGCTTGCCTTCTTTTACGGAGGTATGATTCAGTCGCGGAATATTATTTCAACGATGCTTCAGAGTTATATTGCAATGGGCATTGTGAGTGTGCTTTGGGTAGTCGTTGGATTTAGTATTGCATTTGGCGACAGTGTTGGCCCCGAAGGTTTTGGGTTATTCGGAAATCCCATAACCTACTTTATGTTTCGGGGCGTTGGAGGCGGAACCAATCCCGACCTGGCCCCCACTTTCCCGTTTGCCGTTTTTGCTATGTTTCAGTTGAAATTTGCGATCATCACACCGGCGCTGATTACGGGATCTTTTGCAGGCCGTGTCCGCTTTAGGGCCTACATGTTGTTTATGTGCCTGTTTATCATATTCGTATATGCTCCGCTCGCCCACTGGACCTGGCATCCCAACGGATTCCTGCGTAACTGGGGTGTACTTGACTTTGCCGGAGGAACCGTAGTGCATATGTCTGCCGGATTTGCAGCACTTGCCGGAGCCATCTTCCTGGGCCGCAGAAAAGATGCCAACAAAGAATTCAAACCGGCCAACATTCCTTATATTTTGCTGGGCGCCGGAATGCTTTGGTTCGGATGGTTTGGCTTTAACGCGGGATCGGCACTGGCAGCTAATTCAGTGGCTGCTTCAGCGCTGGTAAACACAAATACAGCTTCGGCTGCTGCTATGTTAACCTGGATTTTTTACGATGCTGCCCAAGGGAAAAAACCATCGGCAGTGGGTGCAGCCATCGGCTTGGTTGTAGGACTGGTAGCCATTACTCCGGCTGCAGGATTTGTGAGCGTCGGCGCCAGTATTTTTATCGGGGTTGTCGCAGCAATGATCAGTAACTACGCGATTACCCTTCGAACAAAATCAAAACTCGACGATACACTGGATGTTTTCCCGGCACACGGAATGGGAGGTATTACCGGTATGATATTGACCGCAGTTTTTGCCAACGAAGTCGGATTGATTCACGGCGAAATAACCACTTTCCTCTATCATTTGCTTGCATTGGTCATAGTGGGAGTGTTTACGTTTGGAGGCTCGTTACTTTTATATAAAGTAACCGATCTCATCGTGCCCATGCGCATTTCTCCGCACGGAGAGAAAATCGGACTCGATTTAAGTCAACACGAAGAGTCGTACAACTTTGTATACGCAGAAGAACAACATTGACAATAAAAAAGGCCGTTAATAACGGCCTTTTTTATTATTTTATCGGAACTTGTCGTTTAAAATCCATCTCGAGCGATATAAAGGTCTCGGTTCGAGCAATCCCCTCAATGTTCTGAAGATCATCATCAATCAGACGTTTCAAATGCTTGTTGGTTTTTGTTTGAATTTTGATGAAAATAGCATACGCTCCAGTAGTATAATGACATTCAACTACTTCAGGAATCTCCCTGAGCGCCTGTACAACCTGAGTATGAAATCTGGCCTTGTCCAGGTAAATTCCCATATAAGCACAAGTATTGTATCCAAGTTTCTGTGGGCTAACAATAAATTCACTACCATGCACCACGCCTATGTTCAATAAGCGCTGAACGCGTTGATGAATGGCTGCTCCTGACACGCCGCATTCACGGGCAACTTCAAGAAAGGGAATTCGGGCATTTTTTGTAATGAGCTTTAGTATCTTCTCATCCAACTCATCAATATCAGCTGGCTTTTCTTCTAAATAATCGTTCGACTTCATTTCCTAAAAAATCAGATTAGGTTATAAATTATTGCGCAAATGTACGTAATTATTACAATTAATAAGTAACACTGCTATTAAACATACAATTCTACGACAGTTCGTAAGTTACTGAACAAAAGATAAGTAACCCCGTCCTTTTATGCCGGGGAATATTTGTTTGCTATTTTTGATATATCGGCACCAGACAACTCCTGAAAAATCCGCAATTCAAATTCCGGAACAACGGCAAATACATGATCAAATATATCAGCCTGAATTGCCTCGTATTTGGCCCATTCCTGTTCTTTCGAAAAAACATAAATTTCGATCGGTAATCCTTTTTCGGTAGGCTGAAGTTGACGCACCAGAAATGTCATCTCCTGATGCACGCTCGGATGCTGGCGAAGATATACTTCGAGGTATTTTCTGAAAATCCCGACATTGGTCTGGTGACGACCACTAATATAGTCTTCGTCTTTTAAATTCTTTTGCTTATTATATTCACGTAGTTCTTTCTCTTTTTCGAGCACATACCCCCGAATCAGGTCAAATTTCTCAAACCTGCTTAGCATCTCCTCATCACAAAACCTGATTGAATTTACGTCGATAAGTACCGATCGCTTTATTCGTCTCCCTCCCGATTCTTCCATTCCTTTCCAGTTACTAAACGACTCTGAAACCAAACTATAAGTAGGAATGGTTGCAATGGTTTTATCCCAATTCTGAACCTTAACCGTATTGAGCGTAATGTCGATTACCGTTCCGTCGGCATTATGTTTCGGAACCGTAACCCAGTCGCCAAGCTTTACCATATTATTGGCCGACAACTGAATGGATGCCACAAATCCGAGTATGGTGTCTTTAAAAATCAATAACAGCACCGCAGCCATGGTTCCCAGTCCGATCACCAAATCCCACGGATCTTTTTTGAAAAGATAAGCGATCATCAGAATTCCGGCCATTCCGTATATAAAAATCTTAATCAGCTGAATGTAGCCTTTTATCGGCCGTGTTGCTGCGTATTGAGTAGTATTATAGATACCAAGAATGGAATTCAGCAACGCATTGATCAAATACACCCCGATACCAATCAGGTACAACTTCGACAGCGTGATCAACACCTCATCCAAAAAAGGATAGAAATCTTTTGCTATAAGTTCCGTATTTAACGCCAACGATGGATTTAGCTGTATAGCTGTCTCCGGTCCGGCAAAATTGGCGGAATAAAAAAAGATTAAAGCCGGAACCAAATTGGCAACTGCCTTAAATACTTTATTTTCTACCAGAATATCATCCCAGGTGGTCTCTGTTTTTTCGGCAACCCGGTGCATCACATAAACCATAAATTTCCGGGAAATAAAATAAGCAATAAATGCTATCAGCGAAATAAAAAGAAAAGTAGCCAGCGCAGCCAAAGGCTTGGCAAAGCTCTCCATACCGTTGATCAAACGGAATTCATCGAGTAAAAATCGGTAGAAATATTGCATGACGTTTGGATTACAATTAATACTTTAGCTCACAAAATTAAAAAATGCTGTATTATGAAACGGTTAATCCTGTGGCTTTTTATGATAATTCCTATTTTCCTGAATGCACAAATCGAATTCAAAAACTATTTCACAGATCATTCGCTTCGTTTTGATTTTCTTTTAGGGGGCAATTCAAAAACAGCAACCATTTATCCCGAAGCGATGAAACAGGAGCCCTTCTGGGCTGGGAATAAAAACCACCTGGTTGATGAATTTAATTACGGAACCTATCGTTACCGGGTTTTTGATGCAGCCAGCAACCAACTCATCTTTTCCAAAGGATTTAGCACCCTGTTTCAGGAGTGGCAAACCACAGCCGAAGCCAAACAAAACAATAAGACTTTTTACCAGGCCGCCATCTTCCCTTTCCCGAAAAATAAAGTACGGCTCGAAATCGATGCCCGGCAATGGGACGGCAGCTTTCAGAATCTGTTCGCTGAAGAGATCGATCCAAAAGACTATTTTATTTTAAACGAAAATACCGCAGAATTTGAAGTTAAAGCGATCTTACAAAATGGCGATCCCGACAAAAAAGTTGATCTGGTAATCCTGGCTGAGGGCTATACCCAAAAAGAAAAGCAAAAATTCCTTGACGATGCACAACGTGTTACCGATATGCTGTTTGAAGCGGAACCATTCCATTCGGAGCAAAAAAATTTCAATGTCAATGCGGTGTTTACACCATCGCAGGAATCGGGTACCGATGTGCCGGGCGAAAAGATTTACCGCAAAACAGCCTTTAATTCCAGTTTCTATACATTCGATGTTCCCCGCTACCTGACAACTACCGACATGAAATCGATTTACGATGCCGCATCAGCAGTTCCATACGACCATGTTTATGCACTGGTTAATACAGAGCGTTACGGTGGTGGAGGCTTTTACAATTTCCTGAGTGTATGCACTTCCGACAACGAACTCACCCAAGAGGTTTTTATTCATGAATTTGGACACGGATTTGCAGGATTGGGAGACGAATACTACACCTCCAGTGTTGCCTACGAAGATTTTTACAATCTGAAAATCGAACCCTGGGAACCCAACCTGACCACCCTGGTGGATTTCGACAAGAAATGGAAATCCATGCTGGAAAAATCAACACCGGTTCCGACACCCAGAGAGGCAAAATACTTCAAAACCGTTGGAGTTTACGAAGGCGGAGGGTATCTGGATAAAGGCATCTACAGTCCGTATATCGATTGCCGCATGAAAAGCAACGAAGCCAAAGGTTTTTGCCCGGTTTGCCAGGAAGCCATCCGGAAAGTGATTCGGTCTCATGTTGAATAATTGAAACACATCGCATAGAAAACAAAAGCGGCCGGAAAATCCGGCCGCTTTTGTTTTCTGTTTCTTTTACATCCCACTTATACTCTTTTCTTCTCCATTAGCTTGTTGGTAACGAGGTAAGCTACAATCAAACCTACACCACCACAAACCAGGATCGCCGTAAAGTAAGCAACCACGTCCTCAATAACACCCGCCAGCAGAGATCCTGCTACTACTCCAAGACCTAACGCAATGAGGAAAATCCCCCATTTTACAAGTGCATACTGTGAACATTCTCCTTTGAAAATTCCGGCATCCATTCCTTTTTCCACTAAAGCCAAACGTTCTTTTGTCCGTGTTGTCCAGTATACATAAAGAATAGCGAAGATTGCCAGAAAAAATCCGATTGGTACTAAAATTCCTTCCATGGTATTTGTTTTTAAATTGTTTTTATTTCGTTTTCGCCATTATGACGCAGCCTTTTTTGATCGGTTACACATTCAGCAAAAAAATATTGAAGATTCCTGAAATTGCCAACAGTATTATTATACAGCATAGCAAAAAGTAACTACACAAAAAATTTTCTCCGTAAATTGTAACCAGCCTTAAAGAATTACGTCAAAGCCACAGATGGAGCAAAAAGACGATATCTATTACATTGAAAAAGTGTTGGCGGGTCAAACCAACTACTATTCATACATTGTTGAAAGATACCAGGATGTTGTCTTCTCCATTGCGTTAAAAGTTCTTAGAAATCGTGAAGATGCCCAGGAAATGGCGCAGGAAACTTTTATTAAGGCTTACAAGTCGCTGAGTTCATTCAAAGGGTCGGCAAAATTTTCGACATGGCTTTACCGGATTACTTACAACAACTGTATTTCGGAACTGCGAAAACGAAAAGTACATTTTGCTTCTACCGATGATATTGAAATAAAAGACGAAGCGGAAGAGCTCAATCTGGATGGCATTCCGGAGGAAAACCGGGCCAGGGTGATTAAAGATGCGATGGATCGCCTGCCGGAAGACGAGTACACTTTAATACTCCTGTACTATTTCGAGGATCAGTCGGTTGAAGAAATAAGCAAAGTGGCACAACTTTCTGAAAGCAATACAAAAGTGAAACTTTTCAGAGCCAGAAAGAAGCTGTACACGATTTTAAATGAAATGATGAAGGACGAATTATATACAATATTATGAGCGAACTGGAAGACATAAAATTAAAAGCACTGCTTCAGCAAATGAAATTGGAAAAACCAGGTCCGAATTTTTCGGCAATGGTCATGAACAGTATTTTCGAGGAAAGCAATGCACTGGAACAGATCAAGGCGCAAAGGATTCTGGGCAAAGGTTTCTGGATTATTCTGATGCTGTTTGTATTATTGACGCTCGTGGTTTATGCCATGAGCAATGCTGGGGTACAAACCGATGGAAAACTGGAACAACTGGTGCCGGGAATGGAAAATGGAATTCAGTCGTTTATTAACAGTATGGGCACTGTCCCGCTTAGTGTGGCAGGTATACTTATCGCTTCGTCCGTACTGCTGTTCATCGACCGTGTTATCAGCGCCAACACGAAATTATTTACCCGATAAAAATTAAACTGAATACTGATAGATCCCGGTGTGCAGCCGGGATTTTTTATTCGTATTGCTTTAGAATTCCGGTCATAATCAAATACTGCGCTGCAATATAGGTTGACATAACCAGCAAACCGTCGAAAGGAATTTCAACTAAAAAACGATTAACCGCTATTAGTGTATCGGATGTAATAAACAAAAGCGATCCGGTAAAAACCAGCGTAAAGCTTATCGGATGACCGTTTCCATAACGATTTAATGCAGTAGATGCCATAATTAAAATGGCTGCCAAATAGAACAAAACCGCCACTTTCAAAACGGGATCAAGCTCCGGAAACAAAATAATATACACGATCAAACCAAAAGCAATGTAAGGAATCATCCATGCCGGCTTTTTCTTCAGAAACGATTTTTTACCCGAAATTTCGATGGTACGGAGAAACAGGAAGGCGTAAAATACCTGTGCCGCCAGAAAACCGGCAATTCCAAGAATAAAGAACATTTCGCTTTTGGCCGAAAACATCAGCAGAACATCTCCGATCCAGGAAGCCAGGAAAGCTAATCCCGCCAATTTCACAACCGTTTTGTCCATTCCCTTTGCATGCAAAAAGAAATACCCCGCGATCCAGATCATGATCAGCGGTTTAAAAATTAACTGACTGTTGTTTAACGAAATAAAGTGACCCAAAAGATCGCCGGCAACGATAACCGCAAACAAAAAGTGAAGCAGAAACTTTTTCATCGAAGTGTTTATTCGATGCTAAATTTAAAGTTTTCAGCTTAAAAAGAAAATAAAAGCGAATTTTTGACTGGATAAGGCTGCGCTAATAAACTGCCTCTTCCATCAGGTAGTCTTTCACATAGCAGGCCACACCGTCTTCCAGTTCCATAAAAGGCTTGTTGTAGCCAACATCACGCAGCTTTTGGATTTCGGCTTCGGTATAATACTGATACCGGCCACGCAAATCAACCGGGGTATCAACAAACGAAATCACCGGATACATTTTCATGCTCGAGAAAACCGATGTGGTAAGATCGTAAAACGAACGCGCCTTACCGGTTCCCACATTGTATATTCCTGAATTGTCCTGATTTTCCATAAAGAACATCATCACATCAGCAATGTCTTCCACATAAACAAAATCGCGGCTTTGTTCGCCATCTTTGTAGGCTTTATGATGCGAACGAAAAAGTTGCATCTTCCCGGTTTCCTGTATGGTTTTAAAGGCATGCAATACCACCGAGGCCATTCTGCCCTTATGGTACTCATTCGGGCCATACACATTAAAAAATTTCATGCCTGCCCAGAAAGGTGGTGTACGAAACTGTTTGAGCGCCCAAACGTCAAAATCGTGCTTCGACCAGCCGTACAAATTCAACGGGCGTAAATCCCTTATCTTCAAATGCGAATCCGAAAATCCCTCCTCGCCGTTTCCATAAGTGGCTGCCGACGAAGCATACAGCAGTGGCACCTGAATTTCGGAACAAATATTCCAGAGGCGTTGAGAATAAATGAGGTTTAATTGCTGGTACAATTCGGGCTCCTGCCCAACCGTGTCGGTACGGCCTCCCATATGAAAAATAAAATCGACGTCTTTAGCGTGCTTGATCAACCATTGAAAAAAGTCGTCGCGATCGACAAATTTCCTGTATTTCTTTTGAAGTAAATTGAGGTCTTTCAGGGGGTCATCAAACTTGTCAACAAGAATCAGATCTGTGTATCCGGCCTTATTTAATTTTCCGACCAAATAACTGCCTATAAATCCGGCTGCGCCTGTAACAACTATCATTTATTTTCGAGGTTTTGTTTGTACAGCAAAAACGCTATGCGCTGAAAATTTGGCTCAATCATAGAACTTCTGCATGTCCTTTTTATTGTACGTCGGGTAAAATAAATTCAACTTTTTCTATTCCACAATAATTATCTCAGGAATCTGTCGAAATTACGGATATTTAAAAGCTGCTTGATATTGCCGGCAAAGAGCAATAAATTTTGAGTCGAACAAGAGCAACAAAGCTCATTTGGCACCAACTTTCCTTTTAGTTAATTTACAGGAACCGAAATCTTCTGCAGAACTGATATGACCGAGTTTTTCAAATTTTCGAGTGCCAGTGGGATATTCCATTTTGAGGAATCCCGGGGTTCCACATAGTTCGAGATGCTCCGAATCTGAAAACAATCGACACCCATCCAGCGGCAAACATAAAAAACCGCAGCGCCTTCCGCAGTCTCGATATGTGCCGAGAATTTTGACTTAATCTCGGCAATGGTAGTTTCCCTTCCGACGCTTTTATTGGAGGTGATTCCGCGCACTTTCGGAAATTTACTACAACACTCCGAATCACTGGTTTTTAAAAATCCGTTTTCAAACGGAAATTCATTGATGTCAATAAATCCCGATTCAAACAGTGTCAGGAACTCCGACTGTTTTTCAATCCCCAAATCTGCAAACTCATCAGAAACCACATTCACGGTTTCTCCGATTTTTAATTCGCGGGTTAAACTGCGGGCCAGGCCAATATTAATCACTTTGTCGTAATGATTGTCTTTGAGAACATTGGTTAAGTGAAATGTCGTGAAAGTAGTTCCTATACCTGTTATCAGAATATCAACTGCCACATCGTGCCATCTGTATTGCTTAAACAGATGGCTCTGTTCGTCCATTTTTTCAAGCTCGTCAACCAGGAGTTTCACTTCCATCCAGCCGCTTGCCACCAGTAAAATCTTCATAATTTCTCTGTTATCAGTTTTCATCTAAAAGGAAAAGCGTTTATGCATTCATACTGTTTTTATGAAAAAAAGTTAATCTTTGTAGCAACTTTAACAGGAAAAATCATGTGTTCACCGAAATCTGACAGCTCAAACGGATACGAAAGAATTGACATGTACAACGAAGAAAGTATCGAGCAGCTTTCCGGTCATTACGAAAAAATACTTCAGCTAATTGGCGAAGATCCAACCCGCGAAGGCCTGAACAAAACGCCCGAGCGAGTGGCCAAAGCCATGCAGTTTCTTCTACAGGGTTACAAAACAGATCCGGTCGAAATCTTGCAATCGGCCATGTTCAAGGAGGACTACCGGCAGATGGTTATTGTTAAAGACATTGAAATTTATTCGATGTGCGAACACCACCTGCTCCCGTTTTTCGGGAAAGCACATGTGGCCTATATTCCTAACGGAACCATCACCGGACTGAGTAAAATAGCACGTGTAGTAGATGTTTTTGCACGCCGGCTGCAAGTGCAGGAACGACTGACCTTGCAGATCAAGGAATGTATTCAGAAAACGCTAAACCCGCTCGGGGTCGCCGTTGTTATTGAAGCCCAGCACCTGTGTATGCAAATGCGCGGAATTCAAAAACAACATTCGATTACCACCACTTCTGATTTTACAGGGGCTTTTGAAAAAGTTGCTACCCGCGAAGAATTTATTAAGCTGATCAGCTCCAAGCTTAGTTAATAGAATTCGACACAAACAGGCGATGGCAATTGAATCTCCTTGCCGGAGTATTTTATGCTCCCGTCTTGTTGATTTACGTTGAATACCGTGATGTTTCCGCTGCGCTGATTCGCTACCAGTAACCAGTTGCCATCGGGAGTAATTCCAAAATTCCGCGGCCAGTTCCCTTCCACCGAAACCGTTTCCAGCATTTTCAGCGACTGGTCCTTTTCATTTACCTCGAAAACAGCCACCGAATTGTCGCCACGATTGGAACCGTACAAGTATTTTCCGTCGTTTGAAATATGAATGTCGGCACAATAGCTTTCGCCTTTAAACCCGGCAGGAAGCGTTGAAATTTCCTGCACCACTTTCCATTCATTGTTTTTCTTCCGCAACACCGAAACCGTCGAATTCAATTCACTGATTACATAAATCACTTCTCCATTGGGATGAAACTCAAAATGACGCGGGCCCGCTCCGGGTGTCATTTTAACAAACTTTTGCCCCGATTGCTTAAGTTGCCCGTCTTTCAAATGAAAAATATTGAGTTGATCAGTACCAAGATCTGCATTAAACACCTCATCGGTAAAAGGTGAAAATTTCGAAGAATGTGCGTGCGACTCTCCCTGCCTACTTTTATCTGCCCCCGAGCCTTCGTTTTGAATGACAGTGCTGCTCTCTCCCAGACTACCATCCTGTTTAACCGGGAAAAGCGCAACCGAACCACTCGAATAATTTGACACAATAATGTATTTACCATCCTTCGATATTCCAACGTGACAGGGATTCGTTCCATGCGAAGACTGTTTGTTCAGAAAATGAAGGTCGCCTTTTTCATCGACATGAAATGCCGAAACTCCGCCTGCTTTTCCTCCCTGCATGGTGGTTATTTCGGCCACCGAATACAAATATTTTTTATCGGGCGACAGCACCACAAACGAAGGATTATCCAGGGCTTTAAAGGTACGTTCCAAACTGATTTCCCCGGTTTGGGTATCAAGGCTGCACAGGTAAATTCCCTCTCCTCCTTCACGGGTATAAGTGCCTACATAAAACTTTTGCAGTTTATTATCTTTACTATACATGAAGGTCGGAATCAACATGCTCAGTACCATTAAAATTATTTTTGACATCTTTCTTTAATTAACTAAATTGAACCCACTAATATAAAACGAAACACCATGCAAAAACCGGTTATTGCTCAAAAAGCTCCCAAAATGCTAACACTCGAACCCGGAACTTACTACTGGTGCGCTTGCGGAAGAAGTCAAAATCAACCCTTCTGCGACGGATCTCACCGGGTAACCGAATTTACTCCACTTGCCTTCACTATCGATGTGAAAAAAGATGTTTGGCTTTGCCAGTGTAAACATTCGTCGAACAAGCCCTATTGCGACGGCACCCACAGAACGCTTTAACACAGCAATAGCAAACCATCAGTAAGTTTTCTTAAAATAGTCTTTGCTTGCGTTGCAAATCGGACATTTATATTCTTCGGGAACATCTTCCCAGGGCGTTCCCGGAGGTATACCCACAGTAGGATCTCCTTGTTCAGGATCGTACTGATATCCACAAATGGTACAGGTAAATATACTGTCGCTATCGCCTGATTCGCCTTGCGCTTCTTCCGTTTTTTCCTCAACGGGTTCAGGCTCGGGCTCGTCACCCAGCTTTTCCCGCTCAATATAGGTTGGCGCATTTTGCGGAGCCAGCATCTTGTATTTCTTATGATAGTAATCGTACGTAAGAGGCTCTTCATTCGAAATAAGTTCACCATCAACTACCTCGGCAATAATCAGCATATGACTTCCAACATCCACACTTTCCAGCACTTTGCAGTCGAACCAGGCCACCGACGAATCCAGCACAATCGGAGCACCGGTTTTGGCGGTAATCGTCTCCACGCCCTGAAACTTATCAATTTCCGATCCCGACATAAATCCAAATTTTCCGATCAGAGAAGTTTCCACTTCCTTTCTCAACACCGAAAGCGAAAATCGTTTACTGTCCAGTATTTTCTGAGTTGAATAATTATTCTTGTGGCTGCTGATGGCTATTTTAGAAGGATTGGAGGTAATTTGAAAGGCAGTATTTCCAACATACCCGGCCTTCTCGCCATCATGCTCGGTTGCAATAATGTAAAGCCCGTACGATAATTTATGAAACGCTCTGTAATTCATTTATTTCTGATTTTCAAAATTCAATTTATAGTCAATAAAAATAAGAATTGATTTTGTACTTTTAACAGAACAATTCATTTATATCCTTTTTATTCAGAAACCTAACGTAACAAACCATGAGCAGATTCCTTTGCTTCCTGTCTCTATTCCTGACAATTACCGTCAGTGGCTATTCTCAGTCGGAGGAGGTACAAAACGACATCCAATCGCTTCTCAAAAGTCAGCAAAACATCACACACTCGTTCTCGCAGCTAGCCAAACAAATCGACGATGTGCTTTGGTATAACCGTGTGGGCGACATTGCAGTGGTGGACAAACTGTACATTTACGGGCCGCCCAAATGGAAAGAGGAAAATCCCACAGCCAAAGGTGCGGGCAACCCCGTGAAATTCTGGACCTACGTTTTCTTTCCCAAAAACATCGATCCGAACAAAAAGTATCCGCTCATTGTGCTGCCTCACGGAGGAGTTCACGGCGACTTTACCACCTACTACAGCCATATTGTTCGTGAACTTATTAGCCAGGGATATGTTATTGTAGCGCCCGAATACAGGGGAAGTACCGGTTACGGGAAAGCCCATTACGAAAAAATAGATTACGGAGGGCTGGAAGTTGAGGATGTTTACTACAGCAGAAATTACATGATCGAGAATTACGGTTTCGTGGATGAAAAACGTGTTGGAATAATTGGATGGAGTCATGGAGGATTAATTACCCTGATGAACATTTTTGATCATCCCGATGATTACCAGGTGGCTTTTGCCGGTGTTCCGGTAAGCGATCTCATTGCGAGAATGGGTTACCACGACCAAAGTTACCGGGACCTTTATGAGGCTGAATACCATATTGGGAAAAGCGCCAACGATAATGTTGCCGAATACCGCCGCCGGTCGCCCGTGTGGAATACGCATAAATTTAAAGGAACACCCCTGCTGATTCACACCAATACCAACGACGAAGATGTGAATGTGCTGGAAGTGGAGCATTTGATCAAGTCGCTGAAAGCAGAAGGCCGACCATTTGAATACGAGATATTTGAAAACATTCCGGGAGGACATTCTTTTGACAGAATGGATACCAAAACCGCCAAAGAAATCCGCTTAAAAATTTACGCCCATTTGGCCAAACAATTAAAACCTGAGAAACCGATAAAAAACGTAAACGAGCTTCAAAAAGCGGGATACAGATTTTAGAAAAGCGCTCCAATGTCCGGAAATTTAATTTTAATATGGGAATCATGCCGTGATATTTTCCAAATATCGGACAAAATGCTTGCGTAAACATAATTTTTACATACCTTTATTCTGCTCTAAATACGACTAAATGACCAACCAGAAATTAAAAAGCCAATACAAGGTTTTTATTGTAGAAGACAACGAACTCTATGCACGGGTTCTTAAAAAGCAATTAACCGACGACAACCTAAAAGTTAAAGTGTTTCACAACGGCACTGACTTTATCAATGCACTTCAGGAAGCCCCTGATGTTGTAACCCTCGATTATACGCTGCCCGACATGACCGGGAAGGAAGTGTTGGAGAAAATCCAAAAAGAACTCCCCAGCGCCAACGTGATTGTCATCTCTGCCCAGGAAAGTATCGCCACCGCCATTGAGATGATGAAAATGGGCGCCTACGATTATATAATGAAAGCGCCCGACACCCGGGAACGCCTGAGTAATGTTATCAACAATATCTATAAAACTGATCAGCTAAAAAGTGAAAACGAAATTCTGAAAGACGCTGTAAAAGAAAAATACAATTTCAGAAGCCTGATCAAAGGAAACAGCCGCGAGATCGATCATGTTTTTGAATTGATGAACAAAGCGACTCAAACCAACATTTCTGTTTCCATTTCGGGTGAAACCGGAACAGGTAAAGAACTGGTGGCCAAAGGCATTCACTTTAATTCGAGAAGAAATGCCAAACCGTTTGTTGCCGTAAACGTTTCAGCCATTCCCGACGGATTGATAGAGAGTGAACTTTTCGGACATGAGAAGGGTGCTTTTACAGGTGCTGACTTCCGGAAAATAGGAAAATTTGAATTGGCCAACGGCGGTACGCTTTTCCTCGATGAAATTGCCGACCTAAACCTGAACCTGCAGGCAAAGCTGTTACGTGTGCTCCAGGAACGGGAATTGGTCCGTTTGGGGGGGAATGAAACCATTCCACTCGACGTGCGCATTATTACGGCAACCCATAAAAACCTCGCAGCGCTTGCAGCCGAAGATCGATTCAGACAAGACCTTTACTACCGTTTGCTCGGGCTACCGATTGAAATTCCACCACTACGGCAACGGGGTAACGATAAAATACTTCTGGCGAAATTTTTTGTAGATGAGTTTTGCCGCGAAAACGAGCTGGAGCCCAAAACCATATCGGACGAAGCCAAACAAATGCTTCTTACCTATCATTACCCGGGAAACATCAGGGAATTAAAGGCGATTATGGAACTAGCCTGTGTAATGTGCAGCCGCGACGTTATTAAACCCAATCATTTAAATATGAATGTGGACGAAAATGTACAAAACCTGCTGGCCGCCGAAAAAACTCTGGAAGAATACAACAACGATATTGTGAAGTATTTCCTGAACAAATACAACCAAAACGTTCGCCTGGTGGCCAACAAGCTGGGCATCGGGAAATCAACCATTTACCGCATGCTCCAAAAAGACATGAATTAAGCTGAAAATTGAGATAAAAAGAAATCCCGATCCGCCAGTTGACAGATCGGGATTTTTTATGTATCGACTTAAGATCTTAAGCTTCGAAAGCGTTAACTCCAATGGTTTCCATGTTACGATCCACTTTTTTCACCAGGCCCTGAAGCACTTTACCCGGACCGATTTCAGTAAATGAAGTAGCGCCGTCGGCAATCATGTTCTGAACAATCTGAGTCCATTTTACCGGTGCGGTCAACTGCGCGATCAGGTTTTCCTTGATCACTGCAGGATCAGACACCGGCTGTGCATTTACGTTCTGGTAAACCGGACAAACAGGTGCGCTAAAAGAGGTAGCTTCAATGGCAGCCGCCAGTTCTTCGCGGGCAGGCTCCATTAGTGGTGAGTGAAAAGCGCCACCAACCACAAGTTTCAATGCACGTTTTGCTCCTTTATCGGTCAATAAAGCACAAGCTTTATCAATACCTTCTTCCGAACCGGAAATAACCAGCTGACCGGGACAGTTGTAGTTAGCCGGAACCACCACATCGTCGATCGAAGCACAAACTTCTTCCACAACAGCATCTTCCAGACCTACAATAGCAGCCATTGTCGACGGCTCCAGTTCACAGGCTTTCTGCATCGCCATAGCACGCTGGGAAACCAGTTTCAAACCATCTTCAAAAGTCAGTGTTCCGTTGGCAACCAGTGCTGAGAACTCTCCCAATGAGTGACCTGCCACCATATCGGGCGCAAAATCTTTCATCGATTTAGCCAACAAAACCGAATGCAGGAAAATGGCAGGTTGTGTAACCTTGGTTTGTTTCAGGTCTTCCACATCGCCTTCAAACATAATTTTGGTAATATCGAATCCCAGAATATCGTTCGCTTTTTCAAACAGGGCTTTTGCTTCAGCAGAATTCTCGTACAAATCCTTTCCCATTCCCGGGTACTGAGCTCCCTGTCCGGGAAAAACATATGCTTTCATAATTTTGAGTTTATTAATTCCGGCGCAAATTTAATCGAAAATCAAAGAACGCGTTTTAAATGACACTTATTCAACCAGATTTGATAAAAAATTAGGTTAGTTTTTCGAAAATTGTGTTGAACGGTTCGATTGTTATGAAACCAGCATCTAAAAACCAAATATCAGCGGTGCGCTGCACCATTTCCTGTGATGTGATATTCAGGCTACAAATATTTTAGGTGCTGCACCTTTCAATGAATGCAATTTCTTTAGCAACAGCGCTGCGAAATATTTATAGACCGAAAGCATTGTGGAAAACAAAGGTGTTTCGCACCGTGATGTTGGTCGTTAAACATTATTTTGCATTTTTAAGAATCCAGAGGATTCAAATGTGTGTAGCTGAAAAATTCGCCCAACGAACATCCGACTCCGGCCGGAGTCGAACATAGAACAAACGCATTTTTTCTACAGACATTTAATCCCGCCGGGATTTTGCTATTTGTCCCAGGCCTGTTCTTCTTATAAACGATAATATCAGCGGTGCGCTGCACCTGAGTTTGTGTTTTCCTATTTATCAAACTACAAATATTCTTGATGCGCTGCACCATTTCCTGTGATGTGATATTCAGGCTACAAATATTTTAGGCGCTGCTCCTTTCAATGAATGCAATTTCTTTGGTAGCAACGCTGCGAAATATTTATAGACCGAACGCATTGTGGTTAATGAAGATCCGGCGTACCGAAACATAATTCTTCAAAAAAACAGAAACGAATTTCGATTCCCGGGTTTTCGGTTCGGGAATAAAACACCGGACTCATTGGAAAAACAAACTGAGCATAAAATATTTTAGCATAAGACCCAACAAACTATACATAAAAAAATTCCGGAAGCGGTATTTCAACATGCCGGCAGCCACCGAAATAACAGATGATGAGAGCGGAAACAAATTAAAAATGAAGATGGTGAGGTTACCATATTTCAAAATGTATTTTTCAGCCTTTAAAATTCGCTTTTCACCTACAAGATTATTAATCACTGCAGAACTGACTGATACCCCGATCAGATAGTCGACGATTTGCGCACTGATAGCCGTACCGATCGCTATGGTAATCATCTCCCATAAGTTAAAAAACTTCAGGTAATAAATGAAGGCAACCTCAACCGGCATCAATAAAAAGAACAGATAGCCAGAGAAATGAATGAGTGCAAAAGAAAGCAAGCTCTGACTTTTCCCTTCATACCATTCTTTCCCAAGAGTAAAGGAAACAATCAGAATGGCTGTCAGTGACGTTAAAAGCAACAACACCATCCGAATCCCTTTCTTCTTGTCTATTTTCCGCTCTGTGCACATTTCGAAAACCAGTTTCAAGCTTTTCTACATTTTTTACGATAAAGACCAAAAGATGTAGTAAAAAGAGAAGGATATTTTTGGAGGTTCGAAGTAAGCGACTCCACCTACCCCTTGCATAAAGCGTGGGGGTGCTTTCCTGTCGATTACAACGATCGTGAAAATGACATTACAAATGTCAGTATCATTGGCCCCTCGTTACAAACGAGGGACAGAATCAGCTACTCTACGGTAACGCTCTTCGCCAGGTTTCGGGGCTGATCCACATTACAGCCTTTTAGCAAAGCAATATGATAAGCCAGCAATTGCAGCGGAATTACCGCCAGCAAAGGAGCCAGTGCCGGATGCGATTTGGGAATCTCAATTACATCGTTGGCCAACGACTTGAGACCGGTGTCGCCTTCCGTTACAATGGCGACGACATTCCCTTTCCGGGCTTTTACTTCCTGGATATTGCTCACCACTTTTTCGTAATAAGCATCCTGCGGGGCAACCACAACCACCGGCAGGTTGTCGTCGACCAATGCAATCGGACCGTGTTTCATTTCGCCGGCCGCATACCCTTCAGCATGAACATAAGAGATTTCCTTTAGTTTGAGCGCACCTTCCAACGCCACAGGAAAAAGATAACCACGACCGAGGTAAAGCGCATTCACCGCTTCGTAATATTTCTCTGCAATGGCTTTTATTTTCTCATTGCTTTCGAGAATAACTCTCCCTTTCCCGGGTATCTGAGCTAATTCTTTCACCAGTTGCCGGTATTCCTTCGGACCGACGGTTCCCTTTTGTTGTGCCAGCTTTAATGCGATCATCGTCAAAACAGTAACCTGTGCTGTAAATGCTTTTGTTGATGCCACTCCAATTTCGGCTCCTGCATGCGTATAAACACCGGCATCGGTTTCGCGCGCCAGCGACGAGCCTACCACGTTACAAATACCAAGAACGGTGGCTCTCTTTTCTTTTGCCAGACGAAGCGCCGCCAATGTATCGGCAGTCTCCCCGCTTTGGCTGATCAGAATCACCACATCTTTTTCGCGAATAATTGGTTTGCGGTAGCGAAATTCAGAGGCATATTCCACTTCCACCGGCACCTGCGCATATTCCTCGATCAGGTATTCGCCGATGAGTGCGGCGTGCCACGATGTTCCGCATCCGATGATGATGATGCGGTCGGCCTGCTCCAGTTTTGGAAACACTTCCAGCAAACCACCCAACACAATCTCAGAATAATCATCGCGCAGTCGTCCCCGAAAAGTTTCTTCAATGGTAAGCGGCTGCTCGTAAATTTCCTTCAACATAAAATGTTCGAACTCACCTTTGTCGAGATTACCTATTTCAAGATCGAGATTTGATATCTTTAGTGAAACGGGGTTATTTTGGACATTCTTTAGTGTAAATCCATCGCTCTGCAAAATCGCAATATCTTCATCGTTCAGGTAAATCACCTGGCTGGTGTATTCAGCAATCGGCGAAGCGTCGCTGGCTATAAAATACTCGTTTGCACCAAGTCCAACTACCAGCGGACTCCCCTTTCGCGCCACCACAATTTTGCATTTTTCGTTGGTACACAAAACGGCAATTCCGTACGCTCCCACCACTTTTGAAAGCGCCAGCTGCACGGCAGCCTCTGAAGTCATTCTGTCATCCTGACTGTAAAAATACTCGATCAGGTTGGCGAGTACTTCCGTATCGGTTTCACTTTTGAACACATAACCATGTTCCGACAAATCGCTTTTGAGTTTCGCATAGTTTTCGATAATTCCATTGTGCACCAAAGAAAACAAGCCATTCATTGAGGTATGCGGATGTGCATTAACGTCGTTTGGCTCGCCGTGGGTTGCCCAGCGGGTGTGTCCAATCCCCACGTTCCCCAGCCGGCTTTCCTCCGCCACAAACTCCTCCAGATCGGCAACTTTCCCTTTCTTTTTGAAGTTCTCCAGCGTTCCGTTCAGAAGTGCAATCCCCGCAGAATCATAGCCTCTGTATTCGAGCTGCTTTAATCCTTTTATCAGTATAGGAAATGCCTCACGATTTCCAATATATCCAACGATTCCACACATGTTCCTGAGTTTAAAGTTTAATGTTCAGAGTTTTCAGTATTAGTCGCAGTTTTCAGGTTTCTATCATTTAAGCATTCAGGCATTAAAGCAATTTCGCATTCCTTCCTTCAATCCCTCTGTCCTTCTTTAACCGTAAGTTTGCTCATCATATCCATCATCTCCTTGCCGAGCGCCTCCTTTTTCTCCATGTGCTGACGAATGGCCTGCACCGTATTATTGCTTTCGAATTCGCCACGCACTTCAGCAAAATCAAGTTCGCGTGCTCCGTTTTGTCCATCTACTCCGAAGCCTGTCATTTTCGACATCGAGAACTCCTTTTTTGCATCTTCATAGAGATACTGATCAATTCCCAACACACTGCTCTTCCATTTTTCAACTACCGCAATCACATCGTCAGCGTCGAAAAGATCAACGGCTTTTCCATAAAACTTATCGAGCACATCGGCAGCCCACGTCCACTCGTAGTTATAATAGTTTTTATGAAGCCCGGCCAGTGCGGCATTTACTTCTTCGAGCGACTGAATAACTCCCAGTTCCACATTTGTAAGCAACTGATCGAGGGCCTCAAACGGACACAGCATTCCTGATAGATCCACCCAATATCCCTGTCCATAACGGGTATCGGGCTGTAATGCCTTTCTGATATCGTTGTTATCTTTTAGTTTGTTTCCCTTTAAACGCGTTATTAATGAATTCCCTAAGAATTTCCAGATAGCCATTTCATACAACTCAATTCCGCGATCAAGTGCATGCTTTTCAATCTTCATTCGTTGATAGCGATACGAAGCCTCATCTCCTCCTGATTGCCGAATATCCAAAAGCTTCTCCCTGCCAACAATCATTTTTCGCACCGTGTAAGGACTGAGCAAATTGAAATTGATAAAATCGAGCAGGTTCGAATCGGTTCGCTTGTCTCGCTTTGGCCATTTCTGCGTATCGCGAATCGTACCGATACTTTTCAGGTTGATTCCGGGTACCAGAATACTCTCGTCCTTGCTTTCGATCAGGTACGAAAAAGGAAATTCGGTGGTATCACAATGTTTGTAATGACGCCCCATTACCAGCGAAAAAGCTCCGATATGCGACGGCCACAGCAAATAAGAATCGCTGGTGGTTTTGCCTCCCCGCTCCAGTATTCCCTGATGGATCGGCCCCAGTTTGTACATGTGATTACTTTGGTTCGAGCCACTTCCTGCATTCAGAAAAGAAAACATACCAGCAATGAGCAAGGTCGATTTGTGATGGGTAACCGTGTATGGCCCCGCAAAAATGGAACATGCCTCGCCATGAAAGCCCTGACAATTGGCAAAAAACAATGAATTCTCGGCGGAATAATGCTTGTCGAGTACACATCCCTGTCCGATAAAACATTTCGAAACCAGTGTAGCGTCGGTAACCCGCGATCCGGAACTGACAATAAAGTCTTCCATGATCACGCCTTCGCCAATCACAACCGGAGCCTCAAAGTTACTGTTGACGCTTCCGTTTTTTAGCTTTTTGGCGCCATCGATCACGGTGGCCGTTCCGGTTTTTACATTCAGAATGGTATTGCTGTTCAGTAATTTTGAATGCGCGCCAATCACCCCCATTTCATCACTGACAAATTCGGTATAGTTTTCCACCATCCTTTTTAGCGAGTTCACCAATGCAGGGCGATGCCGGTACAAAGCCATCATATAGGCCACATGCGCCGACAAATAATCATAAATCGGAATTTCGCGCCCGCCGCCTTCATTGATGGCTTCGACTACGGTTCCGTTTCCAAACGACGACCTTCCGTCGACAGCCAGCGTGGTAATATTATGAATAATAACATTTTCGCCGATACGGTAATTGGCAATGTAACTTCGAACATTGTGGATAAGCGCATTTTTACCCACCTCGCAGTTATGCAACCACGCATTGTAAATACCGGTTTTAAAGGTGATACCTCCAAATAATTTCACCGATCCCGTAAAACTGTTTAACCGGATCCGACCTGTAAACTTGGTATTCTCAATACAATTGGGAATAAAATCTTCAGCGACCTTTATTAGACTCCAGTCGGTAGACGAACATCCCTGATGCACCAACTGTCCAATTTCTTCGTCGAGTAAGTTTCTGAATTTTGTTTTGGTGTCCTGAATCATAAGGTTGACTTTATTGCCGGTCAAAGTTAAACCTTATGATTTCTACCCAACAACAAAAACCTAACACATCCACAACTAAAAAACACAAAAACATAACACATATATTACATTAAATTAATTATTAATGCATTACACAAAATAAATACACGACATTTAATCATACAAAATAAGATTAACCCTAATATAGATGCGCATAAAAGATTGAGGCAGATTAGTTCAATCTCCTCCAGCATTCAATCATTTCAATCTAAAACCAGTTGAAACGTTTTCCCAAATGACACCCGAATATTGACGTTAAGACCAGAATCAAAGCTGCAGAAGATAATTCGACAAACGAACAGAAGTACCCAGCTTTAATTTTTTGCGAAGCCGAACGCGCGCTATTTCTACGCTCTTGGGTGTAAGGTTAAGTAATCCGGCAATTTCCTTACTTGAAAGGCCCAAGCGAACATACGAACACAAGCGTTTGTCTTTCATCGAAATATTGGAATGCCTTGCCTGCAATCGCTCCATAAACCCGGGATGAACTTTTTCCACCTGGTTTTCGATGGTATTCCAGTCAATCTTTTCTCTGGCATTTTCATCCAGCATTCCGAGCAACTCTATCAAATAGTGCTGAAGATTATCGGTGTCTTCTTTATTCGCTTTTTGAAGAATATTTCGCGCTTTGTTTAGCAACTCATTTTTTTGCGACAGCTGCAACAGAAAAGAAACCAGTTCCCTGTCTTTCAGATCGAGCTGGCTTTGCAAACGTTGTTTATTTCGCTGATCAAATTCCTTTCCGCGCTCCAGGTCAGAAATATGCCCCATCGCACGTTTTAAACGCGTAATGTCCTGCACCGATGCCCGAATACCAAGATACTTTCCCAGCTTATCATACACTCCCCGAACATTGATCACACACCAGCGCAACTGTTTGGTTCTTGTCAAAATCCGGAATTCGAGCGAAGGATTAACCAATGACTGATTTAACGCTCCTGAGAGAAAATGCTGATATTTTTCACGATCGGGCTCATAAACCAACATGGTGCTAATTCCTTCAGACTGGATAATTTCGTTGGAAGTAAAACCGGTGAGATCGTAGCACGAAGGAGAAGAATACTTGATTGCCCCGTCGGGTTCGAACCATAATTCCCAGGCAAATGCAAAATCAGAAATTTGCTGGTAAAACTGCCTTTTCTCCTTTTCATCCTGAAGCTGAAGATGCGTATCTTCCAATTGAATCTTCAAATCTGAAAGTTCATTTTCCAGAGTTTTCAAACGAGCGGTATTTTGCTTTTTATCCAAGGCGATGTGATTTAGTGATCAATGCCGGATTAAAAATACTACGCCCAAACAGGAAAAACAAACATTCTATGTTAGGTTTTTGCACCTAACACCAACACTGAGATATGTAGAGGTAAAAAGTGGAATTGTTTTCTTGTCTTCTGACCCAGCCTAATACTCCGTCTTATCATTTTTAGCTTTCCAATGCTCAAATACGTGAAGGCCTTCGTCCCTAATAATGTTCTCGAAATCGACTTTGCGATCATCGATCTTAAGTTCGAGTTCATCGTAAATAAACTGATCATCGAAATTAGCTGAAGCGGCGTCTTCGCGGTTACAGGCGTAAAATACTTTTTGGGGCCGCGCCCAATAAATAGCCCCTAAACACATCGGGCAAGGCTCGCAGGAAGTGTAAATCACACAATCATCGAGTTGAAACGATTTCAGTTTTTTACAGGCCTCACGAATGGCTATAATCTCAGCATGCGCCGTCGGATCGTTATCCGAAGTAACCCGATTAAAACCTTCGGCAATAATTTCTCCATCTTTAACAACCACTGCTCCAAAAGGACCCCCGGAATTGGTTTTCATTCCCTTTTCTGCCAACAAAATGGCAGCCCGCATAAACTTTTTGTGTGTTTCACTCATAGTTCTTCCTATTTTCCAGCAAAGCTTTCAAAAGTAACATTCAGGAAATGAAAATACAAATGCAATGGATTTCTTCGGAAAGCTTACTCCGATTTGTCCCGGCCTCTGGGAACCTGGCGAATAATCAAACGCAGCGACTGGTCGTACGTCATGTAACTCCAGAGCCAGTTGATAAAAATAACCAGCCGGTTTTTTACCCCCACAATCGACATCAGGTGCACAAACATCCACACCATCCAGGCCACAAAACCCGAAAACCGCAATTTGGGAAGGTCAACTACCGCTCGGTTTCGACCAACAGTCGCCATCGAGCCTTTGTCGTGATATCGAAATCCTGTCAATTCCGTTTTATTATGAAGATTCACGAGGTTTTGAGCCAACAAAGAAGCCTGTTGGAGCGCCACCTGCGCCACCTGCGGATGCCCGTTCGGATACGCTTCAGTTTCCATATAAGCAATATCACCTATGGCAAAAATATCGTCAGCATCGTCCACCTGGTTAAAATCGTTCACCTTGATCCGGTTCCCACGAACAATCAGGTCGGGGTTGATTCCTTCGGGCATCTGACCTTTTACTCCTGCCGCCCAAATCAAAGTATTGGCCTGAAAACTTTCCTTGTCTTCCAGATCAACCTGTTTCCCGTCGTAGTTTAGAACTTTATGCTCCAGTTTTACTTCAACACCCAATTCGGCAAGGTAATTAAATGCCTTTTCGCCGGCTTTGGCGCTCATCCCATTCAACAGCTGATGACTGGCCTCAACCAGCGTAATGGTCATCTGTCTGAAATCCATTTCGGGATAATCTTTGGGAAGCACAAAATTTTTCATTTCGGCCAGTGCACCGCATACCTCAACACCCGTTGGTCCGCCACCTACTACCACCACGTTCAGCATGCGTTTTCGCTCTTCCTCATCACTAAGCGTCACCGCTTTTTCAAAATTACTGAGTATGGTATTTCGCAGAAAAAGCGCTTCGGACACCGACTTCATGGGAAGACTGTTTTTGGCAAAGCTTTGCATCCCAAAGAAATTGGTCGTAGCGCCTGTAGCAATCACCAGGTAATCGTACATTACGGTTCCCAAACTGGTTTCCAGCATTTTTTCTTCCGTCCGAATTTTATTTACTTCGGCCACACGGATAAAAACGTTTTTTACATTCTGGAAAACCTTTCGTAGCGGGAAAGATATGGAACTGGGCTCCAAACCCGAAGTCGCCACCTGGTAAAACAAAGGTTGAAACTGATGATAGTTATTCCGGTCGAATAACACCACCTGGAAATTCTGTTTATACAGTTTCCGCGCCAGGCGTAAACCGGCAAATCCTGCACCAATAATCACTACTCTAGGCTGCTCTGTTCTTGGTATATTAACTGGCATTGATAAATCATTTTACCCTCAAAACAATCCCTTTTCCTGAATGTTTGCCCGGCAATGTGGAAACAACAATTTCTTCACATTACCCCAATATAATTGGCTGTTTTACCAAAAATGTTATTACCCGAAAAGCAATCACTCATCCCTTAACCCTGTCACCAGCGTTTTCTTTTGCAGCGAAAACCAGCTAAGTCCAAAAATCCAAACGATTCCGTTCAGCAAGATCATTCCTGTGACCAGTGCAACCGTGCTAAACGATGCATCGGAATGGGTGGATAAAAACGATGGAAGTGTAGCCACCACTGCGGTGATAAAACCGATCAGAACTCCGGTAAACAGCAAAATCAAATACTCAGAAGTGATTATTCTGAAAATGGGCCGGTTGCTGAAACCAATGGCCTGCATTACCGAAATTTCGCGACGACGTTCCAACAGGGTACGCGCCAAAATCACAGCCAAACCGATGGTACCCAGGATCAATCCAAGTGCTCCCAGTGCCAGAAATATCGACAAGTAGGTATTCGTTACCGAATAAAACTCCACCAGGCGTTTAGCGGTGGATTCCATTTCCCAGCCGTAATCGCGAAAAACAGACTGCAGCTCATCGCCGATTTTTTGCTGATCTTCCGTTTTCCCGTCAATCAGGAAATTATGCGAGCCGCTGTTACTGGGGTAGTTTTTTAGAAAGTTTGGATTGGAGATCAACACGTAGCCCTGAAATATGGAAGGAGTAGTTCCAGCAATCAGTTTTAGTTTGAGTGTATCGCCCAACTCATTTTGATACAGTAAAACGTCGCCAACTTTCTTTCCAAGCCCCCACTGAATAACGGTTTGATCGGCAATGGCAGGAATGGTACCGTCATCAAAAGTTTCATTCAACGCCATCCACGGATCTTTCTCTCCCAGCTCCTTCAATTTGGCAGCAAATGAAAAACGCCCCTGCAGAACTTCCGCGTCAAGCCCCAAAATAGCGGGTTGCGAAATACGGTTCAGGTTCAGACAACTGGCATCGTCGCCCTCTACTTTTCGCAGTTGAACAGCAGTAAACTCCTCAAAAATGCCTTCTTCTGCCCTTTTCTCCGGATTGTTGATATCGAACAAAACGGGCATGGTTGTTTCGGCAAAATACAGGAATCCTCCCGTTCCGCTTGTCTTATTCTGAGCGTTGGCAAACAGATCGAGCTTGTTTGAACCGGTTGATACCACGATAAAAGTTCCAAGTGCAAATAAAATCACAACAGTTAACGACCGGGCCTTGTTTCGGGAAAGATTAAGTTGCGCCAAGCGTCCCAGCCAGAGTTCGTTCTTTCGGCGTTTTTCCAATCCTTTAATAAAACTTCCGAATAATAAAAGCAAGCCAATCAGCAGCAATCCTCCGACAGCAAAAAACAGCGAAGCATTCATTTGCGGCGATACAAATACCTGGTAAATGAAAAGAGCGACCGAAGCAAGCAACGAAACGATCATCAAAACATTCCATCCCAGTTCTTTTATCCGACTTTTGGAAGCTGACGTTTGTTTCTGGAGTTCAGCTGTTTTCTGTTTCTGAAAACGGGAAACCGATATATAAATCGCAGCAAGCGACACCAGTAAACTAATTACAAGTCCCAGAACCACCGTAGCCGGGTAAATCTTTATCAGCAAAACGTCGGTTCTGACAATGTCGTACCACAAGGTATTGAGGATCCTAAAAACCAGCTTTGTATAGAAAATCGAGATCACCGTTCCCAGAATTCCACCTAACAATGCAACTGCAAAACCTTCCCACAAATAAAAACCACGCACCTGTTTTTGTCTGAAGCCCAGCGCATCTAACAGCCCAACTTGTGCAGAGCGATTTTCAAGGTTTAGACGAAACAACAGCGAAGTCAAAACTATTCCGGCAATCAACAGGAAGAAACTCAGACCAATAAAGAGTCCGCTAAAATCAGTACCGTTTTTTGCTGCACTCACCCCTTTTTCACGAATCGGTTCAACCGACATTCCCAAATCGGCAGGTGTAATATTCTCGGCAAATACCTGTTTGTATGTCGCCTCATCAAAAACGTTTGCAGAATAGCGCACAGCCGTATAATTTCCAAAACGGTTCGACCACATTTCCAGCGCCTTGTTTAACGAGATATAAGCTTTCGGAGCCCCTTTGTATTCATCCCAGTAAAGTTCATCTTTATCTCGAATGGCATCCAGATTAATCGGTACGCCGGCTTCCCACTCACGGCAATGCCCGGCATCCGAAAGACCGGGCAGGTTGGGCATTCGGGTTTCATCGGCCCATCCCGGCACCATCGGGACAATCTTTGTCAGAACAAAATCTGATTCTTTTTCAACCAATTTGCGTAAAGGGCCAATTTGCCAGTATTTTAGGCGAATCGAATCACCAATTTCTGCGCCCAAATCATCGGCTGCCCATTGATTGAAAATGATGCCATTTTCATCAAGTCCATCGACTAAAGTGGAAACGAAAGAATATGGGATGCCAACTACGGACTTCATACTATGGGCTTCATACTTTGAAATTTCATTTACAAAATACGTCAACATCGGTTGTGCGCTCGGAAGTTTCTGTAAAGTTTCAGCCACCTTGTCTTCCATAAAAACACGTTCGGTTGATATCTCCACCTCATCAGTTGCTTCAATATTTTTTAGCTGAAGTCCTGCATCGGCGGGTGTCAGACAATGTTTTACCGACTTCAAAACCTCGTCTGTTCCCAGATCGGTAGTTATCAGTATCTGGTTGGTTTTCCCGTGGAATTCCATCAGGCGATTTAAACGGTCGATGGAAAGAAAAATATTATAGGGTGCTGTTTGTGAGTTTTTCAGACTAAACCGCCCCAGCTCTTCCTTTTGAACAATATTTTTAATGGTCGCACGCAACGAAACGCTTGTCTCTTCAGCAGAAATAAACGGCGCGTTCAACGGAATCAAACTGGCTTTTTTGATGCGCACCAGCAAATTTTCACCTTCTTTTACAGCCAGCCGTTCAGCCAGATTTTTGCTGATAGCGATTTCATTATTTTGCAATTCGGAAAAGATCTTTGTATTTGATATCTTCTCAAAAGATTGGTCAACACCTATCACC
Source organism: Maribellus sp. YY47 (assembly GCF_023111095.1). GTDB lineage: Bacteria > Bacteroidota > Bacteroidia > Bacteroidales > Prolixibacteraceae > Draconibacterium. Next base: position 243,075 of record NZ_JALGYW010000002.1, read on the forward strand.
TGCACCTTGTTGGCACGCCGTTGACCGCCATCGGCTACGGCAACACCTTCGAGCAACAACACAGGTGCTGCCTGAATCTGAGCGTTGTCAGCTTCCAATTCTGAAGCCATTTCCTGCCTGAAATAACGTTCCACCACCGAAACCAGGTGCGTGGTTTCACCCAGCCGGTAAAAGGTGGCCTGCTCCAGACTGTAACGCACCGAGTCGCCAATCACCAGCGAGCCGGTTAAAACCATGGTACTCACCACTACTCCCAGCGCCACCAGCAGGTTGGCTTTGAAATAGTGTAAAAACGTTTTTATTATGTATTGCAGTCGTGTCATGTTCACCCCTCCGGCTTCGCCGCACTCCCCTCAAAGAGGGGAGAATATTCTTTTTCCAATTCTTTTTTCGTCATTCCCGCGAAAGCGGGAATCTTATGAACTTAATTGCCCATTCTTTAATACAAACTTCTTATCCATCTGCTCTGCCAAAACAGCCGAGTGGGTCACCGTAACCAAAGCAACACCCTCATCATCACTTAACTTTTTCAGCAAATCGGTTAATGCGGCGGCATTTTCTTCATCAAGAGCACCGGTAGGTTCATCTGCCAGAATTAGCTTGGGTTTTTTGATCAGTGCCCGGACAACTGCAGTCCGCTGGCATTCTCCACCCGACATCTCCGATGGTTTTTGATGGCGCTGCTCCCAAATCCCTACTTTTTTGATCAGGTATTCCGCCCAGTCTTTTTGCTCTTTTGTGATTTTACTTCCCTGAGGCAAAAGTGGAAGCAGTACATTCTCCCGCAAACTCAGCTGAGGCATTAAATGGTGCATCTGAAAAACAAATCCCAAATGTTTGTTTCGAAAAGTTGCCAGTTCGTTTTTTGAATATCCGGTGATGTCCTTTCCTTCAAAGAGAACCTTGCCAGCTTCGGGTTGATCAAGTGCACCGATAAGGTTAAGCAGCGTTGTTTTGCCCGATCCACTCGGCCCAGCAATAGCCACTTTTTCTCCTTGATTCAATTCAAAGTGTAAATCTTTCAGCACGGCCCGGTAACTATGCGTACCCGGTTCGCCGTAGCCTTTGGTTATGTTTTGTAATTGTAGCAGCATTTTATCTTTGTGTTCCTCTGTGCCTTCTCTGTGTACTCTGTGGTACTTCCCTTTCTAAACCACTGAGAACACTGAGGTTTCACAGAGATTATTTCTTCAGACTTTCGTATAAAGTTATAATTTCTTTGGCGTGATTATGAATATTAAACTTTTTAAGGGTTCCCTCGTAACCTTTCCGGCTTAGTTCTTCCAGCTTGTCAGGGTTTGATAACAGATCGGTCCATGTTTCACTTAACTTTTGCGGTGTATTGGGCATGTAAGTCACCCCGCCACCTGAGAGTTTAACAATTTCGGGGAAAGCGCCCAGAGCAGGCTGCACTACAGGTACTCCTGAAGCCATCGATTCAATCAGGTACATACCGAAAGCTTCACCGATGCGCACCGGCACCGAGATCAGCGAAACTCTTTTGAAGAAATCGTTTACTTCTTTGCCCTCGAAATCAGGAAGCACTTCCAGCGAATCAAGAAGATTATGTGCTTTCAATTTCCTCCTTTGTTCTTTATTGAATTTGGCATCATCGCCGGTCGATCCCCCTGTCGCAATCAGCTTTACATCTTCAAACCCAGGTTTCTTTTTTAGCTCAATAAAGGCATCCACCACAATGTCAAAACCGTCTTTGTAGCACATGCGGGAAATGTAGCCTACATTTCTTTCTTTGCCTTTCGTGGAAACATATTGGTAATCTTCCACGTCCACCCCCAAATGAATCGTTTTTACTTTTTCATCCGGCAAATTCATTCGTTTTTTCATCACGCCTGCAAAAAAGTCGCTTACCGAAACCAGCACATCTACGTCGTTTGCCCGCTCGTGCATCAGATCCCATATTTTCTTCTGAAATTTCGGTTGCATCGGGTCAATCCAAACATCTTCGTCCTGAAGCGTGCAAAGAACGGGAACTCCGATTTTCTCTTTTAGCCGGCGGGCCAGTCCCAAAAGCAAAGCATTTGAAATATGAATAATATCGGGCTGACAATGTTCCGCAATCCAGTTCACCATGTGGTCGAGTTCGTCTTTTTGCGCACCTTCTTCACCCAAAAGCATTGAAACGGTCATGTCTTCCAGGCCTTTGGCATTGGTTGAGCCGGCCATAGAAGCGGCCAACTTCATCATGGGTTTCGAATTAAGCATGCGATCGAACCAGGCAGGAGCTTTTCGAAAAATGGGATACACCTGTTTCAGGTAAGTGCTGATAGCACCATAAAAAATCGGAACTTCCGAAATGTCATGCTCATCAGCAAACAAGGGAAGATACATGGGAATCTTTGTCACTTTGTGGCCTTCGGCACGCAGCGCGTTAAAATATTTGCTGTCGCGCAAACAGTTTCCGCAATAAAAACTTCCTCCCGAACCAGGTATGATCTGAATGATGTTCATTTCTTAAGCGTTTGAAGACCGGAGTCGGAAGCCGGAAGCTGACCGGTCAACTATTATTTTCCAAAACAATATACATTTCCGTCGTATGCCCCCACAAAAATCCTCCCTGCTGCCACGGCCGGATTACTGACGATCTGGCTGCCAATTTCATAACTCCAAACCAACGAGCCGTCTGAAAGGTTCACCATGGCCAGGTCGCCCCTCATGTTTCCAATGATCACCTTATCTTTTACCACTACGGGTGAAGCGTCCACCTGTCGGCCGGTGTTGTATTCCCACAACTTTTTCCCCGAGTTTTTATCGAAACAATACAAAAACTTGTTGTAGTTGGCCGTTAACACTTTGTCGCCAATTAACGACGGAGAAGCAATAAATTGCAGGTGTGTTTTATCATCTTTCCAAACCCAGGTGGTTTTATCCGTTTTAATGTCCACCTGAAAAAAGCGGCCATCGTAATCGCCAATGTAAGCTTTCCCGTCCTCAACCGCGACAGAACCTGCCACATAGGTCGCCACATCGATCTTTTTATCCAGCTTTCCGGTAGCCACATCCACAATGTGCAGAAACCCGTCGCAGCCGCCAAACATGGCTTTTCCGTTGGCACTCGCCGCCGCGCCGTTAATGTAGTTATCAGATTCGTATTTCCACTTCAGCTCACCAGTCTTTCCATCAACACAATGCAAAAAGAAATCATAGCTTCCTACAAAAACAAACGTGGATTTACCATCGCTCCACCAGTTGGGTGATCCAACGATCTGGTTTTCACATTCGTACTCCCACAGCTTTTCGCCGGAATCCAGATTCAGAGCCAGCAACATTCCGTCCAGGTTGCCTACATAAACCGTTTTATCAAGAATTAAAGCAGGTGCTTCAATCGAATTACTGGTTTCAACTTTCCACAACAGTTTTCCTTTTGTATCCAGACAATACACAAAACCGTCGGTAGAACCAACCACCACTTTCCCATCGGCGACTACAGGAGAGGATTTTATATTATCGCCGGTTTGGAAAGTCCATAATAATTTGGGCGAATCGGGAACAGAAGTCTTCGAAACACCTGTTAGGTGTGTCTCGCCACGGAAAATTGGCCACGAATCAGAAGGTTGGGCGATTGCCCGCACTACGAACAAAAGAATAATATTTAGAAATAGTATTTTTTTCATGCTTTTCTTTTTACCACTGAAAACACAGAGAAGACACTGAGTTTCACCGAGAGTTTTTCAAACTGATCGCTCCTGTTGGACAACCAGCAGCTACTTTTTCGGCGGTTTCTGTTAACCCTTTTTCAAGTTCTTCATTGAACGGAACACCAATTTCCACATCAAAACCGCGGCCAATGTATGTGAATCCGAATCTCTCGGTATATTTCTCAGTAAGGCGAACACAAATTCCACACTTGATACACTTTTGTGCCTCATAAACCACCGATCCGTGATTCATCAGCTTTGTCATGCTGCGGCGCTCGCTGGTTTTAAACCGTTTTTGATCGGCCTTATACTGGTCTGAATAAATCCTTAGCTTGCAATCATCAATCGCGCGGCAATCGCAATGCAGACAACGCTTTGCTTCTGCTATCGCTTCCTCCTTTGAAAAACCCGAATAACCACCTTTCTCCGGAAATGTTCTTTTCCCTTCCACCGATTCTTTTAAATACTCAGCATATTCGGCGGCTACCAGCTTTCCAACTCTGGAATTAAACAAGCGCGGCTCTCCTTTAGGCGACTCACCGTTTAAATACTGCAACACCGAAAATGCCACTTCCTTTCCCTGACCAACAGAACGAACCGCCAAACGCGACGAGCGTAAAACATTTCCAATAGCGAATACTTTTTCGTCGGAAGTCTGATAAGAATCTTTGTTGGCAACAATTCCTTTGGGTGTTGCATTCAAATTGAATTTTTCAGAGGATTCAGAAACCGTTCCGCTTGCCAAAACAATCGCATCAAAATCAGTTTTCAACGTCTCGAACATTTCAGCGTTGATCTCCTTTCCGCCCAAAAACTCAACACCCGTATTCAGAATCGCTTCAATTTCCTTATCCAGTACTTCTTTTGGAAGAACTTCGTCGTTAATCTCAGTCCGGAGCAATCCTCCTGCTTTTTCATTCTTATCAAACAAACTAATCTGAACGCCCTTTAGCTGAAGGTAGTACGCTGCAGCCAATCCTGCAGGACCTGCACCAATTACGGCAACTTTCTTTCCTGTTTTTTTAACAGGAATAATTTTAGGTTGAATGCCTTCATCGCCGACAAAACGTTTCAACAGACAAATAGAAACCGGTTGATCCACCGTTTTACGATGACAGGCTCCCTCGCAAGGCGCCGGACAAATCCGGCCCAAAACGGCCGGCAGAACAATGTCGCGTTTCACTATTTCCAGCGACTCGTCAAACTTCCCTGCGGCTATCAAACGATTCATCAAAGGAATATTCATGTGCGCGGGACACGCCACCTGACAAGGAGCTTCACAATCGCCGGTATGCTCGCTTAACAAAAGTTCAAGCGCCATTTTCCGCGATTCAGACACCTCTTCCTCATCGGTAACAATGTCCATTCCCTCCAGCGCCTTTACCGAGCACGAAGGCAGTAATCTCCCGGTTGAGCGGTCTTTCACCATGCACAACATGCACGATGTAAAATGCTCCAGCTCATCGTGCCAGCACAAATTAGGTATATCGATGCCCAGTTGCTGCGCCGCCTTCATTACCGAAGTGCCTTCTTCAATCTGAATTTCCTTGTTATTTATTTTGAGTTTGATCATCTTTTTCTCGCAAAGGCGCAAAACCGCCAAGTCTAATTATGCTCTTTTTCGTATTTCAACTTCAACCTTCCTTCGATTATGATCAGGATGACGTTCTCTCAACTTTGAACTATTTCACATGCTTCTTCAAAACCGGGTAAAGCTGGTCCGCCAGCTGTACAAAACCAAAATCAGTCAGGTGAACGCCGTCAACTGTTGCTTCCTGACTGTGCCCGATTAGATCATCCGCTTTTACATAATAGATATTCCGGTCGCCTTTCTTTTTCTGTGCATCGAAGATTTGTTTCAGGGTAATGTTCTTATCCACTACTGCCTGATGCACGCTTTGATCGAAATACATGTGCGGATACAATATATTCTCAACCATAATTATGGGTGTTGCCGGCTTTTTCTCTCTTATGATTTCCAGGAACCGGACATACTTTTCCTTCATTAAATCGGCAGTAACATTGGGCAAACAGTCAATGACAAAACACGATGCATCGATGGTTGCCATTGCTTCAGCTACCTCGTAATCGAGTTTGCCGTTTCCGCTAAAACCAAGATTGATGATCTCGCGATCCAGCATGCGGGACAAAATATTTGGATAGGACATTCCGGCCCGTGAAGCGCATCCTCCCTGTGTAATGCTGGTTCCGTAAAACACAACCGGCTTCCCCGTTTGAGGCGAATTCACCTCCGGCACTTTTATATTTGCTGAAGGAAGCACTCCAATCTCCAATTGGGCAAGGCCATCGTACAACGGAAGGTACAACATATACTCTTTTTCACCTTCCGGCATATTTTGAATGATCACTACCTGCGAGGTTTTCCCGGTAGGACGAGCAGAATTCACAAACTGCCACTTGCCGTTTTCCAGGCAATACAAATCAAGTCCCTTGATTCCCGTCATCGTAAAATGATTCATAACCACATCTCCGGTAACTTCCCATTTGGCACCAATTGCCGTTGAGTTGGTCCGGAAACGAATCGCCAGTCCACTGCTGTTTTTAGATAAATTCCAAACCGGAGGACGGGTTACATCCTGCAAAGTGGCAGGTAAGCGCTCGTAACGGTTTTGGGTATCTTCAAATCCCTTTCCAATAACTGGCAAAGTGGAAGCGTCCACGTATTTCAGGCTGTCGGCGGTAATGGCCATTGCAGCCATGGGGAAAACTACTATCAGAAATATCAATAAATGTCTCATGTTATACTTTTAAAAATTTTATTTCACGTCAATTGCATCAACCGGACAGGCGGCTCTGCAAGCATCGCATTTAATACACAGTTCGGTATTGATGCTGTGCTTTTCGTGCGGGGTGAACGGAATCGCGTCAACCGGGCATTTCTGCACACATTTGGTACATCCGATACAATTATCGTTGACCGAATAGGTGATCAAATCGGCACATTTCCCGGTCGGACAAACACCGTTGATATGCGCTTCGTATTCGTCGCGGAAATATTTCAATGTACTCAACACCGGATTCGGGGCTGTTCTTCCCAAACCGCACAAACTTCCTTTTTTAGTCCACTCTGCCAGTTTTTCCAGCTCTTCAATATCGCCTTGTTTCCCTTTTCCTTTCGTGATGTTTTCGAGGATATCCAGCATTCGGCGCGTACCCACCCGGCAAAAAGTACATTTTCCGCATGATTCTTCCTGTGTAAACGACAGGAAATAGCGGGCAATATCAACCATACAATCGGTTTCGTCGAGCACCACCAATCCACCCGATCCCATCATCGCTCCCATTTCCTGCAGCGACTCAAAATTGATCGGGGTTTCCGCATATTCAGCCGGAATACAACCGCCGGACGGTCCGCCGATTTGAACGGCCTTAAACTTTTTGCCGTTGGCAATTCCACCGCCAATCTCCTCAATCACTTCACGAATGGTTATTCCCATCGGCACCTCGATCAATCCGCCGCGTGCCACTTTACCAGCCAGCGCAAAAACCTTTGTTCCGGTACTTCGGGCAGTGCCGATCTCGGCAAATTTCTCCCATCCTTCGCGTAAAATATAGGCAATCTGGGCAAAAGTCTCGGTATTGTTGACAAGAGTTGGCTTTCCGAACAAACCACTTTCAGCCGGAAATGGCGGACGAATCCTCGGGAAACCGCGGCTTCCCTCAATCGATGCAATCAATGCCGTTTCTTCGCCACACACAAATGCTCCGGCACCTTCATAAATCTGAAGATCAAGACTAAACGAAGTCCCCAGTATATTTTCGCCCAGCAGATTATTCTCTTTGCAGATTTTTAATGCTTCGCGAATACGGGTAACTGCCAGCGGATACTCAGCCCGAATGTAAAAGTAGCCGTGGTGAATACCCGTAGCATAAGCCGCGATGGCCATTCCTTCGATGATTCGGTAAGGATAGGATTCGAGCAGCATCCGATCCATAAAGGCGCCGGGGTCACCCTCGTCGCCATTACAAATCAGGTATTTAATCTCACTTTTCTGTTTTTTTACGGCCTCCCATTTTATACCACTGGGAAAACCGCCGCCACCACGACCTCGGATGCCACTTTTCTTAATCTGATCCACGACATCGTCTGGCGACAAGGTATCGAAAACCTTTTGCAGAGCTGAAAAACCACCCCGCTTTTTGTACTCATTTATATCCAGCGGATTGATCATTCCCCGGTATTCGGTTGCAATGGGCAACTGATTTCCAAGAAACGACGCCACCGGTTTCTCACGCATGCTAATTTCGTAGCGCTGCACCCCTTCCCAGTTACGGTCGGTCTGGATGGTTTCAACAGTGTGAATCAGTTTATTTTTTAAGCGGGTGAGCAGCCCCGGTGCATCAAAGTGATTTTCTACAATACCTTTTACATCTTCAGGTTTTACCTTGGCGTATAAAGTTGGTTCGCCTTCATTCGGGACCACTTCCACCAAAGGCACCTGGTGACACATCCCCACGCAACCGACGTGTTTCAGATTCACACGCAGCCCACTTTCGTTGACCACATGCTCTACTTCCTCCTGAATCTCTTTACTGCCACTGGCTACACAGCATGAACCCAGTCCGATCCGAATTTCGCCCTGAATTTCAGTGCCGTCGGCTTTTCGTGCCTTCTTCAGGTCGCGCTTTCCCTTTATGCTTTCAAAATCTTCAATGATCTGCCCCACCTGATCGGATGCCACATGACCGTAAGTCGTTCCATCGATCTGAACAACGGGAGCCAGCGTACAACAGCCAAGACAGGCCACTTTTTCAATTGTATATTTTCCAACAGAATCGGTATTAATTCCATCAGCTAATTTTAATTCCCTCCGAAAAGCATCGTACACCTGAACTGCACCTTTTACATGGCAAGCAGTACCCACACAAACCTTGATCATGTGCTCGCCAACCGGGTGCAGTCGAAACTGCGAGTAAAAACTTGCCACCCCGATTATCTCTGCTGCGGTGATCTCCGACTTTTCAGCCAGGTAACGCAATGCCTCTTCCGGAAGATAGTTATACTCCTTCTGAATAGCCTGCAAAATCGGAATCAGACTCTTTTTTGAAGCGCCTTTTTCTGTAATCAGGTGGTCAATATATTGATTGTATTCTGTCATATTTTCTCGCAAAGTCGCCAAGATGCTATATTTTTTCAATCTACTTTCAGTTTTGCGGCGTATAGAACTTTCTTTTTCAATGTTTCGAATGTGGATACGCCTTTCTGCTAGTTTCAATCCCCGGGTTAAAACCCGTGGTTATCCGTCAGCTGACGGATTTAACTCCTCCGAAGTTATTTTCCGATACAGTACAAATTCTTGTCTCCCCGGATATAAATTCTGCCGTCGGCAAATGCCGGAGTTGGCCCCGAATGTTCGCCCAATTTGTTATCACTGATCTTTTTCAATTCCTTGCCAAATTCGTACACGTGCATTACACCGTCGTTATCCATCATAAACAGCTTGCCATCAGCCGTTACCGGCGATGAATACAAAGTTGTCCCCAGATCGTCCTCCCAATATTGTTCTCCGGTTTTAGTATCGTAGCAAACCAGCACGCCATAACTTGTGGCAACAAACAACAATCCATTGTATGCCAGCGGACTGGAAGCTTCGGGAAGATACTCATCGTTTTCCCATACAACCGATGCTGTTTTTGGATCAATCGCCACCAGACGGGCGTATTCATTGGCAGCAAAAATCAATCCGTCGGAAAAAGCCACCGAAGGCCCGACTTCGCCCATCATACATTCAACTTTCCAGAGCTCATCGCCTGATTCAACATCGTAACCGGCCACAATCGGATCTGCGGTTAGTATAACCTCGTATTTTCCGTTAATTTCTGCCAAAACAGGGCTTGCCCATGAAATTTTCGATTCACGCTGTTTATCCCAAACCGTTTCACCCGTAGCGGTATTTAATGCCAGTAAGCGTCCTCCGCTGTTGGTATCGTACTGAACAAAGAGTTTTCCACCCCAAGTAATCAGCGACGAGGAATGTCCGTAATGGTTGTTCGGAACGCCCAGGTTTCGCGCCCACAAACGTTTACCGTTCATATCAAAAGCGATTACGTCGCCGCTGGCAAAAATGGCAAAAACGGCTTTCCCATCGGTAGTTAACGAAGGAGCTGAAAGCCCCGTATCGGGTGTAACCTTGGGCATTGCAGCTGGCGATCCCTGAATATTATTGGCAACGCCTGTCCAAAGGAGTTTACCGGTGTTCCGGTCGTAACAATATACTTCGCGTGCATTGTTATCAGCGCCGGCGATAAAAATCTTGTCACCCCAAATGATCGGCGAATTGAATCCCGGTTTTGGAATCGGAGATTTCCACAAAACATTGGTTCCGGCAGATGCATCCCATTCGGTCGGGATATTTTTGGCGTAACTAACTCCCTGTCCGAGCGGTCCTCGTAATGAATTATGATTTGCTTTTAATGCCGTCAACGTCAATCCGGAAGATGCCGGAGCAGTTCTTTCAGGTGCTTTTGTTTCCACCGTTTCCTTCTGCGCTTCCGCTTTCTGCTCTGTCTCTGCTGCGGGTGTCGTTTCAGATTGTTTCACCGGCTCTGCGGCTGGTTCGGCTTCAGGTTCTGATGGCTCACTTTCAGTCACGGGATTTTGACCGACTTCAATTACTTCGATCTGCTCTTCCGGCTGATTGGTTTCATTTTCAGCCACCAAACTGACAGCGTCGTAATCTTTGAGATGATTTACCGTGGCAAAACCGGCCACAACTGCCAGCGCCATCACAAGTACGCCAACAATGATAATCCCTTTTTGAGCCAAAATACGGCTGGCGATTTCATTTTCCAGTTTTGCATCCGGTTCTTCTATTTTACTTTTGGCGGAATAGTAAACCCGCAGAGCAAACACCAGAACAACAGCGCCGAACAGAATCAGATACGCACCGGTTTTCACCTGCCACTGACTGTTGAAATATGCCTTTCTGGCCAGGAGATCAAAAGCACGGATCTCCGCTTTTAATTCTTCGTTGTTGGGCTCCTGTTTCAACCTTTGCACAAGTGCTTCGAGAGCCTTGCTTTCAATGGGATCGCTTTTGGATACCTGCCAGAAGTTCAGCAACAAAAGGATGGCCACTGCCGTGCAGAATATTCCGGCAATCAACGCGATGTTTTGTGCTAATTTTAATTTGTCGTTATTGGTCATATTTTTTGGTTTGAAGCAGGGAGTACGAAGTCGGAAGTTTGTGTCCGAATTTCATAGCTGCCTGGCATCTTTTTTATTTGCGTTTCAATCTTGCTCCTCTTTTGCGGCGCATACATCTTTCTGTTTCAATGCTTCGGTCGTGAATGCGCCTTTTATTCGCTTTGCTCATTTCCGCCCGGTTAAAACCGGGGGTTATCCGTCAGTTGACGGATCCAACTCCTACGGAGTTTTTATTTCATTTCAAATCTTTTTCAATTTGATCATTTATCCATTCTTCATTTTTCCACCGGACAGTAATCCACACACCGTGCACAGCTAAAACAATTTCCTCGGTGAGGCTCGTAATCCTGCCGTTTACGGAAAACCACCGTGTTTAATAAAGTCATGCCAATTACCAATCCCATAAAACCACCGGCGATCATGCTTCCTATATAAAACTTATCGCGGATGACTTCTGCTTCTTCCACGAGCTGCTCCATTGATTTTCCGGAAGCACGGAAAGTCTGCACATCTATGTTATCGAGATCTTCTTTGATCTCCGGTTTTGAAATCATAAGCTCCGCCAGGTAAATCGTGGGATTGGCTTTTGACAAAAAGGTATGTGATTGTGCACCTACAAAAACTCCCAGTACCATCCACAAAGGAATGATCAGTGCATAGGTAATAAAACGTTTCGGTCCTAAACCCGACTTCACTACTTCCTTCTCGTTGGTTGGAAAATCGATCGCATCAAAAGGACAAGAGTTGGTACACAATTTACACTGAATACATTTTGACGGAGTGATGCTTAAATGCCATTTTGAAAAACGTGACATCCAGCTTAAAAGAACGCCGTACGGACATAAAAAGCGACAATACGGACGTGCCACAAACATTCCCATCAGTAAAAAAGCTACGCCTAAAACTACCATATGAAACTTGGCATCCATCCTGAAAATTCCGACAAAAGGATCATAACGACAGATGATAAAATCGGTACCTGTGGCGGCAAACAATACTGCCAGCGAGAGATATAGGTAAGGAATCAACCCCAGCGTTTTATTCAGCCATTTGGGGAGACTGATCGGTTTCATTACCACCAGATCCTGGATGGCTCCCAAGGGACATGCTCCGGCACAAAAAGTTCTTCCAAAAAACAGTGTAAACAACAATGGCAACAGAAAAAACAAAAGTGCAGTCAGCGAAATCGCATAGGTTGCATCAAACAGTGTCAGCGTTACATTTTGTATGGAACCAATACTGCAAATACAACCGTTCCGGTAAAATCCAAAGTAAGCCAGCGTAAAAATCGACAGCCACAGGATTCCTTGCCGCGACCGGCTTTTTAATGCAAACCAGGTAGCGGCTGAAAGTACCAGTAATAGAACCAGTACATCAAAATATTCAAGGGACAAAGCACGGGGCTCGGGTGTTACCGGAGAAGGTTGTGTATAGCCACTGTCGAACTCAGGCTTTGGAAAGCGTTGCTGTTGTGCCGTCAAGGAAAAAGTAGAAAGGAAAAAGGCAAAGGTGAACAGTGCAAACTTTGCATACTTCAATACGGCAAGTTTCCAGTCGCAGTATTCAGTATCTTTCACTAATGACTGATGACTGCTGACTAATGACTCGCAACTCGTGGCTCGCGGCTCGTAGCTGATCTCTATATCAGTTTTTTGATTCATTTGTCTTTCAATCTATGCTGGATTTGTCCAGCTACCTTTTACTTTGTAGGCTTCGCTTGCCGGAACCCGGCTGATGGCATCAGAAGGGCACAACCGGGCAATGGAACACTCGTTACAATTCACACAAATGTGATGCATAATTTGTAAATGCATCGAACCATTACCAAACGAAGTACATCCGGCCACACACTTGGCGCAACCGATGCACAGTTCCTCGTTGATATGGTATTCAAAATAAGGTTCTTCAATAAAACGACGTTCGATGGCTGCTGTTGGGCAAAGCTGGTTTTCGGCAGCCGTACTCCGTGCATTGGAATCGGGTTTCAGATAACCGCCACACAGATCGCAATATCCGCAAAGATCAAAAGCATGTATACATTTCACTGCCGATGGCGACATCACACACTCGGTTGCACAACGACTGCATTGAGTACATTTGAAAGGATCGATCTGCCAAACATATTCACCGGTAGTTACGCGGCGCAAGGCTGATGCACTCACCACTCCCAGCGAGAGCAGCAAAGAAGCCCTCACCCCGTTTTGAATGAATTTTCGCCGGCTTTGTGCTTTATTTTTCTCTTCCATCTCTCACCTCCTTTGCCTGCGGAAGTTCACATTTCACAAACTTTCCGCAATTCTTACATGTTGGAGAAACCGAACAGCTGGCGGTTACTTTCTTATTTAGGATCAGGTAACCGGATGTTGCGGTCAATCCTCCCAACAAGAGAAGTCTGCCTCCTTTTTGTATGAATTTTCGTCTATCCATTGTTCTAATCAGCCTTTGTTTGTGCGGCGCCTGGTTAGCCTGCTTTGCAATCAGCTTTACCGCTAGCGCCTTTTACTCGCTTCGCTCATTACCCCGGGGTTAAAACCCCGGGCTATTAAAATCAAACTCCTACAGAGTTTTTTTCTCAAACATCCTTAACAGCTTTCTGTCAAGATCCAGTGCATAGACGTTTCCATCCTTATCCACTGAAACATCGGGAGCCTCACCTTCCAGCTTATCATCAAACTTTGTTGGCGGAGCCACTACTCCTAAAAACTCACCCGAAGGTTTGTAGATTTTCACGCGCACCAATCCTTTTTCACTGGTAACAAAACTACCATCAGGCAAAAAACAGAAATATGCAGGATTACAGCACCCGCTGAAACTTTCGGTTTGGGCACCGCTTGCACGCCAGTGCTCCCGTAGGTTACCGTCTTCGGTATATTGTTCCAATGTGTGCAATCCCGGATTCACCACCCACAACTCGTCGTACTCCGTAACGTCCATATCGAAATAAGGACTCGGGATAATAAAACCGTGAAGGTCGTCGGCACTTGCTTTTCCCTCAAACTCGCCAATCAACTCGCCATCTTTTGAATATCTAACGATTCTTCTATTTCCGGCATCAGCCACAAAAACATTGTTTTGATCTGCAGCGATAGCCGTGATAAAAGTATTCTCTCCCGCCAAAGACCATTCTTTTTGAAGTTCTCCACGCATATTCAACACCTGAATATGATTCTGAAAACCGATAAAAATCATTTTGTCTTTTACTTCCACGGTAGTTGGTTCATCCTGAAAACCGATTTCCAGCAAAAGCTTACCCGAGGGCTCAATCAACTTTAAATTTTTGTCGCCCACCAGGTAAATAGTATCGCCAGAGATGGTTATTCCGGCAGGTGTTTCAAAGCCTACTTTAAAATTCTTGGTTTCTTTATACAAAACCATTTCTTCCGGAACATTTTTAAAGGCATCAACATTGAATTCGAATTTATTCGGCTCCATTTTATCGGGGCGTTTCGATATCCAATCTCCCACCATAACAGCGATAATTACCACTGCCAACACGATCAGAAATATGACAATACCTTTATTCTTCATTTTTGTAGACTAATAGATTTTGAGATGTGAGTAATGAAACTCATTCATTTCAAATTAACTTTCCAGCTCTTTCGTCCGGAATCGCTTTTGTGCTTCTGTCAACTTTCGTCGCCGGACGAGTTTTTTCTATTCCTGTTTCCCGGGTTAAAATCCCGAGTTATTTTTTTGACACTTTCAGTGTCTCTTCTGCAAATCCAATTCTCAATTTGTCGGTTCTTCAATTTGATATTTAGATATTCAAATCGATACAAACCATTGTTTTCGAATCGCGCATTAACAGATAACCATCGGCTAATGCAAATGGAGCCCATGCGTCGTGCGCATCTTCAATCACTTTCACCTGATCGAGCTGAATATATTCCTTGGTGCTCGGCCGTGCTATGGTAAGTGTTCCGTCATCGTTCAGAATAAACATCTTGTTATCGGCAATAAAAAATGGACCAAGTCCAAAGCGTGTTTCCTTACCACTCGACCACACCACTTTTTTAGTATCCGCCGGATTCACACAAATCAGCTGATTGCGCAGTGCTCCCCCGTCTTTTGGCAAAATACCAAACAAGAAGCCGTTCCAGTAAATGGGAGTTTGCTGTTCGCACGCCAAACCATCCTTCGGACTGTATTCATCAATGGGCGCAATACTAAATTTGCCGCCACTTTCTGAGAGTTGCAAAACCATGCTTCCTGCTCCGTAGCCGGCCGTCATAAAAATTTTCCCATCGGGCAAGCAAACCGGCGACGGCGCTACAACAGAGTGGGTCCACGCATTGGTTTCCCACAAAATTGATCCGGCATCCGGCCCATCGGCAGCAACTCCCAAAATTCCGTTGATGGAACTGTAAACGTACATTTTTCTCCCGCCAAAAGTAAAAGGCATGATCGAAGAATGCGACATTTGCCATCCATTCGGATTGGGAGTTTCCCAAAGCTTTTCGCCGGTGGCACAATCAACGGCCACCATCATTTTTGATCCGCCGGCAGCCAGAATAGCCACGCCATTATCGATAATCGGACATTGCCCCGTGTACCAAAACGGAATTTCGGTTCCGTATTCCTTTACAATATCCAACCCCCAGCGAAAACTGCCGGTTTTTCGGTCTAAACACATCACATGGCATTTGGGGCCAATTGTAACAATATAATCTTCGGTTACTGCCGGAATGGTTCGCGACATTCCATGATTTCTTTTTACGGCAACGTCGTATCCGCGCATCCACTGCTCTTTGCCATCGACCAGCGAAAAACAACGCAGGCGATCAGCACGCTCTTCTTCGTCGTAATCCATTACGTAAGCCAACCCTTTGTAGATGGCAGCTCCCGAATGGCCTTCTCCCAACTCAACCGACCATAAAATTTTTGGTCCTTCTGCCGGAAATTTATCAATTAGTTTAACGGGGGATTTTGAAATATTGTCGTAATCGGCTCCCCTGAAATTGGTCCAGCTCTCTTTTAACTCGGTATAATCAGTGGCGTACTCTTCGAATAGTTCACCGATTTTCACATCCTGAACAAAGGCATTTCCTTCTCCCCTGTTATCGGCACCTTCCAGATTCACCGTAAAATCCCGCGTTGGATCATTATTCATCCACCAGAACAGTGCGACGAAACCTACCACTCCAACTGAAAACAGGATAATATTTATCGTTCTTTTTGTCAATGTTTTGAATCAATTATCTGCTTTTATATCAAAAACCTTTAGCACATCTCCGTGGCGTACGAACAACATTCCATCATAAACTGCCGGATGCGCCCAATGAGGACCGGCACCTTCATCAAATTTAAAACTACTTACTATTTTCAGGCTGTCGGTTGAAGGCGCAACAAGGGCAATATTTCCGCGCTTTTCTTCATAAAGATAAAGCATGTTATCAGCGGCAATGATTGAGCCTTTGTTTTCCCATTCCTGTTCCCATTTCGTTTCACCGGTATTCCAATTTATACAGGCCCATTTCCCATTTGAATTGTTGGTCCAGGTGGCGCCGTAAATGTTGCCATCCACCAAAACATCTCCACCGTGATGTGTATCCAATATGTCGTTTTTCCATTTCAGGGAAACAGATGATCCGTCAGGCGAAAGACTGAACAAGAGAGCCGGGTGCTCATAACCACTGGATACAAAAATCTCCCCGTTTTGATACAGCGGAGGATTGGTATTTCCACCTTTTCCCTGGCTATGCAAATGATATTGCATAAGATTATGGTTCCACAATAGCTCTCCTGTTTTCGCATCAATCCCGATTAGGTTTTCTGCTGTTTGTGTGAGTATAATCTGGTGGCCGTTTTGCTCAATCAGAGTTGGAGAAGCGTAAGATTTATTCCCTCCTAAACTTCGGGCTTTCCACACCGTTTCGCCACTTATTTTATTGAAAGCAACCATCGTATATTTTTCACCACCGGTAGTGAATACAACCAGATCGCTTACGATCAATGGTGCTTCAGCATCGCCATGCGTATGGATTGATCCTCCATATTTTTCCACCGCATCCACCTGCCACAAAATGTTGCCCGAATTGGCGTCAATACAATTCAACTGGCCGGTTCCGCTTGCTACGTACAACCGTCCATCCTGGTAAGTTGGCGTACTTCTGCTATCGATGTATGATCCGGTCCATGACCTTCCATAGGGAACGTCCCAAAGAAGCTTGCCATCCAAATCAAAAGCAGAAAGAACATCAGTTGTATCATCTTTGATACCGGTCACGAATATTTTTGACTCAGCGAGAATACACTGAGAATAACCTTTTCCAATACCTTCGATCCTGAGGATTACTTTTGGTCCGTTTTTTTCCGGCCATTCTTTCAGCAAGTTCTTTTCATTATAACAACCGCTTCTGTTTTCGCCCCGAAACTCAACGATTTTCTGAGCTGAAACTCCAAGCGAGCAAACAAAAAATAATATGGCAATTAACGTTCTCAATTATTTTGCTTTAATATCGTAAACCATCAACACATCGCCGTGACGCATAAACAGTTTTCCATCGGCAATAAACGGATGTGCCCAATGCGGGCCTGCTCCTTTTGTTATTTTGAATTCGCTGATCACCTTAAAAGCATCCGGATCGGGCTGAATCAATCCAACATTCCCGCGTTCATTGTAAGCATAAAGTAAACCGTCGGCCATTACCAACGCACCTTTGGTATCCCAATCGGCAACGTACTTAATTTCACCTGTATCCCATTTCATGCAAACCCAACGCCCGCGTTTGTTATCAAACCAGTTTGAGCCGTATAAATGGCCGTCGTGCAAAATCACGCCGTGATGATGGTTATCAAAAGTGTGATCCACAAATTTTTCGCTCACCGATGTTCCGGTAGAATCCATTTCAAGCATTACCGCGGGATAATCGTATCCCATAGTCAGGAAAATATTGTTGTCTTTGAAAACGGGGGTATTTGTCCAAATCAATCCATTCTGATCCCAATGTTTTGGATTCCAATACCTGTAACTCCATACGATTTCGCCTGTTTCAGGTGCAATTGCCATGATGTCGGTTCCGATAACTGCGAGGATATAACGTAATCCGTTCCACTCGTAAATTGTCGCGGAAGCATAAGCACGCGGCCCTCCAAGTGATTTGGTTTGCCACACTTCTTTTCCGGTCATTTTATCGAGTGCAACAACGCTTGTTTCCTTCCCTCCCGGGGATACAATAACTT
This sequence comes from Maribellus sp. YY47, assembly GCF_023111095.1. Lineage (GTDB taxonomy): Bacteria > Bacteroidota > Bacteroidia > Bacteroidales > Prolixibacteraceae > Draconibacterium. Next base: position 261,081 of record NZ_JALGYW010000002.1, read on the forward strand.
TATCGTCGCAGATTAAAACGGTTTCAGAATTTCCCCAAATATGATATTCTCCGTGAAAATCTTTGTCAACATCAACTTCCCAAATTGTAGAACCATCTTCTTTACTGATACAGGAAACCTGGCCTGTTCCACTTTGCACATAAATCCGATCGGCTTCCACCACCGGAGTACTGCGCGTATCGGGGAACGACTGATTCCAGGAACGGCCGTAAGGAACCTGCCATTTTACCGATCCATCCAGATTGATCGCGGTTAAATAATCGAGCGTATCAATCATTCCGGTGGTATAAATCATGCCGTCAACAAAAATGGGCGATGACCAGCCTTTTCCAATATTTTCTACTTCCAATAGTTGCTCGGGGCCATTTTCGGGCCATTGCTTTAACAGACCGGTTTCAGCAAAAATCCCATCACGATTAGGACCTCGCCACTGAACGACCTGTGCACTAAGATCGATTCCCAACAAAATAGAAAATAGCAGGATAAATAAAAACTTCATGGTTTCTTGGTTCTGGTTAATTAATTATTTCTCAAAAAAAGTATATCTCAAACTTAGCACATGCACACATACCACTCAATCTACAGAGAGAAAATACTGTGTTGATGCGGTGTTAAGCTAATTTCATCTTATTTTATAAGCAATCAGCGCATTTCCGTGACGCACTAATAAACGGCCATCATTGATTACCGGATGCGCCCAGTGCTGAGCCGATCCCAGCTCCACTTTTGTCTGACTGATTACCTTAAATTCTTTGGGGTCGGCCTTTACCAGCGCCAATTCTCCCCGCTCGCTGTAACAGTACAACATTCCCTCACCGGCAATCACCACTCCTTTGGCAATGTCTTTGGCTGCATAAGTCTCTTCTCCGGTTTCCCAGTTCACACAACGCCATTCGCGGGCATTATCTCCCGATCCGTACAAGTAGCCGTCCAACACAACCATACCTCCCATCCGGCTGTCCAGCTCTGTTTTTGTCCACGCTTTGCTTACGCTGCTACCGTCGGCACTCAAATCGAGTTTTACCCCGCCTTGCCCGTAACCGCTAAAACAAAAAAGTCCTCCGTTAGAATAAACGGGGGTATTCGGATGTACTTTCCAGCGATTGGTGTGCGGATAGTTCCACAACAGATCACCGCTTTTTGCATCAATACCAATTACATGATCGGCGGTGTGGGTCACCAATAATTTACGGGTTGGCAGCTCCACCAAAAGCGGTGTACAATAGGCCGACAATTCGCCTTTACCGGGCGAACTCCAAACCAGATTCCCGCTGAAACGATTTAAAGCCACCACGTTATGCTGTTTGCCTCCCGGAGTTACATAAACTAAGTCACCATCAATCACTACAGTTTCAGTAACTCCCCAGGTGATGTTTCCGCCATCGAATTCTTTCAGCACGTTTTTGCTCCATTTCTTTTCACCGTTGGCAGAACTCATACAAACCAATTCACCCAGTCCGCTGTACATGTACAAAAGATCGCCGGCTACCACTACACTCGAGCGTGCTCCCGGATAACTTTCAGCAAACTCTTTTCCGTAAGTCGCTTTCCATTTCAACTTTCCGTCCTGCGACAAAGCAAAAACAAAGCCTATGCTATCCGCCATTCCCGACACATAAATTGTATTGTTGGCGACTACCGGAGATGCATGCCCGTCGCCGAGTTCTTCGAACGACCACAGGATTTCAGGACCGTTTGCAGGCCATTCTTTCAGCAGCCCGGTTTCGTGGTAAACGCCACTTCCGTCGCCGCGCCACATGGTTGGATTTTGTGCCAGCAAATTTATGGTTAACAAGAAGGTAGGTAAAAGGAGAGAAAATGCTTTTTTAGTCATAACACAGCTTTTTGATCGAGCTCTAAAAATAGAATCAATCCGCCATATTACCAATGGCTTAAGTCTATTTAGTAACCATCTAAATAGTAAGCTATGTTTACATTTTATTCAGAATTCGTTAACATTTTGCCGAAGATAAATCCGGGTAAAAAATGTTTAAAATAGCGGCACAAACTTCCGCTGACGACTGGCTATCAACATCAAAAACACGAGCATCAGCCAAACCGAATTTCCGCAACAACTCATTTAACAAATCTTTTCTGAACGATAGAATTAAGTGATTGTTCCTTTTCCTGATCAGCTCCTCCAGCGAACCAGACCAGCCCTCACCTCTGTTTTCGAGCTTTCCAATTTCATCCAGCACCACCAGCTGATGATCTGCGCCCTGAAGCAATATTTCTCCCCATTCAAAAGCTGACGTATTAATGGCATATTTACCGACACCTTTCGATGACGGCTCTTTGGCGGTCCGAAGAAATTCAACTTTCTCTTTCGTGCTTACATTTACGAGATCGTAACCCGTGGTTTCTCCATTCTCTATTAATCGTTCAGAATAAAACCCGGTAACCGGAATATTCTTTTTCTGCAAAGCACCAAGAAGTTCTTTAAGACAGCTTGTTTTTCCTGAACCTACAGCCCCGGTTATGATAATGATTTTTGCTGTTGAGTCGGGCGAGCTTAATTGCTGCAAGCGGTAATCAGCAAAACCCATTATCTGCTGAACAAAAAGCAGTGGATTTTTGAAAACGGTTTTCAGATCAGGCGTATTGGCGATCATTACCGGCAGGCTTTCCACCGATAGTTCCAGTGCCAGGGGAAGTTGCTTAAAATAGCTTTTGGCAAAATATTCCCTGATTTTTGGATTGTACAACTCGGTTCCGAGCACCGCAAAACCCATGATCAGCACAATGGCTCGCAGGTTCATTTCAACGCCGATCAGCAAAGCATCTGTGATTGTTTTTGTATCGGACGACAGCTTTGTAAATACAAAAGCGGTTACAAGGGTAATCAGCACAAAGAATATCCAGAATTTGGGACGAACCAGTTGCCGCAACGCCCGTTTGTAGCGATAAGCCCACATTGCTGCGATTATTATCACCATTGCAACCCAGATGGCAAACGGAATCCGGTTGATGGAAAATAAAGCGCCGATCAGCAACACGACATCCAGCAAAAGCCATAAACCGGAATATGGAAATGTCCCTTTTTTTCTACCAAAATCTATGTTGTTTGCCTCGCCCTTAAATACCGATACCGGCAATGCACTTTGCTTTTTCAACTTCCGCCCGGTTCTGATTCCCACCAATGCCGACGATGCTCCAAACAGCGCATAAACTGCCAACAGTATGAGAATGGGTGTCCACACAGCATCGAATGTGAGCCCCAATTGTTTTTCCGCGTAAATCATCAGGTTTTTATACACTTCCACGATGTTGTACCCGTAAAAAATAATGTAGTTGAAAATCTTCTGAAAAAGATTCCAGCTCATCGCCAGCACCGACCCAAGAACAAATCCGGCAACGGTTCGACCCAGAATTCGAACGGAAAATTCCAACAACAGTGCTTCGCTGAAAATGGCGATCATCGGGCCAAAAATCACAGCACTGGGCGACATGGTTTTCATCAGTGCACAAATAAGGCCAGCCCGCCAGAAAAGCCCTTTTTCATCCCACTTGTAATTAGCCGAAATAAGAATAACAATACCTATGGCAGTTAGAATATTTCCGCTGAAAGGAATACGAAGGTTGTGCAAAAAGCTCCCTAATACGATTTCTGAGGATGCCCAAACGGTGCCCAGTATCGAAGCTTTAATCCATTTGCTGTTAAGTTGGGTAATTTTATTCATTGCTAAAAATGAAAGCTGCCGGTTTTTGCAACCCCTGTTTTATCGGTATAAAGCACATAATTAGCTTTATTTGTTCATTGCATTAGCTAAAATTCGGGATTTAATCGGGTTCAATAATTTTTAGTGTAAAAAAACGTAGTGTCTCTTTTTAAAAAACACAGCATCTTTTTATAAAAACGTAGTGTCCTTTTTTTAAAATATACGCCAGGTTTTTATAATCATTCAATAAACGCCCGGCCAGCATGATTTTCAGCAAAATAAAAAAGCCTCATCAAAAGATGAAGCTTTCTGTATTTTATGTTGATTGTATAGCTATTCTCCAACCGATTTTGCCATACGTTTCCGGTCGTGTTCATTCAAATAGATCTTGCGGATACGCATGTGATTCGGAGTAACTTCAATGTATTCGTCGTTGCGGATGTACTCCATCGCTTCTTCAAGTGAAAACTTAATGGCGGGTGCAATGCTTGTTTTGTCATCTGAACCCGAAGCACGCATGTTGGTCAATTTCTTTGTTTTAACGATATTCAGTGTCAAATCATCCAAACGGGTATTCTCACCAACTACTTGTCCCATATAAACGTCTTCGCCCGGATCCACAAAGAAACGTCCGCGATCCTGCATTTTGTCAATGGAATAAGCAATTGCAGTTCCTGTTTCCAACGAAATCAATGCCCCGTTACGTTTGATTCCCAGGTCGCCTTTCCAGGGTTCGTAACCTTTCAGACGGTGAGCCATAATGGCTTCTCCTTCGGTGGCAGTCAACATCTGGTTACGCAAACCGATCAATCCGCGCGACGGAATGAAAAACTCGAGGTGCGAGCGCTCATCGTTTACTTCGATGTTGGCAATTTCACCTTTGCGGGCTGTTACCAGTTCAATTACTTTTCCAGAGAATACTTCGGGTACCTGAACCGTAAGTGCTTCCACCGGCTCACATTTCACACCGTCAATCTCTTTGATGATTACTTTGGGCTGTCCCAATTGTATTTCGTAGCCCTCGCGGCGCATGGTTTCCACCAAAATCGACAAGTGAAGAATACCGCGGCCGTACACCAAAAACGAGTCGGCAGAGTTGGTTTCTTCCACCCGCAAAGCCAGGTTTTTTTCGGTCTCTTTGTACAAGCGGTCGCGCAACTGACGTGAGGTAACAAACTTTCCGTCTTTTCCGAAGAAGGGCGAATTGTTGGCCACAAACATCATGCTCATGGTAGGCTCGTCGATCTGAATTGCTTTTAATCCTTCGGGATTTTCGATATCGGCAATCGTATCGCCAATATCAAAACCTTCCAAACCAAGCACCGCACAAATTTCACCCGACGGTACCGGTTCTTTTGTTTTTTCCTTGCCCAGACCTTCAAACAAATAGATTTCCTTTGCCACTGATTTCACAACAGTTCCATCGCGTTTTACCAGCGAAACAGGAGCCCCCGGAATCAATTGTCCGCGGCTTATTTTTCCCACGGCAATCCTTCCCGTGTAGGAAGAATAATCGAGCGAAGTAATACGCATTTGTACGGTTCCTTCTTTGTGTGAGGCTGCCGGAATGTGTTCCAGAATGGTATCGAGCAGGTAAATAAAATCTTCTGTAGGTGTTTGCCAGTCAGGTCCCATCCAGCCGGCTTTGGCAGATCCGTAAACAGTTGGGAAATCAAGCTGGTCTTCGGTGGCATCCAGGCTAAACATCAGGTCGAAAACTTTTTCCTGAGCAATATCAGGAGTACAGTTTTCCTTGTCTACTTTATTAACCACCACAATCGGTTTCAGCCCAAGCTCAATGGCTTTCTGCAACACAAAACGGGTTTGTGGCATCGGGCCCTCAAACGCGTCAACGATGAGCAAAACACCATCGGCCATATTTAACACACGTTCCACTTCGCCCCCAAAGTCGCTGTGCCCGGGAGTATCGATGATGTTGATTTTGGTGTCTTTGTAACGTACTGATACGTTTTTCGAAAGAATGGTAATTCCGCGTTCCCTTTCCAGATCGTTGTTATCGAGCAACAACTCCTGAACTTCCTGGTTCTCGCGAAACAGTTTTACCTGATGTAGAATGCGGTCAACCAGCGTAGTTTTTCCGTGGTCAACGTGCGCGATGATCGCAATATTTCTGATTTCTGCCATTTTCTATTTTTATAATCCATTCAACCAACAGCCAAATGAGTGAAAAGTTTTCGTTGTCAATAATTTACCTTCGAAAAAACACCTTCCTTGGGAATTGGCGCGCAAAAGTAAGAAAGTTTTGCGGTGTAACATGATGGCAGCTACGAATTAAACGAATATTGTGACGTAATTTAATATCGGGAAGCCAAACTTTGCTGTCTGCGCTTTTCGGAAAATAACAATGCTCCAAAATCTTCCTTTAATCGAACTTCCTCAAACAAAAAGACAGAGCCCATTAAGGATGACAAAAGCTGGACTAATAGAAATAGAAAAGGACGACATCCCACAAGATAAAAGCATAGGACCTAGTCCTGTTTATTTATCGAAATAAGGAGAAAAGGGGAAGTCCTGACAGGTGTTTCATGTTAATAGAATATTTGAAAATATTCTCTCATAGTGCCCTTCGTTCGCAATGCTGTCATATAGGCTAATGATTGAAGCTTATTCAATAGTTGAATTCAATATTGCTTGAGCGCTGCCTCCAACTCGGCATAGCATTTATTGCAAAACTGATGTTTTTTCTGGTCGATGTCTTCCACATACGTTCCTGGACGCATCACACAAATCGGGACGTGACAGTGAATCAGCCCAAAAGCATGCCCCAGTTCATGGATAATCACCTTTCGGAACCGCTCACGCAAAAGCCGCTCGTTTCCTGCCATGCCGTATTGTTCGTTTCGTAAACGGTACACCGAAGCAATCCCTGTACTTCCGTTGTATTGTGCCTGCCCAAAAATATAGGTGAGAATGGGGATAAACAGATCGACCTGAAAAAGTCCAATGGTTTTTAACGAGTTTGCAGAGTATTCGGCATGCACGAGTTGCAGCAAACGGTTGGCATCGTATTGTTTCCGGGCAGCATCGAAATAGGGAACGATATCGTGGGTTAAAGGAACCACCGAAACCGGCCACTCAAAGGCGGTTTCTACATCGCGGGCAATTTGATCGATAAACGTTTTTTCAAACCTGCCCTGAACAACCAGTGTTATCCCTTTTTCTTTCAAAAATCAATGTTTTTTGCACGCGAAGCTGTGGGCTACACGCATTGATGAAAGTACTCCATCACCTTATTTTCCAGGTGAACGAAGCTGATGTTTCTTAATTTTGTTATACAATGTAACCCGATCGATCTGAAGCGCCTTGGCCGAGCGACTGATGTTCCAGTCGTACTTCTCCAGGGTTTTCTGAATGTATTTTTTTTCCAGCTCCGTCAGACTGTCGTTCGAATCGGCTACCATATCGGTTTCCAGCGGAAGATCTTTCATCCTGATTTCTTTCCCGTTTCCAACCACAATGGCACGTTCAATCATGTTTTCGAGTTCGCGCACATTTCCCGGAAAGTGGTACTCTTCGATTCGTTTCAAAGCTGCCTGATCGATGGTAATCAAGTCGCGGCTCATCGAAGTACAGTACTTTTTAATGAAATAAGTAACCAGCATCGGAATGTCTTCTTTTCGGTCGCGAAGCGGTGGAATATTGATGTTCACCACATTCAGTCGGTAGTAAAGATCCTCGCGGAAAGAACCATCGGCCACCATTTTTTTCAGATCCTTATTGGTAGCACAAATGATCCTGAAATCCGATTTTATCTCTTTGTTTCCCCCCACCCGCGTAAAGCTTTTCGATTCGAGCACCCGCAAAAGTTCGATCTGCATTTTCATTGAAATGGTCGCAATTTCATCCAGAAAAACCGTACCGCCATCCGCCATTTCGAAACGCCCTTTGCGGTTAAACATGGCTCCGGTAAATGCTCCCTTTTCGTGCCCGAACAACTCACTCTCCAGCAAATCTTCCGACAAAGCGCCACAATGAACCGTTACCAGCGGAAAAAACTTACGCGGAGAATTGGAATGAATTGCCCTCGCAATCAACTCCTTTCCGGTTCCGCTTTCGCCTGTAATAATTACCGACGACTGTGTTGGCGCCACATTCTCCACTTCCTTCAGCACACGGATCATTCCATCACTGTTTCCAACTATATCCTCAATATTTTCGAGCGTAACAATCTTATTTTTTAATGTTTCATTTTCATCGCGAAGAGAAATTTGACGGGCTGCATTTCGGATCAGATGGGTCAGATCATCCGGATCGAAAGGCTTGGTAATGTAATCGAACGCACCGTCTTTCAGTGCCTGAACCGCGGTTTCGACCGATGCAAAAGCCGTCATTACAATTACGATCGCCGAGCTGTCGAATGCCTTAATGCGGCGATGCATTTCCAGTCCGTCCATCCCGGGCATTTTTATATCTGCCAGAATGATGTCGAATTTCCCCGATTCGATTTTGACCAGCGCTTCTTTGGCGTTGGCTGCGCAATCCACTTCGTAACCGTCTTCAATAAACCAGTTGTACAACGAATCTCTGACCGATTCTTCATCGTCAACGATTAATATGGAAATCGTCGTCTTCATATTATTGATCTTCTTTTGTTATCAAATTAAACAACACCGACATGGTCGTTCCCTTTCCCTGTTCAGAAACCACTTCTATTTTTGCTTTATGACTTTGAACAATTCCGTGAACAATGGCCAGCCCCAGACCGATTCCGCTGGCCCGCTGTTTGGCCGAATAGAAAGGCTGAAAAATGCGGGAAATGTCTTCGGCAGCAATGCCAACTCCGTTGTCGCTAATGTCCATTCTTATGTGTTCTTCATCCGGATTCGAGGTTTTGATCAGAATCTCTCCATTACTTGTAATGGCTTCCATGGCATTCACCAGCAAAGCCACACACACCTGTTTAATCTGGTTGTCGTTGCAATAAACCAGGTCTGCCGTGGCAGTAAAATCAGTATAAAAATGAACGCCGGCAATGTGCATCTGGTGTGCCATCAAACTGTACGACTCCTTGAGTACCTGATTCAGATGATGCTGTTCAAAATTTTCCTGGTCTTTTCTGGAAAAATCAAGCAAGCCCCTTACAATGTTTCCGCATCGTTTCGATTCCGACTCAATCACTTTCAGATATTTCAGCATCGAAGCTTTTGATGTTTCGGGCATATCCAGTTTAGTCAGTTGCTTGGCCACCAACTTACTGTAGGTCAGAATTCCGGAAAGCGGATTATTGATTTCGTGGGCTACCGACGATGATAATTTCCCCAGCGAAGTGATCCGTTCGATATGAATGAGTTCGTTCTGAATTTCTGCCAGTTCTTCCGATTTCCGCTGCACTTTGTATTCCAGCTGATGCGACCAGTTTTCCAGTTCGCGGTTGGCGGCATCCAGGTTATCGAGCATGTTGTTAATAGCGAGCGATACCGAGCGCATGTCTTCCAATAAATACGGTTTAATTTCAAGGCGGCGGCTTCGGTCGCCTTTCGACACGGCCTCACTGGCAACGATAATTTCGTTCAGCGGTTTCTGAATTTTATTCTTTGTGAAAAAGATCAGCACCGACATCAGAATAATCGTCACAACAATTGCCAGTAAAAAGAACTCGGTTGACGACTTTGTTACAGCTGAATCGAGCTCCGAAAGTGGAACTTTTATGATCAACGATCCCAGTATCTCTTCGTCCTCGCTATGCGCATGACAAGCGCTGACATAACACGAGCGTTCGTTTAAAATAGGAGTCCGCACCAACAACTGCCGGTGTCCCATATCTTTTTGATCCAGGTTACAGGGACTTTTGAAATCGATGATCCGATATGCTTTTTGCTTGGTGGGAAACAATTCGGAGAAATTCGTGTGACAACTGGCGCAATTGGGTCCGTTTTTCAGAAGAGAGTCAGCCGAAAATGAAGTCGAATACACCAGACTGTCGCGGCTATCGTACATGTTTACCTCATCAATTCCCGGCATCGCATTAATGATGTCGAGAGTGCTCTGCAGCGCACTTTTATCGTTCTTTAACATTGAATGATAAAGCGATCCTTCCACTATCGATCCGATATTATCTCCCTGCTGACGAATCGCTGTTCGAAGATAACCCTCATAAACCGACTTGAAGATCAGACTGTATGAAATAAATAAAAACAGCGACAGTATGCCGATAATATATACTACCCGGGCATAAATGGAAGAACGAAAACTAAGGTAATGCCTGATAAATTGGGTGAATGAATTACGCTGCTTTCGTTCGGACGCAGTTCTTCTGTTGTCATCGTTTTTTTTCATTACGAGTCAGTCAATCGGTGTTTTTTTTAAAGGCACCGTAATGTACAAAAAAGAACAAAGGGGTTAACAAAGACTGTTTCTAATTAGCTGTTTTGCTCCAAAAATTCATTTTGGAACTCGTTCCACACACCGGCATCGAGTTCAGCAAGCGGATTAACCACCAACTCACCACCTTCCTGAAAGGCCAAAGCAGTTGAAACTCCTGCCTGGCGGGCCAGGTGGACATTAAGGAAATCCTTTAGCCGGATAATTTCATCTGAAAACCATTTGGCAGCATCCACTCCCAGTAAAAAACCAGAAGTATCCTTTTGCCAACTGGCAGGAACTATTGAATACAGCCAATCCTCTTCAAGCTCAGTTGAACGGCTATTTTCGGTTTCCAAATCAGAGGTATTAAAAGCTACAATTTCTCCTGAAAGTGGTGAGTGAAGACGCAATTGTTTTTCTCCCTGCCCGATCAGCGCCAGCACTTCTCCTTTTTTTACCGTATCGCCAGCCGTTTTTAGTGGCTGTACAGTTATTTCACCCAATACATTCTGAAGAAAATCGTCCAATCCGATTTTGGCCTGTCCTGATTTTTCAAGGTAAAGCCAGGTGTGATTACGGCTATAAAACAGCCCCTTCGGAACACGCAGAAAATGGGAAGCAAGTATCCGAATGCCTTGCTGAATATGCTGAACCGCAGTACCTTTTCCGGTTACCAGCAGCCAAAAAGGAATCAGCAACAAAAGAAACAGGATCACGATAATGTATTCAATTCCTTTTGTTTCGAACAGGTTTGTATATGTAAATCCTTCCATTTTTTTCTTTTTTAATGATGATACAATTCTTTACGCGTGCTTATTTTTTGCCCACGACGGCGACTCGCGCAATACCGGCAAACGATTGATTACCCAACGGAAAATCCAGATTTCGACAAATATGATTGAAACCGCAACCACTATTTCCATCCACGACGGAACATAATGTACGGCTGCATCCCATCGAAAAGCAATAATGGACACATTTAGCCGGTTCAGGATTATTCCCAAAATAGTAAAAACCGCAGCGACCTTTGCCAACATAATGTTCGCCCTTTTAAAACTCAAAAGAAACAGCAACATGGGAAGCACAACAAAACCAAATATTTCGATTAAAAACCAATACCCCATCGGTGTATTTATGTATTCCCAGCGATGACCATGGGCAAAAACAAGAATCTGCATAAACAGGTACACAAACATGCTGAACGCACAGACCCGGGAAAGGATCAGAATGATATCTTTTCGCTGTTTTTTATTTTCGCTGGTGATCTGGTCGGCAAAAACCCGTTCGCTGATCGATCCTTCAAAAATCACCATCGACAAACCGGCAAAGACGCTGGACATCAGAAATAACAGAGGAATAAATTCGGAATACCACAACGGGTGAATTTTCTCTTTAGCCATCAGGAAAAGCGCCCCCAGTCCAGATTGATGTAAAGTTGACAGGGTAATGCCAAAAATAACAGCCCCCAGTGTTAATCCGGATAAAATTTTATGCGCCCGGCGGGCATTTAGCCACTCTGCAACGGCAGGCGAGAACTCAATAGCCTGCGCTATGATGTACAATAAAAAATGCCAGGCAACCAGAAACAACACCGAATTTGCCCCAAAATTATTTCCGATAATCGGGTTAAAAATATTCCAGGGTTTCCCAAGGTCGAGCACCAAAGCACCGGCATAAAACACATAGGCCAAAAAACCATTCAACACGGTCACCCTTACTATTGAATGAAATTTTTCGACTTTTAGCACATACACCACAAAAGTGAGGATATAAGCGCCACCGGCGAATGCAACCCCTGTAATCACATTAAATCCTTTCCACACTCCCCACGGAATATCTTGATTGACGTTGGAAACAGCGCCAATGCCGTTGATAAAACGGATGATAATAATTGCCGCTCCAACCAGCATTACCGGAATTGAAATAACATTAAACGGTGTTATCCATTTGCCGCGGGGCTTTAACTCGCTTAGTAAAAAGCGCCAAACGGACCTCTTTTCTTTTTTTAAAGGAAATGCTGAGCTAGTCATGTTGATTGTTTTTATCGAGGTTAGACTTGGTTGCTTTATGTATACCTAAGAGAACAGAAGGCACGAGAACAAAAACTGCAGGTACACTGTATAAAAATCCTTTTGTAAGAGCCGGATAAGAGGCATTCTGAATAGTTGTACTAAATCCAATTTCCTCAAAAGGAACCGGCGACAAATACAGAAAAGATGTTCCTCCAGCTTCGTTTTCACCGTAAATATGAGGGTAGTAGGCATCCGGGTTTTCAACGATTCTGCGGCGTGCCTCCGCAATTAATTCGCGGCGGGTTCCAAACACTAATGCTTCTCCCGGACAGTTTTCCACACAAGCCGGCAACTTTCCTTCTTGCTGCCGTTCAAAACACATGTTGCATTTTGTGATCTTCGGATTCGGGCTGTTGTATTCGAACTTTGGAACATCAAACGGACAGGAAATCATGCAATACCGGCAGCCCATACATTTGTCTTCGCGCCAGATCACCGGCCCTTCCTTGGTTTTCTGCATCGCCTGTGTTAAACAAGCTGCCCCGCAAGCCGGATGATTACAATGCATACACTGGCGTTTTACATACACTTCTCCTGCCGATGTATCATAAGCATTCACTACCGTGCGGCGTTTTTCACTGGTCTTCCGGATAACTCCCACTTCCGGAAAGTCTTCCGGTGCAGGTAAATTATGTGCTTCTGCACACGAGAACTCGCAGGTTTGGCAACCTACACAACGGGTCGAATCGTACAAGATGGCTTTAAACTCCGTCACTTCTTCGCTGGCGGATTTAGCCTGTGCTTCCTGTCCCAAGGCAATTGTTGCCCCGGTAACTCCAAGCACTTTGAAGAAATTTCTCCTATTGATACTCATGGTTCTTTGGTTTTATGGTTGCACGCTTCAATACATGTCGGCTGTATTGATGAAGTAGTTTTGAAAATCTTCCCAAACTTTTGGTTCAAGATCTTTCAAGGGATGAAGCATGAGTTCACCACCTTCCTGAAAGGCCAGTTTTCCCTCCTCCATGTTCTTAATATTTAACGAACAGGCCAGAAAATCTTTCAAACGGATAAATTCTCCACTGATCCACTGCCGGTAGCTATCTCCCATTTTGAAGAACTGGATCTCGCGCAGCCAGTTCGATGGTTCAATTTTATACACCCACCCTTCTCCATAAGGCTCATTATTGATATTAAACGGATCGGCCACCAGGCTTTCATTAATTTCTTTGATGGTGCCTGAAACCGGAGAATTCAGCGTAATCTGCTTTCCTTTTCGAATCAGGGTAACCACCGGCTCCATACGTTTTACCTTTTCTCCCGGACTTTTCATGATCACCCGGGTATAATCGCCGGTAACGTTGGAAATAAAATCATCGACCCCCAAACGGACACGGCCACCTTTTTCCATAAAAACCCAGGTGTGCGATTTATCAAAATACAAACCGTTCGGAAAGGTAAGTGCCTGTTCACTGAAAAGCTTAACAAGCCTCGTTTTACTCAATAAAGGCGCTTTTGCCTTTCTTCTTCGACTGGTAAAAACCACTACCGCCACCAACAAACCAAGTGCAAGTACGGTCAATATTGCCCAAAGCAGCACTGCCGACCGCGTATTTTCGCCTGTCTGATTCTCAGCCAACAACACGGGGGGAATAAGTTTTTCAAGGTTCGATTGTTTCTCGCCATACACCAAATCTGTAAAACCGCTTTCTTCAACTGTTGTTTGCCCTGAAGTGGTAAGCCAGCTCAGAAAATCACTCAACTCACTGTTTTCGAGGAAAGCAGGAGCTACGGCATAAATGCTGTGTACCAACGCACGCGGGTATTTTCCAATCCAGACAGAGCGTTCAAACTGCTCGGCACTGGCATAAAAATTTTCGCTGTAATCCAAACGTCCGTTGCCATTTCTGTCAATCGGAAGTAACTTGATTTTTTCAGCAAAAGTTTGTGTTTCTGAATTCAGGATTGTGGACAAACAGCAAAATCCTACCGCATACTTGTCTTTGCTTACCGAAGCCAAAAACTCCTCTTTGTTTACCGCCTTTTGACCGGCTATTATTGAAGGATCGGTTTCCAGGAACTTTGCTACCGAAAACTTTACTTCCGGTTCATCCAATATATAAACATCTACTGACTCGCGGTTTTCATTTCCGGCAAGAGTTCCCCAGTTTTTGTGTTTCCTGTTCAGAACAGTTGCCAGTTCCTCCGCAGAAACACCTTTTTCAAATAACTCTTTTGTAAACGGATTTTCTTCGTTGCAGACTGCCACAATCACTTCGCGCCCAAGCGTCATCATCCACATCGATCCGTCAGACATCGAAATGCCGGGCCGTTGCATCACAAATCCGACAGAGCGCTCGCCCACGATTTCACTGTTGATTTCAGCCATGCCAATGGAAGAAATTTCGTATTTCATCCCGGCGTTGCTTTTCAGGTATTCCGAAATCCACGAATCAACCAGATCACGTGTTTCCGGTGTCGTAAAAATTTTTACTGGTTCATCGCTTACAGCCGGAGTTCCGGCATTTTGGCTGCTCACTCCGCCAAATACCAGCAGGAGCAGCACTACTGTCATTAAAATCCTGGTTTTCATTGTTGAATTGATTTAAACGTTTTTTTCCGGGCTCTGAATCCAAATTCCGGATTCCTTTTCAGCCCGATATATCTAATCCAACTTTGATGCCACACTCACAACGCACTGACTAACTGCAACTTACACAACAAACTGACTAATATTCAAACAATTAAAGTGTTGAATATCTTTACACTTATTTCCACAATCGATCCAATTGGCTGATTTTCTACAACTTACCATTGTGTTGAATATTTATACAGCTGTTGCATTTTTCAACACTCACCGAAGTAAGAACTGAGCTACAAGGAAATTGGAGCCTATTCTTTTTGAAAATAATTGAATATCGGTATTTGGAGTAATAATAAAACAGGAGGTCCTTCAAAAAATATTCTTCACGCAAAGTACGCTAAGTTTTACCCAAAAGAACGCAAAAACAAAAACTCACAGTAAATCTTTGCGGCCTTTGCGCTTCTTCCTTTCTTTGCGAGGACTAAATTCAACTGTCTTTATTGAAGATAGTCTTCTCTATACTGTTCCAGACCTAATGAAATGAATAACTAATTGCAATCGCAAAATTCAGAATTGTAAAACTGCACCAACTCCCCTTGCTGAACATCGCTCAATTTAAGATCGGTTTTCAGAAGTTTCGCATTTGTTAAATCGAGACGATAGATTTCATTCACGGACGAATCTTTGGAAATGTAGTATTCCCTATTTAAGTAATACCAATTGACAGGACGTATTTCCGTTTCCTTATCCATTTTCACTTTTCTGTCTTTCAAATCGTAGATGGTAATTCCTGCCAGATCGGAATGCCATGGCGAAACAATGTAACGCTGATCTTTGGTAATGAAGAAGAAACCTCCCCGGTGGTTTTGAATTTTGCCTGTTTCGTCGATCAGGATTAAGCGGCCTTCGTAATCGCCAAACTTTGTACCGATTACCATTCCGTTAACCGGTTGCGAACTAAAATTCAATCCGTAGCGGTCGCCCACTGCCTCCATATCGTTAAAATTTAAACTATCAACAGGCAGGTTATTTTTGTAACTGACTATCCTACCACGGCACAGGAAGTCATTACCCATTCTCCAGCCCGAGTTATTTAACTGATAAACTTTTACCAACACATCCCCAATTTCAAAATATCGTGTGTTTTCATTTTTGTAATTTTCCCACCATTCTTTTAACTCCTGAACCAGGTCGGGGTTGTTAGTTGAAACGGCAGCCAAAGGATGAAAAAGTTGATTTTTCCTGTAATAATCCAGAAACATGGCAGCAAAGCCACCGATTGTACTTTCCACATCTGGTCTCTGACTGGAAAAGACATTCATCATACTCTTACAAGGCTCCTGAGATTCCAGGTTACTCATTAAAAATTTGAGGTCGTTGTACGATAGCCATTTTCGGACATCGAGTCTTATTCCACTTGTTAAATCGTTACCGTAAATTTCTCCATAAGTAATAAATTTTTCTTCATCCGGATCGGCCATAAAATTTGCAGGTTGCTTAAAACGCAGGCGCGCAAAAAGCGTTTGTACATTCATTTTACGCAAGTCGCCAACATGGTTTTTACTCAGCGGCGGCTGATTGGGGATTTCATTGTTTTTCGATCTTAAAACAGGACTTTTGAAGTCATCATTTTCTACTCGGCATCTTAACTGAAATAACCCGTCTTTTCCAATATTTACAAACAATGGAATTTCATTGCTATTATCAACCAACTGCAAAGTTGTAAACGCTTCATTTTTTTCATTGTCTATTTCCGTTTTACCTTCTAGAAAAAAAGAAGCTTGCAATTCAGCTATACCCGTATATTGTTTCTGAGGCTCACCATTTTGACTTACCTGAACAACATAATCAATGCTGCTGTATGTATTTTGTGTAAATGAAAGCTCTACCTGCATTTTATCATCCTTTCCCTCCATCTGATACGTTTTACCCGAACCAAGATATTCAGGTAATATCTCGAAAATCGTATCGTTCAAAATAAGGATCTCTCCTCTTAGCTCTATCTTTTTATACTCTTCCGGTAAATTATATAACCCGGCAATGAAATTTGAGGAATAGTCATCCGGACCATGAACTATTACTTCTGCATTTCCTGAACCACTGTTGTTTTCCTTTCCCGTATCTTGCTGATTATCCTTTTCCTGCCCGGTTGTGGTTTCTGTTCTTAAAACCGGACATTTAAAATTTCCGGTCTCAATTGTACCTCTTAATTTTCCGGGACCGTCTTCCCCAATCTTAATATTGATCCACTCCCCTTCTTTATCGTTAAGAAACTGCTCAGCAGCAAATGTTTCATTTTTCCGATCATCTTTCACCCATTCTTTTCCGAAGAAAAATGATGATAACATTTCAGCTTCCCCTGTGTACTGTTTTTTAGGTTCTCCTTTTTGCTTCACATTAACCAGAAATTTAATACTGCTGTATGTATTTCGAGTAAATGTAACATCAACCTGAACATTATCATCTTCCCCTACCATTTGATACTTTTTATCCAAATCAATATAATCAGGCAGTGAATAAATTTCGGTATCGTTTAAAATAAGCTGGTTACCTTTTAGTTCAATCCTTCTATAATATGGAGATGTATTATAGATCCCTTTCAAAAAGTTCTTTGAATACTCTTCCGGGTGTTGTACAATAATCTCTACATTACGGTGGAATAGATCGTTTATATTCTGATTCCGCAAATCAAATAACGCTTTTTCTCTCGTGTAATTCTTAGCTCCTTCAATAAGCTTCGACCGATCAGGGTATTCTTTTTTTAAGACATCGTACAGTTTCGTGCCCTTTTCAACATTACCCATAAGAATATACAATGAAGCCAGATTTATTTTCGCTATATATAATTCATCATTGTCGTTTGAATTCAACATTTTATCATAAATATGAAAGCTCTTTTCGTACATTTTCATGGCGTTTTGAGTATCGCCTTCCAGATCATAAACCAATCCTAATACCCGCCAATATTCAGGTTCTTCAGGACGAAGTTCTGTCAGCTTTTGTAACTGCTGTTTTGCTTTTTCAAATTCATGTAATTTGATATAGATATTTGCGGAATTCATTAAAGCCGTTGGCAAATCGGGTTGAATTTCCAAAGCCTGGTTGAATAGATCCAAAGCCCCCTCTGGATCGTTTAGTATCATTGCGGCGCCACTTTTGTTTAATTCAACTGCTTTTGAATCGTATGTTGTCTCATTCCTGCCAATTATCTTATTACTCAAAAAACCGTAAATCATCGAAGCATAAAGCCGTTCAGCTTCGCTTTCCATATTGTATTTGCCCGGTTCCTTTATAAACGATGAAATATTTGAAGGTGAAATATCCCCGGCGATTTCAATCCCCTCGAGAACTTTCTTGTAGAATTCACTTTCTTTCGATAATTCCTGTAAAAACTGCATTACTTTTCCTTCGAGGTTCAGCGAGAAATTCATAGTTGGAGCATTAGAAACTTCGTAAATTTGCAAAAGCGCAGGATTGGATTTCGCCAAAGTAACCAATGAATCATGAGGCAGGGTTATCTTCTCCTTAACTTCTTCCCCTGTGTTTCTCGACGACAGCAATTCATTAAACTTCTGATAGGCAATCTTTGTGTCAGACTCGCCGGTTGTATTCACCACCATATCATCAGTCATCAACCGCAGTTCTACCAAATCTTTTATTTCGTCTTTTGAAAATACTTTGCTGATTACAGGATCCTTTTTGAGATTACGGTACAGAACCTTTCGCTGGTTCAGTCCATTAACTCCTGCAATAAATAAAAACAAAACAAGAGCCACCGGAGCTAACACCAAAATCTTGTACTTCGCCTTTTTATACAAACGGCTGTTAGCAATCATTTTTATGCGCTGGCTTAACATCGACTTATTAAAATGCGAGGTTACGCTAACAATGTTTGCCTCTGCAACCTGATTAACCATCAAGGCCTGGTAGTGCAAACTGTCAATCCCCGACTGAATGGCGCCCTCATCGGCCAGAAATTCGTGCGTTAGATTGATGGAGCGACGCATCATCCACACAATCGGGTTGAACCACATAAAAATGCAGAGTAGTTCAAAAAATACAGCGTCGAAAGAGTGCCTTTGTTTCACATGTACGCTTTCGTGTGCAATAATTTTTCCCAAATCGGTTTCAGGCAGCTTTTTATCTGTCAGAAAAATCCAACTAAAAAAAGAAAAGGGAGTGGAAAAACGTTCGTGAAACAAAAGCGTAAACAGGGGTTGTTTTACTTTTCGCGACCTGTTGTACCAAACATTAATGGTTACAAGCTGCACAATAAAACGCAGTAGCAGAACAGCAAGTCCGGCAAAATACAGGTAGGGTAAAACCTGTAACAGATTGATTGAACTCCTCTTTTTTAAGGGCTCTATATCAGGAACGAACATCGGGTTAACAGGATAAAAGTCGGTTGTAGAGACTTGTTGAGTTGGTCTTTCCAAAACCGGAGGCGGCGCGAGAACTTCTGTTTGTTCTTCTGCTTTCGTAGTTAAAGGCAAAAGAATATAATAACTCCCCGTTGGGAGAAGCAAGGAAAAAATTGCCGCAAAAATAAGGAAGAAGCGGCGCTGCCTGAAATTGGTTTCTTTTCTGAAAAACAGGAGATAAATAAGATAGGCAAATGCCAGACAAACGGACGTGGCGATTAGGTAATTAGTTGGGGTATCCATCGATTACGGTTTTTGTTTTTTGATTTCATCTTCAATCGAAGCTTTCAGGGCTTCCAATTCATCGAGACTCACCTTTTTGCTTTTCATAAAATGAGATACCATTTGGGTGAGTGAATTGTTGTAAAGGTTTTTTAGCGTACTGGTAAAAATTTGTTTCCCGTACTCTTTTTGACTGATTAACGGGTAGTACACAAAGGTTTTTCCGTATTTATTATAGGAAACGTATTTCTTTTTCTCCAGCACTTTAATAACTGTCGCAACCGTGTTATATGCCGGTTTGGGATCGGGCAGTGCATTAAGAATGTCACTTACGGCACCTCTTTCTATTGTCCAGAGGGCCTTTAAGATTTCTTCCTGAGCTTTGGTTATTTCCTGCATAACTACGCTGTATTAATTTCAATTACGAATCAAATATATCAAATAATTTAACTAAATACTACATTTGTAGTTTTTATTTTAAAAACAAGAAATATATCTATGGCAATACATGAGTTATTTTATCAGGTAAAGATTGTCTTTTGTGCGTAATATCATTTGATCGCCCACAAAAGCAGGTATGGCTTTAACGGTTTCGTTAATGCTGTTTTCTGCCACTTTTTGAAAGGTTTCACCGGGCTTAATGATGGTGCAGTCGCCTTTCACATTAATGAAGTAGATATTTCCGGCTGCATAAATGGGCGAAGCGTTGAAGTTGCCTTTTAGTTTTTCTTTCCACACCGGCTTTCCTGTCATCGCATCCAAACAGGTTACCATGCCGCGATCATGAACCATGTACATCTTGCCATCAACAATAACAGGAGTTGGAATTTGCGGAACTTCATCCTCACACATCCACACCATTTTGGAGTTCGTTACATCGCCTTTTCCGGTTGGATTAATAGCATACTGACGGGTAAAAAACGGTGTGTTGTCCAGGAAAATCCAACCCGAATTCACAAACACCAGCCCATTCCAGTACAAAGGCTGGCTAACGGTTGAGTCATATCCGTAGGTAAAAGTCCAGATCACTTCGCCAGTATTTACATCGTGGGCAAAACACATGTAAGCAGAATTACTGATCAGCAACTCTTTCCCATCCGCACTTATCACAATCGGAGTCTGGTACGATTTCCGGTAAACGGGCTCCAGCGGATCATAAATTTCTTTGGGCCGCACACTTTTCCATATCGTTTCGCCTGTGGCTTTATCCAGCGCCACCACATACGGATCTTTAGTACCTTCCAGATGAACGATCAGCATATTCTTGTAAATAATCGGTGAAGAAGCCGGCCCCTGCATATGATCGCACGGCAGATCTTCACGTTTCCAGATCAGTTCAAAATTTTTAGTATCGATACAAGCCGTTCCAAAAGTTCCGTAATGCACGTAAACACGTCCCTTTTCAATACACGGAGTTGGCGTTGCATACGAGTTGGTGCTGTGAATACGCTGAGGATCTTCAGCGGTGAAAAGGATTTTCTCGTCCAAAAGTTTACCCGTTTTTAAGTCAAAACAAAAGGTGTAAAACTTTGTACCATCTTCTTCGGCCGAAGTCAGCCAAACCTGATTACCGAAAACTACCGGAGAAGACCAACCTACGCCTTTTACCGGAACCTTCCAAACTACATTTTCAGTGTCACTCCAATGAAGTGGAGCTTTTTCTACGTTGGCGTGCCCGTTCATATCCGAACCTCTAAAATGTGTCCAGTTCTGCGTATTCGAACTACAAGAAAAAAGAATCAGGAAAACAATCACAAAAGGAATGGCAATTAAGAAACGCTTCATTGGATAAGGTTTAAGTTGATCTGTCTCAAAGTTAATCGAAAAAAGGAATTTGAGAATGAAATCGCTACATTTGGTGCTCATTTAAAAATTATATGCTGTGAGAACTTTTACAACTACAACCTTAATTTCTATTTTTTTATTGGTCTGTCTTTTGGGCAATGCGCAGGAATACGGACAAAAAGCAAACACCGTTCGCGTACTTACTTTCAACCTCTTACATGGAGCCACCACAAAAGGAGATTTTGATCTGGACAAGCTGGCAGCGGTAATAAAAGACGCTGACGCAGATATTGTTGCCATGCAGGAAGTAGACTACAAAACAACGCGGGCAAAGGGATACGATTTGGCAACTGAACTAGGCTGGCGCACAAAAATGGCCCCTATTTTTGGTATTGCCATGCCCTTCAACGGCGGTGCATATGGCGATGGAATACTCTGCAAAATGCCTATACTGGAAAGTAAAAACCTGGCTCTTCCGCATTCCGCCAACAGCGAACCCCGGACAGCGCTTTCGGTGTTAATTCAACTTAACTCAGGCGATACAATCCGTTTTGTTGCCACTCACCTTGAGCACAGTAAAAATTCGACTGACCGCATTGATCAGATCAATACTATCAATGCAGAATTTGCAAACGACCGCTTTCCAACCATTCTGGCGGGTGATTTAAACGACACTCCCGAAAGTAAAGCCATTTCTACGCTGAAAGAATACTGGAAAGACAGTTCAGCTGCAACTTCGTTTCTCACGTTTCCATCGCATGCGCCAAATCGTAAGATCGATTACATCACGTATAGTCCGGCCAAGAGTTGGGAGGTCATCGAAAGCCGAGCGATCTGCGACAGCATCGCCTCCGATCACTGTGCTGTTCTTTCCGTTCTGCGATTAACAGAAAACTAATCAGCAAAGTCGGTACTCTCCCTTCCAATAAAAGGGATAAAGCGAATAAGATATTTTCAAGTTTTAGTATAAGAGGATTTGTTCTAGGGTCGATCCCAAACACAAATCCTCTCCTTTTTAAAAGCAATTCAAGTATGAATTTAACTTCTGAGGATCTGACCGAAACTAATAATAAACGAGCTCTGTTTCCAACGATTCTGCCTCCTGAAAAGTGATTTCAAAATCCTCCAGTTCTTTTAAAATCGGTTCATAGATTTCAGGAATAATTGGAATATACATGCCTTTCAGGTTTAGCTGCCCGGTAAGTACCAGTTTTGCAGCAACGGCAAGCGGCAAACCAACTGTTTTCGCCATAGCCGTTTTGGTTGCGTTTTCACCGGTAACCACCAGCGAACTGGTTTTCCGATACAACTCACCATCAGGCTCTTTTCGATAGACAAATTTGTGCCACATCACGATCATGTCTTTGTCGTCGGCTTGCAACTGCCACTTTTGTTTCAGAATATGTTCGAGCACCTGCGCGGGTGTCGCTTTTTTTAAACCAATCGGCGTTTTATCAAAAATGCCCATCCATTTTAGTTTGTAAACGATCTCCGAATCCTGCGGAATATTCAGATAATGAAAAAGCTTCAGTTCCACCGAATCGGTTGGATGATAAGGCAGAAATGAGTTGATGAATTCCCGGTACGTCATATTCTCGACGTTTTCAAGATAATAGGAATCGTCGGTAGCGCCAAGCTGAACAAAAACATTCCAGGCCTTGCTGAATCCGGGTCTTCGGAGAGTTCCGCGATAAATAGTCGGAATTTCCTGAAGGTTGTATTTCTGAATATAGTACAGCGAATCGCGGTTGGCATAACCTTCAAACATCCCGAATTTTCCGAGATCAATCATTTCTGTTCGCCGAAACAAACGGTTATAAGGAATGTATTTGATTTTACCATTCTGAATAAAACGAGCCGGGCCTCCCTGTCCGGCCAACACCACATTTCGCGGATTCCAGCTGAATTTGTAATTCCACGGGTTATCGTCCGATTCGGGCGCCACCAAACCGCCGGTGAACGATTCGAAGCACTCCATCACACAGCCGTCGTTTTTTAACTGGTTGATAATTTTCATAGCCGACATGTGATCGAGCCCCGGATCAAGTCCGCATTCGTTTAGAAAGAACAAGCCTTTTTCGTTTACTTCAGCCTCAAAGGCTTTCAGGTCTGCCGTTTCATAAGATGCGGTAAGCAGATTTTTTGAAAATTTCACACACGACTGTGCCACATATTTATGAAACCTTGCCGGGAGCAGCGAAATCACCAGATCGGCTTCTTTAACTTCAGCTTCGCGGGCAAACTCATCGTGTACATCCAGCAGGGCAAAAGCCAAACCAAGCGAGTGCACCAGTTCGCTTTCCTGGGTATCGGCAACTTTAATCCGCCAACTGTATTTCAATGCATTTTCAGCCAAATAAGTGAGCAGAAAGATACTGGATCTGCCGGCTCCGAAAATCAAAATGTTCTTCATTCCTTAATTCTCTGGTTTATATTTTCGTCTCAACGATCAACTTCAGCGCATTTCGGCGCAAAACAGGCCGGATTTTCAAACGGCCTTTTCCGGTGCGCCTATTTTCATTCGCGCTTTCTACCCCGGGTTAAAACCTTGGGCTTACAGGGGTCCATCATGCCAACTATCACTTTCTTGTTCAATCCGTTGAACTCTGAACCCTGAACTTTAAACTGATCTCTTTATACATTAAACTCGATCCCTTGTGCCAGGGGTAGCTCTGTACTATAATTAATGGTGTTTGTTTGACGGCGCATGTACGCTTTCCAGGCGTCGGAACCCGATTCTCGACCGCCACCCGTATCTTTTTCGCCACCAAAAGCGCCGCCAATTTCGGCGCCCGAAGTACCGATGTTCACATTGGCAATTCCACAATCAGAGCCTTCATGCGACAGAAATTTTTCGGTTTCCAGAATGTTCCGCGAGAAGATGGCCGAAGACAATCCCTGTGGCACATCGTTATGAATTTGAATTGCTTCTTCCAGTGTTTTGTATTTGATTAAATAAAGGAGCGGCGCAAAGGTTTCTTCCTGTACAATTTCGTAATGATTTTCAACCTCAGCAATACATGGTTTTACATAAGTTCCGGTGCTGAAACCTTCTACTTCCAACACGTCGCCGCCTGTAATAATTTTTCCACCTTCGTGTTTCACACGTTCAACCGAATTCAGAAAATTCTTAACCGCCCATTTATCTACCAGCGGGCCAACCAGCGTTTTAGAATCCAGCGCATGACCGATCGGCAGTTTCTGATAAATAGCCACCAGCTTTTGTTTGAACTCTTCATAAACCGACTCGTGCAAAATAATTCGCCGGGTAGAAGTACAACGTTGTCCGCAGGTTCCAACCGCACCAAAAACCACTGCACGAAGTGCCATTTCCATATCGGCATCCGGCGTGATGATGATGGCATTGTTTCCGCCCAGTTCCAGAATCGAACGTCCTAGGCGCTCGCCCACCAAACGCCCGACTTTCTGCCCGATCCGCGTAGAACCGGTAAACGAAACCAGCGGAATATTCCGGTCGGAAAACATGGTATCGCCAAGCACTTTTGACTCGGCTGCCACCAGGCTCAGTACACCTTCCGGCACATCGTTTTCTTTTAGCACATTGGCTACAATTTTATGGACAGCCACCGCGCACAAATACACTTTCGAAGAGGGCTTCCAAACCACCACATCACCAGCTATCAGTGCAATCATGGCATTCCATGCCCACACTGCCACCGGAAAGTTAAATGCAGAAACCACCCCTACAATTCCAAGTGGATGATACTGATCGTACATGCGATGCCGGGCTCTTTCGGAATGCATGGTGAAGCCATACAACTGCCGCGATTGACCCACTGCAAAGTCGCAGATATCGATCATTTCCTGTACTTCGCCCAAACCTTCCTGAAGGATTTTACCCATTTCGTACGACACCAGTTTACCCAGCGGTTCTTTGTATTTCCTTAGCTCCAATCCTATTTGCCGGACAATTTCACCTCGTTTAGGTGCCGGAACCATCCGCCATGTTTTAAAGGCCTCTTTGGCGGTTTCAATCACTTCCTGGTAATCTTCAATGCCGCATTGCTGCACTCCGGCAATCAGTTTTCCGTCAGAAGGCGAATACGATTCCATAAATTTCCCCGTGGTTGATTTCCACTTTGTTCCCGTGCAAACTCCCGGGTTCACCGACTCAATTCCAAGTTCTTTTAATACTGTTTTAAAATCTATTTCCTGTGTCATTTTTCTATTTTTTTGATTGATTTTCTATTTCAAAACCTCAAATAATGAGTTAAACCCAAATTACCCCTAACTCCCCCAAAGGGAGACCTTTTCTCCCCTCTGGGGAGATAAAGAGGGGTCAGATTGTTAAATCCAAAGGCATTCTTCATTATTTTTTCTCTATATCTTAAACTTTTTCGATGACCATTGAGATTCCTTGTCCAACTCCAATGCACATGGTGCAAAGCGCATATTTTGAACGAGTGTGCTGAAGTTGATGAAACGCGGTAGTTACCAGTCGTGCCCCCGACATACCCAGCGGATGCCCCAATGCGATCGCTCCACCCAAGGGATTGATTCGCGGATCGAGATCATCCAGTCCCCACTGACGGATACAGGCCAGCGATTGCGCGGCAAATGCCTCATTCAGCTCAATAATATCCATTTGCCCCATTGACAAACTCAGTAGTTTGAACAGTTTTTCGGTTGCGGGAACAGGCCCAATTCCCATGATCCTTGGAGGTACCCCAGCCGACTGGGCTCCCAAAATTCGCGCTTTCGGAACCAGGTTGAAACGCTTAACAGCTTCTGCTGAAGCAATAATCAAGGCCGCTGCTCCGTCGTTTATTCCCGAGGCATTTCCTGCAGTTACCGTTCCGTCTGCCCCCATCACCGGTTTTAGCGAAGCCAGTTTCTCAGGCGAAGTCAGTCTTGGATGTTCGTCTGTATTCACGACAATGGGATCGCCTTTTTGCTGCGGAATAACAACCGGAACAATCTCGTGAGCCAACGCACCGTTCTTTTGTGCATCGTCGGCTTTTTGCTGACTGTGATGCGCAAAACGGTCCTGATCCTCCCGGCTTATCTTGAATTCTTCGGCCAGGTTTTCAGCCGTGCAAATCAGCGCATCGGTTCCAAATTGTTTCTGAAATTCCGGGTTGATAAAACGCCAGCCGATAGTTGAGTCGAAAATCTCGGCATCCCGTGAAAACGCGCTGGTGGGTTTGGGCATCACAAAAGGTGAACGCGACATGCTTTCCACGCCGCCAGCTATCACCAGTTCTGCCTCACCTGCCCGGATAGCACGAGCTGCCATAGCCACCGCTTCCATTCCCGAGCCACACAAGCGGTTTACGGTTACTCCGGGCACCGATTCCGGAAATCCGGCCAGCAGAAGTCCCATTCGAGCTACATTGCGGTTGTCTTCTCCCGCCTGATTGGCGCATCCAAAAATCACATCGTCGATCGCCGATTTATCCAGGTTTGGATTTCGCTCCAAAATGGCTTTTAAAGGAATTGCTGCAAGATCGTCGGCACGTACCGATGATAAAGCTCCTCCGTATTTACCAACCGGAGTACGAATGGCATCGCATATAAAAACTTCTTTCATTTTTTTAATTAGCTACGAGCCCCGAGCCACTAGCTTCAAGCTCAATTTTTATTTATAGTATTCAGTTTATCAATTTTTGGTTTGAAGGCTTTGAAAGCCCTTAACAAACCTTCTGTCAAACGATCAATCTCCTTTTGCGCCATAACTGTGGAAAGCATGCACGAAAAAGTATTGATCATTAAAATCTTTTCCTCATAATACATGTAGTCGAGCAGCTCTTTCACGACGCTGCCAGCTTCTTTCGACAGATAAGCTTCACGATAAGTGTTCGGAGAAGTTGAACGCAAATGCATTCGAAACATAGATCCGGCGCCTGTTACCGATACCGGCACATCGGCCAGTTGAATGGCTTCGCGTATCTGACCGACTGCTTTTTGAGTCAGTGCATTCAGTCTTATCACCGCTTTTTTGTCGAAATACTGCATGGCCTTGTAGCCGGCAGTCATGGTAATCGGATTGGCAGAAAAAGTTCCGGAATGCGGCAACAACAGATTCTTTTCGTGCGGATCAAAAACCTTCATCACATCTGCTCTTCCGGCTACCGCACCCACCGGAAAACCTCCGCCAATGATCTTCCCGAGCGAAGTAAGATCGGGCTTTACGGAATAATCTTCCTGTGCACCGCCATAGTTTACCCGGAAAGTGATCACCTCATCAAACACCAGCAAAGCATCGTTTTTTCGCGTCCAGTTGTAAATGGCTTCAATAAAATCATTGGCTCCGCGCATCAATCCAACGCGGTGTGGAACCGGATCGATTATCACACAGGCGATTTCATCGGCATGCCGGTCAAGAATTGTGAGTGTTCGCTCCGCATCGTTATAAGGGAAAATGATCACATCGCGCGATACACTTTTCGGTGTTCCGTGTGCCAGCAAAACACTGGCCGGATGATTAATGTCGCCCCAATTGGTGGGATTGGCCGTCTGGCTTACTTCTGCAAAATCATAGGTTCCGTGGTAGGTTCCCTCAGCTTTGGCAATCTTTGACCGCCCGGTAAATGCCCTCGATGCTTTAATCATCGCCATTACCGCCTCGGTTCCGGAATTTACAAAACGAATGCGTTCAAAGCTTTCCACCCGTTTGATCATGTGTTTCGCATAAGCCACTTCAATTTCGGAAGCCAGCGTATAAGCTGTTCCCTTTTTCAACTGTTCGATGACGGCATCGATCACCGGTGGAAAAGAATGCCCGTGAATCAAGGCTGCCATATTGTTGGCAAAGTCAATTCGTGCGGTTCCCTCAATATCGGTAATGTAACATCCCGAAGCTACATTGGCGTAATTCGGGAAAGGCTCGTGGTAAACCGTATTCCGGCTTACACCGCCAGCCAGAACCTTCTGCGCCTGTTTATACAGTTTTTCGCTGTTACTCTTTTTTGTCATGACCTTCCATTTCTTGAATTAGATGAATTTCTGCGCCGGTTTGCTGTTGCAGCGATTCGAATGTCACCCCCGGTGCCATCTCTCTTACAAATAATTTTTCATTTTGAACATCGATAATCGCCAGATCGGTATAAATGCGGCTTACTACCTTTTTCCCCGTTAAAGGATAATTGCATTCCTTAACAATTTTTGCCTCGCCCGATTTGGTGCAATGCTTTGTGATCACAAAAACTGAAGGCACTCCGGCCACCAGGTCCATCGCGCCACCCACTGCCGGAATATCCTCCGGATTACCGGTCGACCAGTTCGCAAGATCACCTTCCTGCGAAACCTGGTAAGCCCCAAGTACACAAATATCGATGTGCCCGCCGCGGATCATCGCAAAACTATCGGCATGATGAAAATAGGCAGCTCCCGGAATGGCAGTAACGTATTTTTTACCTGCATTCACCAGTTCGGGATCCTCACTTCCCGATGCAGCCACCGCGCCCATTCCAAGCAGCCCGTTTTCGGTGTGATAAATTACCTCGCGGCCTTCAGGAATAAAGCCGGCCACCATTTCAGGCATTCCAATTCCCAAATTCACATAAGCGCCGTCGTGAATATCTCGGGCTACATTCTGAGCCATTTCCGTAAGGCTCCACCCCTCTTTTTGTGCTGCTAATTCCATGGATACCTCCTTTCTTCGGCTACCAGTTTTGATTCGTCAGCCGGATTGGAAACTTCCACAATCCGGTGCACAAAAATGCCGGGTGTAACCACACATTCGGGATCAATCTCTCCCAACTCCACTATTTTACGTGCCTGAACGATCGTGGTTTTGGCCGCCATACACATCACCGGTCCGAAATTGCGGGCGGTTTTATTGTAAACCAGGTTCCCGTATTTATCCGCCATATGACATTTCACCAATGAGAAATCGGCTTTTATGGCATGTTCCAACACATAATCGCGGCCATTAAATCTCCGGACTTCTTTTCCTTCCGCCAGCGGCGTATTCACCGAAGTTGGTGTATAAAAAGCAGGAATTCCGGCACCGCCTGCACGAATACGTTCGGCCAATGTGCCTTGCGGCACCAGCTCGAGTTCGATTTCACCCCGGCGGTACATTTCCGGAAAAACCACAGAAATGGTCGTTCGGGGAAAAGAACAGATGATTTTGCTTACCTGGCGGTTTTCAATCAAAGCTGCAAGTCCCACATGTCCGCTACCTGCATTATTGCTGACAACGGTGAGATTTTTTGCCCTCTGATCCACCAAAGCATGAATCAGCTCTACCGGACTACCGGCCTCCCCAAATCCGCTGATCATTACCGTGGCCCCGTCAAAAATACCTGCCACGGCTTCTGCTGCCGATTCAACGATTTTATTGATCATGATCTGCTGCCAATTTCATTTCTTTCTCCAAAGCTTTCGAAAGCTGCTCTTCAATTTTTACCAGTTCATCTTCGTAGAAATACCTGTCGCTTCCATACGGAACCAACTTTTCGATCGTATTTTCCTGTTCGTCGTATTTGGCGAAGAATGTTGTGTCCATCCACTCCATGTTTCGTGCTTCATTGAATTTCAGCGCAAAAACCTTTTCGCCATTAATCTCGGCAGTTCCCATCAACGAAGTTTTTCCCGCCGAAGAAGTCATCGTAATGTAACGTGAAGGCCTGTTGATCGAAGCCAGGCTCCGGTATACTTTATTGAATATCTTTGAAATATCAGCCAGCGGCGCTGTAAAATAATGGTGTTCTCCGGTTGGCCGAGCGCAGTACATCGAGTGAAAACCGATGCCCAGCATAGCCAGCACATTCCCCAAGTCAATCCAGTTTTGGGCCGATCGGTCAATGTCTACTTTCCCGTTTTCGTCGTAAAACAAGCTGATGTGATTCATGATCGGACTTTGGCTCTTTACCGCCACTCCGTATTTTTTTAAACGCCGGATGGCTGCCACAGAAGCAGGATTCATCACATCGTGAGGTGTGGAAATGTGTGCCACCCAAACGGCCTGAATTCCGTTTTCCGTAAGTTTTTGCAGCAATTCGAGAATCCGCTTAAAGGCATCGGTCAGCAACCATTCGGGATGAAAGTTGATGGCCCGAGAACCTATCCGCACCGTGCGAATGTGCATCAGTTCGGGATCGTCGATCAAAGGCTGCACATACTCCAGCAATCTTTCGTAAGGAATATAACCGCCGTCGCCGCCTGTTATCAGAATATCGCTCACTTCCTTATGGCGTTTCAGGTATTCGTGCACCTGCGAAACTTCGCGCTGTACAAACATATCTTCGTCGCCGCGCACCTGTGCATGCCGGAAACAATAGGTACAAAACGAAAAACAGGTTTGCGTGGTCTTGTCCAAAATAAGCTTTACTGGCGGATATTTGTGCTGGCTGCCTTCCAGAATTTCCAGATGTCCCTCGTCGTTGATGTACCAGGGTTTGTTCAGCTTTTGTTTTCCGTCGTGCGGATTGGTTTTTTGCATGTAAGCCTCCACCACACGTTTTCTTGCTTCCTCATCAGGAGCATCGGCATATTTCTTTACTTCTTCGGATGAAATCATTCCCGGCTGCGGGAAAACCAACTGGTAATTGGAGTCGGTCTCATAATTCTTCCAATCGATGGTATTCAGCACGTAGCGGGTAGCCATAAACCGGTAGACTTCGATAAAAAACTCACGGTCTTTCAGATGGCTCAATTCAACTCCTTGTTGCTTCAATTTCTGAACAATTTCACGAAATCCGTTTAATCCCGAATAATGCTGTTTATCGTTAAAAATAACCTCGTCTTCATAAAAAAAACCGGAATACTTCGGGTAATTGTTATGAAGTCTCTGAATTAGTCCCGGAGGTAATAACTTTTCGTTTTCAATGGTACGAACAGACTCGGAACCGAGCTGATACCTTTTCATCATTTGCTGAATATCAGACGGTTCAACCTTTGTTTTAAATTCCTTTACGTTCATGCAGATTTAAGTTCTGATTATGATTTATATGCTGAATAATGGCAGGCGACTACCACCCGCAGGTTATGTAAACCCCGGTTACCGAATCCGGCGATCCCGTTCATGAATCAATCAGAAACTATCAGGAAATGACACCGGCATTCAAAAACCGGAAGTTGATTAAAGCAGAATAAATGTAGTAGCTGCGGCTGCAGCTAATGTGAAACCGAATCGTCGTCGAGACACTCTGGCATCCCGGGATAAAAAAACACCGGACAATAATACGATTGTACCATAGCCTTAAAGTTAACAAATGTGATTGAGACAAATTCTGACAACAAACATATTTCATAACATCTATACAAATCAAAAATTTTCACCACCTTTAAAGCAGAAAGCTGACAACTACTCCTGGTAAAACCGAACAACTGGTTGACTAGTGATGTGACAAGGAAATTTAAAATGAAGAAAGTATTGTTACTGGGCGCCGGAATGGTAGCCAAACCTTTGGTCGACTATTTATTAGACAATCAAATTGAATTAACCATAGCCACCCGAACGGTAGCAAAGGCAGTAAAACTGATTAAAGACCGAAGCCACGGAAAAGCTGTTTCGTGGACCGTAGACGACATGCAGGCATTGAGTATGCTGATTGCCGACCATGATCTGGTGGTTAGTCTGCTTCCCTACACTTATCATGTTGCAGTGGGCAAGCTGTGTGTAAAGCACAAAAAAAATATGGTAACTACCTCGTATGTTTCGGATAAGATGAAAGCGCTGGATAAAGCAGCCCGCGAAGCTGGAGTTCTTTTACTAAACGAGATTGGAGTAGATCCGGGTTTTGACCACATGACAGCCATGCGTATTATTGATAAAGTGCAGGCAGAGGGGGGAAAAGTAAAGCAATTTTATTCGTTGTGTGGCGCATTGGCTGCTCCGGAAGAAGCAGACAATCCTTTTCATTACAAATTTACCTGGTCGCCACGGGGCGTTATCATGGCTGGTAACAACAGCGCCAAATATTTAAAAAACGGTGCAACGGTAGAGATTTCATCCGACGATTTGTTTAAAAATCCGTTAATTATCGATTTCCCCGAAGTGGGTGAAATGGAAGTATATCCCAACCGCGATTCATTGTCGTACATCAACAAATATGGTCTTGCAGGTATTGAAACCATGTACCGGGGTACTTTTCGTTATAAAAACTGGTGCGAAATAATGAATGCATTAAAAGCGCTGGATATGCTGAGCTACGACCGGAAAAGCTTTGAAGGAAAGACCTACCGCAAAATAATGGCGCGCCGGCTTCAGGTTTATCCGGCGAATATCAAGGAAAAAGTTGCAGAACGTCTGGGACTCGAAGCCGAAAGTCCGGCCATTGTTGCCATGGAGTGGCTCGGCCTGTTTAGCGACGATCTGGTTCGGATGAACGAAGGCTCCAATTTTGATCTGACCACCGACCTGATGCTTGAAAAAATGATGCTTCCGGACGGAGCCCGTGACATGGTAATTATGTTACATGCTTTTGGGGTTGAAAATGCCGACGGAAGCAAACAGGTTGTCAAATCCAGTCTGCTTGATTTTGCTACAAAAGAAGACACTTCGATTGCACGTACCGTTGGACTTCCGGCCGGGATTGCCGTAAAAATGATCCTCGATGGAAAATTCAGCGAAACCGGAGTTCATATCCCAAATACCAAAAGCATTTACGAGCCTGTTCTCAACGAACTACAAAAGCTTGGAATTGCGATGAAAGAACAATGGGGCCTACCCGAAAGTGAAATGTTGTAATAAAATCGATCCTCCGGAGTGAAAGCTAAGCCGGTGTTCCAAGGAATCCTGCTGCCATGCCGGCAAACAGCATCACTACAAACATCATGGCATAAAGCGCCAGGCCAACGATCATCATAATACCGATGAAACGGTAATGCGCTTTTAAATTCATAAACGCAGAAGATAGTTTTTCCTGATCCTTAAATCGTAAAGCTTGTTTTATTCTGGATGAAAACCGGAATAGATAAAGAATCGGGAAAAAATATACAGCACCAATGATCAGGTAAAGAAAACCTATCAAAAACATTGGAAATGGAAATATACTGTGGCCGCCAAATGCAGAAGATGGAATAAAAGCAAACACCAGGCTCATTACAAATCCACCCATTACGATCAGTCCAATGAATATAAATCCAAGAACGGACAGGAAACTCGCCCACTTTCCGGCATCCGTCAGGTGAACGTTGATATCGCCTGTGATTTCCAGATTTTTTACTTCCGGCTGATTTATTTTGTTTTCGGGTTGAGGAACCTGTTGCTCCTGATTTTGATCTTCGTTCTGTGGATTTAAGGCCTCTTGATTTTCAGTGTTCATTGACATGTGGTTTACAATTCGTTTTTAAATGTAGCATTTATTGGAGATCATCCGGAAACCTGCGGCAATTTATAAAGGTTCTTCTCAATAATTTTAAGACACCAGCAATAAAAAGCTGGCAAGCAGTGTGACTGCAATATTGATTTTTCGGAAAGTATGAACCGAGATCGAAGTATTCAGGCGCTTCCCTAAAATGGTTCCCAGCAAAAGAATGGGAACAAAAACCAAAGCCATTTTTAAAGACTGCAGTGTCAGCAAGCCGGTTTGACTATAACCTGCGATGGCAATAACTGCAGTAACAATACTAAACCAGGCAAATATCTCGCGAAACTCGCGGTTATCTACTTTTGAAATATTCAGGAATAAAGCCAGCGGCGGGCCACTTACCGAAATAGCACCGGTTATAAAACCGATAACTGCCCCTGCCAGAGAAAAAGCAATGGGTGGTAATTTCACTTCGGGAAGTTTTCGCCACGAAAAAAGAGTTAGAACAATAAAAACCGCCCCGGTAATATGTACCAGCATCTGTTCCGAAACGGTTTTGAGCGTTACAACACCTAAAATCGTAAACAGTCCGCCACTAATGATTAGCGACTTATACGGACCACTGACCAGTATGTGTTGTTTCTTTTGCATAACGATGAAGAGAGAAGCGATCAGGTTACAGATCATTAATACCGGAATAATCTCGCGGGGCGAATACCACATCAAAAGGATGGGAAACGATATCAACGCAAACCCAAAACCGGTTACTCCCTTTAGCAAACTTGAAAAAATAATAACCAGAATAACCCAAATATTCATACCATCAATTTTGAAGATTTAAAAATTTAGAACCCACAAGGAAGAAACAGCGGTTATTACCCACAGCGAAATTCCCAATGCAAAGCTTCTGACTCCCGATTGTTTCATCTCCTGTATCGAAATATTGGAACCGATCAGAAAAAGGGCGACCATCATTCCGCGTTTTCCCAACCAGCTAAAATGTGAGTAGCTTGGACTAAATCCGGGAAATACGTTGGCAAAAACAATGGCCAGCACAAAAAACAGGATGAACCAGGGAAACTGAATCGATTTTCGGGTGCTGTTTTTATTCAACACCGCGACAACAATGGAAAGCGGGATGATCCAAAGCGCCCGGATGAGTTTTACAGTGGTGGCAATTTGCAGTGCCTTTTCGCCATAAGTTGCGCCCGCTCCTACCACAGAACTGGTGTCGTGAATGGCAATGGCCGCCCAGTTTCCAAACGTTTCCTGGCTCAGTCCAAGTTTCCATCCGATAAACGGAAACAGCATCAAAGCCAGTCCATTCAAAACAAATACAACAATCAGCGCAAATGAGTTCTGATAATCTTTGCTGTTCAATATCGGACTGATAGCGGCGATGGCACTTCCGCCACAAATGGCAGTACCGGCAGCAATCAGCACGGTAATGTTTTTCTCCACTTTGAATAGTTTTCCCAGCAAAAGCCCGGTTGCCATCACCAGCGTTACGGAAATTGCTGTTTCTACAAAACCACTTTTCGAAGCCGTGATCACTTCCCCGAGGTTCATTCCAAAGCCCATCAGCACAATGGAAATCTGCAAAACCCTGGCTGTGTACTTGTGCGCACTATCCGATTTTATTCCCAACAGCGAAAGCACAATGCCTGTTCCGAGTGCCATTACAGGCGAAACAAAAGGCAAAAAGCAAACAAAAATGAGAACACGGTATAACCCATTTAATTTTTTGACTTCGATATTCATACCAACTTCATTTGATGCGACAAAGGTATCTTCACATCATAATCAAGTCAAATACTAAATAACTATACTGAATAACTAAAAGTTATACGAAAGCAGGAAGCTTTCAAATAATTCCACCTGTTTACTTTCGTATCCCTGGCGAAGTGCAATTCTGAATTTTCGGGGAATGGAAATGCCCGTTACGTTGAGTTTTATCAGGCTGTTCAGATACAGTTCGGTGGTAGCTGCCTTTTCAGAAATAACCGCTATTCCGTCAAAATCCTGCAGGAAACTTTTGATGGATTCGGTGCTGCCCAGATGTATGAGTGTGTTTAATCCGTCAAAATCAACATTTTGCTTTTCGAGTGTGCGTTTTACCACTTCCAATGTACCCGAACCGTGTTCGCGAAGTACAATCGGAAACTTTGTAAAATCCTCAACACTGATATTTTTCCGCTTGGCATACACGCTTTTCGCACCCGTGACAACAATTAGTTCGTCGTCAAGAAAACTCTTGTACCGGATTCCTGCCTGTGCCGATTCGTTCTCCACCAATGCCAGATCAACCTTGTTCTCCAGCAGTAATTGTTCCATCTCAAACGAGTTGCCATTTACCAGGTGGATCATGATTTTCGGATAGCGCTTATGAAACGAAGCAATAACTTTTGGAATAACATATTGCGAAATGGTAGAACTTGCGCCGATGACAAATTCTCCGGAAACCGTGTTGTTCATCTGCCCGATTTCAAAAGTGAGATCGCGGTAAAGCTGTTCGATTTTTTTGAGTGAATTGTACACCGTTTTCCCGGCTCGCGTGAGGTAAACCTTATTTCCTTTCCGCTCAAACAAGCTAATGTTGTATTTGCTTTCCAGCTCTTTAATATGTTTGGTTACAGCCGGCTGACTAATGTGCAACTCTTCGGCAGCCTTTGAAAAGCTCAGGTTTTCTGCAACAGCTATAAAAACAGTGTCTCTGTAATCCATTTCTACATTTTTTCCCGGGAAGACCTTAATCGACCACCATAAAGATACTGTTTATGGCTTTGAGAAGCGAGAGAATATAAAATTCGCAGACATTTGTAATGTATAATTCAGTTACTATGGCAGCATTAACTTTAGGTGGTCAGTTGAAGAATCTTCGCCATACTTTTTGATGTATTCACTCAGCCTCTTTTGTGCTTCCTGGCAATTCTTCCCTAATTTTTTGCACTCGTAAACATAACTGGCCGCCATTCCGTAAACTGCCATTTTATTTTGTGGCCGAACTTCAAGCACCCGTTCAAACTGGAAACGTGCGTTTTTGTAATGATCCTTGTTCAGCCAACTATAACCTGAATTTAGCAAATAATCGATCTGTTCAGCAGAAAGTGTTGCCTCCACGACCTCTGCCTTTTTAGGACTACCATTAATTCGATCAGGATTAAAGAAAAACTCAAACAAAATCAGGGTTACAACCGGAAGAATCACAACGACCGATAAAATAACTGCCCGGTAGCTTCTTCTTTGTTCCCGTTCTGTTTCGAGCTTGTTCTGTGCTTTTATTTCGGCCAGCTTTTCGGCAGAAACTTTTTTAAAGAATACCTGAGGATTGTTGGAATAACGCCTGTTTTCAGTTTTTGTCCAATCCTGATAAGCTTTGTGTTTGGGCCTCGCATTGGCCCGAAGCGACTGAATCATTGCCAGAACTGAACCGCCGAATCCCATAGGAAAAATGATATGGAGTGATTAACCAGTTTGTCAACGATGAATTTACATTAATTTTTCTTCGATCCGAAATTCCCTGGCAATAATTCCATTGGCTTTTAAAGCGGCTTTAAAACCCTCGTTCATCATTCTCCCCAAACGCATGGGAAAATCGAGTAAAGCCGGATAGTTGTTTTTATCATCGGGCGACTTATAAAATTTTTGACATGAATTTACACTCGATGAAAGATAGATGCGACAGGCCACCGGACGCGCTTCATAAGCCATGCAAGCTCCGTTCATCAGAAGCGGGCACGGATGTTTCGCATTTAAAAGATCGTTTCCTTTTAGCGGTTTTAACCGCTCATTTTTCTCTCCGGCACGGCGCTTTATGGCGGTTTGTTCCTGAAGTGCAAAGTTGCCTGCGATGAAGTTTCGCAGGTATTTTAATTCGTAATCCATGGCAAAAACCGGCTGATGACAACACCAGTGACAACCTTTTTTGCATTCGATCGACTTTCCCTGTTGCCTGGCGTACACAAAAAGATTATCCGTCAGCTCGTCAATATTCCGGTACATTTCAGCCAGGGCGGCAGATAAATTCTCGTCCGAAGACTGATCTTTACAGGCTTTCATTCCCAGTTGATAACCGTCGTGATAAAATGCTTTTTCGAAATTTCCGGATGATGTGCTCACGCTGTTTTTGTTAAAGGATTTTGCCGGCAAAATAGATCATTTTTGAATTATATTCAATGAATTCGCCCAACATTATTTCAAAAATAAATGCGTGAAAATCCGGGGTTATCTTCTGACTTTTTCCAGTTTCAACCGGG
This sequence comes from Maribellus sp. YY47, assembly GCF_023111095.1. Classification (GTDB taxonomy): domain Bacteria; phylum Bacteroidota; class Bacteroidia; order Bacteroidales; family Prolixibacteraceae; genus Draconibacterium. Next base: position 298,565 of record NZ_JALGYW010000002.1, read on the forward strand.
CAAAATAGTCTTTTGATGCCCTTTTAACATGAGGCGAAAGCAGAACCGTGGCAATTACATTGGGGAAAGCCATCAATGCAAAAGCAATATCGATTAACCCGATGATCACCCGAAGATCGGAAACCGCACCAATAATGATTACCGCGACGAACACATAATTATACAGATGTTGGTATTTTACACCGGCTACAAATCCCAAACATTTTACGCCATAGTATGGAAACGCAAACATGGTTGACATGGAAAAGAAAATCACAGAAATGATCAGGATGTATTTTCCAAACACGGGAATGGCCGAATCAAAAGCCTGAGCAGTCAGGGTAATTCCGTCGGCATCGCTCACCAGCCAGGTATCTGTAATAATCAGCGCCAGTGCGGTCATGGTACATACAATGATGGTATCGATGATCGGGCCCAGCATAGCCACCAGTCCTTCGCGAATGGGTTCATTGGTTTTGGCAGCTCCATGTGCCATTGGTGCAGTTCCCAGTCCGGCTTCGTTGGAAAAAGCTGCCCGCCGAACGCCGGTTATAATCACTGCGCCCATTGCTCCTCCCATAACCGCCTTTCCCGAAAAGGCATCCTCTAAAATAGTTTGGAACGCCGGAATAATATGCGTTGGATTAGAAAAAATGATATACAAAACAGTTACGGTATACACCACCACCATGGTTGGCACCAGGCTACCGGTAACACTGCCAATTCGTTTAATACCACCAATAACCACCAGCCCGACAATAACTGAAATTATAATTCCGATGATCAGGTTAGTGGTAAATGAAACCGGAATATTATTCGGAGCCAGCAACACATCGCCAATCATCTGGGTGAGCTGGTTGGCCTGAAACAAAGGAGAAACGCCAATCATTGCCATTAGGGCAAAGAAAATGGCCACCGGTTTCCAGTTTTTCCCAAGACCTTCGGTAATGTAATACATCGGGCCTCCCTGAATTTCTCCGGCAGAATCTTTACCCCGAAACATTACGGCCAGCGAACAGGTAAAAAACTTGGTACTGACCCCCAACAAAGCGGAAACCCACATCCAGAAAATAGCTCCCGGACCTCCCATGGTAATGGCAACCGCAACTCCGCTAACATTTCCCATCCCCACTGTTCCGGCCAGCGCAGTTGATAAGGCCTGGTAATGACGCAATTGCCCGGGTTCATCAGGGTCGTCGTATTTTCCGGTGAGAATTTTTAGTGCATGACCAAGGTATCGCAAAGGGGCCAGCCGCGAATAAATAAGAAAATAAAAACCACCGCCCAAAAGCAGTATTAAAATGGGTGCTCCCCAAATTCCATCTGAAACAGATATAATGAGCTGACCGAGTTTTTCAAACATCTCACTAAGAAAGAAGAAAACATGTTAAAAAACAAATTACGCAAGAAAATGTAAAGAAAACTTGACTAATAAAGAAATGTAAAGTATGTTTAACATATTAAAACAAAATATACAACAATGACTTGGTTTACTCTTCTTATTTTTTTCTCTTATCTGATATTAATTATCGCCATCATTCCCAAGTCTGCTTTTGAATTTGACCTCCTTCAGATAAAATTCAACTTGCTTCCATATTGGAGTAAACTGATTTCATTGACTATTATTATTTCCGCAATTATCGCTTTTGTTTCAAACAGGACTGCAGACAAAGCTTTAGAATATTTGGTAGCAACAATCAACCTTGCCCTATTTATTTTCCTTTTTTCGAGACAGAAAACAGAAGATGAATTCACAGAGCAGATTCGATTTAAATCCTTTACTTATTCCTTTGTATCATTTGTTGGAATGATTGGAGCTTTCAGTTCTTTGGGGCTTGCTAGTAAAGATGACAACTTTTTTTTGAATAATTTTTTGCTCAGTATACTTATTGGTACATCTATGCTTATGGCATTGATTTATTTTAACATTACAGTTTACAAGTCAAGAAAGGTCTGATTATTCCGAAGTACTTTACTCTGCCAAAACAAGCAAAATTGAAAAATAGGATAAAAACAGAACGTGCTGTAAAAAACCTCACCCAAGACGACTTGGCTAAACTAATACGTGTTTCCCGACAAACTATTAACTCAATTGAAACCGGTCGATATGTTCCATCTACTGTTTTAGCACTGAAAATCTCAGAGATATTTGAAAAGACAGTAAATGAAATTTTTGAATTGGAGGATTCTGATTAATTACTTCAAAACGATTTTTACCAACACCGGAAAATGATCAGAAGGAAAACGATGATCTTTAAAATCAGCCAGCACTCCGTATTTCAACACTTTCACCTTGCTGTTTACAAACACATAGTCGATCCGGTCTTTCATCGGCGCATCCATTTTAAATCCCTGGAAAGTTCCAATCGGGCCAAATGGTGGTTCTTCGCTTAGTTCGCGGCTATCGGCCATGTATTTTTTGATCATTGCGATAGGTTCACTTTCGGGTGTCAGGTTAAAATCGCCCATCAGAATCACCGGAAAACCACTATTCCTTGCTATTTCCTTTATTTTATCGCGAATCAGTAAGGCTGAATTTTTGCGCGCTTCCACTCCCTGATGATCGAAATGCGTATTAAAAACAAAGAATTTCTTTCCGCTCACCTTCGATTGAAATTTCCCCCAGATGACAATGCGGTTACAGGCGGCATCCCAACCCAATCCGGGCTTATCGCAGTTTTCCGAAAGCCAGAAATGGCCGTTATCCAAAAGAATAAATTTTGCAGTATTAAAAAAAAGGGGTGAAAATTCGCCTGCTTTGTCACCGTCGTCGCGGCCAACACCGATCCATTCAAAACCGGGTAAACCGCCTTCAACATCCTTAATCTGTCCGATAAAAGCTTCCTGCAAACCAAAGATGTCTGCATCGTAATAGTCCAGCAATCCGTTTACCATGGTAACCCTGTTGGGCCAGGCATTTTCTCCGTCAGCCGGAGTGTTTAACCGTATGTTAAAAGTCATGATATTCATTTCCTGAGCTAAAAGAGTAAACGGAATCAGCAGAAAAATGAATGCAAATGCTTTCTTCATAAAAATTAATCCTCGCAAAAATCAAACTGCTCGTATTTCGGATCTTTTTGAACTCCAGGTACAATTGTACGTCTGGATTCCTGCACTCCTTTAATTACGAAATCATAACAAAAATCGACGACTTCATCCACATAATCAGTCATGGGCTTATTGGCGATTTCGTGAGCGGCGCCACAACTTGTGTGCAGCCAGAATGGAACTCCCAGCTTCTCCAGCTTCTCCGCGATAGTGTATGATCCGTTCATCATGAGGTAGCCCGGATCATCTTGACCACAGTAGCGATGAGGAGCCGTAGCATAGGGAACAAGATTGTCGTCGGTTCCGTGAAATAAAAGCGAAGGCACGGCCGATTCATCATAGAGAACGGTAGTATCAGCAATTGCACCAGCCATACTGATTACTCCGGCAAACGACACCGGGCCGGAATCAAGACCATAGCAGTAAGGAGGCTTATAGGCTGCCGCCAGCACCGTTTCGGCACCGGCACTGCTCCCCGCCAGTATTATTCGTTGAGGATCGATGGCATATTGTTCCCGGTTTTCAATCAAAAAGAAAGTCGCATCCTGAAGATCTTCAACCGCAGCATCAATAGTATTCAACTTCACATTTGCCGGACATAGACAGCCAAAACCTTCGGGTGTTCCTTTTCGCAAAAGACGATACGAAATGGAAGCGACAACATATCCGTGACTGGCCATCTCATTGCAAAAATTCACGACTTTTTCCGAGTTCCGTGTTCCTCCTGAAAAACCACCACCGTGCACAAAAATAATTGTCGCACGTTCTGTTTCTGCATCACCTTGCGGCAGATAAATATCCAAATCCAGGTTTTCTCCGTCTTTGGTGGCATAGGTTACGGTTTCAGTCGATATTTCATCGAACGCAACACTTTGGTACCTGCCCTGTGCATGTGTAAGAATTGAGAGTGCAATGAAGACAAAACTTACCAACCAGTATCTTCTCATGTCTTTTTTCTGGTGAATATAATCATTTCGTGCGAAGGAGTGCAAATGAAAAATGGAATCCGTTTTAGATTCCATTTTTCCAGGGAGGTCCCTATTTCTTATCTTTTTATCTTCCTGATTTCGTGTTCCATTAAAACAAACGCTGAACCAAAACCACAAAACCTCTGATTTATAGCAAACTAGAAAGTACATTGTTTAAAAATGATGTTCATACTGGGTTTCGCAGTCTCGATATGGGACTAAAACAGAAGACTATTCTTGCCGCCGTAACGAAGTTCGTGCTGCAGCAACCACCGCTTTTTATCCAATCCTCCGGCATACCCGGTCAACTTTCCATTGGACCCGATAATGCGGTGACAGGGAATAATAACGGGAATGGGATTTTTGCCGTTTGCCAGACCAACGGCACGTGTATTTTTCTCCGAACCCGACAGAATGGCGATATCCAGGTAAGAAACGGTTTCCCCAAACGGAACTATTGAAACCAGCTGCCAAACTTTTTTCTGAAAATCAGTCCCTTCGGGATCTAAAGGAATATCAAAGACCAAACGTGTTCCGTCAAAATATTCATTTAGCTGAAGGATCACTTCCTCCATTACTGCAGGTTGCGACGTTGAAGATTTCCCTTCTTCTTCGACAAAAGAAATGGAAACAAGCGCTTTCTGAGTGGTGCTGATTTTGAGCCAGCCCACCGGAGAAAAAATGTATTGATCAAAAGTTTCTGGCATAACCTGAAAAATCCGGTACCACGAAGATACCGGATTTCTCTGTTTTTTGATGTTTACCCACTAATAACGTTCGCGTTTGGTATATTTCGTGTGTAATAAGTGATGCGACACTTCTCCCAACGGCTCTTTCAAGAAATCTTTATAGAGTTTGTGAACCTCCGGGTTTTCGTGAGATTTCCGTATTGGAAGCCCGCTGTCTTCGGCGTAAATAGCTTCAGCACGTTTTTGCCTGATTTCGGCATTGGTTGGAATTGGTTGCCCTCCTCCTCCCAGGCATCCACCCGGACAGGCCATAAATTCAATAAAATGGTAATCGGCACTTCCGTTCTTCACCGAATCCATAACACTTTTTGCATTGATCAGGCCATGAGCAACCGCACATTTTAGCTCAACCCCATCCAGGAAAGCCCAGTCTTCCAATGGCTTCTCAATTTTCACAGAAGCTTCACGAACACCGTCCATCCCTCGCACTGGAATAATATTCAAATTTTCGAACGGCACTTCTCTGCCGGTAACAATCTCGTAAGCAGTCCTTAGCGCTGCTTCCATTACTCCGCCGGTTGCTCCAAAAATCACTGCTGCACCGCTTGACTCTCCCATTAAACGATCATATTTTGCCGGCTCCAGCTTTTTAAAGTCTAAACCGGCTTGTTTGATCAGAATGGCCAGTTCGCGGGTGGTCAATACATAATCCACATCGCGATAACCGCTGTCGTGCATTTCAGGGCGAAAAGCCTCATACTTTTTTGCGGTACACGGCATTATTGAAACCGACACTATTTTATCCGGCTCCAGGTTTCTGGCTTTGGCATAATAGGTTTTTGCCAGTGCACCAAACATCTGTTGCGGCGATTTACAGGTCGACAAATGTTTCAGATGATCGGGATACATATGCTCGATGTATTTGATCCATCCGGGCGAACAGGAAGTAGCCATCGGTAGTTTCACTGTTTCATCTTTATCCACCAACGCTTTTTTCAAACGGGTCAACAGCTCGGTTCCTTCCTCCATAATGGTGAGGTCGGCGGTAAAATCGGTATCGAGTACCGAGTCGAATCCCAATCGCTTTAATGCAGCGACCATCTTTCCCGTCACGCTTTCGCCGGGAGGCATGCCCAATTCTTCTCCCAAACCAACCCGCACCGCAGGAGCAGTCTGAACAATAACATGAAGATTGGGATTGGCAATGGCTTCCCATACTTCCTCAATGTAGTTCTTTTCGACCAGCGCACCGGTAGGACAATGGTTCACACATTGCCCGCAATTGGTGCAAACCACATCGCGCATCGCTTTTTCAAAGAAAGTAGTGATCTTCATTTGATCACCTTTGTGGGCCACAGTCAGCGCATTTACGCCCTGCAGCTCAGCACAGGTGCGCACACAACGCTGGCAGCGGATGCACTTGCTGTCATCTTTAATAATCGACGGCGAGTACATATCGATCGAAAACTTCTTGAGCGGAACCAATTCGATAAATTCCTGTGTCATGATTTTGTATTCCGACGCCAGTGTTTGAAGTTCACAATTTCCGTTTCGGTAACATTTGGTACAATCTGCATTATGCTCCGCCAGCAAAAGCTCAATGATTTGTTTCCTTGAATTTCGAACTTTCAGGCTGTTGGTCAGGATCTCCATCCCTTCTTCGCATGGCGTGGCGCAAGCCGCCGACAATCGTTTCTGCCCCACCACCTCGACCACACATACCCGGCAATTTCCGGCCACGCACAAATCTTTGTGATAACACAAAGTAGGAACTTTTATCCCCTGTGATTCAGCGGCTTCCAATATCGTTTTTCCCGCAAATATTTCAACGGGATATCCATTGATGGTTATATTGACTTTTTTACTCATTTTAATGTTCCGTTTTGGTTAATAGATCATTTCTTCCCGGAAATTCTCCACAATCGAAGAGAATGAATTAGCGACTGATTGTCCCAGGCCACACTTGGCAGTGTACTGCATGGTTTCAGTCAAACGCAACAATTTATCGAGATAAGCGGCCGGTTTGTCGCCCCGTTTTACCGCTTTAATTCCCAGCAAAAGCTGCTGACAACCCACCCGGCAAGGCGTACATTGCCCGCAAGATTCTTCCCGGAAGAATTCCAGGTAATTATCCAGCACATTGAACATCGAACGCGAACTATTAAAAAGCATCATGGAACCTCCGGTCGGGAGTGAAATTCCGGTAAGTTTCCCTTTAAAACCAATAGCCGCATCTTTGAATTTTTTACGGGGCACCAGAAATCCCGATGCTCCACCAACCTGAACTGCTTTGGTATCTCCGTCTCCGAATTCATACACAAAATCCTGAAGACTCATACCCAGTTCCAATTCATAAATTCCTGGTTTGGGAGTGTCTCCCGAAACCGAGAACAGTTTTGTCCCGCGGGAATATTGCACCCCCAGGTCATAAAATTTCTTAGCTCCGTATTTAAATATGGTAAACGTATGAACTAGTGTCTCCACGTTGTTGATCACCGTTGGTTTTCCGCGGTAACCCGATTGGGTTGGAAATGGCGGTTTATTACGCGGCTCTCCGCGTTTTCCTTCCATCGATTCCATCAACGCGGTTTCTTCGCCGCAAATGTAAGCGCCACTGCCCATAAAAACCCTGATCTTAAAATCGAGTTTTATTTCGTTGCAGTAGTAATCAAATTCATCGAGCACTTTTTCAAGCTCTTCCTTTAAAAACTTGTATTCACCACGCAAGTAAATGTAGCCTTCGCGGGCGCCTGTGATGTATCCGCAAATGGCCATTGCGGTAAAAACCTTATACGGAACGCGCGAAAGAATCTCGCGGTCTTTGAACGTTCCCGGTTCTCCTTCATCTGCATTACAAATCACATACTTTTCATCTGATTCGGCCTCTGCCGTAAGTTTCCATTTCAAACCGGTAGGAAAACCAGCTCCACCCCGCCCCTTCAATTCCGAGCTGATAAGTTCGTTGATCAGGTCCTGGGGAGTTTTTTTTATCGTGTTGGAAAGTACTTTCTCCCAATCGTTCTCATTTCTGAAAATGAAATCGACACGTTTTAATTGGTGTGAATTTGCCATGGATTTAATTTTAGTGGTACCCGTTACCGTTACTGCCGTTCTGTTTCAAGTACACCGAAAGTATTTCACGTACTTTTTCGGGAGTAAGCTCAGTATAAACGTCATCGTTTATGAGCATTGCCGGAGCTTTATGACACCACCCCAAACAATTGGTTTCCAGAAGTGTAAACAAATGATCGGGAGTAGTTTCGCCCAACTTAATTTTGAGCATGTCCTGGATGGCAAACAATACCTGGTTTTTCCCCTTCATGGCACAGGTAATGGTTTTACACACCCGAATGGTGTACTTTCCGGTTGATTTGGTTTCAAGAAAGGAATAGAAAGTGGCCGTTCCGTAAACATCGGCAGCGGGAATATCCATTTCCCGGGCAATTTCTATCATCGACAACTCAGAGAGGTATTTTTCCCTCTCCACCACTCCCTGCATAATCGGCAACAGACTTTCCCTTTTCCTACCGTGGATATCAGCCAGATCTTTGATTAAAGTTTGGATCGGATCCATGAGTGAATTTTTTGGTTGTAAAATGGTTATTAGTTGTTATTGAGAAACAGAGCGCCCTGCGGGCCGGATCGGTCGTTGAATTCTGGTTGAATTTATTACAAAATATCGCAATCAGTCACTAACAAAAATAAGTAGGCAAAAACAAAAAAAACAGAAGATTTACATTATAATATAATGTTATTCAGCACCTTTCGCCATTTACAGAATAAATGAAGAATTTTTTCTTCAATTACCTAACATTTGTCATGTGAACATATGTTATACAATAGCTTTTCGGAGATTGATTTAACTATGCCTGAAGAACAGCTTCAATAATTAAAGATTTCTTAATCCTTTAAACAGAAAAATTGCAACCCCTTTCCATTTTTTTTGTTTAAATTTATAGAGCCAGAAAACGAGAAAACAATTTTAACATGAAAACAGTTATCCTCACCCATGTCATTTTTATTTTGTGGATGCTACCAGGCCCGGGATGGGCACAGGTGATTACCATTTCAGGGTATATTAATAACAGCATTAGCGGAAAAGCGATTGAAAATGTAAGTATCCTTGAAGCCAACTCGGGAGTCGGCACTATCTCGAATCAAAATGGATTTTACCGGCTTGTTCTAAAAGGAAAAGACATTGACCTGAAAATCTCAAACGATGGTTTTAAAGATTTCAGCAAACAGCTTTCGCTAAGCGCCGATACCACACTTGTTGTAAAACTTGTACCCAAAGCTGACGATAAACGCCGGCAGAAAAAAGCGGGCGAAATTCATGCCGAAGCAAAACCGGAAAAAAAATCGACGGATCAGCAAAATTGGAGTCCTTTTTGAGAGTCCTCCCGCTTAGTTCGAAATCATTTCTTTAATGATCTTTCCCTGGCATTTATCCGGAACGGGTATGCCCAATAACTGAGATAGTGTAGGCACAAGATCAACTCCTTCGTATTTGGTGCGAATGACCTGATGCTTTATTCCATTTCCGTAAAATACTAGCGGAATATGCGACTGGTCGTTGTAATTAACACGTTTGAATTTATAACCGGGCTGCCAGCCTTCCTTTAAGAGATAGAGAAAATCTCCAGAGCGGTTTTTGTAGTACGACGTATACAAGGGCTGAAGTAAACCGTTGGCCGAACTCCCCTGCTCCAACTGATGCGCGGGCAAGGATAACTGAACTCCCTCGAACTGGTTAATGAAATTGGCCGCTGATTCACTGATCTCATTCACATCCAAACCTTTCTTTTTTATCAACTCGTGATCGAGGTAAATTTGAAGATCGCTGGTATATTCGATCCATTCTTCCGAACCGTAGGTATTGTTCAAATACAGGGTAAGCAATGCTACAGCACGTTCAATGTTGAAATAATCAACCGGGAAGTGAAACTCGTCTTTCAGGTATTCAACCGGATAGGAAGCCGAGTTATTCGATGTCAGATAAAACAATACATTTTCTTTCCCATACTTTTTTTCAACACCTTCAATAAATTCTGCCAGGTACTGATCAAGATACAGGTAAGAGTCTTCCATTTCGAGCGAAGCCGGGCCAAATGAACCGTTCTCGTAATCCATCGACGAGAAAACTACGCTTACAAAATCGGTAACATCATCGTCGCCAATCGCTTCGTTATCCATCAACTGCAAGGCAAAATCCTTGATCATCAGATTGGCGGAAGGAGTGGTTTTAAACGGCCTGAAATTCTCCGTTGTTTTGAGGTATTTATTCACGGCATGCGGGAAAGTATTGAACTCTCCAAAATATCCTCTTTCCAGCAAGTAATCATCGCGAGTCGATTCGGTGTATTCAATTTCAGGTAACAACGTCACCCAGTTTCGGTAACCGTACCGCGCCGCATAGTTTTCACTGTTAAACAGGCGCACCCAGTCGGGAAAGTTGCTTACGTAAAAAGAGCTCGAAATCATTCGCCCCGAAACAATATCAAACCAGTAAGCCGCATCAGCTGTGTGCCCGGCGCTGAAAATAGCCGATTCGCGGTTCAGTCCAACGCTAAATACCTTTGCTTTACCCATCGTAAAAAGTTTCAGGCTGTTGGTGATGGTATTCGACAACAACTGAACCGGAGAAGCATTGCCCTCTTTGGTATCGGCACCCACTGTCATGTAATAATCATCTTCGGTACAATCAACTTCTTTTTTTCTGAGACGATCGTACCAGGTATTGTTTACAATCCCGTGAATGGAAGGAGTTACTCCGGTATACAAGGTTGCCATTCCACTGGCATAATTATGAGAATGCAGGGTAAGTTTTACATTGGTGCAAACTGCTCCGTTCGAATAAAGCTTTTTAAAACCTCCATCCTGAAATTTGTTCCAAAAACGTTGAACATAATCAGGACGCATGTTCTCGACCACAATGCCAACAACCACCTTGGGGCGCGTTTCCTGAAAAATTTGCTGAGTAAAACCTACTGATGTAAAAACGAACTGGATAAATACACCCAGAATAAATATCTTAATTCTCATACCTTTTTCAACCGTTAAGCGACCAAAAATACGAAATGAAATGGTTCACACAAAAATGAATCCCCCTGTTTAAAAAATTTTCGGAAAATATATTTTTTTGGGTATCAATCGTTTCAGGAGCAAAAGAAAAATATTCGCAAAAAAAAGTATCGTGTCGGTAGGGTAAACGTTTCGGGCTGCGGTTTACTAACAAAACACTTTAATTTTTAAATGTCATGAAAAGAATTATTGGACTATCAGTATTTGCACTTGCAATGGTTATGTTCGCGTGCAATAACGAAGAAGTTGACACACCAAGCGTAAACGATGAACTACTTTCAGAAAAATCGGCACAGGTTACGTTGAACGAAGTAAAAGTGGAAGCAGCCACCACCGAGTCGGAATACGAAGTCGAATTTTTTGCCAATATGGAAGGTCAGCTTTCCCGCTGGTATCGTTTTGGCCATCACTTTCAGTGGAACCCAAAACTCAGGTACACAGCCAGTCACTGCCCGAATATTGCAATCGCCAGCGAAGGTAACGACGAATATCCCAAAACAATTACGCTGGATTATGGCGACAGTACGCTTTTAAGAAACGGAAAAGTTCTGAGTGGAGTCATAGAGATCTACTTTTCTGCGCCGCGTTACAGCCAGGATTTTGAAAAAACCGTTACCTACAACAATTTTTCGGTTGATTCTATCACCATTAACGGCTTTTCCACCATCATCATCGACAAAGTGGATACGCTGTTCCGTCAGCACACTTCGGACCTTACGTTTACCCTGGCCGATGGAACGGTAATCGAACGATCTTCGGAACGGGTATGGCAATGGCTCGCCGGTATGGATACTGAAGACGACCAAAGCGACGATGTGTTTATTATTACAGGCGGAGCGAGCGCAACGATGACTAAAGACGGAGTCAGCGACACCTACTCCAAAGAAATTATCAATCCGCTCAAGAAAATATACGACTGCCGTTACATTGTGGAAGGCACCATCTCCATTACACTTAACGGCACGGTAGTGAGTACATTGGATTATGGCGACGGAGAATGCGACGATATTGCAACAATGACAGACAGCGAAGGGAATGTAAGGGAAATAGATCTTGCAAGACACCAGTTTAGGAACATGCATCAATCCGGTAAATAAAGTTAATAAAGAGTGCCCGGAAAGAACCTATTTCCGGGTGCTTTATTCTGAATTCTGCTTTATCTTTGATAGCCACAAAGCATACCATTTTGACGCAACAGGAATTTAAAGAGCTATTCGACTTGCATTTTGCCCGGGTTCGCAATTATGTTTTCTACCGTTCGGGAGATACCGAAATTGCGACCGACATCGCCCAGGAAACTTTTATGAAAGTGTGGGAAAAGAATGGTTCTTTGAATGCTGACCGGATAAAAAGCCTGCTTTTTAAAATCGCCAACGATCTTTTTATTTCTTACTACCGCAAAGAGCAGCGTTCTTTCCAGTTTTTTAAACATTATCGGCCCGGGAACGAAAGTCGGTCGCCGGAAGACGAGCTGGCATTTGAACAATTAAAAAGCCGATACGACAAGGCTTTGCAAGCCATGCCGGAGCTCCAGCGAACCGTATTTTTAATGAGCCGCGTCGAAAATCTGAAATACACTGAAATTGCAGAAATGTGCAGGATCAGCGTAAAAGCAGTAGAGAAACGAATGAAAAAAGCACTTGAACACCTTCAGGTGAATCTGAAAACAAATGAATAATAATAAGAGACATAGCGAAGATATTTTGAACGGCGAAACTTCTGTTTTGGGAAAGGGAAAGATTACCTGGGAAAAATCGGAAACAGAGGTTTGGGCAGAACTGGAAAAGAAAATCTCTGCCCGCCCAGCTGGCAAATCGGTGAAATTACGCCCGCAAATCGTTAGCTGGTCAGTCGCAGCCATGGTTTTAATTCTTGTCGGGCTGGCCGGAATCGCAACTTTTTACACCAAAACCATTGAAAGCCTGTCCGGAGAGCACCTCGCTGCGCTATTGCCCGACGGTTCCAAAGTAGAATTAAATGCCGGCTCAACGCTGAGGTATCATCCGCTAACCTGGAAACTCCAACGAAAACTCACTTTTGAGGGAGAAGGATTTTTTAATGTAATGAAGGGTAAGAAATTCATGGTTCAATCGAATAACGGGACAACGCAGGTACTCGGAACTTCTTTTAATATTTATGCCCGCAACGAAAATTACCGCGTTACCTGCCTAACCGGGAAAGTGGCCGTTAGCGCTGCTGCCGGAGAAAAAGTGATACTGTTACCCAATAATCATGTTGAACTCAAAGAAGGTAAGCTGGTCGTGAAAAAGATGTTTGATCCGGAAAGAGCCATCGGCTGGAAAAACAATCAGTTCTTTTTTGCAGGCCGCCCGTTAAAAGAAGTAATCGACGAAATTGAACGACAATATGCCGTTACCATACAGCTCGATCCACAGTTAAATAATCGTAACTTTGGAAGCAATTTTTCAAAAAAGACCAACGTTGAAGATGTGTTGGATTTTGTTTGTAAACCCATGAATCTGAAGTTTGTCAAACAATCGGAAAACGTTTACCGGATCGTTGAAAAAAGTTAATGGTAAAATTAAGTTGCCTGGGAATGTTGCTGCTCCTCGTTTTTCAACTGACAGCGCAAACTCCCGAAAAAATAAAAGTAACTGCCCGAAAAACCCCGCTAAATCAGGTTTTGCTTGATTTAAAAGAAAACTATGGCTTTCAGTTTGCCTTCGATGCCGATCTTCTCTCCAACTATCCGGTTTCAGCAAACCGCGAATTCAAATCGGCAGAAGAAACACTTCGTTTTTTAATCAAAAACCTTCCGCTGGAACTGGAAAAATCGGACGATGTTTTTCTAATCCTCCCCCGGCAAGCCCCAACAAAAACCGCTGAAACACAAATCTCGGGACAGGTACTTGAATCGCTTACCAGCGAACCACTCCCCTTTTCTTATGTGTCGGTTAACCGGACTCCGGTGCAAACCGACCAAAACGGAAACTTCAATTTTATAGCCTCCACCGATTCAACTTTTGCATTAAGAATATCGCACCTGGGGTATTTTGTTTATGACACGATTGTTACCAACAGCTTAAACCGTAAGTTTTTCCTGATGCCGCGTATTGAAAGTATTCAGGAAGTGAGAGTTAGCGGCAATCCCATTGAAAAATCCACTCTGATTGGCGACAAGGCGGGTTACATGAAAATCAACCTCCAGATAGCCCCCATTCTTCCGGGACACGGAGACAATTCTGTATTTAATTTATTGCGACTGATGCCCGGTGTGCTGGCAGCAGGCGAGCAATCGAATAACCTGCTCATTTGGGGTGCTTACGAAGGCCAAAGTAAAATTCAGTTTGATGGTTTTACGGTTTTCGGATTAAAGAATTTCAACGACAACATCAGCGTTGTCAATCCTTTCATGGTAAAAAACATTGAAGTGATGAAAGGAGGATACGAAGCCCGCTATGGCGATCGTGTGGGTGGCATTGTGGATATAGCCGCAAAAGATGGCTCCATGTTCAAGCCCGGTATAATCCTGAACATCAATTCGAATACGGTAAACACCATGGTTCAAGCGCCCATAGGCGAAAGATCGTCGGTAATTGCTGCTTACCGGCAAACGTATTATCCGTTGTACGATCCGTCGAGCCTGTCGCTGTTTTCTCGCAGAAACAATGCTGCACCGGGAGGTGGCCTGGGGCAAAACACTACTTCAACCCTTGTCGATTTTAATGTTCAGCCCGATTATGTATTCCGGGATGCCAACCTGAAGTTTTCGCACCGTTTTATGGATGATGGTCTGTTTTCACTTAGTTTTTATGGTGGTGGCGACGATTTCAGTTACGACATGGAAGGCGAAATCGTCCGAAACATCATTACGCAATCTGAAGGAGAAAAAAATCAGCAATACGGAGGATCCGCTCAATTCAGCTACCCGTGGGCCAATGGAAACGTCACAAACGTAACGGCTGCCTACTCTTACTTCCAGCATGAATTCGCTGAAAAAAACGAGCTTTTCAATACCCGCACGGAAATTTCGCGCATTACCCGTGAGGTAGACAGCGAAAACAAAGTGGATGAACTCAGCCTCAATGCCGAACACACCTTCTCTTTTAATGACGGACATAAACTGGTTTCTGCAGTTGGATTAATCAGCAATGGCGTGCAGCTGCAACGAACAACACTCGAAACAAATACCATCGATTTTGATCGCTCTCTTTCCCGAATAGTTGGCTACGTTCAGGATGAATTTCCGCTAAATAGTATTTTAAAGATCAATGCCGGATTACGGGCCAATTACGTCACCAACCTCAGCAAATTATACATCGACCCTCGTTTCTCCACCTCGCTGAATATTACAAAAGACGTCAAATTCAATGCTTCATGGGGAATTTACCACCAGTTTTTAGTCAAAACAACCGTCGTTGACAGCTTAAATAACTTCACCAACTTCTGGATGAATGCCGATGAACAAAACATACCCGTATTAAATGCCATGCACACAGTGGCCGGGTGGTCATACAATCATCAAGGTTGGACCGCCAGTCTGGAGGGATATTACAAAACCACCGGGGGACTTACCCGTTATTATGCGCAAAACGTACGTTTTGATGCCGGATTTTTTGAAGGCAAAGCTCGCACTTACGGATTGGATCTTTTTCTGAAAAAAGAATACAAACGACACGTGGCATGGATTTCCTATTCGTATTGCCAGGCCGACGAGCATTTCTCTTTTTACCTGCGTGATTATTACAGACCCGCTCCCCAGCAACAAAAACATGAAATAAAATTTGCCGGAATCCTGAATTACAAATCCTTTTATTTCTCGACCAGCTATGTTTACGGATCGGGATTTGAGCGATTTGACATAGAAACCGCGAGTGGCAAAAAACTGGATCAACCCTACAATCGGCTGGATGCCTCGCTGGTTTACAAATTCAAACCGGGCAAAGTAAAAGCTGAAGCGGGAATCTCTATCTTAAATGTATTAAATACCGAAAACATAAAATATTCCAACCTGCGGTTAAGTTCGACCGATGATCTGGATTTGATCGGAGTTTATGCCGATGCCGTTTCCTTTACTCCGGCCATTTTCCTGAAGCTCGAATTCTGACAAACCTTTACTACCTGAATCCTAATTGATGCCGGATTTCTGAAAATAGTTACCCAGTTTAAAGGCTCCGTAACTGGTTAATTTGTACCGCCACCCCAGGTTTAGCGGCAACATCGCCTTAAAGATGGTCTCAGAAGATAAATAACCGAATGCTTTTCCAACTCTCCGGGTAATATTGCTGTAGCTGTAAAACTGCTGTTGCAGCCAGGCTGTGCCTTTATCCAGCGTTTCGCAGCTCATTTGTTTGGGCTGATGAACCACGTGAAAAAAATCATAATGGCTCCAGTCTTTGTCCACAATTCGTCCTTCTTTATCCAATTCATCAAAAAGAGGTGTTCCCGGGAATGGAGTTAACCGGGTAGATTGCAAGGCATCCATGTTTGATTCGAGTAGAAACTGAAGTGTATTTTCAAAAACATCCTCCCCGTCTTCATCGCTGCCAAAAACAAAACCGCCGCAAATCGCAATGCCCGCCTCATGAATTCGTTTGACCACATCCCTGTAATTCCTTTTTCGGTTGCAATGCTTGGAATAAGCACTCAGCGTTTGTTCCGATAACGACTCAAAACCAATAAAAAGCCCCCTGCATCCAATTTGCGCCGCCAGTTCCAGTAATTCCTCATCTTCAGCAATTCCTATCCCACACTGGCTGAACCATCTTTTCTTCAGCGGAATCATGGCCCTGAAAAGTTCACGGGCATAGGCATTATCCAGAATGATATTGTCATCCATAAACAACACATATTTCCCTAACGTTTTCAGCTCTTCCATAACATGATCGACAGGCCGTGTTCTCATTTTATAACGATTAAAAGCTGCCACCGAACAAAAGGCACAGCTATGAACACAGCCCCGGGTAGCCTGCATGGCATTGGGGGTTACGTAAGCATTCTTCCGGATCAGATGCCGGTCAGGCTTGGGCAATTCGGCCAGATCGACCAACTCGCTTTTATAAAATTTCTTTAATCCGCCGTTTTGAAAATCAGCTATCATTAAAGGAACATTGTATTCCGCCTCTCCTATACAAATCTTCATCAGGCATAAAAGAAGGATGATAACCGCCAAAAATTACGGTCTTCCCCTTCGAGCGGAAACGATCGCCAATTTCGTATGCCCGCGGCGCGTTGTACGTCATAAAAGAAACGCCAATAATATCAGCGTCGGTATCAAAATCGATGGGTTCCACGTCTTCATCAATAATTTGCGAAGTAACATGCGAAGGCATGGCTGCCGTTACATACAGGCTTGGCAACATGGAAAAGCGAAAAACACTGCGACTAACAGGCTTTTCGTTTGAACCGACACGCCATAACGGGGAAGTTGGATTGATCAGAACAAATTTTAATGGCTTGGTTTCCATCGAAAGTTGATTTTGAATTACCAGCGCACGAAACGTATAAATCCTTTTTTTTCGGAAGTAGGCAGAGCCAATGATTAAAGTTACGGCTATTCGGCCGGAAAAGCTAAAGAATGAAATCGGCCGGAAAGTGTAAAAATAATGATGCAATTTAACAGGGATACTGAACCAAATGGATGCTTGGTGGTTAGTTAAGGCATATTACAGTTCTTTAAAACGTTTTTATGAATAACAAATACCTTGCGAGATTTTTAAACATCGTAGAAAAGGGTGGAAATGCCCTTCCGCATCCCGCAACTCTATTTGCTCTTTTTGCTTTACTGGTGGTGTTCTTGTCAGGATTTCTCAGTCTTTTTGATATTCACGCGTTACATCCCCGTACCGGTGAAATGATAGAACCGGTGAACCTGATGTCGAAACATGGCATAGGCCGGATACTGGAAGAAATGGTGACCAATTTTACCGGTTTTGCTCCGCTTGGAACCGTTTTGGTAGCCATGCTTGGTATCGGCATTGCCGAAAGCAGTGGTTTTATTGCCACCGTGCTGCGTTTGCTGGTTACTTCTGCTCCCAAACGTCTGCTCACCTTTGTGATTGTATTTTCTGCCATATTATCGAATACGGCCAGCGAAGTGGGTTATGTATTGCTAGTCCCTCTGGGCGCAATTATTTTCCTGGCTGTTGGCCGGCATCCGCTGGCGGGTATGGCTGCAGCTTTTGCAGGTGTATCGGGCGGTTACAGCGCCAACCTCTTATTGGGCACCATCGATCCGCTGCTGGCGGGTCTTTCAGAAGAAGCCGCTCACATTATTGATCCTGAATACCTCGTAAATCCGGCAGCCAACTACTACTTTATGTTTGTTTCCACTTTTTTTATTGCCGTTGCCGGAACCTGGGTAACCGAAAAAATAATCGTTCCCCGATTGGGGGTTTACGAAGGTGATGAAAAACCGGAAGAACTGCGAAAACTGGATAAATACGAAAAACGCGGACTAAAATTCGCGATAATCGCCGGTCTCGCGTTAACGGCTTTCATTCTGATCGGAATTTTGCCTGAACATGGATTTTTAAGAGGCGAAAACGGCGACGTGCTTCACTCTCCTTTTCTCCGGGGAATTGTTGCCATCATTTTTATTGCAGCGGCCGTATTGGGTGTTGCCTATGGAATTGGAGCCAAAACCTATAAAAACGACACCGATGTAATGAAAGGTATGGGGAAAGCCATGGAAACCTTGGGTATTTACATTGTACTCACCTTCTTTGCGGCTCAGTTTGTTGCCTATTTCAAATGGACCAACATCGGGTTAATTTTTGCCATCAAATCGGCACATTTTATCCAGTCACTCGAACTGGGTTCGGTCCCTTTAATGATTGCCTTTATTGTTTTGGTCGGAATACTCAACTTGTTCATGGGAAGTGCCTCGGCCAAATGGGCCATTCTGGCGCCTGCATTCATCCCCATGTTCATGCTGCTGGGCTATTCGCCGGAGTTGGTGCAAAATACCTACCGAATCGGGGACTCGGTTACCAATATAATTTCGCCCATGATGTCGTACTTTGCACTGATTGTCGCATTCTTTCAACGCTACGACAAACGCGCCGGAATCGGAACAATCATTGCCACGATGCTGCCCTACACAATTTTCTTCTTTATTGTCTGGGTTTTGTTACTGGTGGCGTGGTTACTACTTGGCTGGCCGGTCGGACCGGATTCGGGGCTCTTTTATCAGGGAATTGGCTAACAAGGCGGCACATTCGAATACAATAAAGATACGATCACGAAAAAATACTAAATAGAGATTGTTTGATACTGTATTCTGCGTTACATAAGAAAATTGTAATCGGCCTATATTTAACATAAAATATGAATTATGAATTTGGGAAACGGTTCATATTCGATTGACAATCCTAAAAATCAGTTCAAAAAGGATGAATTTGCTTCAAAAAAACTGAAGATTATGTAAGAAATATCAAAAAAAATCTATTTTTGCATTTGGACGCAATTATTAAAAGAACTTAGTAAAAATTAGATTAGCAGAACTTTACAGGCAATCATATATCCAAAAACCCGGAGTAGTGCGCTGTAAAAATTGCTGATCGTTGCAGTCCGTTTTTTACATGTTTTATTAAAACAGATGATTATGAAACGGATTTTAGTGGCAGAAGACAACAGATTAATTCTGGAGACGGTAGCACATAGTTTATCCCGTGAAGGATACGACATTATCAAAGCAGAAGACGGCAAAGACTGTTTGACCAAACTCGAAACCAACGAGGTGGATCTACTCATCACTGACCTTTACATGCCTAATGTCAATGGCTTGGAAGTGATTTCGAAACTAAACAGCAACTACAAAAGCTTAATGCCGATCATGGTGCTCTCGGCAGCCGGAGCTGAAGAAAGCGTTTTGAAAGCTTTCGACATGGGTGCCGACGACTACATGGTAAAGCCCTTTAGTTTAATTGAACTTAATGTTAGGGTCAAACGACTGCTGGCATCTAAAAAATAGTATTTTTATAGCTTAGGTTCAATTACTAAATCTGACTACATGGGATGTATCAAATTTACACCTGTAAAATTGATAACGAGTTGTTATGTCCTTCTTTGTTTTTTATGCTTTCTGCTCCCGACACAAAACGGTCAGGCAGCGGCACTATGCACCGCAACAAGCAACAGCCCCCAGGAGATCAGCACATTTGCAAGCGACTCTATTGCGCTAAATCAAAGCTCCGATTCAAATACTGAAACAGAAATTCCAGCAACCGACGCTGAGGTTAACCGTTCTAAACCCCAGCGAAATTCGGTGTTGGGAGTGTTTTTTTCAACAGATAAAATTTCCCGGATAAAAAAGAACCTGATTTCGTACGGAAACGATCACTTTCCGCGAGGTGTGCGGTCGTTTTACATTTCGGTCGTTGAAAACGCTTTTCAATTCTCGATCATTTTTCTTTTGGTGACACTCAGTCTGTTTTTCATTATCAACATTTTACTTGTTTTTATTATTCTGAATTATACGATCAGAAAGAAAAGCTACAAGGAAAAATTTGAGAAAGTGTACAGCAAAATGTATGAGGAAGTTTTGCTGTCCTACCTTTTTGGGAGCATCGACTGGGAAACTGCCTTTCTGAAATTGCGGGGAAGAAACAAACCTAAAAACAGAAGAATACTGACTTCTGTTCTCATGAATTTCAATACAAATTTCAAGGGTGAATTCGAAAGTCTGATTCCGGAAATCTATACGCGTTTGGGATTACAACACGATTCTATGCGACTGGCACGTTCGGGTTACAACCATAAAAAAGTAGCAGGAATTATTGAGCTCACCCATTTATATCCCGAAGGGGCAAAAGGAATAATCGATAAACTGATCAACGATCCGAGCGATTATGTGCGCGCCGAAGCGCAAACAGCTTATGTGAAGTTAAATCCGGAAACTCCGTTTAATTTCTTTTACCAGCTGGAACAACCTTTCGCGATGTGGACCCAGTTGTCGGTGTTCAACCTGATTCGTGTTCACCAGCTTCCGGTGCCTTCTTTTGCGCAATTCCTGACAATTCGCCACCCCAACATCCGTAACTTCAGTCTTCGGATGATCACCTTTTTTCAGCAGCTTGAAAATGTTCCGGATATTTTGAAAATGGTAGATAGCAAGCTTGATAAAACACGTTTCCTCACTTACAAAGCCATTAATAATTTGCGTTTGTACGACAGCCGCGACTTGATTAAAAACCGCTTCGAAAACGAGACGGAGAAAAACAAGCTTGAAATTATCAGAGCCCTCCGCAACATCGGAACGGAAGATGATTTTGGATTCCTGGAAATTATAATGACCAACGGAACGATGTCGTTAAAAACCGAAGCCTGCCGGTCGATGTATTTTATGAGCCCCAAAAGCAGGGAACGTTTACTCGAGATAAACAACCAGTCGAACGACGAGCTGAAACTACTCATTGCACATGTTACTGACCCGAGAAATTAAATTATGTCAACGATAAAAACGATCATAGAATTACTTTTTTTGCTGTACACCGTCTGCATTCTAAGTTTTTATTTTTGGCTGGCCATCGTTTCCGCGAAAGAACTGATCAAAAATGTTCGCGAAGCAAAAACCACCAATTTCGATGCCTTGTTATCCTCACCTTTCGCACCTGTAATTTCGGTGCTGGCCCCGGCCTACAACGAATCGCTCACTATTGTCGATAATATCAGGGCGCTGCTCGGACTATATTACCCCAACTTTGAGATCATCGTTATTAACGACGGAAGCAAAGACGACTCTCTGGAGAAAACCATCAAGGCTTTCGATATGGAACTCGTTCCCTTTGCCACAGATTACAAAATTAAATGTCAGCCCATAAGGGGGATCTACAAGTCGAAGGTAAAAGCTTTCTCGAACCTTACGGTTATCGACAAGCTGAATGGCGGAAAAGCCGATGCTCTGAACGCCGGGATCAATATTTCCAAAGGAGATTACTTTATTTCGATTGACGTTGATTCCATTATCGATCCGCATGCGTTGAAAAAACTCATCAAGCCATTTTTTGAAGAAACGGATAAACGCGTGATTGCAGCCGGAGGAGTAATTCAGATCGCCAATTCGTGTGTCATCGAAAACGGCCAGATGGTTGAAGTAAATGTTCCCGACAAGTTTCTGCCCCGCTGCCAGGTAATCGAATACAGCCGTGCGTTTTTAATGGGACGACTGGCGTGGAGCCGATTGGACGGTCTTTTGCTGATCTCGGGTGCACTGGGGCTTTTCGACAAGGAAGTGGTGATCAACTGCGGAGGTTACTACACAAAAACCGTAGGCGAAGACATGGAACTGGTGGTGCGGATGCGCAAATACATGGCCGACAACAACCAGAAATACAAAGTGGTATATATTTCCGATCCGTTGTGCTGGACCGAAGCGCCCTCTACCCTGAAAGTTTTGGGAAGCCAGCGAAACCGCTGGACACGGGGTACCATCGATACCATTATGCTTCACCGAAATATCTTTTTCAACCGCAAATATGGTTTTATGGGAATGGTATCGCATCCTTACTGGGTGTTTTTCGAGTGGCTGGCTCCCATCATCGAGTTCTCAGGTATTTTATACTTTATCATCATTGCGCTGATGGGCTGGGCCAGCTGGTCGTTTTTCTATGTGATGCTTGGCTTTGTTTACTTCTTTGCCATTATGTTTTCGAACTACGCCATCCTTTTCGACCACCTTTCCTACAACCGCTATAAAAAGAAACGAATGATTTTCAAATTGCTTTTAACCGCCTGGATCGAGCCGTTCTTCTACCATCCGTTCGTTGTATACTGGGGTTTGAGAGGCAATTTCGACTACTTCATAAAAAAGAAAAAATCGTGGGGAAAAATGACCCGATCGGGTTTTGAAATGCCCAAATATAAAAAGACAAAACGTTAGATGATGAAACTCAACCTATACATCCGGTTTTTCATATTGCTTGCCGTATTGCTGCAACTGGGAGGAATTACAGGCCTCCTAAAAGCACAGACTTTTGAGGAAGCCCGAAAATTTGCTTTTAACGGAGAACGCGAAAAGGCCCGCAGCATTTGCCGCGCAATTCTGCAAGAGGGATTTAATTCGGATGTGGCCCTTTTGATGGGACGAACCTACGCCTGGGACGGAAAATACGATTCGGCACGTGTGGTGCTTCAGAATGTTTTGGCACAGCGCCCCGGAAACACCGAAGCCTATGACGCGCTTTCGGATGTGGAATTCTGGTCGGATAACAACGAAAAAGCCATCGAATATTGCGATGCCGCACTTAAAACCGAGCCCGGTTCTCACGCATTCGCCTTAAAAAAAGCGAGGATTTTATACAGCAGCGAACGCTTTGAAGAAGCAGTGAACGTTCTGGAAGATTTCCTTCGGCAACATCCCGGGCAAACCGACTTCGTACGAAAACTGAATGAATACCGCTTGGATCTGTTAAAGAACAACATCAAAATCATCTACACCTTCGACTTTTTTGACGATGATTTTAACCGCGATCCGTGGCAGTTGCTGGCGGTTTCTTACGGAAGAAATACAAAACTGGGAACCGTAATCGGAAGAGTTAACTATGCCAGGCGATTTGAAGAAAACGGACTTCAGCTTGAACTGGATGCCTATCCGAAAATCAGTGAGAACAATTACGGCTACCTGAATTATGGTTTTTCGGACAATGCCCTGTTTCCCAAAAACCGCTACGGTGCGGAATGGTACCATAATTTCCCGCATGCTTTCGAAGGTTCATTGGGAATTCGCCTGCTCGACTTTAGAGGTTCGACAGTGGATATTTATACCGCAACTTTGGGAAAATACATCGGCAATTACTGGATTTCGTTGCGCTCGTTTGTAACACCCGATTCCGGCGGAACTTCGGTTTCCGGATTCCTGTCAGTCCGCCGCTATTTCTCAGATTCTGAAAATTATATCGGACTAAGAGCCGGCTACGGGATTTCGCCCGACGACCGGAGAAATCCACTCGAAACCCTGGATAAGCTGACACTAAAAACCCGTTCAATCAGGGCTGAGTACAATCATATTTTCAATAAGATTTGGACTTTTAATGCCGCTGCCGTTGCCGGAAGCGAAGAACGCGAACCGGGAAACTACTCGGGTTATTACACCTTTGATGTCGGGATTTCAAGATTGTTTTAAAAGTTGATTCATGGCGAAAGTTGCTGATTCCATCCAGTTGATCATTCGATCGTTCCGGCGTTTTGTAAGCCTAAGTTTCATCCTGGCCGCAATGATTCTGGTCGTTCGCATGTACGAAGTGGTGGTCACCTCCAACTACTTCAACTACCCGCCCGGAACCATTCTTTATTTGCTCGTCGGATTAAAATACGACCTTTTGCTTTACCTGCGGATCTCAGCCATTTTGGTTCTTCCTTTTTTAGGGATCGCTTATTTCAGTCAAAAAGCTGCGCGTTACTTTTTTATCCTCGTTTCGGTTTTGCTGGTGTTGGGCGACATGCTGCTCCTAAAGTATTTCTCAGCTTCAATGGTACCACTGGGCGCCGATCTGTTTGGCTACTCAGTGAAAGAGATAAAACAAACCATACAGGTATCGGGAGAACTAAAAATAGTACCCTTTGTCTTTATGGCGCTTTTCCTGCTGTACATGATCCGTATTTTCCAACGGCATGTATATTACAAACTAAAACCATGGATGCTCGGCGTTTTTTGCATTCTAATGATTGCCTCCCTTCTTCCCCTCTCCTTTTTGAAGCAGCAACCTTCAAACTACAACAACGAGTTCAGCATGTTTGCTGCCACCAATAAGTTGAACTTTTTTGGTGAAAGCGTCGTCAATCATTATTTATACAAAGGGGAACTGGATCAGCAAAACTATACTTTCAAAACTTCGGAGGTAACAGAAGACGGTACTTTTTCTTACGTCGACGCGGAGTATCCGTTTTTGCATACAGAAACCACTCCGGATATTCTCAGTCCCTATTTTCAGCTGAAAGAAACGCCTCCCAACCTGGTTTTTATCGTGGTCGAAAGTCTGGGGCGGGCTTACAGCGGAGAAGATGCTTATTTGGGCAGCTTTACTCCGTTTCTCGATTCGCTGATGCAGCACAGCCTTTACTGGGAAAATTGTCTCAGCACTTCGGGAAGAACATTTGAAGTGCTGCCGTCGACACTGGCATCGCTTCCATTCGGAAAGAAAGGTTTTACGGAACTGGGTGAAAATATGCCCGATCATATCAGTTTAATCAGTTTGCTCAAAAACGAAGCGGCTTACAAAAGTTCCTTCACATACGGAGGAGAAGCCCACTTCGATAATATGGATGTGTTTCTGAACCGTCAGGGCGTTGACGAAATTATCGACAATTCAAATTTTGGAGCGGACTATGAAAAACTTCCGGCTTCCGCCAGCGGTTTTACCTGGGGATTCGGCGACCGAGAAATTTTCAGGCGCTACCTCAGCAAAATTCAGACAGATACTGTACAACCCCGGATTGATGTAATGATGACACTGGCCATGCACGATCCGTTCAATGTTCCTGACCAGGATAAATACATTGCAGAATTTCAGCAACGGGTAAATGCGCTAAATCTGGATGATAAAACGCGCACCTTTAACCACGGCTACGACAAACAATTCTCCACCGTGTTGTATTTCGACGATGCGTTGAGGTATTTCTTCCGGGAATACTGTCAACTCCCCTCGTTCGAAAACACGATTTTTGTAATTACCGGCGACCACCGCATGCCCGAAATCCCGATCAGCACTCAGCTCGACAGGTTTCATGTACCGCTGGTGATTTACTCTCCGATGCTGAAAAAAGCAGAGAAATTCTCATCGGTTGTTACTCATTTCGACATCACACCTTCGCTGGTGGCCCTACTGGATGGCAATAACATGATTTCGCGCCCTGCAGTAGCTGCCTGGATCGGACACGGGTTGGACGATCACAAAGACTTCCGAAACCGGAATTCCTATCCGCTAATGCGAAATAAAAATGAGATTCTCGATTTTATTGATGAAGATATGATGCTGGCAAACGGGATAATTTACCAGGTTTACAAGAACATGGATATTGAACCGGAAAAAGCTTCTCAAAAAACAGAAGAGATAAAAGCAAAACTGGATAATTTCATCCTAAAGAACAACTATGCCTGCTTCAACAACAAACTCATCCCCGACTCTTTAATGCAATATAGCGGCAGTAAAAAATAGACTTTAAACTTTCATCAGGTAAAGGTGTTCTTTCCTGAAAGACGTATTTCATGCAAACCTGTATTTCAATTCTTCGGGGAATAAATGTAAGTGGCCGGAACAGCATAAAAATGGCCGATTTAAAAACGGCGTATGAAGCGCTCGGATTTCAACGAGTCACCACCTACATTCAAAGTGGAAATGTAGTTTTTGAATCTTCCGAAACAGATCAGGAAAAGCTGTCAAAAAAAATCCATCTTCAGATACAGTCGACTTTTGGTTATGATATTCCAGTATTGGTAGTAAATGTTGACAGCTGGCAGCAAATCATCGAACAAAATCCTTTTGCAAAAGACAGCTCAAAAGATCCGGCATTTTTGCATGTAACTTTTCTGGCTTCCGCTCCGGAACTTTCGAGCAAGGATGCCATTCTTACCAGGCTATCGAACGGAGAAGAAATACAAATTACTTCCGGGGCTGTTTACTTGTATTGCCCGCATGGTTATGGCCGTACCAAACTAAACAATAACTTTCTGGAAGCCAAACTGGGTGTTCAGGCTACCACCCGTAACTGGAAAACAACATTAAAACTGTTGGAAATAGCAAAAAACGTTTGGCTATGAAAACCAAACAATCATGATTCTCGGGAATCACCAACAGATATGAAAGTAATGAACTTTACTCTCCCTCGCTCCCTCTCTATGCCTAAAGAGGGAAGATTGTGTCGCAGGCACAATCAGGGTGAGTCAGACAATATTGAAACTTATTTTGCTATTGATTTTCGATAAACTTTCAGAAAAAAACCGCCCATTTCAGAGCGGTTTCTTTAAAGTTTATCTTACAAACAGCAACTCCCGGTATTTAGGTAGCGGCCATTTTTCGTTGTCAACTATTAATTCGAGCTTGTCGATGTGATCACGAATATCATCAAGGAACGGACGCACTTCTCCGTTATATACTTTGGCCCGCTGATGTACATCCTCAATTTTATTGGCCCGTGCACGTGTTTCGGTCATCGCTTTCCGTTTGGCTTTGATCTCAGAAACATGATGACCGATTTCACGAATCAGCTCCAGACGCCCACTGGCCATTTCTTCATATTCTTCAGGCGAAAAAATGTCTTTCAGGTGTTTCACATTCTCCAGCAACATGGTCTGGTACTCCACCGCAGTAGGAACAATGTGATTGATGGCCATATCCGCCAGCACGCGAGCCTCAATCTGGATCTTCATCACAAACTTCTCGTACTCCACTTCTACACGTCCGCGAAGTTCCGACTCGTTTAGCACACCCTGCTTGGCAAACAGTTTTGTGCTGTCTGGTTTCAAGTACGCTTCCAGTGCTTCCGGCACACTATTTACGTTCGACAGCCCGCGTTTTTTCGCTTCCTTTATCCATTCTTCGCTGTAACCGTCTCCGTTAAAACGTATGGGTTTCGATTTGATGATCAGCTCTTTCAACACCTGGAAAATGGCTTCATCTTTTTTCACCCCTTTGTTGTCGATCAACTTATCGACGGCCACTTTAAACTTCTGCAGCTGATTGGCTACCAGGGTATTCAATACGATCAAAGCCGATGCATTATTCGCAGATGACCCGATGGCACGAAATTCGAAACGGTTACCCGTAAAGGCAAAAGGCGAAGTCCGGTTACGATCGGTGTTATCCAGAATAATTTCCGGAATACGTCCGATATTTAGTTTGAGCGCCGTTTTTTCATCCGGTGTCATTTTACGATCCACCACAGCTTCCTCCATCAAATCGAGCATGTTCGACACTTCTGAACCAAGAAATACCGATAAAATAGATGGCGGCGCCTCGTTGGCTCCAAGGCGGTGAGCATTGGATGCCGTAAGTATACTCGCCCGAAGCAAATCCTGTCCGTCGTACACCGCCTGCATGGTGTTTACCACAAAGGTCAAAAACTGCAGGTTCGACTTCGGATTTTTACCTGGCTGGTACACATTTACGCCCGTATTGGTGGTCAGCGACCAGTTGTTGTGTTTTCCGGAACCGTTTATTCCTGCAAAAGGTTTTTCATGAAAAAGAATACGGAATTTATGTTTCCGCGCAATCTTTTGCATAATATCCATCATCAGTTGGTTGTGGTCGTTGGCCAGGTTGGCTTCTTCGTATATCGGCGCAAATTCAAACTGATTCGGCGCCACCTCGTTGTGACGGGTTTTTACCGGAATACCCAGTTTGTAGGCCTCGTTTTCCACATCCTGCATAAAGCGGTTGGCACGTGTCGGAATCGACGAAAAATAATGATCGGCCAGCTGTTGGTCTTTGGATGATGCATGCCCCATCAATGTTCTGCCGGTAAGCATCAAATCAGGACGCGCCATAAACAACGCTTCGTCGATCAGAAAATATTCCTGTTCCCAGCCCAGGTTAGCCTGAACCGAAGTCACATTTTTATCAAAATACTGACATACTTCGGTGGCCGCTTTATTCACCGCCTGCAAAGCACGCAAAAGTGGTGTTTTATAGTCGAGCGCATCACCGGTGTACGAAATAAAAATCGTGGGAATGGTTAGCGTTGTTTCGCTAATAAAAGCCGGAGAGGTTGGATCCCAGGCCGTGTAACCCCGCGCTTCAAATGTTTGCCGGATACCGCCGCTTGGAAAAGAAGAGGCATCAGGTTCCTGTTGCGACAACAAATTCCCCGAAAACGATTCAATCACTCCCCCATCGGTGCCGTGTACAATAAAAGCGTCGTGCTTTTCGGCAGTTCCGTCGGTTAAGGGATGAAACCAGTGGGTATAATGCGTGGCTCCGTTTTCTATGGCCCAGGCTTTCATTCCCTGTGCCACCTGATCGGCCATTTTTCGGTCGATGGTTGTACCATTTTCAATCGCATCGGTTACTGCTTTGTACGCCTCACGCGACAGGTACTTTTTCATTTTTGCTTTATCAAAAACCAGCATTCCGAAATAGTCCGACACCAGGTTCTCTTCCCTGACAATCTCATCGGGTTTGCGGTTTAACATCTCTTCGAGTGCTTTAAATCTGAACTGTGCCATTGTATGAAGTTTAAGTCTGATAAATGTCTGAATTCAAAAATAACATTTATCGAACTAATCTTTCATTCAAACAGGGACCAATCATTAAAATTCATTATAATTTTTCATTACACACCATCTTTAAAGGGACCTCTTTCTAAAAAACACTAAAAAAAGAACGATCTTTGACCACGGAAAGAATAGGAGTGAGATTTGAAAATTACTCCAACAAACAGTATTTTGCCACTAAAATCAAGAACGAATGAATAAGGCTGAGATTCTCTATAAAATTCAAAATTCAGATACAAAAAAAATAAAGATCGCATTCTCAGATATCGACGGCATTTTACGTGGAAAATACATTCACCGCGATAAATTTCTGAATGCAGTTGAAAACGGACTGGGCTTTTGCGATGTGATATTTGGCTGGGACTGCAACGACAAATGTTATGACAATGCAGAAATCACCGGCTGGCACAGCGGTTACCCCGATGCAAAAGCCAGAATTGATTTATCTACGTTTCGTGAAATCCCCTGGGAAAAAAACACTCCTTTTTTTCTGGGCGATTTTAGCGGCGATCCCAAATATGCTGCGACTGTCTGCTCGCGAAGTTTGTTGATGCGAATTGCAGAAGAATGCAAAACAATGGGATACACCCCCATATTTTCGCAGGAATTTGAGTGGTTCAATTTCCGCGGAACACCCGGCGAAATAAGTGCGGCGAATTTCGAGGAACTGACTCCAATTACCCCGGGAATGTTTGGGTACTCGGTAATACGCACCTCGTTAAACCAGGACTATTTTCACGAATTATTTGACCTGCTCGAACAATTTGATGTTCCGTTGGAAGGGATGCACACCGAAACCGGCCCCGGAGTAATGGAAGCAACGGTAATTCACGACGAAGTACTACAGGCAGCCGACAAGGCGATTCTATTCAAAACATCGGTAAAGGAAATCGCTTACCGGCATCAGTTTGTAGCTACGTTCATGGCCAAATGGAATTTGAATCTTCCCGGAAGCGGCGGCCACCTGCACCAAAGTCTTTGGGATACTGACAACAGGAACAACCTGTTTTTCGATGCAAACGATCCGAACAAGATGAGCGACACGATGAAACACTATATTGCCGGGCAATTGCACTGCCTTCCCGAAATACTGCCAATGTTTGCACCCAATCCAAACAGCTACAAGCGATTGAGCGGCGGCGACTGGGCTCCCTCCACCCTCACCTGGGGAATTGACAACCGAACCACTTCGATTCGCGCCATTCCCGGAATGCCCAAATCGACCCGAATAGAGACCCGTGTGCCCGGAGCCGACACCAATGCTTACCTTGTTATGGCAGCAGCTCTTGCCGCAGGTTTGTACGGAATAAAAAAGCAGCTTCCGCTGGATGAAGCAACTTCGGGAAACGGTTATCAAAACAAATCGCACGGCACACTTCCGGTAACACTCGAAGAAGCGACGAAAAAAATGGCTGAGTCAGAAATTGCCGCTGAGTTATTTGGGCACGATTTTGTAAAACACTTTACTGCCACCCGCGAATGGGAATGCCGGCAAATCGACAAGAATGATCCGAAGTGGGAACTTAAAAGATATTTTGAAATTATTTAGCTTATTTTTGGGGACAAATAACGGTTAAATAGGAATGGATTATTCGCAAATCATAAAACTGGCCTGGCGCGAACTCGATGGCGACCGACACGAAATCAAAGGGGTGTTTGACGTGAGTGCCAAAGTTTCGACCAACCATGTATACAAAGTATCGTTTTACAAGCGTGAGCCTGTTTTTGCCAAACTTTCGGAATACGGACATTACGAAGATTTCAAAGAGGACCACATCATCATTAACAACCTGGCCAACAACCTTGAATTTCCGTATCAGATGTTTTTGGCACAGTCGCTGGTAAAACGCAACGAATTATTTATTTACCGTTACCACGAAGAAGAAAGAAGCGCCTGGGTGGTTTTCTACAACCCGATCCTGATTAAAGAAAAGCTGCCGCGGCGGCTCGAAGAGAAGCAAATTAAAAAGCTGGGGCGCGAACTCGCCCGTTTTCATAAAGCCTGTACGAATGTTTCCAACCAGTTACCTCATTCGTCCAAAAATGTAATCATGGACATCCAGCGGCTCAAGCGCTCGATAAACATGGACGAAATTAAAATGTGTGAAGCTCACCGGGATATGATCCTTCGCCATGCCGATCATTTCCTGGAGAATGCCGACAAAGCCAATTACATGACCGAAATTGAAACCATTCCGGTTTTTGTGGATTGGAACATTGGCAATTTTTCGGTAACCAGTGACGGAAAATTTTATTCGCGCTGGGATTACGACTGGTTTCGCATGTCGTCGCGCGTAATGGATTTTTACTTTTTTGCCCGTGTGGTGTCCGATGTCGGCGATCGTACGGTATTCAGCTACCTGGTTGACCCGCTCATGGAAGACCGCTTTATGATGTTTCTAAAAGAATACCACCGCATATTTCCGCTAACTGAACCCGAAGTCCGTCTGATTAAAGAAACCTATCGCTTTTTTATCCTGAATTACGTAATCAAGGACGGCCCTTATTTTTTCAGAAAATACTATTCCAACAAACTGATCAAAGAGGCTTATGACACCTATTTCCCGGTAATGGATGCCAATTACCGGGTTGAAAAAATATTAAAGACCTTAAAATTATAAGCAGTATGTTGCGAACAAAAAGTTTTAAAAGCATCGTAAAAAACTACAAGGCAGTATTTTTTGATGCCTTTGGGGTACTTAAAAATCACAGTGGATTGATCCAGGACATTCACCACACGTTTGAATACCTGGAAGAAAAAGGAATCTATTATTATGTGCTCACCAACGACTCGTCGCGAAGCCCTGAAGAGCTTTCGAACTGGTACGTAAAAAGAGGACTGAGCTGCATAACCACCGATAAAATCCTGTCTTCAGGGATGCTGGCCATGGAGTTTTTCAAGACCAAACTCCAGGATGGAAATTCGGTTGCTTACCTGGGGACAAAAGAATCGGCCCACTACATCGAAACTGCCGGACTGCAAACCGTGCCGATCAGCGACATCGATTTGAAGAACATTGATCACATTCAATCGTTTGCTTTTCTGGACGATGAAGGCTTCGACTGGAACGTCGACATTAATAAGGCCATTAACCTGCTCCGAAAGAAAAACATGAACGTGGTAGTTGCCAATACCGACAAAAACTACCCGGTAAACAAAAACGACATTTCGATAGCCATTGGCGGCCTGGCCGACCTGGTTGAAAAAATTCTGGGGAAAAAGTTCATTCGCTTTGGAAAACCCGATGCGCAAATGTTTTTACTGGCCTACGAACGTGCCCTGCAAGACATTCGTGTAAAAAGAGATGAGATACTGATGGTCGGCGACACGCTCTTCACCGATATAATTGGCGGCAATAAATTTGGTTTGGATACTGCACTGGTACTCTCCGGAAATACCTTACCCGAGATGGCCAGCATCCGAATCGGAAGCTCAGGAATAATTCCGACCTATGTTTGCGAATCGGCTGTAATAGAACCTTGATTTCAACTGCGCTGCCGGGGCAATTTCAGGAAGTCCTCTGTTGACAATTTGCGAAGTGCTTTCACCAGCAACTTGTCCTTTTTTCGCCCTTTTGACGAAACCCGGATATGAAATTTATCGAGGCCGGCCTTATTGGAGCAATCGCGCACATAAACCCCAAACTCCTGAAGTAAGCGCATCTGCAAATCGTAGGCTGTTGGGCCAAATTTAATTTTCAGCAAAATAAAATTGCTACCGGTAGGATAAACTTCAAAGCCTTTGATAGTGCAGAGCTGATCGTAAAGCAGCTTTACATCGGCAATAACTTTTTTCCTTGCCGCATGGTACTCTTTATCGGTATCGTGCAGCTGGGTTAAAAAATATTCCGCCAAAGTGTTAATATTCCAGATTGGAAGTACATTTTTGATCTTTTTCAGAAAAACCTCATTTGAAGTGCAACAATACCCAAGGCGCAAGCCCGGAACGCCGCAATGCTTACTCATACTGCGCACAATGATCAGGTTTGAAAAGGAAGCAACATGCGGAATAAGCGACGGCACCGCATCTCCTGAAAAATCAATAAACGATTCGTCTACCAGAATCAGATTCATATGCTTCATCCGTTCCAGAAAAGCCAGCATTTTTTCCAACGAAATAAACTGACCGGTCGGATTCCCGGGATTGATGATCAGCGCAGTATCCAGTTTTTCATTTTCCAGCCATTCTGCATAATCATCAAGGTCAAGCTGATACTGATTTCCGGCAGGCAACTGAAAAAGCTTTACTTTCCCCGAATGCTGCAATTTTTCGATGTATTCGCTAAAAGTAGGAATCGGAATTCCCATCTCGGCCACCAGCTGATTCTGAATAATCGTAATTAGCTCGGTCGCCCCGTTTCCGATTAACAAATGCTCGGGCCGGGCATGAACCACCGAAGCCAGGTCTTTCTGCGCCAATATTGGATTGCTCGAAGGATACGATTTAATGACAACCGGAAGTTTCCGCTGAATTTTTCGCAACAATGCCTTTCCCGGGTAATACGGATTTTCAATAAAACAAAAATCCACCACACGGTCCAGCATCTCCTCACCCACAATATCAACCAACGAAGGAGAATGCGAGGTTTCGTAAAACAGATGCTGGTTTATTTGTATTTTATTTCTGATCATAGCTCTTTCGGGGCACAAAAGAATACAAAAAAAGCTGTCCCGCGTACGGAACAGCCTTCTTTATTTTGCAATTGTCTCGTCCTGAAATAGCGTTACACAAAAAGTAGCGTTATGAAAGAAATCAATCATTCACAGTACGTTAAGCGTACACAGAAGGACTATTCGATGTCCTTTAAATTGCAAGTTGTCACTGAGATAG
>NZ_JALGYW010000020.1 GCF_023111095.1 Maribellus sp. YY47
CAAACAAGATACCATTAAAATTAAAAGCTATAAAAGAACAGACCGTTTCAAAGCTAGCTTTGAAACGGTCTGTGAATCTATTAACTTAGTCCAATAATCTGTAACGCTTATTTAGGACTAGTCATTTATCTTTTTATTTATTCTTGTTTGGCTGCAAACAGAGGCGACAAATAAATTATCTGCGAATAACTAGTTCTCACTATTCTGTTAAAATGAAGCAAATTGTTGCCGCGAAATAACAATTTCATCTCCTTTCGTTGTATTGTATTTTATTTTCTTCCCTCTATACATGATATTTAAAGGCGCTCCAGACAAAGAGCGGATTCTAGCTTCCTGTAGCTCGTTGTTTTCCCAGGTCATATCCACTTCAAACCCACCTCTGGCACAAAGTCCGTTAACCTTTCCACTACTCCATGTATTTGGCAGAGCTGGTAATAAAGTAATAACTCCGCCGTGCGATTGCAAAAGCATTTCGGCAATTCCGGCAGTACCTCCAAAGTTACCATCTATCTGAAAAGGAGGATGATTGTCAAACAAATTTGGCAATGTTGATTTTTTCAGAAGTTCGGACATATGAGATGCAGCATTTTCTCCGTCGCCAAGACGCGCGTAAAAATTAATAATCCAGGCTCGGCTCCAACCAGTGTGTCCACCACCTTGTTCAAGCCGTTTCGAAATAGATTGCCGGGCAGCGTCCAATAATTCAGGAGTTTCGGAAGTTATTTGTGTACCGGGATACAAAGCCAAAAGATGCGACATGTGACGGTGTCCAGGCTCTGTTTCTTCATAATCTTCAATCCACTCCAGTATTCCACCTGTCCGCTGTGAAATTTTTATTTCAGGCAATTCGTTTAATACGTTTGCCAGCGTATCAGTAAAAGCTTTGTCAACCCCCAATCGTTTTGCTGATTTTATACAATTATTAAATAGCTCTGTTATAATTTCGACATCCATGGTGGCCGAATAAGTCATATAAAAATCTTCGCCTGTTTGCGGTAATATATACTTGTTCTCCGGAGAATTCGATGGTACTGTAGCCCATCTGCCCTGCTTATCTTTAACCAGGAAATCAAGCACAAATTGCGCAACCCCTTTCATTAACGGATAAGCAGTACTTTTCAAATAAGCAGTATCTCCGGTAAATGCAAAATGCTCATAAAACGGGAAAGTCATCCAGGGTCCACCCATTGGGAAAAGCCCCCAGATCCCATCCATTACCCCAGTGTGCCCAAAAGCATCGGTTAAATGATGAAGAGTCCAGCCCCTTGCACCATACATTTCGCGAGCTGTAATTTTGCCCGGCTTTTGCAACTGAATAAAAAAATCGGACAATGGTTTTTCTGTCTCTTTCAGGTTACAAACCTCAGCAGGCCAATAATTCATTTGCAAATTAATATTGGTATGAAAATCAGAGTTCCACGGCGCATTAAAATCTTTACACCAAATTCCCTGCAAATTGGCAGGCAACCTTCCGGGGGCTCTTGAACTTCCCATTAGCAAATACCGCCCATATTGAAAATAAAGCGCAACCAACCCCGGATCATCAGCGCCATTCTTTACTAACGCCAAACGTTCATCGGTTGGTATTGCAGAATAATCAGAACCTCCCAAATCCAAAGACACCCGATTAAAAATTGGTTGATATTCTTCCAGATGTCTTTTTCGAATCGTACTAAACCTTTTATTCTCTACTTGTTTCAGGATATTTCCACAGACCTCTGAAGGATTGATACTCCTATCAAAATTCAACAATTCCAAATTATAATCAGTAGCGGCAGTCAGAACAATTAGCAGTTCATCAGCGTCTTTTACCACTAAAGTATTGTTTTCACCATGTAATGTTCCACCATAATTCACGGCTTTTAAGCGTGCTTCAAAACGCATGTGCTTGCCAGCGGCGCCACGCAAAGGATCATCTTCATCAATTACCTGACCAGACATAATCAACATATCGTCAACTACACTGGTTACAGCATTTTTCTCTCGTTCGAGCCTTATATTAAGATTTAAGGCACCTTTCCCCGATGCCGTTAAACGCAATGCAATCAGATCGTCAGGAGCAGAAGCAAGTATTTCTTCGGAAAAAGTAGTTCCCCCGGCAGCGTATAAAACACGACAGATACCTGTCTCCAGATCAAGTTCCCGTCTGTAATCAGTTACTTCGCGTGGCCGAAAATCGAGAAACAAATCGCCCAAAGTTTGATACGACCTCACACGTGGCGGAACTCCAATCATTGTTTCCTCTGCCAGTTTTACAGCTTCTTTTATATTGTTATCCAATATCAATTGCT
Source organism: Maribellus sp. YY47 (assembly GCF_023111095.1). GTDB lineage: Bacteria > Bacteroidota > Bacteroidia > Bacteroidales > Prolixibacteraceae > Draconibacterium. Next base: position 2,292 of record NZ_JALGYW010000020.1, read on the forward strand.
GAACTTTTCGAAGATTTTTAAACGCTTCGGGATTTGTATTATCAGCCGGAGCACCTGCCCAAAGACTTTCCTCATTAAGCTGAATTCGTTCGGTATCAGTTTTCCCAAAAACCATAGCTCCCAGACGGCCGTTTCCTAAAGGCAATGCTTCATTCCAATTTTCTGCTGGTTGTTTATACCAGAGTTGAACGGATGATGTATCCTTTACTTTTGAAGAACAAGAGATGAGAGTAATACCGATAAGAATAACTAATATTAATTTCATAAAACAACTTTGTTTTAAACGATAAGACAGGATAATAGAACAACAACATTAAACGGCCCCATAGCTATTATGATTTCTTTATTGGGGATATACCCGTGCTTTATAAACATTAATGTCGGGAATAGTGTACTTTTTATCTGGATTCACAGAATAAATGTTGTGTGTCCACCATTCCTCTTCCGCTTTTGTATAGACCAGCTTTCCGGTTGTTTTATTATAATTAACTGATTTTAAATCTACTGCACTTATCGGCTCGAAGGCCTCGAATTTTTCACTATCAATAGAAAAATTCCAAACACTTTCGGCAACTGTAATCACCAGTTCGTTATCTGAAATTGAAAGCAAATCGTGTCCACCCCATTCCGGCAACGTCCATGTTTTTTCCCTTTTTAATTCCGGCTGATTGGTATCCCAGTTTTTTAACGAATAACACACCAAATCGTCTGAGCCGAGCGCATAAAGTCGCTTTTGCTTAGGCATCCACACAACTCCATGCCCCCATTTCAATGCATCGCGATAAATACATTTTTCGGGTGTTGCAATATCAAAAACCTCAATGCTATTTCCATAAGGATGATCGGACAGTGCCACAACAATACGGTTACCGGGCAATAATTCAGCCGAATGAGCCATGGGTGCATTGGCGTAAAAAAGTATATTTTTTGTGGCCCGATCCAATAAAACCACTCCTCCACCGGAAGATGTCGCAAGTATTTTGCTGTTCCCATCTATTGGTTTACATTCATCCAATGGATTTAAATATTTCTGATATTCTGTCGGTAGCTCTTTTGCTTCTTCAATATTCCATCTCCATGTAATTTTCAAATCAGTTCCATTTGAGTGCTCTTCATCGAAAATGATGATATCATGGCCTCCACATGCGATAATTTCTGATGAAACCTCTTTTTTTGCAGAGGTGCAAAACACAAAACCAGCCAATAGGGGAAAAATAATCAAGCTTTTTATTTTCATTTTATTCAAATTGTTTTCAAGTTAAAATCGAATTTACTAGTCTAACTTTACAGATAGTGCAGCGCCCTCTTTGATATTCTTTTGGGTAATAATTTTTGCTTCCGATTTTACAACAACATGCAAGTTTCCATTCTCGCGTGAAACCAGAATATCAAAATCGCCGCCAAAACCTTTTACGTGTCGCAATTCCATTTTTCCCCAGTTGAGGGGCAAGCGGGGAGTTAGCGAAAATGAACGTAAACCAGTAGGACGAACGCCGAACATCCCTTCGGTAATGATGCGACAGTAAAGCGCGCTTTCGCCCGACAAATGGCGCTGGTTTCCTTCGGGCCATGCTTCTATCGGATATGGAACATGATCGCCCAGCAAACGCTGATGCGAATATTCTTTTAAATAACGAGTAGCTTTCTCTGTTTCGCCGGCAACATAAACTGCACGAAGCGCACTAAGTGTAGAGCGGTCCCAGAAAATATCGCTTCCCGATTGGCTTAACAAACCGTTGCGAGTCCACAAACGAGAAAAAAGAGCATCGGCTGTAGCTTTCGCCCGTTCTTGAATTCCGGCAAAAAGTGGGGCACATATCCACGAACGCAAAACCGTATTTCCTTTGTAATAACTGTATGTTTCGAAGCCTTCAACATTGGCTCCGAAATAACTTTCGATAGCTTTGTTCAATGCCTGCGCCTGCTTTCTGTATTTTGCGACCTGACTCGCCGGAAGTTTAAGATCTCTTGCCAGGTAAGTCGCAGAAACAAGGGCATCGTAATAAAGAGAAGAGACCAAAATATTGGCTTCTCCCGAAGGAAACCTCCCTTCCAATTCGTCGGCATCTGATTTTACAACCCCGAATTCGTTCAGGTTTCTGTTGCAATATTCCAGGCTCCACTCCATAAGCGGCCAGATGTACTGCGCTTCTTCCATATCGCCACGCGTTAAAGCGTACCGCGTTCCACCATAAGCCAGCATGGCTGCATCTCCGCAATCTCCAGCGGCTTGCCAAACATCGGTACCTTCGGCGATGATAGAGCTGGGAACCCTAACATAGTCTGGATTCATGTACTTCATATAAAGCCTGAATGCATTCAATGTCGCATCGTTGGCGGTCTTATACCCCAAAAAAGGAAAGAATGGGGCAACGTACTCTGATTCGTCATTTGCCCATATTGCAGCATAATAACGTTCCCCGCCAGGACCATGCATCAATCCGCCTGCTGTGCGGTAGATACTCTCTGATGCCCTGATCTTTGAAAAAGCAAATTCGCGGTTTATAACTTCGTCCGGAGTTTCCAGAACCAGGTTATCCCACATTTTTGAAATAAACTGCTCGCGCAAAGTAAGTTCCGTTTCAACCGAAACAGCTAATTCATGTTCTCCTTTACCGGTAGAAAAAGCCTGAAACGAAGTACCAAATTCAATTTTTTCGCCTGGTTGTAAAGTTTCCGTTCCCAAAGCATCCAACTCTACCACAATAGTATAACTGCCGTCAACCCCATTTCCAGCATCTGTATGATAAACATTTTTGTATTCCGGAATCATTATCTCCATCGGACTATCGGTTATATTTTTTACACTGTACTGTTCGCAAAATACAGGTTTATCAGGCGAAGGGAATATTTTTCGTGTTACTTCCACTGCCGGATATCTTTTTTCTCCCTTAATTAAATCGCGGTAAGTAAATGCGTATTCGCTCACTACTGTCAGGTAACCATTAAATCGCATCGACTTTACTTTTTCGCTTTTTAACGATGAATTGTTCGCTACTAGCAACCGCATAAAATCAACCGAAAAACGTTTTGTGAGACTGCCATGGGTATCGTTCGGAATGGTTCGCAACATTGGCCATATAACGGTGCGTTCAAGCGAAAATGAACCATCATCGTTCACTCCGTAACGCATTACAGAAGAAAGGAATTCCCCGCTCATTTCAACATGATCGTAATGAGGAATATCTTCCCCCACATTCCAAACGATTGAACCATCAGTATCAATTCTCCACCTGTTAGTATTTTGACCAAAAGCTGTAACCACATTCAAGAGGATCATTAATGTACCCAATAAACTAATCTTCATTATTTTGTTTTTTTAATATTAATTCAATTGACTTTTGCGCTTAAACGATCAAATTTCAGCGCTTATGCTAAAATGCCCGGAAGGGAAACGATATACCACTTCCCCATTGCCATCTTCAATTTTTTCGTAATTCAACTTATCCAGTCTTTTCCCATTTACTAAAATATTTTTATTAAAAGGAAAAACTACTTGGCCAGAAGAATTTGCAGGAATTAAAATCTTCCAATTAAATTTATCGTTTTCAACATTCCAGCTACTTGAAACATATCCATACGGAGAAAGGATACTGGCTTCGGCCCATGAAAGATAATTGCAAAACAAAGGCTCAAAACGAATAATTTTAAAACCATATCCATCGGAATCAGGGCGAATACCGGCAATATCCTCATAAAAGCAAACATCGTATCCGGCCTGCATCGGATGATTATACGAATCAGGCAAAGCCAGTTTTCGGGTTGCTTCGTTAATAGGAAGTGTTTCCCATAACGATGTAGCATCTGCCCCTTTCCACATCCATTCGAAACTATTTTCACCTTTTTTTGTGAAAGCATTCCAGGCAGCCTTAGTTTGTCCGTTACGAGCCAACGTGCTTCCAATTCTTCCTATACCAAAAATACCACAGTGAAAAAAGCTGTCTGTTTTTTCGATCATATTCAGAACTATTGATTCTGCAACAAGCGGCTCATCACCGGCAGGTACCAGCCCCAAATCCAGGGCCATTGCATCGGCAGTCTGGCTTCCGTATGTTTTTTTATCCTTTTCATACAATACCGCAACCATCTCTTCTTTTATCGCCTTTTTCTCTTCCTTAAAATTTTGATTATCGTCATCTTCGCCCAAAATGGCAGACACTTTTTCCATAATGCTCACATCGAGGTAATGAAAAGCGGTAGAAGTAAACTCAACCGGGGCTATTAAGGAAGAATCGCCAACTGGCGGACACCAGTCTCCCAATCCCTGCCAAACAATATGCTGTGTTCTTGCTTTGTATTTTTCTTTTCGTTCTTCATTTGAGGCAAGCGATGATATATAATTCGTCCAATGCTTCATCTCGGAATAATAATCTTTCAGGACTTCTTGATCGCCATAATACACATACAACCACCAGGGAAGTTGCACCAAAGCTGTACCCCAATCGGGAGAAGCTACGCCACACAAGCGTTTCCCGGGAGCAATCATATAAGGAAGCCCGGATTGTTTTTCGGTAAAATAAAATGTATTGTTGTATCGCTCATGAAACAGGGTTTCCTTTTCCTGCACTGCTGCTCCCGAATGAATATCACTCAGGTATTTCACCCAGAAATTATTCATCTGCAAATTGAGATTTGCCATTTTTACGTATGCATGAGTATCGCCCAGCCAACCACATTTTTCCCTGTCGGGGCAATCGGTTGGAATCCCATTCAAATTACTAAGTAATGTTGTTACAGCCAATTCGTGCAAACGGTTAATTTGCGGATCAGCACACTTAAAAGTGCCTGTTTGCGCTACATCGCTGTGAACAATCACCTGTTTCAATGCTGATAGATCGGGTTTCCCACTTATGCCCGAAAGCTCTGCATATCGAAATCCATGATAGGAAAAACGTGGCATCCATTGCTCCTTGCCCTTTCCGTTGCAGAAATATTCGTGCGTAAAAATCTTCCCATGATGAATCCATCCCAAGGAGGTAAAGTCCAGACTTCGATCGTTCGTTATCGCTTCTGATACACGAATTGACAAATGTGTTCCTTCGGGCTGTTCAACACTTAACCAGGGAATTCCGGCAACATTTTTCCCAAAGTCGAAAATCCAGTTTCCTGCCGAATCCTGCCAAATAGTATCAGCCGTTACAATTTCTTTTTTTCGGATTGGATCCATAAGTTGCGGGAATAAATGTGGAGGAACACCCTCATCTGCAAGGATCGTCTTTTGCCAGTCATTGCAATCGGTTCCGGCCTTACACCACCCGTCTATTTCACACCTGGCATCGTACTGTTCACCCAAATAAATGTTCGATTTAAGAAGGGGCCCGTCAGTCCAGAACCAACTTTCATCGCTTCCCAAAACTACCCACTCCCCATCGGTATAATCAATAATTAGTTGAAGACGGAACATGGGAGATCCGTATGAGAACGGAGCTCCTTTCCAAGCTTCATCCTGGGCAAACCATCCATTTCCCAACATCACGCCAAGGCAATTATTTCCCGACACCAATTGTGAGCTTACATCAAAAGTGCTGTACAAAGCATATTTCTCGTAATTGGTTTGAGCAGGATCAAGAAAACGTGCAGAATCAACCATTTGCCCGTTCAGATAAAGTTCTCCTGCTCCCAGTCCGGAAAAAGAAACGATAGCTTTTTTCAGTTTCCTGTTTTTATTTATACTGAATTCTTTCCGAAAATAAGGCAAAGACCGTTCTTTTGAATAAGGATAGGTAATCCATTTCGCCGACCATGATTCTTCAGACAACAACCCTATGGAAAAATAAGCCGGATCGCTCCATTTGCTCACTTGCCCTGAGTTGTTCCATATTCTTACTCTCCAATAATATCCGGCAGATTCTTTCAACTGTAATCCTTCGGGGTTTATATTGAACTGCTCATCAGAATTCTGTTTTCCCGATTTCCATACATTCGGATTTCCATTAACCAACAGTTCTTTTAAAGAAGCTATTTCTATTTCCCAAGCTTTCTGATATACTCCTTCGGAAGAAGTTGTTATTTCCCAACTGAAAACGGGAAAATCAATACCTTCAGGGTCAACCATATTGCAACACTTCAGCCCCGTAACAAACGTATCCTTTGTATTAGTGCAGGAAATCATTCCGGCCAACAATACCTGACACAAAAAATATCTAAAAATCTTCCTCATTAGTATATAATTAACTATGCCAAACGTCTTTCCCAGATAATACTCTTCTGATAGAATACCAGAAAACTTCAACAAACAACAAATCAATGATGAGCCAACTCGTACCTTTTCCTTTGAAAATAAATAATTGGCCCGACTACTGGCAGAAAAAGAATAACCCAAATCCAATAAGTTTTAAATTTTCTGTCAAGATTAAGAATGCGGCAGATAATGTCTATTATCGCCCATAACTGAATAACTAAAAACACACCCATTAATAAAACATATAGATACTCATTCATGTCATATTGATTACAGATTAAATACATCTACTTCAACGATACACTATTTAATTACTGCAAACGTTTTTTGCTCATAAACAGCCTGAATTACTACTGGTCCAATTAAGCCAGAAGCCTGCAATTGACTGTCGGGACGATATGGATTTACGGGGCACCAGGTAGAACGTTTTTCTTCCGGCAACCGACTATCGCCAATTAAGCGATTTACCCAGTTATTAACCACTTCTATTTCAATCTCATTTTCTCCCGATTTCAGAAAATCAGTAACATCCAGCCTGTAAGGCAGGGTCCATACGCCGCCAACATATTTTCCGTTTACCGAAACTTTCGCCATAGCCACAAGCTTCCCGAGGTCTATCTGAATTTGTGGGTTATTCGGCAATTCTTCAATACAAAAAGTACAACGATAAATGGCTGTGCCCGAATAGAACCTGATCTGCTCATTATCGGAAGCGCTCCAATCCTGAAGAGTTTCGAAAACAACAGGGTCTTTGGGACCTCCCTGTAATGAATCGAAACGTACTATCCAGGGGCCATTTAATTCAGTAACAGTTACCGGAAACGGGTAATTATCTTCCCAACAGGCTTCTCTTCGTCTATTTTTTGCTTTTTCTCTGAAAACGATAAACACGCTTTCAAAAGGTTCCAGCCTTAACGGTACAATGGTAGTTTCATTCGCATAAATAAAAGCAGGAAGAGTCCTGATTTTTCCACTTGTAGCATCCCAAAGTTCAGGCTGTTTCCCTTTTACCCTGAACGCAGGAGAAATAAAACGAAGCTCATCTGACTGGTTGCTTATAAAATAAATGTCTTCATTATCTATGGTTCGGTGCCCGTAATGAATGGCCCCATCTTCGGGCAACTCACAATCGGGGATACAATTAATCGTTGCTAAAGCTTCTTCCATATCTATACCATTCAATATCATCCCCTTGCCAACTTCTCGTGATTTGAAATTCCTGCCATCTACATCTCCCCACAATTCTGCCGCCATTTCCTTTATCTGACGATCTGCCTCCGGCTGATTTTGCAAACTGGGAGAATGATAGGGTGCTGGTCCCAATACAACAGCCCCTTGCATAACCAAATCCTTTATTTTTGACAAAAGTTCAGGACGCATTGTTGTTAACTCAGGAAGTACCAACAGACGGTATTGTGTTCCGTGAGGCAAGGTTAGCAGTCCGTTTTTTTCTATCATAAATTTCTCGATCACCTCTGCATTTATATAATCGAATTGGTACCCAACAGGCAGTTCAGGCTGGGTAATTCCTGTCATTTTGGGCGTATCTTCCCCAATAAAATAAGCCACATCAGCCACATTTATTCCCTGCTGAAGCATAAAGTTGGTCCGTTTAATATATTCCAGATAAACATCAAGTTGCGAGAACCATGTATTTTTTCGGTTGAATTCATTTCCAAACGGAGCATTCATCCCCGGATTTTTGTCATCATAAGGCTGAGAAATGAATAGATGCAACAACGTATTGTTAATTCCTTCGGCAAAAAAACGGTCGCACCGCTGTTTCAACATAGCCGGATAACGTGCAAACGGAGCTCCGCCACAAGTGTTTGATTCAGCTGATATTTTTGTTTTTCCGTAAATATGACCACAAGAAGAAGCAGCACGGTTTTCTATATCACCAAGTTCCCCTTCGCTCCAGAACTCGCCAGCTACTTCGTCCGACTGCCCACCGTACATCAGAAATTCTCCCGGGAATCCCCAGTGCCCATAACATTCGAGCCAGGTAGTAAGTCCATGCTGATGACTTATTTCCCGCAATCCACCTACATAATCGTATGCAACTTTATCCGCGACCATCCGCCGCATGTCCCACAGAAAACGGTCGGAAGCCTGCGGGCTGTTAACAATAATTCCCTCATAAACCGGTAAATAAGGAACAGGATCGTATCCATATTCTCGCTTAAACTCTTTCAGAAAATCATCTGTGAAATTTTGCCCGCCAGTTTCGTAACTATCCTGAACAACTACTTTAAAGGTTTTTCTGTCGGTCTCAGGAATGCGTCTTAATATTTCCCCTATAAATTTGTCGAAATGTCCGGCAACGTGCTTATGGCTCATTTTGTCAACCTCATAACCGGTAGCTTCCGGCGAAGCTGGTGCATTTTGTGTTCCTGTTGGCACCATTCCCGTTTGCAAAATAATCCACTTCCCTTCAGGCACTTCCCATTTTAATGTTCCGTCATCCGATATTTTCCCCGAAAGATCAATCACTTCTGAAGTATCTACAACCAGATTTTTGTTTTCCTCCGCTGGTTGCTCTCTCCACAAATAATCACCCCAGTAAGGCAAAGGAGACTGGTGCATTTTTGCCAGTGTTTTCTCACTGTACCGTTCAACACGCGGAGAAGAAGAAAGACAAACCTCTGCAATTCCACTTCCACTTGTCGCATTTTTAAATATCAGGCGAAAATCATCGGAAACAACTTCATCAAAAGAAATCACTACCGGAGCATACGGCTTAAACCCAACATCGAGCGCCGGATTCGAGCGATCAAGTACGAAAGAAGAAACCGGATGAAACTTACCATTCGCTTTTTTAGCCTGAAGAACAACATCGGCAGTAACAGGATGCGCAGTTGAATAAATGGTAAGTCTTCTCGCTGTAAAGGACTTTTTTGCATGAAAATCAATTATAAACTCGTTTCCTTCCGGAAAGTTAACACCTGAGTGTATATCCCCGTCGGTAAGCTTCTCTATGCTTGCAACACAGGGGATTGATTTAATAGATGAATTCTGAGTATTCAACGACAATTCAAAATCCTCAGGAACAGGAAATACAATAACTTTTACAGGCTGGAAGAGGGGGGCAGGATTATTTAATTTTTGATTGAATATTGAAGGCCCTTCCACTTTAAATTCCGACGATGTAAGGTAGCGCATAGCCTCATCAGGTTTTACCCATGGACCGCCAGACTGGCTCCAGCCGGGAGAGTTAAAAATCCCGATTTCAATGTTCAACTCACCTGCTGTTTTCAGTGCAGTATGAAGAATGTTCCACCATTCGTCACTAAACATTTTCACCTTGCCGTAAGGAATATCTTCAAGACCAATGTTTCCGATGAAAGCACGGTTAATACCGACTTTTTTCATCGACTGAAGATCTTTCACCACTCCTTCCTCAGAAATATTATCGGACAACCAGTACCAATATACACTTGTTTGAATAGAATCGGGCGGAGAAATAAAGCCCTGCGCCAAATCATCATTAATGTATTTTATACTGGAAGAGCATCCAACAATAAAAATTCCGCATAAAAGAAGTACTAATAACTTATTCATCTGTCGTTACTCTGAATAATTTTATTTCTCTGAATAAATAAAATTGAACCGTCCTCCCGGGGCCGTATCTCCGTTCACATAAAAATCCATGATGTTGCCGTTTCCCTGCATATTGTCGTTCCATTTAAATTCAATGTCAATGGTTTGATCCAAAAGTTCCAGAACAACTCTTGGCACTCTGATTTCCAATTTATTATCAACAACAGCAAATCGAACTTCGGCAACCTTTTCCCTTTCCCAACGACCTGCTATATTTTTCTCCACAATAGCTTTTCTTCCTTTGGGGCTTATTCGGTTAAGAATAAAATCGTAGCCATTCCAACCGGTAGATTTATCGCGGTCGCTGTCAATAAAAAGCATCATCCAGTTCCGGTCAGTTGAAGGGCTTAATTTTTCGGATGTTTCTGCGTACAAATAAAAATTATCAGAATCTCGAGCCACTTTTGCTCCTACAATATCATTTCGTCCGCTCGTATTTTTGTAATATGCACTGTAACAGCCCCAGTGATTGCGATGAAAGGTATTTCCTTTATACGCCGGATAGTAAGGTTCTACATCATTCCAGCCACCAGCTTTACCCAATTTTATTGTTTTTGGAGCCGAAGCTTTTTCTGATTCCAGCGTTCCTTTAAACTGCCTGATGTAGTCTATCATTTGCAAGTAATAAACGTCGCCTTTATCGCCCCAGCCTTTGTTAGGTTCAATATCGCGGCTGTGTTCCCAGTCAAACTGATCGACAAAAGAAAACGGATCACCCGTCCAATCATCGCGCGGTAGCCACTGCCCGGCAGTATATTCATTCCAGCCGGTTACAAATACCAGCTCAGGATCCAATTCCAAAGCCCGTTCCCATTGCTCCTGAAAGTTCCAACCATATAAATATCCATCTACCCGCGGATCAAAGCCATTGCGTTGACTAAAACTCCGGCCATACGTTCCAGGTAAATTAAAAGCGCTACAATGTCCATTTGTTTCTGGACCGGCATTTTGAGCAATGCCTACAGGTACCGGTTCATACTTCTCATTCTCATTTTTCACATATCCGTGCTGCGGGTAAATCTCCAGCCATCCCCACTGGTCGTTTCGCCATGGGCCATTCACGTAATCGGCCTGCGCCGGCCTGAACGTAAAAAATGTTCTGATTTCCACGTCGATTTCCGAATCTGTCAAATTATCAGCATAAGCCATTATGCAAGGCTTTCCTTTCCATTGAAACCACAAACTCTCGTAGCGACGCGGTTGGTAAACATCGCGAAACAATTGGCGGATAGACATTAACGAATAATCAATGGGACCAAAGGGCAACATAAAAGCCACTTTCGGAACATTTACACCATCACTTTGGGCCTGTGACCAGGTTTCCATTAAAGCTTCATATGAGTCTTTCCAGGTCAGGTCGCCATTGGTGCAATCGAAAAAAACAACATCAACCCCGGCATCAGCCAGCATCTCTGCATGTTTTCGTAATACCCACGGATCGGTTGTTTGATAATATCCCAACAGAGGTTCTTCCCAGTAAAAGTAACCAGGCTTTTTTGCTCCCCAGGCTAGATGATTGTAATCCTTCATTGCTTCCGGATATTTACGCACTATCTCACTTATGTTTTTCACCTGATAAGTAGTGTCGTCAATTTCTTGGTGCCAGGTCCAGTAAAACATAGCTATGTATTTATCGTTCTTAGGCCCCCCAACTTCCTCGGCAAGAGGCAGCTGTCTTCCAAGCGCATCGGTAGCAGGAAGCCCGTTCCCGTAATTCACACTGGACGACTGAGCCAGCAACACATTGGTGTATCCCAACAAAACAAATAATACAACAATTCCTTTCTTTATCATAATAAACTATATTCAAAAGATATAAACCTCAATTGTCTTTTATTGAACAATGAATTTTTCACGAATACTCCTTTCAGAATCCACTAATTCAATAATATACATGCCTACACTTTCAATAAAATTCAAATCGATACTTTCAGTTGTTGTTGAAAAGTCCAAATTCTTCGACCACAGCCGCTGACCAACTGAATTATATATGAAAAGACTCGATTGACTGGTTACTCCATCAGGAAAAACAATATTCAATTTATCGGTTGCCGGATTTGGATAGATTTGGAAAACGCCTTTGTTTTTTATAGAAACTTTATCTATAACATCTGTGAAATAGTGATAGTTAAAACGCCCCGACGGCGCCACATCTCCGTTCACATAAAAGTCCATAATGCTTCCCTCTTCCTGCATATTATCACTCCATTTAAATTCAAAATCGATCGTTTTATTACTGGAAAGCCCGAACAAAGACCGTTTTACTTTTATGATTAATACTGAAGCATCAACTTTGTACTCGGCCGTACCAACCCTATTCCAATCCCATGAGCTTTCACTTTTCTCCACATCGGCAAGCTCGCCCGGACTATTGCGGTTAATTACATAATCGTACCCTTCCCAACCAGTAGTTCTGTCCCGATCTATGTCGATAAAAAGCCGCATCCATTTTGAATCTGTACTAGGTGTTAAATCAGAGGCTGTTTCGACATAGAAATAAAGATATTCCTGGTCTCTGGCAACCTTGGCTTTTACAATATCGTTTCTACCCGTGGTATTGGTATATACAAGTTCTGTTCCCTGCCCGGCATGATTGCGGTGAAGCGTATTTCCTTTGTATGAAAGAAATTCAGGTTTCACGTTATCCCAGTCGGCAATGTTGTTCAGATCGATTGACTTTGCTCCCGAGGCTACTGTTTCGTCCTGCATTCCCTTGTATCTTCTGATGTTGTCAATCATTTGCATATAGTAAACATCAGCTTTATCGCCCCAGGACTTTACGGGCTCAACATCGCGGCTTTTTTCGGCTGAGTACAAATCAACAAAAGCAAAAGGTTTAACATTCCAGTCGAACCAACGTCCGGCAGTCCATTCGTTCCAACCTGTAACAAAAATAAAATCAGGATCAAGCTGAAGCGCCCTGTCCCACTGTTCCTGAAAATTTAACCCATAGAAATATGCATTTTCTCTCGAATCCTGCCCGTTTGCCTTTGTATAACTTCGACCGTATGTAAGTTCAGAGTTAAAAGCACTGGCATGTCCGCCGCTGGCATCAGAAGCATTTTGGCCTACTCCAACCGGAACCTGCTCGTAGCCCCCTTCATTTGGTGCATATCCATGTTGCGGATAAATTTCGAGCCAGCCCCACTGATCGTTCCTCTTGGGTCCGTTCACATAATCGGCTTGCGCCGGTCGAAAAGTAAAAAACGACTTCACCTCGTTCACTTTTTGTTGGTCTGTCATCTGAAGAATCTGAACAGGTGAACTATTTTCACCACTGGTTAGTGGAACAAAATGTAATGAAGAAGAGTAAGCTATCTCGCTTTCGTAACTGCCACTTGTTTGTGCCGAATTAAAATAACTAACGGTGTTTGCTGTCGTTTCATCGTACTTCCATGCTCCAACAATCTCTGTTCCTTTACAGAGTTCCCAGAGATAAATTCCAGCTTCCTGTTTAGTAAAAGTTAATTTTAGTGTTGCATTATCGACAAAATTCTCAAATGTCTTCTCAACAACAGGATCAACTGCAACTGTTTCGGCATAACTATTATTCCATTTATACAACCTGAATGTAAGATTACCAATATTGTTTCCCCAGCTCGGGCAAGATGCAGTTACCCCGTAAAAAGCATTGCTTGCAGTAAATTTTAACCCTGCACTGTTTCGTTTAACCTTCATACATTCAGGATAGGCCATAATTAGTGGTTTCTCTTTCCACATAAACCAAAGATCTTTATAAAGACCGGGAGCATAAAGTTCATCATAAAGTTCGGTAAGAGAACTCATCGCACCTTCAGTTGCACCAAATGGCAACAGAAATGCAATTTGTGGAGTAGGAACACCATCGGCACGCGCCTGTGTCCAAACTTCGAGCAATTTGGTATAGGAAGATTTCCAGGTGTAGCTCCCGTTCGAACAATCGAAAAAGACGACATCAACACCGGCATCGGCCAGCATTTCTGCATGTTTCCGCAAAACCCATTCATCGGTTGTCCGGTAATATCCAAACAGCGGCTCATCCCACCAAAAAGTTCCTCCTTCAATACCATGCCATGCAGGATGATCTGCATCACTGACAGCTTCAGGATATTGTTCCAGAATTTGCGTAATGTTTAACACCGGAGAAAAATTCGCCAAATCATCGGTATGCCAGGTCCAGTAAAATAAACCAACCGTTTTATTGTCTTTTTCTCCGCCTACATCCGTGAAAGTGGGAAGTCTTCGCCCCAAACCATCTGTCGCTGGTAATCCATTACCATAGTTAATTTCAGACGACTGTGCAAATAGCAAATGCGAACTCAAAAAAGTACTGACTATTAATATAATTCTCTTCATGCTTTTTCTTTTTTATTGTCTTACTCTCCCCAAAAGCGGTTAGTAACATCGTCGCGATTTTATGATGAATTACGACTACCCTTTTATTTTCCCAGGTGAGCATTTACATATTCTGCATAATCTGTCTGGATAATGTGAAACTGGAGATTTACAATACTGTCAAGAACAGAATAATCGCCCTGCAAAATAAGTTCTCCCTTCTCATATAGATAATTACCAAAAGAAGCCATATCCTTTGCCTTGGCCGCTGTAACAATATCCCGGGCAGTTGATGCATTATAATCTAATTGTATCATTTTAATCCGGGGGTCTTCGGCCCAGTAGTCAATTACAGATGTACTTTTGACATAGGGAAAAAGAATAATTTGAGAATTCACATCTGAAAATTTTTGCGCAAATGTTTTTTGACTCCCAGTATAAAAAGCAACTCTATCGAGCATGTGTAAAGAATCGACCAGATTAACAACATCAGACGCATTAACTGCCCCTAAATGCAGATCATAAAAAACTTTACCTCGTCCTGCTAATAATATTTCCTCAAGGGTCGGAACCTTACTCGTTGTCAAATCTCCATTTTCAGCTTTCAGATTGAACCGTTTTAAAAATGAAAGAGTCATTTCGGCTATGGCTCCCGCCCCATTTGTTGTCCTGTCGATTAATTCATCGTGCATAATTACCGGGACACCATCCGATGTGGTTTTCACATCAACTTCAACCATCTCGACCCCAGCTTCGATAGCTCTTTGTACAGCTTCAACCGAATTTTCAGGAATGCCTCCTATTTTTTTTCCATAATAGGTATTCGCCCGATGGGCACAAATCCATTTTCTTGATGGGTTATTCATCAAATCAGCCAAAGCATCATTCATACGTTTTCCCATCACCGAAACAGTCGTATCCACTCTCACGGTTCCACCTTTTCCGTCTGATAATTTCAGGATTATATTAAAAACGCCTTCCTGTGTATAAGAGTGTTTCACTGTTTTCTCGGAAGACGAAGATTGATCCCCCAAACTCCAGGTCTGGCTCACTGCTACATCGGTAGTAAAAGAAAACTCTACCTCTTCATTTAAGCACGGAACCGGGTTAGAAATTGTAAGTACTGGTGCAGGTAATTCATATTCCTCCTCTTCATCGTCAATATCGGGGCCTCCTCCATTATCATCTTTCTGGCACGATTGGAGTAAAATCCCAAATCCAATCCAGAGACACATTAACAAAATACTTTTTTTCATAACTAGCTTAATTTTTTCATTTTAAATACACACTATTACTTTGGTTTATTCTTTTCAACCTTCATTCAGATAGACGCTAAAATGAATGCTCATTCCACGTATGGCTTCAACATCTCGACATAATTTGTTAAGATGATCTGATATTGCATACTTCTTATATTGTCTACTTCAGTGAAATTGTTGTACAATATGGCATCGCTGATGTAACTGGTAAATGAAGCCATTCCTTTTGCCTTTGCTGCAGCAACAATCTCACTGGCGGTGGCATCGCCATAGCCTACCTGTATTAATTTTATCCGGGGATCAGCCGACCAGTAATCTATATCTGCCACAGTCTCTACATATGGAAAAACAATGGCTTGTGAATTCACATCAGTAACCTCCCGCGCTTTCTCTTTACTGCTACCTCGATAGAAAACAACACGATCCAGCATATGTAAAGAATCGCATAAATGAACAACAGTGGGAATATCAACGCCCTTTTTAATGTCTAATTCATAAAATATCTTTCCTCGCCCGGCCAACAGAGCTTCTTCCAGCGTAGGGATCTGGTCATCTGTCACAGTCCCGTCTTCTGCCTTTAATTTAAAGCGCTTTAGCATGGATAATGACATCTCGGCAACTGTTCCGGCTCCATCTGTTGTGCGGTCGATTGTAGCATCGTGCATCATTACAAAGGCACCATCTGCCGAATTTCTTACATCCATTTCAATCATTTGGGCACCAGCCGTCACAGCACGTTCTATGGCCTCCACCGAATTTTCGGGAACGCTTCCAATTTTTTGTCCATAATAGGTATTTCCCCGATGAGAACACACCCAAACTTTTCCGGTTTCTTTTACCAGTTCATCGAGCGCATCGTTTATGCGTTTTCCCATTACTGATATGATTGTATCAATACTAACGACACCGCCTTTCCCATCCGACAGTTTTAGGTTAACATTAAAATCACCTTCACTCGTGTATTTGTGTTTTATTGTTTTTTCAGTGGATGAAGTTTCATCTCCTAATTTCCAAACCTGGGTTACAGAAGCATCAGTAGTAAAAGAAAACTCTACCTCCTCGTTTATGCACGGCACCGGATTTGAAATTGTAAATGTTGGAGCAGGTAATTCATAGTCTTCCTCTTGATCGTCAACACCGGTTCCTCCTCCATTATCATCTTTCTGGCACGATTGGAGTAAAATTCCAAATCCAATCCAGAAACACATTAACAAAAAATATCTTTTCATAATTAGTTTAATTTTAGGCACCAGTTATTTAGTCTATTCAATCCGAAAAAGGCCTTCGCAACTCACATAATTCCCAGTTATACCAAGAGAATCAATCAAATTCCTTGTTTCTATTGTTTCCAATGTATGTGTGTTGAAACCGTTTCCTATATTGTTGTTATATACCCATGTGGGAGTTGGCCACAGACAGGCTTTAAATTTTATAGTTCGATAGAACTCTTTACTGACTCCCCTTTGCCCGTGATGAGCCATTTGTAAAAAATCGCAATCCAGCTCTTTCCGGGATGGACCGTTTAACAACAGGTTGCCTTCTTCAACTCCCGCATCGCTCAAGAATAAAATTGATTTTCTATCGTCCCAAACACGGATTACCGTGCTTGAATTATTGTAAGGGTTTGTTGTCAGTGATTCGTTTTTTACACTGAGTATTTTGAATTTTGTATGATCAACCTGAAAGGTCTCGCCAGGTTCAGTGAGGTTATCTACCGGAATGCCTGATTCTTTCAGTTTCCGGTAAAAATATAGTGCCACATCCTTGTAATCGGGTTCCAGTTCGCAAAAACTTTCAGACAATTCTGAATGACAAATTTTATCAATCGTTATTCCATTGGGAGCTTTTATAATCTGGGTTAATGCACCAACATGATCGGGATGAGGATGACTAACCAGCCAAAGTGAAACATGACTTCCCAATGCAGCAAGAGAACCCCTCAGGTAGGCTTCTTCTTCAGTTACGCCGCCATCGATTATCACCACCTCTCCGTTATTCATCCTGAAAACATATGAGTTACCAACTGCATCGACTTGAGAAGGCAGCTGCCATACAACAAAATTGGATGTTTTACGGCCTTGAGAGCAACCCAGAAACACCATAAAAAAGAAAATACCGATGACAATTTTTTTGAGCATACTAAGGATCTTTATTTTTTTGAATATGCTTCTAATGTGAAATCAACTATTGGCTGAGGATTCTGCAAACTATGCGGATGATGTCCAATTCCAGCTTTATGGATTACATGTATCCCACCTCCTGCCTTTTTTATTTCTTTCTCGAACAAAGCAGTGTTTTCTTCAACAGGCACCACCTCATCAGCATCGCCAACAACATGTAATATCGGATAGTCACCCCGTACAATTTTATTTGTCATATCTAGCGGGTTGCCTTTGAAAGCCATGGCTTCTGACTCGCATCTCAGCGCAAAATCATTTTTAAAAGTCTCCCAGTCGTTCAGGCTTCCGGCACTTTTGCCTTTACCGCCCGGCCAGCTCTTAATATCGAGCACCGGAGCATCGGCATAAATTGCAGCAACACGCTTCGGATACTTTGTTGCCCAGCGGTAAATATAAAACCCGCCCCTGCTCATACCTTCCATTACGGATTGTTTTGAAAGGCCTGCTTTTGTCAGGAACTTATAAAATTGATTCCATGTAGATAACGCTTCCTTGTTGCCGAACAATTCTGCAACATCGCAATAAACGATATGAAACCCACGCTCAAGTAAGGCGATGTCAAACTGCGGTTCGTGCCCCCAAAACCGAGCCCGCCAAACCCATGGATTTCCTTTTGCAGCATTTTTGGGAACTACAATTTTTGCATTCCTCCCGTTAAAGTCGAACTCGTACCCTTGAAAGCCATAAAAATTAAAAGAGCCAGTATTGGATGGAAGCCTGGAAATCAACTCTAAATGAGAATCATTTTTTGTTTGAATATAATCACAAACACGTTGGGCAATTATTGTTGCACCTTCTGCCGAAGGATGAATACCATCAGTAAATAATGTTGGAGAATCAATAAACAGGTTGTATAAATTAACGATCTCGGTTCCGGTTTCAAAAGCAACCTGTCTTACTTTGGGCAAAATATTGTCGCGAATAACACTAGCTGTAATTCCACGGTCACCTTCAACAAAAGCAGGGACAGGAGATAGTAAAACAATTCTCGGATGAGAAGGTAATTGTTTGAACGAAGAAATCAGTTTCTTGTAATCGTCCACAAAACCGTCCAGAAAAACGCGGTTAGCCGGCTTTGTATCGTTAGTTCCCAGTTTAATAAAAACCCAATCGGGCAAAAATGCCAGCGCCTCCTGATATTCTTCATAAGCAATGTAAGGATAATCACCTTTTGACAACAGCGTAGTTCCACTCCTTCCAAAATTACGAACATCGTAACGCTCACCAAGCATAACCGCCAACTGAGCCGGATAACTATTAATCTCCCTGTTTTCAATGGTCGCTCCGTAAGTAATGCTATTTCCTACACAGGCTATTTTAATTCTTTTTTGTGCACCTCCGCTTAAGGAACTAATACACAACAGAAAGAATAAGATAAATCGAAGAAAGCTCATATTATATTTAATTAGTATTCGTAATCAAAATTTAAGGTTGAATATCAAGCAGGCATATTAAATAGTTGTTTCACTAATTGAATTTTCGTAACAATTGATTCCTTATGGTTTCTAAAATGCCAAAGCCCTCATCGACACTAGAACTCAGCAATAATCAATACAGGATCATGGTCTGATGGGAATTGCCCATTTGGCCGATCGTTTAATACTCCATATTCTTTTATTTTTATCTGGCTTGTTACAAAAACATAATCGATTCTTTTTGTCGATACATCTTCACTCTGACCATTAAAAGTTCCAAAAGATCCATAAGGAGCTATTTCCGACAAATCGTATGAATCACTTAGCAAACCATCATTTAAAATGGTTTGTATGGGAGTGGTAGTTGGTTTTGAGTTAAAATCGCCAGTTGAAAAAGCGGGGGAATCACCCGCGATTAATTTCATTTTTGATAAAAGTAGTTTAGCTGATTCTAATTTGGCCGTTGAACCTTCATTATCAAAATGAGAATTAAAAAAATAGAATTCACATCCCGTTTCAATATCTCGAAATTTACCCCATGAACATATGCGATTATAAGCAGCATCCCATCCTATACTTGGAATATCAGGGGTTTCTGAAAACCAAAAATTCCCTGTTTGTAATGGTTCAAAACGGTCAACTTTATAAATGATAGCCGAATACTCGCCGTCTTGCCCCCCATCGCGACCTTCTCCTATATATGCATAATCCCCATATCCACTCTCGGTAATATCTGTCAGATGATTCTTTAAAGTACCTTCCTGTGTACCAAAAATATCAAAATCATAGTTATGGATTAAGTATTTAACCAGGTCTTTCCTTGTTGGCCAGGATGCTTCATTAACCCACAAGTTATAGGATGCTACACGTAAAACACAATCTTTATTTGTTTGACGAACAGGAACAACAACCTGTTTACTAATATTCTGATTAGCAGACTTTATAATGATATTCCCCGATCTCGATGTTCCGACTTCAGGTAAGGCTTCAGCTTTAAAAGAATATGTTTTTTGTCCGTCATTTCCTTGCTGAATAATCCATTCAGGCAGTTCAAATTCGAGCGACACATTCGTTGTAATTTCTAACGCAAATTCGAGCGTTTCCTTTTCATTGAAAAAAACCTCGTCGCTATTCACTTCAAGTACAGGTTCTACGGCAAACTGCCCAATTACAATTTTATCAGAAATATTGTCACTTGTTATTGTTATTTCAGCAGTACGTTTTTCGCCTACTGTTTCATTTGCTGTTACCGATATTTTCAGATTATTCTCTGAAGAAGAATTTATTTCGGTTGTACACCACGTAGCTGATGATTCTACTGAAAAATCCCGATTAGACTTAATTGCAATATATTCTTGTCCTCCCTCGGGCAAAAATATCAGTTCGTTCGATGATATGTCCAAATAAGCAGGTTCTTCGCTATCTTCTTTACAGGAAAAAGAAATAATAAGAAGGGTAATGAGTAACACCCACTTTAATTTCATATAATATTTCATCTTATTAAAATTGTTTGTTTTTTATGGTATAAGATGTAACTCGCATGATTTTAATGATATGCATATGTGTCAAAAACTTTATCATGCTCGTTTCATTTCGTTAGCCATGTTATTAGGTGTAGTATTAAGTAGCCATTAAAATTTATTTATCAAACTAGTTAAAAGGATCCATTTAGGCTTGAATTCCCCACAATTACCAGACTTTAATACGATAATACAGGTACAAAGACCCGTACTATCGTATATGCCTAAACTAAACTATTACGTGTTACTTGTTGCTATTGTAATATGCTCCCAATTCGCCAAGATAGGTATGAGGACCGCCGTAGGCAGTATTGGTAATTGTTAACCTGAAGTAACGGCAGGATACTTCATTTTCAAGCATATATACTATCCTGTCTTCCAGTACATATGGAGCATCTGATATTTCCAGTACTTTAGTCCACTGTTCTTTGTCGCTGGAAACTTCAAAATACATGTCTTTTGCCCATGACTCGTCGCCCCAGTCTTCCTGGCAGTCAACAAGCCAGAACCCCAGAATTGATTGCTCGCTCTTCATATCAACAAGGAGCCAATGAGGAAGTCCCGGAATAGAATCTCTATAGTGGGAATGCCAAAATGTGTAAATGTTATTGTCAAGCAAGTAAATGGCTTTACCCTGACCATCGCCTTCGGCTGTCAGCTCTTCACTGGAACATTCAATTCCCCAGTTGGAACGATCGATATCAGAAACAATAACTTCTTTCGCTTTGTTAACTTTAATTACAAAATAATTAACACTGTTTTGCTCACTAACAGTACCGTTTCCGCTTACAGATTTAATTAGTACAGGAAGTAAATAAGTTTTTTCCCTTTCTAACTTTCCGGCAGGTTTAATGGTAAGCGATAATGAATCTGATTTAGAAGCGCCATCAGAAATGGTCAATTTACTTCCGCTTAGCTCATAACTACCATCAACCATTGATAAATAAGAAGTTTCATGGGCAAAATTAAACCCACTAACCAATGAAAGATCAACTTCAATAGTTGCTTCTACAACACCTTCTGCATTTTGGTCAGCCGAAACGGCAAACTTAAAAGTTGTATCAACCAACTCAATAGTGCTTTCAAGCGGATTGTTTACAGCATCCGGAAAAGAAACCGATACAACCACAGGTTCTGGTTCCGGATCATCATCACTACACGAAACGAACAAAAGTGCAGGAACAATTAATAGACCTGCCAAATTTCTCACTAATTTAATTTTGTTAGTCCATTGAACCAACATTCTCTTTTTTTTCATAATGTTTTTAATTAATTGATTAGATACTAGCAATTTAACAAACACATATCTCCGGAATCAGATTGAAAACAAAGTAAAGAATCCCCCTTTTCAGGAAAATAAACACCTGAAATACGACACTCCTCATTGATCACAAAATGGAGTGGTACTTAAGCCATTAATTAACTAACCATAGCAGGGAAGTCAATAAAGTCCTCAAGCTGATCAGAAATACTTATTGCTGCTTTACATTCTAAATTTTTCTATTTGGACCCCGACATTTTCAACGCGTGCACTCATTCTCCAATGTCACAGGAATCATTTTTTTTTTAAGAATCGATATACTTTAACTGAATGTGGAGGCATTTTAACCATAATAATACTCTTATCGGTTTTCACTTCTTTCTGCTCCCACACATCACGTACATTATAATCTTCCAGGTTGTAGGGATAAGTGTACCAGTAGTTATCACTTGTTTTTAGTAAACTGGTGAAATTAACCTGCACTTCTTTTTCCTCGTCGCTCCGGTTAAGCAGACAAACTGCTTTTTCATCATTTTCCAAAGCTCTGCCCCAGATTTCGTAGTCTCCGTTGTCGCGGTAACAAGATGCCTGCTGGCCAATCGGATCCTGATCAATGGCTATCAGTTCATTATTCGTCAGAATTTCTTTTGTTTCTTCTGACATGTTGGCAAGATCATTTCCGGCCATCAACGGAGCAGCCATCATACACCACATCGAGAAATGTGTTTTATACTCTTCATTCGTCATTCCTCCGTTGCCAACTTCCAGCATATCAGGATCGTTCCAATGACCGGGGCCTGCATACTTTGCCAAATCTCTTTGTTTATCAACAATCCCGATCATGGCATCCCACCTGTCAAGGATATCACCAGTGGTGCGCCACAAATGCCCAACATCTTTTGCCCATTCCCACGGTTTTGACCCGCCCCACTCGCAAATACTGAAAACAATCGGACGACCGGCGGTATATAACGCGTCTCTCATGTTTGTATAAGATGATCTTGAATCCTGAGTTGTAGTATTACACCAGTCGTACTTTAAATAATCTACTCCCCAACTGGCATAAGACCTCGCATCCTGGTATTCGTGCCCCAATCCACCGGGACGACCGGCACAGGTTTCACTTCCGGCACAGGAATAAATGCCAAACTTTAATCCTTTGGAATGAATGTAATCAGCCAGGTATTTGATTCCGTGCGGAAAACGCTCTTTGTCAACGATAATTTCCCCATTTTCGTCGCGGCCAACCTGCCAGCAGTCGTCAATAACAACATACTCGTAGCCGGCATCCTTCATTCCGCTGCTTACCATAGCATCTGCCATTCCCATTATCAGATCTTCGCTTACATCGCAGGCAAATTTATTCCAGCTGTTCCAGCCCATTGGCGGAGTTTGGGCCAGTTTGTCGAACTTTTGCGCATAGGCACAAAAGCTGGCAATCATCAACATTACAATTGTTAGTTTTACTCTCATACACAATAATCTTTTAAAATTTACATATCAATATTTTGCTATCTGTTTTTCAAATCATCAATCTTTACCCGAAGCATTTGTCCTATCGGTTTTCCATCTCTGTATGTTATCGCTTTTATCTCGACAGCACCTGTAGGAATAGTAACCGGTTGTCCATTATATTTTGGGGAATATTCATCCGGAAAAGCAAAGTTGAAAGAATAGAAGATGTCCAGTCCCGGAAATTCTGAGCCAAATTCTACCTGCAATTCACTTGAAGATGTTTCAGTCAGTTTTGCAAACGGATCGTAAACACTCCGCGCGTATTTCGTTTTATTTTTATCCAACAACGGTAAATTCTGTTCCAAACGATGCATAAAGTTTTCGCTATTGCGTTTTTCTTTGGGCGACCAGAATACTTCGGACAAAGCCATAGCTCGTGGCCACGTCATATATTCCACCTGGCGTTCTTCTTGTATCATTTCAGTCCACACATTTCCTTGTCCTCCCAGAATATATTTTGGATCAATACCATTGGGAACAGGTTCAAAACTATAAACCTTTGAAATATCCAGTGTTGGCCACGGAGCAGGAAATCCCGACGTTATTGGGTCTCCCTGCATGTAATCCAAATAACAGAAATCGGTTGGGGTCATCACTACTTCGTGCCCTTCAGAAGCAGCTTTAATTCCACCTTCCATTCCACGCCACGACATTACCGTTGCGTTGGGAGCCAAACCACCTTCCAATATCTCGTCCCAACCAATCAAATGTTTTCCTTTCGACTCCACTATTTTTTCAGCACGTTTTATGAAATAACTCTGAAGTTCGTGTTCATCTTTCAAACCATTATCTGTCATCACCTGCTGACATTTAGGACATTGCTCCCAGAAATCTTTGCAAACCTCGTCGCCACCTATGTGTATATATTCTCCGGGAAAAAGAGCAGCCACCTCACCAAGAATATCGTCGAGCATTTTAAAATTAGCTTCGTTGCCTGCACACAATACATTTCCCTCCGGCCCATCTATTTCTCCGGCATAAACCGTTGTTTGCCTGCCACTGCACGAAGCCTGCGGATATGCAGCAATCAACGAACGGCTATGTCCAGGAATATCGATTTCCGGAACAATAGTTATAAAACGGTCTGCGGCATATTTTACAATTTCCCTGATATCTTCCTGCGTATAATATCCTCCGTATGTTGGTTTTTCTCCGGGTTTAACTGCCGGCATACTGTAAAAAACACCTGTGCGCGGCACACGCCAGGCTCCAACTTCGGTGAGTTTCGGATATTTCATTATTTCAATCCGCCAACCTGGATCATCGGTTAAATGCCAGTGAAATACATTGTATTTATATTCCACCATCTGATCCATAAATTTCTTTATAAATTCTTTATCAAAGAAATGACGACTAACGTCCAGCATCAATCCTCTCCATGCAAAACGGGGATAATCGACAATAGAAACAGCCGGAACAGCCACTTCCTGTCCTTTATTTTCAGTTGTTGAGTTCAACGAAACCAACTGCAACAACGACTGCAATCCGTAAAATATACCAGAAGGATTGTTTGCAGCTACTTTTACGCCTGAAGGTTGTATCTCCAGCACATATCCTTCATCTCCGATCTCGTTATTTCTTGTTTTATTAATTTGAAGAGAAATATTCTTTCCTTTTCCTTTGGACGTTGCCGTCAATTTATTGCCAGTTAGAAAATCGACTCTATCTGCAAACATTGCGGCCAGTGACAAAACAGATTCATCACCGTTTGTAACGATCTTTGTTTTTCCATTTATTACAAAATGTCCTGAACTCTGCGTTAAGTTCACCGGCTCCGGAATTATACTTACAACCTCCTGCGAAAAACTTATCGTGCTAACCAGAAGTAAAAGGAAACTTATCAAGAATCTATTTTTCATGTAACTCTGTTTTTATTGTTTTGTAATCATACTTAGGCATCGCCCCGTCTTGTGTGCACACATAAGCAGAAAGTTGCACTGCCATTTCGTGACAGCGTTTCATCGGAAAACCATTCAGTATTCCAACGATAAGCGCAGCTGAAAAAGCATCGCCTGCACCAACAGTATCTTTTACTGCTACCTGCGGAGTTTCCATAAAAGATGACTCACTTAACGAACAAAGCAAACTTCCATTGGCGCCATATGTGCAGGCAACCATTTTCAGGTTAAACTCTTTGGCAAGCTGTCTGCAAACCAATAAATCGTCACCCGGCAATTCATACATATCCGCGATTGTACGTAGCTCTTCATCGTTTATCTTCAAAACGTTTGCAAGCTGCATCGATTCGGTGATCAATGTTTTCGAGTAATAATGCTGACGGAGGTTAATATCAAAAACTTTCAATGCGCTATCAGGCACAAGACTTACAAACTTCGTTATTGAAGCTTTCGAAATTTCGGATCGCTGTGCCAGGCTTCCAAAACAAACAGCATCCATCTGTTTGGCCAAACCGGCAATTTGAGCAGAAAACGGGATAAAATCCCACGCCACCTGCTCCGTTATCTCATATTGTGGAATACCCGCTTCGTTTAGCGTAACATCTACAACTCCAGTCGGGTAATTAAGAGTTTCGATCTGAAGATGAATGTTGTATCCAGATAAGCGGCTGATGATTTCACGTCCCAACCCGTCGTTGCCAACAGCGCTGAAAATATAGCCATCTGCGCCCAACATTGCCGCATGATAAGCGAAGTTTCCTGGAGCGCCTCCCAATACCTTTCCTTGTGGCAAGATATCCCACAATATTTCTCCGATTCCTGCTATTTTATACTTATTCGTCATTTTTCTATTTTGCCAGTCCCAGCTCTTTTTCAATCTCTTCCAGTGATTTTCCTTTGGTTTCAGGAATAAAGAATTTGATAAAAAGGAAGGCGAGTAAACTCAATAAGGCAAGAACACCAAATGTTACCACCCCGCCAAAGCTGCTCATCATCCAGGGGAAAAACTGAACAACAAGCAACGAACAAATCCAACTGATTGAAGTTGAAAACGACATTGCAGTTCCCCGTATCGAAGTTGGATACATTTCAGAAGTAACTACCCACATAACCGGGGCCAGCGATGCCGCAAAAAAGGCGATATAAACAAGGACAGAGATTACCATTCCAATGTCACCACTATTTTGACTGAAAAACGATGCAGCCAGAAAGGACAACGAGAGGGTCATCCCTGCTGCACCCCATAACAACAAAATTTTTCTTCCTTTTTTATCGACCAGCCAAACAGCAACGATGGTAAAAACAAAATTTACAATTCCGACAACAATGGATTGCAGAAGAGCATCATTTATTCCAACTCCTGCCTGCTGAAAAATTACCGGAGCATAATTAATTACAACATTAATCCCAGTAATTTGCTGGAATGCTGCCAGTAGTGTTCCCAATAACAGAACATACCCCAGTTTTCCCTTAAATATTGAGCTGATTTTTACCTTCTTATTACTATCATTAGTCTCATCCGAGGTTTCTAAATTCGACATTTCATCCATCGCATATTGAGCTCCGCCTATTTTGAACAGTATTTCCTGAGCATCACTTTTCCTTCCGGCTTTAATTAACCATCGGGGGCTTTCGAAAAAAGAAGCAGTAAGCAGAAGCAGATATATCACACCAAAAACAAGCGGTACTCCCAGCATAAAACGCCAGCCATAACCTATCCTGAACAAAACATAATCGATAATGTACGCAAACAGAATCCCGGTTACAATTGCCATCTGATAAAAAGAGACCAAGGTTCCGCGGCGTTCTGCCGGAGCAATTTCGGTTATGTAAGTTGGCACAATAACAGAAGAAGCTCCTACTGCTAATCCTCCAAGAATACGGGCAAATACGAATAATGAAAACCGATGTGAGATACTACACAATAATGCAGATAGCACAAAAAGAAAAGCAGTTATAAACATCGTTCTTTTACGGCCATATTTATCGCCAAACGAACCGGCAACGAGTGCGCCGACCAAACAGCCGATCATTATGGAGCTTACTGCCAATCCGGTTTGCATTTGATTCAGTTCGAAAAAATCCTGAACACCCGTAATTGCCCCCGAAATTCCGGCCATATTCAGTCCGAATAACAGTCCTCCGTTTACAGCTACAAAGGTCATCCAGTTTATAAGTCGATTATTCAGTTTCATTAGTTTTTATTCTTTTATTGATAGATATTTTTCATTTGCCACGCATCCAGCGATTTTAACACAGCGTCTTTTCCATGGGAAATTATTGATACCCCTTTGCTGTCATCCCGTTCGGGATATGTGCGTAAAGCCACGCACTGACGATTGTTCACAAAAACTTCAACAATACTCCGATCGATGAAGACATGCAGATTAACCGGCTCTCCATCTTTTATTTGCACATCAGCTGTTTCAGGCATTCTGAAATCCACCTTATCCGATATCGAACTATTCAGATTATCAATAGAAATGGCACTTGTTCTTATAGCCGGGCCGGAATAATCGCGGTTCAGATATCCCCCGTCGTGATAAAAAGTGATGCGCGTATATTCTTCTTTCCCGGGCGAACACAAAACCTTCAGTTCAATTGCCGAAGCATCTTTAGGGTCAAGAGTCAAATCAATCTCTATGGCATTTCCAGATATTTCAGGAAGAGTAAACTCGTTATTGGCTGGCAATTGCATTTCTGAAACAGAAGAATGTCTACCTCTTAACGATGAGTAATCCCCGGCAGGGCTTATCTGAAGTCGTTCATCCACATCCAGCGTTAAACGCCAAGGCAAAGTCATCAATTCGGTATAGTTTCCTTCGCCAATTTCTTTTCCCGTATTCATATTGAAAATGGCAATAACGCCACCTTTCCCATCGGGATAAGCCGACGGTGCGTGAACGCCACCACGCGATGCCGGACCATGATTGAAATTTCCGCCATCGGTAACATTGAATTTATCGTTTACCTGATCGTAATCTCCAAGCAAATATTTTCCGCCGCTTTTATGACTGAAATAGAGAAGTATGTATTTCCCGTTCTCGCCAATTGGCCAGAAATACGGGCAAGAACCATCATCGCCGATGTAAGAATACCGATCACCTTCAACAAAAGGATGCAGGTATTTCCAGTTTTGCAAATCAGCCGATTCAAAAAGAAAATTCGCACGGACCTTTTTTCCTCCCGGCCCGTTATAAAGATTTCCGCCCATTAAAGAATAATATTTGTCGCCTTTTTTCCAGATGTTCGGGTCCCACGGACTGTAAGGCAATCCCTCCGAAGGATCAGGCTGGGCAATCACCGCTTTATCCGAAATTTTTGTCCAGTTCAGCAACAGAGGATCATCTGAAATTGCCACCATATTACCGGCATCTACTCCGTGATACATCGCAATTACCCTATCCTTTTCCACCCAGGTAGAGCCAGAAAAAGACATTCTTTCGATACCCGGATAAATGGCATACGGCAAGTCGCGCCAGTGAACCAAATCGGAACTGACAGCGTGGCCCCAATGCTGGCGGGGATCTTCAGGTGGATAAGCCTGAAAGAACAAATGCCATTTTCCGTTCCAGAAACACAAGCCATTGGGATCGTTCAATTTTCCCTCAGGACTAATAAAATGATAATAAGGCCTGTGTTTGTCAACTGAAAGTTCTTTTCGCGATTGCTGAAATCTCTTTATTAACAAGTTATCTTTCAATTGCTTTTGCTGCTCTTCGGGCTGGTTCCCAAAGGTAAAACGGGGCACTTTTGAAGTGTAATCCTGTGCAAAAACGGCAACAGAACCCAAAAGAAAAAGCATTAAAAAGAAACTAAAAAGTTTGTTCATCACTCAAACATTTAGATCATTTATATTTTACCAGCAATTCAACAGTATTCTGATTTTGCGGCAACGTAACCACCTTTTCAGCTGCATTCCAGTCTGTCCATTCCTTTCCGTTCACAAATACCGATTGTATTTCCT
Source organism: Maribellus sp. YY47 (assembly GCF_023111095.1). Lineage (GTDB taxonomy): Bacteria > Bacteroidota > Bacteroidia > Bacteroidales > Prolixibacteraceae > Draconibacterium. Next base: position 31,402 of record NZ_JALGYW010000020.1, read on the forward strand.
TCCGGAACGGATCATGAAGAAAGAACAGCGTTTTAGGACTATTTTCGGGGAGTGAAATGCTTGCTTCAATAGTATTCGGTTCTTTACCTGAAGCCAACGAATATTTATATTCTCCGAACCGGGTGTAAACCCCGTTTAGATCAACCTTCAGCCCGGGTTCGAGCCAACGTTCCGGGATTCCGTTACCAAGCCAGACTTCGTCATCTTTCTCTTCGATCAGAAAATCAATAATCTGACTGACAACACGAGCTTCATCAGGGCATTTATAGAAAGGCCCACTGGCATGTTCCCACATACGGTATTCTTCCGACAAGGCAATAACATCGGGATAAAACAGCGAAGTAAAATTGTTGTACAGACTGCGTATTGCGGATTTTGTTTCCTGACGGTCGAGATACACACTTACCGGATTTTGCAGGTTTGCCTGAAAAACCATACCTCCGCGACTAAACCAGTATTCATCGTCAACCCAGCCGTGCGTATTTAAATTCATTGAGGTTGAAAGCGTAAGGTTATCTTCCCAGTCATTCAGAATCCAATCGGCCATTGGCGATTTCGCATCTATAATTCCGGTTTTTAGTAAGGTTACCGGTCCATATAGCACTTCGCGCGTAGAAGATAAACGCAGTGTCGGGTAAATTCCCATTTCGTACCGATCGTAATATTTCGATTTTTTAGAACCAAAATAACGGAAACGCTGATAAGCCCGCGTAGGTATATATGGAACATAGGTATTATTTCGCAACCTTACTACAGGAGCCAGTTCCATTGCCTTTTGCAAACTTGTTTGAATATCTTTTTTATAAGCCTCCGCTTCTTTTTTATAATAATCTGCCTGAGGCAAACCAGCTTCCTCAAAAGCTTCAGCCATGGTTTTCATTCCCATATAGGAATATGCATTTGTGGCGTACCAATATTTCCATTCAGGGCAGTCTTCCAACATTCCGGCGGGCAACAATCCGTAGTGCAATACAGGATTTCCTTTAGAGTCGTTTATTTTGGACTGGGCGCGTTGTTCAATAATCCAGTCGGCAGCCATTATTAATTTCGGAGCAACTTCTTTCAGCCAGTCCTTATCTTTCGAATGTAAATAATGATGCGCCATTCCCCAAAGAACAGTTCCGTGATTCATATTATATCCGAGAGCGGTAAGGTCGTTATGATCGGATACTTTCACCCCATGAAACACAGCTTTTTGATCACCGGTGTAAGCTCCCGGCAACTTGCGGCTTCCCTGAAGTTCCAGAAATGTTTCGAGGTAGCTGTTAACCGTTTTGAAATCGCCCAGGCGATCCATAAACACTGTTTGAAAAATTGATTCGTTGGCATAAACAGGATAGCTGAACGATGCAGCAGGAACCATGTAAAGTCCGCTCTCCGGGTCTTTGGTAACACTCATGCGAATATGCGGAATCACTGATTTTGAAAGCTGGTTAAAGACTTCTTCAGGTACATCAAAAACAGTATTATCGGCAACTACATTGCGCCAGTAGTCAACAACCCGTGTTCTTTCAGATGAATAATCAAGGTTAGAGAAAATATTCTTTTCAGCAGCAGTCAGGTTCCCTATAAAAGGAAAACAAAAGTAAAAGGTTCCAGAAGAACCGGCTCCCAGTTCGAACTCGTAATGAATTCCCTGTTTATTCCCAGCATTGAAGGTTTCAGCCTTTATTGCATTCTCATTTGATTTTTTTGTGTAACAACGAATGTATTTCGTGCCATCTTTCTGGTCAAAAACATAACCATCTTCCAGTGTGATATCATTTAATGCCTGATTTCCCTGCAACCACAAATGAGCTTTTTGGGCGTTCAACGAAGGATTGGAAACCTTCATTTGCACCATCAATATGGCAGGAGTAAATTCGTCGCGGTTTGGATCAAACGGAGAAAGCGGTTTGTTTTCGGGAAAAGTAACAAAAGCCTCCTCATTAAATAAAAGTCCTTTGTCGTTCCAATCAGCCCGGATAACAGGTAAGTAATTATTTAGAATTGACATCCGGCTATTCTCTTCTTCTCTCCCGTACGAAGGCTCTTCTCCTGTTCCAAAATTCCAGTCCAGCTCATCAATGTTCCAGTTACAAATTTCAAATGCTTTACCCTGCGCTTTTGTACGGTCTCTGTCGATTATTATGTTGCCACCCCATTCAATGGCAAACTTTTGCCAACTGGCATCGCAGGCAATCGGAAGGAAAATTCGGCCCCCATTCTGATCCTCTGTCGGATCTTTATGTGGGATCTCGTTGCTTGCTCTTTCGTACGAATGTTCGGGTTCGGTTAATATTTGTTCGCGAATACTACTTCCTTTAACTACATCTTCGCTAAAAGTCACCGGATCGTCGGCCCATGAAATGTAGGTACTAAAATCGGGGACATAAACAGGCCCATTTGATAAATCGGCCGTAGAAAATGAAAATGTTCCGTTCGAAGTTCTAAGCGTCACCACTGTTTCTTCATTCGATCCCGGCAAAAGAGCCTTCGCCGACAATACTTTCAGAATAATACCTTTGCCATTGGCAGCAGTATTGATACTCCAGGCGTTTTTACCAGTTTTTTTATCGCCACCTTTCCAGTTCCAGCCCGAAAGTCCGTTAAAAGCTCCGTTAAAAACCTCTACTTCGCCGGTTATTTTTTTTGTTTTCTTTTCAACCTGAAGAAATTCGACCCGAATACTTTGCGGCTGAACTGCTGCCATTGAGAAAACATTAATATCTTCTACCTTTTCACTGTATTCTTCGGGAAATTTAACCCGCATTTTCAATGTACGACGATAAGTAACTTTTCCCGGTAAATATTTCGCATTTGCAATTTCATCCTTCGTTAAAGGCTGAAAAGTAAACACAATCCTGTTTTTATCTATAGCTACATTTGTTTTTGCAGTGATCCATTTCCCCCTCCAAAGATCATCTTCATGATCTTCATAAGAAGGCATATGCGGAGGTTCATCGGGCCAATTGTCATTCCAGTATTCAATTTGCATAGATGCAGCTATCTCTGCTGTTGCCGAAGAATTACATACAACTTCGAAACGCTGAATATCGCGAGCATTCCACCAACGCATCCCCATGTTATCAATTCCCTTCTCTTTTGGAAGAGGAAAATCATTTCCGGTTAATTCATACCCCAGAACAGAATCAGTTTTGTTCCAGTAGCAACATGTTCCAAAATCGGTAATATTCAGGTATTCAATTTTCTCCGGCAAATCAGTTTTGATCTCACCATAACCCTTTCCAACTAAGACAAGAAGCAATGTTAAACTACAAGAAAACAGATAAATAAATTTTTTTAATGACAACATAAGTATAAGCGTTTAAGATTGATTAATTATTTTCATTCATAACTACGGGTTACTGTTTCCAGCTATTTTTACATCTGTTGAATGCTCCATGCGCATCGACCTTTTACAACCAGAGATTTCATTATTTCTAACCACCACATCACTGGCACCCGAAATAAAAATGCCATTCTCGGAATCTTCGCCTTCAATAATGTTCCCCTCAATTACCAAATGCTTATGTAAACCAGCCACATTTGTTTGATCAGCACCTACATTTACGGTTATTCCGCAAGCCCAGTCGTCACCTTCGAGGCTTCTTCCGCAACGAATAAGCCGGTTATTCCGAATGGTTACATTTTTAGAAGCAGGCCCTTCGTGCCAGCCCCCTTCTGCCCCAACATGAATTCCTGAACCTGTTGACTCCCTGACCAGATTATTTGCAATAAGTACGTTTCGCGTTTTTATCAGAAAGCCACGCGCCCTGTTAGACATTACAGAGCAGCCTGTAATTTCCACCTCGGGTAACCGGCTTACATTTATTAGATAGTAATTTTCAATATCGGAAGGCAATTCTTCGTTAAACGACACTTTGCTGTAAAGCTCTTTGATATTGTTATCAACTGATTTAACAACCACTTTTTTTACCACTTCGAGCGTTTGTTTCTTTACCAGCTCCATAGTATCTGCCACATCAGGATAATCCAATACTTGTGCATGCCAATCAGCGCCTTTCAAAACCAAGTGATACGCATTACCTGCATCAGGTTTTTCGATCGTGAGGTAATAATTATGAATATTCACAGCATCATCACCATGTCCTTCAAACTGGCAATCGTGGTAACGGATGTAGCCTTTACACGAAGTAAAATGAGTAGCATCCGTATTTGTTGACATTCTTTGCCCTGACAAAGGAACAATGCGTAATCCTTCTAGTGAGATATTTTCAGAACGATGGCCAACAATCCCCATTCCCGGCTGAGAATGAATGGTAACATTATTCAGCCGGATGTTTTTTGCTTCCAACATCAACACTGCCGGACGAAAATGAAAGGTTTGCGGCGACATTATGCGGTAACCCAACATTTCGGGATCAATTTGCCTGAAGATTTTTAAAACATGACTATTTACCAACTCAAATTCCGGGAGGTAATCTTCCCTGTTCAACAAGCGATGTGCCCGCGTATCGTAATAATGTACACGGCAAAGCGGCATTCTTTCGGTTAATTGATAAATACTGTCGCAGGCAACCTCGTACCAATCTGACCCTATATTTGTTATCAGGCCTTCGATATGGGGTTTTATTTTATGGTCGATAGTGAGATCTTTGATGGTAATATTTTCACAATTGCTAAGCGAAACCGGCTCTCCCCAGCCATTAAAAAGCAAAACAGCTCCGTTTGCTTCCACCCTGATGTTTTTCAGCCCATTAAAATCCAAACCTTTTCCGTATGGATAATATGGTTTGAAAATAGAATCCTGCGGATTACCTTTCACCTCTCCGTTCAGTATTCCATTCATCAGTTCGATTGCCATTTCGTTGGCATAATCATAAACTCCTGGTTCAAAATATAAAGTAGTTCCAGAATGTTCCCTACAATACTGCATAGCCTTGTTTAAAGCCTCAGCATCGTTTTTATTATCATTTGGGACAGCTCCAAAATCAATAACAGATACCGCTGTTTTCTCTTCCTTACATGCCATCAGAATAAGAAAAAGAATTACCGGAAATAACAGGAAACCTGATTTCTTTAACATCTTTCCAAACTTGTTTTAAGAAACAACACCTACGACAAACCAACATTGTCTCACACCTATAAACATAGGCATGAGACAATATCAAATATTAGTAACTTCCGTATATAAACACCTCTGAGATACTGGTATAAGTAACCCTATTACTATCGGGTAAAACCAGTTTCAAATAACGTTTTGAAGTAACACCTGTACCGGGAAGGTTTAATGCAAGTACATCTCCACTAGAAGAATAAACTCCTTCAGCTATTTTTTCCCATGAAGCAGCATCCGGATCCGGATCATCACTTGTCCAATATTGAATGGTATTTGCATCGGTATTTCCAGCCCTGTATGTTTCAATCCGACTCATATTTTTTGCCGATTTCAAATCTATAATAACCCAGTGGGGTAACGGCGCAGCACCGTCACTGTAAGATGAATGCCAATATGTATCGAAATCACCATCGAATAAAGTACCGATACCTCCTCCGTCGTCAACCTGTTGATCGGAATAATCAATGACTTCCCATTCAGACCTGTCAAATTCTATTATTGACGGAAATGGCTCTTCGTATTCTGTCCATGCCATGATAAAAGTATCAATTGCATCCTTTTCGGGTTTATAAAATGAGCGATACTCAAAAGATGACCCTTTCAACACATTGGAACATAAAAGCGTGTCAATATCTGCCGGCATATCAACAACTACATTTTCTCCATTATTTGCTTTATAGCGAACCTGCACTTCCAGTAAATCTTCTGCTGCAGAATACCAACGAATAATTCCGTCATCACCAGATGTTACAACCGATTTCACTTTTCGCTGAAAAAGTACGCTTTCGTAATTTTCGCCATACGAGGTTCCAAATCCAGTTGTAGTTAAAGACTTATTGCCAAATTTATCGGTATTTCGAATATCGAATGTATATGATCTCTCTGGCATATTACTTAAAAGAACCTCACTACTATCCAGTCCGGTTCCCGGTGTTACCGGAATAATAAGAGAATCGGCGCCATTATTCCAGAATATGTCCACAGAACTTACATTGGGCGAATTATATAACCAGTAACGAAACAAAATTCGTCCGGTTCCCGGAAGAAAAGCAATTGAATCTGGCCTGGGAGCATAGATAATTTCACCCCCTTCAATATAATCCTGATGTTTATCCATCATGTCTTCGCATGAAACAAACGCAGACAATAATGTGATTACCACCAAGCATTGATATATTATTTTCCAATTTTTCATGTATCTATATTTATTTAATGATTAGTAACAAAATGAACTTGCATGTCTATCAAACAACTGGGAATCAATACGAACTAATATACTTTGATCTTCATGCTCATTTAATATTGCCTAGACTAAAATTAAAGGTTATCCTGTTTAAACTAATTTACCTCAGATCCATACATTGTAACTTCTGCAATATGTGTGAATGTGGTGCTTGCCCATGTACTAAGTACCCGAATTCTTATATAACGAAATACTCCGGCGTTCACATCAACTGTAAATTCATGCCCAGCCTTTAAAGCTGCAAGGTCAGCATCAGTATTAGTACCGATAGGAGATCCTGATGGTTTGATAATAGTACAATCCATGATTTTATCCCATTCGTCCCAGTCTCCATTCATACTTGGAGCATCTGCACGCCCATACACTTCAAATCGTTTAGGATTTCCCCACGCATATTCACAATCATCATCCCATTGAAACATAACCAGGCGACTCAATTTTGCCTTCGCTCCCATATCAATTGTAAACGAAGCAGGCATAGCACCAACAGGAGAATGTCCGATTGTTGATACATCATCATCAATAATACCCTCCGAAATCCCTTCCCAATTATTCCAGGAAGTAACATCGTTTCCCAATTGCAACAAAGACCATTTCGATTTGTCAAATTTCTTTTCATATAGAGGGGTTATTATCTTTCCTGCCGGGAAAATAGTATCGGTAACATTGTCCCATAAATCAGATATAACCACTCCAAAAATTATTGGCTCTGGTTCAAAGCCTCGCATAGAATACTTGACAGTATCCTCCTGAGAGGTAAGAATCTTATACGGTCGAATCATTCCAACACTATCTTCTGCCAAAAACTCAAAATTCAGGATTCCTTTATCCGGATTCAACCAGCTAAAACGTGCCCCTCCAAAATCCTGTACAATCTCCATCGAATTATAAGCTTTACTAATCGCAGATTCTAAAGGAGTAAAAGACACTTCAACAGGATCCGACAATTCTCCTGCACGGTTAACCGAATACAGTTCAACAACATGCTGCTGAACATCATTATACCCTTCAATTCTTATGATATTTTCGTAAAAAGAAGCAACAACTTCTTTGGTTTTTCCATTTGTTAACGTATAAACCCCTTTTACCGACAACAAATCTTCCTGATCAGGAATTCGATAAGTGATTAATACCCCTCCTGGTATGGAGGTTGTTTGAACCTGAGTTACCGTTGACGGTTTTCCCATGCTTTCAGTAATCGGTCCAAGTTCCTTTTCATCACATGCACTAATTACAAAAAGAAGTGCTATTAGTGAGATAATTATTTTTTTCATCAAGTTAAGATTAAACGTTTTTCAAAATTCGTGGAAGTAACTACCTGAATAAATCTCCGATGTTATCGGACTCAGAATTAAACGTGGCCGTTTCATCCGTGTAACTATTTCTTAATTTACCATCCAGGATTTTGAACCAATTTTGGATTCTTAATTATATCGCTTTCAGGAATTGGGGCGAAATAATTCTTAAAAGAAAAAGTCTGGTTATACACAGTTGTTACAGTATAATAATCATTAACATCTGCTTTGGTTACATCCCAGCCTTTTACCGGTCCATTTTGTTCTCTGATAGCAGTTTTCCATCTTCTGCTGTCCCAAAAATAAGCTCCCTCGCATGCCAGTTCTATTGCACGTTCTCTTTGTATAATCTCTCTCATCCCAGCCTTTGTTGACGGCTTCGACGGAGCGATCGAATGCTTCTTCCAGCTTTCAACAACCCCGTCCAGGCCGGCACGCTCCCTCACCATATCAATGTACTGATAGACCTCGGCATCGGGGGCATCTTTCATTTCATTCAATGCCTCGGCATAGAATAACAATAAATCAGCAAAACGCATATCAGGGAAAGGAAAACTTTCGTATTCTACCGAGTTTTTATCCTTATAAACGGTGTTGACAGAAACTAATTTTTTACAGAAATAACCGGTAGCATTGTAATCTCCGGGTTGAAACATCGAAGAAAATTCTCCGGACCGGGCTTTCGGATACAAACAATCAGCATCATCAGTTGGCTCATTTTTGTATGAATTACCATACCATTTTCCACGATCAAATCCCAGGGTTGAATAGAATCTTGGTTCCCTGTCGAAGTTAAGAGCGGCAGTTTGTTCGCCTTCCTCAACGTAATAACGGTGATCGACATCGCCTGTACGCAAGTTATAACGATGTGCATAGTCATAATCAGGGTCTTCGTCAATAGGAACTCCGTTTTTAGAGTAAAACTTCTCTGCAACATTCAACGGAATACTCATATTAGCTGTAGTGTTTTGCTCAACTGCTTCTTCAAAACGGGGAATACATTGTTGCTGAACACCCTCATCTATCGGCCATGCAGTAGAACCCCAAACTAATTCACAATTCCAACGTTCGCTAATAACATTACGCAACGTATTAACCAAGAAAGTCTCATCAGACAATGTCTTTGCAGTAATATAATCACTTTTCTGATATAACTTTATTCCACTATTGTTACAAACCGTAATTGCCGAATCGCACGCCACTGCCGCCTTTTTCCAGCGCTCAGAATTATAAGTCTGGTTAAAAAATGGCTCTCCGTTATGATCCATAAAACTGTTATAATCAGTATTTCCATTAAAAAGCGGGCTCGCCCAATAAACCAAAACCTTTGCTTTAATAAAACATGCAGCTGCCTGGGTAAAACGTCCAAGTTCGGTAGTTCTGTTCTGAATCTGAACAGGAAGCGCGTTACTGTTAATTGCATCATCCAACAATTCAAGAATATATTCAAAGGTATCATCTACCTTTTCTCGGTAAACCCTCACCTCTGCAACCGTTTCATTTATGTCCCAATTCTCTTTCAATGGACAGATTGGGCCATAATAAGCCAGTAAATAAAAATGGAGATAAGCTTTGATGGTTTTTACTTCAGCAATCAGGCGATTCCTTTCGTAAGTTTCCAAATCACTTACATTACCAATATTAGCAAGATAAACATTACAGTTATTAATTCCGGCATACAAACCACGCACTGGTGCTCCACCTGCATTCCAGTAATTAAAATATGTCTGGGTAGGGCTATCATACCCCAGTGCAGAGAGCATTCCTCCATCATTATGCTCCGGATTAAAAATCATTTCCATCGCACCAAACATCGCAGGATTTTCATTCCATCCTCCCGATTTTGGCATACTCCAGTAGCAGGTAGCCAGGTATTTCTCAGCATTATAGCGATCGGAAAATGCATTGTCAAGTGTAGCCACGTTGTCAGGAACAACATCCAGATAGTCGCACGAAGACAACAAGGCCAGAGGTATAAGGATTAAGATATATCGAATAATCTTTTTCATCGTTATCTATGTTTTTGTTTATTTATATGATGATTAGCCGTAGCACCAGCCATTATAAGCTAATGTTCAACCCCACATTAAAAACCCGTTGGATAGGATAACCTAATCCATTTCCGGCCATTTCAGGATCCCAAAGTTTGAATTTGCTGAAGTAGAATAAATTTGTTCCACTAACATACAACCTCAAATTTCCCAAATGCATTTTATTCGCTAAATGCTTAGGTAGAGTATAACCAACTTCAACGGATTTCAGACGAAGAAAAGAACCATCTTCCATAAACCATGTACTCGTTTGGTTATTATTAGTCACCTCGTAGTTTGCCAACCTGGGCCACAAAGCATAAGGATCACGATTACTTTCCGACCAGTGATCATCAGCAAACACCTGTAGAACAGAATTATAACCGGTTAACCCGTCATCTCCATCACCATCCAGAAACGGGGTCACATTTTCCGGATCCAGCCAGAAAGATTCACGTGCCGCTCCCTGAAAGAAGAAGGAAGCGTCAATGCCCTTATACCCAACAGAAAAACCAAATCCATATATAATCTCAGGAGTTGTAGGGTAACCAATTGGAACTTTGTCTAGTTCGGATATTTTACCGTCGCCATTAACATCCCGGTATTTAATATCTCCTGCCATGTAAGAGCCAAACTGCGTGGGAGAGTTTTTTACTTCTGCATCATCAATAAACAAGCGTTCTGCAATATACCCCCATTGCTGAGAGAGAGATTGCCCAACTTTAGACAACCACGGAGTTTCAGAATAATCTGGTTCTTCCCAGTCTTTCACCTCGCTTGTTGCATATGTAAAGGTTGCCCTTCCCGTAACCCATAAGTCTTTATTAAAATTCTTTTCATAATTAAATTCAGAATCAATACCTCTACCGGAAGCGATACCAAAATTCTTTTTTATCTCTGGAATAACCCCCATTGTTCCCGGAATTACCCGGCTTACTAAAATATTCTTACGTTTTTCATGAAAAACTTCCACGTTTGCAGAAAAACCATTATTCAAAGACATTTCCAGTCCTATATTCGTTTTATAAGACTTTTCCCAGCCTATCTCATCGTTGGCATACCGGGTAACATCGATACCTCCCGGATTATAAGTAAGGTTCGTTCCCCAGAAAACATTTCTTTCAGCATCCATATCCACCTGAGAAAGGTAATAGAAGCGATCGTTATCACTACCGATAGCATCATTACCAACCATTCCGTAAGTAGCTTTTATTTTAAACTGCCTGAAAATATGTGTCAGCGGTTCAAAAAACTTCTCGTTAGAAAGCATCCATGCAGCCCCAACAGAAGGGAAAAAGCCCCAACGGTGATTTTTTGAAAAACGTTCCGAACCGTTATATCCAAAGTTGAACTCACCAAAATAACGAGTATCAAAGTTGTATGCCAAACGACCAGATACTCCCATATTTCGGTTAGGAAGAGAAAGCTGAAGGTTATCGGCTATTCCTGTCTTCTCTTGCCGCATAGTATAAACCAATAAACCATTTACTGAATGCTTATCAAAGAGTCTGTTATATTCAGCAGCAGACTCCAAGTAATATGCACTGTTGATATAACGTGAGCCAGGATTATAGTCAATATATTCCGTCCCTTTTGTAGGGTTAAGGCGTACCAAAGAATAAGTGTTTTCCTTTAGGTTATAAGAAGAGATTGAATAATAATATGGAGTATATTGCCGGGTTACGGCATATTCTGAGTATCTATCCATATTAAACATCGCACGAACTTTCAGCCCCTTTACTAACATATCCAGATCCTGTTTAACTTCAAGCTGTGAAATAGTTGTATTTTTACTATAGTCTCTGTATCCTTTTAAACTTTCTGCATAAGGATTAACATAATTCGCATCTCCATAATTACCAAAAAGAATATGTTTTGCATAAGCATATTGCTCATCCGGTTCGTAGTAAGGTTTAAATAAAACAGGATTAGCTTGCATCACTTTTTTATACATATCTGTTCCACCATCAATTGGTCCTGTATAATCATCGTAAGTTGTGCTAAGCCTAAGGATCATTTCCGTAGTTTTTGTTAAATTGATGTTTATATTAGAACGGAAACCATACTTTTTCAAATTAATATTTGAATTGAAATTATTGCGGTTGTCAACTTTTAGGTCGCCATTATCATGTGCCACATTGGCTGCTACATAATAACGCACAACTTTTCCTCCACCGCTCACACTCAAATTAACTCTTTGATTATAAACCACATCCTTAAACATTGTGTGATACCAATCGGTAGAAGGGAAAATATCAGGGTAAAGCCCTTTCTCGGTCATCGAGATTTTTTCCTGATCATATAACATTAACCCCAGAGGATTACGTGTTTTGACCGACTCATTGTGCAACCTCATAAAGGTTACCGGATCAGCAATCTGAACCCTTTTGGTAGGTGTCGAAAATGAATTCTCAATCCTCACATTGACTTTTGCTTTTCCTTCCTGTCCTTCTTTAGTGGTTACAGCAATAACCCCGTTTGCACCACGTGCGCCATAAAGAGCTGTAGCTGTAGCATCTTTCATGATAGAAAAGTTCGCAATATCATCGGTATTTAAACGTGCCAAATCAGACGTACTCAATTCAACTCCATCGATAAGAATTAGAGGATCCTTTTTTGCCTCAGCACCAAAAGTTGTAATACCACGAATAAAAAAGCTTGCATTATCTTCACCCGGCTCCCCGCTGCGTTGATATGAAATTAAGCCCGAAACCCTTCCTGCAAAAGCAGTAGTTAAGTTACTACTCGGAACTTTTAGTTCATCCGGTTTTATAGTTGTAATAGAAGCCAGTACACTCTCTTTCTTCTGCTTACCAAATGCCACTACCGTCACATCATCCAGTTCTTGACTCTTCTCTTCCAATACCACATTAATTTTGGTTTGTTCACCAACATCAACAATCTGGCTTTTCATCCCAATGAAAGAGAAAACGAGTTTATCCGTAGGTTTAACATCAATCACATATGAACCATCAATATCAGTAATAACCCCACGAGTTGTTCCTACAATTGTAATAGTAACACCAGGTAACGGAGCGCCTGAAGAATCGGTAACTTTTCCTTTTACCTGATTTGGTTCAGGTTTGTAAGTAATAGCTTCAACGTCTTCGGTATTTTTCCCAATTATTACCTGTCGGTCAAAAATTGCAAATGAATTCTTAGACGGATCCAAAATCTCGTCCAATACTTTTTCGATTGTTTTGTTTTTAACATTAATGCTCACTTTATCAGACAAATCCAGAGCATCTTCAACCACCATGAAAATAAATTCGCTTTGCCCTTCTATTGCGTCAATCAATTCTGAATAGGTGGCATTATCCATATTCAAGGTTAATTTGGTGTTCTGCGAATAACTTTCGTTTGCATACGCTGACACAACAGAAACAACCAAGAAGAATAGACATATTTTCATTTTCAGTAGTAACTTTTTTACATGCCGGAACACCGGCCCGTAAAGTCCTTTTTTTTTCATAAATTTGTTTGTTTTATTTACAATAATCTTTACATATCAATGTATTTAAGACACCTTTGGCAGATTATATGGCGGTATAATCTGCCTCTTTTGTTTTTAATAGTTTAGCAGTGTTTCTTCTTTTCTCAACTTTTCTATAGGCAATAATTTTTAGTTATTATCTCTTTTCTTTGACACTATAATTTCATTTTCGTTAACAACACAAGAAATAGGGGCAATGGCACTAATTGCTTTAAAAATATCAGAGCAGTCTGTTTTTAAATCAAGCTTTCCGTACAATGTCATCTCCGGAGTTTCCTCATCCTGAAACTCGATTTTAATATTATAATACCTCGATAATTTTTCAGCAACCACTCTCAGTTTTTCTTTTTTGCAATACAACCACCCATCTTTCCACGATATATAAGGCAATACCTCAGTTTTATCTAAAGATGTTTCTTTTGTGTCTTTTTTATACATCAGTAAATGATTGGGATCCATCGCAATTTGCTGAGAGTTAACCTCGGCCTGCACATTACCCTCAACCAAAACAACTGAACAGTACGAATCTTCAGGATAGGCTGAAATATTGAATTTTGTACCCAAAACCCGAACCGTTACCTGATCAGTTATTGCAATAAATGGTCTTTTTGAATCGTGTGCTACTTCAATGTAAGCTTCTCCTTCCACAAACAATTCGCGTCTTTTTTCTGAAAATTTTACAGGATAAATTGCCCTGCTACCCGAATTCAGATATAATCGAGATCCATCGGACAATACCAAACTCATTCTTTTTCCCCGCGGAACAACTAACTGGTTTAGCTGTTCTACTTTCGCCCCCACAACACCGGAACTTGAAATTCCTTTTTGTTTGCCATTTATTGCATTGGGAGTTTTATTTATAATGCTAGTTGATTTTTCCCCGTTCTCAGTTGTTACCTCAATTTCACCTTCTTTGTTGTATTTTATTTCCAAATCATCCGAACTAAATGTTTTTTCCGAGTTATCAGAAAGGATTAACCTCACTTCATCAGTATCTTCAGTCACTTTTGCAACGGAGGAGAAACCAGCAACTTCACTCTCGGGGTTACCGGAGAAATAAAACAACATAGAAATTCCAAGTATTGCAACAACCGAAGCTGCTGCCGACCATATATAAATTCTTTTTGAACGATTTCTGTTTACAGTCTTTTTACTAATTGAAATCCATAACTTTTCCAGTCTTTTATCTTCTAACTGTTTTTCGTAAGGATTTATACTTTTTAGAATAAAAATGGCTTCCTCAATATCTGCTTTTGAGGAGGGATTATCGAGCTGAAACTGTTTCCAATACCAGTCTGACCCTGCTGTTGGGTATTGAACCCATTCAACAAAATCATCTCGGATTATGAAATTGTTTACGCCTTTATTTGATACCTCTGCCATTTAAATAAATGTTTTGTGAACAAGAGCAGGAAACATTCATTTTGTACTCACTCTTTTTTGTATTTTTTATAAAAAATTAAACCATACTTTATTCATGGAAAAATATGTTAAGAGGAACAAAACAGCGACAACGATTTTTTATGGTAAATCTTTCTGAGTTTTTCGATACCTCTGTGAATAAGATTCCGGGCTGATTGATAATTTAACTGAAGCACCTCACTTAATTCTTCATAGCTCAAGCCACTAACGTAGCGCAGGTAAATAGCTTCCCGTTGCCTGTCGCTCAATTCTCCCATCGCTTTATCCAATAATTTTAGTTTTTCATTATCCATTTCTTCGTTATCAGTATCTGCTGAAACCAGCGCATATGCAAACGACATTTTACTTAGATCAATAGACTGGTATTTATTTTCTTCTCCCTGAAGACGAAATATCTTTCTTTTCAGAGATACAAAGAGGTACTGCTTTATACAATCCCCTGATTTAAGTTGTGGCTGATAATTATACAAATCAATAAAAAGGTCCTGCATTGCATCGAAAACAATATCCTCACTTTGAGAGAAATGTAACCCAAACCGGAACAATTCATTGGCATACCGGTAATAAATAGTCTTAAACGCCTCATTTTTCCCGGACACAAAATCATTCCACAACTTAGTCTCAGATTGTATTTTTTCAATCTCATCCATATGCTAAGATTTTATCTCACATTTCCAGCTACCCCATCTCTCCACTAAACCATAATCCTACTAGTGCTTTCGCTATCTTTACTTACTAATCCACTATTCTTTTCTATTGCGAGTAAACGCAATTCATGCCCCTACCTTCCAGTATGTATTTTCTATGTCAACTCTTGCTGAATAGATTGATATACCTGTTTTGTATGTTGCCACATGCTTACCACATCAAATGCAGCCCAAAACAAACACATACCTTGATCCCTCCAGAACTTTATCTTTTTAGGGTCGCCACAGGCAATTCCGGGTAAAACCCCATATTTATTGCAGGTTGTAATTACTGTTTTAACAGTCTCTATGTATTCAGCTTTATCTGTTTGAGTAGGAATACCCATACCGAGCGACAAATCATCATTTCCGACCAGGGCAACATCTATTCCCGGAACAGAAAGGATATCATCAAGGTTTTCAATCGACTCTGCGGTTTCGATTTGTATCCCGACAACAAAATCACGATTAAAATAATCGAACTGTTCAAGTGGCCTTTCCCAACCCAAATACTTTCCGGCAGGACATGCACTCCCGGCATAACCTTTAATTCCATATGGAGGAAATTTTATCAATCTCATAAAATCTTCCACATCTTTCCGGGTCCGGATTCTTGGAACAAATATCCCATCCGGAGCCTGGTCCATCACCCGGTTTAGCTCGGCATAAGATGGTTCGGCTACCCTCACCATACAGGGAAAATTCAATGCACGGGCAAGGCGAATATGGTCAAAAACTGTTTCACTGTTAAACCCTCCATGTTCACGATCAATGAGAACCATATCAAAACCAATCTCATGATACATCTCGATTACAGAACCTGATCGGCTGTCGAAAACACAACCGGAAAGCAGTGTTTCTTTATTTTCTATTTTTCTTTTTAGCAATCCTGTACACGTTGTCATATCAATTTCTTTTCAATTTCATTTCTATAAATCGGGGGTTTTATACAGTAATTTTCCTTTTACCCGAATTTCGGTTTCAACAAGGTATTTCTTCAAATTTTCAGTGTCAATACTTAACCCCAAACCAGGTTTATTCGACAATACAAGTTCTCCCGACTCATTCGGCAATATTTTTTCTTTTGTTATTTCATTTGCTAACGCCCTGGCTTCAACCGGATATTCACAGACTCGACTATCTTTTATTCCGGCAAAAGGCTGAACAGATGCGCTCAATGCCAGATGAGAAGTAAAAGTATGGTTCACATAAGTAATGTTTTGAACCGTTGCCCGGTCTGCAATACGTTTAGCGGCTGTTATTCCACCAACCCTTCCTGTATCGATTTGAATGAATTTCAATCCGGCATAATCCATCATTGCTACGGCCTGATGATAGTTGTTACAACCTTCGCCAGCTGCCAGACTTACATGCGGAGTAGCACAAGAAAGATTTTTATAGGCTTCTAGTGACATGTTAACAAAAGGCTCTTCCAGCCAATACACATTTGCCTCTTTCAAGAATTGCAACCGTTGCTTTGCCTTTCCTGTATCCTCTCCCCAATAAGTACCGATATCAACCATTAAAAACAAATCGCTACCCAATCCTTTACGGGCAGCCTGAAAATGTTCTCTGTCAGTCTTCGCATCCAATTTTCCAATGGGCCCCCAGCCAAATTTCACAGCCTTGTAACCTTGTTTTTTCGATTCACTGGCTTTTTGAAAAGTTTCTTCAGGAATATCGCCAAATAGTTGAGAGGCATACGGAAGTTTAGGATATGACTGGCTATATCCGAGTAAAGCAAAAACCGGTTCCTGCTTTATCTTCCCCAGTAAATCCCACAAAGCAATGTCAATTCCAGAAAGAATATGATCTGCCTGGAGCAGGTCAAAACAGTTTTCGTGCACCCGTTGGTTGATTTTATAAATGTCGTTAACGGAAGTAAGAGACATCCCATCCAAAGCCCAGCTTACAGGTTTGCAACCGCTATGCGACATTGGACAAACATAACCGGCAATGCTGGTTAAAGGAGATGCTTCACATTCACCCCAGCCTTCATGGCCGCCAGCCCTTATACGAACCAGTAGAGCGTCCTGGCTTCCATCGCCCACATCTAACACTTCGGGCATACTTAAATAAAAAAAATCTACTGACTCTATCTTCATCTCGTTTTTGTTAAAAGGTAATCGTTAAGCCACCATCTACTGTGATAACCTGTCCGGTGATATAGGATGCATCTTTCCCTGCAAGGAAAAAAGCAACACCGGCAATTTCTTCCGGTTGAGCTGGCCTGCGGAGCGGTAAATGATGCCCGTCAACATAGTTACATTTGAACCATTCGCTTTCCAGTTCATTTGCCCCGTCAACCACCGACATGGGCGTATTCACAAAACCAGGGGCAATGGCATTTACCAGGATATTACGATCAGCGAGTTCATTCGCCAGATTCCGGCAATATTGATTAATAGCCGCTTTGGCCATAGCATAACTGCCGGATCCAAATTCAGCTCTTTCGCCATGAATTGATGTAATATGGATGATCCTTCCTCCATTAGCCATAAACGGAATTGCCAGATTACTCATTTGAATCGCACCTCTGGACATAAGATGAAAAATACGCTCCCAATCTTCTGTATTTGTTTCTGCAACAACAGTTTTCACACTAATTCCCGCACAATTAACAAGAACGTTCAATTGTCCCCAGTGCAACTGAATCCGATCACGGCACTCATTTATTGTTTTTTCATCTGCGTAATCTCCCCTCACTGCAATATGATCTCCGGGAGAAAGAGAAGCAAATACACTCTCCATATCCTGAACATCGTTAAGGCAGACATCATATCCTTCTGAAGCAAAACGCATTGCAGTAGCTTTTCCGGTCCCTGAAGCTGCACCTGTTACTAATACTTTTGGTCTATTGGTTCTCATTGGTTAATCTTTTATTTATTCTTTGTTGTGTTTGTTAAACTATCGGCAATAATCGTCACTTGCGTACTCATTGATTCTCCGGGTTGCAAAATCATTGTTTGTCCCAACCGGGCGGCATCATTTACCGATACAGGCATTGTTGTGCAAGGCTCCAAAATTGCAGTATAGTGATTTAGAAAACCTCCGTAAGAAGCAAAGAGCCACACATATGGGAATACCTGCTTATCGAAACGATAGCCGAAATAGGTGCCTTCTTTGGTGGCCAGTCCTACTTCTCCATTTCCCAATTCATACAGGTAATAAAAATCCATTGTATCATTTTCCGGAGGGACAAGCGACACATCATTCTGTTCCAGAAGTGGCCATTCAAACGGAGTAGTTTGCTTGTAACGAGAATACTCCGGATCAACAACCTGCCCTTTTCCCGCACTGCACAAAACATGGTCGCCTTCTTTAATCTTCAACGCTGCATGGAGTTTCCATAAGAATTTTACAGGCTGAGTATTTTCATTGGTTATTATATAACTCGTATGAATAAACGGGCCATTATCATCCAAGCGAATAGATTTTTGATAATTCAACTTTGAAACAGGTAAAAGCCCTTTTAATGTCACGCAATTATCCATGAAAGAAGCAGTTAAAGACTGAGTCCATAATTCTCCATGATCAGGGAATTCCATTCCATCAACATTTTCCGGAATATCGTTGGGCAACAACTCGTCAACCCCCCCATAAAATGCAGGATCATATTCAGTACCCGTTGCATAACTTTGTAGATTAAGAGCTTCATTTCTCCATAAAAATTCGCACCCGAGTTCTTTATTATAAATGCTTGTTAATTTTCCACCTCCTTTGGGGAATATGTCAACCAGCAAGTGTTTGTTTTCTATTCTTAATAATGATGATATTTGCATCATTTCGCTTTTAATTAGTTTTTACTTAACTACCACAGCAACACATAAACGGTAAAATAGCAGGCGACCAGAATTACCGCCCACAATACAATATTCTTATACCATGGCACTTTTATTTTTTCAAAGAGAAAGAGTATTTTTTCCTGATTTTTTTCTGACTTATCAATCAAAAACATGTAAAGCAAGCAGGCAACAAAAGTGATAATCCATACAATACCTGCTACATTGAAAATATTCATGGTTATTCCGAGAAGCTTCACCACATAAGGCATTAGAAACATCGGGAAAGTGAGCAATAGCAGATAAAAAGCCAGCTTTGCCGACATCCGCCGGAAGAAAATTCCCAACAAAAAAGTAAGTGAGATGGGAACTGCCACAAACGCCCAGCATTCCTGGAAAAAATCGAATATATGTTTGAAGCTTCCAACTACAGGGGTATATAATGCTCCGACAAATAATACGGAAGCGGAGAAAATACGTCCCATTTTAATCAGGCGTTTATCATCAACCTGCTTTTTCGAAAACTTCTTATAAATATCGAATGTAAAAATTGTTGAAACTCCGTTGATGCCGGAAAGTACTGCTGTAACAACTGAAAAAATCAACACCCCGTACATTATGCCAGCACCTCCAACGGGGAGCAACTGCTGGGTAACAAATACAAAAGCCATATCTGCTTTTGGCAAGTCAGGATTTAAACGATAGGCAATAAGCCCGGGAAAAACATCGGCTAAAGGGACAAAAAGCAACAAAAATCCGGCAAATATCAATCCAATACGACCGTGCCATCTGTTTTTTGCCCCTAAAACACTTTGATTAATATTCTGACTGGTACAATAGTACCAGATGTTGGTAGAGAACATCAAAACCAGCAAAGCTGTCCATGGAATTTCAGGGTCAGTTGCTGGACGGATTAAATGCGCCCTTTCTCCTTCTCCGATAATTGCAACCAAGCCTCCGTCGATACGATTAAGCCCCAACACAAAAAGCAGGAAGCCTCCCCCTAACAACATACTTGCCTGCAATACGCTGGTCCAGGCCAAAGAAGCCATTCCTCCATAAATAGAAAAGAAACCAACAACCAAGGCTATAATTACGATACACACATAAATATTTACGCCCAATATCTGGCTCATTGCAAACCCGCCGGAATACAGTACCCCTGCCAGGTTTATAAAAACATAAATAAATACTGATAATATTGCATACAACGAACTCACCCGCTTATCGAAGCGCCTCTCTAAGAAACCAGGTGTTGTAAGTATCTTATTTTTCAGATAATAAGGAACAAAAAACACCACCATAATTATTACTGCCGGCGCTATCCCCCATTCCCAGTTTGCTGTTACCAAGCCCCGGCTATACACTGCTCCCACAGTACCTATAAATTGTTCGCTGCTTATTCCGGCAGCAACAAGAGAGAATCCAATAACATACCAGGGAAGATGATTCTGACGGATATAAAAATCGGCGGCATCGGTTCTACGTTTTCTTCCGGCGATTACTCCAGTAAAAACAAAAGCAAGTATATAAAAGGCGAATGTTAGGTTATCAATGCTTGTCATGTTTTAATCGTTGTTACGTTATTCGCCATTTTTATTTTGTTTTCAGAAACAGAATTTGAATCGGGATACTTTTTTCCTTTTTGCCTTGGAAATGACGTCTATTAATTGCAGACTTTATTCAAATTTCTTTTCAGGAGTTAAAAGTAGGTAAGCGATGTTACGACCAAAAAGTAGGTTAATTAAGTTCAAATAAGAGACAATAAACTTCAAAGCAAAACTAATGCTAACAAATAAACAGTACGTAACGAAATAGATAGCCAAGATTCCAAGCCATTGAAGAAAACATAGATTAATGTCCGATCAACACTTAATCCTTTAGAAAGAGTGTATTTTTAAATAAGTATTTCGAAAATCGTGGGGACTGATGCCGTTTTTTTGTTTGAACTGACGACTAAAATAAGACAGGCTGTTATACCCGCAACTGGAACAAATCTCGTTAATATCAAGATTTGTATTGATCAGCATTTTTTGCGCATTATTTATTCGAACCTCGTTAAGATATTGCGAAAAAGTTTTTTCAGTTCTGTTTTTAAAATACCGGGAAAAAGAAGCTGTTCCCATTCCAGATAATTCTACGGCTCTTTTAAAAATATCTTCATCAGCATAATTTTCTTCAACAAAAGAGACTATATCTTTAATCAAACTATCGCTTATCTTGTAATAGAACTTTTTTACCCATCGGGCAGTAAGCAATTCATAATCTTCACTCTTCGATAAGAGATCAAGAATAGTCAACAAATCAAGAATACTCTTTAACCCACTATTGAAAGACAATTTCTTCATCAGCTTAAGCACCTCGCGCGATGGCTTAAATATTTTTATCCCAGCCTCAGAATTGGCAAGTAACTTATTAAGAAGCATGGCTTCTTTGCGGTCAAAAAAAGAATCTCCTAAAAATTCTTTTTTGAAGAGAACAATGGTTGCTTTGGCAGTCCCTTTCTCACTATTTTTTTTGGAATTTTTAAAACTATGAATCAGCTTTGGAGCAAAAATAAACAAGTTCCCCGCCTTAAAATCAACAATATTATTCCCTACATAAAGTTTACCTTCACTTTGTTCAATGTAGGCAATTTCGTATTCGTTATGAAAATGTCGGGGGGAAGTAAAATAGTCTTGTTTATAATGACGCGTCAGAAATATTGCATCTTTATCAAAATTGAGTTTTTCCTCGTTTATCTCCATAGCTCTTCTCTTTAAAGAATTAACTCAAAAGTTCAACAATCAAATATTTAGAAATTAATGAATGTAAGAATAGACTAAACAACCAACTACTGCCTATCCCAAACAACTCCGCTGTGGAGTATCTTATTTTTTAAATTATTTACTGTCCCAATTCTCTCAAAGATATAATTTAATCGCGGCATAAAGCAATGACGGCCAATTGTTTCTTAGAACAAAGCAAAGTCCTTCAAACACGAATTCTTCGCCTGCGATTTCTTTATTCTCCTATTTAATTAACAGATTTTTCGGCTCCAGACAAGCGGCCAACAAATCCTCCTCCGGGGATTAAACGCACCATTAATCTTTCATCAGGCGACAAAACCAGTTCTTTGCGGTCGATACTTGTATTAACCTCCCCATCAAAAACTAAGGTCGCCGGTGTTTGACCATTCAGAAAATCTAACGATATTGTTACTTCTCTTTCATTTGCTCCATTCATAATACCTATCCACCAGGTACTTCCTTTTCTCCGGGCATAAGCAACCACCTCTCCCATATCAGTACAAGGTAAAACCTTTGTTTCGTCCCATACAGTTGGAATTTCCTGAAACAAATCAAACATCGGGCTTTCGAGGTAAAACTTGTATTGGTCGCAAAAATGTGTAACCGGAGACAGGTAAACAATTGCCTGTGCAAACTCGTGCGCCCAGGTGAACCTGGAAGTAGTTAGTTCCTCCGGATTTAACATTACCGGGGTTACATCGGCAGGCCCTGTCATTAAGCGGGTAAATGGCAAACAAACATCGTGGTCGAACGACATTACACGGTCATATCTTGTCATATGATATTCGTTACCCCGAACTGCTTCGCGCGTAATGTCATTTGGGTAAGTACGCTGCAAGCCGGTAGGTTTTACACTCCCATGAAAATTCAGGAGCAGTTTCAACTCGGCGCAATCCTGCATGGTTCCCATGTACCACTGCATTATTTCGGAAGTGGGCTCAGGAATAAAGTCTATTTTTATTCCATCGGCTCCAATTTCCTTAACTTTTTCGAGATATGTCCGACGCTCTTTGGCCGCTCTGAATTCTTCAGAATCGACCCAAACAATCGACTTCACTCCTACTCTTTTTCCATATCCAATAACCTCCTCAAGCAATTTCCACTGATCTTTACTGGGTTGTTGCCAGTAACGCCAACCATCGTCAAT
Organism: Maribellus sp. YY47; assembly: GCF_023111095.1. GTDB lineage: Bacteria > Bacteroidota > Bacteroidia > Bacteroidales > Prolixibacteraceae > Draconibacterium. The sequence goes on from NZ_JALGYW010000020.1 coordinate 54,351, forward strand.
AAGATAATATTCCCATTTTAACTTAGCTGCTGCATCATACCAGTCTTTCTGGTCTTCATACCTGGGCGCGCCAATGCTCCACCACTGCCACAAACAGCGACCGAGTTTTACCCACGAAAAGTCGGAACCTTTGGACGGCGCCGGACATACATTTGTGATTAAATCGGAATTAACCAGTTCGTTTAAATCCTTGGCAATAATGGTAGTCCTCCACGGAGTAACTTTTTCGCCGTTGTAAGTGCCATCCAATGCCTGTGGATTGTTTTCAGCCAGTCGGTTAAGTTCCCATCCCTGCTCAGCTGCCGGGAAACATACATTAAAGAAATTACCATTGCGGATAAAAACCATGTCGGGAAAGTCTTCGCAATCGGCTTCAGAGAATGAAAGATAGTAACCATCTGTTTTCAACGTTAGCGGCCCCATCACCGGATTATTTTGCGGAACTTTTTCTAGAGGAGTGACGTAGCTCAACTCTTCGTACGACGGATTAAATTCAGACCATGCAATCTTTGATGTCCCTTCTGGAATATTCCACGAGGTACTTTCTTCATTTATATACTTTGTTCCTTCGGGAATTGTATAACGAACTGCGATTCCGTCATTATACACACGTACAATCAGGCTAAATTCCTTCCCCGAAGTTTTCATCTTAATCTTTATTTCATTGGCATGATTTCGGGCTACAGAATGATTTCCAAATAACGGATATTCTTCATTAATCTCCTGTATTCCGGAAGCAGACAGAATATTTGTGTTATGTCCTAAATCTACACTGTCAACAGTTAAACCCAAAGAAGATGTTTTTAAAACAGGAGTATAACCTGAAGAAACAGAATAAGAAAGCCTTTCGTCAGCCATAAAAACTTTTACGGTTAGAGTTCCAGCCGGGCTGTCTACCTGGATTTCTTTATTATTAACAGAGCATGCGACAAAAACAGTCGTCAATACAAAAGAGAAAGCTAAAGCAATTATTGGCTTCAAATATTTCATCTGAGTAATTTTTCAATTATGTTTTCTATTCCAGAATTAATTCAATTACCGGAATCTCATCGTTTGGTTTTCGAACAGGTAAACTCAAAGTCAAATCATTAGGATATTCATTTTCCTTTATGTCTTCTGCAGAACGCGCACTAACTGCAATCTCCGAACCATCATGAAGCAACTGCGCATATTTCACTTTTCCCTTATAATTTGGAAGAACAAGGTTTTGTAGCGGATAATCGAGCAGATGAATGTACAAACGGTTTGTTTCCGGATTGTAGGTTAACAAACTCATCGCCGGGGCCTCAAATTCTTCCGGCGCCTGGGTACAACCGTATATCGAGCGACTATTGTATTTCATCCAATTACCAAAAGCAGCAAGAGAAGCATTTGCCCGTTCGTCGAAAACACCCCGGGCTGTGGGGCCAACATTCATAATCAGGTTTCCACCCTTGCTTACCGATTCGATAAGCAGACCCAATAATTGTTTGGAGTCTTTCCATGTATATTCATCACGGTAATAGCCCCAAGAACCGCTAAACGTCTGACAGGTTTCCCATGGAGTTTTTTTACCGTTTACTTCCGGCCATTTCGATACTTTATACTGTTCGTGTGTTGTAAAGTCCCAGCCATCTTCGTACTCATTCAAGTCAAGACGGTCGTTAACAATAATGCCAGGTTGCAACGAACGAACCATCTTTAATAGGTTTTCAGAATCCCAGTCTTTTGAACCTTTCCCGTTTTCTCCCGGATAGGAAAAATCGAGCCAAAGCAAATCAATCTTACCATAGTTTGTTAATAATTCCCGAACCTGATTATGCAAATACTCACGGTATTTATTCATATCACGCCCTTTGTTCAGTTTAGCGTATTCTTTTTCATCCTCTACACGTTGTGAATGAAACCCGTCGATTGTATAATCGGGATGATGCCAGTCGAGAAGTGAATAATAAAAACCAACCTTTAATCCTTCTGTCCTGAGAGCATCTACATATTCTTTAACCAAATCACGGCCTATCGGAGTATTTGTTGCCTTATAATCGGTATATTTTGAATCGAACAGACAGAAACCATCGTGATGTTTGGTTGTAAGCACCACATATTTCATTCCTGCTTCTTTTGCTTTTCGCACCCACTCTTTGGGATTGTACAAATCAGGATTAAAGTTATCGAAATACTTTTGGTACTGTTCGTCAGATATTCTTTCGTAATTTTTCACCCACTCATGGCGAGCCGGCAATGCATAAATTCCCCAATGAATAAACATTCCAAAGCGATCGTGAACCCACCACCCCATCCGTTCCTTCTTTTGAACTTCTGCCTCATTCCCGATTCTTTTTCCTTGGGGAAATGCAGTTGCGACTGAAAGAAAAATTGTTATTACTAAAATTAGCTTCTTCATCTTTATCAAGTTATTTAGTTATTAGATTACAGCTATTTGTCATTATTAATAGAATTTCAATCCCAGACAGTTTTTACAGAAGATCGTATCGCCCACGTATATTTTTATACATAATACTTCACCTCAACTGAAAAACAAATGCAGCAACTAAGCGCACATCTGGCTAATAAAAATAGTGTCGTCTTGTAATTGATAAAATGTCTAAAACTTGCCTTTTATAGAATAAGGCTACATGAGAAAAGAATAACTTAGCAGCATCAACATTGGAACAATTTTCCCCTCAATCTTTCCGCCAAAAAACGAGGATTGATTCCATAGTCAAAAAATATGGTCGTTAAATAATACCCCGAACATACAATAAAAAAGTATTTTATTAAAGAACGATCCGGTTTTTTACTACCAATTTTATCAACTCTTAATATCTGAGATGAAAAGTTCTTCAAATATGAACGAAACGGTGACCCTCAAAAACACAACTCAAATAACTGCCTGTTATAGAGGCACTAATGAATGCATATTCGAATCTTGCATAACGCTAATTCTATTCAAATTTCATATCTCTGATTCAGAATATTATTATATTGAAATCAAAGAGAGACTTTATCGAGAAGAAAGATTTTGCCTGTTCTCTGCTCCCGCCAAATAATGCAACAGTATATGTTTCAACATTTAAACCAACTCGATTTGATCATTAAAATCGCACTCACTACGAACTACCATCAAAAATAACAATCATTGAAATTCTGCACATCACTTCACCGGTCCGGTAATTTCCTTGCTATTCGGAGACGTAAAATCGAAGACTGTAATTTGTTCTTTTTTGTAAAACGCGAGTAGTTTACTAATCCGCTGTTGAAAGTCCTCGTAATTTTTTGAATTCTCGCGGGTCCATCCCGACTCTGCAAGGGCAGAGATGCGCGGGAAAGTCATAAATTCCAGTCTTTCACTGTCGTCAATCGCCCAGGCCCACAGGTTGGCCTATATGTATGAAGTATCCTTATTTAACCTGATAAACAGCGAAGTTCTTAATCGAAGGAACATCATCAGCCTGCTCTATAATTAATCGGACTTTAGAACATGCAACAGCATCAAATTGCTGAATCCGCTTTTGTCCAATTGATTGGCCTTCGCATAACTTAGTCCATCTGCCATTAACCAAACCCTCTACTTTATAACGACGTATCCGTTCTCCCAATGCAATATCCTCCTGAATAATCACATGGTTTATTTGTTGAGCATTGGGCAGTTTCAAAACAAGCTTCTCACCTTCTCCCATCATTTGATCCACAGGCGTTTCAAAACGACGCTTGATTTCCTCTCCCCATTCTTTCAATCGCTTAACATCCGGTTCGGGTAGCAATCCATCAGGGTCAGGAGTCAATCCCATAATCAATGTCGAATTCCGACCAACAGATTTATAATACATATTCACCAAGCTCTCCAAAGGGAAAATATGCGCATCATCTCCGGGTTCCCAAAACCACTCATGCCGTCCGTTATATCCTCTCAAAGGCGCATCAGACATGGCTGGCATCCAATAATCTCCATTCGGATTTCCTTCTTTCAATAACTGAAAGTTATTTTTAGCAATCTCCTGATGAGCCGACTCCCCTGCCCCGGTTGAAAAATAGGGAAAAGTGGACCAACAGGGGTATGCAACTGTTCCCGATTCAGAACCTCCCCAACGCGCCTCGGCCAGCTGCTTATTGTGATAGAACAAACAATTGGGCTGATATTGTTGAACAATAGGCAAAACATCCGGCGAACCATTTTCAGGAGAATCGGCACCACCATCGAACCATATCTCGAACAGGTCGCCATAGTTGGTACAAATTTCCTTAACCATACCTTCAACCATCCGGTTGTACCATTTCTGCCTATTTTCGCGGAACTCACCTGTTCCGTTTACTTTAAAATCATGCACGCCTAAAAAAGAGTTCCAACGTATTCCCAGGTAAATCCCCGGTTTGATTCCATACTTACGACATGAATTCACAAAGTCGCGCACCAAATCACCCTTTCCGTCCCGGAATTTCAAAGCTTTCATGCAATAAGGATTTACGTCTGACTGATACAGCGCAAAGCCTGTCTCATGTGTGGCTGTCAGAATAGCAAATTTAAAACCGGCGTCCTTGATCGCTTTTATCCACTGATCAGTGTCCAGATTCTTTGGATTGAAAACCTGATAATCGGCTACCGGATCAATACGGTTATTGCCTTGTCCATATTTCTCACCATCAAACACATGTAAATCGTAATGAAATACGGCACCTAATTCGGCTTCCTGCCAAGCCTGCTGACGCTTGTTCGGAACCGGCCTTTTTTGTTCTTTTGCCGGAACAAAAACGATGTAAGCCTCATCTCCTTTTTTTACGGCCAACGAAAGGACTTTAGGTTCATCGTCTTCGAGATAGACAAACGGACGCTCCAAACGATCAGGTTCCAGCATGCTTCCATCATTCAACTCCAACTTTTTGGGAGTTAAGACATATTCGGTTGCTTTTTTCCAGTTCGTTCCATCAGTAGAGCTGACCATCCCAATGAAAGAATGCGCATGAAATACCCCATAAAAGTAATCGCGTTTCGCATCGTACCACAGCGACATATCTTCTGTATCGAGGTAGTCTATGACAGGCTTTTCCTGAATTACAAACGGGCCAACAGGTGAATCTGAAACGGCCATTGCCTGGTTTCGGATAAAGCGCGTTTCATTGGGCTTATCACCTTTTACAATCAAATAATATTTGCCGTCTTTCCCCTGTGCTATCGCCGGATTCACGGTCAAAGTGGTAATCGGTCCTGAAGGCTCAATCAAGGGGTGTTCCATTCGTTCCAAGGGGCCATTTATTGAGTTGGCAACAGCAACTCCAGTACGTTGATTTGGTCGCAGGTATGTTTTCCAGTTGGGGTGATTATAACCAACGCGTGCAGTTTCAATTAATTCCTCTTCGGTGTAATCTTTGTCTCCCATGTTAGTCGCAACATAGTAGAGATAATATTTCCCATTAAATTTTTTGATTTTTGGATTGTGAACCGTAATAGCGTCCCAGTGTCCTTTTCCGCGACTCTGCAGTACGGTTTCTTTATATTTCCAAGGTCCCGAGGGAGAATCTGCAACAGCATGTGCCACTTCCGAATGAGTCAGCCAGCTCAAAAAAGTATATTTTTTGGGCCAACGCGAATAAAACAGATGGTACTTACCATCCTCGCCCTTTATAATCGAGGAACACCAGTTATAATAATCATCTGTTTTAAAAATATTTTCATTGGAAAGTGCTTGCAGGCGGTCTTTAAAAAAGAGCGCATCGGGATGGTTTTGAGCAAATCCCCGCGAAGAAATTACGAGAAATAAAAATATTAAAGCTATTAATTTCATAGTCCGTTAATTATATAATAATCACCAAGTTAGAAATCCTAAATATTTTTTGTCATCGAATACAACAAGTGCTTCATTCATAAAGATCAGCCTTAATTAAACAACCTCAACACCGCTCCAAGTGCATCTAATCCAACAGATTGACAAACACCATATTTGTTTTGTTCCTTCATTTTATGCAAATCCCAGGTCAAAACATCATCCGCGATTCCCCATAAATTTCTGAATTGTTGAATATAGTTCCGGTCATTTTCAACTTCCGAAAACTCAGGTTGAAACTGGTTGTTCTCCTTGTCTCTTGTTATCCAAATTGCTTTTGCCGTAGCTATAAAATTGTCGCTTAAGTCAATGTCCAATAAGGGAGCAACTTCCTTCGCACCAAGATAACGCATCATTATGCCACGTCCTGCCAGGTAGTCGTTCCCATGTGCCGGACCAAAGCTTGACAAGCAAGGTGCTTCACGGATTATATCATCGGAATTACCAACCAAGGCCATTTTTATTCCATTGCCAATAACTTTTATGAGCGATCGGACCTTTACATCAAAGTTATCCGGATCAAAACCGGGATCAATGTTATGAGTTGAAATCCAATCAGACAGTTCATTTTTTACAGCCAGCATGTCAACCAAAGCAGCCACCAGCATTCCCTGATCTCCGGTCCATACCCATCCTTTAGCCCATGGCGGATGGATTTTTTCCTGATAATCCGAACCTTCAAAAAAGGCCATCGGGCGTTCTTGCACTAAGGCTGCCGATTCAGACATCTTTTTCAGGTATTCGTATTCATTCAGTTGAAACCAATTGTCGAACCACTGCCATTGCAGGTAAGCCATTTCAAGGTATTTTTCTCGATCAGCAATGGATTCACGAAGTGATAACCGGTAAATTTTCGAAGAAAGCAAGAACAACAAAACATTGGTAACTGTATTTTTTACGCCTTTGCTGTCTCCGTTTGCATCTCCGTTTCTGCATCCGTGTGGCACTGGTTGTGCCGTGTCGGTCTGATCGTAGGCATTTTTCTTTTTATACTCCCAACATAATTCGGTAGATATCTTCAGGTATTCATCCGCCAATGCATTCTCACCAACTCTAAGCAAGTGTTTACGGGCATTAAGTGCCATCAATCCCCACCAGCCAAAATCGTCAGCCCAAAGAGATCCGGGATCAAAGCGCTTAAAAAAGGCCAGGTTATCTTTTAGTATTCCTGTAACTGAGACTTGCATTTCTTTTACAAATGGTTCATCCGGCCAACGTTGATGTAAAGCATCCATGAAAACAAGGCAGGCATCACAGGTATTTCCACGCTTCCAAAAATCATTAAAATCCCAAACTTCCGTGAAACGCTTGAATGCCGAGTTGGCCCATGTTTTTAACTCATCTTCAGAGATCTCATACACTTGTCCATCACAAGAAAGAAAAAGTGAGCCACCTGACAAAAGCAGAGTCGATGTCCCAACAGTCTTTATAAATTTTCGCCTTTTCATAGTTGTTTTTCAGGTTGATTATGTATTGAAACGTCTTTGTTTAAGCTTCATCCGGGATGTTATCCGGTTTTAAAAATTTTTCGCCCCGAACGCTCTGAATCAAATAGGTAATTTTATTTATTCTGCCTTTATAAAATCGAGTTCAGCAATTGCTGCTGAAGAAGCCCCTCCCGCTATTATTTTTGAATCTATCCTAACATAACGTGCAGATACGGGCGTATTAAAATAATGAGTCCGGGGAGTCGGGTCATTAATCAAATTACCAAACTTAAATGCTTCAAGCGCATCCCAGCTTTTACCATCTGCACTTGTTTTGATCAGGCCCTCTTCAATCATGCCATCAGCATTGGCGGTTTGAGGCGTATAAATAAAGCCTGACAGCCTAAATTCTTGTCCTAAATCAACAGCCAAATAGTGAGGACCTTTTCGAGTTGAAGACCAATAGGATTGACTATTTTCATCAAAAGCCATTGCTCCGGCATGTCCTTCAGCTTCCTGATCGGCTCCAAATAGTTTCCAGCCTTTTTTGATAATTCCAAAGGTCTTTTCGGCAATACTGCCCGATTGATCCTTTGTAAAGGATCGGGCTTTTACCTGACCCGACTCATGCAAGAATGGCCCTTCATATAAAATAGAGCTTTTGGTTGGTTCACTTCCATCCACCGTGTAACGAATTTCCAGGTCACTATTGATATTTCGGGCAATGTCTTCTCCATGAGGCTTCCATCCAAAATCATGTTTCTTAGGCTCGATCGTCAACAAACCATCTATACTACGCGAGAAAGCAAGTTGCGGCGGACGGTTTTCATAATAATGGGCCGAAACCTTTGCAATAGCAGGAACCATAAGCGATTCCAAAATCCGCAGCCGCCATTTTGAAGTAGTTACTGTAGGGAAACGTAAAATCCTTTTATACCCCACGTTAGTTGCCGACGCAACTTCTTGCCACTGGTTATCGATCCAGGCATCCAAAGCGTGCTTCTCAATGCGCTCGCTGTGACTTGCAATCGCTTCCTGAATGACAAAGCGATTGGCTTCCACTTCCGAATCCATGGTAATTTCAATTGTCTGCTCATCACCTGTAAGCAATTCGAAAGAGTTTGGATCACCGTCCAACACTTCAGCAGGACCTTTGGCACCTTTAAGCAGATCGCCACCATAAGTTTGCTCAATGCGTTTTCCTACTTCTTCCAAAACCAGAACATCTTCGTCTGAAAAACAACCTTGCCGATTGGGAGGAATATTGAGTAAAAAAATGGAGTTTCCGCCCACTGAACGTTCGTACATGTCAAACACATCATCAGCACTCCGAACTTTTTGTTTGGTATCGTTACGATAAAACCAGCCCTCGCGAATAGAAGTATTGGTTTCTGCTGGCTGATAATGCAAAAATTTTCCTTTAAGCAAATCATCACCGCTTCCCAATGACTTCGCTGTAAGATCTCCAAAACGACTCATAGTGTTTGGATCTTCGTCATAAGGGATCACGTTCCATTCTGTATCACGGGTTTTACCCGCTTCGTTCCCACACCAACGGATGTCTTCACGTCCGAAGATTACCGCTTTAGGAGCCAGGGTACGAATTAACTCTTTCCAGGCCATGTAATCGTATGTTTGACCTCCTTTTCGTTTTGGATGGGCTCCGTCGAACCAAACTTCGTAAATGGGGCCATATTCAGTAAGCAACTCAAACAACTGGTTCAGGAAATATTCGTTGTAATCGTCCACCGTGAATTTAAAGGTGGTTTTATTGTCAAACGGACGTCCTTCAACCTGGCGAGGGATAACCCGTTCAGTCTTTTCGCTCAGGTTACCATACAATCCTTCCGGGTTTTCAATCTGAAATAAATCGGCCGGAGAAAGGTAAACTCCGAGTTTCAGATCATATTTTCGGCACGACTCAGCCAATTCTTTTAATACATCGCCTTTGCCATCTTTAAATGGAGAAGACATAATCCCGTGCTTTGTATAGCGACTTTGCCATAAACAAAATCCATCGTGGTGTTTCGCTGTAAAGATGACCTTTTTCATTCCGGCAGCTTTCATTGCCTTGCACCACTGGTCGGTATCCAGTTCCCGAAGGTCAAAGATCTTAGGATCTTCCATGCCTGTTCCCCACTCCATCCGGGTAAAAGTATTTGGACCAAAATGAATAAAGGCAATAAACTCATCGTTTAAAGCTGCATATTGGTTGGGAGTTGGTATCACATGGGAGGCTTTAATGACGATGGAATCCTTTGTATCATTCTGATCGACAGGAATCGTATTCGAGGTTTTCATCAGTTGTCCCGACGGTTTTGAACAACTTAAAATTGTTACAAAAAACAGAAATGGCAGGATATTCTTCATGTGTCAAATCTTTTAGTTCAGCCTTTTTTCGTGTGAGATATTTTACAGTGCGGTTCATCAGAATCTCAGATTACTATCTCAGCCACAGGCGATTTTATTACAATTATTAGTTTATTGAAATATTTCTTGATACTATTTTACTCAATTTTTATCCAGTTATAAGAATTAGCCGGGATGGTAATTTTAACCGTCACTTCGTAATCGCGGTTAAGCCGACATTTTTGTGCTTTCCCCTCTTTTTCGCTAATTATGGCTGTTTTTGTCAGGCCGGTATAATAGAGAGGCAAAGTTATTTCGCGTTCCATATCTTCTTTGGTTGGGTTAAAAAACATGGCTAATCCTTTTTCCTTAAGCTGCGGATTGACATGTAAAAAACCATCCCAATCTTTTCCTGACGGACGACGCAGATGGATCAGGTCACTGTTCAGAATGTCGCGGTATTTTTTATACCATTGAATTACGTTAATAACGAGCTCTTTGGTTTCGGGAGCATCGTACAACCGAGGTCCGCGATAACAGGATTGAACTCCTGATCCATAATTTTGCATCATTTGATTTTCGTAGGCCTGCAAATGATCTTTCAAAGGCTCGATAGTAGCAGCGGCACCTCCTCCATGATATTGCGTCAGTGGTGTAAAAGTCCAGCACATACTCGGAATTCGGGTCCACAAACCGTCGTAAATATTTTGGCGTCCCAGCACCAGTTGGCGTTCGCGTGGCAATGACCAATTCACTTCGCGATAACCAATACCTGTTTTATTAGTGCCAGAATTGACATAAAAATCGGGAACATTCATGTATATACCTTGTCCCCGCATCCATTTGTACAGATCCTGGATTTGGGCATACTGTTTCCATTGAGAATCTCCGAGTCCGCTGTGATAAGCATGAGTAGTAGAGGCACAAACATTGCCTGGATAGGAACCGTCATTTTCAAATACGCTCATTCCGGTTTTCTCATAAAACTTCTTAATTTTTCTGAAATAATTGTATCCCCATTCACTACATAAACAGGGAGAAGATCCAAATATCATCCCTCCCCGCTTACCTGTTTCGGGGTTGATAACATCCACGTCATCGCTGATCCAACGGCTCGAAAGCAGAGAATAACCGCCCAGTTCAATTCCTTTGGAATGTGCATAATCCACCAGTCTTTTAAAATAAGCATAGTTTTCTTCTGATTCATCTTCCATATTGACACCGCTTCCAAAACTCAGGATTATCATTTCGTAGCCCACCTCGGCGCACTGATCAATAGCCGTTTTAACTACTTCTTCTTTAGAATTGGTCAGATGCAGAAAGATGGGATTCTCAGTGGTCCAGGGCGAAATGGTTCTATACATTTTTCGGATAAACAATCCTTGTCTTTCTTTATCGTAACTATCCATAGGCGTTTCCCAAACCCGGAAGGTTGCGAATGTATCGCCAGGCAAAACTGCCATTTCAGGCCCCAACGGTGGCTTTATTTCCAGTAAACAGGGCGTTTGCATCGGATAATTGGCTTGTGAGGTATAGTTTGGATCGGGTTGCCAGTATGTCGTAACATCGGAATTTCGTTGTTGCATTCCTCCAAAAGCGTAATCTGTTTCTATGTGAATGTTGGGCTTGATCCACTCGTTCGGTATTTCAACAAGGCTTTCTCCTTCTACCATTGCCAGTTGTTCCAGTTTGAATTGATTGAGATGAACCAGCAGATTCCCTTTGTTAATGACTTCAATCCATTTGCTGATGGTTGGAATGCCATCGTAAACTACGAAATGTACTTTCACCAGAATATCATCTTTGGTTAGTGAAAACACCAGTTCTTTACCGGTAGGCATTTGATCATTGGCTGCCCAGCGTTCTCGTTTCCACTGCATGCGGTCTGCCAAATTTTTTATCTCAAATCCCTGAACCTGAAAAGAATTTGGAGTGACAACAAGCTGATCAACCCAATTCATAAGGGTATAACCATATTCCGGTTGCGCACTGAGTCCGCCAATTATGTAGGTTTTGCCATCGATAGTAAGTGTACCCTCGTTCGACACAGCCCGTAATAAACTTTCCCCGGTCATTTGGTTCATGTAGTCGATGGTAGCCAGATTGGGCGAAAGGCGAAACACGCGAGCAACCAGCCCATTGGTAAGCACAATATCTTTGTTGTTGTTAGCACGAAAAACGCCGGCTTTGACTTTTGAATTGTCAATCTGCCAATCATATCTCGGTTGCGCCAACGGATATTCAATTTCAGTCAATTGGCTGATCTGTGCATCCAGCATCTTTTTTATTGCTCCGTCTTGTTCAATGACTTCCACGTAATCGATTTGTGCAACGGTTGGTGCAATCTCAAAGTATTCAATCTGTGGATTGATCCATACCGCATGATCACCGCTTTCTCCATCTCCGGCATCTTCAACAACCAATTCCAGTATACCCCCACGTACTTCTTCATTAATCGTTTTTACCGAATCGCCCCGGTACATAATTCCACTATTGTAGATTTCTTTACCGTTATGAAGAAGCTTAAACACCACACTTCCCTGATCTGGCTTTCCATCCTTCCCTTCAATTCCTACAAATTGTTTTTCATCATCCGTTACCCTGTAATAAACCCGTTTACCATCCGCTAACGGAACGGTCTGAATCGTTGCGGCCTCATAATCGATTCCTGAGTCATTTACGCCAATTTGAGCCGTAAAACGGCTGCCATTGTTCATCTTTATTTTGATAACCGAGTGGGAATGAACGCCAATACCTTCTGTAAACTTTTCACCTGCAATTGATAATAGCTCTCCCGTAACCGAGTGGTTTTTTACCGTTGCTCCATAGGTCTGTTGTGCCGGTGAAATATCCATTTCCTGAATTTTGACAAACTGCTGGGCGTTTGACGTAATAAATAATCCTGCTACAAGAGCAAAAAGAATAATACCAACGTTCATACTCAATTTAACTTTCATTTTGAAAATAATAGCTTTGCTAAAGCTATAAAACAGTTAGAACATTGAAGCCCAAATCATTGCCATGCTGGCTGACTCCCAAAAATAATTATTTAGTAAAAGGATAAATAGAACAGTAAAAAATTCCCCGGTTTTCAATAAAAATAAGATATTATCAGACCCAAAATACAGTTTTCAACTTTTTTGCATATCACACTTCTCCTGTAATACTATAGTCATTACAATAGGCAATGGTATGAAGAAAGTGCTTACCACAACACTAAGAGCATAATTATCAATCACTTAATATTTTTTCACAAAGACACTAAGATTACCGAAATATTCTAAATGGATGACGAATTATGCACCGAATTGGAACGGCATAAGAAGGGATACATTCCCTCTAAAAAACAAGGGAAACAAATAATGCACAAATCTTCGATCTTCAACAGGAAGATGAGTATCGTTTCGATTCCGATTCGACCGGAGTCAAAAATGCACCTAAATCAAACAATATCAATCACATTTAAAGTAAACAGGTATTTCATTTGCTGAAAGCCGTTTCCCTATATTTATGCAGTCTTCCAAATTGACTGTTCGCTTCTTTTCGACTCAACTCTGATCCGGCTTTGCGAAATATGACATGAGTTTCAGCATAAAGCCTTCAACGAACTGAATACAAAAAACAAGTGGTCAAAACCCAACGGCTCCTCTGATGCTATAAACACGTCACTTCACCGGTCCGGTAATTTCCTTGCTATTCGGAGACGTAAAATCGAAGACTGTAATTTGTTCTTTTTTGTAAAACGCGAGTAGTTTACTAATCCGCTGTTGAAAGTCCTCGTAATTTTTTGAATTCTCGCGGGTCCATCCCGACTCTGCAAAGGCAGAGATGCGCGGGAAAGTCATAAATTCCAGTCTTTCACTGTCGTCAATCGTTTCGGTCCACAGGTTGGCCTGAATGCCTAAAACACGCTTATCCGTTATCGCTGCTGCAGGAAGAAAATCATCGGATGGAAAACGATAAACGCTTTCGAGAGGTGCAAATTTTCCGCCCCATTTACGGCCTGAAATGTGCTTTTCATCCTGCACAAAATCAAAATAAAGAGGAATTCGCGGACAGAGCACGACCTGAAAATCATTGTTCAATGCATTTTGCAAAACCTCAGGTTTATCGTGCCTCCACCACATCACCAAAGAACGGTTGCTGTTTATTCCGGACGAAACCACCTCGTCCCACCCCAGCATTTTATTCCCGAGGCTTTGGATTGAGTCCGACATCCGGCGCAAAAAATAATGCTCAACCTGCACCAGATCCTCCAGTCCATTTTCATTCATGATCTTTTTTACTCCCGGAAGGCTGGGCCATTGCTGGTTACCATAACTCACCTCATCTCCTCCGATATGAATATAATCTGACGGAAACAAGGTTGAAACCTCACGCAGAATATCTGTCAAAAAGGAATATGTCGCTTCATTTCCGGGGTTAAAGGTAAAGTCGGGGTGCTTTTCCGAACCTCCTCCGCTGTATTCGGGATACGCTTTTACCGCAGCAGTGGCGTGTCCCGGCATATCGATTTCCGGAATAATCTCGATAAATCGTTCTGCAGCATAAGCTAGTATTTCCTTAATTTCGTCCTGCGTATAATACCGGGCAGGCGCTTTCGGATCGGAATAATTTCCTAGCCCCCCGATTTGAGTGAGCAAAGGATATTTCCTTATTTCAATCCGCCATCCGGGTTCATCGGTCAAATGCCAGTGAAACTTATTTAGTTTGAGCAGCGCCATTTGATCCAGAAGTTTTTCAACTTCCGTTTTCCCAAAAAAATGTCGGGATTCATCCAGCATCAATCCGCGCCAGCTGTATCTGGGTTCGTCTTCCATTTGCAGGCACTTTATTTCTCCTTTGTTGTCAGCAAACAGAATAAGCTGAAGCAATGACTGCAGCCCGTAGAAACATCCCTGACCAGAAGAAGCTTCAACAGTTATTTTCTGTGGTTCAACGCTTAAACGATATCCTTCCTGATTCTCAACCCTAGAATTGTAAACCAGTTGAATGTCCGCTTTTCGCTTTTCCGTAACGGAAACTCCGGCAAAACGCCTGGCAGCTTCCACAAATCCGGGAATCAGTAACTCAAATGATTTGTCTCCGGCATTGATAGACAATCCTTTTTCATAACGAAATGTACCGGTAAGCTCCTCCACTTTATTGGGTTGCGGAATTATAATCTGTCCAAAAGCAAAGGCTATCATAAACACTGACAAAAAAAAGGTCAGTACTATTCTCTTTAGTTTGTTTTTATCCATGTTTAACGTGCTTATTCGATTAATCAATTTTTATTCTTCCGATAAGGATCGTCGATAAAACTATCTTTCAAACGTAAACAAATCGGCTATTTATTTTGACAAATCTTCCAACAATTGCTTGCCTTCTTTCATTAGTACATCAAAATCGTCGGGACGGTTTTTAGCCTTGCACCTTTCGAGCAGCTCGTCCAACCGGTTCAGTTTAGCATTTGCCTCATCCGAAGAATTGTCTGTCAGTTCTGCCTTTAACAGACGGATTTTTTCGGCATCCTGAATGCCTTCGCGCAGGCGTTCGAAACGGATTGAACTCCGTGCATCGGGATACACAATATAAGTATCGCCGGCGGGCCACGTTCTGAAACGCGAATCGGTCAATGGGTTTTTAACCCAGCTGTTGTAGGCCCAGCGTAAAAATCCGTCCAAATCGGCCGCCATGGTATGCCAACCAATATATACCGCTTCGGCAGGATTGGAAAAAGTAAAGACATTCGGGAAGGCATCACCGCAACACACATACCAGGTTGAAACGTAACCTTTTTCTTTCCGGTATTTCAAAACTTCCGGTTCTATTTCGGCATTTCGCGCCACGCAAAGATCAATCAAACGATCGGGGAACTGATTGTAACTTTGGTGATTATCCGCGAGTGCAACCCCCATTTCCGGAGCCACTTTTTCAATTAAACCAATCGTCGCTTTCATGGCCTCCGGTCCGCGCTCGTCCATCGCAATGCGTGTAATCGCCTTCCATCCTTTTTCGTCAAGATGTTTTACAAAGTCAGTAAGGAAAGGCGTCCAAAGGGCTTCATATTCTTTTGAGCCGGGATCGGCTTTAATTTTCACTTCTTCGCCGCTGGCCACATCAAAATAATAAAATTCATTTCCCCAGGGAACCATCGAGTAACAGTTAATCTGCTGATTAATTCCGACTTCCATCACAAATTCCACCCATTTATCAAACACCGAATAATCGTATGTCCAGCTTCCGTCAGCCTGCTTGTTCCATTCGATCATCGATCCGAAGGCATCTTCGGTTTGTCCTCCCCAGGGGCGATTGTTCAGCGTTGTTGTAATCACTTTTTGCCCGGCATCGGCCAGCAGTTTCATCAACGGACGCAATACCTCCCAATGTTCAGCCGACCACAGTTCAACATCGTGAACACGGGCAACGGTATAAGGATTCTGCCATAAATCGAGGTGAAATTTCCAATCCGCAGCATTGGGAAGAATGCAGTCGGCCACTTCAATTTGCAGCTTGTAGGCGCTGTGTTTCTTACCGTTCAGTTTCAGTTGAAGCGTTGATGTGTAAATTCCGGGTTTCGCGTCCATTGGAATATCAAACGAAAGCCAAACCGGGCGGGTTGAATTGGCCTCCATTTCGAAAGCAGAAAGCGTATCGAGCACATCAGCACTTAAGCGGGCGATAAAATCCTCGGGTTTGCGGTATCCGCATCCGGGGCCAAACTCATCGGTCAGCACGTAGCGCACAAAACGGGCCTGCGCAATACTTGCCTGCATCGAAGATCCGTCTTCGGATTTAAATTCCGAAAATTCGCAGCTTACTATTCCTGACGGCTCGCTGTTCCACAATACCAACTGAGCAGAAAGAATTTCGTTACGCCAGGCAAATCCCTCCCATGTGTTTTCCGGCTTCAAATCCGGAATCAGGCTTTTATTGTAACGCACATCGATCGAGCCGATGGAGGCATGCAATCCGGGCTTCACCGTGCTCCAATCGGTTAAAGTGTCGGCTGATGGATCGGGCGCTTCGCTGTAGGTTTCGGGCGGCTCGATTTTTGGAGGCGCAGAACACCCCAATAGGAAAACAAAAAGTAAGACAACTAGTAATACATTCTTCATTGTAGTTTATTTTTTGTGGTTATACCGGTTATAATTCGTTTCTATCTGCTTATTTGCATTGATCCATTTACGTCGAAAACGATGGTTGGTCATCGTCTAGAAAGTTCCTCTCAATCTCAGGAATCCAAAAGTAAGCTTTTTATTTATTGTTGAATAAGCGTTTTGTCATGATCTGAGAAGTTGTCTGCATCGAAGGGATTTCAAATCGACATCCAGCCACACAACTTACCCATTCACCAAAAGAAAACAGGAGCTAATCAATCTTAACTCCTGTTTTCAAATTCTTC
The DNA here is from genome assembly GCF_023111095.1 of Maribellus sp. YY47. Lineage (GTDB taxonomy): Bacteria > Bacteroidota > Bacteroidia > Bacteroidales > Prolixibacteraceae > Draconibacterium. The sequence continues at coordinate 71,312 of NZ_JALGYW010000020.1, forward strand.
ATTTTCAAATTCAATTACTTCAGCGGCTGAAGCGTGAATTCAAATTCGTAGTCCTGGTTATTTACCTGGTATTGCGGTAAAACGCCGGGGCCACATGTTGCTGTTCCCACGCCGGTTTGCGCGGCATCCAAATGCACGGTCATCGTTCCGGTGCGGTACAGCTCGTTAATGTGACGGGCATCGTCAATCACCTGATCGGTATACGGGCGAACGCTAAACTGAAACAGCGCATCCGAGTCGAAAGCCACGCCTTTTCCGGCTTTGTTTGTCAGGTTCATCCAACGCGTGTCGGTGCGGTTTCCGGTAGCCTGCGGCACCACATAATAATGAAACATGCGCTCGGCTGTGGTTTCGTAAATGCCAATGCGCCCCGATGCCTTTCGGTCCGTCTGCGTTTCATGGTCGCCACGTCCGAGGTATTTTACCCGGTTAAATCCATCGTTCATTTCGAAAGTCAATCCAACGCGGGCAAAAGTTTGCACCAACGTATCCACCGGTTCCAGCGTAGTTTTTACACTCAATTTCCCGTTCTTGTCTAGGGCATAAACAAATGTGGCATCTCCCACTTTCTGATTTTGGCCGTTTTGCAACTCCACCACCGCAGTTGTGTTTTTGCTGTTTTTACTTACCGAAATTGCCTTTTGCTGCAACTGATTCAGGCCGGCAGCTTTCCACAAACGGGCACTATTCCGGTCGCGGTTATCATTTTCGGTAATCGGGCGGTACAGACTCAGCACCACCGGTGAAGCCAGCATTTCTTTACCGTCAACGGTGTAAGAAGTCAAGGCTCCGGTATTTTCATCTACCTGAATCGCAACTGTAGCAAGCGATTCTCCGCTTTGTTTTTTAGCCGGCTTTCCTTCGATTACAAACTGATCGTACGCCACCTCCGGAAGCACATCGCTCCAGATGGGTTGCGTATTTGGTGTCCAGCTTAAATCAAGATAAGCTTCGCTACTGTTTTTCGGAAGTGAAACTTTGCCCAAGGTAACGCTTACCTCTTCCTGCGGCGCGGCATCAACAATTCGCTTTCCGCTGGCAAGCACTTCGCCGTTGTCGGCGGTTACTTTCCAGTTTAAAGTGTAGTGATTCAGGTTGGTAAAATCGAACCAGTTTTTTACTGAAATCGTCAAGTCCTTCGAATCAACCAGCGAACTTTTTATGTTTTGATACACTTTCTTTACTTCGTATAAATGCGGGTGCGGTTCGCGGGCAGCATTTACCAAACCGTTGGCACAGAAACTGCCAAAGCTCGGCACATTTTCAGGGCCGTAATCGCCACCGTACGACCAGTACCACTTCCCGTTTTCATCCACTTCGCGGAAAGTCTGATCTACCCAGTCCCAAATGCAACCGCCCTGAGCCATCGGTTCGCTTTCAAACACATCCCAGTAGTCCTGCAAGCCGCCCACGCTGTTTCCCATGGCGTGCACATACTCGCACAAAATAAACGGACGGTAAATATCTTCTCTCGCAACGTAAGCTTTAATTTCGTCGATGCTGCGGTACATGCGGCAGTAAATGTCTGTGTTGTAGTTTTCTTCGGCACGTTCGTACTGCACCGGACGTGTTGAATCCGTTGCTTTCAGCCAATCGTAAGTGTGTTCGAAGTTGCTTCCGTTTCCGGCTTCGTTCCCCATCGACCAAATAACAATGGCCGGATGGTTTTTCGAACGCTCGTACATACGTTTTACGCGATCCATGTGCGGCAACAGCCATGCGGTGTCTTTCGCCAGCGAAGCCGGCCCGTAACCCATTCCGTGCGATTCGATGTTGGCTTCATCAATCATATACAAACCGTATTTGTTGCACAGCTCGTACCAGTACGGATGCGTTGGGTAGTGTGAGTTACGCACCGTGTTGATGTTGTTTTGTTTCATCAGCAACACGTCCTGCAACATCAGTTCTTTGCTCACGGTACGGCCTTTATCGGAATGTTCGTGGCGGTTTACTCCTTTCACCAAAATAGGTTTTCCGTTGATACAAAACTGACCATTTTTAATTTCAGAAGTACGGAAACCAATTTCGCGACCAGTTAAATGTTGTTTGCCACCGGCAGTTTCCAGGTTAAGCACCAGGTGGTACAGATAAGGATTTTCGGCGCTCCAGGCATTCACTTCCGGAATCACAAGATCGTTTAAGCGGTAATTTCCTGTTCCTTCAGAAAATTCGCCAGCCACTTCTCCTGCAAAAACTTCGTTGTTTTGCTGATCGAGCAATTGGTAGCTTAACACCGGTTTTTCTTCGGTATTCAGGCCTTCCACCTGTACCTCGAAACCAAACAGGCCATCCTTGTAATTTTCCTTTTCCAACAAAGCAGTAACGGTATAATCGGCAATGTGCGCTTTCGGCGTGCTGTATAAATACACATCGCGCTCGATACCACTCAGGCGCCAAAAATCCTGACACTCGAGGTACGAACCGGCACTCCAGCGATACACTTCCACGGCCAGCGTATTTTCACCTTCCTGCAAATAATCAGTGATGTCCCATTCGGCCGGTGTTTTCGAACCCTGGTTGTAGCCCAGTAATTCGCCGTTCACCCAAACATAGTAGAACGAAATCACGCCTTCGAGGCAAAGCACCACGCGGCGATCGTCCCAGTTTTCGGGTACGGTAAAGCTACGGCGGTACGATCCCACTTCGTTTTCGGCGTAAGGCACCAAAGGCGGATTCTTTTTGAAATTGAATAATTCATGGTCGAACTCGTAATTCTCGTTCACATAAATCGCTGTTCCGTAACCTTGTCGTTCCCAGTTTCCGGGCACCTGAATATCGGCCCAGCCACCGGTATAAAAATCGGGGTGGTAAAAATCTTTCGGACGATTATCGGGATTTTTTACCCAGTGAAATTTCCACACACCGTTTAAACTTTTATAATAGGGTGAGTTCTCGTAGTCGCCCGCCAGCACCGATTCTTTATCTTGAAAAGGCCACACATAACTGTGGGGTACCAGTTTATTCAGTCCAATGGCATACTGACTTTGCCATTCCGGCAATTCCTGTGCTGAAACGGAGAGCATTCCTGTTCCCAGCAAAAAAACAAATAGTAATAATTTAATTTTCTTCATTTCTTGTTCTTCAGCTTTAGTAATAAATTATGACAGATGAGCGGTTTTAGTTCACCATCAACTCATCAAAACACATCCACACAGCCTGTCCTTCGCGAAGGTGTCCTTTCGGGCAAGGGCCCGGATTTTGGGCTTCAATCCTCAAATAACGACCGGCAGCATTCAAGGTGCCAAAATCCAGATCTTTTATTTGCGTTCCCCGCTCAAAAATACTTTCCGGTTGTTCGGCAAGTTCGGCTATGGTTTTAAAGGTTTTATTATCGTCGGAAACCAGCAAACGAAGCACTGCCGGACGATGAACGCCCATTCCATAATTTGAGACGGTGCCAATTTGTACCGACGAGATGTTTTGTGTTGCTCCCAGGTCAACAACAAAAGCAGCATCCTTTCCGTACCATCCGGCCCATTCAAAATCGCTGTTGCGTTCGCTTCCGCGAATACCATTCGTAAGCACATAGCCACGTTCGTTTTTGCTGATAACGGCACTGCCTGTGGCGATATTTTTCAATACATCAAGCGTTAAGGTTTTGCCTTGCTGTTGTCCGGCGATAAAAGTTGCCGCTTTCACCACTGTGCCGGCATCCACCAACAAGGTATCGGGATACGTAGCCGAGCTTTTATTGGGTTCAGTTCCATCGTTGGTGTAACGAATTTCAACGTCGGGGCGAATACAACTCAGCGCCACTTTCAGTTTACCTGCAGCAGGTTGCACCAAGTGATCGAGGTTGTACATCGATTTGGCATAGGTAACCCCCTGCTCATCGAGCTGTGCCAGGTAATTATCGAGGGCAGGCAAAAAAGCCTCCCAGTTGTTTGATTTTTTTGGTGACCAGCCCCGTTCGGCAACAGCCGCCAATCGAGGGAACACCAGGTATTCCACATCTTCGGGCGTTTGGCAAAACTCGGTCCACAACGACCCCTGAATGCCCATCAATAAGGTATCCACGCCTTCTTCCCAATCGGCCTGAACAGGTTCGTAGTCATACACATCTTTCAGCGTGTTGTTGCCAAAATAGGTCAGTGGCTCAAACCACTGTGGCCCCTGGTAACGAATGAGGTATATTTTTTTTGCGGGAGTCATTACAAAACGGTGTCCTTTTCGGGCAGCAATCAAGGCTGCATCACCGTCGCCACGCCAGCCATAAATTATGGCATCTTCAGGAATTTCGCTGTTGGTGAGTTCGTCCCAGCCCATCACTTCTTTACCTTTGCTTTGCACATAACGACTCATCCGTTTCATAAAATAGCTTTGCAACTCTTCCTCGTTCGGAAGCCCTTCAGCTTTCATACGCGCCTGGCAATCGGGACAGTTTTCCCAATGTGTTTTATAAGCTTCGTCGCCGCCTAAATGAATGTATTTTGAAGGAAAAAGTTCAGCCACTTCGTCGATTACATCTTCCAGAAAATCGAATACTTCATCTTTTCCGGCACAGTAAATAATTGCTGCCTGTTTGGTGTTCAATCCGGGCAATACGGTAATGGGTTTCTCCACTACCGAACAAGCCAACTCCGGGTAGGCCGCCAGCGAAGAGTTGGTATGCGCCGGCATCTCAATTTCAGGAATAATTTCGACATGACGCTCTTGTGCAAAAGCCACCATTTCGCGAATATCATCCTGGGTATAAAAACCTCCTACGCTGGCTTTTTCGCCGGGTTGTGCAATTTCACGTGCCGGAAACGGTTCATCCCGTTCAACACGCCACGCTCCCACTTCCGTTAGCTTCGGATATTTTTTTATTTCGAGACGCCAGCCGTTGTCATCCACCAAATGCAGGTGAAGTTTATTCATTTTTAGCACCGACATATTTTCGATGATGCGCAACACGGTTTCCTTTGGAATGAAGTAGCGCGACACATCCAACATTAAGCCGCGGTAGCCAAAACGAGGCGCATCGTTGATTTCCACTGCCGGAACAGTCCAGTTTCCCTGAACTTTTTCGCTGCCTGCAATAGTAGACGGCAGCATTAATCGCAGCGATTGAAAGGCATAAAAGAAACCCGATTCGCTGTTGGCAGCAATACGAATTTGCCCGGGAGTTACCTGCAAACAATAAGCTTCTTCTTTCAACGTAGAATCGGTAGCCAATACCATATCGGCCTGCAAGCTGTTTTGCCCGATTTCGGGGGTGAATCCGGCAACCGTTTCAAAGCGCTTAAAAAACTGCGCGGCCACTTGCTGCTGCATTTCATTTTCAACGCTGCAACGCGTTTTAGCCGAAAATTCAAAATTGCCTGCATGCTTTTCCAGCGAAGCCGGAGCAGGAACAATGGCGATTTTCGGTGCTGAATTTTGGGTAGGGGAAGTGCATGCAGCGCTACCAATGAGCACTAGTATTCCCACAAAGAAACTTATTGTTTTCATCTAAAATTGATTAATTGTTTTCATGAAAAACGGCAATACGATTCACGGACAGACTAATTCTGTCCCCCCGAAAACCGTATTTGCCAATTTATATCTGCGTCCTTCTATTCGATAATTATGTCAAGTTCGGCAACTCCCAACACCTGCTGTTCATCTGCCACTGCTGTTGTGGCAAATTTCAGAAAACGTGTTTTTACCGGCTTACCAAAACGAATGGTTTGCGTAATGGGATTGTTGCGAATATTGGAAAAGTTACCGGCTGAAACTTCGTTCCATGTTTTGCCGTCGTTGCTGCTGTATATTTTATAATTCAGGGCAATTCCCTGAGACCATCGTGCCTGATCGGGCAGGTAAGTCAATCCGGCAAACGAAATTTCTTCGCCAAAATCAACGCGCACTTCTTTTTCGCCTTTTTTACTGATCCACGAAGTGTTGGATTTTCCATCAAACAAAGAAAGTTTCTCCGAATTGTCGTTCAGGATTGTCCATTGTTTTTTCGACAGCCCAAACGACTGCTCCCCTACTTCGCCATGGTTTTCGCCGCTGTACACAATGGCTTTTACGGTTACTTCGCCATCGCTTAAAAACGGCGCTGTATATTTTTTCGAATTTCGTGAAGGTGCAGAACCATCGGTGGTGTAAAACACTTCGCCAAATTTCTCGGGAGAATGAATACTTACCATTTCCTCCTGGTTTCGTTGAATTGTAGGTTCGGCCAAAAGAATGGGCACGTTGTACGCCGAAACTTTTGTAATCATTGCCGGTGCCAGTGCAGCATCAAAAGTTATGCGCACTTTTTGTGTGCTGATGGGCAGAAAACGTAAAATGCGTTTGTAGCCAATTGTTGTTTCGGCAGCCAGCGCGGTCCACTTTCCATCTTCCCAATACTCAACACGAAATGCTTTTACACGCTGTCCTTCGGGAATGTACTCCTGAATAAGCAGGCGGTTCATGGTAACCGTTTTTTTGAAATCAATTTGCAGGAAACTTTCCTGCTCACCGGCCTGCCAGTACGAATCGTAGTTGTTATCGAAAGCTTTTTTCAGATTTTTTTTGTTGTTGGAAGAAAACTGACACTTTGAGCTTACCAAATCTTCTTTAAAATCCTGATCTAATTGCTGTTTCCATTCGATCAGCCGTGCTGAGTCGATGGGGTGCACCAGCCCGCGTTTATCCGGACTCAGGTTGAGCAGCAATAAACTGTTTCGCCCCACACTTTCGTAATAAATATCCATCAGGCGGGGCAATGTTTTCACCTTGTGATCTTCGGCCGCATGGTAGTACCACCCCGGACGCACCGACACATCGGTTTCGGACGGCAGCCAGCGTGTGCCGTTTTCGTGGCCTTCGTTTAACTGAAGCGGAACCCGTTTGTCTTTGCTAAACTGGTCGCTTGGTAGCAAAGTACTCCAGTGCGTTTTGGCCGCGTGGCCCTCCTCGTTCCCCACCCAACGAATGTCGGGCAGGCCTCCGCCGTGCACAATACAGTTGGGTTGCAGCTCGCGCACAATGTCGATAAATCCCTGCCAGTCGTAATAATCTCCGGCTATGCTTCGGGTGTGCAATGAGTCGGTACTGTAGTAGCCGCGTCCGCCGTTGGCACCGTCGAACCAGATTTCGAAAACATCGCCGTAATTTGTCAGCAATTCTGTTAACTGATTTTTGAAAAACTGGTTGTATGCCGGTTTTCCGTATTCCGAATGGTTACAATCCCAGGGCGAAAGGTAGAGGCCCATTTTCAGGCCGTACTTTTTACACGCGTCCGAGAATTCGCGCACCACATCGCCGTGCCCGTTTTTCCAGGGTGAGTTTTTTACACTGTGCCCGGTGTAAGCCGAGGGCCACAGGCAGAAGCCATCGTGGTGTTTGGCTGTTAAAATCACCCCTTCCATTCCGGCATCTTTAAAGATTTTCACCCACTGTTCGCAATTCAAATCAGTAGGATTAAACAACTGTGGCGACTCGTTTCCGTAGCCCCACTCCATATCGGTGAAGGTATTTATACTAAAATGCACAAAGGCAATGGTTTCCAGTTTTTGCCATTGCATCTGAAGGTTACTGGGTTTGGGAAGTTCTTGTTGGGCATTTCCTGACATAAACGCCGTAAGTAACAGGACAAGCCCGAGTAATCGTATAAATTTCATTTTAATTATTTTACGGTTAAATCTGAAAGCAAAGCTGATGGCGCAAGTATTGCGCTCATCAGCTTTTTTTGTCCTATTTGCTTACTCCTGATTGATAATCGGATCCTGATACTGCTCCTGAAGCTGTATTAATTTAGCTTTTAGCTCATTGATCAGTTCCTGATATTCTGATTGTCCGTAAAGGTTGTTCATTTCACTCGGATCATTTTGCAGGTCGTATAGTTCCCAGGCATCAATGTCGTTGTAGAAATGAATGAGTTTATAGCGGTCGGTACGAATTCCATAATGACGTTTTACTGCGTGCTCGGCCGGATATTCATAAAAGTGATAATATAAGGCATCGCGCCAATCGGTAGCTTTTCCTTCGGCCAGGGCCACCAATGATTCGCCCTGAATATCTTCAGGAACTGGAACGCCTGCCAGTTCCAGAAAAGTTGAGGCATAATCGATATTTTGTACCAGCTGATCCACCTTTCCGTGTGCATTCCATGCCGCTGGGAAACGCATCAGCAACGGTGTGCGGAACGACTCTTCGTACATAAAACGTTTGTCGAACCAGCCGTGCTCTCCCATGTAAAAGCCCTGGTCGGAAGTATAAACCACCAGCGTATTTTCTGCCAGTCCGTTATCATCCAAATATTTCAACAGGCGGCCCACGTTATCATCCAAGGATTTAACGCAAGCCAGGTAGTCCTGCATGTAACGGTTGTATTTCCACTCGGCCAGCTCTTTTCCGCTTAGTTTCCGGGCTTTAAAATCTTCGATAATCGGGTTATAAACCGCATCCCAGGCGGCACGTTGTTCCTCATTCATTCGAGCATAAGCGCCTTCTTCGTAATAAGTACGGTACGGACTCTTAACATCGCCTTCTTTATCGAGCATCTTCAGGTCGTAAACAACATCCATATCTTTAATGATGCTCATTTCCTGCGAAGCTGCTGCAATTCGTCCTTCGTAATCGTCGTAAAAATTATCGGGTAGCGGGAACTGTTGATCTTTGAATTCGTTCAGGTATTTTGTTGGCGGCATCCACACGCGGTGTACGGCTTTGTGGTGTACCAGCATACAAAACGGTTTGTCTTTGTCGCGTTTATCGAGCCAGTCGGTGCTAAAATCGGTAATTACATCGGTTACATAACCATCGTAACGTTTTTGTCCGGTTGAATCGATAAAATCGGGATTGTAATAGCTTCCCTGTCCCGGAAGAATGTTCCAGTAGTCGAAACCTGTAGGATTACTTTTTAAGTGCCATTTCCCGATTAAAGCAGTTTGGTAACCGGCTTGCTGCAACAACTTGGGAAAAGTTTGCTGACTGCCATCGAAAGTATCGGCATTATCGCGCTGCCCGTTGGCGTGGCTGTGTTTTCCGGTTAGCATTACGGCGCGGCTTGGCGCACAAATGGAATTGGCCACAAAACTATTGGTGAACGTTACTCCCTCGTTGGCAATACGATCAAGGCCGGGAGTTTGAATAAAACGATCGTCGTAGGTACTTAAGGTTTGATACGAATGATCATCGGTCATAATAAAAATAATGTTTGGCCTCTCCGGTTTAGCTTCTTTCGGAGCTGAAGGAGTGCACGCAGTAGCGAAAACTGCCGCAACAAACATTAGTACTAGAAATCGAAAAACACTATTCATTTTGTAAATTTTAATTGGTTCTGTGGCAATCCATCAGCTTGCTCACGCTATATATTTTTACTTTACTATCACTTCATCGGAAAAAATCCATGCTGCTTTTCCTGCTCCCGGGTGCCCTTCGGGACAAAGCGAACTTTTTGCCACAATGCGCACTGCCCGAACTTGTTGTTCGGCGAAACTTGTGCTAAAATCGAACTGGGCCACTTCGGTGTTGCGATCTACCGGATTCTTAATCGTTCCAACAGGATGAAACTCTTTTCCATCGGCCGACACCTCAAAGCTTACCGCCCCGGGCAGAAAAATCCAGTCGCGATATTTTTGCAAACAGCCCAGCGCAATACTTTTTATACTTTTCATTTCTCCCAGGTCAATAGTGGCAACCAGATCCTCACCACTGAAGCCGTGCCAGAATTTTCCTACATTTTCGGTTCCGCGCACGCCATCGGTTAACGAATTGGGTCCGTCGGCCTGGTAATATTTACTAACCGGGTTGGTATAGTTTACCGCCTGCCCGATGGCCTGATGCATTACAAATTTTTGCTCAGCAGGCTGATACCCTTTTATTTGGTGATTCTCAGCAGTTGACGCTTTTAAGATTACACTCGATTCGATCTCAACCGGTCCGGTGTATTTTTTGCTTTCCAGGGTTGGCGTACTTCCGTCGAGGGTATAATACACTTCCGCATCCAGAATTTCGGTAGACAAATCAACCAGCAATTTTCCGTTGGTAGATTGCGGTGTAATATGAACCGAGTAGTTTCCGGGACAATAGTTCAGCCCTTTTTGCTCAAATCCTTTAAATTGATTTTTCAGGCGAATGCGGAAACTGGTCCAGTCTTTATTTCCGGCAGGCGTCCACAGTACTTCGGCCAAAGCGAGCATGCGCGGCAACACCATGTATTCGAGCTGTGCGGTAGTGGTAATGTATTCGGTCCACACATTGCCCTGCGCGCCAAGTACGTATTTTGCTTCGTCGCTATCCAACTCATGAGGAATGGGTTCGTAGTCGTACACCATTTTTAGGGTATTAAAACCACCAATTGCCAGCGGTTCGCCAGCCGGCCCGGCCTGATAATGATCGAAATAACAAGGCTTCCCGGGTGTCATCACCACATCGTGATGCATTTTTGCCGCTTCAATACCACCGGCTTCACCACGCCAGCTCATCACGGTGGCTTCAGGTGCCAGTCCGCCTTCCAAAATCTCATCCCAGCCAATCATCTTGCGGTTTTTGCTGACGATGAACTTTTCGACACGTTTTATAAAATAACTCTGCAGCTCGTTTTCGTCTTTTAAGTTTTCTTTTTTCATGCGTTCCTGACAACGTTCGCAATGTTTCCACGCATCTTTATTTACCTCGTCGCCACCAATGTGAATGTATTCCGAAGGAAAAAGGTCGATGACTTCGGTTAAAACATCTTCGATAAAGTGAAACACCGCATCGTTTCCGGCGCAGTAGTTCGATGCCATATTTGTATAGTTGCCGCCGGTTAACGGAAGTTGTGTTTTTTGGGTACAACTCAACTCCGGAAAAGCAGCAATAGCCGAAGCCACATGCCCGGGCATTTCAATTTCGGGGACAATGGTAATGTTTCGCTCGGCTGCATAAGCTATAATATCTTTGATTTGTTCCTGGGTATAAAAGCCACCATAACCTGGCGTTTCGCCTTGTTTGGCCTGCGGGCGGTCTGACCAGGGCAAATCTGTATGATCAACGCGCCAGGCGCCGATGTCGGTCAATTGCGGGTATTTTTTTATTTCGATGCGCCAGCCGGTGTCGTCGACCAAATGCCAGTGCAAGGTATTCAGCTTGTAAGCAGCCATCAGGTCGATGTATTGTTTTACCACTTCGGGCCCGATAAAATGGCGGCTTACATCGAGGTGCATTCCTCGCCATTTGAAACGCGGATAGTCGGTAATGGAAAGACAGGGGATTTCGAGCGCAGCATTGGTTCGGATGGCGGGCAGAAACTGCAACAGGGTTTGCAGGCCGTAAACGATTCCGTTTTTTGTGTTGGCGCTGAGGTTTATTTTTTCGGGAGTAACATCGAGTACATAGCCTTCGTTGCCGATAGTTGGAAGATCGGCGATACTCAAGGCAATAATTTTTTCTGATTTTTTGTTTGCGGGCAAGGTGCAGGCCGAAATTTCGGCTACCGCTTTTGTAAAAAAGCCGACGGCTTCTTTTAGCCCGGTGTGCTTACGATCGAATTCGACTGAGGTGTTTTGGTCGATAACAAAAAGTCCCGGTTTCATTTTCAGCTCTACAGGCTGCGGAATAATACTTTCCGTTTGTTTTGCCCAAAGAAACACCGGACAAAGCATTAAAATAAAAACGGCCTTTAGTTTTGACATTTTTGAATTTATCATGGTTTAAGTTTTCAAATTTATTAATCTCTACATTTATAGTTTTTTACATTTCATCACTATTTTTTAAATCCTGTCTATTTTCGATAAATTCCGGCCTCATCCCCCTGCATTTTCTCAGGTAAATCGTGAATTTCATCTTCCTCGCTCCAACTTTATCCCCATCTGAAACAGGGTAAAATTGAATTGACAATCGATTGAGCGCTGTTGAAATCTACTAAAATTACATCCCCTTCAGGCAACAGTTTTTACACTGTTTTCATAGAATTTAAGCTTATTGGGTACCGTCCAAAAATATTAATTAAAAAAAGAAAAGCTTACAAATGATCGCCACCAAACCGGATGATATTCACGATATGTTCTTGTTTACGAAAGAGGCTGCAAATGTTTTTGCAGCCTCTCTATTAACTATTCTCTGCAATCTATTCAATTGCTCCACTATTGGCTTGAAGTGGCCAGCCCGGATTTTGGTAAATCACTGAGCTTGTCAAATCAGTCGGAGTTGAAGCAGTAATAATAAAGTGCTGAATGGCAATCGGAGTCAGGTAATGTGCTTCCGTCCATCTGTAACCATTCAAAACAAGGTTCGAGTTATCTACATTTACGCCGTAAGGACGCATGTATTCGCTCGCAGCAGAACTTGAAATGTTTGCTGTTTTACCTGCAGTACCCGGCTCAACCAAACGCGATTCGCCTTCTTCTGCGTCGAAATACCAATTTTGCATTGGTCCCCAAATCTTAAATCCTTCCATAATGTGAGGATTTGATTCAAGCTGATCCAATGCTCTCCAACGTTTCAGGTCGAACATACGCAAACCTTCAGCCATTAACTCGCGTCTACGCTCCCTGCGGATGTTATACAATACCGGGTCGCTTAGTAACTCTCCGGCCGAATAAGCGGCGAAGTCGTTTTTAGCTTCTTCGCTCATAACAGTCGCGTTAACCGTAAGATTGTAATTAGACTCCACGCCTGCACGTTCGCGAATCGCTTTCCAGTATTGATCGGCTTTAGAGTTGATTGCTCCTTCTTTCAGGTATGAAGCTTCAATGTAGTTCAGGTAAGCTTCAGCAGCTCTGAAAATAATACTTCCAATTGAACCGGCACTTCCTTCTGATTCCTTGGCAAGGTAAGAGAATCCTTTTTTAAGGGCATAACCGGTTACGTAACGCGTTTCGGTAATACCAAGAATATCAGGATAGCCTTCCAGAATAGGTGTTCCATCGGCATTTGTTTTGTCTGTATACCGAAGCTCACCCGGAACTTTCATGAAAAGCTGTAAACGGTTGTCGCGTCCGATTTTAACAATCTGAAGAGAATCGTCGCCGGCATAACCCGATGCTCCATCGTATATTGGCAAACCATTTGCCATTACAAAGTTATCTACGAATTCTCTTGAGTATCCTGTATTTGCCCCATTCTGGTTAAGATAATGGTTTACATTGTGATTGATGCCCAAGCTGGGATCGTACGCACGCCACATTAACACTTCGTCGAAACCTTCCATATTTGAACTTGAAAACATCTGGGCGTAAGGATTACTTGAAGAGTTATAGCCGTCATCTTTTGTATTGTTCTCCAGTGAAATTGCATCAGCAACTTCTTCGGCTGCAGCCATAGCTTCGGTCAAAAAGAAATTGATTTCAACATCGATATTGAATCCTGAAACGGTAGAAGGATCACCCGGCCATCCCGGGCCGCCGGGAACCAGAGCCGTACCTTTATGATATTTCAACCAGGTAGCTTCGTGTAATGCTACACGCGATTTTAATAAATAGGCAGCATATTTTGATATCCGGTTTTTACCATTCGGAGGAGTTGTTTTTAATAACTCAATTGCAGTATCAAGATCATCTAAGATGAAATGGGCAACCTCGTTACGCGGCTTTCTTACTGATGCCTCAATCAACTCTTCCATATTATCATTTAAGGTATTGGTAATAATTGGAAAATCGCCTAAAGACTGAACTTTATTAAAATATTCATAAGCTCTCAGGAAATAAACTTCACCAATATAGTGAGCAACATTTTCGGTGCTGCCGCTAATTCCTCCGGCTTCCCGACGAGGAAGTACCGTCTCCAGGAAATAGTTGCATTGTCTGATTTTAGTAAAATCCCATTCCCCTCCAGATTGTGGTACACGCCATTCTCCTGGAACCCAAATATTGGAATAACTGCTGGTTACCTGGTTATCGGTATGATTATCTGTTGCAAAAGTACCTGAATTCCAGCCACCGTGGCTTGGAAAATTGTATTGATTAATGGTGTAAGCAGCAAGATCTGCTTCGCTCCACAGATAATCGTTTGGTGTTACATCTGATAAAGGCGCTCTGTCAAGGTAATCATTGCAGGAAGTAAAAAACAGCATTCCAATGCAATGTTTATTAATTTTATTGTGATACGTTTTGTATTCATGCTACTCTAATTTAAAAAGTTACACTTAAACCACAGGATACAACTTTTGCCAATGGATATGTTTTTCCATCATTCCAACCGCTCAATCCCACTGTTTCAGGATCGAATGTATCAATCAAGTTAGTAAACGTAAGCAGGTTGTCACCCGATACATAAATCCTTGCTTTTGAAATACCAATTCTACCTGTCAGTTCTTTAGGCAGAGTATATCCTACCTGGATGTTTTTCAAACGCATATAAGCAGCACTTTGCAAATAGCGTGTTTGTGTCTATTGGTTTTTAGTTGTATTAAAATATGGTTTTGGAAAATAAGCATCCAAATTAACATCTGCATGTCCTGCCTGTACCATTACAGAATTTTCATCGCGGAAGTAATCCATATGTGTTGTAAAACCTGCCGACTGCCACATGTTTTGGGCACCCCAGAAATAAGGGCCGTTAGGCATATAATCTCTTTTTCCTACTCCCTGTAACAATACTCTGAAATCGAATCCTTTCCAATCGCCAGTTAAATCAAGGCTATAACGATAGCGTGGTGTTGAGTTACCAATAATTTTGCGGTCGCCGGTGTCGCCAAGGATACCTGAACCACCGTCAATTTTATGATCGTCATTCAAATCGGCAAACATGATATCGCCTGCACCCCATTGACTAGCAAAATTACTCTGGCTTACATTAGCCAGGTGTGCATCCATTTCAGCCTGCGTTTGGGCAAGACCTTTAGTAACATAGCCCCAGATTTCGCCCATCTTTTGACCTTCGTACCAGGTACCAATGTTTCCGGTTGGGTTTGGATAACTGGTAATTTCCTGCTGGTCATCAGAAAGTACTGCTCTCACTCCGTAATTGAATTTACCAATTCGGTCTTTCCAGTTTAGTTCCAGCTCGAAACCATACGATTCCATGTCGGCATTGTTAATTTTAGGAACGTTTGTTCCCAATATTTCCGGAAGTTCGGGAGCCGGACCTACCATATCGAAAGTTTTGCGGCGGAAATATTCACCGCTAAATGTGAAACGGTTATTAAACATCGACGCATCCAGACCAATGTTCCACGACGATACTTTTTCCCAGGTTAACATTGAACTAACCAAAGCAGGCGCACTTGCTGTATTCGGTTTTTGTCCACCTAACAGCCAGCTTCCGTTACCTATTCCAACAGGCATAGTTGAGTAAAACGGATACCAGCTTGAAGTGTTCTGGTTACCCAACACCCCGTAAGAACCTCTAAGCTTGAAATTCTGGAAAATATGGTCAAGCGCCCAGAAGTTTTCCCTGGCCATGTTCCACCCCAATGAGAATGAAGGAAATACGTTCCAACGTTTATCTCCGATAAAACGCGATGTACCATCGTAGCGGCCGTTAACTTCAATCAAATAACGTTCTTTGTAATTGTAGTTGATACGTCCGAAGAAACCAGCTGTTGCCCAATGCTGATATTGACCTTCTTCTGCTCTACTGTTATCGGTTGCAGTACTGATAGTTGGCAACGATGCAGTAATCAAGCCACTGCGCGATGCCCCCAAGGTGCGGTATTTCATTAACTCAGAGTTAAAACCAGCCATAACTTTAAAGTTATGCACATCATTCAGGCTAAATTCGTAATCCGAATAAATGTTAGAAGAAAAGAAATTGTCGGCACGGTCGTATTCATATACAGAACTGTATCCGGCAGAGTTCCAAACAACGCCAACAGCATATGGATTTTCCTCAACATCGTAAGCATATGCAGGAAGCACTTCCTGATGCTTGGTATAATATTTAATCCGATAGTTTCCTTCGGCATAAATGTTCCATCCTTTTAAGGGAGAAATAATTAATTGTCCCTGCTGGTACACCCAATCCGAGCGGTCGGTTGTACGTCCGCCCTGAGTAAGCTGAACGATCTCACCACTGGCGTCGCCGTAATGTCCATTCGGGTCAGTTACAGGAACCGTTGGCCAACGGCGTGCAATATTGTGGAAAAATAAATCGCCTTGTTGTGTTGCCTTTTCGTAATCCTCACGAATCAACTTCGAGCTATAATTAAATTTAACTTTTTCGGATAGTGTTGCATTGAATTTCGCAGTTACGGCATAACGGCTGAACTGGTCATCAGAGTAGCGCGATAAACCTTCCTGATCGAGGAAGTTACCCGACACATAATAACGAATTTTTTCGTTCCCGCCGTTAATGCTTAACGAATGTTCCTGCGCAAAGGCAGCATCGCGGTAGTGCTCGTCGAACCAGTCGGTATTTGCATTCGAACCGGTGTAGTATTGCCACCTATCACCATTGTTATTGGGCACAGTTCCATAATCGATTTCTCCGGCCTGGTATTGCAGAATCCTTTCAATTACTTCGTCGGAGAATTTTGCACTCTCCCCACCGTTTGCCGCAGCTTCGTTCCAGAAAAGGGCGAATGTATACGAATCCAGCATGGTTGGCAGGCCAAGCGGCATCGTAAAACGGAAGTTATTGTTATAATTAACAGAGGTTCTTCCTACTTTACCGGTTTTTGTGGTAATAAGAACAACCCCGAACGGAGCACGTGAACCGTAAATTGAGGCTGCCGCGGCATCTTTCAGAACAGAAATACTTTCGATATCCTGCGGGTTGAGCGCATTCATGTCACCTTCCATTCCTTCAATTAATACCAGTGGTGAAGCATTAGATCCTGTACCAATAGTACCGGCACCACGGATGTTAAACGAAAGGTTCTGGTTCAACTCACCTCCAAGTCCGGAAGTAGAAAAGTTCAAACCGGGGATAATACCCTGTAGTGCCTGTCCTACATTTTGCACCGGACGTGACTCAAGAACCTCTGCAGAAACTGCAGAAACAGCACCGGTAAGGTTTACTTTTTTCTGAGAACCGTAACCAATTGCTACGACTTCTTCCAGACCAATCGCATCCGATTCGAGCACCACATTAATTGATGTCTGCTCTCCTACCAGAATTACCTGGGTTTTCATTCCCACAAACGAAAACTGTAATTCGGTTTCGTTTTTCACATCGTTTATGGTATAAATTCCGTCGATATTCGTAACGGTACCCTGCGTAGATCCTTTGATCGCCACTGTAACTCCGGGTAATGGCTCTCCGGTGGCATCAGTAATCTTACCTGTAACCGTTTTTTTCTGCTGGACAGATTTGATAACTTTGGTTGAATTACTTGGAGAGAGCACTATTTGCCTTCCCATTACTTCGTACTGGATGCCCGCTTCATCTTTAATGGCATCTAGTATTTCAGTAATTTTTTTGTTTTTGAAATCAGCCGAAATTTCGCGTTCCACATTTATTTCGCCCGTATAAAAAAAGCGAAATTCACTTTGATCTTCAATTTTGATCAAAAGCTCCTCCAAACTGATTTTTTCTGCTTTCAGGGATAACTTGGTCGTTTGTGAATAGGTCTCAGAGGCAAATACCCCAAGAAACGATATTAACACAAAAAAGACTGTCAACTTCATAATTTTTAGCAATTTCAACGTACACGGACTTAGCCCATGGATAGTTCGTTTTTTTTCCATAATTTTGAAATGGTTTGAATAAATAACTGTGATTATTTTCAACTACTTAGAGAAGCGAGAAGTGCGAGTTCTTGCTTCTTTTTTTTGTGGTAGTTACACAAAAGACAATGTTCTATTTCATAAGCAATTAATGTTTTGTTTTAATTTGTCCTGTTTTGATTATTTATTTTCTATTGTTCAATCGATTTAATGGTAAATATCCGGGTTTTGTTGTCGAAACTGTACGAAACAGGAGCCGCCTTACTGATCAGTTCCATCACTTCGCTAATGCTCTCCATTTCGATGGTTCCCGTGTACCACAATTCATTGAGTTTTGGATCGGCAAAATCTATTTTCACATTGTACCACCGCTCCAGGCGTTTTATAAAATCGGGGAAGGGTTCGCGGTTAAACAGTAACTTGCCGTCTTTCCACGACGTAAAATACTTTGTTTCAACCGGTTTTATTTCGAACCCAAGTCCTGTTTTTTCAATTTGCTCCCCAGGTTTCAGTGTCACTTCGCGGGTTGAATTTTTAACCGAAAAGGCGACCACTCCTTCAACAAGTGTTGTTTCAAAGTTGTCGTCGTCGGTATAAGCCTTAACGTTAAATGAAGTTCCCTTTACTTTTACCTCTCCGTATTCGGTATTTACAATAAAAGGCTTCGAACTTTTCACTACCTCAAAAAAAGCTTCTCCGACCAGGTTTACCGTTCGTATCTTACCAAACTGAACCGGATATGAAAATGATGAACCGGCATTTAACCAAACTACTGAACCATCGGGTAATGTATAATTGGTTTTTGCGCCATAGGGTGTGTATATCGTCTGTAATTGTTCGGCCAGGCCTTTGTCTGACTGATGAAAAAAGAAAATGTTACTCAGCAACAAGGCCGCCACAAGAACGGCAGCCACACGAAGCCCCCACGTATAAGCCTTAAGTTTACGCAGCGAGGCCTGATGCTTTTCGCGCACAATAATTTCCTGAATTTTTGAAAGAAGATTGGGATTTGAACGCAGCTCGACCTCGGGTTTCTGCATTTCTTCGTCCCAAAGCGCTTTCATCGCCTGGCTGACAAGCCTATCATTCTTCCTTTCCGAAAGAAATTCGGTAGCCTTTGAAAATTCATCCGGCTTTAAAATTGAATAGTAATATTTCTTAAGTAAGCTTGTCATAGTTTAGTGTATGATACTTTATATACACAGGAATGGACGGTACCCCCAGTGAAAATTTGATATTTTTTTAAAAAAACAGATAAAAACAGAGGACAGAAGCGATCCCCAGGTCGGCCAAGCGATGCTTTAAATACCTCACCGACTGAGTGATATGATACTCTACAGTCTTTGGTTTTATGTCCAGTTTTTCGGCAATTTCTTTGTGCGACAATCCGTCGGAACGGCTTAAAAGGAAGATTTCCCTTTGTCTTTCCGGAAGTTCGTCAACAATAATATCGATCTTTTCTTTCAATTCCTCATATTCCACTTCTTCCTGAAAAACGTATTCGCCGGCCAGCGAACGGTTTTTAACTTCTTCCCTGGCATTCTGATCGTTTAACTGCCTCCGAAGCTCATTCAGCAAAAGGTTGCGGGTAATGGTATAGATAAAGGCGTTAAAGGTTTCCGGAGTTTTTATCTTCTTCCTGTTTTGCCATATTTTCACAAACACTTCCTGAAGTACATCATCGATATTGTCCTCAATTTTGAGAATCGATTTTGAGAAATTGTAAAGTCTGGGGTAATAGTGGTTGAACAAAATCTCCAACGGAGCTTCGTGGTCGTTTGCTAAATCTGATAATATTTTATGTAATCCCTTGATTTCAGACATCCATCCAGGCTTTTATTTCCCGTAGGTTTTATCGTTTTTATTTTAAACAACGTAGGTCAAATTTCAAACAGTCTTATAAATCACCAAATATTTTTTAGTGACTTTGTCATCCTGTAAAATAAAAAAACTGCCCCCTTAACTAACAACCTTACTACTCATGCTAAGTAACGGCGAACTATTTTTTTGTACCACAGCCAACTATAAATGTATCAGCTAATTCTGGTAATCTTTATTGTTCCGGATTAAACGCATTTACCGAATCATTCTTTGTACTTCTATCTTCATTTAAGCCTTTACTACCCCAATTGACCAAGCCAGGCAGAACCAGCACTAAGAACTTTTGATTTATTTGTGCATTAAAACTCCTTATCGCCTTGTATACTATCTTTTAGTTTGTTAGCTACTAGTCAATTTATGTAGTACATAAGGCGCAAAAATAAAAAGAAATGCTATTTTATTCGAAAGGATTTATCAAATTTGCAGCTCAAAACATATTTAACAAAATTTATTCATGACAGCTCATCAGCTGATAACCCATATATCGACCGTTGATACCAGCAGTCTGGTAGATAAAGTAGAAATGCAATTGCTGGAGATTTTTTTAAACCGGGGCCTGAAAACCGGTGACAAAATTCCCAAAGAACTTGAGCTGGCCACCGCAATGGGCGTTAGCCGAACGGTAATTCGCGAATCGTTGACCCGCTTGAAAACAATGGGGCTTGTCGATTCGGCCAAACACAAAGGAACATTTCTCACCAGTCCGAATCTCACTCAGATATTGCAAAAATCGTTGATCCCAAAAATCCTGGACGATATGACATTGAAAAACATTTTCGAGATTCGGCTGATTCTTGAAATTGGTATGGCTGATTCCATTTTCAATCATATCACCGACGAAGACATAAAAGAGCTGGAGGAGATTACCGATTCAGAGCCTGAACTATCAAACGATGTATTGTTTGACATTCAACATGAAATCAGATTTCATGGAAAGCTTTATGAAATCACCCAAAATTCAACATTGATGAATTTCCAGGCAATGCTTTTGCCGGCGTTTAATTACGCCTACGACAGTGGATTGATTAACAAACCGCTAAAAGAGCAAAAATATACGTCGCACAAGTTTTTGGTGGATATCCTTAAAACAGGTTGTCCGAAGAAATTCAGAGACGGAATGAGAAAACATCTCGACAATCATTTTTGCCGTTTGATGAATTAAATCCAAATGATCCAGGATTAAGAAAAGCTCTTCTCTAACCAATTTATGACCATTCATTTAGACTTACATACTTTCAATTTTTTTGTATAAAAAATGGGTATGCACAAACGCCAAACGACGTAATGCATACCCATTCTACTTCCCTAAAAAAGGGCAATTATATTCTCGTTATTTTTCCAGCGATTTGCAAACTTCCTGGTTCACCTTATGAATCCTTTGCTCATCCAGTTTGATCACCTTACGGTCGTAAGTCATGATGCCGTTTACCTCAATTTCCACATCGGTGGTTTGCGTGTAAACCGCTGCCGAATAACCATTGGTTATCAACTCCTTCAATCGTTCAGCCATTTTTACGTAAGCATCGGTGGCTTCCTGCGAATTTTTGTACTGCACATAACCCCAGTTGCGGCCTTTTTCCCAGAGGTGATCTTCAAGCGGCAGGCCAATTCCACCGTATTCACCAAGCACATTCACCTTTTTCGAGTTGAAAATCATCATGGCAGGCTCGGGGTAATGGTGCATATCCAGAATGTCTCCAACGTTGTAATGGTTTCCGCCACTGGCCGAATTTACCAAACGCGAAGGATCGTAGTCTTTAGTCCACTCCACAATTTCTTCGGTTTTAAACTGCCCCCAGGCTTCGTTAAACGGCACCCACACCACAACACTCGGGTTGGAATAGGTCAGGTCCATAATTTCTTTCCATTCCTGACGGAAATTTGCTTCCGATTTTGCACTGCGCTCCATCTCTTTTCCGTCGAAATAGTTGTAACGCTGCCATTGCGGACTGTTATCTCCACTTGGCATATCCTGCCAAACCAGCATTCCTTCGCGATCGCAGTGGTAATACCAGCGTGCCGGCTCTACTTTTACGTGTTTACGAATCATGTTAAAACCAAAATCTTTGGTTTTTTTGATATCGAACAACAAGGCTTCGTCGGTTGGCGCGGTATATAAACCATCGGGCCACCATCCCTGGTCGAGCGGACCAAACTGAAAACAATCTTTGTTGTTAAGCTGCATGCGCATGATGCCGTTCTTATCAACCGAAGTTGAAATTTTACGCATTCCCACATAACTTTTTACCGCATCGGCTACTTTCCCGTTTTGCACAATGCTCACTTCCATATCGTACAGGAAAGGCGAATCGGGCGACCACAATTTTGCATCGGGCACAGCCACCAGCACTTCCTGTCCGGCTACGGCTTTTCCGGTACCTACCACTTTGCCGTTGTCGAGCACTTTTACTTCGATTAAATCGGTTGTTGCTGTTCCTTCGGTAGTTGCCAATACCGAAACGTTGCCGCCATCGATATTCGGAACAGTGCGCAGGTGCTTGATGTAAGACTTCGCAACCGGCTCAATCCATACGGTTTGCCAGATACCTGTAACCGGAGTGTACCAGATTCCATGCGGATCGTTCACTTGTTTTCCGCGCGGCTGGTAACCCGAGTTTGATGGATCCCAAACCCTGACAACCAATGTTTGTTCGCCCTTGGTAAGGAAAGAAGAAATATCGAAACTAAACGGCGTATATCCGCCCTGGTGTGAACCAACTTTTACGTCGTTCACCCACACATCGGCTTTCCAATCTACCGCACCAAAATTCAACACCACATTTTTATTTTTCCAGTCGGCAGGCACGGTAAAAGTGCGTTTGTACCACAGTTCGTTTTTATCGCCCACACGTTTCTGAACACCCGAAAGGCTCGACTCTACCGGATAAGGCACCAATATTTGTCCGTCATAATCAGCCGGAATATTACTCCCTTGCGGAACAATTGAGTACTCCCACAAACCATTGAGGTTTAACCACTGACCGCGTTCCATTTGCGGCCGCGGATATTCGGGCAACACATTGGCCGGATCTACTTTTTCGGCCCACGGACTTTTAATCAGGTCGCCGGCGGGTTTCCAGGCTTGGGCTACGGCCATTAAAATACAAAGGCTAAACAAAGCCGTAAGAAAAGATTTTCTCATTTTAAGGTAATTTTTAGTTGAATTAAGTATTATAAATTATTCTCTTTCATAAGCGGGCACTTAAAACCCGCTGATTATTAATTGTTTATTTTTTAGTTCTTTGACATTTTTGTAATCGTATTTCGTAAGTACTTCTTTTATAGGAGTTTTGTCGAGTAGAGATATGCTAAGG
>NZ_JALGYW010000021.1 GCF_023111095.1 Maribellus sp. YY47
ATCTCAGTGACAACTTGCAATTTAAAGGACATCGAATAGTCCTTCTGTGTACGCTTAACGTACTGTGAATGATTGATTTCTTTCATAACGCTACTTTTTGTGTAACGCTATTTCAGGACGAGACATTTGTTAGTGAAAAAAAGAGGTGCGGCAATGTCTGCACCTTTTTTTGCCCTGTTACGCAATTCAAAAAAACGAAAATGCTGAATAAAGAAAGCTGCCATTATTTTTATTTTATGCTTTAACCTTGTGCGGGCGCGTCAAAATTCCGTCAATCGGGCCAAATAGCTTCATTGAAAAATTACCAAGGTTAATTTTGACTTGATGCTCAAAATGCCTTTTTCGTGCTTCGTTTTTCTCATCTAAGGAGAAAAATGAAGTGGGGTTTGGGGCAAAGCCCCAATCAGGCAGCAACGCAATATCGTTTCAACGCAACCAGAGAACTACTGGGAAAATTATCGGGGCAGTTAACATACGAAATGGGAATTTCCAGCATAAATTTGCAAAGTGTAGCTTGATTTGACCCTCCGAGCCCCAATGCCACCCCTCCGGGGTATGCGCTTGGGCCTCAGAGAAACTAATTTTGAGCTCAGAGAAACTAATTTGACCCTCCGAGCCTCAAACGAGAGCCTTTTTACCCCGAATTTTAACAATTGAGCCTCAAGATTGAACCTAATTGCTCAAAATTTTAACAATTGAGCCCCGAGCTTGAACCTCCGAGCCCCGGTTTTTAACAAAAAAGGCGAAAATTAGTTTCTCCGAGCCTCAACGTTGGGGCTCCGAGGCCCAAACGCAGCCCTCCGAAGTACCCCTCCCCACTTCGGAAGTACCCCTCCCCACCTCTGAAGTACCCCCTAACCCCTGAAAACTACTCCATAACATATTTTCGGCGGTAACTTTAATCCTATTTATGTTTACTTTTATTCCGCCAGTTACCAAAACTAAATATCTATAGCCTTGAATACGCCATTACACAAAAGAACTACACATGCGGCACCTGATAGTTGTTATAAATGCAATGGTGTATTTACACATACGTTGTGTGCAACTTTGAAAACCGATAAAATAACGTTAAAGCTTACAGAAAACAGGAAACTATATATGAGTGTATTTGAAATAATCGGAGAATTAATTAATCCGGGACAAGTAGGAGAAATTGACTTAAATGACAATGGAAAAAATTATCACAAAAAATTCATCAATATTAGATTTGCAATTTCATTGATAATTTTAGGTCTAATTGAATATCTATTTCTTAATCAACCCAAACATTACAGTGACTTTGGCTACATATTGAGAGTAAATGCCATCATATTTATCTATCTCCTCATTTCATTTAAAATTAGAGTAAGACCAAATTCGGAAAATTTAGGTTGGGTTCCATTTTTAATCGACAATCCTTTTAGAATTTCAGATGACATAAACCGTTTTCTTGTAATAATCAATGTCTTGTTTATGCCAGGGAAATGTGTTTCAACGAGCATAAGTAATTTCTATAAGAATGTAATTAAAAAATAAAATATACGATTGCAGAAAAATAAATAAAAACGTAAAATTGAAATTATGAGTATCATGCCTTTCTTACCTTTTCTGATAGTGATTGTCTATATCGCTATAATATTTGGAATACTTTTTTTGATTTATAAATGGGTTAACAAGTTCATCTCTTTGAGACAAGAACAAAATAATCTATTAAGAGAAATCATTAATAAAATGGATTCAAAATAAAAAGCAGCCCATAATCGAGTAGACGGCCGGTGAGCCAATAGCCCACCGGAGCGCCTCTCACATCATCCGTCGGCTGACGGATACGGGTCTCGTATACGGTTCCGAATACTCGGGATTAAGTCGTAGGAAACAGCGGTGATTTTGGGTTCAGCAATGGCACCGATTACAAATCTGCGCCAGCAAACAATTTTAAGCCCCCTGCAGAGAGCATTGAGAAATCAAAATCCCTTCTCAATACAACAGAAAGTGACTGAGCCAAGCGCAAACGCACAACATTGAAAGATAAAGTACCCGAACAACAGTGCACTATTTTTTCTTATCCTATGCTCAAAAGTCCATCATTTAAAGCTATTTTTAGGACTCGAAAAATCCAATATTCAAAAACACAATGAGAAACGGCGGCCTGGAAAAGCTTCACAAAACTCATTTATATTGCCCGAAAATGAATTTTTATCGGATATAATTGTGCAACAAAAATGATCAACTATTACAAATAAAATAATATCTAAAAAATGAAAAGAGTATCATTAGTTATCCTGGTAACACTCTGTAATCTGCTGTTTCTGCAGTCCATTCAAGCCGAGGTAAAACTTCCGGCAATTGTTTCGTCGAACATGGTTTTGCAACGTAACACCACCGTTGAACTGTGGGGTTGGGCCGATGCCAAAGAAGAAATCACGCTTAAGGCTTCGTGGCTAAAGGACGCCATAAAAATTAAAGCCGACGAAAATGGCGACTGGCGTTGTGAAGTAAAAACAACCAACAGCAAAGAACCGCAAACTATAAAAATCACCAGCAAAGCATCAGACATTTCATTGGAAAATATCCTGTTTGGGGAAGTCTGGTTGTGTTCGGGGCAATCGAACATGCAGCAACCCGTAAAGGGTTACG
Source organism: Maribellus sp. YY47 (assembly GCF_023111095.1). Taxonomy (GTDB): domain Bacteria; phylum Bacteroidota; class Bacteroidia; order Bacteroidales; family Prolixibacteraceae; genus Draconibacterium. The sequence continues at coordinate 2,620 of NZ_JALGYW010000021.1, forward strand.
AAGGGCAACCTACCTTTGGTTCTGTAATGGCCACAGCAAAGTCACGGAATCCGAATTTACGTTTATTCACCGTAGATCGGGTTGGCTCGAAAACACCTTTCAAGGATGTTGAAAAGTACACGACCTGGCAGGAAGCCGGTCCCGAAAATGTATCGGATTTTAGCGCCGTTGCTTATTTCTTTGGACAAGATTTACAAGAAATTTTGGATGTTCCGGTAGGTATGATACACACTTCATGGGGAGGGAGTTCTGTTCAGGCATGGATCAGCAAAGATGTGATAAGCAACTACCAGGAAGTCAACCTGGATGGAGTAGATCTTTCAAAACAAACCAATCAAATTCCTACCGTACTATACAATGCGATGATTCATCCCCTAATTCCGTACACCATCAAAGGTGCATTATGGTACCAGGGAGAATCGAACCGAATGGAGCCAGAGAATTACAAAAAGCTTTTCCCTGCCATGGTAAAAGACTGGCGCACGCGATGGGGAATCGGCGATTTCCCGTTCTATTACGTACAAATTGCGCCCTATATTTACGGGGGAAACAACGCATTCCAGGGCGCAGAGAATTCGGCATTTATCCGCGAAACACAGTTGCAGTGCCTCGATCTGATTCCGAATTCGGGCATGGCTGTGACCATGGATATTGGCGACGACTACTGTATTCATCCGCCCAAAAAGAAAGAAGTGGCCGACAGGTTACTGTTCAACGCACTGAACCAAACCTACGGATTTACTAAAATTGATTATGCAGGGCCGGTTTATAATTCGCAGGAAGTAAAAGATGGTGGATTGGTTTTAAAATTTAAAAACGCTGAAACCGGACTTTTTGCCTATGATGAGCTGGAAGGATTTGAAATTGCTGGAGAAGATAAAGTATTTTACCCGGCAGATGCCAAAATCATCAACCGAAAAGAAGTTCTTGTAAAAAATGAAAAAGTACCCAATCCTGTGGCAGTAAGATATGCCTGGCGCAACTGGGTAGTTGGCACGCTTTACGATGCCAATCTTTTACCCGCTTCGTCGTTCAGAACCGACAACTGGGACGATGCCACACAGGCAGAAGCTGAATAAACCGGGTGTTTTACCAAAACAGATTGTATAAGGAATCCCGGAAATCCGGGATTCCTTATACAATCTACACGACATAAACCAACCATAAAAAAACAATATGATTTCGCAATTCCGCAACTATTTGTTCCTTGCATTATTTGTCTTTGGTATTTCCTGCGCAGAAAAAAAGCAACAAGCCTTTTCGTTTGCCCAGATATGCGATACCCAGCTGGGATTTGGCACCGACGGTTATGAACATGACATGGTAAAATTCCAACAAGCCGTTGAGCAGATCAATGAGCTCAATCCCGATTTTGTGGTCATCTGCGGCGACCTGGTCAATACGGCAAACGACAGTTCTTATTCCGACTTTAAAGCGGTTATGGCCGGATTTCATATGCCTTGTTACCTGGCTCCGGGGAATCACGACATTGGCAATACGCCGAATGACACCACCCTTGCCTACTACCGGAATACGATCGGTAAGGATTATTTTGAATTTGAAAACAAGGGATATTCATTTATCGTGACCAATACCCTGTTATGGAAGGCAGATGTCGAAAACGAATCTGAAAAACACGACAGCTGGTTTAAAGAGACGCTGAAAAACAAAAGCCTTAAAAAACATCCGGTGGTGGTAATCGGGCATTATCCGCTATTTATAAACGCACCGGACGAGAAGGATGAATATTTTAATCTTCCTTTAGTAAAAAGACAGGAATTACTTGACTTGTTTCAACAAAACAATGTGGTTGCTTACCTGTCGGGGCACACTCACCAGCTGACCATCAACCAGTATGAAAACATTCAACTGGTTAGCGGTGAAACCACCAGCAATAACTTCGACAAGCGTCCTTTCGGATTCCGACTTTGGCAGGTTGAGCAGGATACGCTCACTCAGCAGTTTGTGCCGTTACAAGCAGCAGTCGCGAATTAATGCGAAACAGCATCTTCGTGACTTAATAATCCGGATTCGGTTGTTATTCGTTTATTGCATTGAATACTGCCAGAACGAGGCCCACATCGGAGGTTAACAAGCTGCCTCCGCTTGTGGCTTTAATCTGGCTTTGCAAAGCAGCAGCTTTAGTTTCCGAACCAAAAAGCATTTCGTACGCCCACGCCGCAACCGGGTTGTTCGCCTGGGCCGATTTCCACTCTTGCAGTAAACTTCTGGCTTCATCAACATTACCGGCCTGTTTCATGAACAAAGCTGCGAGTAAAGAGCTTACTGAATACTTGTTTTTACTTTTTGAGTAATCGATCACCCGGTTTTTCAGTTCATTCGCTTTTTTAGTGTCCCCCTTTTTCGTCCAGTACAAACTCTCCAGCGCATCTTCAATTCGCTCGTCGGTTTCATACGGTTTTCCAACGCCAAGACTTTCGGGCCATTCACGCGCCATTTGAATTTGCTTGAACGCTTTTGACGATTTTCCGGATTTCAAATTCTGAACTGCAGTCATAAGCGCCGACTGCCGCCAGATCAACCGCCCGGCACGAGCACCTTCGTTCGGTAAGATGGTGGTTTTTCCCAGCAGGTCGAAAGCGCTGCTGTATTGTTCGTTTAGCAACAACTCCTTTGCTTTCTGGTAGGCCAGAACATAATTATTAGGGAATAAAGCAGCACCTTTTTCGGCCCAGCTTAAGGCTTCCTCAAACTGCTGTTTCCCATGAAAATAATTCGACAACTCCAGATAGTTCCGCCAGTTCTGATCATTCAACGTCAGGGCTTTTCGGAGGTCAGCCTCCCCGTCGTACGCCTCATCTCCGCTCATAAAATGATAACGCGTAAGATAAAAACCATCGAAATCGGGTTCGGAGTTGCATGCTTTTAAATACTGTCCGGCGTCCTCTTTATTTCCTTTCGACCAGGTCAGCAGGGCGAGGTAATATTTTGTTTTCCACGACGGCACTTTTTCTTCTGCTCCTTTCAATACTTCGTAGGTTTCGTTTCGCGAAGGATACACCAGGTAAGGCGAACCGGAAAGCGCTTTGTCGAGGTAGGTATTATCGTTGGTAAGAAACGCCAGCCAGTAATTTCCGATGGGGCCCGGTTCAACAGCCTGTAATATTTTTACAGCCTTGTCGTCGCAGCCCAATGCGTGGTAGACAATGGCTTGTTCCAGACAAATCTGCTGCGGCATTTCATAGTTTAACACGGTTGCGAAATCATCCTGTTTTTCAAAACGGGCAAAAGTATTCAACGGATCAAGCGCTAAAATTGCGTCAAGCGCCGATTCCCGCTTTTGAGCCTTTCCCAAATGTTCGTAAGCCAGCGCTTCAATCATCAGTGCATTGATGTTATTCCGATCGTAATCCAAGGCCTGATCTGCATACCTCAAACAGGAATCAAATTCTTTTTGAAGGAAATAGATACCTGCAATTTTTGTGTAAGCCAAGGTTTTAAAAGCCACCGAACGGGCAGCCACACTGTAAGCCTCGAGCGCCTTAAAAAATTTCTGCTGCCGCTGATAAATCAAGCCGAGCAAATAATTGGCTTCCGGATGATACGTATCGACAGAAAGTGCCTTCATCAGGTATTTCTCAGCTTCCTCATCGTTCATTGCACGAAGCCGAAGTCCGCCCATTTTTACCAGCGCATCGGCATAAAAAGGATTTTCTTCGAGTACCCGGGAATAAATTTCTGCAGCACCGGCATAATCTCTCTGGCGTTCTTTTTCCACACCCGAAATAAAAAGTGCATCGGGCTTGTTCCAATCGTATTCAGGGCTCAATTGCCGGGGTTTTTCACTAAGTCTCTCCTTTCTTTCTGAAGTGGAATACGACATCAGGTCTCCAATACGAACTTCCAGGTTCTCATCAGCAATATCAAACGAATCAACAAAAGCCTCGGTAGGTTGCAAATCAACATCTTTACTGACCAATATTTTCCCATCAGAAAGTATCGTAATCTTTTCTTTTACCTCCTGATTGGCACAAAATCCAAGCGTTAGTTTACCGTTCTTCTGCTCTACATTCAGCGAGCCAAAACGATTGGCCTTTACCATTCCGCCAATGTCTTTTACCGGAAACCACAACTCCGTAAATTTGTGTTCCGAGCCCGCATAAAAAAACTGATGTTTATAAGGCGTTAACGTGCTGTTGGGCGAGGCCTGGTTAAACAGGAAGCCGGTTTGTATTTCGGTATATTGCTTGTTCCCCGGGTCGGTTAAAAGATCTTTCCAGATTTCACCTTCACGCGAGAGTGCCCACATCCAGATTTTCTTTCCGGGTTTTTCGTCGTAAGGCGCCCAATGCCCTAGGCCAAATTTCTTATCCCGAAAATAACACAGGAAATAATCGGCATATTCACCCAAAACATGATACGATTTTGGGCCGCCAAAATTATTGTTTGGATATTTCGAAACATCAACCCCATTATTGTTTACCGGCCAGGACCCGGTTTCGCCAACATGCCCGATTTCGGTATCGCCCGGGAAATAATATTCCAAATCGTCGGACACATCAAGCGACGCGGTTGACCAGTTATACAGCGAAGTGTTCAAATCGGAAGGATTGTACCAGATCGCCCTGGTTTCGAAATATGATTTATCGGGTTGGAGGCGAATCTCCACCCTCCACTCAGTGCGCGAGGTAATGTCGGGAGCTCCAACAATACAGCTCACGCTTCCATCGGGATTATTCCGAAGAAGGTAGTTTACCGGAGAAGCCGTGGTTGGCGCATGACCGATTGAGCCAAAATTAAATTCGATGCCTCCCGAAGTCCAGGCGCCCCGCATGGCAATATCCCTGAATTTTACCACCTTGTTGAAGTAAATAAATTCTTCTCCCGAAGCTTTGTCAATGGCGCCCAATACTTTCCCTCCCATTTCAGGAGCGACTAACACTTTTATGTAAGGATTTTCAAGCGTAACAATTTTCCACTCTTGCTCAACCGGAGTATTGGTAAAACCATCGAAACGGTAATACGGGTAAAAATGCGTGATTTTGGCTACCGGATCGGGATCGGAGTACGGGTAAGTTTTAAAGCTTACCATGGCTTCGGAAATGCTTACCTGCTGCGAATACGAGTAAAAAGAAATTGCAAAAGTTAAAAGCAGCATTACAACGGGGTGCAGTTTTTTCATGGTCGAAAATATTATATTGACTTAAGTAAAGATTCTTTTCCTTTCCAAAGCTTCAAGTAGCACTCCTAATGTGCTGACTCGTTCACCATTTTACGTTTCAACTGACATCTCACCCATCCTGTCCTTAACAAGGATTTTAAAAACACCAGAATGTCGGTTTAGGTTAATGAAATCCGCAAAAACTCAAAAAATACCTGATGCCCGCGTCTTTGCACTTCAGCCCCAAATTTCTCTAACAATGAATCAATGCCTTTCTTTCGCGGCCATTCATTAAAATCGTAAGCGGTTTATCAAAATGCACATGTTTTATAAATTCGCTTTGGTGCATTACTTCCTGTTGCTGCAAGGCTTCCATTTTCAGTTTCGATGTTCGCGAGTTATGCGGAACCGAAAAATAACCCACGTTCATCGAGGTTACATTATGGAAGAAATGAGAACCCAGGGAAGCATCAAGCGGAAAATCGGGCAGCCCTATTTCTACAATGATCCTGGCTTTGGAGATGTTGGCCCAAAGCACGGGAATTCCGGTAAAAGGATCGCGTGAGCCCCAGCGCCCCGGCCCGATCAGGATGTATTCCCGTTTTTGTTCTTCAAAATAGGCATTCAGGCGACTGATTTCCTGTGCCATTTGTTTTGTACGCAGCCGGTCGAACTTGTCGGGATCGACATACACCACATCGCGAATATCTTCAATAATCCCGTTTCCCATCCCTCGCTCGGTATACATAAACACCTTGTCTTCGTCCACAGCCCGGATGTCCACCTCCACTTGTTCCTCAATCCGGATCAACGGCTTAATCTGCAAAAGATAAAGCGTAGGCAACCCGTTTTCTGCCGGTTCAATATCGATGGCGTATTCAATTTCCACCGGAGAGCCCATCGCCTCTTTGAACAGCTTCAGCAAAAGTTGCAAGGCATCGGCCAGCGGCAGGTGGTTATATTTCAGAATATTTGCAAAATCGATCACTTTGGGTCCGGGGCCCTGAACTCCCGGGATCAGGTCGTCGTTTTCGATCAGATAAGTAGACGCGGAATGCTCCAGCGTCCCGTCCTGCTCGGCTTCCTTGATCCGGTACTTTTTAATCGCGGCGCCTTCTCCGTCAGCAATCATATTAATTTGCTGCTGGGTTAAATCGATCGCATAAAATTCCTTTTGCGTATCACGCAGCTGGTCTTTTAAAGCCGAAGCATTTAACTGCGGGTATTTCGGGCAAAAGCGAAACGAATTTTCGCCACCTACCACATACATTCCCAACCCCACGGCAGCCACCGAAAATCCGTCATCAGGCTCCATATAGGAAATGGGGTAGTAATTGTACGACTGTGCAACTCCCGAAAGCGTGGGATAGAACTTGCCGTTATACTCGTGCCCCACTACTTCCTGAATCACAACGGCCATTTTTTCTTCCTCAATTTTATAGCTTACAGCATCGAAATACGCCTGCGCCGAGTCGGTAAAAATACTCGAATAAACCAGCTTGATAGCCGTTTCGAGCTGCTGGTAGCGGACATTCAAATCTTCGTGGTTGTTCGGAATCAGATAAGTGGCATAAACTCCGGAGAAAGGTTGCAACAACGAATCTTCAAACAAACCGGAAGATCGCACGGCCAGCGGGCGTTTTACCTCTTTCAGGTAATCCATCAGCCGGTTTCTGATCCGCTCGTCGAACTCCGAATCGATAAAATGCTGGCGAATCGCCTCGTAATCGTTCAGCGAATAAATATCGTCGTAGAGGTTATTCATTTCCACAAACTTATCGAACTGCAATGCGCCAATTACTGCAGTCGATGGAATCCGGATGTTCAGTCCCGGAATCAGTTTCTGAAAGTCGATATTCTCAATAAAATTACAAATGAAAGCAATACCTCTTCCCTTCCCGCCCAGCGAACCTTTGGCCATCCTTACAATAAAGTGGCTGGAGTTCACAAATTCGGGATCAAAATTAACGATGGTTCCGCGCAGGCGTTCGAAGCGTACCATTTTAAACACATCGAGGCAAAACTGCCGCAGTTCTTCCGGAGTGGGAAAATCGGTCATCTGCACCGGGCGTAACTGCTCGGCCATATTGATTTCGCCACGCGCCATCAGCCAGGTTGAAAATGAATTACGACTACCATGATATTGCAATGCTCCGGCCGGTACGTCTCTTAACCTCTCCTGAAACTCGGTGAGGTTACGCGCTTCGGTGATGGGAAGACCATTCAGATCTTTAAAAACAAAGTCGCCAAAACCCAGTCGGCGGTACAAAAAATTCAGAATGTCCATGGAAAGACTTTCCGAGTTCTTGTTGATGAAATCGGCACCTACCTCGCGGGCCCGTTGAGCATTCGAAATATCGTGCGACTGCAACAACAAGGGCATTGGATACCGGAAAGTGTTATTGGCATATTTTAGCAATTCAATTCCGGCATCTTCGTTTTCAACACCGTCCTTCTCGAATTTTACGTCCGAAATCACACACAAAATGTAACGACGGTAACTGTTGATGAATTTCACAGCCTCCTCGTAGTTATCTACCAAAATAACTTTTGGGCGCGCCCGCATCCGTAAAATCTTATGCAGCTCATCCTTGGCATCATCTTTCATCAGCGCCTGCGTTTGAGTCATCACCGTGGCATACAACATTGGCAGGTAACGCGAGTAATATTGAATACTGTCTTCCACGAGCAAAATCACCCTTACGTTCCCGTTTTGTGTATCGCGTGCCACATTTTTAATGTCTTCAATGTATTTGATCATGGCCATGAAAACATTGGAGTTTCCATTCCACACAAAAATGCGGTCGACAAAATCGATCCGGCGCCTTTCCTTTTGAAAATAGCGTAAATCGGCATTATTATTTACCAGCAACAGCAGAGGAACCAATGGGCGAATATTCCGAATGGCCCGTGCAGTGGCTACCGGCGAATCCTTGTCGACACCTGCCATAACAATAATTAGGTCAAAATCGAGGTGCTCCAGAGTCAGCAATGCATCATCCATGGTATGCACACTGGTGAAACGTGGTGCTGCGTACAAATTCAGCTGAAGATATTCGCCAAAGATCTTATCACTAAATTGCCCTTCACGTACAATCGAATACGAATCGTATAAAGTGGCGACCAACAACACTTCTTTCACCTTGGTTGGCATCAGTTCCTGAAATATATCACGGTCGGTTTTCCGTTTCTTGTAAATTTTGGCCAATGAAATGCTGTCGATATCCATAGTGTAAAATAAAATCTGAAATTAGGTAAAATTTAGATTCCGGCTTAACGGATAAAGTAAAATCCTCGGCGTAAAGCAGCAATAAAAAGTTCCCTCCATCATAACTCTAGCCAAATAAGCAGTCTGAACTGCCAGCACTGCGAATGTAATCGTCATTTTCCCCAACAGGCCTCGTTAAACACAGTCGATAATTCACCCATTAAATCAAAATATTGATTTTTAACTTTGTATTTAATAATTTTATTTATAAACTTGCCGAGGTCAAATAAAATTAAATAGCAATTATACCGTGGACTTGTTTTCAAGAAATATAGACGACATCAACAACGAAAACCGTCAACTGGCGCAAAAGCGTAAAATCGTAGCCTTGCTGAACAGGTCTGAAAAAGAGCTTACGATTCCGGGAATATGCAAAAAAGTGAGACTAAGTGTGCCGACCGGAACCAAGCTCATCAACGAACTCATCAACCATAAAATCATTATTGAGTCGGGGAAAAAGGAAACGGATAATGGTCGTCGGCCGGTACTTTACAAAGTGGACCCGGAATATGCTTATTCCATCGGATTAGTAATTCTCCTGAAAGGTGTATCTCTTGCGATATACAACCTGGAAATGGAGGAAATCTATTCTATCAGCGACGAAAATTTCGTTTTGGAAAACTCAATCGATTGTCTCGAATATGTGGTTGGGTTTATTCAAAATGCGGTTGATCAATCCAAAATTGAACAAAAGAGAATCTTAGGCATGGGGATAGGAATTACCGGACGGGTAAACGCTCGTACAGGTTATTCATACAACTATTTCAATTTTCTTGACGGCTCATTGGTCGATTTCTTCTCTCAGAAGTTTGCTTTCCCCGTATATGTGGATAATGACACACATGTTTTAGGTTTGGCTGAACAACATTTTGGAAAAGCACGCAATTTTCAAAACGTATTTATCCTCAACCTCAGCAGGGGAATGGGGTTGGCCATTATTGCGAATGGAGAAATCATTGGTGGCGAACAGGGGTTTGCCGGAGAATTCGGACACATTCAATTGGGCGACTCCAACCGGCTTTGTCTCTGCGGCAAAAGAGGTTGCCTCGGAACAGAAGTGGGCGGACATGCACTGGAACAGGATTTTCAGGAGCACATTGAAAAAGGGGAAACTTCACTATTGCTGACACAAAAAGAATTAACTGAGATAAAATATCAGGATATACTTAAGGCCGCATCGGAAGGCGATGCCTTATCCATTTCGTTAACCCACAACATAGGCTTTAAACTGGGGAAGGCACTGGGAAATATGATCAATCTACTGAATCCCGGTCTGATTATTATTGGCGGAGGATTCACACTGGCTCAGGATATCCTGGCTGATTCCATCAAATCGGGGATGACCCATACCACCCTCTCTCTTCCGCTTCGGAATTGTGAACTAGTGTTTTCATCAACCGAAGATGCAACCATTAAAGGAGCTGGGGCCATCGTTCTCAATCAATTACAATTAATATAATTTAAACATGAAACAATAACCTAATAAAAAAATGCATTATGAAATAACAATGAACTATTTAACAAAAAAAGCCTGCCACAAAGCTTAGCACGCGACAGGACAGGCTTCTAAAGTAAATTTAAGCAAGCCTAATTTACTTTTTTTCTAAGTTATATTTAGAAAATATTTTCGACTTAATCAGAAAATCGGAAATAAAACTCTCTACCTACATTCTATAGCAAAAATAAATGATTGCCTCATTTTTTGATTTGAGCATTTGCAGCCATTTACATAGAATGCAATTAATTGAGAAATATAAAAATATTTCTAAAAAATTACACTAAAAGATCAAAGATCATTTTAAGATTTAATCAATGCGAATTGATATGATGAAAAAAAGAATTTATCAATATGGATTTCTGCTCGTTCTCGCGTTGTGCTCGTTTGCACAGGAAGCATTTGCACAAATGCTTGTTAAAGGGAATGTATCAGCAGCAAACGGGGAACCACTGATTGGAGCCTCAGTAACCATAAAAGGAAAAATGACTGGAACTGTTACCGACACCAACGGTGACTATTCGGTTTCTGTTGAAAATAGTGATGCCATTCTTGTATTCTCCTTTATCGGTTACAAAACCCAGGAGACACAAGTAGGAAGCCGGCAAAAAATAAATGTACAACTCGAAGAATCAACAGAAGGTTTGGATGAAATTGTGGTTGTAGGATATGGCACCCAACGCAAAACCAGTGTAACTGGTGCCGTTTCAACAATTTCGGAAACAGAACTGGCCAAGGCCCCTATAGTTGGCGTGACAAACGTACTGGGTGCCAGAGTCGCAGGTATTACCTCGTTGCAGCAATCAGGACAACCGGGACAAGACGGTGCTTCACTGCTTGTAAGAGGTGAGGGTGCGACCTATATTGTAGATGGCGTAATCAGAAGCATCAATGAAATCGATCCAAACGAAATTGAATCGATCTCAATTCTCAAGGATGCCACCTCCGCTTCAGTTTATGGATTAAATGCCACATCAGTTGTTATCGTCACTACTAAAAGAGGTAAAGACGGGAAGTTAGGCATTTCATACAACGGCAATTACGGCATAAGCCAAAATACCAATCAAATTGAATGGCTTGATGGTCCGGGATATGCCTACTGGTACAACATGGCCCGGGAGCTGGATGGAGACAAGCCTTTATTTACTTCAGAACAGGTGGAAAAGATGAAAGCTGGAGTAGATGGCTGGGGTAACACCAACTGGTACGATGAAGTTTTTGGAATTGGATCAACGACGAATCACAACATTAGCGCAACAGGCGGAACCGACAAAGTGAAATTTTTCTCGTCTTTGGGTACCTTTCAACAAAAGGGGAACGTTGATAACTTCAACTATACCCGTTACAACATGAGGGCCAATATTGATGCGAAACTCACAGATCAACTCACCATGGTGATGAACGTCGCAGGACGTCTCGACGAACATGACCGCCCCAATTACTCAGCAAACCCTGGCGACTGGCACAATATCCCGCAACAGGCTGTTCGTGCATTACCCTATATTCCCAAAACGATTACAGCCGATGATGGAAAAGAGTATTATACTTCCACACGTACCGCCTCATCTCCTGTAAGTCCGTTGGCAGCAATTTATGAATCAGGTTACGCACGAACCAGAAACACCACCATCCAAACCAATTTCTCGCTCAATTACGATGCACCCTGGATGAAAGGATTAAGTCTGAAGTTTATGGGAGCCTATGATAAATTTTTCCAGTTCAACAAATCACTGACCGTACCATTCAAGACAATGATGGCAGTGCTGCCGGGAACTACCACAGAGGAGATCAGCTATGGGCCTTTCGAGAACAATTCGGGAAATACATCTCTGACTGAAAGTGCATACAACTCAACAAATGTAGTTACACAGTCAAGCGTTACATATGATCGTCAGTTCGGTATACACAAGATCAACTTTTTCGGACTTGCAGAAACCCGCAATGCCTTCTCAAACAGTTTGGGAGCTACAGGCTATGGGCTTAACTTCCTAAGTCTGGATGAACTGAGTATGATCACAAACACCACAGGAAACGGTGAGGAGAAAATACCGTCTATTTCGGGAGGAAGCAGTCAGTCGAGAGTGATTGGCTTTGTTGGAAGGTTGAATTATGATTATGACAACCGCTATCTGCTTGAAGTTTCTATGCGCCGCGACGGCAGTTACCTTTTTAACGGAATGTCCGGGTCTCAATGGGTCAATTTACCTGCTGTCTCTTTAGGCTGGAGACTAAACAACGAGGAATGGTTTCAATCTGCCTGGGTAGATAACCTCAAATTAAGAGGCGGAATCGGAAAGACCGCTACATCTGCCGTTAGTGCTTTCCAGTACCTTAATTTAATGAACATTGAGTCGAATGCACTGATTTTGGGCAACCAGCGCCAGAGTATGATTTATTCGGGGACATTGGGAAATCCGAACCTTTCCTGGGCGAAAGCCATTACCTATAACGTGGGTGTAGAACTTATGGCCTGGAAAGGACTACTTGGTGTGGAAATGGATGTATTCTATAAATACCAATACGACTTGCTGGCCAGTGTGGGAGGAGCTTATCCTCCGTCAATGGGCGGATACTATTTCAGCACAGACAATGTCAACAAGATTGACTACAAGGGCTTTGACTTTACCGTTACGCACAATAATAAAATTGGAGATTTCAACTATGGCGTAAAATGGATTGGAACCCTGGCCAAACGCAGATGGCTCTACTATGCCGGCGATTCGGAGAACACTCCTGATTACCTCAAATTGACGGGCAAGGAAGTAGGCGCACAGCTCGGGTTCATTGCTGAAGGTTTATTCCAGACACAGGAAGAAATCGATAATTCTGCTACAATTACGGGATCGCCAGTACTGCCTGGGTATATCAAATATAAAGACCGCAATGGTGACGGCAAAATCTCTTATGCACAGGATATGGGATATGTAGGAAAAAGCCCCTACGCAAAATTCCAAACGTCTCTCAACCTCAACGGAAGTTGGAAAGGGTTCGACTTTGATATCCTGCTGCAATCAGGATTGGGGCGTACAGTTGCATTGACTGGGGTTTATCCTTCAGGTGTAATGGATAACACTGTCTTTACCAGAATGTTCTATCATGGGGGTAACACTCCGGAATTTGTACCTGAAAATTCATGGACACCGGACAATCAGAATGCGGAATTCCCTCGTTTGTCTCTGGTAACGGTAAGCACCAACAATGCCTACTCTTCAACCTTCTGGTACAGAAACGGAAACTATCTCCGTGTAAAATCGTTCCAGATCGGGTACACAATCCCCGCCTCTGTTATCAACAAATCAGGCTTCGACAGGATTAGAATCTTTATGGAGGGATCAAACCTGCTTACATTCAGCGGACTTACAAAATACAATATCGACCCTGAACAGCCAGGGGTTAACAACGGATATTATCCGCAGCAGAAAACCCTTTCATTAGGACTTAGCTTCTCATTATAATCATTTTAAATTGACTGAAAAATGAAAAAAATATTTAGGACACTATTCTATGCTACCACTGCTGTGTTGTTGCTCAGCAGTTGTTCAGACTGGCTGGACCTGACTCCTACGGACAAACTGACCGACAAAGTGATTTGGGAGGATGAGTCGAGTGTTGATCTCTATGTCAATGGCTTTTATACTTACCTGAACCAGTATAGTCAGTTTGGATCGGCTCAGGCTAGCGGTAACCTGACGGAAAGTTTTGCCAATACCTTTAAATATGGGTCTTATGCGGCCGGTCACAAAGCTGGCCATCCCAATAATTATGTTTTTGACCCTACGCTGATTACTTCTTCAACCGGAGGCTTCTACAGCGTTTGGACCGATGCTTACAATAAGATCCGCAGGATGAATGAGTTTCTCCATTCTATGGAACAGTATGGCCAGTTTCCGGAAGAGGTGACGAAGAAATGGGAAGCACAGGTACATTTCTTCCGTGCTTTTATCTATTTTCAGCTGGCAAGAAGACATGACGGCGTCATTCTTTACACCTCACTGGCAGAAATGGAAAAAGACAAAGCCCGCAGTTCGAATGAGGACACCTGGGATCTGATTGAAAGTGATCTGGACTTTGCTATAGCCAACCTGCCTGAATCGTGGCCGGGGCAGGATCAGGGAAGATTGACCAAATATGCTGCTCTTGCGTTTAAATCGAGAGCTATGCTTTTTGCTGAGCGTTGGCAGTCGGCTTATAATGCCGCTGACTCTGTTGTGATCTCAAACAAATTTAATCTGGTAGACGACTACGCCCAGTCGTGGAAAGGCAGCAACAGTGAAGCCATTCTCGAGTTTAAGTACGATAAGATAGGACCATACCACACTTTCGACAAAGATTACGTGCCGTTAAGCGATGGCTATGAATTCGGCGGGCTGGGAACACCTACCCAGGAGATGGTAGAAAGCTACGAGAAGGCCGACGGGACAAAGATGGACTGGACACCTTACCATACCGCCAATGCAACCCGCCCTCCCTACGAAGAGTTGGAACCTCGCTTTAAGGCAACGGTTATTTATCCGGGAAGTGTTTGGAAAGGCAATGTGATGCAGAATTCAGTAAATGGTACCTATGGAACGTTCATGGCCTACCGGGAACAACCATACAGCTATGGGCTCACCACTACCGGCTATTTTCTGCGAAAACTCATGGATGAATCGCTTATCGACATCAAAGGGAAACCCAGCACCCAAACATGGGTAGAAATCAGGTATGCAGAGGTGCTTCTCAATAAAGCTGAAGCTGCATTCAGACTCAACAAGATGAGCGAAGCAAGGGCTGCAATGAACGAAGTACGTGAAAGAGTAGGCCTTCCGGATAAAAATTCTTCCGGCAACGAATGGTTTTCCGACTACAGAAACGAAAGAAACGTGGAACTGGCCTACGAAGGTCATCTATTCTGGGACATGAGACGATGGAAACTGGCTCACATTGAATACAACAACTATCGTTGCCACGGATTTAAGATCACCGGCGACAACTATGAATACATTGATGTGGACTACCAGGACAGAAAGTTCTCTGCTAAGAATTATATTTTACCGATACCTGACGCCGAACTGGCAAACAATTCATTGATTGAACAGTACGACAGCTGGAAATAACCGGTAAACGTATGAAACGAGCATGAGAGCATGATTTATGCGAGTCTTATACGATATCATTGAAATAAAAAATATTACGAATGAAACGAAATATAAATTCAATCCTTGTGATCCTTTGTTCAGCTATGCTGATTTTAGCCGGATGCCAACAGGTAGAGGACCTTACTCCATCGGTATCACGACAAGGAATCAATAGTATAACCGCATCGTTTTACGGCGATGAGAGCTCGGAAAACCGTTTTACGAGCGAAATTGACTACGAGAACAAAATCATCACCATTGTATTTCCTTACAACTATCCCCGCACCTCTGACCACGTGCTTACAATGGAAGCACTGAGCCAGGTAAGGGTAGAAGCAAATGTCGATGATAATGTGACGATATCTCCTTCACTGCTTTACCTCGATTTGACAAAAGAAAACTTCATTACAGTCATAGATCAGACAAAGACAAAAAATACCTATAAGATCGTGGCTGAGATTCGGAAAAGTGCCGAAGCGAAAATTACTGACTTCAGCATTAGTACACTAGGCATTTCCGGAATAATCGATGAAGAGGCCAAAACAATTTCGCTTATCTCGATTGATGCAATCGGAGAAGCAATAGCGGAAGCAAGCATTTCTCACGGCGCCACCATCAGTCCCGACCCAAGAGTGACAGCCCTAAATTACGAACAGGAAGTTACCTTGACTGTAACCGCTCAAAACGGAGTGGACAAAGCAATCTACACCGTCCAAAAAGATGTGCCCAATAAGGTTGAACTGGGTCTACGTAACGGAAGTGCGAAGATTCTTTGGTCAAAGAAGATCCAGTCTGATCTTGGAATCAGCACCTTACATCTGACTACCAGCCTTGCGGTTACGAAAGATTATGTGGTTGTGAACACAAGAAATGAGGCCGGACTTTATCTGGACCGCAAAACAGGCGCAACGGTAGGCACAATGCCAAACATGGGATCAATTGTAGGAGGTCTTACGAATTTCTTTGCAACAGCCGATGATGTAGACAACATCCTGATAAGCAACCTTTCGCCTAATGCCGGCAGTTACAAAGTTTGGAGAATCAGGGGAGTCAATGGTACACCTGAAGTCTATATTGATTGGACGAGTAGCCCTGCTATCGGGCGCAAACTCTCTGTTAAGGGAAGTCTTGAGGGAGACGCGATCATTACTGCAGCACTGATGGGTGATGCAAAAAGTTTTGCCCGCTGGCAGGTAAAAGACGGTGTACTGCTCTCACAAACACCGGAAATTGTCGCAATAACTGGAATTGACGGTGCATGGTGGAACAATGCCGATGTGGTTGCAACCGATCCTTCCGATCCTACAGGCGACTATTTCGTTTCCTATTATGCGCTTCCCCGAAAATTTGCTTGGGTTAACGGAAAAACCAACACCGTTAAGGCATTCGGACCGGAGATCAGCGGCAACTGGATTCAAAATGCAACTGACTATACTGTCTTTAACGGCAATCCATATGCCGTGAATATGTCAATCAACTCCTTCACCTGGGGCAGTGACGATAAAGTTTATCTGCACGATGCCAACGCTGTGACCACCTTCACTGAACCGGTATGGACGACGCCCATCGGCACTTATGGAGGCAAGGACAACGGCGGAACCAACGCAAATGGTACGGGTGATGCAATTCTGAAGGTTTCCAGTGACGGATACTACATGTACCTGTACTTCATGTTCACCAACGGATGTGTTGTCTGTGTACAATACGACTGTATTGATATTTAAACAGCATTTTAACCAATTGGCAACGCTGCTATCAGCGTTGCCAATTTTTCCTTCATCAAAAAGATGCAGCTAAAAACAAGCCGTATAGCTCTCCTGCTGATAATGGGTGTCATCTACATGTTCGCGATGGCATCATGCGGAAGCGAAACAAAAGAATACAACTGGGAATGGGAGAATCCCACTAAAAATGAAGGTTCTGCTGATTCCTTGATCATTAAAAATGGCTGGACATTACAAACAAGTTTTGGTAATCTACCAGAATACATTCGGGTGTACAAATCGGCAAATGTGCTTCAAAACAAAATGGCTGTTGCCTATATAGCCGTTGCCGATATCGATAAAACAAACTTTAAAGTACTGGGTAATGCTACAGGTTACCACACTCCCAATGACTTTTATGATGCAGGAAAAGAGACGGTCATCTTAAACGGAGGATATTTCTGGGACGGAGCTTCGGTCAGCTTGTTGTGTAAAGAGGGAGAAACCTTGTGTCCCAACAGTCCCTATGTTTGGCGCCAAAACGGAGAACTTGTTTACTATCCGACCAAGGGTGCGTTTGCTGAAATGAAAAACGGGAAATTTCAAGTTGATTGGGTGTATAACGTAAATGGCAGTTCCTATGCATACCCCGCTCCGGCCCATAATAGTTCAGGATCAGCACCTCTCCCCCAACCTTCTGCAACATTCCCGGAAGGAGGAATTCTGTGGAATGCCCAAAACGGAATTGGCGGAGGCCCTGTATTGATCAAAGACAGTACGGTGGTGAATACCTATGAGGAGGAACTGTTTGACGCCAACAGTGGCGTTGGCCCTACCATCAACAATCCAAGATCTGCCATAGCAGTCACCGGAACAGGACAATTGATATTTTTTGTTTGTGAAGGGCGCAACATGACCGAAGGCGTAAAAGGCCTGACTCTCGAAGACCTTGCAAATACTTTACTGAAGATTGGATGCACACAAGCCTTAAACCTTGATGGAGGAGGCTCCAGCTGCATGCTTATAAATGGAGAAGAAACGATTAAGCCAAGCGATGGAAAACAACGTTCAGTTGTAACAGCAGTGGCTCTTAACTAAAGCGATGTAAAGAATGAAACAAATGCAATCTTTTATTTTCTGGTCACTAATGGCATTTATGGTATTTAGCGTGACCTCATGTGGAGGAGATGATTCTGAAACTCCGGAATGGAAATGGGATGATGGTGTTCCAAATGCAGACAAACCCAGATTTATCTGGATTGATGCTGCTGCCAACTTCCCTGACTTTGCCAACAGCAAAGAAAACATCCTTAGGGATCTGACTTTGGCCAAGGATGCAGGATTCACAGGAGTTGTGGTAGACGTAAGACCAACAACCGGCGATGTTCTCTTCCAAACCAATGTAGAGAATCAGGTTTCATGGCTGGGAGCGTGGTTACCCGGAGGCTACACAAAAATTGAACGTACCGTTACCTGGGATTATTTGCAGGCATTTATCGATGCCGGGCATAGTCTTGGCCTTGAGGTATACGCCGGAGTAAATACTTTTTCCGGAGGAAATATAACTTCGATCGGATCGGAAGGAATGTTATTTCGCAATTCCGCCAGAAAAGAATGGGCAACTTCATTGTTAACTGGAAACGGAATTGTAAATACACTTGATCAAAATACTTCGGGAGCTAAATTTTTCAATCCGGTAAACGAGGACGTACAAAATTACCTGTGCGATATGCTGGCCGATCTTGCTTCATACGAAAATCTTGACGGGATTATTCTCGACAGAGGACGCTTTGACGGAATTGACAGTGATTTTTCAAATTACACCAGAACAAAGTTTGAAAACTATCTGGGACATCCTGTCACCAATTTTCCTGATGATGTGATGACTCCCGGAACAGCTGTTGGAAGTTTACCAAATCCCCAACCCATCTATCTGAAAAAATGGCTGGAATTCAGAGCTAAGGTCATTCACGACTTTATGGAGAAAGCCAGAAACAAAGTTAAGGCGGTTAACCCTGAAATCCAGTTTGGAGTTTACGTTGGGGGCTGGTACGGTAGCTATTACGGTGTTGGCGTTAACTGGGCAAGCCCCAGATACAACGTTTCTTCGAGCTATTCGCTATGGGCTACCTCAGAATACAAAAACTACGGTTATGCTGATCAAATGGATATCATAATAATTGGAGCGTATGCTGCTCCAACACGAATTCTTGGCTCAACGGAATGGACCGTACAGGGATTCTGTTCACTGGCAGCTGATAAGATCAAGGGCGATGCCCTTGTAATCGGAGGACCCGATGTAGGAAATGGAGACTGGGCGACTTCAAGTAACGACATCACCGGCCAGGCAATTATCCAATCTGTTGACGCTGCGATGAGTGCCTGCGATGGCTATTTTCTTTTTGACATGATCCATCTGAAACAAAAAAGCCAATGGGATTATGTAAAAGATGGAATTGATGCGGCCATTTCAGAATAAAAAAGAAAGAAACATATACCTGTGATTGAGAGAAATATTAAAAATCAACATTAAAAGAAAAATAAATCCAATGAAGAATTCAATAATATTTGTGCTGTTAACTACCATGGTCTTATTCTCTGCCTGTTCACAAAAAGCAGAAGAGAAGAAAACACTTCCGGCAATTGATAAACCATCCTTAATGTGGTTCGATGCTGAAGCCAATTTTGAACGTTTCAGTTATCCCGATTCAATTGATTTCTATCTTGAAAAAATAAAAAGCATTGGATTTACGGATGCTGTGGTTGACATCCGCCCAATCACCGGAGAGGTATTGTACAAAAGCGACTATGCTCCTCAAATGACAGAATGGGACGGTTTTGAACGTCCCGATTTTGACTACCTGGGGTATTTTATCAAAAAAGCGCACGAGCTGGGAATCCGGGTACAAGTATCGATGAATACCTTTGTTGGCGGACATAATTTCTTTGACCGCGGCCAGGTTTACACAGACCACCCGGAATGGGCAAGCATGGTTTATACTCCCACTGAAGGAATTGTTTCCATCATGACACAAAAGAAAAAATATTCGGCCATGATTAATCCGATCAATCCCGACTTTCAGAAACATATCCTGAATGTTTTCAGGGAAGTGGTTACCAAATACCCTGAACTGGATGGTATTATTCTCGACCGCGTACGATACGACGGAATTATGGCTGACTTTTCGGATTACACAAGACAAAAATTTGAAGAACATCTGGGAGAAAAAATCCAAAATTTCCCGGCAGATATTTACGAATGGAAAACCGATGAGAACGGCAAAAGTGATTATGTACCCGGTAAATATTTCAAAAAATGGCTGGAATGGCGCGCAATGAATATCTACAACTTCATGTCGCTGGCCGCACAAACCGTTAAAGAGGTAAACCCGAATATCTCCTTTGGTACTTATACCGGAGCCTGGTATCCCTCCTATTTTGAAGTGGGTGTTAACTGGGCCAGCAACCAATACGATGTAGCGAAAGATTTCGATTGGGCAACACCGGAATATAAAAACTACGGTTATGCCGAAGTACTCGACCTTTTTACTGTAGGAAACTACTACACCAATATCACGATGGATGAATACCTGGTAAATAATAACCTCGTAAAAAATGAAACCGATAGCAAAGCTGCCAGTGGAACCTGGTATTGTGTGGAAGGTTCCTGCGAAAAGATTAAAGGAATCCTGAACGGTCACCCGTTTTACGGAGGTATTCTGGTGGATCAGTTTTATGACAACCCCGCGCAACTATCGCGTTCTATCGCCATGAATTTCCAGGCTTCCGACGGTTTGATGGTGTTCGACATCGTTCACATCATTCGCAAAAACATGTGGAAAGAAGTAGAAGAGGGTTTCAAAATGGCCGCTGATCCAGACTATTTCAAAAAAGAAAAAGAATAAGCGTATACGATCCGGACAAATAAAAACTGGCGAAACAAATCGACATGAAGAAAAATATTTTCCTGATATTTCTGTTAGCCGTGGCACTGTATGCCTCCGCACTGGAAAAACCTGAATATTCCCGCACTATAAAAGGGAGCGTGCAATGCAACGGAAAAGCAGTGGCAGGCGTTCCGGTTACCGATGGTTACTCCATGGTGCTTACTGATAAAAACGGAAAATATTCACTTCCGCTTGCTTCGGCAAGCCGCTTTGTTTATTTATCGTCTCCTTCGGGATATACCGTTGAGACAGAAAACTCTACTCCTCAGTTTTTCCAGCCTGTGCCAGCAGGAAAACAACGGAAAAACACGGTCGATTTTCAACTGAAAAAGGCGCCTGCCGACGATACCAATCATGCCTTTGTGGTGTGGGCCGATCCGCAGGTGAAAACAATTAAAGAGTTGCAACAGGCAAAGGAAGTTGCCAACGACTTAAAAGAGTTGACAGCAAGACAAGGTAATTATAATTTTCATGGGTTGGGTTGCGGCGACATTGTTGGCGACAACCCGGCCCTTTACGACAGCATTAAAAACATGTTGGCCGGCACTGAAATTCCATTTTACCAATCCATCGGAAATCACGACCTGCATTACAATATGCGTTCCGACGATGCTTCAAGCAGCGTGTATCAGGATAATTTTGGTCCCGACTATTATTCATTCAACCGCGGCGACATTCACTATGTGGTGCTAAACGATGTATTTTACATCGGCAGGGATTATTTTTATATCGGGTACATTCCTGAAACCCAACTGGCCTGGCTCGAAAAAGATCTTTCGTTTGTCGATAGCACAAAAACAATTGTAGTGGCGCTGCACATTCCTACGGCATTGAATGACGATGACCTGAAACAATTCTCTTATTCATACATTTCCAAGTCGGTCGCCAACAAATCCGCTTTGTATAAAATTCTAGCTCCATACACCGCTCATATTATTTCGGGGCATATGCATGCATCCAACAATATTGTTATCTCACCCAAACTTTTTGAACACAACATTTCGTCGGTTTGCGGAGCATGGTGGCAGGGCCCCTATGCCGAAGACGGGACTCCAAAAGGTTATGCTGTTTTTGAGGCCAACGGAACAGAACTTACCTGGTACTATAAAAGTTCAGGGCATGACAAGGACTTTCAGTTTACCGCTTGTCCGGTGGGGAAAAATCCGGAGCAGCCCGAATATTTCACAGTAAACGTGTGGAACTGGGACCCGCTATGGAAAGTTTGCTGGTACGAAAACGGCGTAAAAGTGGGCGAAATGGAACAATACGAAGGAAGAGATCCGGCAACAACAGCGGCCTATGCCGACAAAGAAAAACTGGATTACAAATGGCTGACTTCGGCTGTTACCACTCACTTGTTTAAAGCAAAACCGCGCAATGCGTCGGCAAAAATAACCATCGAGGTAACCGACCGCTTCGGCAACTCATTCAAAAAAGACTTATAAAAAGGGAAGGATGAAAAGAGCCGTTTCACTCGACGTTTTACGTGGCCTTTCCATTTTTGGGATGATCCTATCGGGCACCATTCCCTTTGGAAGTACTTTGCCCGCCTGGATGTACCACGCACAATGTCCTCCGCCAACCCATGCTTTTAATCCGGGAATCCCTGGAATTTCCTGGGTCGATTTGGTTTTGCCCGTTTTCATATTTTGTATGGGGGCCGCCATTCCGTTGGCTTTGAGGAAAAAGCTGGAAAGAGGACAAACGATACCCGCGCTCACGAAACAAATTGCCGCGCGCTTTGCTACGCTGGTACTTTTTGCCATTTATATCGCGCATATTATGCCACATACCATTGGCAAAGGCTTCTGGAACGTCAATTTGTTTGGCACAACCGTTGCTGGCTACGACCTGCAGCTGTTTACCTTTTTAGGATTTTTACTGATGTTCCCCATGTTTGCGACCATTCGCGACAGCAAAAAGAAAATCATTATCCGCACCATCGGATGGGGAGGTGCTGTGATTTTACTCCTTGCCCTTCGATTTATCTATGGCCAGGAAATTTCGTTGTACCGCAGCAACATTATTATCCTGCTTTTAGCCAATGTTTACCTTTGGGGTGCGCTGGGCTGGCTGATTACACGAAAAAGCATGACGGCCAAACTGGCGTTATTCATGTTTTGGGCCGCCATCCAGCTCTTAAGTAAATACACCGGCTTTGGAAATACAAGTGATGTTCTTACTCATGTTTCCTGGCTTTTTAAACTTCGGATGACGTTTTACCTGATTCTGCTGATTCCTTCAACAATAGTGGGCGAATGGATTGCCGAACGTTTAAATGCATCGGAGAGTTTTACCCAACAGGTTGGTGCAACCCAATGGAAACACGGCTTGTTTATTTTGGCGTTTCTTGTACCGGTTTGGCTGACTATTTCATTGTTTTCGCGTTGGATGATTGCGGCGTACACCATAACACCAATTTTACTGGGCCTGATGTACTGGATCGCTTCGAATCACATCCCAAAATATAAAAAAGAAATTGCACTGTCGGCTTACCTGATTCTGATGGGATTAATTCTGGAACCGGTTGAAGGCGGCATTCGAAAAGACTATGTAACCGCTTCGTACCTGCTGATTACCGGAGGAATTGCCACTTGTTTGCTACTGTTTCTGGAATACCTTATATCGTATTTTGAACAATCCAAATTTGTGAAAATTTTTGAAGGAGCCGGAAGCAATCCGCTCATGGCCTACGTCATGTCAACCTGGTTTGCCTTTCCATTGCTCAACATCAGTTTCTTAATCGGGATTTACAACTTTTTCAATACCGAAGGATATCCGTGGATTGGCGTATTACGCGCAACTTGTCTGGTCATATCCATTATGATGCTGGTTAACTGGATCGTGAAAAAGAAAATCGTTTGGAGGGTGTGATTCCCGGCAAAAAAGAAGGCCGCGGTATAAATAAAAAATTAAAACTAAAGATATGAACAGAAGAGATTTTGTGAGAAATGCAGGGATGGGCGTAACGGCTTTTTCGATCGTCCCGAGCACCGTTTTCGGGAAAACGTTTGGATACACCTCGCCGAGCGACAAATTGAATATTGCCGGTGTTGGAATCGGAGGTATGGGTCGAAACAACTTACGAAACATGAGCGCCGAAAACATTGTTGCACTCTGTGATGTAGATTGGAGCTATGCCGGAAAAACATTCAACGATTATCCAAAGGCGGAAAAATTCAAAGACTGGCGTGAAATGCTCGACAAAATGGGTAACTCCATCGATGCGGTAATGGTGGCAACACCCGACCATTCGCACGCAGCAGTTACTGCTCACGCAATTACGCTTGGGAAACATGTGTATACCCAAAAGCCCCTCACCCACTCGGTTTACGAATCTCGACTATTAACGGCTCTGGCAAAAAAATACGGCGTAGTTACGCAAATGGGAAACCAGGGAAATTCATACGGGGATATTCGCCGGGTATGCGAATGGATTTGGTCGGGCGCCATTGGCGAAGTTACCGAAGTACACGCCTGGACCGACCGGCCAATTTGGGCGCAAGGCCTCCAGCGTCCGACAGATACAATGAAGGTTCCTAAAACGCTCGACTGGGACCTTTTTCTCGGACCGGCAAAATACCGTCCTTATCATTCAGCTTACACGCCCTGGAACTGGCGCGGATGGTGGGATTTTGGAACCGGAGCTCTTGGCGATATGGCCTGCCACGTTCTTGATCCAGTATTTTGGGCGCTGAATTTAAAATACCCAAGCAAGGTAGAAGCTTCATCAACATTGGTAAATATCGACAGCCCGCCACATGCCGAAATTGTAAAATACACCTTCCCGGCGCGTAAAAATATGCCCGATGTGGGAATGCCTGAGGTGGAAGTTACCTGGTACGACGGTGGTTTGTTACCCAACCGCCCGATCGAACTTTCCGATGGCGCTATTTTAGGAAAAGATAGCGGTGGTGGCTTGCTGTTTGTGGGAACCAAAGGTAAAATTATGACCAGTTACTACGGTATGCAGCCCACCTTGCTACCCGAAACAAAAATGAAAGACTTTGTGGAACCTCAACCTGTATTGCGACGTATTCCGGGATCAGAATCCGGGCCATGGTCGGGTGCACACGAAAGAGACTGGATACGTGCCTGCAAGGAACCTGCCGGTAGCCGGATTGAACCGGGTGCTAATTTCGAATATGCGGGTCCGTTTAACGAAATGGTGGTAATGGGAGTTCTTGCGGTACGACTTCAGAGCCTGAACCGTATTTTGGAATGGGATGGAGAAAAAATGCAATTCACCAACATTTCAGAAACCGATAAGATTCAGGTTGTTACAAAAGATAATTTTGAAGTTATCGACGGAGATCCTAAATTCAACAGGGAAATAACCGATATGAATGCAAAAGAAATGGCTAACGAATGGATCAACCACACCTACCGCGAGGGATGGGAACTTCCGAAAATGCCATAAGACAATACAATTGAGGAGGGTGCAAACTCTCCTCTTCCTCGACTAAATCATGATGGCGAACATCCTGAAAACTAAAAATCAACATAAAAAATGAAACAACAAATATTCTTTAAATCAGCTCTTTTACTGACAGCAGCAATATTGTCATTTACCGCTTTTGCGAAAAAAGATAAAGCTGAAAAAGCAGGTTGGCAACTGGGTGTGCAGAGCTACACTTTTCACAAATTCAACTTTTGCCAGGCCGTTGACAAAACACAGCAACTGGGCTTAAAAAACATGGAAGTGTATTATGGCCAGCCTTTGGGCGGCGATATGGAGGGAACCATGGACTACAAAATGGACAAAGCCACACAGGAGAAAGTGTTGAACTATGCCAAATCGAAAGGTGTAAAAATTAAAGCCAGCGGCGTAATTATTTGCAGCAATGAAGCCGAGTGGGAACAGCTGTTTCAGTTTGCCGATGCCATGGGCATTGAAATTATTACCTGCGAACCCGAATACAAACACCTGAAATATGTGGATGAACTGGCCAACAAGTACAAAATTGATGTGGCCATCCACAACCACCCCAAACCATCGAATTACTGGAATCCGGACTTATTTCTTAAAGCAGTTGACGGATTGAGCAATCGTATCGGAGCCTGTGCCGATGTGGGCCACTGGGCCAGAATGGGTCTCGACCCGGTTGAATGTTTAAAAAAGATAGACGGGCGAGTAAAATCCCTTCATTTTAAAGACATTAAAGCCAAAGAAGAAGGCGAAGCTGAACAGCACGATGTGATATGGGGAACCGGAATATTAGATATTAAAGGAATGTTGAACGAACTGAAGGCACAAAATTTCAAAGGCTTGTTCTCGATTGAATACGAGTACGCCTGGGAGAATTCGGTGCCCGACATCGAAAAAAACATCTCGTATTTTAAAACGGTCACCAACGAGGTTTTATAGCAGAGAAATTTCCGTCTTTATGCCGGTTTAGAAAAAGAACAACGCAGTGTATCAAAAAACAAATTATTGAATTACACAGAAAATAGAAACACATGAGTTTTGACATTATCGATACATCGATCATATTAGGGTATATCCTCTTAAGTATTTTTATTGGCTTCTGGATATCGAAAAAAGCCAGTAAAAGTCTTCAGAATTACTTTCTCGGGGGCAACAAATTAAAATGGTACTTTTTGGGGCTTTCCAACGGATCCGGCATGTTTGACATTTCCGGCACGACCTGGACCGTTACCATCTTTTTTGTATATGGACTGAAAAGCGTCTGGATTCCATGGCTGTGGCCGGTTTGGAACCAGATCTTTATTATGATCTTTATGGCCATCTGGCTCCGAAGATCCAATGTAATGACAGGCGCTGAATGGATCACCACCCGTTTTGGCGATAAGGAAGGCGGAAAACTTTCGCACATTATCGTCATCGTTTTTGCCATCATCAGCGCCATCGGTTTTATCGCCTATTTCTTTGTAGGAATCGGAAAATTTGCCGTTACCATTTTCCCCTGGGATTTATCGTTTAACCTTGGCTCCGTTCAATTTCTTTCGGAATATGTATACGCCACCATATTGCTGGCACTAACAACAATCTACGTAATCAAAGGCGGAATGTACAGCGTTGTGGCCACCGAAGTCATGCAGTTTTTTGTTATGACAATCGCTTGTATCGCAGTAGCCTGGTTTGCTATGAACAAAGTGTCAGCAGAACAAATTAATGCGGCAGTGCCGGCCGGCTGGACCGACATTATGCCAAGTTGGAAAACAGGACTCGACTGGTCAGGGATTTTTGACCAGGTAAATGAAAAAATCACCCAGGATGGTTTTGGGATGCTGGGTGCATTGGTGATGATGATGTTTTTCAAAGGCATTTTCTCGAGCCTCGCCGGGCCGGTACCCGGATATGATATGCAACGGGTACTTTCAACACAAACACCACGCGATGCCGCTAAAATGAGCGGTCTTACTTCGCTGGTGCTTTACCCGCCCCGCTATCTCATGGTTGCCGGGCTCGGAATACTTGGCCTTGTTTTGGTTGCCCCAATGTTAAAAGCAGGAGGAGGTGAAATCGATTTCGAAAAAATACTTCCCTACGTGATCAATAACCTGCTTCCGGTAGGTTTAAAAGGAATAATATTGGCGGGATTACTGGCTGCTTTTATGTCGACGTTCTCGGCTTTTGTTAATGCGGCTCCGGCATACATTGTCAACGACTTGTACAAAAAATACATTAATCCGAACGCCTCCAACAAAAAATACATCCAGATCAGCTACATGGCTTCCATCGGCATTGTGATTGTAGGAATTATTTTCGGATTCTTCTCGGCATCCATCAACTCACTCACACTATGGATAACCTCTTCACTATATGGAGGTTACGTTGCATCAAACGTATTAAAATGGGTTTGGTGGCGGTTTAACGGTTACGGATATTTCTGGGGCATGCTGGCAGGTTTGCTCGCGTCGACCCTGAAATTCCTGTTTTTCCCTCATACTCCCGATATATACCTGTTCCCGCTTATTTTCGTGATGGCTTCCGCAGGTAGTTTCCTTGGATGTTTCCTTTCGAAACCGGTAGATGACGATACGCTGATTGAATTCTATAAAAACGTACGCCCCTGGGGTTGGTGGGGTCCGATACACAAAAAAGCCCTGAAAAAATACCCGAACCTGACCAAAAACAAAGACCTCGCACGCGACAGCTTTAATGTTCTGGTAGGTATTGTATGGCAAATGACCCTGATTGTGGCACCTATTTACCTGGTGATCAGACATTATAACGGACTGATTATTTCTGTAATACTGTTCGCAGTAACTTCAGTGATATTAAAATACAACTGGCTGGATAAGATTAAAGATTATGAAGAAATTTAAGACCCATAGAATTACTTTCCTGTTGTTCACGGCAACAATCCTTACAACACTATCATTCTCTAAAACAACAGGAGCACAAAATACGCTTCCCTACGATACCACATACACTTTTGCTCATTACAAAGTGAAGCGGGCTTTTTATGAAGGACTGCCCAACGGTAAAAACGAAATTGTATTCCTCGGAAACAGCATTACCGAAAACGGCGATTGGAACGAACTTTTCAAAAACAAACATATCGTTAACCGGGGAATTGGCGGCGATGTTTGTTTCGGTCTGTTGAACCGGATCGATGAAGTACTTGACTCAAAACCGAAAAGCATTTTTCTGATGATCGGGATCAACGACATTGGACGAAGCGTGCCGGTAGATATTATTGCCGAAAAAATAAGGGAAATAATACAGGTGATCAAAAAGAAATCGCCTGATACAAAACTGTATCTGCAGAGTGTACTTCCAATCAACGAACAGGTTATCTGGTACGATTACATGAAAAACAAATCGAAAAGAATCGTGCAACTAAACGAAAAATTAAAACCAATCGCCAAAGAAGAGCGTATTCCCTTTCTCGACTTGTACTCGAAATTTGCAGACAAAAACGGACAACTCCTTCCCGAATATACAGCCGACGGTATTCATCTAAGTGCTGCAGGCTACCTGAAATGGAAAAAAGTATTTCAGGAAGAGGGAATTAAATTATAGAATAGCAAAACAGACATAAAGATACTTTGAAGAAAATGAAAATTAAAGGTACTTTCTTAGACGAAATTAGTCACGACATCCCGCATCAAAACTGGGGAAAGAAAGAATGGGACCAGGATTTTGCCTACATGAAACAAGTAGGTATAAACACGGTTGTTTTAATACGGAGTGGCTACAGGAAATGGCTGACCTATCCATCCGAAATTTTGCTGGAAAGAGAGCAAGCATACCGACCGCCGGTTGACCTTGTAAAGATGTTTCTGGAATTGAGCGAAAAACACCAAATGGATTTCTATTTTGGCTTGTACGATTCCGGAAAATATTGGGAGAAGGGAGATTTTCAGCAAGAACTCGAACTCAATAAACTGGTCATCGACGAAGTTTGGTCGAAATACGGAACAATGAGCGCATTTAAAGGCTGGTACATTTCGCAGGAATGTAGCCGAAAAACCGGCGACATCATCAGCATGTACCGCGGCCTGGGCGAACATTGCAAAGCCGTTTCAGGTAACCTGACCACGCTTATCTCGCCTTACATCGACGGAATAAAAAACATCAGTCAGTATACAAAGGAAACCAGCCGTGAATCGGGTGTCAGTCTGAAAAAACACGAAGAAGACTGGGACGAAATTTTTGAAGGCATAAAAGATGCGGTTGATATCGTTGCTTTTCAAGACGGGCACATTGACTTTAGTGAGCTCGATGATTTTCTGCGTATCAACAAGCAACTGGCCGACAAACACGGTATCCGCAGCTGGACGAATTCCGAAACGTTCGACCGCGACATGCCCATTAAATTCCTTCCGATAAAGTGGGAAAAACTATTGATGAAACTTCAGGCGGCAGAGCGCGCAGGCATGGAACAGGCCATCACTTTTGAGTTTTCACACTTTATGAGTCCGCAATCGGCCTATTTGCAAGCCGGACATTTATACAATCGTTACAAGGAATACATAGATGAATTAAAAGGATAAGATGAAAACTTTCGACTTTAAAAAATTAGCAGAACAATATAAAGCCGAACTACTCGAAAATGTAGTTCCGTTTTGGTTGAATAAATCACAAGACCTGGAGCACGGGGGATATTTCACCTGTTTGACACGCGACGGAGAAGTTTTTGACACCGATAAATTTATCTGGCTTCAGGGCCGCGAAGTATGGTTATTTTCGATGCTGTACAACCAGGTGGAACAAAAGCAGGAATGGCTCGATGCAGCTATTCAGGGCGCCGAATTCCTGAAAAAATACGGCCACGACGGAAACCTGAACTGGTACTTTTCGCTTACCCGCGAAGGCAAACCGCTGATTGAACCCTACAACATTTTCTCGTACACCTTTGCCACCATGGCTTTTGGCCAGCTGAGCAAAGCCACCGGCAACCAGGAATATGCCGACATTGCCCTGAAAACTTTCGATCTAATTTTATCGAAAACCGATAATCCGAAAGGCCACTGGAACAAAGCCTATCCCGGAACACGCAACCTGAAAAACTTTGCCTTGCCCATGATTCTGTGCAACCTGGCACTTGAGATTGAGCACCTTTTAGATGAAGAATTTCTGAAACAAACCATGGAAACCTGTATTCATGAGGTGATGGATGTGTTCTATCGCCCGGAACTGGGTTTGGTGGTTGAAAATTTACATGCCGACGGCAGTTTATCTGACACTTTCGATGGTCGTCTTTTAAATCCTGGACATGCCATCGAAGCCATGTGGTTTATTATGGATTTGGGAGTACGTCTGAACCGTCCGGAGCTGGTTACCCAAGCCAACGATATTGCTATTAAAATGGTAGAGTACGGCTGGGACAAAGAGCACGGCGGTATTTTCTATTTTATGGACCGTTTGGGACACCCGACACAACAGTTGGAATGGGATCAAAAACTATGGTGGGTACACATCGAAACACTCATTACCATGCTGAAAGGCTACCAGCTTACCGGTTCAGAAAAAAGTTTGGAATGGTTTCAGCGCATTCACGACTATTCGTGGTCGCATTTTAAAGACCAGGAACACCCCGAGTGGTTTGGTTACCTGAATCGCCAGGGCGAAGTTCTGCTTCCGTTAAAAGGTGGAAAATGGAAAGGGTGCTTCCACGTTCCGCGGGGTATGTACCAGTGCTGGAAAACACTCGAAGCAATAGCTGAAAAATAATAACCGAAAACTTTAGACATGTTCAGAATAAAAATATTCACGGCTTTACTCGTTCTGGCCGGGCTTTTTTCGTGCCAACCGGGCCACGACCGTTCAAAAGAAACACAAACCGATGTACTGATTATTGGCGGAGGCGCAAGCGGTACAATGGCAGGTATTCAGGCGGCCCGTCAGGGCGTATCGGTACTAATAGCTGAAGAAACAACCTGGCTGGGTGGCATGCTCACCTCGGCAGGGGTAAGTGCGATTGATGGAAATTACCGCCTTCCTTCGGGATTGTGGGAAGAATTCCGCCAGGCCTTGTATCGTCACTACGGTGGCCCCGAAGGTGTTAAAACCGGTTGGGTGAGCAATGTACTGTTCGAACCCCAGGTGGCTGAAAAAATCCTGACTGAATTTACAGAAAAAGAAAAGAACCTCACCGTTAAGCGGGAAACATATCTTGCGGATATCAGGAAAACCAGCAACGGGTGGACCGCCATTTTGGTACAGCATGGCGACTCCACACAGGTCAATGCAAAAGTGGTTATCGATGCCACCGAACTGGGCGATGTAGCCAAACTGGTGGGCATTCCCTACGACATTGGCATGGATTCGCGCTACGATACCGGTGAAGACATTGCTCCTGAAAAAGCCAACAACATCATCCAGGATTTAACCTACGTAGCGATTCTGAAAAAATACGATAACGAGGAAGAGGCGGCTATACCGCTTCCTGAAGGATATAATCCGGAACCATTTTACTGCACCT
The DNA here is from genome assembly GCF_023111095.1 of Maribellus sp. YY47. GTDB lineage: Bacteria > Bacteroidota > Bacteroidia > Bacteroidales > Prolixibacteraceae > Draconibacterium. Next base: position 34,170 of record NZ_JALGYW010000021.1, read on the forward strand.
GCGCAGGAAAATGCGAAGGCGATGTATTGGGACGCAAGCTTTGGGATTGTGATTTTATGATGAAATACGGCAAACTTCCGAACGATTATTACATGATCAACTGGCCGATTTCGGGCAACGACTATTACGTAAACGGAATTGAGATGAGTCGTGAGGAACGCGAAAAAGCCTATGAAAAAGCGAAGAATTTCACCTTGCAATACGTGTATTACCTTCAGAATGAACTGGGCTTTAAAAATCTGGGAATCGCCAACGATGTATATCCTACAGCCGACAACCTGCCGTTTTTCCCCTATCATCGCGAGTCGCGTCGAATAAAAGGTGTGGTTCGTTTTACGGTAAACGACCTGGCTCGTCCTTTTGAACAAAAAACGGCTCTGTACCGCACCGGTATTGCCGTGGGCGATTATCCGGTCGATCATCACCACCAGGCTTACCACGATGCACAATCGTTGCCGGAATTGCACTTCTACCCGGTTCCCTCCTATTCGCTGCCTTTGGGCACACTTATTCCAAAAGGAACAGCCGATTTTATCGTTTCCGAAAAATCCTTGTCGGTAACCAACATTGTAAACGGAACCACCCGTCTTCAGCCGGTTTGTATCCTCAACGGTCAGGCTGCAGGAGCATTGGCTGCGCTTTCAGTAAAAAATAAAGTGACACCCGAAAAGGTTGCTGTTCGCGAAGTTCAACAGGCCTTGCTGCAGGCAAACGCAATGTTAATGCCGTATTCCGATGTGCCCAAAACCCACCCCGCCTACGAAGCTTTGCAACGTATTGGCGCTACCGGCTTACTGCACGGCGAAGGCAAAAACATCGGCTGGGAAAACCATACGCTTATGAGCCCCGACAGTTTGCTGATACCTCAGGCTGTTAAAGAAGGCTTGACGGACTGGCTGCCGGTTTCGGAGGTACAGCTCAGTGGCGAAACGGTAAGTCTACAGGAAGCTTTGGAACTGATTCGTCAGCTCGGAGCGAAATACAAACAGGATTGCGGCAAACAAAGTCTGAATAACCTGGAACAGAAAAGCAGGAAGCTGCTGGCACAAAAATCGATGGACGAACGGCAATTGGCGGAAACCATAACCCGTGCTGAATATGCTGTTCTGCTTGACGAATTGCTTAACCCGTTTGCGTTTCGTCAAGTAGCCCATGATGGAAGCTTTACTGCCCAAAAGTAAACGACTTTATAAAATATATTTTCTTATTTTGCTTCATTGATACGGATAGATTCCGCATCAATGAAGCAATTCATTTAGGCTCAGAATATCTACCAACAAAACCAGATAAACATGAAGCAATTATATTTTTTCATTGCCCTTCTTCTTTTTTGCGGAAGCACTTTTGCACAAAAAACATGGCAACACATTCCGGCCGGCAATCCCGCATTTACGTTTTCAGGGCGCTTCGATTTTTCAAATCCCGAAGCTGTGCGTTACGATTGGTCGGGCTCGGCCATCCGCTTTCAGTTTACCGGCAAAAATCTTCAGTTGCTGTTACATGGAGGCGACCGTAATTATTTCAATGTATTTATCGACGGGCAGCTGCACGAAGTTCTGCATGCCCCCAAAGACAGTACTTACACGATTAAAGAGCTGAAAAGCAAAGGCCCGCATAAACTGATTCTGCAAAAACGTACCGAGGGTGAAATGGGAACCACTTTTTTCAAGGGGATCAAAATTGAAGAACAAGCCTCGATAATGCCTTATCCGGTGGAAGAAACACGAAAAATAGAATTCATCGGAAATTCGATAACCTGTGGTTATGGCACTGAAGGAGCCTCGCCCACCGAGCGTTTTTCACCTGAAACCGAAAATGTGAACAAGTCGTACGCATTTATTTCGTCTCGGGCGCTGAATGCCGAATGCCGGGTGGTTGCGCATTCGGGCTTGGGCGTAGTACGCAATTATGGCGACAAAGAAAAAGTTTCGCGCCAACGGGCTGCTTTGCCACAGCGCTTCAATCAAACACTCGATATGGATTCAACTGTGCTGTGGAATTTTTCCACCTGGACACCCGATGCAGTGGTCATTAACCTGGGAACCAACGACTACTCAACACAGCCCCACCCCGACAAAGTGGTATTTCAGCGCCGCTACGAACAATTTATTCGCGAGATCCGTGGTGTTTACGGCAATGTGCCGATTTTCTGTGTGAGTGGACCGATGCTGAATGAACCCGCCTATTCGATAGTAAAGGAAATGGTGGAAACAAACCGCACACTTTATAACGACATGAATCTTTATTTTGTTGGCATTCCCGATTATTTGCTGAACAGAACCAGCGATTTGGGCTCCGACTGGCACCCTTCGTACAAAGGACAATGCAAAATGGCAGGGCACCTGGTTCCGGTAATTGGCACCGTACTCGACTGGAACTACTCGCTGCAGGAAATTGAAGAGGTGAGCAACCGGAAGTAGTTTATTTCATCATTGATACAAAACCGCCGCATGGATCAATAATTCCGCAATAAATCAATAATTTTAGAACCATTATTAACCTAAAACCGGCTACTTGTCAGCCTTAAAAATTATTCCCGTTATGATGAGACAGATAAAATCGCTAGTCCTGCTTATCTTTTTCAGCGCTTTTGCATTTTCCGTAAAACCTTCTCTGGCGCTGACAATAAACAACAAAAGTGTATCGGATACTTTAAAAGTTTTAACCATCGGCAATAGCTTTGCCGACAATGCCTGTCACTTTCTGAGTGAAATCACCCAATCGGTGGAAGGATGCAACATACTGATTCAAAAAGCAAACCTGGGAGGATGCTCGCTTGACAGACACGCCGGACTGATTGAAAAAAGCGAACAAGACCCATCAACCAAACCTTACAATGGAAAGTCGCTGAAAGAATTACTGCAAAGCAACAACTGGGACGTGGTTACGATCCAACAGGTTAGCGGAAATAGTTTCAGGAAAGAAACCTATCAACCATACGCTGACAAGATTGTGGACTATGTAAAAAAATATGCTCCGCATTCCCGGGTTTACATTCACCAAACATGGCCCTACGCACCGGATTGCAAACGGCTGGAGGAATACGATATTTCTTTTAAGGAAATGTATAAAAAGTTGAATAAAAACTACAAAACACTTGCAAAAAGGTACGATGCAACGAGACTGGAGTCTGGAGATGCTTTTTATCTGGCGCATAAAAAGAACGGAGATGTTGATCTTTGGAGCCCAAGCGACCGATACCATGCCAGCCCAAACGGCTGTTACCTGGCCGGTTGTGTTTGGTTTAGCCAATTGTTTGGCGTCAGTCCCGAGAAAATAACTTTTGTACCCAAAGATATGCCGGCTGAAACCGCTCAGTTCCTGAGAAAGATAGCCTCGAAGTAATTCAATAATCCAACATAAAAAAGTCCCGGTTTGTCAGTTGACGGACCGGGACTTTTTCTTTATATCAGAACTTAATTAATCCAATTTATGAATCACCAAACCTGATCTTAGTTTTGGCTCGAACCAGGTAGTTTTGGGCGGCATAATGTTTCCGCTGTCGGCAATATTGATCAACTGCTGCATTGAAACCGGATACAAAGCAAAAGCGGCTTTCATTTCACCTGAATCAACCCGGCGTTTCAATTCGCCCAGTCCACGAATTCCGCCTACAAAATCGATACGTTTTGAAGTACGCAGGTCCTTTATATCCAGGATCGGACTGAGCACCTGATTCGAAAGAATGGTAACGTCGAGAATACCGATCGGATCCGTATCATCATACGTACCTTCTTTGGCGGTGAGTTTGTACCAGTTTCCTGAAAGATACAGGCTGAACTCGTGCAAACCTGCGGGTTTATAAATCTCAGGCCCCATGTTCTCCACATTAAAACCTTCGGAAAGTGCTGCCAGAAAATCGATATCGGATAAACCATTCAGGTCGGTAACCAAGCGGTTGTAATCAATAATCTGCAACTGATTGTCGGGGAAATGAACCGCCATAAAAAAGTTGTATTCCTCGTCGCCGCTGTGATTTGGATTCTGATCCGTTTTTTCCATTCCGATACGAGCTGCTGCCGCTGTGCGGTGGTGTCCGTCGGCAACATAAGTAAACGGCACTTTTTCTGCAAAAAGCTGCTCCAGTTTTTGATTTATTTCAGCGTCGTCAATGGTCCAAAAATGATGTCCGAAACCGTCTTCAGCAGTAAAATCGTATACCGGTTTTTGTTCAGCTACAATCTTTTCCACGATCGCGTCGATCTCGGGAACGGCTTTATAGGCAAAGAAAACCGGTTCGATGTTGGCATTCAGGTAACGGGTCAGCACCATGCGGTCTTCTTCCTTTTCAGGACGGGTCAGCTCATGCTTTTTAATGATTCCGTTTTCGTAATCGGCACAGGCAGCGCCTCCCACAATACCGTATTGCGTTACGCCGTTCATGGTTTGTGCATAAATGTAGTATTTAGCCTCTTCATCCTGAACCAGCCAGCTTTTCTCCTGAAACGCATTGTAGTTGTCGACCGCTTTGTTGTAAACGGTGTCGGAGTGAATATCGTCCACGCCCGGACATTCGATTTCGGCCTTGGTGATGCGCAACAGCGACTTTTCTTTACCTTCTGCCATTTGTGCAGCTTCTTCCGAATTCATTACATCGTAAGGAAGACAAGCCAATTCTTCAACAATACTTTGAGGGGGACGAAGCCCTTTAAATGGTTTAATAATTGCCATGATAATTTATGTTTCTTCAGTAAGACGGGCAAAAATAATCTATTTACAAACAGAAATCATTGTTATACTGATTATTTGAAAGTATTTAACGCAAGAATGAATTTCCTGCACACCCGGCTCCGGTTTTATTTATTCACCTGATATGTTTTATCTCCTTTTTCAAAAAACGCGACAATCTGCTCGGCAGCGGCAACTCCGGCATTCAGATTAGCTTCGGCAGTTTGGGCTCCCGCTTTCTTAGGAGTAAAGAAATAACGCCCCTTGAATTTTTCTTCAAATGTTACAGCACAATCAGGAGTTATATCCGACATGTATTTAATACCCGGCTTCTCTTCCATAATTTTTACCAGGTCGTCCTCATTCACCACCTCTTTTCGGGCTGTATTCACAATAACACTTCCGTCTTTTAAGTGCTGCATTACCTCGTAACTCACCGATTTAAGATGTTCGCCTCGCGCAGGGACATGAATGGATACCACATCGCTCTTCTCGTAGAGTTCTTCCAGCGAATGGGTAACTTTTAAACCAATGGCGGCAGCAGCAGTTTTACTGTACCGCGTATAAACAATCACTTCCATACCCAAAGCCCGGGCGATGCGAAATACGTTACGCGCCACAAAACCAAAACCGTGCAAGCCCAATGTGCGGCCTCTCATTTCTCCGCCGGGTTTCCCGGAGAACATCTCGCGGAGTCCCAGGATCGCCAAACCAATCGCAAGTTCGGCTACTGCATTAGCATTTTGCCCGGGCGTATTCATCACCACCTGGTTGTTTTCGGTAGCGGCCTGCAAATCCACATTGTCGTATCCGGCGCCTGCACGGACTACAATTTTCAGGTTTTTACCTGCTTCAAGCACTTCCCTGTCGAAAACATCGCTGCGAATAATGGCAGCATCGACGTCAGAAACGGCTTCCAGCAAATCCTGCTTGTCCGTATATTTCTCCAGTAATTTTACTCCGTAACCGGCTGTTTTCAGAATATCAGTGATCTGCTGCACTGCAACCGGCGCAAATGGTTTGGTAGTAGCAATTAATACTTTAGTCATAACTCATAAAATTTAGGTTCGCGACAGCAACTTGAAAGCTGTCTGTAAAAGAAATGCAGGATGTTGATCCTGCATTCCCTTTTATTTTATCAATGCATTTTTTCAAATTCCTGCATCGTGTCAACCAGTGCCTGAACACTGTCGACCGGCATCGCATTGTAAATCGACGCCCTGAAACCGCCCACCGAACGGTGCCCTTTCAGTCCGATCATTCCACGGGAAACTGCAAAATCGTTGAATTCTTTTTCCAGTTCAACAAACTCAGGAGTCATTACAAAAGTTACATTCATCAGCGAACGGTCTTCCTTGACAGCGGTTGCCTGGAACAATTTATTACGGTCGATTTCATCGTAAAGTAAAGCAGCTTTTTCGATGTTTACTTTCTCGATGGCTTCAACACCGCCCTGCTCTTTTAACCAGCGCAACGTCTGCAAACAGGCGAACACAGGCAAAGTAGAAGGAGTATTAAACATCGATTCGTTTTGAATATGGATACGGTAATCCAACATGGTTGGAATCGGGCGGTCTACTTTACCCAGCGCTTCATCTTTTACAATCACCAGCGTAGCGCCTGATGGTCCAAGGTTTTTCTGGGCTCCGGCATAAATAAGATCGTGTTTGGCCACATCAACCGGGCGAGAGAAAATATCTGACGACATATCAGCGATCAACGGTATATTTACTTCCGGAGCATCTACTTTTGTTCCGAAAATAGTGTTGTTGCTGGTGTAGTGCAGGTAACTTGCATCGGCCGGTGTATCAAACTGTTTTGGAACATAATTGAAATTGGCATCACCTGAAGAAGCAACTTCTACTACTTCACCAAAAAATTTGGCTTCTTTCATCGCCTTTTTCGACCACACACCGGTGTTCAGATAAGCAGCTTTTGCCCCCATCAGATTGTAAGGAGCCATCAAAAACTGGAGACTGGCGCCGCCTTGTAAGAAAAGCACCGAGTAACCTTCCGGAACTTTTAACAGTTCTTTTACCAGCGCTACCGCTTCGTCCATTACGGCTACAAATTCCTTGCTGCGATGTGAAACCTCCATTACCGAAAGTCCTGTTCCGGCAAAGTTAACTACCGCTTCGGCAGTTTTTTCTTTTGTAAATTCCGGCAGAATAGAAGGTCCTGCATAAAAATTGTGCTTCTTCATAAATACAATCAATTAAGGTGAATAATTCATTTCCTCACTGTTAAAACACCCATTCTCCAAAGTTCATGAATCACAGAAATTTTTCAGATGAGAAAAATCAAGTTTCTTTTTATTTTTATGAGTTTTAAAACATTGATATACAACACAGATAAGGCTGACGAATGTCATTTTCGCTGTCGTTATCCATTTAACTTTTTCGCTTTCAGCCATTTATTTATACAAAAATATCGGATTCTGATCAAGAAAGCAGAAATGCCCGCCGATAAATATTTTTTTTCATTTAATTTAAAAAGAATTTAAAGTGCGGAGATCTCCCACTCCAATAGATTAAACATAATTTACCAATTTCTGTAAAATCTGCTGCTGACCTTTCTTGCCTCCTCAAGCAATCATCCGGATTGCAAAAACAATATACTTTAAACGATAATTGGGTTATCGGATTCTGGGGATTCTGCAATTCAATTGCAAGCATTTACTTTTCTTTCTCTTCAAAAACTTTCTTAAGATTAACAGCTTCATTTTTCATCGCTCTCTTTTCTTTCTTCTCAGCCCTCTTCTCTTTCGCACTCTTCTTGGGAGATTTTTTCACATTCTTCAATATTTCATGAAATTTAGACATGGCTTTTAATTTTAAAATGAACGACTTACACTCCTTATCTCTCCTGTAAAATTACGCCAAAAACCCCTACCCTTCAGTATCCCTGTTCAAGATTTTTTCAATTTGCGCTACGTAACAAAATACCCAATTCGTCTAAACTCAGGGTGCTACAAATCCATTCTTAACATGAAAACTGAATTCCACACCGCAAAAAAAATTCTCAACCGAAAAGAAAAGTAACTTCAAGTGGAAGGACACAAAAAAAGCCGCTATAAAAAGCGGCTTACTGTATTCGATTTGTTCTTATTGATTAGATAAAAGGCAACTTGACAATTTCTGCCGGGATATTTTTATTCCGGATCTTTACAAAAACTTCGGTTCCAAATGCCGAATATTCTTTTGCAACGTAGCCCATTCCGATACCTTTATTGAGCACCGGCGACATTGTTCCTGAAGTTACTTCACCAATCACCTCTCCCTCGGCGTTTACCAGCTCGTAACCGTGACGCGGGATTCCGCGGTCGGTCAGTACGAAACCTCTTAAACGGCGTGAAACTCCTTCGGTCTTTTGCATGGTCAGCAAATCGCGGTCGATAAACTGGCGTCCGTTATTAAATTTAGTGATCCAACCCAAACCGGCTTCGATAGGCGAAGTTGTATCGTCAATATCATTCCCGTAGAGGCAGTACCCCATTTCTAGACGCAATGTATCGCGCGCTCCCAGTCCGATGGGTTTAATTCCGAATTCCTCACCGGCTTCAAAAATGGCGTTCCATACCTGCTCGGCCACTTCGTTTCTGAAGTAAAGCTCAAAACCACCTGCTCCGGTATATCCGGTTGCTGAAATAATTACATCTTCAACACCGGCAATTTTACCGGTAACAAAAGTGTAAAAACGAATATCCGACAAATTAATATCGGTGAGTTTCTGCAGCGTTGCCGTTGCTTTGGGTCCCTGAATGGCCAGTTGACTGATATTATCCGAAGCGTTTTCAATTTCAGCACCAATGTTTTTATTTTGCTGAACCACCCAATTCCAGTCTTTCTCAATATTTGCAGCATTTACAACCAGCATGTATTTTTCAGGCTCGTAAAAATACACCAGCAAATCGTCGACAATACCACCTTTCCCATTGGGGAAGCAACTGTACTGTGCCTGTCCGGGTGTTAAAACGCGTGGATCGTTAGATGTTATGTAAGCAATCAGGTCGAGCGCCTTTGGGCCTTTTACCCAAAATTCACCCATATGCGAAACATCAAATACACCGACTGCTTCACGCACGGTCATGTGTTCGTCTTTAATACCACTGTACTCGATGGGCATTTCGTAACCGGCAAACTCTACCAATTTTGCACCAACGCTCTTGTGTATCTTATTAAATGCTGTTGTTTTCATTCTGTTTTTATTCGTATCGATATAAAGCGCAAAACTATGAATTCAAAGCATATACTACCATGAAATTTATCATTCAATCTCTTCGAATTCTGTCAATATTTTGCAAATTTGCAGTAAATAAACACAATGAACCAACATTTTCAACACATTAACACCAGCAGAATTGAAGAATTAGCTGCAGGAGATACCGAATTTTATATTGAAATCATCGATATTTTCCTGAATCAAATTCCTGATTTTATTGATAAAATGACAACTGCCCTTGAAGAAAAAAACTGGCAATTACTGGCACGTGAGGCACATACTGCAAAATCGTCGGCTTTGACCTTTGGCATGGAAGATACCGGCGTTCGTTTGAAACAGGTTCAGTTACTGGCCGAAGCAAATGAACTTGACACCCTTCCGGAGTTGGTTAAAAAAGCCATTTCCGACCTGGAGGCTGCTATTCCGGAACTTCACGAATTAAAAAACTCGCTATAACTTTTCTTGCATGATCAATGAAACCATTGGCTGGATCGGTAATATTTTGTTTGCCATCTGTGGATTTCCGCAGGTGGTAAAAACCTTCCGAAGTAAAAGTGTAAAAGACCTCAGCGCTATGTTTCTTTGGATGTGGTTTTTGGGTGAAATTCTGACCTTTATCTACATTGTTTTGGGAGATTGGGAAACAGGCATTGCCCATTTCCCACTCTATTTCAACTACATGGTAAACACTATCATGGCTGCGTACCTGATTTTTGCCAAATATTATTATCCCAAAAAATATCCGGCAAACTGACGCTTTTAGTTTTTGAACGCCAACTGACCGTTTTCGGCATCCACCACAATCGGTTTTTCCTTTTCTACCTGGCCGCCAAGAATCCGTTTCGACAGTTCGTTCAATACAAATTTCTGCAAAACACGTTTAACGGGCCGTGCACCAAAGTGCGGATCGTAACCTACGTTCGACAAGAGATCGATCGCGGCATCGGTAATCTCAATTTTCAAATCAACGCCCGACAAACGTTTCACCACCTGTTTAAACTGAAGTTTTACAATTTCATGAATATCAGCTTTTGACAAGGGTGTAAACACAATCGTTTCATCGATACGGTTCAAAAACTCGGGCCGAATGGTTTTGCGTAACAATTCCATCAACTGGTTCTGAGTTCGTTCCAGAACTTCTTCCTGATTGGCAGCACTCATTTTTTCATAATTTTCCTGAATAATATGAGACCCCAGGTTGGAAGTCATTATAATGATCGTATTCTTGAAATTCACTGTGCGTCCTTTGTTGTCCGTCAAACGCCCGTCGTCGAGCACCTGCAGCAACACATTAAAAACATCGGGATGCGCTTTTTCTATCTCATCGAAAAGAACCACCGAATAAGGTTTATGCCGCACCGCTTCGGTAAGTTGTCCGCCTTCGTCGTAACCAACATACCCGGGAGGCGAACCAATTAAACGCGTTACCGAGAATTTTTCCTGGTATTCCGACATGTCGATACGCGTCATCATATTCTCGTCGTTAAACAGGTACTCTGCCAGGGCCCGCGCCAACTCAGTTTTCCCAACACCTGTGGTTCCCAGGAAAATAAACGAACCAATCGGGCGTTTTTCGTCCTGCAGACCTGCACGGCTGCGTCGAACAGCATCCGAAATGGCAGTAATTGCTTCGTGCTGCCCCACTACCCGTTTGTGCAATTCTTCTTCCATGTGAAGCAGTTTCTCGCGTTCGCTTTGCAACATTTTTGACACCGGGATTCCGGTCCAACGAGCTACAACTTCAGCGATATCTTCGCTATCTACTTCCTCTTTAATCAGACTTTCGCCTTTTTTCATTTCGTTGAATTCTGCCTGCAATTTCTCGATCGCAGTCTCAGCTTCCTTCACCTTACCGTAACGCAATTCGGCCACTCGCCCGTAATCGCCCTGACGTTCGGCCTGCTCGGCTTCAAACTTATAGGTTTCAATCTCTTCTTTCTTTTGCTGAATGGCTTCAACTACCGATTTTTCTGATTGCCATTTGGCTCTCAATCTCGATTGTTCTTCCTTCAGATTCGAAATTTCCTCGTTTAAACCCTCCAGTTTTTTCTTATCGTTTTCACGCTTGATGGCTTCCCTCTCAATTTCGAGCTGTTTTACCCGGCGTTCAATTTCATCCAGTTCTTCGGGAACCGAATCCATTTCCAACCGCAGTTTCGCAGCGGCTTCGTCCATCAGGTCGATGGCTTTATCCGGCAAAAAACGGTCAGAAATATAGCGCTGCGACAACTCCACCGAAGCTATAATCGCATCGTCTTTGATCCTCACCTTGTGGTGATTTTCATACTTCTCCTTGATTCCCCGGAGTATGGAAATGGCGCTAAGGGTGTCTGGCTCGTCCACATGAACAATCTGGAAACGACGCTCCAAGGCTTTGTCTTTCTCAAAGTATTTCTGATACTCGCTTAGGGTCGTCGCGCCGATTGCCCGCAATTCACCTCTGGCCAATGCAGGCTTCAAAATATTGGCAGCATCCATGGCTCCCTCACTCTTCCCGGCACCTACCAGGGTGTGAATTTCATCGATAAACAGAATCACCTCATCGTTCGACTGAACCACCTCGTTTACAACAGCTTTTAATCGTTCTTCGAATTCACCTTTGTATTTTGCCCCGGCAATCAAAGCCCCCATATCCAGCGAATACACCTGTTTCGATTTGAGGTTTTCAGGAACATCGCCCCGCACAATCCGGTGCGCCAATCCTTCGGCGATGGCGGTTTTTCCGGTTCCGGGTTCACCCAAAAGAATAGGATTGTTTTTTGTGCGCCGCGAAAGAATCTGCAGAATTCTTCGAATCTCATCATCCCGCCCAATTACGGGATCTAGTTTCCCGGAACGGGCTCTTTCGTTCAAATTAATGGCAAACCGGTTCAGCGAGTTAAACTTGTCTTCCGCGGTCTGGCTATCCACTTTCGATCCTTTCCGTAATTCTTCGATCGCTAGTTTTAAGTCTTTCGCGGTAATTCCAGTGTCCTTCATCAGGCTGCTCACCGCATCTTTAACTTCAAGCAATCCCAGCAAAATATGCTCTACCGAAACATATTGGTCGCCCATTTCCTGCGCCAGTCCCAATGCTTTTTGCAAGGCCTGGTTAGCGCCCGGAGAAAGATATTGTTCGCCTCCTGAAACTTTTGGGTACGATTCAACGATTTTATTTAATGCCTGCTGAAAAATCCCGGTGTTTACTCCCAGTTTTTTCAACAGAAACTCAGTCACATTTTCAGCCGAATGCAACAGTCCCCGCATCAGGTGGCCGGTTTCAATGGCTTGTTGATTATTCCCCTGTGCAATTTGGAATGCCTGCTGGATGGCTTCCTGTGATTTTATGGTAAAATTATTCAAATTCATGGCAGTATTGCTTATAAAATTAACTTCACCCAACCTGCAAAACACAAGCCATAAACATCTGAGAGACAGAATGTCGGGCTAAGAATTAAAAACTGGAAAAAATTTCAGAAAAAATGAGAATCGGGAAGAAAATATGGCAGTTTGGGCATAAAAAAACAGAGATAATCGCAATTACCTCTGTTTCCTAACCTAACCAAATCTATTCTCTATGAAAAAACACTAAAACTATTCAAATTTCTTATTACAAATGTACGGTGGAAAATAGTTAACTCGTATCAACGTAAGTTAAAGAATGTTAAGACTAAAAGACACTTACACCACAAGCGTGAAAACTATTGCTCAAAATGCATGCAACAAAGCTTTCATATTCAACTATTACACTATTTTCATACAAGTTTATTCCGAGCTTAAAAACAGCAACTTAAGTATCCAAAAACTTTCAATTTCTAAAAAATAAAATTACTTTAGCAACCCGTTTTCCAGAACGATTCTAATACTAAATATTATAACTAAAAAGTACTTTTATGGCAAAACATGTATATACCTTTGGAGCTGGAAAAGCAGAAGGTAAGGCTGACATGAAAAACCTCCTGGGAGGGAAAGGCGCAAACCTTGCTGAAATGAACCTGATTGGCGTTCCTGTTCCTCCGGGTTTCACCATTACAACCGAAGTTTGTACCATGTACAACGAACAAGGACAGGAAGCTACATTCAACCTGATTAAACCAGAGGTTGAAGCAGCGGTTGCCCTGGTAGAGGAACTTACCGATACCAAATTTGGCGATAAAACAAATCCTTGTCTTGTTTCTGTTCGCTCTGGAGCCAGAGCATCAATGCCCGGTATGATGGACACTGTTCTTAACCTGGGGATGAATGATGTGGCTGTTGAAGCCATTGCTGCAAAATCAGGAAACTCGCGTTTTGCATGGGATTCATACCGTCGTTTTGTACAAATGTATGGCGACGTTGTAATGGAAATGAAACCGGCAAGTAAAGAAGAAATTGATCCTTTTGAAGAAATCATCGAAGGGTTGAAAGAAGAAAAAGGAATCACACTTGATACTGAATTCTCTACCGACGATTTAAAAGAATTGGTAAGCCGTTTTAAAACTGCGGTAAAAAAAGTTACCGGCAAAGATTTCCCAACCGATCCGTGGGAACAACTCTGGGGCGCTGTTGCTGCTGTTTTCAATAGCTGGAACAACGATCGTGCTATCCTTTACCGTCGTCTGGAACAAATTCCTGATGAGTGGGGAACAGCAGTAAACGTTCAGGCCATGGTATTCGGAAACATGGGTGAATCTTCGGCAACAGGTGTTGCTTTTACGCGTGATGCCGCCACCGGTGAAGATGTATTCAACGGTGAATACCTGATCAACGCTCAGGGAGAAGATGTGGTTGCCGGGATCCGTACTCCACAGGAAATCACCATTGAAGGATCAAGAAGATGGGCAAAACTTCAAGGCGTTAGCGAAGAAGACAGAGCTTCAAAATACCCTTCACTGGAAGAAGCAATGCCTGATCTTTACAGACAGTTAAACGAAACCCAGCAAAAACTGGAAGACCACTATAGCGATATGCAGGACCTTGAATTCACGATTCAGGAAGGTAAACTGTGGCTGCTGCAAACCCGTAACGGGAAACGTACCGGCGCCGCCATGGTAAAAATTGCTGTTGATATGCTGAACGAAGGTCGTATCGATGAAAAAACTGCATTAAAACGCATTGATGCAGGAAAACTGGACGAACTTCTTCACCCGGTATTTGATACTGCCGCAATGAAAACCGCTACTGTATTGGCGAAAGGTTTGCCTGCTTCTCCGGGAGCTGCAACCGGTCAGGTTGTTTTCTTTGCCGACGAAGCCAACAAATATCCTGAAACGGTTTTGGTACGTGTTGAAACTTCACCCGAAGACCTAGAAGGAATGCACATTTCAAAAGGTATTCTTACCGCCCGTGGTGGTATGACTTCACACGCTGCTGTTGTTGCCCGTGGTATGGGTAAGTGCTGTGTTTCAGGTGCCGGCAGTGTAAAGATCAACTACAAAACCCGTGTAATGACCATCGACGGAAAAGAATTCCACGAAGGTGACTGGATTTCACTAAATGGCTCTACCGGAGAAGTTTACGAAGGAAAAGTAGCAACTATGGATCCTGACATGAGCGGCGACTTCGGCAAAATCATGGATTTGGCTGACAAATTCACCAGGATGAAAGTTCGCACAAATGCCGATACTCCGAACGATGCTAAAGTTGCACGCGATTTTGGTGCTCAGGGTATTGGTTTGTGCCGTACAGAACACATGTTCTTTGAAGGTGAAAGAATTAAAGCGATGCGCGAAATGATTCTGGCCAAAACAGAAGAAGCTCGTCGTAAAGCCTTAGATAAATTACTGCCTTACCAACGCGAAGACTTCGAGGGTATTTTGGAAGCCATGGAAGGATACGGAGTAACCATCCGTTTACTTGACCCACCGTTGCACGAATTTGTTCCTCACGAAGAAGCCAACCAAAAAGAAATGGCTGACGAAATGGGAATCACTGTGGAAGAAGTGAAAGCATTGGTTGAAGACCTGCACGAATTTAACCCGATGTTGGGTCACCGTGGATGTCGTTTAGGAAACACTTATCCTGAAATTACTGAGATGCAGGCCCGCGCCATTATCGAAGCTGGTGTAAACCTGAAGCAAAAAGGTGTGGATGCACGTCCTGAAATTATGGTTCCGCTGATCGGTACAGTAAAAGAGCTGAAACTGCAGGCTGACATTATTCACGCAACAGCGAAAAAAGTTTTCGAAGAAAAAGGTGCAACCGTAGATTATATGGTGGGTACAATGATCGAAATTCCACGCGCTGCGGTAACTGCTGATAAAGTTGCCGAAGTAGCTGAATTCTTCTCATTTGGCACAAACGACCTTACTCAGATGACATTCGGATATTCACGTGACGATGCCGGTAAATTCCTGCCTGTTTACCTTGCAAAAGGCATCCTGAAAAACGATCCTTTCCAGGTTCTTGACCAGGAAGGTGTTGGACAGGTAGTTAAAATGGGTGTTGAAAAAGGCCGCAGCACCAAACCAAACCTGAAAGTTGGTATTTGCGGCGAACACGGTGGTGAACCTTCATCTGTAATGTTCTGCGACAGCGTTGGAATGGACTACGTAAGTTGTTCTCCATACCGCGTGCCAATTGCCCGCGTTGCTGCTGCTCAGGCAAACTTGAAATAATAATTCAAGCGAACAATAATATGAGAGCTGCTCTTTGGGGCAGCTCTTTTTTTTCCCAAATCTCCAAGCGCCTCTGCTCCAAAACTGATTTTGCGTAGAACTACGTATGCAATTCACGTAGAATTACTCTTTCAGCCACTGACTAAATTCGTGAAATTTGTGTTGTCAGACAAAGAGAGATGATAAACACAAAAAAATACGGTATAATTTCCTTCACAACACGAGTTGGTTCCCCCACGATGCACCATCACTCTCTTTATTTACCATCACACTTTATACACATTCATTCCCTCTCAAGTAACTGTCCCATTTTCCCTAAGCCGTGATGGTAAAAAATAAGGTTATGATTCGAACAGGGGCACTAACATGGTGCCCCTTTTGTCTTTTTATGAAGGTGTGAAATCTTAAACCTGAATAAGGTTATTTTTCATAGCGAAGATTACTAATCCTGCCATATTCCTGGCTCCGGTTTTCTCCAGTAAAGTTCTTTTATATCCTTCAACTGTCCGGGGACTTAACGACAAGCGATCCGCAATTTCTGCCGCAGTAAGCTCTTCACAAATCAGTTGAAGTACCTGATTTTCGCGTTCTGACAATTCATCCTGTCTTAACTGATACTTGGTTTTCGCCGCCGTTTTTGAAGTATTTAATACGGCAGCTGTCAGACTTGCGGAAAAATAAAAATCATTTTTCATTACCTTCTTCAAAGCCAGCTCCAGCTCGTCGGGATCCGCGTTTTTTAACAGATAGCCGTTAACTCCCTCTCCCACCAAATGAGACACCAGTTGAACATCATCTTCCATACTTAGTATGATAATTCGAACCGACGGATATTTGATTTTTAGTTGACGGGTAGCTTCCACTCCATCCATAACCGGCATGTTTACATCGAGCAAAACCACATCGGGAGGCGAAGGCATTTTTTCAATCAGGCTCAACAATTCGGCACCGTTTTCGGCCTCATAGATCTCTCCCACCGCATCGAAATCGGAAAGCAAAGCGGCCATCCCTTTTCGAAACAGTTTATGATCGTCAGTTACTACAATACTTAGTTTGGTTTCATTCATGGTTTCTCAAATACAATAAAGCAGATGTTCCGTCACCGATCCTGGACTTTAACTTCAGCTTACCGCCAGCCATCTCAGCACGACTTTCCAGGTTTTTCAAGCCCAGTCCAGAATTACCTCTTTCCTTCAGATCAAATCCTTTTCCGTTATCCCGAACCAGAACAGCGAGCGTATTATGGGTAAATCGTAAGTGTATCGATAAATGAGTGGCATCGGCATGTTTAATCGCGTTGTTCATCAACTCCTGAACCACCCTAAAGACCGCCAATTCTTTTTTCACATCAAAGCGAAAAGACTCACCCGTTTTTCCAACTTCAATATAAAGCTGGTCTGATTTGTTTACCCAACTGGCCAGTTCCCCTATGGCCGGATAAAGTCCCAGTTTCTCCAGCGAGGGAGGTAAAAGTGCCCGCGAAATCCTTCGAACCTGGGTGATTACATCATCGAGATACGTTTTAGTTTCACCCGCCAAAACATGGGTCTTATCGACTGATTGGCGTTCAATACGACCTACATTGAGTTTTACTACCGAAAGCATTGCGCCCACCTCATCGTGCAAATCCTGGGCAATCCGGCGGCGTTCATTCTCCTGCGCCTGTATCGTATTCCTAAGTATTTCTTCCTGTTGATTTTGTTTTACCCGATTCAGTTCCAGCTGTTTTTGCAACAAACGCTTCTGGTAAAAAATGAAAAAGAAAAACAATCCTCCGGCCAGCATCATCATGCCAACCGTTCCTAAAAAATAAACCAAGGTAATATCTGCGTTTCCTGATCCCACTCAAAAAAATTCGGTTAGCCGCTAATTTAGCTAACAAAATTCACTTTTTGTTCAGATTGACCGATTTTGTCGTTTTTAGAAGACTGTCCTGATTTTCCATGATTCACCTGCCAAAAACCCATGGCAATCAACACATAAAAAAGCGCATTCAGAATCGAAAAATACAAAACGGTTAATCGTGAAAACGCCCGGGAATATTCAAGAATGAGATTGAACATTAACGAAAAAAACAAATTTCCGGCATAATAAATCAAAATCGCAACATTGATGTATATGGTAGGTTCTTTCCAAAGGTTCTGAATTTTCGCATCGTCCATCACCTTGTAAAAATAAAGAAGACAAAATCCGATAAAGAAAATCTTACTTATGGTTTGCAATAAAGCGGGGTATTCATGCCACGAATTAAAAACGACCAGATTAGAGAGGCTTACCGTAACAAATGCAAAAACAATTGCCACGAATATCAGGGGTTTAAACCGGTCTTTTAGCAACTGCCTGTAATAATAGCCCAGAAATATAAATTCAAGCAAATAATAAATATTCCCTGGCAGCATCGTGTTTTTAGCCTCTAACACATACCGTAGGTAAAGACCAAAAATTTCGTTGGCCGTACCATACACCACAAAAAAAAACAAAATTTTTAACGCTAAATCCATTCGGGAATACCTCAACAAGCCAATTACAAAAGGAATAAGAATTGGAGTCCAGTTGAAATACAAAAGATTCAAAGTGTCAGTTTATGAGTTATAAATGCTTCTTTCGTCGCAATAAGGCGGACAAATACCAGCGTGGTTAAAAACATCGTCATTTTCAGTAGCGATATCGCTTTCCAATGATTTTACAGGACCAATAATTACATCCATGGTTTTGGCAATACCAAACTCAAGTTGTATTTCTGCCCTGTTTTGTGCGTTGAACAATTCATGTAACTCAAATTTGGTCAACAAGTAAGCATTGGGATAAATATATTGGCGGAACGGCGCTCCCTCGTGATCCGGATCCAATTCTCCGGAACGCCACCGGCGATACAACCTGATGCTTTCAATCACCAGCTTGTTATTATCCGAAAGGTTCACATTCTTCTTCGACAATTTGAATACCGGAGTTTCATAATCGGCGTATACATCGCCACTGCCCAACAAAAAAGCAGATACAGCATAAGCACAAAGCTCATACTTTCCGTCGTTGTTTTCCTGCTCCAGGCCAAGATACACGCGCACCCGGTTTTCGTTCTCGCCAATCAGCGTTTTATACGTTTCCTTTTGCAGGATAATCTTTGGAACTTTAAGATTAAAGGTGAGTTTCGATTCCTCATTAAAATTCTTTCTCCAGTTCTCCGCCTTCTTTGGGGGTAGTTGATCTCTTTTTAATTTTGTTGACATACCTGATATCGCATTTGGTTGTTTAAAAATAGACAAAAAAACGGTTTGAATTATGCTTCCTCCGGATTAAAAACATTTCCTCTTTCATTAGAATTCATTTTTAGTCATAAAAAACTGCCCGCTTCAGAACTGCGGGCAGTTAAACAAAAAACAATATATCTCAAAGGTTTAGCAATCACTTGTTACCAATAAATATCTTCGTAATAATAGCCGGGACGCTCAAATCCATCGTCGTAGGCGTAATATCTTTCGGGATAATGCACTAAGCTATATCCATAATTTGATGCTTCAAAGAACAGGTTTCCAATCCTGAAATACACGTAGCCGTTGATATTCACCCTTTCGTATTGTCCGCGTGGCAAATACTGAAAGTTAAATCCGTAAGGCAAATCAACCAGAATGTATCCAACTCCCGGACGGTAGCGGAAAAAATGTCCGTTGTAGCAATAATACTGATGATGATTGTGCACAAACACTACAGGTCTGTAATCAAATCTTGAAAGAACGTGTCCATAATAAGGGTGGTGGAAATAATATTTTGAATAGCTATAAGAACGAGGATTGTAGCCCCGGTAATAATCACGCCAGCTATCATAATTCCAGCGGTAACTTTCCCATTTTCTGTCCCAATGATTACGCTTAAAGTAATTATAGTTTGAATAATACTTTTTGTCGTTATGGTTGTAATTCATTCTTTCAGAGCGTTCACTCCCCCTCCAGTAATTACTGCTTCCCCGGTAAGTGCTGCTTGGAGTATAGCTCCGGTCTGACCTGTCAACCCTGTAAAAGTCTCGGTTTGCGCTAACAGTTCTTCCGGTATTTCGGCGTCCTTCGTTGGTAGATGTTCCTACCCGAACAGTGCGGTCGTTATTGTCTTGACTCCGAACTGCGCTTTTAGTTTTCGTTCCTGATGGCCGATAAGTAGAATTTGCATTCCGATTGGATGACTTTTGTACGCTATTTTGAACACTTCTGCTGTTTCCCGAACTTTTAACATTACGATTCGGTTCCTGCTTTTTAACATTGCTTGTCGCGTTGCGGGTAGTATTCGATTGCGTACGACTTTGTGTTGTTGCCGATTTCGTTGCAGAAGAGCTATTGCCCTGACTCCTGGTACTTTTTAATTTCGGATCAACTGATCTTTGCTGAACTTTATCGTAATCTTTGTACGTGCTCTTCTTTTCTACCCGGTTACGGGTATCCTGAGTGCTCCGTCGCGAATCTTTCGATTCATTTTTGTTTTGAGAAGATCTGCTTTGTGCGTTCGCCTCAAATGTTGTTGCTGTAATAACTGCCGCCAGAGTAAGTATCGTGGCAAACAGTCTGAATTTTATCGCTTTCATGACGTTTATTTTAAAAATTCAACTAATTGTTTGCATTGCTCTTTTGGCGCCTAATTTAAACCGGTAATTACAAACATAAAAACAAAGCATGTGCCAAAAATTATTTCAAAAAAATCATTCTCATCTGAATTCTCTGAAAACAAACCTTTTAAGCAGCTCTTTTTTTTCTAATCAATTCTCTCTACTTTTGCACCGATTTTAAAAGTATGGCAAGAATTTTATCCATCGACTATGGCAAAAAGCGTGTAGGAATGGCTGTTACAGATCCGGGGCAAATTATTGCCACCCGGCTTACCACCGTCCCCACACACACCATCTGGGATTTTTTAAAAGATTACTTCCAGAAAGAAAAAGTTGAAACCGTAGTAGTTGGCTACCCACGGCAAATGAACAACGAGGCCTCTGAAGCTGTTCGTTACATAAATCCTTTTCTCCGTAAGTTTCAGCAAATCTATCCGGAGATAAGGTTAGAGCTTTACGACGAGCGTTTTACATCAAAAATGGCTTTTCAAACCATGATTGACGGAGGACTTAAGAAAAAGCAGAGGCAAAACAAAGAAATGATTGACGGCATAAGCGCCACCATCATTTTACAGAATTATTTAGAGCAACGTAGAAATTTATTATAAAAGAGAAAACAAGTTTAAATTGAGGACCAGATTAGCATTTGACCGGGTGAAAAGATCATCTATAATTTGCTTGAAAACTGAATTTCGACTTGTTTCAAAGAATAAAATATTAACTGATGAAATATCCGGTAACAGTATACGGCGACCCAATTTTAAGAAAACGTGCAGAAGAAATTGATCAGGATTACCCGAATCTGAAAGAAGTAATCGAAAACATGTGGGAAACGATGTATTATTCTGATGGAGTTGGTCTGGCTGCTCCTCAGGTAGGCCTGTCGATTCGAATGTTTGTGATCGATGCAAGTTCTGCTGCCGACGAAGAACCGGAATTAGAAAACTTCCAGAAAGTTTTTATTAATCCTGAAATACTCGATCTCGAAGGAGAAAGCTGGGTGATGAATGAAGGATGTTTAAGCCTGCCTGAGATCAGGGAAGATGTTTCGCGGCCGGATGAAGTAACTCTTCGTTATTTTGATGAAAACTTTGAAGAACACTCCGAAACTTTTAATGGATTTGCAGGACGGGTAATTCAACACGAATACGACCACCTGGAAGGAAAATTATTCATCGATTACCTTTCTCCACTTCGGAAACGACTGTTAAAAAGCAAATTAATCAGCATCAGTCAGGGCAAAGTAATTCCGGCTTACCGAATAAAAGTTCCGGTAAAATAGTAACCCTTACATCAGTTTTTCGTTTGAGGGGTTATATATCCTTCAGGCAAAAAATTGGAAAAGCTGCTTCAAAAAATACCCACGCTCAGAATTACCATTGCGTACGCAACGGGAATAATTGCTGCGAGTATCCTGGAGTTTAACCTTTGGATAATTACGCTTCTTGCTATTGCTGTGTATTTAATGGTGGTTCTGTTGCTTCGGAAGTATCGGTATTCATTGGAAGCAATTGTTGGCGCATTAATCGGAGCATTGTTCTTTTTGATTGGCATTCTTTTCTATCAGCATAACAATCGAACACCAACTTTCTCTGAAAACGGAACATTTAGTGCCGTAGTGCTCGAAAAACCGGAAGAAAAAGCCAATTCCTACAAAACAGTACTTCGAATTAATACATTTATTGCCGGAGACACTGCTGCCCAAGCCAACGAAAAGATAATCGCCTATTTTGAGAAGAAAGAGCCGGTCCGGCAACTCAACCCCGGTTCGGTTATCTTGTTTACCAAGACCCCACAGCCTGTTAGCAACAACGGGAATCCGCATGAGTTCGACTACAAAACCTATCTTGCCCGACAAAAAATATACAGGCAAGTCTACCTGTCGGAAGACTTTTGGACAACAACCGACATCTCGGTTAAAAGTCCGGCAATCGTTGCCGAAACGCTTCGCGAGAGATTACTAAACCTTTACCGCAAACAAAATTTAGGCGAAAACGAAACCGCTATCCTCTCTGCACTAACTCTCGGGTACAAACGCGGACTCGATCCGGAAACCAAACGGGTATTTTCGGCTGCCGGAGCCATGCATGTATTAGCCGTTTCAGGATTACACGTAGGAATCATTTTCGGAATGTTTGTCGTGCTTTTGGGCTTTCTGAAACGAAGCAAAAAAGGACGAATCATCTTTGTCTCGCTTTCCCTTTTACTGCTTTGGAGTTACGCCATAATAACCGGGTTATCACCATCGGTTATGCGGGCCGCTACCATGTTTTCGCTGGTAAGCATTGCCACCAATCTAAACCGGCGTGCCAATATTTACAATACCCTCGCTACATCGGCCTTCATCCTTCTGTTGATTAATCCCAACAACCTGTTCGAAGTAGGATTTCAACTCTCCTATTCCGCGGTTTTTGGAATCGTTTTCCTTCAGCCCAAACTGGAAAAACTATGGCCGGTAAAAAATAAAATGGTGCGTTACATATGGATTTTAATCACGGTTTCAATTTCGGCCCAAATCGCTACTTTTCCACTCACATCGTATTATTTCCATCAATTTCCCACCTATTTTCTGTTGACGAATATTGTAGTCATCCCGGCCGTTTTTGTACTAATCATATTGGGCGTTCTGTTACTTTTATTCTCCGGGTTGCCTTATCTGCCAACCGCAATCGCTTTCGTTACCAAAGAACTGATCAGCGGATTATATCAACTTCTTCAATCGATTGACAGTTTGCCACATTCCGTCATAAGCACCACTCTCGATGGTTATCAATCGGGAGCACTGATCCTTGCTCTGCTTTATTGCTTTGCTTTTATTGAATTTCTTCACATCAAATCCTTGAAATACTCGCTGTTGTCCCTCTCGACACTTGTATTGATTTCGGCCCAACAAAAATTCAGGCAACATCAACAAAAGGAATTAATCGTGTACAACAACCGCGACAACCTCACGCTTCAATTTATTAACGGACGCGAAACGTATATTGTAACGGAGCAGCCTCCCGATTCCTCGACTTATGCCCGGCAGATGGTTCAAAATGTCGTTTTAAAAAAGAAACTCCACCAACCTAAGTATCTACAGGCAACCGAATCGTACGAAGACAAGTGGTTTTGGATGAAAGATGACATCATCTGTTTTGACGGAAAAACCGTTTTAATTAAGTCCCCGAATAAAAAAACAGCCGGAAATGTTTCACCCGACTTTCTTGTTGTGAATGACTTTTTCGTTCCAACTGAATACGAAAACGACAGCAATACCATGATTATAACTACACGTTTTTTAAAAGCAAATTACTTTAATATTCATTCGCTTCCGACTTCGGGAGCCTACCGCATCCAATGGGAGTAAATATAAAATAAAATGAATACAAATTACGATTACACACCTTCAAAAAATTCTCTTTGGCTTTCAAATACTTAAATTGTATTTTCTGTAGAAGTATGTTAAATTTAATAGTGGTAAAAAATTAAAAAACAGTTTTTTACATGGTATTGTAGAAGTTAATACATTAATTTGTTGCGAATTTTTTACAAAGACAGCAAACCATGAAAGTTGTAATTGCCGGTGCCGGCGAAGTAGGGACACATCTTGCACGGATGTTGTCGAAAGAAGATCATGATATTGTACTTTTGGATGATTCACCGGAAAATCTATCCAAAATCAGCAATGAAGTTGACCTGATGACTGTAATCGGCTCGGCACATTCTTTTTCCGACCTAAAAAAAACAGACCTGGGCAAAGCCGATCTGTTTATTGCAGTAACACCGTTTGAAGAACGAAACGTTTTGGCTTGTGCCATGGCCAAGTATTTGGGAGTGAGTCGCACCATCGCACGTATCAACAACCAGGAATACCTGCAGGAAAAATACCGCGCCAAGTTAGCCGACATGGGAATTAACGAGCTGATTTACCCCGAAAGCCTGGCGGCCAAAGAAATTGTAGCAGCTGTAAAACAGACGGTTACAAGACAAATGATCGAATTCTCAGGGGGTAAATTATTACTATTGGGTATCAAGGTTCGTGATAATGCCCCGGTGCTCAACAAAACGTTTGAAGAACTGTCCATCGAACACCAGCACCTGCTTGTTGTTGCCATCAAACGCGACAACGAAACGATCATTCCCAACGGACACGACTCGATTCAAAACGATGATGTTGTTTTCTTTATAACAACTCCTTCGGAGCAGGCCAACGTCCTGGAAATTACCGGGAAAAAGCAATTTGATGTAAAGAACATCATGTTTATGGGCGGAAGCCGAATTGCACAAAAAGCAGTTGAGAAACTGGGAGAAAATTACCGGATAAAAATCATTGAAAGCGACAGGGAAAGATGCGAAGAAATTGCAGATCGTTTCAGCAATGTCCTGGTCATCAATGGAGACGGACGAAACCTGGATCTGCTAAAAGAAGAAGGCATCGACAAAATGGACGCATTTGTTGCGACCACCGGCAATTCTGAAACAAACATACTGGGGTGTAACCTGGCTAAAACACTGGGGGTTCGCCGCACTGTTGCCGAGGTTGAAAACCTTGCCTATATGAAACTGGCAGATAATACCGGCATTGGTAGCATCATCAACAAAAAACTGATTGCTGCCAGTTATATTTACCGCTTTACGCTGAACGCTGAGATATCAAAAGTAAAATGCCTGACCGCTTCGGATGCCGAAGTTTTTGAATTTATAGCCAAGCCCGGAGCAAAAATCACCCTGAAACCAGTAAAAGATCTGGGATTCCCTGCCGAAGCTAAAATCGGAGGAGTTATTCGGGGAAACATGGGATACATCGCTCACGGCTACACTCAGGTTCAGGAAGGTGACAAAGTGGTGGTATTTACCCTGCCCTCGGGAATTAAAAAGCTGGAGAAGTTCTTCAAATAAGAGATCAAAACCAATCCGAAATGAATTTCAAGATCATTTTAAAAGTACTTGGATTACTCTTGATAGTGGAAGGGTTGGCGATGCTTTTGACCCTTGTAGTCGCATTGATCTATGGCGGAAACGACAGCGTAGCTTTTCTGATCTCCGCCGGAATTAATCTCGGACTTGGAGCACTAATCACTGCCGGCAACTGGAAATCGAAAAAAGACATCGGTAAACGCGAAGGTTTTATTATCGTAACGATGGTTTGGGTGGTATTCTCTTTTTTTGGGTGCCTCCCTTATATTTTAAGTGGTTCGATTCCTCGTTTCACCGACGCATTTTTTGAAACCATTTCAGGATTTACAACCACCGGTTCTTCCATTTTAAATGATATAGAAGCACTGCCTCACGGAATTCTGTTCTGGAGAAGCATCACACAGTGGCTGGGAGGAATGGGAATTATCGTCCTCTCGCTGGCCATTTTACCAGTTTTCGGAATCGGTGGGATGCAGCTATTTATGGCGGAAGTCCCCGGGCCAACTCCCGATAAAATCAGCCCGAGGATCGCACAAACAGCGAAAACACTTTGGGGCATTTACATACTGTTCACCGTTCTCGAAACCATTCTGTTGTGGATCGGCGGCATGAATTTCTACGATTCAATTTGCCATTCGTTTACCACCATGGCAACGGGAGGCTTTTCAACCAAACAAGCCAGTATCGCTCACTGGCCGTCGCCTTTTATTCAATATGTAATCACCTTCTTTATGTTTGTGGCCGGAACCAATTTCACCTTGTCGTACATGGCAATCACCGGTCGTTTTTCGGCGGTTATCAAAGATGAAGAATTTAAATACTACAGCTTAATCACCCTGTGTTTTTCGGCGGTTATCACCGGAGGCTTGTTACTGACGAATCATCTGGGATTCGAACACGCTTTTCGCGAAGCGCTTTTCCAGGTCGTTTCGATTGTTACAACTACCGGATTTGCCACTGCCGATTACCTGGTTTGGCCGCCCTTCCTGACCATGCTGATTTTTGCGCTGTTTTTCTTTGGAGGTTCTGCCGGATCGACCGGCGGAGGTATAAAAATCATGCGTATCGTAGTTCTCGCAAAAAACGGATATTACGAGTTAAAACGCCTGGTTCATCCACATGCCGTGATTCCGGTAAAATTTAACCGCCATTCGGTTGATGCCAAAATAGTAACCAATGTGCTTGCATTCTTTATGTTGTACATGGTAATTTTCTTTGTCAGCACCATACTCTTCACATTGATTGAACCTGACATGGAATCGTCGATGGGAGCCGTTGCTACCAGCCTCGGAAATATCGGGCCAGGACTGGGAAGCGTTGGTCCGGCTGAAAATTTCTACCACATATCTCCGCTGGGAAAATGGTTTTTGTCTTTTTTGATGCTACTGGGGAGGTTGGAATTATTTACAGTGTTGGTACTTTTCTCTCCTTCGTTCTGGAAAGGATAGCTTGTATTTCAGCTAACAAACATGATTTTAGTACTCGAGAACTCCTTTGCCTTCTCTTGTAATTTCGACATTGTCCCCCGAACAATCGACAATGGTTGACGGCACCAGTTCTCCGTATCCTCCGTCGATCACCACATCAACCACATCCTGGTATTTTTCGTAAATCAATTCGGGATCGGTTGTATATTCGATGATCTCATCTTCATCGTAAATCGAAGTAGACATAATCGGGTTGCCCAGTTCTTCTACTATCAGCCGAATAATATTATTATCGGGGATTCGAATTCCTACGGTCTTTTTCTTTCCTTTAAAATATTTCGGAACGTTGTTATTGGCTTCCAGAATAAATGTAAAGGCCCCCGGAAGATTTTTCTTGATGAGTTTGAAAATATGACTTGGAATCGGACGTGTAAAATCAGAAAGATGGCTAAAATCGCTGCAAATAAATGAGAAGTTGCTTTTCTCCACTTTAATTCCCTTAAAACGGGCTACTTTCTCTACCGCCTTCTGATTCGTAATATCGCAGCCCATTCCGTAAACCGTATCAGTTGGATAAATGATGACTCCACCTTGCCGCAATATGTCAACAATATTTCGAATATCTCGGGGATTTGGATTTTCATTATACAAGCGTACCAACATATTTTCTAATTTTGGACATCAAATTTAGCTTTTTAAGCCATAAATCAAACCCGAAGTACCTAGAATATAGATGGAAAGACGATTAATAGAAACGGCCGACGGATCAAAAACTTTGTTTATCCCCGAAATGAACGAACAATACCATTCGGTAAACGGAGCGCTCACCGAATCCAATTATGTCTTTCTCCAGCAGGGTTATCTCGCCCATCCGGCTCGATCATTAACGGTTTTTGAAGTTGGATTTGGCACCGGCCTAAATGCACTGGTTACTGCGCTGGAGGCAAACAAATTAAAAAAAAGAACAAGGTTTGTAAGCATTGAAAAATACCCGGTCACTCCTGGCGAAATTTCCGAACTCAACTACGGAAGCCTCTTTTCGGAAGAAGCCTCTCAGTTGTTTCTTCAGATGCACAATGCTGAATGGAACCAAGAAGTAGAGATCTCTGAATATTTTTCATTACAAAAGATAAATGGAGACCTCACAAAGTATGACTTCGACGAAGCGCTAAAAATAGATGTGGTTTATTTTGATGCCTTTGGTCCCGAGAAACAGCCCGACATGTGGCAAAACGACATTTTTCTAAAAATCTATAACGCATGCCGTCACGATGCCCTATTCGTAACCTACAGTGCAAAAGGCGAAATCAGGCGTAATCTTGCGGCTTGTGGCTTCGAAATGGCGCGGCTGCCGGGGCCTCCAGGGAAAAGACAAATGCTCAGAGGAGTGAAGAAATGATATCTTTTTGCTACAAAAAGCAAGCACCAAGGCAAAATTTTCCGAACACAATAGCCGATTTTTCGACAAAATAAAGGACTTAATTTTTTTTAACATTTTTTAAAGAGTCATTTTTTCTGATATAAATCAGGATTTATTTTTCTCTAAAAAATCGTGAAAAAGAGTTTAAAACCAACCTTTTGAAAAGAAGAAACAAAGGAAAATAAATCGAACAACTACTTTTGATTAATAGATTTTATCTATTAACAAAGCAATTCTCTTCTTGGATTTTGATAATATATCTGTAAAATTTGGATCTAATTCAACGTGAAGGTTATGATATTTCAATTTCAAATCAATTCACAAGAATCCCAAAACTTCCGTCTGGAGGTTACTCTCGATGCAAAACACTCGTTTTTCGATTTTCACACCATTATTCAGAAAAGCCTGGGTTTTGAATCGCACCAACTGGCATCATTTTTCGTCTCCGACAAAAGATGGAAAAAGCTGGTTGAGATATCGATGCTCGATCTCGGTATAAATGGCGCTGCCTTCTTCATTATGCAAAAAACAAAACTAAACGACTTGTTGCATACCGAAGGACAACAGTTGATTTATACTTTCGATTTTTTGAACGACAGATCATTTTTAATAGAACTAACTGGTATTATTATGGAAAAAAATCTTAATGAACCATTTATCACTTTAAAACAAGGAGATGCCCCTGTGCAGGTTCTTGAACAAGAACTCACCCGTCAGGAGCAGGCTGATTTCCAACAAGAAGAGGTTTATATGGATTTTGGTGAACTCGATGATTACACCGAAATTTTTGGGGAGATGGATGATTTCTGATTCTAAGTGTTAAATGGAAATCGTTTTTAAGACATTCCAAGACTGTTCAACTTATTTTGAACAGTCTTTTTTTTACCCTTAATTTGCTGGAAAGACACCATCTTTTATGCAAAAAACACTTGTAGTTATCACTGGCCCAACCGGTATTGGAAAAACTTCAGTCGGAATTGAAATTGCCCGCCATTTTTCAACCGAAATCGTTTCCTGTGATTCGAGGCAGATCTACAAAGAACTAAATATTGGCACTGCGGTTCCCTCGCCGAATGAACTTGCCAGTGTCCCTCACCACTTTATCCAGTCACATTCAATCGAAGAAAATTATAATGCCAGCAGGTACGAGCAAGAGTCCCTCCAGCTACTCGAAAAGCTTTTCGGCCGGCTCGATTTGATTGTTATGGTGGGCGGCTCGATGTTATACATTGATGCGGTTTGCAAAGGAATTGATGAAATGCCCGATGCCGATCCCGAAATAAGAGCGGCACTAAAACAGCAGCTCAAAAAAGAGGGTCTGGAAAGTTTAAGGCTTCAACTCAAAAAGCTGGATCCGGACTACTACGAAACAGTGGACCTGAAAAATCCGAACCGTATTGTTCATGCTTTGGAAATAAGCCTGATGACCGGGAAACCCTATTCTTCGTTCCGAACCAATCCGGAGAAAGAACGTCCCTTCAAAATCATAAAAATCGGATTGAACTGCGATCGGGAATTACTCCATCAACGCATTAACCGGCGGGTAGATAAAATGATTGAAGAAGGCTTAATAGACGAAGCCCGAAGTGTTTACCCCATGAAACACTTAAATGCACTGAATACCGTTGGATACCGGGAATTATTCGATTGGTTCGACGGAACAATATCCCATGAAAAAGCAATCGAACTGATTAAACGAAACTCGCGCAGGTATGCACGGAAGCAATTAACCTGGTTTCGGCGCGACGAAAATGTGCATTGGTTCGAGCCCTTACGAACAGCAGATATAATCGCTTATATTGAATACACAATACAACAATATGACTCCTGATCAATTCATCATACGCGTTTACGGAATTGTAATCAACAAACGAAACGAAGTACTGCTTTCCGACGAATTTGTGTTAAACATGAAAATGACCAAATTCCCGGGCGGAGGACTCCAATTGGGAGAAGGAATTGCAGACGGACTAAAACGGGAATTTGCCGAGGAATGCAACGGACAGGAAATAGAAAATCTCCGCCATTTTTATACAACTGATTTTTACCAGAAGGCTTTATTTTACGAAAACGCCCAGCTAATCAGTATTTATTACCTCGTTGATTTAAAGTCCCCGCTTCGATTTTCCGTTTCAGATAAAGCTTTCGATTTTGAAATTGGAAGCGCTGTCACTCAAAGTTTCAGATGGGTGAAAATAAATGAGTTGCAGGAAGATGGCATTACTTTCCCGATCGATAAATTTGTTGTGAACAAATTAAAAGAGATGCATGCCGACAAAGAAGACCAGTAACTTTCATGAGCAGGAAACAGCAACAAACCTGCCTTTTATCTGCCTGATTTTCGAAAACAAGAAATGAACGACACAGCAAAACGAAAGGCTCTTTTTCTCGACCAAGATGTAACCGCCAATCCCGATAAAGATTATCTATTCCGAGTAGAAGATTTTAAGTTTCAACCCGAAATATTTGATCTTTTACGAAATTGCCACGATCAGGATTATCTAATTTTTATTATTACCAATCAATCGGGTATTGCCCGCGGTTATTACACAGAAAACGATTATCTTCATTTAACGCAATGAATGACAGAACAGCTAATAAAAGCGGAAATACGCGTTGAAAAAGTTTATCTCTGTCCGCATCATCCGGAGATAACAGGTTTTTGCGATTGCAGAAAACCAAAGCACGGATTGATTGTTCAGGCACTAAAGGAATATAAAATCGATCCAATGTGCTCAATTTTGACAGGGGATAAAGAAAGAGATATTTTAGCCGGACAAAATGCCGGAACAGGAAAGAATTTATATATTCAACCGCTCTTGAAAAAGGGCGTTTTTTAGCATGTATTTTTTCAAAAATTTGAAACATGCAACATTTTACACAGGCAGAAATAAGTTACATTGAAGATCGCTACCAGGATTTTCTAAAAGTATTAAAGGGAAAATTCGACGAAGAAAGATTGGCACGAATTGAAAAAGCATTTCGTTTTTCAAACGCTGCACACGACGGGATTAAGCGGAAGTCGGGGGAACCCTTTATTATTCATCCTATTGCCGTTGCAAAAATCGTTGCCGTAGATCTCGGATTGGGCGCCACGTCAATAGTATCGGCGTTATTGCACGATGTGGTGGAAGACACTGAATACAGGCTCTCTGACATTGAAAACATGTTTGGCGAACGGGTAGCCCGCATTGTTGACGGACTTACAAAACTTTCGGGTGATTATGATTCGAGACATGCGCTCACGCTGAAAAAAATGCTGATGACCTTGTCGGATGATGTGCGCGTAATTCTCATAAAAATTGCCGACCGCCTTCATAACATGCGAACACTGGATTCGATGCAGCCGCATAAAAAAATTAAAATCGCTGCCGAAACACTGTTCCTCTATGTCCCGCTAGCTCATCGCCTTGGATTGTATGCCATTAAAAACGAACTCGAAGATCTCAGTTTCAAACACAAGCATCCCGACGAATACAACCAGATTTTGTTGATGCTTCATAACCAGGAAGAAAAAAGGAATTACCTGGTCAACGAGTTCATCCGGCCGATTGTCGAAAAGTTGAAAAACGAAGATTTTAATTGCGCAGTTACCCACCGGTTAAAAACCTGTTATTCAATCTGGAGAAAAATGCAGAAAAAGTCGGTGACATTCAACGAGGTTTACGACATTCTGGCGATTCGGATTGTAATCAAATCGGTACCTGAATTTTCAGAAAAAAGACAATGTTTTGATGTACTTTCTATCGTTACCGACATCTACAAACCCAAACCCGATAGGATTCGCGACTGGATTACAACACCAAAAGCAAATGGTTACGAATCGTTGCATGTTACGGTAATGGGGCCACAGGGGAATTGGGTGGAAGTTCAGATCAGGACCGATCGTATGGATGACGTTGCAGAACACGGATTTGCAGCTCATTACCGCTATAAAGACATCCGGACATTTGAAAATGAACTGGACCCATGGATTGAACAAATCAGAGAATTATTGCAAAGCAACGATTCAGATGCTTTTGAATTTCTCGACGATTTCAAACTGAACCTGTACTCTTCCGAAATAAATGTATTTACGCCCAAAGGAGACATGATTTCGCTGCCTCAGGGATCAACCGTAATTGACCTGGCTTACGAAATACATACCGACCTGGGAAACAAATGTATTGGAGCGAAAATCAATCTTAAGCTGGTGCCATTGAGTCACGTACTGCAAAATGGCGATCAGATTGAGATTTTAACTTCCGAAAACCAGGTTCCCAAGCTCGAATGGCTTAAATTCTCGAACACCGCAAAAGCACGCGGAAAAATAAAGGATGCTTTCAAAACCGAAAAAGCCAAACATACCGAAAAAGGCAAACAATTGGTGGAAGATGCCTTTAATCGGATAAAGGAACCACTTTCGGCGAATAACCTGAAAAAACTGGTGGCCCACTACAACATGAATAACCGCGACCAGCTTTATTCTGAAGTTGGAGTAGGATTTATTGATCTCGGAGACATCAAGGAAATTATTGGAAAAAAATCGGAGAACAAGCTCGTAAAATACTGGAACATCACCTTCGGAGGAGGCAATAAAGCCGCAGAGAAAGAAGCAGACCACAGCAAAAAAATCGACCAAAAGAAAACCTTTCTTCTAAAAGAGACACAAGACAACACCTCGTTTTCTCTGGCCAAGTGCTGCAATCCAATTCCCGGCGATCCGGTGGTGGGTTATTTAAGCAACGAAGAACACGTGATTATCCACAAAGTGGATTGTCCCGAAGTCGCCAAACTTCTCACGAACCAGGGCGAAAACATCATCCGCGCCGAATGGACCAAGTTTAAACGGCAGTCGTACCTTACCCGCCTGAACCTCGAAGGCTTCGACCGCCTCGGCATTGTTCACGAGGTAACTACTGTTATTTCAAAGGGGCTGAACATAAACATGCGGTCAGTAAAATTTGATACACACGACGGAATTTTCAAAGGTGATCTGTTTTTGTATATTCATAACGCCGAAGACCTGAAAAGCCTAATCTCGCGACTTAAAAACATCAAAGGCATTGAAAATGTGAGCAGAGTGGAAAACCTGAACGAATAATTTATATCCATTCTAAAAGAATCAAAAAAATTTATATTTTTGAAACCTATTTAAAATTGGTTTAATTATGAATAACCAGAAAACCCGGGAAACAGTAAGAACAATGTTTACCGAATACCTGGAAAAGAACGGACACCGAAAAACACCGGAAAGATTCGCTATTCTTGATGAAATTTATTGTCGAGACGGACATTTCGACATTGAGTCGCTGTACATATCGATGAAAAACAACAACTACCGGGTTAGCAGGGCTACACTTTACAACACCATCGATCTTTTACTGGATTGCAAATTAGTGGTAAAGCATCAGTTTGGGAAAAATATTGCTCAGTTTGAAAGAGCTTTTGCCACGCTTCAGCACGACCACCTGATTGATATGACGAATGGTACTGTTATGGAGTTTTACGATCCCCGTATCCGAGAGATTATTGAAGATGCCTGTAATAAGAACAATTTCAGGCTCTCGCATCACACGCTGTATATTTATGGCGAACATGTGAAATAAGTGAAGTTACCGCTTCATTAAAAAATATTAAGATCCTTCCCTGCGAAGGATTTTTTTATGTGTGCAAATAAAATTATTACTACTTTTAAATGCTTAAATCGAAAGCCGTGAAAATTCGTCGTCAAAGATTAATTTTCACGGTTTTGTATGTAATATAAAAATCAAAATCATGAAGGTAGATGTTTTGTTGGGCCTCCAGTGGGGAGACGAAGGAAAAGGCAAGATTGTGGATGTGCTTACTCCAAAGTATGATGTTATATCCAGGTTCCAGGGTGGTCCCAACGCTGGTCATACACTCGAATTCAACAACATCAAACACGTACTTCATACCATTCCTTCGGGAATCTTCCGTGAAAACAAAATCAACATCATTGGAAATGGAGTAGTCATCGATCCGGTGGTTTTCAAAAAAGAAATTGAAGCGCTGAATAAAATTGGCGTTGATATCTCGAAAAACCTTTACATCTCGAAAAAAGCCCACATGATTTTGCCGACCCACCGAATTTTGGATGCCGCCTCGGAACAGCAGAAAGGTGCAACCAAAATTGGATCGACATTAAAAGGTATCGGACCAACTTACAAAGATAAAATCGGCCGCGACGGATTGCGTGTTGGTGACCTGCTCCACAACTTTGACGAAAAATACACTACGCGTATCGACAACCACAAAGTAATGCTTACCGAGTTTTACAAATTCAACTACGAAGAAATGTTGAACGAGTGCGAAAAAGACTGGTTTGCCGGGGTTGAAGTATTAAAGTCGTTCCAGATTGTAGATACCGAACATATGATCAACGATGCGATAAAAGAAGGGAAATCGGTATTGGCAGAAGGAGCACAGGGAACTTTGCTCGATATCGACTTTGGTTCGTATCCGTTTGTTACCAGTTCGAATACCATTTGTGCCGGAGCATGTACCGGACTTGGCATTGCCCCACAAACCATCGGCAAAGTGTTCGGGATTTTCAAAGCGTATTGTACACGTGTTGGAATGGGCCCGTTTCCGACCGAATTATTGAACGAAACAGGAGATAAAATGCGCGTGGCAGGTCACGAATTTGGATCGACAACCGGTCGTCCACGCCGTTGCGGATGGCTCGATTTGGTAGCTTTGAAATATTCGGTAATGCTAAACGGAGTAACCGAACTCATCATGATGAAAGCCGACGTACTCGATGATTTCGAAACCATAAAAGTTTGTGTGGGCTACGAAATTGACGGCGAAGTGGTGGAACAGTTCCCGTTTGAACTGGACGACAGCGTAAAACCGGTTTATGTGGAACTGCCCGGCTGGCAAACCGATCTTACCAAAATTAAAGATCAAAATGAATTCCCGGAAGAACTGAACAACTACATCAACTTTATTGAAGACGAGATGGGTGTTCCGGTTTCAATCGCATCGGTAGGTCCGAACCGCGAACAGACCATTTTCCTGGAACAATAAGAAAAAAAGCAATTCAACATACAGAAAACGTTTCTTCGCATTGCGCTGGAACGTTTTTTTATTTTCATATTTTCATTTTAGTTAAGTTTTTTGTCTGAATAAAGGGCAATCCCCGCCGTTCTGTTTTATAAACAGATTTTCTTGATTATATTTAATGCACTGCTTTAATTCGGGGGGAACAATGCAATTAAGCGATCAAAAACTGGGACTTTATACTGATTTCTATGAGCTGACCATGGCTCAGGGATATCTCGCCTGCAACAAACAAAACCAACAGGTTTGCTTTGATTATTATTACCGAACCAATCCTTACAAAGGTGGATTTACCGTTTTTGCAGGCCTGCAGGATTTGCTCGACATGCTGAGCGATTTCACGTTCACCGAATCCGATATTGAATATTTAAGCAAACAGGGATTCTCTACCGATTTCCTTGATTATTTAAGTGATTTCAGGTTTAAAGGACGTTTATTCAGCGTAAAGGAAGGAGAAATTGTATTTCCAAATGAGCCGCTTGTACGCGTTGAAGGTAACATTATCGAATGTCAGCTAATTGAAAGCCTGTTGCTGAATATTCTGAATTTTGAGTCACTGATTGCCACGAAAGCTTTTCGCATTAAATTAATCGCAGGAGAAAGACTGTTTGCTGATTTTGGGTTGCGCCGGGCTCAGGGACTTGGATCCATTCATGCAAGCCGGGCAGCAGTAATCGGGGGCGCAAGTTCAACGTCCAATGTGCTGGCGGCAAAACTTTTTGACATTCCTGCCAGCGGAACAATGGCGCACAGCTGGATACAAAGTTTCGACAGCGAACTGGAAGCTTTTCGTTCGTTTGCCCAAACCCATCCCGACAATACGATTTTGCTGGTGGATACCTACGATACCTTACAATCAGGTGTTCCGAATGCCATCATCGTTGGGCACGAAATGCGAGAGAGAGGCGATCAGCTAAAAGGCATCCGGCTCGACAGTGGCGACCTCGCCTACCTGAGTAAAAAAGCCCGCAAAATGCTGGATATGGCAGGGCTTGAGGATGTTCAGATCATCGCCTCCAACCAGTTGAATGAGTACGTTATCAAAACGCTGCTTCGCGATCAGAATGCAGCGATCGATGGATTCGGAATCGGAACCGAACTGATCACCGGGAAAGATAACGCTGCACTGGATGGCGTGTATAAACTGTCGCTTATCGACAGCGAACTTAAAATGAAGTTTTCTGAAAATACAGAAAAAATAACGCTTCCGGGAAGAAAGCAAGTAATCCGGTATTTTGATGAAGATGGAAAATTCTTCCGCGATGGAATTATCCTCGAAGAAGAAAACCACGAGGAATTGGACAAAATCTATCACCGGGTTTATCCCGAAAAAAACTCGGAAGTTTCCGGGCTGCAAAAAGAGCACCTCATGGAACTTGTTTTTTCTGACGGCAAAACATTAATTCCAAGAAGAAAACCACAGGAAATTCACCGGTGGCTGGAAGAACGATCGCAACAATTACCTGAAGAACACAAACGATTTATAAGTCCGCATATTTACAAGGTTGGAATATCGGAAAAACTGATGAACGCCCGCAACACCCTAACCATTAAATTAAAAACCTTACACCAGGGAAAGTAAATGATTGAAATTATCAGACCCACTTTTGTTATCGACAAAGAAGTTTGCTTGCAGAACATCGAACGAATGGCTGAAAAAGCCAAAGCGCACAACATGCGTTTCAGACCTCACTTTAAAACCCATCAATCGGCTAAAGTCGGTGAGTGGTTTCGCCACTTTGGAGTAGATGCCATCACCGTGTCGTCGGTCGGGATGGCTGAATATTTTGCCATGAACGGATGGGACGACATCACCATTGCTTTTTCCCTGAACATACTTGAAATGGCTCACATCAACCGACTGGCCGCTTCGGTAAAGCTAAACGTTTTACTCGAAAACAAAGAAGCTGCTGAAGTACTCGCCGCGAAGGCCCAAAACCCAATTGGGGTGTACCTAAAAATCGATACGGGCTACAACCGAACAGGTATTCCTTTGTCGCGAACAGGAATTATCGATGCCATTCTCGACACCATTGCTGCCAACAAAAAAATAACTTTCAAAGGATTTCTGACCCATACCGGGCACACCTACGCAGCCCGCTCTACCAACGAAATATTTAGCCGTCAATTTGATGCGCTCCTCAAAATGAAAAGTTTGAAAGCAGCCTACCTAAAACGATTCCCTAAGGTGGAAATCAGTATGGGAGACACACCTTCAGCGAGCATCTGCAGTAACTTTAGCGGAGTTGACGAGTTCAGGCCGGGCAATTTTGTGTTTTACGATCTGATGCAACAAAACCTGGGCGCCTGTTCCATGAAAGACATTGCCGTTCGGATGGTCTGCCCCGTAGTGGCCAAACACGTTTCCAGAAACGAAGTGGTCATCTACGGAGGTGCAGTACATTTTGCAAAAGATAGCATTCTTAATACCGACGGAAAGCCTTTATTTGGCCGGATTATTATTGAAAAAGACGGAGAAAAGCAACTGCTCGATACCAACAACTATTTATCCAGACTGTCGCAGGAACACGGAATCATTAAAACAACTCCCGCCAATTTCAGAGAAATTAATGTGGGCGATTTAATAGAAGTAATTCCCGTGCATTCGTGCTTAACTGCGAACCTGGCCAAAACCTACCTGACTACTGACGGAGAAGAAATTCCTACGGCAAATACTTACCTTTGACGGAACATCGGAACAAAATACATCAGCACATCAGGAGATTTTTCCCTGGCTTTTGATTCGCCCGTTTTCCAGCTCCAATGCATGCGTGATACATCCCGGAATTTCCTCTTTGCGGTGCGTTACGTAAATCATGGTGGTTGAATCGTTCCCGCAAATTTGATCGAGCAAGCCGATAAAACGCCGGGTATGTTCAGAGTCAAGGCCCTGACACGGTTCATCAAGGATCAGCAGGTCGGGAGACTTTACCAGCGCCCGCGCTAAAAGTATAGTTCGCTGCTCGCCCAACGAAGCATGTAAAAAAGACGCTTCCCCGATATTTTCCATTCCCAGCATTTCGAGCCACTGCTTAGCTTTTGTATGTTGTATTTTCGAATTCGTGGTATTGAATCCAACCTCATCTTTAAAACCCGACAAAACCACATCGGCACAAGTGAGCGAATTGTAGCTTAACTCGCTACCGGCGGTCGGCTTATACATTCCGCGGTGCCGAAGAAAATACAAATGCAACTCGGGCGAAACAAAACCGATCTTTTCCTTTATTTCCCAAACGGTTTCACCACTCCCCCTTCTGCGGTCGAAAAGAATCAGATGATTGGAATACCCCTGCGGGTTATCGGCTGTTATCAGGCTTAGCAATGTGGTTTTTCCTGCGCCGTTGTGCCCGCTCAACACCCATCTTTCACCCGTATTTACTTCCCAGTCAATATTGTCAAGCACCTTCTTCCCTCCGTAAGCAACCTGAACATTCGTCATTTGTACAACCTGGCGATAATTCGTTTTAGCTGTGGATAACTGAGTTAAAAGTTCAGAATTAAAAGGCTTAATGTGCAAAGGATTTCTTCTCATCAAATGCAGATACTCCTGCGCATGAACCGGAGGTTTTGTATGACCTTCATCCATCTCCACCACCCAATCGGCAAATGCGGGAATCGAAGCGGGATCGCTTACAACAAGCAGCGCCAATCCTTTTCTTTTCTGATGTTCCAGGATCGAAGAAAGAGTTTCCCGCGCATGAACATCCAATCCAATAAACGGCTGATCAAGCACCAGTAAATCAGGTTCGTTCAACAAAGCCACTGCCAATTGTACTCTTTTACGCTCACCGTTACTTAACGACAAAATGCGTCTGTCGGATAAATACCCGATTTCAAGTTCGTCAGTAACCTTTGTAAATTCCTCTTCCTGAAGATCGGGCACTCTTCGCTTAAAAAATTCCAGCACGGTCGGTATTCCCTCGTCATTGGCACTTTCGTAGCGCTGGCCATAATACGTGGTGCGCAAACCGGCCGAAGCAATAAAGCGGTCTTGCTGCGGAACAAAAACCACGCTCTTTTTTTCAGCTATCTCAACCGCTCCATGGGTCGGATGCAAATCACCAGCAATGAGCCGGGCTAAAGTCGTTTTTCCACTTCCGGAAGGACCGGTAACCACGACCGTCTCCCCCTTTCGGATTTCCAAACTAACCGGCTGAAGAATGGTTTTATGGTTTGCCCGAAATTCGATGTCCTTCGCCGCTGCTATAATGGCCTGCTCCTGTAGTTTCATCCTTACTGTAAAACTTCAATTTTTAA
The DNA here is from genome assembly GCF_023111095.1 of Maribellus sp. YY47. Classification (GTDB taxonomy): domain Bacteria; phylum Bacteroidota; class Bacteroidia; order Bacteroidales; family Prolixibacteraceae; genus Draconibacterium. The sequence continues at coordinate 73,293 of NZ_JALGYW010000021.1, forward strand.
CGGATTCACCAGCAAACAGTTCATCGGTACGGCAAAGCGCTTCCAGGTAGGAAGTAACGGGATATAACTTTTCGTCGTACCAAAGCGAGGCAAAATAAAGCCCGATAGGCGCCGGTTTAAACCCGTTTTTCTGAATATACGTTTCAAGCCAGCGGTGGCCCTTCTTGCAAACAGCTGTATTTTCGTTCGAAACCAGCGCAGAAACCGCCAAAGAAGTTTCTTCAATGGTTCCCGGAATATTTTTTCTGCCTCCCCAGCTTCCGTCAGCATTCTGTGCTGAGATTAAAAAAGCCTGTCCTTTTGCGATTAAACGCGTTAGTTTATTTTTATTGGATTCTGAAAGCCAACTGTGCGTTAAAGCATCCTTTAAATAAGTGACTACTTTTGCGGTTCCGTAAACCGGATTGGAATGATCCCCGGTCAACTGATTTCCAAACCAAAGCGGCAGCCAGCTTCCATTTTCCGATTGCTTGTTCTCCAGGTATTTTAAGGCACGTTCAAAAATGGCTTTCAACGCGCGCACATCCTTGTTTCTTATTTCCTCCCGATAGGTTTCCAACACCGCCGATACCGCCAGTAGACAGTGTCCGGTTAAGTCAGCACAACTCTGATCGAAAGGCAGTTTTCCCCATCCGCGCGAAAAAGTCGGGAATCCACCATCGCTGTTTTGCAGACTCTTCAACCATCTGGCTCCGTCCAGAATTTCCTTTTTCACCTGACGTTCCGGTTCAAGATTCAGCAGCGCCAAAATTACTCCGGGAGTATCATCTCCATCCGGAACTGAACCTGAGAAACTGGTCCAGCCCCAACCACCGGGACCGGTGCCATTAAACGGATGAACCCGGTCGTTCTGGATCAGTTTAAAATGGTCGGCAATATCGTCTTCCTGGTCGGTGGTCATAAAACCACTTAAATTCGCACGAAAAGCTTTTACCGAAAGCGATGTAACCCAGGTTGACAAATCCACATCAATCGGCCAGCCTCCGTCTTCGCGTTGTGTACGTTTTAAAAACTGAATTCCTTTTTTCACCACCTCGGTATCGGCAAAACCGGAATTGATCAAACTCAACGCAACAAAAGCCGTTAAAGGAATGGCCTCCAGAAACCCACCACTCTCGGGTAACATGCGATGCAAAATATTCATCGCTTTTTTGATGGAAAATCTCCGCACCAACCGCCAGAACAAGTTTGATTTTTTCTTTTTGAAAACAACAATTCCTACTGCTACCAGCGCCGGAATGGCATAACTCACCACACTCAAATTCAGCAACCGGTAAAATTGCCTTGGCAGAAGAGAAAGCTCAAAAGGCAGTTGAGGAATATGATTGAACGCATCTTCTCCCGGCACACCACACAGTCCGCACATCGCCAGAATCGGCACCGAAAAAGTGTAGTCTTTCTGATAGTGCGCCAAAATAAATTCAGCCACTTGCGGAGAATTCACATCAATTTTCAACGTATTCAAATAACCCGCAATTTTCTGCTGCGTTACTTTGACTGCAATTTCCTTTGCCGAATAGAGATTTAATGCCGCGTAAACCAGTAAACTGGTACTAACATTTCCCGGGCTTTCGGGAGTGTCGCCATAACTGCCATCGTTGTTGATGTTTTGCTGCAGCCAGTAAATTCCCTTTCTGATTTCATCCGAATTATTCTGCGGATCGTCAAAATGCAGAGCAGCAACAGCCACTGCCACTCCCAGTGCACTCGACGAAAGCCGGCCTTCCCAGTACCCTTCGGGGTTGAGTTCGGAGGCCAGCATCCGGCCTACTTCGTTTAGCTGTTGATGTATCTTTTGTTTGTCCATTTTATGAAAGCAAACCCAAAGTTAGCAATCCATAAAAAGAATATTCCAAATCTTTGGAAGAATCGCCATCGCCCGACAAAAAAGCGCCGTTATCGTAATTGTCCTGAACCAGCGTCAAACAATCAGGCATCACCATCCGAAGATCGGCACCTACTTTTTTAAGCACAAAAAGCGCTACGGCCGTTGAAAGCAGATCGGCATTTCCCTGATCGCGGAACGTTTTAAATCCCTTACCTCTTTCAAAATAATTCATTAAAACGGCGGCTTCCTTGTTCACCTCTTTACCTGTCAGAAAACATGCAAAAAGCAACGAAGCGTAGAAACTACAGGGTAAATTTTCGTCAGGTTTGTAGAAATTAAGAAAGAGCCTTACAAAAAGATAAGCCAGCCGGTTTTTCCCGTAAAGCGCGTCAAAACTCAGCATAAAAAGGAAAAAACGATATGCAGTATTCAGGTTTTTGCCCCCTTTGCGAATCCATCTGATTAACTCAAAAAGGGATGGTTTTTTGAAGTCGTTTTCCAACATCTGGTTGATCAGCAGCAAGGAAAATTTATCGACTACTTTTTCAGATTCCGGTTGAAAAGACGAAGTGAACTTCTTCAGATTTTCCTGCTGCTTTTCCAGCTTTAGTGCTACCGAAAGCCAGCTTCCAAACAGCGAATAATACAGGTCGGGATTTCCGGCGCGGTTCGAAAAAGCACCGGTTGTATGCTGTTGTGATTTTACAAATGCCAGCACCTCCGCCTGACTCGCTTCATCGAGCAATAAAAATCCTTTTTCAATTTCGGAAATGAACTGAAGAAATACGGGTTGGTATGCTTGTTTCCGTGCCACGTTATGCTTTGAATACTTTACCCATTACACCGTACAAACTCAGGCGCAATTTCCGGTTCTCCAATTGGTTGAGCCCGGCGTAACACTTTTGGACATATTCATCCAGGTATTGATCTGCCGATTTCTCTGTCTCATACACTTTGAAACTCTCCAACAGTAAATCAAAACTATCCGTTTGAATGATTTCTGAAAACGTGGGAGAATGTCCGTTGATACTTTGTTTTAGCAGCGACAACAGGAAAGGAAAATCAAAAGCATGCTTCTTATCGTTGGTCTCACGGAGTTCGTTCAGATCGTCGCGGATCTGGTAGGCAATTCCAAAATATTCAGCAAACTGAGAAAGAACAGACAACTCACTTTCCGATGCATTTCCGGCAATGGCGCCGGTTAATAGCGCGACTTTCACAGCCTCTCCGGTTTTTTGCTCAAAGATTTTCAAAACCTCTTCCACCGATTTTTGTGCGATATTCTGTTGTAACAGGATGTCAGCCCCCTGCCCTTCCGACAAATTCAGGTGCGAGGTAGCTACCACTTTCAAACATTCTGCTTTTACTTTTGAATCGCACGGAACGCCAGCCAGCAACTGATAACCCTTTCCGATCAAATAATCGCCGATGTTAATCGCCACCGGGATTCCGGCTGTTTTATGCAACGCCGGCTGATCGTAACGAAAATCCTCATCGTCCTGAATATCATCGTGCACAAGCGATGCTTTGTGAAAACACTCGATGATCACTGCCAGCGCCTGCTGCACTTCCTCCGAAATTTCGCCGGAATACGATTGATAAGCCAGCAATGCCAGTAAAGGACGCATCCGTTGTCCGCCCAAAGCCATAGTCGCCCGGGCCAGTTTTTCTGTCTCAGTGGTTCCTTTGAAGTATTTTTTCAGGTTCTCTTCCGTAAAATATTCTTCCACCTGGTTTCGGATCATCGAAACCGAAAGTGGCCTTGATTCTGTTTTTTCAGTGATCTGATCAATCTCTGAAAACAACCAGTCGTAATCGAGTGAAGTATTGCTGCAACCATCAAACAACAACGGCAAGCCAATGACCGGAACAGCGGCCCGCGAAACCGGCTCAAACGAATTTTGCAAAACCGGCATACAACTTACACCGATCACCGCATCAATCGAACCTTCTTCCACCAGGCCGATGGCAACCGTTGTTCCCTCGGCCACCAGTGTTGAATAGCCCAGTTCTTCGGCTTTTCCCAGAATATCGTCGATCTGACAACCTTTGCATCCGGCGCAGATCAGTCCCAGTTCATCAAAAACTCCTTTACACTGAAGGTTATTCCGGAGACACTGCGGCAACAGCAGCAAACGACGGTGAAACGGTGTTGCACTCACCACCTCGCGCCAGGTTTCGTTCCCCAGCAAAACAATGGTAAAATCAAGAAACTCCTCATCCATATTCAGCTGAGACAGCAGTTCCCTCGACTTTGCCTCCAGCAACTCAAAAGAAGCCGGTGGCAGAATTTTATTCTGTTCAGCAAACAAAACGACTTCCTTCCGCAACAATTCGCGGATTCGCTTGTCCTTCGGGACTTTCAATATGCGTTTTTTTGCCTTCATTTTCTATCCGTAAGCGCCCAAGCCAAAAAATGCGCGTTTTTTGGCAAAGCGGTAAATCCATCCTTTCTCCGGCACCGGAACTCCCGAACCGTGACTCGGAACCGGCGGCATAGCCCTTAAACGAGCCGCTTCGTTTTCCCTGCCGGAAGAATCAGTGGCTTTGTGTTGCTCTGCCACATCCACCAGCCAGTTGGGATCTTCCATCACAATACAACCCGTGGTTTTGTGCGGAATATCATTGCGCAAGGTCTTCAAAAAAGCAGATTCGCTGTATATCTTTTCCAGCGGTTTGTCGTTCACATTTTCGGCAGCAAACTGAATAACCGGGCAAGGTTCCACATAACCAGAGGCATTGATGTGGTGACTTAATCCGGTAGCAGCCGGGCAAAGTCCGTTGCCATCCTGGTCCCAGTAGGCATCGATAATGGCAATATCGAATTGCGAACGGGCATCTACCATAAACTGCCGCAATTTTTGGATTTCAGCTTTATCCAAGGCCAGTTCAACGCTTGAATCGGCTCCCACCGGGCGGTAAATGTAGTACCAGAGGTAAGCCACATTTTTTTGAATCAGCGAGTTGATAAAATCTGCCGACAAAGCCAGATCGATGTTCGATTTACAAACACTCATCGCCACGCCGGTAATCAAGCCTGCGTTGGTTGCATTTTCAACGGCTTCCACCGTCCGGCGAAAAACATCTTTTCCGCCCCTGCGAACATCCGCCACCACTTCATCGCCTTCAAAACTGATCAGCGGCGTTACATTTCCAAGTTTTCGAAGCTCGTCGGCCACTTCCGGAGTTAGTAAGGTTCCGTTGGTAAACAGCTGAAAATAACAATCAGGATGTTGACGCAACACCTCAAACAGCGGTTTATAGGTAAGAGGTTCGCCACCCAGGATTCCAAAAAAATACGAACCTTTTGCTTTGGTCTCTTCAATGATCCGGTTCAGCGTTTCGGGCGACATGCGGGCGTTTTTCTTTTTATGCGTCACCCAGCAGCCCTGGCAATTCAGGTTGCAGTCGTCGGTAACCGAAATAAAATGAAAAGCCGGGAAAAAATCACCCTTTTTCAATCTTCGCTGGTAACGCGCAAAACTAAGCGAGCCCTTCACCCCCATGTTGTACACAAACTTGTACAGGCATTTTCTATCGGTATTTTTAAGAATCCTTTTTATCATTCTTTGTAAAATCCAGTCCCATTTTAAATTCTTCCAGCGCTTTTCTGCGCTCCTCTTCGGCTTGTTCAACAACTCCCTGCCTGAAAATGTTGCGCCGGTTTTGATTTCGTGCATTCAGGGTGGTGAGCAGACTGCCTTTATCGATGCCGATCTTTTGCCCGTTGGGTTCGTCGCCGGCCAAAACGGTGTTTTCAGCCAGTCGCGGAAACATAATGGCCGAAGTGGGACATGTACGTCCGCAGGCCGGGCACTGATCCTTGCAAGCCAGCGGATCGACCACTTTCAAACTTTTGCGGTCGTAACTGTAAACACCAAACAAGCAAAAACGGGCACATTTTCCGCAAAGCGTACACAACGACTCATCGATTACCGGAAACCACGCGGGCACATTCAAATCAGTGATCTGTACCTGGTAACGCGCTTCTCCCTTCGGAATCTGATAATCATATTCAAGCTTCGAGAAGATCTTTTCAGCCGACAGTTCCTTAAAATTCAGCACCTCAAAATCGCCCATTTCAATATGGTTCTGACGGAACATATTTTTAATAGCACGCGGATAGCAGGCCACAATGATTTTCTGCTGAAACTCCTGCCCGATCGTATTCAGCACATCCTTTTCATGGAGGGTCATCGCACAAAGATCCTGCAATTCAAAAATATCGGCATCGAAATTTTTCAACCCTTCAGCAATCTTATCCAGCGATTCAGCTGAGATTACATTTGCTTTGCAACGGCAAAAAAGCACACCTGTTTTTTTATCCATATACACTTTGGTAAGGCAGACTAAATAACCAAAAATTTAGGCAAAACAAAAATGTATGCTACAGAAAAGAGGAGTAGCACAACGAATTCGAATAGAAATCGAAAATTATTGGAAAAACGGCTGGGAAAAATAGATAATCAACCAGAAGGAGTCGATAGTTGACCAGAAAAAATGGATAATCGATCCACAAAAATGCAAAAACGCCCCGTAGGAATGCATGGGAGAACTGAAGGAATGCACGGGAGGCGGAAGGAACGCACGGGAGGACTGAAGGAACGCATGGGAGGCTGTAGGAATGCATGAGCGGCCGGAAGGAACGCATGAGCGGCCTGTCGCTACAAAAACAAAAGAGATGTCATCCATCAACTGACGAATGACATCTCTTACCGGAATCGACGATTAAAAATCGCCGCTCCTTATTTTACAGGAATATTTTCGAGTGTATCTACCAGGAAGTCCCAGTATTTTTGCACGGTTTCGATATTCACTTTTTCATCAGGCGAGTGTGGATACTTGATGGTAGGCCCAACCGAAATCATGTCCCAGTTGGTGTAAGTTGCCCCCAGGATACCACATTCCAGTCCGGCATGCATAGCCAGCAACTGCGGTTGTTTTCCAAAGCGTTTTTCATACAAACCTTTCATTTCTTCCAGAATTTCGGAATTGACATTGGGTTGCCATCCCGGGTAACTTCCGGTTAAGTTTACTTTAGCGCCTGCCAGTGAAAACACAGCTTCCAAACGGGTAGCCAGCGCCAATTTTGCAGATTCGGAAAAGCTGCGTACCAGGCAAGCCACGGTTACTTTGCTTTCGTCTGACTTAACAATGGCCAGGTTCGAAGAGGTTTCAACGGTTCCCGGCATGGTGTCGCTCATACGAACCACATCGTTTGGAGCCGCCCAAACCGCATTGGTGAGTTTCTTTTGCAACGAGCCGGCCATTCTTGTTTTGGGCAATTCGGTTGCTTCGAGCGCTACCGACAAGCCCGGCTCTACATTGATCAGTTCAGCTTTGATTGTTTCGCCCAATTCGGCTACCAACGCTTCAAGTGCATCTGCTTTTTTCGGTTTTACCAGCACCACGCCAAAAGTTTCGCGCGGAATAGCATTCCGAAGACTTCCTCCCTGGATATCGGCCAGTTTTACACCCAGCTGTTCGCTTGCAGCTTTCAGAATGCGGAAAAATACCTTGTTCGAGTTTCCTCTTCCCAAATGGATATCCACACCCGAGTGCCCGCCTTTTAATCCGGTAACACTTAGTTTAAACGCAGCATATTTCTTATCCGTCTTTTTTACTTTGTTTTTGAAGGTAGCCGTTACGTCGATACCTCCGGCGCACCCCACACTAAAAACGCCCTCGTCTTCGGTATCGGTATTGATCAGGATGTCAGCATCAAGCAAACCCGCTTTCAGACCGATGGCTCCGTCCATTCCGGTTTCTTCGGTTGCGGTAAGCAACACTTCGATGGGACCGTGTTTAATGGTTGACGATGCCAGTACAGCCAAAGCCGAAGAAACACCAATTCCGTTATCGGCGCCGAGTGTAGTTCCGTTGGCCGTTACCCACTCTCCATCAATATAAGCCTCAATCGGATCGGTCACAAAATCATGTTCCTTGTCGCTGTTTTTTTGCGGAACCATATCCAGGTGTCCCTGCAACACAACGGTTTTACGGTTTTCCATCCCGGGTGTTGCCGGTTTTTTGATGATCACATTGCCCACTTCATCCATAAGGGTTTCGAGGCCCAGGTTCTCACCAAATTTCACCGCCCATTCGCGAATGGCTTCTTCATGTTTCGACGGACGAGGAATCTGCAACATTTGATCAAAGATGCTCCAAACCTCGGTTGGTTGTATTTCTTTAATTTGTGTCATAACGTGTGTTTAATTTTATTCGTCTATCTTAAACCTCAAACTTCAATTATTGTTTGATGTTGGGCAATTCAAGACCGTAACCTTTGCGTTTATCTTCCAATTTCAGCAGAAGAGCGGTAACCAATGCCAACACAGTCAATACCACGAAAATGGTCCAGGTGGTCTGGTAATCGTAGTTTACCATTTCGCCGGCAGCTTTTGCTTCAGCCACCCCGGGATTGGTTTTGTCGAGTACAATACCTACTGCGAGCGGGATTCCCCACAAACCAAAATTCTGTACCCAGAAAATAAAAGCATAAGCACTACCCAATTGTCTTTCAGGAATAATCTTTGGAACCGAAGGCCACATGGCTGAAGGCACCAGCGAGAATGCGATACCCAACAGGATTACGTTAAAGAAAGCAGCCACAACGCTGGTAACAAACGGCAGGTAGAAAATACCGTGAACGATGATCAGCAGAACAGCGCCCAAAATCATAATGGAAGCTCCTTTTCCTTTTTTATCGTAGATACTTCCGAAAATCGGGGTTAGTAACATGGTTCCAAAAGGTACCAAACTTGGTAAAAATCCGGCCCAGTCTTCGCTAACGCCAAACTTGTTTACCATCAAATCGGGTCCGTATTTGTAGAACGGGAACACGGTAGAATAAAAGAATACACAAAGCAGTGCAATCAGCCAGAATCCCCAGTTTCCAACGATTACCAGCAAATCAGAGAATTTAAATTCGTCGCCGTGGCCGCCGTCTTCTTCATGAATCTGAACATCCAGCTTTTTATCCATTACATTGTAATAGAAGAAGCCAGCCAGACCAAGAACCAGGAAAACCACCACAATAAGAATAGTGGTTGGCACATCGTAAGTATTGGCGATTTTTGCACCAAATGCAAGCGGAGCAAACGATCCCAAACGGGCAATGGCAACCTGCATTCCCATGGCAAGGGCAATTTCTTTTCCCTTGAACCATTTGGCCACCGCTTTCGAAACGGTAATCCCGGCATATTCAACCCCCACACCAAAAATGGCAAAACCAAATCCGGCCCAGAAAACCTGCGTGGTTAAATCCAGGTCAACAAGGGGAATATGTATGATGGCATCCGGACTTCCGATTAATCCCTTAAATGCAGCATATTTGATGACACCACCAATAATCATGATTACTGCCGAGCTGATGGTACTAAAACGGATTCCGAATTTGTCGAGAAAAATACCAACAATCACCAACATCATCAGGAAAACGTTGAATAAACCATAGGCGCTGGTAATAAATCCGAAATCGGAGCTATTCATGGCCAGTGTGCGCTCCATGATTGGTTTTAAAGGTGAAATCACCTCGGTAAACATGTACCCGGCAAACATTGTAAACGACAATATCACCAGTGCAATCCATCTTGCCTTCTTAGAGTCGCGAAGAGTTTGCTTAATCGCATTTGTCATACTTATAAATTTAAATGAGTTTTTTCTGAGCAGATAAAAATAAGAAAAATAAAATACCGTGGAAATGACACAAAAGAAAAGGGTAGCCGTCGTGACTACCCTGTATGGTTTATTTTTTTACCACCGATTTAATTGCCCCTGTTCCGGGATGGAAACTGACGGAATAAGCTCCGTTTAGCAGTTCTTCGGGAAGGGGTGCCACTACACCAAACTGCGCGATGGTTTCACGGGCAGTTGCCAGCGTATTCATTTCATACGACACTTTTATGTTTGCTACACCCGGCATGCGGTAATAAACACCACTGCTTCCGGCATTCGGATTATCTGATTTAGCATTGCCTGCATACTGATCGGCCAAACCGGGCACGGTTTCAAACTCGATCATCACCGGTTTTCCTGACAGATCAGAGGCAGGAACTACGCCGTTTTCATCTGAAATGCGAAAAGCCACCGACGGATTTTTATCTTTTGCTCCGGGAATATAGTCAATACTGTAGCTTTCTTTTTTGTAGGTAGTTCTTCCCACAAACAACGTAATGTAATTTTTTTCGGTCCTTTTCAGTTCTTCGAGGCTTACTTCATACGCCTTTCCATCGGGGTATTCGCCGTCGATCCGCAAGGCTGCCAGATCGTACTGATTCATTCGGGCATTTAGAATACGACGGGCTGCTTCGGCCGCTTTTTGCTCCACGCTAACCCTTGCCGGGCGGAAATTATTGGAAGAATCTCCCTGAGTCACAAAAGGCGTATCGGAAAAATAATCGAACGAAAATCCATCTTCCTTATCGGGTTTTTGCCCGACTTTGTTCGACATACATACCTCAGGCAAGGCTTCGGTATTGGACGAATTGATGCCCGCTATGCAACCGTCGGCAGCCAGACTGACCAATATGGCTCCGTCTCCGAATGCCTTGTGCACCTGCTCGGGATCAGGCTCTGAAAAGGTCGTGATTTTTACTTCCGAAATCAGCCACTGAGTTGACGGTTTGGTTTTGGCATCTTTAATACCCAGCAACTGCTCGGCATAAACCGCATAAGGCCCCGGCTCAAACTTCTCGCGAATTGCTTCAATGTGCAACTTTATTCCGGTACGCGGCAAGGCATAGGCAATTCCTTCGGTAACATAAGTAGTAACGCCTTCTTCATCTTCTTTCTTCTTTTTCTGTCCAAAAGATGGAATTACAATCAGCAGTGCCAGTACAAGCACCAAATATTTCCTTGAATTCATTCTGTACATCTTGGTATTTATTTTTGTTATCTGAACTTCGGTTTAATAAAATCTTTACTCACTCATCTTCTGCAAGTATATGCAATAAGATATTTTAGTAGAACATCAAAAATATTAAAATTATTTTGATGCGGCCATGAAAATTCAAAGCGACAAGGATTAAACGCAAAAAGCAAGCCTTGGCGCAACCGATAAGCAGGCCTATTTAATATATTTGCGCATGATGATAGAATTTCCCGATCCGAATTTAGCCGATGATGAAGGGTTGATAGCCATGGGAGGAGAACTCACTCCCGAATTCCTGTTATCGGCCTACCTCCAGGGAATTTTTCCGTGGTTTTGTGATGACGAACCTATCTTATGGTGGTCGCCCAATCCCCGAATGGTGTTGTTGCCCGGGGATTTTAAGGTCAGAAAGAGTTTGCGACAGGTGTTCAACAAAGGGACTTTTGAACTGCGTGTGGATACCGCATTCCGTGAAGTGATTACCAGCTGCAGCAAGATCAAAAGAAGTCACGAGGACGAAACATGGATTACCAGCGACATTATTGAAGCCTATGTAAAACTGCACGAGCTCGGATATGCCCATTCGTTTGAAAGCTATTTTGAAGGAAAGCTGGCAGGTGGTTTATACGGCCTTTCGCTTGGCAACTGCTTTTTTGGAGAGTCGATGTTTTTCTCAAAAGCCGACGCCAGCAAAGTAGCCTTTTATCACCTGGTTCAATTTGCATTGAAACACCGGTTTGCGTTTATCGATGCACAGCAACCCACCGATCATTTGGCCAGTATGGGCGCAAAGCCCATTCCCCGAAAAGACTTTCTGGAAATGCTGGAAACTGCCATTCAAGAGACCACACGCCAGGGGAAATGGACCAATCTCATCTGAATTTTCAATAATTAGTGAATAAAATCGGTTCTCGCCAAGCAAACAAATAAGCGCTAAGCCCGCAAAACACTGATTCTCTGAATTTCATTTTCGATCTCAAAAACACTTTGCATTCTTTGCGTGAGAACTAGTCCCCGACAACTAAATCAATACTCACGTAAACCTCTTTCCACATATTCCAGTTGCCAGATTCGGAACAACAAAGGATCGGTTGGAATCTGATCCGGTTCGTGAGCCAGTATATCCTCCACTGCATTTCGGTCTTCATCATCGAGCAAAGTAGGCTTCAACATTTGCTCTTTTAAGTAGAAATATTTCTTTCCTGCCAGTTCAAATTCAGTCACGGTATTGGTTTCGGGCTTTACATCAAATATCCTGAAAGCTTTATACGAAAGTATTTTCCCGTCGTATTCGCGGATGTAGCCGTTTTGGGTGAGCACCTCATCGGGACTGGCAAGAGCATGTGCCAGCCGCGTTCTGAATCCTGCTTTCTGAAAGCGGTTTTTAAAGTAGAAAGAGCAATAGTTGATACCGATATCCAGACTGTTTTCCCGTGCAGCATTTAATATTTCAAGGGCAGCCATTTCCGATTCAAGCACTATCGGATGTTCCGCATGAATGTAACTGTAGTTCCTTTTGCTCAAATGTTTCACATTGTGTGTCGTCAAACGCAGCTGGTGAAGATTCAGGTTGGTGACACCTGCTTCCATCATTTGCGGAAGCAACTTTATGAGCTGGTCTTTTCGCTCCGGAACCGCGGGGATTTCAATCGTTATATTGGGGATGATTCCTTTTGCCAGTTTCAGCTTATCAAGGCTGAAAGCGGTAGCTCCAATATCAAAACGAACTTCGTTGATCCCTGCCGATGCCAGTTTTCGAAACTTCTGCACATCTCCCAGAATTCCATTGGTGTACATCCAGGCATAAAGCTCAGGTTTGCATCTTCGTCTTACCTGTTTCAAATAATCGAGCGTCCGATCGAAGAATAATAGTGGCTCTCCCCCGCTAAAACTAACTCCTTTAAAATTGAAATGGTTGATGTATTCGGCGTATGCCTGTGAACTTGCGAATGTAAGATTCTGCGTAGTGGGCAAATCATCTGTAAGCTGCGACGTGGGACAATAAAAACAAGAAGCATTGCACTTGCCGGTAATAAACAGACAACTCCACTGCCCCAAACCACACAATTTACAACCGTTTGAAATTCGGTTATAATAAGGTTTTGTTTCCTTAAAAAGGAGACTTCCATCTAGTTCTGCGGTAAGTTCGTCTCTTTTTTCCTGTGCCTCGCGGGCAGCGTAAGTATTTAACCACTTTAAGTCACTCCACGCTGAAAATTCGGCTTTATTCCTGTTCACCAGCGAATTCAACCAGTTGTAATAGGGTTCCATAAAAACAGTTCAAAAATGGATAATGAACGAATGAAAAACGGGGGGTAAGAATATGGAACCGGGGAATCAGAGTTCAGAAAAGATAAACATGAACATGAGCATTTCCGCTCTGTGATAACAGGCAGGACGAGTGCTTCCGATTTTATTTCTACGATTCATGTTCTGTTTATTTGACAGGCAAATGTACGTAAAAGCCAAATACAAAAATCACCGTTGGGGAACGGATGAAAAAAATTCAGAAGCCTGTAAAATTCGAAGTGAAGACACTTCTTAATTCAGAAAAGCACTGCGATCAACCTGCTCAAAATGAGTAATGATGGGATAATTATATTTTCCGAATCGTTGGGGAGTGCCATTTACCACCATAATGTTACCGGCTCCGGCATTTCGGGCCGCTTCCACACCGGCCATTGAATCTTCGAAAATCGTTACATTTTCGGGAGAAAGTCCCAGCGCCAAAATTGCTTTACTAAAAAGATCGGGATGTGGTTTTCCCCGGCTGGTGCCATCGTTGAAAATAATATGATCGCGGCGGAAATGTTCGAGTAAGCCCATGTGTTGAATAAAAAAATCGACGTTGTTTTTTGCCGACGCCGTAGCAATGGCAATTGGCACCTTGTTTTCCGTTAGAAAATAAATGAGATCCAGTGCTCCCGGAGCCCACTCCAGGCCCTGTTCCAGACACATTCTTCGGTAAATCACTTCTTTTTCCTCGGTCAACCGATGTACTTCGTCTTCATTGCACGGGCGTTTAAACAGGTATTCAAAAGTGTCTTTTGCATTGATTCCGTGTATCCAGGTATCCTTTTCTTCCGAACAAAGTTTTAATCCATAGTTTTCCATAAACTCGTCCCACGAACGGTTTTGAAGTTCGGTATCCCAAAAAAGTGTTCCGTTAAAGTCGAAAACGACGCCTTGTGTTTGCATTTGAAAATATTTTGGATGCTGATAGAAATTCACTTTGATTATCTCAATAAACGAAAGGATGAGCCAAATAATATGATCAATTCATCATTTTTCTGAAAGCCTCACCCATTTCTTCTACAATATCGCCGGCAATCAGCGAAAACTCCGATCTTTTTTGGGCAGCAACATCACCTGCCAGGCCGTGAATAAAAACCCCGGTCAGTGCAGCTTCTTCCGGTGACATTCCCTGTGCCAGTAACCCAAGAATCACCCCCGTGAGTACATCGCCACTGCCCGCTGTTGCCATCCCGGGATTTCCGGTCGAATTAAAAAACAGTCTTCCGTCGGGCAATGAAACCGAAGTGCATGCACCTTTCAGCACCACCACACAGCGGTACTTTTTTGAAAACTCCAGCTGTTTCTGAATACTTTGATATGAATTTTCGGTATCGCCCACCAAGCGTCTGAATTCACCCGGATGCGGTGTTAATATTGACCCTGCCGGAAGTTTATCGAGCCATTCTTTTTGAGCCGACAGGATGTTCAAGGCATCTGCATCGATCACCAAAGGCACTTTGGCACTTTCGAGCAAAGCGCAGAGGGCTTTCCGCGTATTATGTTTCTGATCCAAACCCGGGCCAACTCCAATGGCAGAATAAGGTTCCAACTTTGGAAATTCAGTAAAAACCGAATCGTGCTGATCGACACTGGCCATGGCTTCGGGCACTGCCGTTTGTAAAATGGAATAACCAAGTCTAGGAATGTGAGTAGTCAGCAAACCAACTCCCGCCCGCAAACAGGCTTTTGAAGAAAGAACAGCGGCACCCATTTTTCCAAAACTTCCGGCAATCAGCAAAGCATGCCCCAACGTTCCTTTGTGCTCAAATTTTGATCGTACTGGGATCATTTCCTGAACCTCTTCTCTTTCCAGCCAGTGATAAAGTGATTCTTCCTTCTCAATTCCATCGGGATGCAAACCAATCGGTAAAACTGTCCACTCGCCAACATACTGCTCGTTCTCGGCAAACAGAAAACTGATTTTTGGAAATTGAAAGGTCAAGGTAAAATCGGCCCTGATGATGTGATCGGTGTTACCTGAGTTATCTTCTCCCATCAACCCGCTGGGAATATCGATGGCAATAATGGTATTGGTGGTCTGATTCATAAAATTGACAAGCGCAGCCGGCAAACCTTCGAGCGGCCGGCTTAGTCCTGAGCCAAACAAACCATCCAAAACAACGTCATCGTCCTGCAAGTTGGGAATGTCTTTAACCTCACGAATGCGTGAGAGTTTTACACGGCCCTGCTCTTCAAGCCGCTGCCAGTTTGTTGCCGGCGATCCTTTCAGTTCTTTTCCAAAATCCACTAAATAAACTTCGCAGGAAAAATCAAACTCAGCCAGCTGACGGGCAATCGCCAGAGCATCTCCCCCGTTGTTTCCCGGCCCGGCAAAAATCACCATTCTTTGTTCCGTGGAGAATCGCTGAATGATCCAGCTGGTAATTTGCAGCGAGGCACGTTCCATCAGATCGATATCGTCAACGGGCTCGTGTGAAATGGTATATTGATCCAGTTGGGCAATTTGTTTTGTAGTGAAAAGCTTCATCGACAACTTTTTTATCAAAATTACAAAAATATGGGCATCAGGTTCAGGAAAATCAACGAAGCTGACCTTTGTCTGTATCTCAACTTAAAAAGAATTCTATATTTGTTCGGTTTCTAAAGTGAAATTAAAAATCAACAAAACTTATCCATATGTTCAAAAATCATCCTAAAGGGCTTATTGTTGCCTTTTTCGCTAACATGGGCGAACGTTTTGGCTTTTACACCATGATGGCCATCCTGGTACTTTTCCTACAGGCCAAATTTGATGTAAATGCAGAAACAGCCGGAAGTATTTACAGCTGGTTCTATTTTGCCATTTACGCGCTGGCCTTGCTTGGTGGTATTATTGCCGATGCAACCAAACGATATAAATCGGTCATTATGGTCGGTATCGTAATTATGTTTCTCGGTTATGTTATGATGGCTATTCCAGGAATGAGTCTGACCACAACCGTTATCTTTCTTTTCACCATCGCTTTGGGGAATGGTCTTTTCAAAGGAAACCTGCAGGCTGTGGTGGGACAGATGTACGACAATCCGCAATATGAAAAACTGCGCGACAAAGCTTACCTGTTATTCTATATGGGAATTAATGTGGGCGCCTTTTTTGCACCGTTTGCCGCCAATGCTGCCCGTAACTGGTGGCTAAAAACAAACGGATTGCTTCACGACGGAAGTTTGCCGGCCATGTGTCACCAGGTATTGAATGGTACTTTAAAAGACATGGACACTTTTCAACAGCTGGCCAATTCGGCTAACATCAATGGCCCGGTTACCGATCTTACCGCGTTTGCACAAAACTATATCGAAGTATTCTCGAAAGGGTATAATTACGCATTTGGAATTGCCGCCGGTGCTATGTTGATTTCACTGGCTGTATATATTTTCTTTAACCGCCTCCTTCCAAATAAGGAAGTGGTTAAATCAGAAAACAAAAACGAACCCAACATTGGTGTTTTCAAGGTATTCCTTTCGCTGGCAGTAATGGCAGCTGTTACTTCACTTTTCTTTATTCTGAAAATTGATACAGGTATCGGTTTTGCTGTTGGTTTGTTTGCCGCTTTCATTACCTGGATCGTAAGTATATCAACCAAAGAAGAAAGGCCACGGATTATTGCTCTGTTGCTGGTTTTCGGAGTGGTAATCTTTTTCTGGATGTCGTTCCATCAAAACGGACTTACCATGACATTCTTTGCCCGCGACTATACCGCAAAAGCTGTGGGTCCGTTCACCTATTTGTTCTTTGAACTGGAAAATATACTGTCGGTTATCGGAGTAATCGCCGGTATTGTCTTGCTGGTAAGAAAAGGCACGTCCAAACAACGCATCATCGGATTGGTGATGACTATTGCTTTCGGAATACTGACTTACTTCTTCCTCCACAAAGCCGGAACAAGTAACGACATTCAGCCGGAAGTATTCCAATCTTTCAACCCGTTGTTTATTGTTTCTCTTACCTTTTTGGTGTCTGGAATTTTCACCTGGCTTTCTGACCGGGGCAAAGAACCATCAACACCACGCAAAATTGGTATCGGGATGATCATTGCAGCTGTTGGATTTCTTGTAATGCTTGTGGGTTCGCTCGATATCGTTTCGCCTTTTGAACTAAACGGAAGCCCGGTTCCTGATTCATCAAGAATCTCGCCTTACTGGCTGATGAACAGCTACCTGATTCTTACCGTTGCTGAATTATTCCTGAGCCCTATGGGACTTTCGTTTGTATCAAAAGTTTCGCCGCCGCGCTTCCAGGGCTTAATGCAGGGAGGTTGGCTACTCGCAACAGCCGTTGGTAACAAACTGCTCGGAATCGGAAGTTTCTTCTGGGACAAAATCGAGATCTGGCAGTTGTGGGCCATTTTTGTGGTTTGCTGTCTGCTCTCGGCCGCTTTCATTTTTACGATCATGAAACGTCTGGAAAGACTTACACAATAAAGAATCTTGCATTTAACGCAGAAAAGAGGTTGCAGTTGCTGTAACCTCTTTTTTATTCTATCCAATGTCTCGTCCTGAAATAGCGTTACACAAAAAGTAGCGTTATGAAAGAAATCAATCATTCACAGTACGTTAAGCGTACACAGAAGGACTATTCGATGTCCTTTAAATTGCAAGTTGTCACTGAGAT
>NZ_JALGYW010000022.1 GCF_023111095.1 Maribellus sp. YY47
GAACGAAAGATTTTAGGTGGCTACAGCGGCGGGGCACCACCTCTTCCCATTCCGAACAGAGAAGTTAAGCCCGCCAGCGCCGATGGTACTGCGTAACAGTGGGAGAGTAGGTCGCTGCCAACTTTATTAAAACCTGGTTCTGGTAACAGAGTCAGGTTTTTTTTATGCAATAAACTTTTCGTGCATCCGTTTTTGCAATATCAAAAGCTATGCTTAATGAAGAAATTCTTTACTAACCTAATTGATGCCAACTGGTTCTTTCTTTCACTTATTGCTTTTGTTATTGCTTTACCCTTATCACAAGCTTTGGTTTCGGTTTTCAGCGGTCTAATACTTTTGACTGCCCTTGCAGAAGATTCATGGGCCAATAAATTCAATAGAATAAAAGAACGGAAAGTTCTTTTCCTTATTCCCTCAGTTTTTTTGATCTATTTAATTAGCACATTCCTGACAAATGATTCTTCATTTTACGATGTAAGAAAAACGCTTTTTTACCTGGTTATTCCGCTTGCTTTTATACTGGGAAAAACGTTGAATTCATTACAGAAAAGATATATTTTTTATGCCTTTTGTACTTCAGTTACGGTGGCTATCATTATTGCATTGGTAAGGTGGCAATTCATAAAAAATACCGGAGGTTTTGAAATCCATAAAATAAGCGTGATTTCTCATATCCGTTTTAGCTTTCAGCTGATATTAGCTGCCTGGTTTTTTATATTTCTTTTATTTCTGAATTATCGAACAGTAGGCAAGGTCAGAAAAATTTTATTGGCTTCACTAACAGTTGGCATGCTTGGATTTTTATTCCTTCAACAATCATTAACCGGAATATTAGCGTTTGGTGCGAGTTTAGTTTGTTTTGTTTTTTACCTTTTGTTTCAGCAAAAAATGAAACGACGAATAGCTGGAATAAACGGATTGGTTGTTATAATCATTTTCCCGGTGTGGTATGTTATGCATGCGGTCAATGGTTTTTATGATATTGATGAAAAGGTTGTCGCTCATCTTGAACTAAAAACTGCGCAGGGAAATCCCTATAAACACGATACCCAAAATCCTATGGTCGAAAATGGCCATTATGTATACTTATATATTTGCGAGCCTGAGATGCGCGAAGAATGGAATCAGGTTTCAGAGATAAAATACGATTCCATAGGAGGCAGCGGTTATCCTGTTGCAGCCACGTTAATGCGTTATCTCACGTCAAAAGACTTACGAAAAGATGCCGAAGGAGTCAAAGCTTTATCAGAACAGGATGTCAGGAATATAGAAGCCGGGATGGCAAATTATATTTATGAAAGACGTTTTTCGCTTTACCCGCGAATTTATCAAACCATCTGGGAATATTATGTTTTTACTCAAACCGGTAATGCCAATTACCAGTCGTTTTCCCAGCGTATCGAATTTGCCCGGGCAGCCATCACGATCATAAAAAAGAATTTCTTTTTTGGAGTCGGAACCGGGAATTGGAAAGAGGAATTTGCTAAGGCCTTTAAAGAGAACAATTCAAAATTGGATGAAAGTCTGTATGCGTCGTCACATAATCAGTACCTGAATTATATCGTAAAGTTTGGTATGCTTGGCTTTATCTACATAATGTTCTCGCTTATTTACCCCATCATAAAAACAAGGAGATACCATGATCCCTATTTTCTCGTGTTTTTGGTTTTTATGCTTGTAGCCAACTTGGCTGATTCCAACCTTGAATCTCACATGGGTAGTTCGTTCTTCTTCTTTTTCTATTGTTTGTTTATTACCGGGCCGGGAAATTACTTTACTGAAGGCTTTTTGTCTGATCGATAATCCCTTATAGAGGAAATCAATCACTTTGTCCGAACCTTTTTGTGGTCCTGATGTTCTTGTAACAAATAGAACAATAAAAGAACTATGGAAAGAAGAAAATTTATCATCACAGCAGGAGTTGCTGCTGTTGCTGCTCCAATGTTGGGAACGCTCGCATCATGTGCATCAGAATCAAAAGCATTTGAAGGGCATAAATTTCCGGAACTGGGTTATGGTTACGATGCTCTGGAACCCTACATCGATGCGCAAACCATGGAGCTTCATTATTCGAAACATCACAACGGATATTATACCAAGTTTATGGCTGCTGCCGAAGGAACTGAATTGCTGAGTACCCCAATGGAACAGATTTTTGCTGAAATAAGTAAGCAACCTGAGGGAATCAGAAACAACGGAGGCGGTTATTACAACCACAGTCTTTTTTGGGAGAACATGACTCCGACACAAGGAGAAATGCCGACTGAATTAAAAGCCGCGATCGAAAAAGATTTTGGCTCGGTTGACGCATTTAAAGAAGAATTCGGGAAAGCCGGAAAAACCCGTTTTGGTAGCGGATGGGCATGGTTATTGGCTGACAAATCAGGGAAATTGGTAGTTTCGTCGACTCCGAATCAGGATAACCCGCTGATGGATATTGCCGAAGTTAAAGGAACCCCTTTATTGGCACTTGATGTGTGGGAGCATGCTTATTATTTGCATTACCAGAATAAAAGAGCAGATTACGTCGATAATTTCTGGAACATTGTAAACTGGGACGTTGTAAACGACCGTCTGACAAAAGCATTAGCATAAACAGTTTTTGGCACTGTGCGTAAGGCTCATTATTTTTGACAAAAATTAAAAATAATGAGCCTTAATTTTTGCTTCATTGGCGCCGGAAACCTCGCTACTCATCTGTCCACAGCTTTAAATGAAAAAGCAGGGAAAGTAATCCAGGTGTACAGCCGTACCGAAGAGTCAGCGCGAACGCTGGCACAAAAACTGAATTCGCCTTATACCACTTCAACAAAAGAAATTACGGATAAGGCCGACATCTATTTTATTGCATTAAAAGACGCCGTTGTTGCTGACGTATTATCGGAAATCGATTTTCAAAACAAATTAGTGGTACATTGTTCGGGGAGTTTGCACATGGCCGTGCTGAACGATTTTTCATCGAACTACGGTGTGCTGTACCCGCTGCAGACTTTTTCCCGAATGCGAAGGGTGGACTTCGCCCAAATCCCGGTTTTTATTGAAGCGAATAATTCCGGCAATTTGAAAATCTTAACCACCCTGGCACACAAAATATCGGAGTCAGTAACAGAGATGGATTCTGCACGCAGAAAAAGCCTGCACATTGCTGCTGTTTTTTCCAACAATTTTGTCAATCATTTTTATACGCTTGCTGCCGATTTTCTGGAAGCACAGAATATTCCGTTCGAAGTGCTGCATCCCTTAATTCTGGAAACGGCTAAAAAAGCACAGGAAATGAATCCGAAGGATGCACAAACCGGACCGGCAGTGCGTTTCGACGAAACTATAATTAATGATCATTTACATGTATTGGAAAAATACCCCGAAAAACAGGCGTTGTATAATTTAATTTCTAGGAGTATTTTTGAACATCATCAAAAGAAATAAATATGGGCTTTTTTAAAGACGAGTTATTAAAGGTAAAAGGATTTGTGTTTGACGTAGATGGAGTGCTATCAAAAGATACCTCGCCTTTAAATGAAGACGGCGATCCGGTTCGGACGGCGAATGTGAAAGATGGATTCGCCATTCGGAATGCGGTTAAAGCCGGTTATCCGGTGGCCATTATTACCGGTGGTTTTATCGAGCGTGTCAGGCTGCGTTACGAGAAGCTTGGGGTGGAGCATTATTACGACAAAGTGCGCGATAAAGTGGAAGCCCTCAACGATTTTTTGGCAAAGACTAATCTTACCGCAGAGGAAATTATGTTTATGGGGGATGATTTAGTGGATTACAGAGTAATGACTGAAGTCGGACTGGCTGTGTGCCCCAAAGATGCAGTTCAGGAAATTAAGGAGATATCCAAATACATTTCCGATAAAAACGGGGGCGATGGCTGTGTGCGCGATGTAATTGAGCAAACCATGAAAGCCCAGCAAAAATGGTTTACCCCGGAAATGTTGAACGCTCGTGCTTTCTAAAATGAACTGGTTCCCGACATATAATTTTATTCTTGCCTCCAAATCACCGCGCCGGCAACAATTGCTACAAGCGCTGGGAATCGAATTTACGGTGCAGACAAAGGAAGTGGAGGAAGTATGGCCCGCCGGTTTGGCAATCGAAGAAGTTCCAGTTTATCTTGCCGAACTAAAGGCGGATGCATTTAATGCCGAACTTGGAGAAAACGATGTTGTGATTACGGCCGATACGGTGGTTTGTCTCGGCCCGGAAGTTTTGGGCAAGCCCGAAAGTTTTGACGAAGCTTGCGCCATGCTGCATAGGCTAAGTGGGAGAGAGCACCAGGTAATCACCGGTGTTTGTTTAACTTCCAGCAAAAAGCGAAAATCATTTTATTCGGTGACAAATGTTGAATTCAAAACGCTGACAGCTGCCGAAATCGAATATTATGTCACTCATTTTAAACCTTACGATAAAGCGGGTGCATATGGCATTCAGGAATGGATTGGTAGCATTGGCATCAAACATATCGAAGGATCTTTTTACAACGTGATGGGGCTTCCCATTCAAAAATTATACGAATACATTCAAAGTTTTTAAATCCCTTTCTCAAAAGGTTTCATTATCCCGGCTGTTATTAAACAGAGCGTTAAAAAAATATATGGTTAACATATTTCGCGGATAATTCGTAAATTGAATAGAAACAGAACTAAAATCAATGTTATGAATCGTCCGATTAAATTAATTTCATTGTTTTTTTTCGCGTTCTTTCTGATCGGAGGTTGTTCATTACAGAAAAATGAAAAAGTAAAAGTTGGATTTTTAATTCACGCCTTAGATCAGGAGAGGTGGAAAAATGACCGTGATTTTCTGGTTCAAAAAGTAGAAGAGCTGGGAGGAACGGTGATCGTAAAAGTTGCCGATAACAATGCCGACAAACAACTGGCGCAGGCCAAGGAAGTGCTGGCTGGTGGTGTTAATGTTTTAGTGGTTGTTCCTGTCGATCAGTTTGCAGCCGCGGCAATAGTTGAAGAAGCCCATGCACACAGTGTAAAAGTTATTTCCTACGACCGTCTGATTAAGAATTGCAAGCTCGACTATTATGTGTCGACGGATAATATTGAGATTGGTTCTTTGCAGGCAACTTATCTGACAAGTATTAAACCGACGGGTAATTATGCGCTAATTGGTGGAGCTCTCACTGATAATAACAGTCAGCTTTTGTACCTCGGGCAGCGCAATGTATTGCAGCCACTGGTCGAGAAGGGAGACATCAACATTATCTACAACGAATTCACCGATCATTGGGGGGAAGAAGAAGGGTATGCAGACACCAAGAAGATTCTGGCGCTTCCGCAGAAAGTGGATGCCATTATTGCTGCTAATGATGGAATTGCGATGGGAGTAATCAAAGCTTTGCAGGAAGCCAAACGCGAAGACGTTTTGCTAGCCGGGATGGATGCTGATTTGCCAAATCTCCAGGAAATCGTTGCCGGTCATCAAACTTGCACCGTTTATAAGCCTTACGAAAAACTGGCTGCAGCAACTGCCGAACTTGCTTTTCAGTTGGCTAAGGATGGTGGTTTTGAAAACACTTTCCAAACGGTAAGCAATGGAGCCAGATTGGTTCCAACGGTTTTCTTTAACGGCATGATCGTGAACAAAGAGAACCTGAAACTAACCGTGATTTCAGAGGGATATCAGAAAGAAGAGGAGGTTTATAAATAGGGATAAAAAGGTAGGTTATGAAGGGATTCCATGACGGAGTCCCTTTTTTATTCAAGTTTGTTAGTACATTCCCAATTATACCGATCGTCTCATCCTTCCCTGCGAGTATGGTGAGTTCCCGCTGGAAGACAGGGAGGATTGTAAGGTGGTTCAACGCATATGGCAATCAAGTATTTTGATCTTCGTTTCCTAAGAAGGCTGATCGTCTTTCCCAGGAATAGGGAAAGACAGGAGAAAGGGTATACAATTTACTGGAAATCAACTTTCATATCTGTTGGTGATTCCTAAGAATCATGATTGTTTTGTCAGCTTTTTGATTTCAACCGAGGGTAGTTATCTTTATTGTTTTCAGAATATTTGAAAGCGGAACGTGGACCTTTAATGATATTGTAGACTTATTAGTCTTTTTCTATGCTTCATACCCAAATACTTTGCCGATATTTTATACTTTTGTCGCGGTTTTGAAAACAATATTTCAGAAAATTGAAGAAACATAAAGTCATACAGCTAAGACATTTAAGCGATTCAACTTTTGTAATCCGGATGGAGCGAAACGGAATGCCCTTTCAAACCGGGCAATTTTTGATTTTAAGCCTGAAGGGACAAATCGACCGCCGTGAATATTCGGTTTACAGCGGAGAAAACGACGATTTCCTGGAAGTACTGGTGCGCGAAGTGGAAGGCGGAAAAGTTTCGGCAAAGCTAAAACGCCTCAAACCCGGCGATCAGCTGGATGTGGACGGGCCGTTTGGCTTCTTTAAGTTTTCGCCCGATATGTTTTCGCCGCAAAAGTTTCTGTTTATCGCCACCGGAACCGGTATCAGCCCGTTTCACAGTTTTGTGAAAACTCATCCCGCTCTCGATTATCAATTAATTCACGGTGTACGTTATGTCGAGGAAGCTTATGATCATAAGGATTTTGATCCGAAGCGTATTACACTTTGTACATCGGCGGACAAGAACGGCGATTTTGAAGGTCGGGTGACTGCGTTTGTGGCCGGGCAGAAATTGGATGTGGAAACCAACTGTTTTCTTTGCGGAAACAGTGAAATGATATACGAGATGTTCGACATTTTAACCGGAAAAGGAGTCCCGGTCTCGAACATTTATACCGAAGTTTACTTTTAATAGAAGCCCCTCTTAATCTCCCCAAAGGGGAGAAAAGAAAGACAGGGAGTGTTGAAATATTTTTAGAAGATTCAGGCTCAGGATGAACATACTCTGAACACTGAACATAGAACTTTGAACTTTTTGAGATGAAATATCACGTAATAACATTGGGGTGTCAGATGAATTTATCTGACGGAGAGCGGGTGATTTCGGTGCTGGATAAAGCCGGTTACCAGTGGACCGACAACGAGGAGGAGGCCAACCTGATTGGGATCCTGGCATGTTCGGTGCGGCAAAAAGCCATCGATAAAGTGTACTCGCGTATTCACAAGTGGAACAAATGGAAAAACCATAAAAATCTGATCACGTTTATTTCCGGATGTATTTTGCCCGACGATCACGAGAAGTTTCTGAAGCTTTTCGACATCACTTTTCAGATGAAAGATCTGCCGAAACTACCCGAAATGATCAGCAACTACGGAATTACTACTCCGCTTCATTTAAAAGTGGGGATCGATCCGCATAACGAGAACATTGAGCAGTTCTGGGATGTAAAACCCAATTACCAATCGAATTTTGAAGCATTTATTCCGATTCAGAACGGGTGCGATAAATTTTGTTCGTTTTGCGCGGTTCCTTACACACGGGGCAGGGAGGTTTCGCGTCCGTCGCGCGATATCGTTGCCGAAGTGGCATTGCTGGCCGCACAAGGATATAAATCGATCACCTTGCTGGGCCAGAATGTAAATTCGTACGGCCTCGATAAAAAAGGAGAGGAGATCACTTTCCCGCAATTGCTGCGCGAAATTGGCGAGCTGGGCAAGCGCCTGAAAAAGGATTTCTGGGTGTATTTTACTTCTCCTCACCCGCGCGACATGACCGATGAAGTGATTGAAGTTATTGCCGAATACCCGGTGCTGGCCAAGCAGATTCACCTGCCCATGCAAAGTGGCGACGACAAAGTGCTGATGCGCATGAACCGCAAGCACAACATGGAAAAATACCGGCACATTGTGGAAAGCATCCGCCGTATTATTCCGCAGGCGACTTTGTTTACCGACATTATTGTTGGATTCACGGGCGAAACCGACGAACAGTTTGACAACACGCGCAAAGCGATGGAAGAGTTCCAATTCAACATGTCGTACACCGCTATTTATTCGCCGCGACCGGGAGCAACCAGTCACCGCTGGGACGATGATGTTCCGCTCGAAGAGAAAAAGCGCCGCCTGCATGTGCTTACCGAAGAACTGCGCAAACACAATCTTCCGTACAACAACAGTTTGGTTGGAAAAACCTTGCGTGTGCTGGTAAAAGGCGACGACCGGAAAGAAGGTTTCCTGTCGGGACATACCGAAGGAAAACTGATTGTTCGTTTTGCTGCTGAAAACAAAAAACTTGTAGGGCAGTTTGTCGACGTTAAAATCACTTCCGCTTCCGATTTCTCGATGGAAGGGGAGTTGGTGGAAGCCGGCAGTTTGAAGTCAGAAGCCGGACAACCGAAATCGGTGGTAACAGTGTAACAAATAATATAACTTAGACCTTCAAGGTTTTCGAAACCTTGAAGGTCTAAGTTAACCCGCGGTCATTCGGGCTTATTTTTTGTTGTCATTTGTGTATCATACTATAATCCAATTCGTATGGGATTATTTTTTCCCGGAGAGGCAATTCTGACTTCGCGGATCTTTTCTATTTTCGACGCAATAATAAAAGTATTGATTGTTTTAAGCGCTTAGCGGTTTGGAACCGCTTAGCGCGTGTTTCCTGCCGATAGTCAATGAAGTAGGGACCCTTTTTTTAGAGAACGGTTCCTTCGAATCGTTTCAGTGTTTCCCGAGGCTGAAAGTGTCGGAGCTTAATAGCCCGGTACGCAGTGCCGGGTTGGGAGTGGAAGATGAATCCTCGTCCGGCGGGATGAATAGTTAAAAGCGCATGTTGCAGTTCCGAACGAAAAGTTGGTGTATTTCATTCGTATGTATTTTAAATTATTCAATGGTCCGTCATCCGACGGATGAAAAATCATTCTGATATCCTTTGGTGATTCACCACGAAGCGAAAAATTGGTTGAAGAAGGCATGGTGATTTACCACGCCATGAAAAAATGATTTTTCGCGGAATGGCGGATCACCACGCGATGAAAAATTGATTCGATATCCTTTGGTGACTTACCAAGAGGTGAAAAATCGGTTGGACAAGGTATGGCGGATCACCACGCGATGAAAAAATGTTTTTTTTGGCAATGGTGAATTACCACGCGATGAAAAATCAAATGTTTAACGATGGCTATTCACCACGCCTGATCTTGCATTCGACTGGCAAAATCTTTTTAATGTTCCGAAAAGAATACACAGAGAAGAAAACAATCATGATCCCGAGAAATCACCAACAATTATGAAAGTGAGGTTTTTCGACAGCATTTTATAACGAAAGTTAGTTTACAAGGCGCATAAAGCGATTGTGCGTTGAATCACGTATTGATTGCCCCTTTGATCTACTTACATCCCACCCCCGGGTTTCACCCGAGGTTAATCGTATTTTATCCCTTTGGGATATTGATCAGAATAACAAAGTTAAGACGAGTTAAACGGACAGTGATGTTTGAACCCTTTACTTTCTATGGCACTGAAAGCGTCGAATGTGATTAACCCGGTGTGTAACGCCGGGCTGAAATAATCGAAGGGAAATCGTCCGGAAAGGGTAGTTGATCATAGACTGACAGGACTTCCGGACGAAAAATAGCTGTCCTTCTTTGATCGATTTTCACAGGAAAAAGGAGGTGAACTCACCTCCTCTTTTGTTTGTTGCAGCTTACTATTCGTTAGTCAAAAACTTTGCGATTTCGGGTCGTGCTTTCTGAATACGTTCCTGGTCGATGGTAAGTGCCGTATTGACCTAAATTTTAAATTTCTCCGTCTCTTAGTTGAATAAACCAGGCTATGGCTGCAAGTTCTGCCGGCATAATGGCACTGGTGTGGTCTAAGCCGTTAAGTGGTGCTAAGGTAACCAAATCTGTACTGACGCCTTTCCCTATAAATTGTTGGTACAAATCAGAACTTAGAACAGGCGGAACATAAGTATCAGCAGTTCCGTGAAGAAGCAGAGTGGGGATATTGGTGTTGTATCCTTCAATACTGTTTTCTTCCATCATCGTGCGCAGCGAGGCAAAAGTTTCGCTGGTTTTCCAGTTCGCCATAAAATTGGGTTGAAAAAGATCGGAAACAACAGTTGTAAGTTCTGAATTGATTTGTGATCCCGAATGATTTCCATCAAATAGCCCCGATATTTTAGCGGCATATTCTTCCTGAAATACTGAGTCGATGGGAGTTTCCATATCGAGTTCTGCATAGCTGTTATACAGGTAAGCCAGAAAATAAGGCATGGGGTATTCGGGTTGGCTTGTTACCAGTTCCGTTACAGTTGAAATATCATAAGGTCCTGCACCGCATGCGCTGGCTTTCAGTTTGAATTCATTTGAATAGTTGGTTTCGATTGCCTTTTGAAGCTGCAGGGTTACCCATCCTCCCTGCGAGTAGCCGGTGATGTACAAATCGTTGCTCAGCGTAACCGAACTTTTTCCCTCAACAAATTCTTTTACTGCCCGTAGCATGTCAGCTACCGACTTAACCGTAGATTCTGCATGCAGGTAAGGGTGAAACATATCATCAGAAGCGCCAAAACCCAGGTAGTCGGGTATGGCTATCACAAAGCCGGAGGAAGCCATCATTTCAAGCTTCTGAAATAAATCACCGTTCGGATTTTCAGAAGGCGCTGCACTGTGCAGGGTATTGGTACCGTTCTGGAAACTCATCAGCGGGTAAGTTCCGGCTGCTGTTGGAAGGCATACCAAACCTGAAGCAACAACAGCTTCTCCCTCAAAAGTGGTATTGTAGGTTATTTTGTACACTTCCACTCCCGAAGTAAATTTGTCGGTAATCGCTGAAATTTCAGGGTAAAGTAATGCAGCCACATTCATGTTTGCACTGATAACGCTCTGTTGATAAGCTACAACAAAGTTTTCTTCCACCAGGTATTCGTTTTCGGTTCCGTCAACTTTTTCATCGTCAAAACGGTCACAGGCAGAGAAGGCGATACTTATCAGGATGAAAAGCAGTAAGGGTTGTAACAGATCTTTCATGGCAAAATGTTTTCAATAAGGTTACTTCAAAAATAGGCTAAATTATTGTTTAATGGAAGGGGATGGCAAACAGAATGCAATTTGTGGTATTTTGGATACGCGATGCTTTCGGCAATCTTTTCTTTGGTTTGATTTTTTTATTTTCGTTGCATCAAAGATTCAGTTCGAAATATAATTTTGTTTGGTAAAATATTGACCCAATGAAAAGACTTTTACTTGTATCTGCTTTTGTTGCGATTTATTTTTCGGTGGTTGCGCAGCCCATTAAGGTAATGCTGGTTACCGGCGGCCACGACTTTGAGGCACAACCGTTTTTCGAAATGTTTGACGCGATGGAAGGTGTAGAGTACGAACATTACGAGCAACCTTCAGCTAATCAAAAAATTGCAAAAGATCATGCCAAAGATTTCGATGTGATTGTATTCTATGATATGTGGGATAAGATTGGTTTGACAGAACGAGAGGCCTATCGCCAGATGGGGGAGCAGGGCAAACCGTTTTTGTTTCTTCACCATTCGCTGGCTTCTTATCAGCAGTGGCCCGAGTTTGAGCAAATTATCGGAGGAAAATACGTTGAGAAAAGAACGGGGATAGATGAAGAAGAAGCATCAACTTATGAGCATGATGTGTGGGTATATTGCAATGTGGAAAATTATACTTCTGTGACACGCGGTTTTCGGGAGCTTCGTTTTTTTGATGAAGTTTACGGGAACGTCAGGATTTCAGATAAGGTATTGCCCTTGTTGAGTACCCGGCACCCCAAAAGTATGGAATATGTTGCCTGGGAAAACCGGTATCGAAACTCCAGAGTGATCTACATTCAGCCGGGACACGACAATCGCACTTACGCAGAGGCCGATTACCGGAAACTCATTTTACAGGCTATACATTATCTCTCGGGAAAATAGAGGTTGCGCTAAGTCGTTTTGTAGGCAATTAGTGCGATTTTTTGGCATCCGGATGCCAATTCCCAACCAAAATACCGAGACTTCATCGGAATTAATTGGAATCTGCTCGATAACATAGACTTATAACGTTTTTTAACATTCTGGTGTTAATTAAAGAGGACCTACGACTATTTTTTTAGTTAATTTAGACGGCATACAAACCCAATTAACTTGCATGATATGAAAACTGTTGCCAAGTTAATCCACCAATCCAACATGACATATATTCCTACGAACCTTCCGGTAAAATTTTTTGGGCTTCCGGATGGTAAAGTCTATTTATTGTATGCCCGATTTTGTATCATCAGGCCCGAAAAAACAGACCTGGAATTTGTGATTGCGGAACACGATGAGTTTTCTTTCGATTATGCATCGGAGAAACTGGTTCCGAAAGCAGAAACGCGTTATCCTGTATATCGCGAGATGGTTGATAAGCCGAATCCGGTTTATCATATTTTAGATATTAATCGCGATGTTAAATCTTATGCTGAAGCAGTAGCTTTGCTGAATCAAAAAGCGATCAAGATGTCGCTTCACCCGGAGGCCTGTTAACATTAAAATAGGCTATAGAATCTTTATTTATACCATAACCTGCATCAGGAAACATTTGCAGGTAGAATAACTTTTTACCCCAAACAAAGCAAATCTCTTTATTTCTTTTTCTTTTTCCCCGGATCAAATTTGTGGCTAACCCTTTTTTGAAAGAGTAAAAGTATGACAGCGCATCGTCGCTGGCAACAAAAGGAAGCAATCTATTGATCTGGAATTATTTTAAGCCAAAAATGTATGGGAAAATCTAAAAAAAAGTGAGAAAAAACTTTGTGTAGAATCCATTTTTATTTAGATTTGTGTCATAGGTCGTTCTGACCTATTGTGTGTTTGGGGGTTAACATTTTAAAGGGCAGTTGTTGAACTGCCCTTTCTTTTTGAATAAATCTCAATGGTAACATTTTTTCAAAACATTATTTACATAATAGTTGGTTCTGACGTTCAATAAATTACTTGAAAATTAGAGCAGGCGAGCTTATCTTTTTGTTTAATTTCAGGGAATTCCTTTGCCTGAACAACGATATCGTAACAGAATTATTAAAATAATGCACTGCTAGCGAATGGCAGGAGAATCTGTTTCTGCAGGTTTTGCCTGTTTTCGAGAGATTATATCAATGGCAACAATCATGGCGGTAAAACCCCAGAAGGGAACAGAAAGCTTGTCGGTGTCCAGGAAGTTATTCAAAAATCCGTGTAAATAATAGGTGACCAGCCCCAGAAAAGCGACCAAAACAATCTTTTTTAATCTCGGATCGGCTGCTCTGGAATAAGTGGTTATAGCGGTGTAAGTTATCGTACCTAGAATCAGCAAAAAGGTGAGTAATCCCAATAAGCCCGATTCGGACAACGGTCCCAGGTATTCGCTGTGCGCATTTCCCCCGTCCGCAGCATTGGTACTGATAATGGTGCGGTCTTTGGTTAGCTGGTAGGGGGCATATTGAAACATATAGGTTCCCGGGCCAAATCCCAAAACGGGTTTGTCCTCGAACATTCTTATGGCGCAACTCCAGCGGTTAATACGTTCCAGGTTTGATGCATCAGACGAGATATTCGACATCGATGAAATGTGTGTGCCTAAATTGGCAGACGACTCGTGAGAGTTTTGCTCCAGCTTCATCAGTATCTGTTGTTGAAACGTAAAAAAAATCAGAGCAGCAGAGAACACGGTAATAAGAATGGTTTTGAACCTGATCTTTAAGAGTAAAATAAACCACAGTCCGATTGATGCCACCAGGCTCAACCAAGCGGCCCGGCTGTATGAAAGGATAAACCCCATCAGCACCACTAAAAAAGCAAACGTTGCAAATGTACGCCATTTTTTTTCCAGACTTTTATCGAGCACAAACATCAGTAAAAAGGGCAAATAGAAGGCAAGGGAAGCTCCGTACGAAGTGTGGTCGTTGTAGAACGGTGCAACTACAAAATGAGCCGCCTGTTTATCCCATAATCCATAGCCCAGATGGCGAAATGTTGCATAAAAAATTACTCCCATAAACGGCACCACATACAGCCAAACATATTTTTCCATATGCTTGCCTTGCGAGAAGAGTTTAGCGGTAAGGAAATAGAATATCGCCACAAACCAGATTCTCATCAACAGAAACTTAAACGAGACCAGTGGCATAGTGCTGGTGATACTGGTGACCAGTATCCAGAACAAATTCAGATAAACAGCCAGCGACACCGGGTGCCAAAATATTTTTTTATCAAATTTCCGCTTCTGTAGTACTTTAAGCAAAAAAACAATTAAGAGCCCAAAAATTAAGGGTTCGGTGGGCAGGTCCATGTCAAATCCAAATCCGGGAATAAGTTTCCGGAGGGGGATCGATAGCGGAGTAAAAAATACGATGAGGTAGATAATCTTGTCAAAGGAATAAACAGCAACGAGCAACAGCAGGAATACTAATGGAAGCACGTTTAAATACAGCATGTGCTTGTTTACCACCAACCAAAGGTTCAACAAGATAAAGCCAACCGAGATGAGGTAAAAAAAGGAAATTCTTATTTGGTTGCTTTTGAACACCGGTATTATTCTTTTCGGTAATCGAGCACCAGAAATACCAATAATCCGAGAAATACCGCTGAAACTGTCGACAGCAGTACAATCAGCCAACGCACCGGGTATGATTTTTTATCGGCCGGAAAGGGAGATTGAACCACCTGACAATGTGTGATATTTTTTTCATATTCGCTTAAATGCATGTCGTGTAAAATTGTCAACGAATCAATCACCAATAAAGTGCGGTTGTATCTGGCTTCAAGAAGTTCTGCTTTTGCTCCCTCTTTCGAAAAGTTATTGTACAGCTGGTCGATCTTCTTTGTGTCAGGTGCATTACCTCTGCCGTTTGCCAGCGCAGTCATATAGCCTCGGGTAAGTTCGGGCACCTGTTCTTTGAAACTGATGATTCCCGTTGCTGTCCTGAGGCTGTCGAGTTGTTTTTCAACAGCGGAGAGCTCCTTGTATCTTTTTTTTAATTGATTTTGGGTGATAACCACCATTTCTTTGTCTGAAGTTTTATACAACGAACGAACTTTCTTGTTGTAAAATTTAATGATCGAATCGCACATGTCGGAAGCACGCTGAGGCTCGTAATCCAATACCTTTATTTCAGCGGTTTCAAATTCGGTTTTGTTTACCGAGACATTCTCATCGTACCTGTCGAGCATATACGTGATGAAATTCGGATCTTCTTTGCTGATTTCATAAACGTCAGAAAGATGGAAGACCTCAAACATCTTAAACTTAATGTCGTTTGAGTTCAGCACCTCAATCATTTGTTCGGTTTCCGACTCATTACTCAGTTGCAAGGTGTTGGTCGGATACAGCCGGGCAACCGACTTGTACTTGGGTCGAATAAAAATGGGGCCGGAAAAAACAGCAGACAACAGAACCGCAATAATTCCGATGATTACAAAATGCACTCTGCGTTTCCAGATAATTTCCAGAATTCGCTGGTTGTCAAAAAAATTATCCATAAAGGTGGTTTCAGTTTGATCGTGTATTTTCAACGAAACCAAACGGTTTTTAGTATTTGCCCAATTGTTTTTACCTTTTTTATCCGGCGATGACCAGGTAATAATTTTTCTTTCCCTTTTGAGCAAGAATATATTTTCCTCCAATCAGATATTCAGCATTGATCACTGCATCCGGATCAGTAATTTTTTCTTTGTTTATGCTGAGTCCGTTCCCCTGAATTGTTCTTCTTAATTCTCCTTTCGATGGGAAAACGTCGGTTTTTTCAGCTAAAAGATCGATAACGTTAATACCTGATTCCAGTTCGGTTTTGCTGACCTGAAATTGAGGTACGCCTTCAAATACAGCAAGGAAAGTACTTTCATTCAGTTTACGCAATTGATCTGCCGTTCCATTTCCAAAAAGGATTTGAGAGGCTTCAACTGCCATTTCGTAATCTTCGCGCGAGTGAACCATTGTGGTCACTTCTTCGGCCAGTTTTTTCTGAAGGTTTCTCTGGTGAGGAGCTTCTTTATGCTCTGCAACGAGTGTCGAAATTTCTTCTTTCGAAAGCAGTGTAAATATTTTAATGTAGCGTTCGGCGTCTTCATCCGAAGTGTTGAGCCAGAACTGGTAAAATGCATAGGGCGAAGTACGTTCGGCATCAAGCCAAACATTCCCCGATTCGGTTTTTCCAAATTTGGCACCATCGGCTTTAGTAATCAGCGGGCAGGTCATGGCAAAAGCTTCGCCTCCGTCCATTCTGCGGATCAGTTCCGTTCCGGTCGTAATATTTCCCCACTGATCGGAACCTCCCATCTGCAGTCGGCAGCCATGGTTTTTATATAAATGATAGAAATCGTATCCCTGAACGAGCTGGTAGGTAAATTCGGTGAACGACATTCCTGATTTGGATTCTTCTCCGAGACGTTTCTTCACACTGTCTTTTGCCATCATGTAGTTTACGGTAATCCGCTTACCTACATCACGGATAAAATCGAGGAAGGTAAAGTTTTTCATCCAGTCGTAATTGTTGACCAAAAGCGCCTGGTTCTTTTCTCCACTTTCAAAATCAAGAAAACGGGCCAGCTGTTTTTTGATGCATTCCTGGTTGTGACGTAGAGTCGGTTCATCAAGCAGGTTTCTTTCCTGCGATTTGCCCGATGGATCGCCAATCATTCCGGTAGCACCTCCAACAAGAGCAATGGGTTGGTGGCCGGCAATCTGAAAATGTTTCAGCATCATTACCCCAACCAGGTGACCGATGTGCAGCGAGTCGGCTGTTGGATCGATTCCCACATACGCACTGGTGGTTTCTTTTAGCAATTGTTCTTCCGTTCCGGGCATTATATCGTGCAACATGCCTCTCCATTTCAGCTCTTCTACAAAATTCATTTGATTTAAAATATTGTTGTTACTACCAGATTTACATTCAAAATAAATTTAAACCGCTTGATTTATATGTTTAAAGGTCGTTGTTAACCTTCAGTAAAAATCGTGTGATTAAAATTTGCGCAAATATATAAAATGCAGCTGTAAACGACGGGAAAATAAGCGGAAAACAAAAATGCAGGTTTCTTCAAAAATAATTGCAACCTTTTCATATCTTGCCCAGTCTGATGAAATAGTATGGAAGACAGTCAACTGGTTCAGCAGGTTTTAAACGGGAACAGCAATGCATTTCGGTTCCTGGTATCGAAATATCAGCGGCTGGTTGTTCATGTAGTTGGGCGTATTGTTCAGCAGCAAGATGAGGTGGAGGACATTTGCCAGGAGGTGTTTATCAAAGTTTTCAAAACGTTGAATAAATTCAGGAACGAGTCAAAATTGTCGACATGGATTGCCACTATTGCTTACAATACGGCCATTACGCATTTGAGAAAGAAAAGCAGGAGAGGAGAGTTGTCGTATAGCGAGGAACCGAAACTGATTGGGATGGAAGCCGATCCGGCACCCAACCAGAAAGCGGTGGAAACAGAAGAAATAAAACGACATCTGCTGAAGCTCATCGAAACCTTGCCGGTACATTACCGAACAGTGCTTACTCTGTATCATTTGGAAGAGTTTTCGTACCGCGAGATTGTTGAAATAACGGGAATGCCCGAAGGAACAATAAAAAGTTACCTGAACCGCGCCCGTATGATGCTAAAGGGCAAGATCGATAAAATTGCCCGATTGGAACAAACCAATATATTTGCAGATTATGTCTGACACTAAGAAATTTACTGATTCGGAAAAACTACTTGGAGAAGTACTTCGGGAAGAACCCGACTTCTTTTTATCTGACCGTTTTGCTGAAACCGTGGCCAATAAAATGGCGCGCAGGTTTGCGTGGAATCAGTACATCCGCGAATTTTTTATTTACCTGGCAGCTATTTTCGGAATTGCCGCGTTGTCTGCCGGCATTGCACTAATCTGGCTGGATGTGAACTGGCAGGCATGGTGGAGTTTTCTGCTTTACAATGTCAGCTGGGTGGCAGGCCTTAATATACTCGTGGTATTTATTTTGTTTGTCGACAGGGTTCTGTTGCGTTATTTTTCATACAAATTGTCGCAACATTGAGTCTTATCTCAATATTCTACCGTAGTTTAATTATTTGCCCCACCTGTGGCATTTGTCCCGAATTCATGCGGTTTCTTTTGCACAACGATTTTAGTTTAATGCCATACACCTGCGAAATGTAATGCATGCTTTCGCCTGCCTCTACCCGGTGCGTAGTTTTTCCTTTCGATTTGCTTTTTTTGGCTTGAATGTAAACGATCTCGTTGGCGAGCGGACGATAGCCCGGACGTTGATCGTTGAATTTGTACAATTCCCAGTCATTTAGTCCAAATTCCTGGGCCAGCATTTCATAGGTATCACCCTGGCGGGCAACAACCGCTTTTATCTGGTTCATTTTTATGACTTTGTGCGATTGGAATGCATTAACTGTAAGGGTGTTGGATATGTCTTGGTTTCCCATGCTTTTTTGCTCAAAACTGGACATTGCGTTTAGCGTCATTTTAAGATCGAGCCGATGAAGCTTGTGATCTTCAATGATCTTAATCAAACGTTTATCGTAATCGTGTGCCGTTGCATACCCCGCTTTTTTAAGTCCCCTGGCCCAACCTTTATAGTCGGTGTGTTCCAGTTGAAACAGAAAAGCATAACGCGGATTGTCCATCAAAAAGTTGGTGTGATCGATGTACGATTCCTCCACCGAAGTGTATTTCCGGAAACATTCATTTTTGTGGTCATCGTCATAATAAACCTTTTTCCCCTTCCAGCCCGTTTTGCATTTTATCCCAAAATGGTTGTTCGAACTCTTCGACAGTTCACTGTTTCCGCTTCCCGATTCCAGGATTCCCTGTGCCATGGTAATACTGGCAGGAATACCGCTTCTGTTCATTTCTTCAATGGCCAGTAACTGGTAGCGATTGATGTATTCCTCGCGGGTTATCTTTTGAGAAAAGCTTGAAAATGAGAAAAGAAGTAGTAAAAATGTCAATAGGTTATATTTCATGGCCAAATGCTTCAAATAATTTCGCTTAAAAATAGATGCAGTTATTGGATTTTCTTACCGATCGATTTAGAATTTATAAACAAACTAACGTGAGTAAGCATAATTTATTGAGATGATTTCGGGGATTCTCTTTTTTTATGAGAACCGAATTCATGATGTTGGAACTTTAAGCTTTCTTGAAGGACGAAAATAAACGGGCGACTTTTTCTTGTGGTCATTTTGTTTTAACTTATTTCGCGGTTTCAAATTCGAAATAGATGGGCCTTACAGACGAAGAGAAAGTGAATGAGTTGAGCAAAGTGCTCTTGGAAGTCGGTTCTTTACTGATGAGTTCGGGGGCGAACTCTTCGAGGATCCGTATTACCATCAGCCGGATTGCCGGCGCATTTGGATACGATGTCGACTTGCTGATTACACACCGTGCATTAATGATGACGATTTACGACGAAGAAACGGATTTCTTCTTTAGCCGTTTAAAACGAACTTCGCCTCATGGTGTGAACTTTCGGATGGTGAGCGGAATAAGTCGTATGAGTTGGCGGATTGTGCAGGAAAAATGGGAGATCGATCAGGTGAAAAATGAGCTTGAGCGTTTAAAATCACTGTCGCATTACCCGCGAATTCTGGTTTTGGCGATGGTTTCGGCAGCTGGTGCCGGATTCTGCCGCGTGTTTGGTGGAGTTTACCTCGAACTACTGGTAACCTTTGTAGCTACTTTCATCGGTTTGTACGTTCGCCAGGAGGCTGTGAAAAAGGCATTTAATCCTTATCTGGCGATATTCTTTGCTGCGTTTGTCTCGTCAATGATTGCCGGTTTGGCGCTAAAAATGAAGATTGGCCCGAACCCGGAATATGCATTTGCAACATCGGTACTTTATTTAATTCCCGGAATTCCGCTGATCAACTCACTTTCCGATTTACTCGACGGGAATATTATGAATGGTATTGTGCGGGGACTAAACGGATTGATGATTTCGTTCGCCATTGCATTGGGAATGTTGGGAGCAGTTTTAATATACGGTATATAAAAAGTAAAAGGATTGGTTATGCAAGAGTGGTTACATATTGTTGATCGTTGGTTTTGGCTGGGTATGGGTGCCATTGGATTTGCCGTTCTTTTCAATGTTCCCAAAAGAACCCTGTTAACTATATTTCTGCTGGGAGCCTTTGGCGGTACCCTTAAGTTTGTGGTGATTGGTGCAGGAGGCGGAATTATTCTAGGCTCATTCTTCGGAGCGGTTTTGGTGGGCTTTGCAAGTATTGTGGCTGCACATCAACGACACACTCCGCCTTTTGTGTTGGCCATACCTGCTGTTATTCCTATGGTTCCGGGCGCATTTGCTTATCGGGCCATGCTCGGAGTAATTCATTTAACCGAAAAAATTAATCACGACACCTTTCTGAAATTACTGGAAGAAACCGTTGATAACGGATTGAAAGCCTTCTTTGTGCTGGCCGCACTTTCGTTGGGTGTTTCTGCGCCAATGCTTATTTCCAGAAGGGAATCGGCAAAGAACCTGGTAGTTCGGATCAAGCGCGACGAATTAAAATCCAAATAAAACATTCGTAGTACCTTTCTTTTCAGAGCTTTCGGTTATCTGTTGCCCATAGAAGCTGGTTTATGGTTAAATCTTTTTCCTCAGCATTTTGTTTTTTTAATGTTACATTTGAACAAAATATGCAGGATGAGGATTAAAGAACTCAAAATTCTTATTCAGGAATATGATCGTATTGAAGAACTTCCTGATCTGGAGCAGAAACTACTGGAGAAAGCGCGTACCGCTGCAGAAAATGCTTACGCGCCGTATTCGCATTTTAATGTTGGCGCAGCTGTTTTGCTGGAAAACGGCGAAATTGTTGCGGGGAACAATCAGGAGAATGCCGATTTTACTGATGGTTTATGCGCTGAAAGGGTGGCCTTGTTTTATGCGCATGCTACATACCCCGGAACAGCTGTGAAAGCAATTGCCATCACCGCAAAAAACAAAAACGGATTTTTGGAAGAGCCTGCCCAGCCTTGTGGCTCTTGCCGCCAGGTTATGGTTGAAACGGAGTTCCGGTTCAAAAAGCCCATTCGTATTATTCTTGACGGGAAAAACGGAATACAGGTATTAAACGGAGCCGACAGTCTGTTGCCTCTGGCGTTTAAACCGGTTGCACTGGACTAAATCGTCCGGCGTGGAAAAGGTTGATGAATTCGTTCCAAACCGGATCGTTGGGAGGATCAGCAATTATC
Source organism: Maribellus sp. YY47 (assembly GCF_023111095.1). Taxonomy (GTDB): domain Bacteria; phylum Bacteroidota; class Bacteroidia; order Bacteroidales; family Prolixibacteraceae; genus Draconibacterium. The sequence continues at coordinate 21,098 of NZ_JALGYW010000022.1, forward strand.
GTTAGTATTTCATTTTTGACAGGGTGCATTAATTCCACTTTTCGCGCATGTAAATGAATTCCCTTGTCGGTGTTCGAACGCGGAAATCCATATTTTAAATCGCCTTTTATGTGCAATCCCAGTTGTTTTAGCTGCACACGAATCTGGTGGTGACGGCCGGTGTGCAGTTCTATTTCCAGCAAATGGTACCGTTCGATGCTGGCAACATGGCGGTACGTGAGCCTGGCCAGTTTTGTACCCTCCCCTGGTTCAGTGTACGCATAACTTCTGTTTTGTTCCTGGTTTTTAACCAGGTAATGCTCCAGTGTATCTTCGTATTTCGGAGGGCGTTTATCAACCACTGCCCAGTACACCTTTTTTACTTCACCACGGGTTTGGAACAATTTGTTCAGGCGCGGCAACACTTTACTGGTTTTGGCCAGAATAAGAATTCCACTGGTTGGGCGGTCTAAACGATGCGGAAGCCCCAGGTATACATTTCCGGGTTTGTTATACTTCTCTTTCAGGTAGGCTTTTACGGTATCCATTACCGTCGCATCGCCTGTTTTGTCGCTTTGGACGACTTCGCCACAGGCTTTGTTGACGGCAATGATATGGTTATCCTCGTAGATTACTTTCATGATTAGACACTATGAGCTGAGAGCCACAAACTATGATCTTATTTTACTTTAAACACTGAACTAATACTGTTCTTTTTCGTTGGGAAAATCTCTTGATTTCACGTCGTTGATGTAATTGCCCACCGCACCTTTAATTTCTGCCGCCAAGTTATGATATCGTCTCAAAAAGCGGGGAGAAAATTGTTGCGTAATTCCCAGCACATCGTGCAAAACCAGTACCTGTCCGTCCACACCTCCACCAGCGCCAATTCCGATAACCGGAATTTTTAGTTCCTGCGCTACCTTTTCTCCCAGCGAGGCGGGGATTTTCTCCAGGACAATTCCAAAGCAACCGGCATCTTCCAGCAATAACGAATCTTTTAGCAGTTTTTCGGCTTCAGCTTCTTCTTTGGCTCTTACCGTGTAGGTGCCAAATTTATGGATCGATTGAGGCATAAGCCCAAGGTGTCCCATCACCGGAATGCCGGCAGACAAAATACGTTTTACCGATTCCAGCACTTCTTCACCTCCTTCGAGCTTCACCGCATCAGCAGCTGTTTCTTTCATAATACGGATGGCCGAATGCAATGCTTCGCGCGAATTTCCCTGGTAGGTTCCGAATGGAAGATCGACAACCACCAGCGCCCGGTTTACAGCACGAACTACCGATGCTCCGTGGTAAATCATTTCGTTCAATGTAATCGGCAGGGTAGTTGTGTGCCCGGCCATTACGTTCGAAGCCGAGTCTCCCACTAAAATAACATCAATTCCGGCTTCATCCACCAGTTGAGCCATACTGTAATCGTAGGCGGTTAACATCGATATTTTTTCACCGCGCAGTTTCATTTCAGATAAGCGATGGGTGGTTACTCGGCGTATTTCGTTATGTATTGACATATCTGTTTTTTTCAAATTAGACTACAAAATTAGACAAAGCTTTTGGCTTGCGCAAAAGTCGCAACTTTTATCGTAATTGATTCGTTTTCTGTTAACGTTTATTAACCGGAGGGTAGTGCAATATTCAGCAAGGTTTATTTTCTTTGCGCTACTTACTTCATGAAAAACAAACAATGAAAAATCCACGCTTCCGGCTAACAGGTTTTATCACAACTGCTTTCTTCTTTTTAATTCCGTCGTTTATGGCGAATGCACAAGATGTCAATAACGAAGTAGTGTCGTTTAAAAAACGGGAACTGAATACCGGATGGATTTTTCAGGTGGGGAAGGACCGCGAGGAATTGCGGACCGATGTTTCGCGTTTTTTTGAAGATCAAACCTCGTTGAACGGAGGATATAAAATCGAAAATTCTTTTTGGGACATCAGGGATTACCGGCAGGATGAATTGAATCTTTCAGTCGATCTTGGTCCCTTCGGAGCCTATGGAAACTGGATCGACAGTTCCAAAGTCAGTAATTCGGAAGCCGATCAGTATTTGTATGGATTAAGAACTTCTGCCAATCTTAATTATAAATACCGCTATTATTACGACGCAAAGAATTACACTGCTTTCGAAATTTCGGGTTGGGGGCTTTACGAAGTTTTCCGCCAGAGTCTCGACGGTACAAGTATTGATTCGATGGGAGTTGTGAGCGATATAGACCGAACCCGGACAGAAGATCGGTTTCGCTACGGATTCCAGGCGCGCGGTGGATTTGGAATCGGGCGTTTAAGTCCGATGAATCACCTGATGACTGCACACTATTTATTGGAAAAATATTATCCGGGACGTGTTTTCTCGGATTATGAAATTGCACAGTTTGCCCAAATCATCGCCCAGCTTAAAAACGAACGGGATTATAAACAAGGGCACGACACCGGAAAGGAAATGGAGGCAATCCAAAAATTCCTGAACGGCAAATTTCTGCTCGAACCAGCAGAAGCAATGAATGCTGACTGGTCCTATGCTGAGTTCGATCCGCGATACGAAGGCAAACGTTTTGAAATGGGACCTTTTTTTAAATACTACAACCAGGAACCCGATTTTATTTGGGGAGGCTATGTTCAGTACGAAGATGCCCGTTACAAAAACGTAAGCTGGAACCGGAATTTTACTGCCAATTTGAATTACAACCGCTACAAAAATTCAGACTGGATGACAGCCGAAGTTAACGTGGGCTGGAGTTATTACAGTAAACTCAAAAGCCGGTTTAATTTCGGTGTAAAATATGTTCCCGGTATCGAATTGAACGGCTTCGAAAATGTTGGTACGCTAAGTCATAATTTCGTTCCCTACCTGGGGTATTTTTCCCAGTTGAGTTCGAAATCACGCGTTCGTCTCGATTTCTCATGGCGTATCACCGACGGAGAACAATTTATGGTGCCCGGCCCCGAGTTTAGCCTTGGTATTTACCGAAGTGCTTATTAGACCCGTAAAAAGATATTCTTTTTGTACATGTAATACAACAGTAGCCACACAACAGCTAAGGTTGATATTGCCATTGCAAGCGTACCGGCCTCACCCATGGGATTTACAATCCAGCCCACAAAATATGCGGTAAGGTTTTCTACGTCGATAATATGGGTAAACAGATACACAAAGATCGAGTTCATACCGATTACCTTAAAATAAAAGGCCCATCTGCTAAATTTCCAGTGGTCGATAATCATAAAAAACAAGGCCATCAAAATAAAACCGATTCCTCCGGTTAGCATGTTAAATGTTGAAGTCCAACATTTTTTGATGATCGGGTAGAAGGTTGAAAACAACAGGGCAAGAACGATTAAAGCTGCACCCGTTGCTGCCATGTAACCAATTTTTTGCCAGTCGGTAGTTTTCCTGCTCCGAAGAATGTTACCGGCAATGGTTCCCATCAGTGTAACTCCTGTTGCCGATAAGCTGCAGAGAATTCCTTCCGGATCAAACACTCCTCCGTATAAGCGTCCCGGTAAAAACAAACGGTCTATGTAACCGTTGATACAACCTTCGGGAGTAAGAACACCTGCACCTACTCCGGGAACGGGGATCAAAAGTTGAATGACACCAAAACCCACCAGGATGCCTGCCAGCCAAATGATCCGGCTTTTTAGCGCCGGGAAATACAAATAAATTAATGCGGCAAAGAAATAGCCGATCCCGATTTGCCCCAGAACACTGGCAATTCTTCCATCAGTAAAACCGTTTTTAAATACGCCATTGTATAGGATTCCCAGTGTAATCAGAAGGAGTAAACGCTTAAATATTTTAAGAAAAAGTCGTCGTTTAGGTACGTTTTTTTCGAGTTTGCTCCCAACCGAAAACGGAACAGCCACACCGGCAATAAACATAAATAGAGGAAAAATCAGGTCTTCGAAATGAAAGCCGGTCCATTCAACATGATGCATCTGATTTCCGAGCCATTCGGCACCGGTCATTTTTGCGAGAAGACTTACCAGATAACCGCCACCGGTTATCCAAAACATATCGAAACCACGTAAAGCGTCGAGTGATTGAAGCCTTTTATCGGGAGCTGTTCTCAAAGGTTTAGTTGTCATAATTGTTGTTTTAAGTGCCACGAATGTATAAAAACTTTTGAAAGGAAGAAGTTGATCGGGTCTGAATCACCGAAAAGAGATGTAATTCTGTCGTTTTGTCATCGGGATTGACAGGGTGAACGCCAATATTCATCAATAATGTGTCAGTATTGCGCCGATTTTTCCCGAAAATCTGATGGCACAGTGATTGATTAATGAGAAGCGGAATTTTTGAGAACAATAAAAATTAAAACATATAACAATGGGAAAAATAATCGGAATTGACTTAGGAACCACCAACTCGTGTGTTTCGGTGATGGAAGGAAACGAACCCGTAGTTATCCCCAACAGCGAGGGAAAACGTACGACTCCTTCAATTGTAGCGTTTGTAGAAAACGGAGAGCGTAAAGTAGGTGATCCTGCCAAACGTCAGGCAATTACCAACCCAACAAAAACGATTTTCTCGATCAAACGTTTTATGGGTGAAACCTTCGATCGCGTAACTAAAGAAGTGTCACGTGTGCCGTACCAGGTGGTAAAAGGCGACAATAATACTCCGCGTGTTCAAATTGACGACCGGAAATATTCTCCCCAGGAAATTTCTGCCATGGTGCTTCAGAAAATGAAGAAAACGGCAGAAGATTACCTCGGACAGGAAGTAACCGAAGCAGTAATTACAGTGCCTGCTTATTTTAATGATTCTCAGCGTCAGGCGACTAAAGAAGCCGGCGAAATTGCAGGCTTGAAAGTTCGTCGTATCATCAACGAGCCTACTGCTGCATCTTTGGCATACGGTCTTGACAAAATGCACAAAGACATGAAAATCGCAGTATTCGACCTTGGTGGTGGTACTTTCGATATTTCAATTTTGGAGCTGGGCGACGGTGTATTTGAAGTAAAATCTACCGATGGTGATACTCACCTGGGTGGAGACGATTTCGACCAGGTAATTATCGACTGGCTGGCCGCAGAATTCATCAGCGAAGAAGGCATTGATTTGCGCAAGGACCCAATGGCCCTGCAACGTTTGAAAGAAGCTGCAGAGAAAGCAAAAATCGAATTGTCAAGTTCTTCTCAAACCGAGATCAACCTGCCTTATATTATGCCGGTGAATGGTATTCCAAAACACTTGGTAAAAACCTTAACCCGTGCAAAATTTGAGCAGTTGGCTGACAGCTTGATCAATGCAATTATAGAGCCTTGCCGTAAATCGTTGAAAAATGCAGGTATCTCGGCGAGCGAAATTGACGAAGTAATTTTGGTAGGAGGTTCAACACGTATTCCTGCTATTCAGACCAAAGTAAAAGAATTCTTCGGAAAAGAACCTTCAAAAGGCGTTAACCCGGATGAGGTGGTAGCTGTAGGTGCTGCCATTCAGGGTGGTGTGTTAACCGGTGAAGTAAAAGACGTGTTGTTGCTGGACGTTACTCCGCTTTCGTTGGGTATTGAAACCATGGGTGGTGTAATGACCAAACTGATTGAAGCCAACACAACGATTCCAACCAAGAAATCGGAAACCTTTACAACGGCTGCCGATAATCAGCCTTCAGTTGAAATTCATGTATTGCAGGGCGAACGTCCGATTGCATCGGGCAATAAAACAATCGGAAGATTCCACCTCGACGGAATTCCGCCGTCACCACGTGGTATCCCGCAAATTGAAGTTACTTTCGACATCGATGCCAACGGTATCCTGCATGTGAATGCAAAAGACAAAGCTACCGGGAAATCGCAATCGATTCGTATTGAAGCTTCTTCGGGCCTGAGCGACGACGAAATTAAGAGAATGAAAGCCGAAGCCGAAGCAAATGCCGAAGCTGACAAAAAGGCGAAAGAAATGGCTGACAAAATCAACCAGGCTGACAGTTTGATTTTCCAAACCGAAAAACAACTGAAAGAATATGGTGATAAAATTCCGGCCGACAAAAAACAGCCGATCGAAGACGCACTGAAAAAGCTGAAAGAAGCACATGGTCAAAAAGACCTGGCTGCCATCGACGCTGCTATGAATGAACTGAATACGGTTTTCCAGGCTGCATCGCAGGAAATGTACAATGCTTCTCAGGCTCAGGGTGGGCAACAAGGTGGTCCGCAAGGAGGTCCTCATGCTGAAGGAGGTGCTCAAGGCCAGCCCAAAAACGACGGCGAAGTAACCGATGTAGATTTCGAAGAAGTAAAATAATTACTGACTCATAGAAATTGATGGTATAACCGAAGTTGTACCGTCAACGAAACGACAATAACTTCTGGAAAAGCCTTTTGTTGAAAGACAAAGGGCTTTTTTCTGTTTGGCATAAACCTTCTTCCGCTACAGTTGTTTGTGAAAAATAGATTAAAAAAGCAGAGCAATGAGCAACGAATACGAACAATCGAGAAGAGCATTTTTAACAAAACTGGGACTGACCATTGGAGCCAGTGCCATTGCAGGCGAAAAATTGTCGGCAAAAGTATTAAACGACAAAACTGAATTTCCGTTGAGCGCCGAACAACAACACTTAATGGATCGTTATGAAAACTGGATGGACGAATTTATTCCGGTAATTAAAGCTTTTCGAGCCAATCCGGCAGATTTGGAGGCCCAAAAAGGTATTGCCGACCTTTCGGAAGTAGCCGAAAGCTGGCGTGAACAATTGACTGTTTTTATGAAAGATGAAAACTTTGCGCGTTACTATATGACGGCAACCGAACGAATGACCAAGGAAATTTACTGATCATTGTTTCGGGGCAATCGCATGATTTTTTATTTGACTGAAAGCTTCTTCTTGCGAAGAGGCTTTTTTTACAGCATTGTATCCACAATCCAGCCCTCCGGTTTTTCCTGCATACGCTTCGGAATACTTTCGCGAATCACATCCTGAAGGGCGATCACCTGGCGCTCGCGTGCCGGCTTTTTTACAGTTACCATGCTAATTTCGCGTGCCGGCTCTTCTTTCTTTAGTTCCTTGATCATTTCTTCCTGTTCGGCCGGAATGTTGATGGTGGCCAATTCGGGAACAAAAGTTACGCCGCATTCGTTTTCTACAATTCGCCGAAGCGATTCAATCGAGCTGCTGCGGTAAACCAGCTGCTGGGCTGTTTTTTTCTGGTAGTTGATTTTACAGATCGAATTTACCTGGTTTTGAAAGCAGTTGCCTTCTTCGAGGTACCAGATGTCATTGAGATCCACTTCCTCAACATCCAGTTTATCGCTCGCAGCAAGCGGATGTTTTACCGAAACGTAGGCATAAAACCGTTCGTAAAACAGTGGCTCTACGCGAATATTGAGCATGGAAACAGGCGTTGAAATAATGCCGCAATCCAGTTTCCCCATTTTTAGCTCGTCGATGATTTCCTCGGTTTTTAACTCAAAAACTTCAATCTGAAGTTCAGGGTAATGGGTTTTCAGTTTTTGGGTGAACAGCGGAACCAGGTACGGTGCTACCGTAGGAATAATTCCCACCCGGAGGTTTCCTTTTATTTGTTCGCCCAGTTCGAGCGACAAATCTTTCAGCCGCTCTATTTGCTGAAGGATATCGACGGTTTTTTCGTAAAACACCGTGCCTTCATCGGTTAACTTTAGCGGCCGTTTGGTGCGGTCAATCAATTTAAAATCGAGTTCTTCTTCCAGTTTCTGAATCTGAAGACTGAGCGCCGGTTGCGTAATCCCAAGGTTTTCGGCAGCGGCAGAAAAACTTCCCGCATTGTATAATTCCCGCAGGTATTCCAGTTGATTGATGTTCATTCTATAAGTATTTAAAATGGAGTTATAAAAATAATAAATAATGCTAATAGTATATTTGTTGTGTAAATAATAAAAATCAAATACTAAAAATTAAATAAGATGAAAACAAAAAATCAACCCGCAGTAGAGAAATTAAACAAGTTATTGGCAGATTACCAAATCTTTTATCAGAACCTGAGAGGATTGCACTGGAATGTAAAAGGCGCCATGTTTTTCCAGCTTCATGCAAAATACGAAGAGTACTACAACGAATCATCAGAGATTGTTGATGAAATCGCAGAACGTATTTTAACCCTGGGAGGACAGCCGTTACATACTTTTGGCGATTACCTGAAAGTGGCAACCTTGGAACAGGTATCGAATCTTTCGGACGGAAAGAAAGGTGTTGAAACCGTACTGAACAGCTACCGTTTTTTCCTCGAAAGTTTTCAGGATATTCTGGCAACAGCAAGCGAAGCCGGTGATGAGGGAACTGCAGGAATGATGAGTGAATGGATCGGCCATACCGAAAAAAGAATCTGGATGTTGGAAGCCTACCTGGCATAAACGTTTTAAGACAAGATAAAAAGGAAAAGTGCCTCACCGTTTGGTGGGGTATTTTTTTGCCCCATTCTGAAACTTTCCGATTCGGTGGAAGTAAAATCTATTCTACAATGAGCTTATTTTTTAAGTGATACGGAAACAGGATTTATGAATTAAAACTAGACGAAAATGCCGGCGCAAAAACTAAGAACGTACCTCGATGAAAATAACATCAGGTACGTTACAATCAGACATTCCAGTGCCTACACTGCACAGGAGATTGCTGCGAAAACCCACATTTCGGGGAAGGAAGTGGCTAAAACGGTAATGATTAAAGTTGATCGTAACCTGGCGATGTGTGTTTTACCGGCCAGTTACAAAGTAGATTTCGAATTGCTTCAGGACGTGTTTGGTAAAGAAAAAGTAGCACTTGCCACCGAGGAAGAGTTCAAATATTTCTTCCCCGATTGTGAAGTGGGAGCCATGCCTCCGTTTGGAAATCTTTATGATTTGGATGTTTATGTGGCTCAATCGCTGGCCGAGGAAGAAATGATCGCCTTTAATGCCGGAAACCACACCGAGATGATTCAGATGCATTATGAAGATTTCGAACGACTGGTAAAACCGCATGTTTTCCGCTTCTCGCGCAAAGAAGTTGCAATGCCGGGCGATCCCAGCGAACGTTGGCAATCCGATTACTAATTTGCCGGTTACGGTTGCCGAAGTATCCGGATGAATTGGTTGGCTTTGGGATTTAAGATCGCAACTGCCGTTTTTTCCATATTTAGAGTGGAGAGAAGGGATTTAGTATCCTCCTCTAATCGATTTGCACATGTTCAATTAATGAAACATGCTCACAAATAACGCAATATTCAAAACCGCAACAATTGCTCCCAGACCGTAAAGTAAGATTTTCGAAAAAGGGGAATTCTTGTATTTGCCCATTACTTTTTCGGATGAAGTGAGATAAACCTGTAAAAATATGGTAAACGGGAGCTGAATACTCAGACACATCTGTGAAATGATGAGCCCGTTAAACGGGTTTGAAATTAGAAAGATGATGCCTAGTGCCAGAAGGAGAGAAATTGACACGCCCAGTCTGGAGTGGTTATCCTGAATGTCGTATGGTTCTTTGTACATCCCGGCAAAAATGGTTCCGGCTGCCATCCCCGAAGTGATGGTGGAGGAAATTCCCGAAAATAACAGTGCGACGGCAAAAACTGCGGCTGCGTGATTTCCAAGAAGAGGTGCCAGCAGCGAATTTGCCTGTTCGAGCTCAGTGACCGGTGTTTTGGTTTGAAAGAAGGTGGCGGCTGCCAGAATAATCATAGCACTGTTGATGGCCCAGCCAATGACCATTGAAATAAGCGTGTCGAGATATTCGTACCTCAATTGCTTTTTAATGATTTTGTCATCCTCCAGGTTCCACTGGCGGCTTTGAATAATTTCGGAATGAAGGAACAGGTTGTGGGGCATAACCACCGCGCCTAAAACACTCATGATAATCACCATCGATCCCGAAGGAAACGAAGGAGTTACCCAGCCTTTTACCGCAGCATTCCAGTCGATATTCACCAGCGACAATTCGTACAAAAATGATAGTCCAATTACTGAAACAAAGGCAATGATCCATTTTTCGATGACCCGGTACGAGTTGGTAAATAGCATAACAAATACAAAAATAGTAACCAGAAGGGCGCCTGCTCTTACCGGAATATCAAACAGCAGGTTGACGGCAATTGCCCCGCCCAAAATTTCTGCCAGAGAGGTCGATACCGATGCCAGCATGGCTGAGGACAAAAGCCAGCGGGCATGCCTTTTCTTCACATAAATAGCGGCTGCTTCAGAAAGACAAAGACCGGTTGCGATTCCCAGGTGGGCAACGTTGTGTTGCAGCACAATCAGCATAAGCGTCGACAGTGTCACCATCCACAACAACGAGTAGCCAAAGTTAGCTCCCGCAGCCAGGTTGGAGGCCCAGTTTCCCGGATCGATAAAACCAACCGTCACAAGTAATCCCGGACCAATAAACTTAAAAATTCCCCGTCCGCCGAATTTGGCTTTGTATCCTTTTCTGTCGATATTTTTTAATGCCTCAAACATGTTCTAAAATTAACGTTATAGTTAACCCATTATAACAATCGTCTGCCCGGATGGATGTGGGAATTGATATATTCTTAAAGATATTTCTGCATCTGGAAATCGCATCTATGTGGGGCTGTGGATTCAGTCGCGAATGTTTATGTGTCCGTTCTGATTGAACGTGGCCTTTTCAAAAAAAAAGCCGTCTGGTTGAAAAACAGACGGCTCTTCGATATAAGTGATCTTATTTTATTAAACGAATTCTACCGGTTTTCGGTTAATCCATTGTCCGCGGGTAAAATCCGGGAAATACTGGGGAGAACTACCTGTTGCAATAGAAGCTTCCGAAAGTGGTGTTACCGCACTCCAGGCAGCTGCATCGTATACGTCCATAACCGGTTGGCGTTGTTCTTTAACGGAATTAATAAATTCGCGGGTCACAAAATAGTCGATACCGCCGTGGCCCGATCCATTAGCAATTTCGCCGTATTTTTTCCAGAGCGGATGGTCGTATTTATCCTGCCAGGCCTGGAAATCATCCCAGGTATGTGCCGGACTTTGTCCTTCGATATGAATACGACGGGTACCGTAATCGAAGTCGGTAACTCCATCGGTTCCTGCCACATGGAAATTCAATGAATACGGACGCGGCAGGTTACAATCGTGGGTCACAATAATGGTTTCTCCGTTGGTTGTTTTTATCACCGAAGTAATAATGTCTCCCTGTTTCCACGGAAGTTGGGCATACGGATGATCTTTACCTCCCTTTTCTTCGATATAATCTTTCAGTCCCACTGCTTTTGTGGCTGTCGAAGTCAGATACAGGAAGCGGTTACCCCGGTTAATGTCTAACATGGCTGCAACCGGTCCCAATCCGTGTGTTGGATAAACATCGGCATTACGTTTGAGCGAGTGTTGTGTCCTCCAACGGGCCTCTCCCTGTGCACCTTCACCAAATTTCAGGTCCTGGTTGAATTTAACGTCAAGCAAACTGTGGCGGTAACCGCAACGGGCGTGTACCACTTCTCCGAAAATTCCCTGTTTTACCATGTTCATTACTGCCATGGCATCGCGGCGGTAATTTACATTTTCAAGGATCATACAAGGCATTCCGGTAGCTTCTGATGTATTAACCAGGTCCCAGCATTCTTCAATCGTATTGGCAGCCGAAACTTCAACAGCTGCATACTTGCCAGCTTTCATGGTTGCCACAGCCATGCGGGTGTGCCACAGCCATGGAGTGGCAATGATAACACCATCAATATCTTCACGTTTTAGCATTTCGAGGTAGGCATATTCGCCGTCAGAATACACTGCCGGTTCAGGTTTTCCCAGATCGCTCAGCATTTTTTTTGTGCTAGCAACTGCTGCCGGATCGATATCGCAGAAAGCGGTTACTTTCACTCCTTCTGTAATTGCGGCTCTGTGTACGTGACCCCGGCCACGTCCGCCAACTCCGATGAAAGCGATGTTCACCTCACCGTTCTTACTTTTTTTTGATAGTCCTGCCTTGGCAATGTGAGGAGCTGCAAACAGTCCAACACCGGCTGCGGTGGTCGTTTTTAAAAACGATCTTCGGTTTGATATTGTCATTTCGTATATGATTTAAGTTAAAGATGCTAATGTATCAATTTTGCAGCTCATATTGTTGAATAATTTATATAAATGCAGAACACTTTGGAAATATATTAAAATCTATAAGTGGTCTCAGTCGCTCAAAATTCTTATCGCCCGTTAATGCTGGCAATTTTTACACCTGCTTATTTTTCATCGGAAGTGAAACCGGGAAAGCACATACATTCGCCGGAGATTTGTTCTTTCTGATAACATAAAATAATTGTCTATTTTTACGTTTTTAATGAAAAAAGCTATGTATAAACTATTCGTGCTGTTTGTTTTTCTGCCGTTTTTGACGTTTTCGCAAGTCAATCAAACCGATGCAAACGGGTTACGCCAGGGCTTATGGAAAAAAACGCAAGCCAACGGAAGACCTGTTTACGAAGGATCTTTTAAAGACGGTAAACCGGTGGGAGAGTGGAAACGCTATCATCCGGGCGGACAGCTGAAAGCTTTAATTGAATACCGCGGCGACACGGCCCATACGCAATTGTTTGATGTTTGGCGGAAGAAACTCGCAGAAGGAGATTACTTCGAAGAAAAGAAGACCGGCGTTTGGTTGGTTTTTAAGGAAAATCAAAAAGTAGCCGATGAGGAATATCGCAATGGAGTGAAAGACGGCGTTTCGCATCGTTACTACGATACGGGCGAGGTAATGGAAGAAAGCCACTGGAAAAATGGCATGCAGGAAGGCGATTACCAGGTGTTTTTTAAAACAGGCGAGCCTTACATGCAGTGCAAAATGAAAAATAACATGCGTAACGGGTTGTTCCTGGTGTATTTCGAAAATGGTCAGCAGGAGACAGTTGGCGGGTATAAAGATAACTTGCGTAACGGCGAATGGAAATATTACAATGAAGAGGGAAAACACCAGTATTCGCTGTTTTACGAAGAGGGAAGAATTCTGAATCCGCAGGTTCGCGACAGTATTGACAATCTGCAAATGAAAGAACTGGAGAAAAATAGAAGCCACTTGCTCGATCCTGAAAAATTTATGCAGGATCCTTCGGAGTATATGATGCAGAACAAAATGTTCCGGTAAACCCTGTCTATATTTTGATTAAATTGGCGGGACAATTTGAAATACGCTAAATGACTCGATACCTCACACTGCTGTTTTTTTTGTTAACTATTGGAACACAGGCATTCGGACAAAATTATTACTGGATTGCCTTCTCCGATAAAAACGAAACCGAATATTCTTTGTCATCGCCCGGGGCTTATTTGTCAGAAAGGGCCATTCAGCGCAGAACACAACAAAACATTCCCATCGATTCACTGGATCTTCCGGTAAATAAAACGTATATCGATTCGGTACTTACACTTGATGTGACGTTTGTTCATTCTTCAAAATGGTTGAACGGGATCACCGTAAAAACGGAAATCGACAGTTTGGATACCTTGTTGCTACCCTGGACTTTTATTATCGAAGTTCAAAAAACAAAACCCGCAGTAATCACTAAAAGTGCGGCAGATAAGTTTGCGGAAGAATCATTTTCCGAAGCTGATCCGATCGATACTTCGCTGTATGGCGCATCGGTTCATCAGGTAGGAATGATGGAAGGCCAGTTTCTGCACAATCAGGGCTATAAAGGCGAAGGACTTCAGATTGCGGTCCTCGACGGCGGATTTGAAAGCGCTGATACATTGCCGGCTCTGGATAGCCTGTGGGCCAACAATCAGATTTTGGGCACCCGGGATTTTGTCGACCCGCAAAGTGATTTTTTTAGTACGAATTATCACGGAATGAGTGTTTTGTCGTGCATGGGAGGGAACTATTCCGGGAAATTGATCGGCACGGCACCCAAAGCATCCTACTGGTTGTTGCGTGCTGAGGATGATGATACCGAATATATTGTGGAGGAAGATAACTGGGCTGCTGCTGCCGAATTTGCCGACAGCGTGGGGGCCGATATTATTAATTCTTCGCTGGGCTATTTTATGTTTGACGATCCGAAAACCGATCATACCTACGCCGATATGGACGGGAAAACAACCCGTATTACACGAGCGGCCAATATTGCCGCTTCAAGAGGAATGCTCGTATTTGCAAGCGCCGGAAATGAACGGAACGACAGTTGGTTCCGCATCATTGCACCGTCTGACGGAACAGGTGTAATAGGTGTTGGCGCGGTGGATCAAAATCTTGTTCCTGCCAACTTTTCTTCTGCCGGACCGGCAGCTGACGGGGCCATAAAACCTAACCTGGCGGCGATGGGCTACCGGTCGATTGCACAACTACGAAACGGAGTGATCGGACAAATCAACGGAACATCGTTTTCGTCTCCCATTCTGGCGGGAATGGCAGCCTGTTTGTGGCAGCGGTTTCCGGAAAAATCTGCACTCGAAATCAAAGACGCCCTGGAAAAATCAGGTAGTAAATACCTTTCTCCCGACTCGCTGGTTGGCTATGGTATCCCCAATATGCGTTTAGCTGCTGAAATTCTGGATCCTTTATCGGCAAATATTGTCGAAACAAATAAACGCTGGAAGGTGTTTCCTAACCCAGTGAGCGATTTCCTTGTATTGGAACATTCGGGAACGATTCATTCATCCGAAATTCAACTTGAACTATATACCATCGACGGCCGTTTGAAAAAACACTGGTTGTATCCGGCGACGCAGAGAATCGTATTAAACAACTGGACGGCGATGGAAATCGGAATTTACGTATTGAGAATAAGTACGGCATCAGGAACAGAGTCGGTAAAGGTCAACAAAATAAGGTAGATGAATCAGAAACTCACTTTAACGGAACTGAATGAACAAATCAAGGATGCATTGTTGGATGCTTTCCCTGGAACGGTTTGGGTAGTGGCTGAAGTGAGTGAGTTAAAGGAAAACCGCAGCGGGCATTGTTATCTTGAATTGGTGGAAAAAGAAGGAAATGATATTACTGCGCGATCACGGGCCACGATTTGGTCGTATGCATACCGGATGTTAAAACCTTATTTTGAGACGACCACCGGACAACTTTTTTCACACGGCATAAAAATTCTGGTTCAGGCAACAGTGGAATATCATCCTGCGTACGGTTTAAGCCTGAATATCCGCGATATCGATCCAACCTACACCGTTGGCGACATGGCTTTGCAGCGAAAGCAGATCATCGAGCGTTTGCAAAACGAAGGTGTTTTCGAAATGAACAAGGAACTGGAACTTCCACTGGTTCCGCAGAAGATAGCTGTTATTTCTTCGGCAACAGCTGCCGGTTATCAGGATTTCATGAATCAGCTTGAGAGCAATGAATATGGTTTCCGGTTTTATACGCATTTGTTTGAGGCTTATATGCAGGGAGCTGAAGCGGTTCCGTCGATCATACGCGCTTTGGAGCGGATTTTTCAGTACGACGATTTTTTTGATGCCGTTGTGATTATTCGGGGAGGAGGTGCCACTGCCGACTTAAGTAGCTTTGATAATTACGACCTGGCCATAAACATTACGCAGTTTCCTTTGCCCGTAATTACAGGGATTGGCCATGAAAAGGATGACACGATTATCGATCTGGTGGCACATACCCGGCTAAAAACACCTACGGCGGTGGCTGAGTTTCTTGTTAACGGTGTAGAACGTTTTTACGAGCGTTTACTGGAAATGGAAAATTCTATTGTGCAGTTAACGCGTGAAACCCTTCAGTTTCAAAAGGAAAGGCTGGAAGGCCTGGCTGAAAACCTCAGCGATACGGTTTCTGGTTTTATCCGGGATAAACAAAACAAGTTAACCCGTACCGGAAGCCGTTTGCAGCACGGAGTTAGTTCATTTTCGTTTGGGAAGCAGCGCGAACTGATTGGGCAAAAACATCAACTTAATAAGGTACTTTCAGTTTGGTCGGTGGAAGCCCGGAACGAGCTCAACCGCAAACGTCGAATATTAAGAAGAGTGGCCGGAGAATCACTGTTAAAACAACAGGCGTTGCTGGACCGTGTTCAGCGAAAACTAGGAACCGAAGCTACTAAACGACTTTCGAAGGAAACAGACCGGATACGTTTGAATGAAAATACGGTTCGTTTATTAACGCCCGAAAATGTGCTGAAAAGAGGATTTACACTAACTTTGAAGGAAGGGAAAATCATCAAGTCGGCAAAGGAACTGAACGTGGGAGAAGAGCTGGAAACCCGCTTTGCGGATGGCAATGTAAAAAGTAAGATCACAAATAAAACCGAAAATGGTAAGTAAGAAAATATCGTACAGCGAAGCAATGGCCGAAATCGAAGAGATTCTTGAAAAAATCGAGAGCGAAGAACTGGATGTGGATGAACTGGCCGAAAAAGTAAAACGCGTTTCAAGCCTGCTAAAAACCTGCAAAGACAAGCTGACTCAAACCAACGAGCAGGTGGAGCAGATTCTGAAAGAAATGGAAGATTAAAACTTATGATATGAACACACAAGATGAAATTGTAAAAGTTTATACCGGTGACGAGTTTATGGTCAACAGGATCAAACAGGAATTGGAGTTGCACGGTATTTTTAGTCTGATCAAAGATGGTTATGGTCAGGGAATTTCGGCAGGTTTTGTTGGTGGAGTCCAGTCTGCCATCGAATTGTATGTCCGTGAAGAAGATTTAAAAGCGGCAATTGAAACAATCGAAGCAATTACAGAAGCATAATATGTATAGAATAGAACAGGTTGCAAAAACCATCGATCATGCGGTGTTAAAGCCCGATCAAACGCTGGCCGATTTGGAAGCCAACGCAAAGATGTGTGCTAAATACGGGGTTTTCAGTATGTGTGTAAAACCTTGTGATATAAAAGCCGCAAAAGAGTTGCTGAAAGACAGTGATGTAAAAGTGTCGTGTGTGTTGAGTTTTCCGCATGGCGCCGATGCTACACCGGTAAAAGTGTTTCAGGCTCAACAGGCCATTGAAGACGGTGTCGATGAAATTGACATGGTGATGAACATCGGGCGTTTTCTTTCAGGTGAATACGAATATGTTTTACAGGATATAAAAGCAGTTGTGGAGGTGGCACATCAGCATGGAATTTTGGTAAAAGTAATCCAGGAAAGTGGTTTCCTTACCCCGGAACAAATTGCGAAAGCCTGCGAACTGTCATATGAAGCCGGTGCCGATTATGTAAAAACTTCCACAGGATTCGGACCGGGCGGGGCCAAACCCGAATACATCGACGTGATGGTAAAAACCGTTGGCGCTAAAATGAAAGTCAAAGCCTCGGGAGGAATCCGCAGTTGGGAAGATGCGGTTGCATTTTTAGACCAAGGAGCTGACCGCCTGGGAATAGGATCAACTGAAACCGTGCTGAAAGGCGGTGTGGCCGATGGGGACTACTAGGAAATAGTCTCATTTTTTTTCGCGAAAAAAACAGCCATATTTGTGCTTCGTTTAACTGAAATGTTGAAAAAGCAACTTGGTTTCTTTTCTGCATTTCGCGATTGACAGGGATTGGGAATGTATTTTTTAGACGGAGACAGAATTTATATAAAACCGGAACGTGCGTGTTCTACACTTGAAGAGCAAGTGGAGAGCTGTTGTGTAAAGTTGCTGAAAATCAATTCGGGGAAGCGTATTTTTAAGCTCAACTTTTTTGTTGATACCGAATCGGATGAGGCTTATGCAGGACTCCGAAGCCGTGTCAAAAAACGTATAACAGAGCTGTTCTCCGAGAATATTATTCTGTCGTTTATAGCCCAGCCGCCTCTTACCTGCAAAATTATTGTGGAAGCACTTTACTACGATCCGGAAATCTGGGAGATGAAAACTATTTCCGATGGGGAAAATGGTGCGGCGGTTTTTAGCAACCACAAAATGCAAATACTGGTGGGTAACGTACATACCAATCGGGAGGCATGCTGTAAACTCAGCTCGGAACAGGCATTTGGCGCGTTGAACGAGGTACTTGAAAACGCTGATTTTGGCATCGGGAACATTATCCGGCAATGGAATTACCTCGAAAATATTCTTGGTTTCGATGGAAATGAGCAGCGCTACCAGGCTTTTAACGATGTGCGTTCGCATTATTACGGTTCGGTTTTCGAGAAAAACGGATACCCGGCAGCTACCGGAATTGGGATGAACCGTGGCGGCGTTATTATTGAATTTGTTGCCGTTAAAGGAAAAGGATTTGTAACGCGTCCTGTCGATAATCCCGGACAGATTTCGGCGCACAATTACAGCGAGAACGTATTGGTCGGTGAGGAGTGCAGCGTAAAAACCACTCCAAAATTTGAACGGGCCCGCTACTTCAATTACGAAGATAAAAAGCTTATTTTTATTTCGGGGACTGCTTCTATTACCGGCGAGCTTACAGTGGGAGTCGGCGATCCGGTTCATCAAACCGAAGTGACCATTCAAAACATACAGCGTTTATATTCCGATGAGGTACTTCAAAATCTGTCGGACGAAAAGTTGGAAGCCAAATACGGCCACGCCCGCGTGTATGTTAAGAACCGGAAAGATTTTCATCCGATTCGAAAAACCTTCAAAAAGCATTTTGGGAACCTGCCGGTGGTTTATATCATTGCCGATATTTGCCGAACCGATCTGTTGGTTGAAATCGAGGGCAAGGTGATTTTGGAATAACCCGGATGCGAAGTTCTGTGCCTTCTCTGTGAACTCTGTGGTAAAAACAGAAACACAAAGTATCACAAAGAAGGCACAAAGTATCACAAATAGATTGCTAAAACTTAAAGTCTACCCCAAACATAAAATGTGTTCCGGCCTGAGGAAAATAGCCATCTTGTTTATAGCGCTCGCCACCAAAAAAATAAGAGTAAACCCAGGCATTCGATTCATATTTTTCATTAAACAGGTTATTCACCATGCAGTGCAAAACAATTTCGTCGAAAAAGCCGGTTTTTAAACGGTAATCAATTTTCAGGTTGTTTACGAAATAGGCATCCAACACTCTGTCGTTGTTCGAAGTGTTATCGATGTATTGTTTGCCAACATAACTCGAGAGCAGGCTAAACGACAGGTTCTTTGCCGGTGTAAACAATATCTGGCTATTCCCGGTAAAGTTGGGTGAAAAGGCCAAATCTGTAGTTCCAAGGTCAAATGCTTGTTGTTCGCCGGTATCCCAATCGTCAACAAATTCGGTAAAATCTTTTATTTTGTTTTTGCTGATTGTCGCGTTGGCATTCCATTGTAAGGTACGCGAAATCTTCCAGCCAGCTTGTAATTCCAAACCGGCGCGGTAACTTTTATCAACGTTAAGCAAAATTACCCCGCCCACATCGTTTATTTCTCCGGTTAAGACCAATTGGTCTTTATAATTCATGTAATACAAGTTGGCTCCGGCTGTAAAATTCGACGACTGATAATTGTAACCTATTTCCCAATCATGTAGCGTTTCGTGTACCGGTTGTTTTCCGTTCGGGTCGGCATCCACAAAGTTATCGCGGTTGGGTTCGCGGTTGGCTACGGCAAACGATGCATAGATTTTCTGGTTATCGGCAGGTTGATAAAATATTCCCAGTTTCGGATTAAAAAAGTTGTAGTCATGCTCCTGGCTAATGTCTCTTAAATCGTCATGAATCCCCGTGATTTTATAGTTGATATTGCGGTATTGCAGATCAGTATAAACATTTAATTTTTTCGCCAGTTGATAGCTGAATTTTGCATAAATATTGAAATCCTTTTTCAAGCCGTTTCCACGGTACCACTCGTAATTGGGGGCAACGTTGCCTAAATACTGTGCCCAGATAACATTTCCGAAGTGGTCGCCATCGTATGTATTCCAACCTCCGCCTAATGTAAAGTCAACCCGGTCTTTTTTGTGGTTTAAAGCGAAAACACCTCCGTAAAAATCATTGTCGAGCCATTTGCGGTTAACCAAATCAGAAGAAAAAACGGTATCATTTCCGACAACCGGATACGGGATATTGTACTTTTCCTTTAAATCCTGATCAGCCTTGTAGTTTTCGTAGTAACCACGTCCTCTGCGGTAATGAATGCCTGTGTTCAGGTGCAGGTATTCATTAAACTGGTGAGAAAAATGCAGGTGGTAATAATCTTGTTGATAGTGGTCTATCTGGTTATCGTACGTGTAATAATTGTACGTGCGGCTATCCGAGTTAATCATGTGCTGAGTTTCCTCGTGTGTATAAAGCCAGTTGTCTTCGTATTGTTGCATTCCTGCCATGTCGTTATTTAAACGCACCGACGGAACACCCCACCACGACTGGTAAGTTTCTTCGAGACCCGAGAAAACATTGATTTTCAGCACTGACTTTTTTGTGTAATAACCACCCGAAACAAAGAATGATTTCAGGTCGGAAGAAGCCCGGTCAATAAAGCCGTCTGATTTTACTTTACTGAGGCGAACATCAAACGTAAATTTACCATCAAGCAAACCGGTTCCTGCCGAAACAGTGTTTTTAAAAGTATTGAAAGAACCAATTGAAGTTCGGTATTCCGCTGAAGGTTCCTTGTTGAGGGTGTTGGTTTGCAGGTCGATAGAGCCACCAAAAGCAGCGGCTCCGTTTGCCGAAGTTCCTACCCCGCGCTGAACTTGTACGTTTTCAAGCGATGAGGCCAAATCCGGAATATCAACAAACCATGTTCCGTGTGATTCCGATTCTGAAATCGGGATTCCGTCAATGGTAACGTTGATGCGGTTTAAATCGGTTCCGCGGATACGGAAATTGGTGTAACCCACTCCGGCGCCCGCATCAGAAGTTGCCACAAACGATGGTGTGAGTTGCAGCAAATACGGAATGTCCTGTCCGAGGTTTTGGCTTTCCAGTTGCTCTTTCGTTACATTGCTGTAAGCCACCGGGGTTTTGTTCCCTGCACGGGTGGCCGAAACCAGTACTTCGTCGGTTAAAACACTTCCCGGCGCCAGGTTCACTTCAATTTTCTTGTTGTTTTGAAGACTGACTTCCACTTCTTGTGTTTCGAAGCCAATAAAAGAAACCTTTAGCGTGTAATCGCCAGCTTTCAGGTTTTTTATTTCGAAATTGCCGTTGCCATCGGTGGAAACGCCGTAAAAGGTTTGATCGATGACAACGCTCGCTCCGGCCAGCGGTTCGCCATCACTTAAAATAACGCCACTCAGTTTAACCTGAGCAAAAGACACAACTACACACATTTGCAGCAGCAGTAAAAAACTAAACTTTTTCATTTTGTGATTAATTGGTTAAAAAAATAACCAATGAGGCAGGAAATGTTCCTTTTCGCTCTCCCTCCGCCGGTACTAACCGGATCAGGTTCTTTGAGTATAATCTCAGTCCCAAACACTCGGGACACCCCATTGCGTAAATATCGCGACAAAGGTATAAAGCTTTTTTTGATTTTGTCAAACTTTTGGTAAAGGAACCCGACCGATAGGTATTTTGTTCGTTTTTTTTAGGAGGATGTTCTTGCTATCGTCTGAAAATGAGATGGAAAATTTATATTAATTCAAACTCATGAATTTCAAGTTTCATTTTTTCTTTTGTGGATTCTTGGTCGGAACTAATTTGGAGCGCATTTGCCACCGCTTCTGAAATGTCCAGAACTTTTAGATTTGGATGGCGTGAGAATGTCTTTTTACACATCGGACAGGCAGTTGCCAGCACATCCGGGCGATAGCGCAAATAATCTTCCACCGCTTGGTTACGAAGCAGCGAACGTTCGACCTGTGAAATTTTCAGGTTCCCCAAACTACCTCCACAGCAGTGTGCCATGTGCTTTTCATTTTTAATGGGAATTACTTTTCCTGTGGTCCGCAGCACTTCCCGCGGTGGTTCATACATGCCCATTCCGCGTCCCAGTTCGCAGGGATCATGATAAATTATCCGATCCGAACCTTTTTTCAGTGCGATGATTTCTTGTTGAAGGAGGTTTAAGATATATTCGGCATGAAACACTACTTCCACATTTGCGAGTTCATAATCTTCTTTGAAAACCTTGTAGCAAATGGGGCAGGAAACGACCAGCTTTTTTGCTCCCGAGCCAATTATTTTTCGGGTGTTGTTGGCAATCAGTTTCGAAGCTGCTTCGTATTGTCCGGCCAGCATCAAAGGGCGGCCGCAACAAGGTGCTTTTTCCTCGTCCATAAACCACACATTTTCACCGGCCAGATGGAAAAGCTTTTTCATAGAAGCAATAATTCCTGGGGTGAGATGAGTCATACATCCGGCAAAATAAACCGTGTCTGCTTTGGGGACAGGGCCATCTTCCAGGTATTTGTAAGAGGAATTGTACTGCCGGGTAGATTCAATACGCTGGGTAATTCGCAGGTCGATGGTGTTGATTCCTACCGGGCAGTCAACCTCGCATTTTCCACAAAGCAGACAGTTAAAAAGTTGTTCGTCGGAGAGATTGTGGTTGCGGATGTTTTTCAGAATGTACACCGATTGCGTGTTGTTTATCCCGGCCGCCGATAGCTGGCAATTGTCAAGACACAACCCGCAGCGCGAGCACGAAAACACCTGGATGTTGGTGTAAGTATTGTTTCGTTTTTTTAGTTTGACGCCTGCATTCCGAACAAAAATCAATAATATCTCCGTGGGGATGTGCATGTAACGCGAATTGGGCAAAGCGGCAAAAAAGAATCCCAGCGAGCAGGAATAGGCGGTCCAAAGTGAAAGGTTGGCCGTTTCTGAGTTCAGGTTGCCAAAAATGTGACCAAGAGTGGAAGTCAGAAAACTACCATTTCCGTACAAACCGGCCGACATTCCTTCGGATAAAAGCCGCAAGGGAAAAATCATCCAAAGTGAGAGTAAGGCAATCCGGTCGCCGGTTTTTAACCGGGTGGTTTTTTTCATCCCAAAGAGTTTTTTCTTGAATCTTTTTAGCAGAGCCAGTGCAACTCCTGAAAGAACAAACAGCAGTAACAAATCCATCAGAAATGAAAAAATACCGGATAACATGAAAGAATGATCCGTTTCGAAATAGCGAAAAAATACGGGGAGATAAATGGGTGCAATTAATGATTGCCGGGAAACCATCACTTCAATGTGCCCGACAACAATCAGCAAAAACCAGCCAAAAGCGAGACTCATGTGCATGTAACCCAGTACCGGGTTTTTCCTGAAAATTTTGCGATGCAGAAGTCCTTCCATAAAAACTTCTTTGATGGAATCAAAAAAACGCCGGGTTTTGAAAGAGTGTATCAGCCGCAGTTTATCAAGCCTCGACAAGCCGCCAACCCATTTTACAACGCGAAATCCCAGAATTCCGAGGAGGTAGATAAAGCCAATGCTAAAGGGAAGGATGATGAGCTTTTCCATTATGCGGTTGTATTTTCGTTTTTCAGCATGGCAATGCGCTTTTTGATCAGCAGAATCACGTTCCGGATATTGATGTCGCGCGGACAAACCAGTGTGCATTTCCCGCAAAACATACATTTCTGGATTTCTTCGGAGAGTTTTTCTGTTTCGCCGCGGCGCAGCCACAGCCCGATTTTGCGAACATTGAAATTGGTCAGGTTACCGGCGCTGCAGGTTGCTGTGCAGCCTCCGCACGAAATACAGGTAAAAAACGATGGTTCGTATTTTAGCACATAAAGCAGCAGCCGGTCGTCGAAATTATCGAAATCGATCTGACGGGAAGCAGGTTTTAAAAAGCTGAGATCGTTCATGGTCTGCGGTTTTCAAAAAAGTGAATGATTTCTGTTGCAGCCGACCGCGCGTTTTCGAGCGTTTCGTTCACAGCCATTGGGCAAATTGCGGTGCCGGTCATAAAAATTCCCTCTTGCGTGCTTTGGTTGCGGGCGCAGTGCATGTTGGCCGATTTCAGAAAACCGTTTTCATCCACGGTCATTTGGTTTTTCTGAATCAGCTGCGAAGTGGATACTCCCGGTTCCATTCCCACCAAAAGTATCACCATGTCAACCGTCATCCGAAGCGGACGGCCCTGAAGCGTGTCTTCAGCTTTGATCTGAATGCTTTTGTCGGCGCGCTCGGCAGCCTCGGATAAACGGCCCCGGATAAACTGGATTTTATGGCGTTTCTGAGCTTGTAGGTACAGGCTGTCGAACTTTGATCCGTACAAACGCAGGTCCATGTAAAAGCAAAAAACTTCGCAGTCGGGCAGCATTTCGCTGATTTCGATGGCCTGTTTTATCCCGGTGATGCAACAAACTTTCGAACAGTAAGTATTGCCAACTTTGGCATCGCGCGAGCCTACACAATGGATAATGGCAACCCGCTTGGGTGCTGTTCCCTGAATGGTGTGCAGCTGGCCGTGTTTCTTCATCCGTTTCTCAAAATCAACCGATGTAATCACATTCCCAAACAACCCGTAACCGTATTCTTCTTTAATAGTGGCATCAAAAACATTAAAGCCAGAAGCTACCAACACGGCATCTGCAAAAAAACGGACATCCTGGTTGGCCCGTAATTCGAAGCGTTTCCCGTTTCGTTCAATCCGGCTGATTTCGGTATTGCAAACAGTGTTTACTCCGCTGTCTTTTGTTTTATTCGCCAGCGAATTCACCAGTTCATCGGGCGACGAAAAATCGGGGAAAAGATGATCCCAATCGTTTAGTTTGCCGCCTGTGTTTGCCTGTTTTTCAATCAGTGTCACTTTCAGTCCCTGCCGGGCAAGTACCGAAGCGGCCTCCATTCCGGCAATTCCTCCGCCAATAACAGCTACATGTTTGTTGTTCACCCTCTTCGTTTTTTATGTTTTCAACTGGTTTTACATGCAATCACATCAACCCACTCAATCTGTATTCAATCTTGTTTTGCTAAACAACCTGTAAATTCAGGTTCGTTAATGTATTGTCCCCTAACGCCTGTAAATTTTTGTTTCGGATCATATTCAACTCCTATTTTGTTCAAAAGGGGCTCTACATCAATCTGGTGCATTTGCAAGCCAATGTCCTTCCAAGGATCGTAACCCAGCACCAGTCCTGCAAGTTCTTCGTGTGAAAGCACAGGGATGCCGTTTTCGCCTCCGTAAACTTTTCCCTCAATTTGTGCCAGTGCATATTGCCAGCGGTCGAGAAACATGTTGCAGCCGGGGCAATTGGTCAGAATCATATCGGGCTGATACGGTTTCATGCTTTCAAATTTTTTGCGCGAGTTGGAAATGGAATAGCTTCGGTTGTTTTTTACGAGGTAATGCCGGAATCCAAAACCACAGCAATGCCGGCGTTCCGGATAATCGACCGCTTCTCCGCCCCAGGCTTCGATCATTCCGGTGAGTACGCGCGAATATTCAGAGCCGCCCACACCTTTCTCGGGAAAGATTTTAGCATAGTGGCACCCGATATGGTCCACTATTTTCAGCGGTTCTCCTGTTTCTTTATTGATCAAGCGGTATCGTGCCTGTGTCGCAATTTCTTTTCTGAAATGGTAAATAATGTCACAGGCGTGGGAAAGATTCTCCGGTATTTCAAACGTTCTTCCTGTGGCTTTTAACAGGTTTTCGCGGGTTTTCTCCAGTTCTTCAGGGAATTCTTTCCAGGTGGAAAGTACCTCGTTGTAGCCGCCAAACGACGTAATGCACGACACTGCGCAGTTTTTGTAACCGCGTTCCGTCATAAGCGAAAACTGCCGGGCTACCATGGATTGAAAGGTTTCGAAAGGCACAATGTCGGAATGATAGCCGATCCCCGAGCAAGTGGTGTGATGTGGATCGTCGTAAACCTCTTTCCGCAGCTTATTTTGAAGGATGGACAAAAATACTTTTTCAGCTCCCGGATTAAAGTTTTGCCGGATGCAACTTCTCAAATAAAAGAACTTGTTGTCAGCAATTTCCTTGTTGTATTCGCTCCAGCGTATTTTGGTTTTTGTTTCCATGTTTGGCTTATTCATTCAGTAGATACTGCGTGTATTTTTCCATGTCAGCTTCGCCGTTTGGGTCAGTCAATCCCAGTTCAATTGCTTTTCGTTGACTGAAATACTCAATGGTTTGATAGAGTTTTAAGCCTCCACTTACCTCAAATATCTGGTGAAGTTCATCCAGATCTTTATCGCTGATTTTTCGCAGGGCGCCGGGGCCATCACCATCGAGGTTGGCGCCCACCGACGCATACACTTCCTGCATGTTTTCGTATATCCAGCGCCAAACCGGCCCCTGTTCCGGATGGGTAGCCGGAACGAGGGAAGTTGGATGGACACAGTAGCCAAACTGGAGGAGGTTTGCGCCAATGGTTTTGACGATTAAATACTGCTGACGGCCCATCCGGCTTTTTATAAAAGCGCCGGTTTCCTGGGAGAGTTTGCGTAGCACACTGATGATGAGTCCGGGACAGTTGTTGCGGGGGCAGCGTGTTTTGCACGACATACACTGGCCACAGTACCAGATGGTATCGCTTTGGAGCAGCGCTGCAATTTTTTCTTCGTTTCCCGATTGAACGGTGATGGCAATGCTTCTCGGGTCGTATTCGTAAAACTCGGCCGCCGGACAAATGGCTGTACAAATTCCGCAGTTCATGCAGGCCTGCAGCCCTTCTTCCAGCCGTACATCCGCTTTTAATCTTTGGTTTAAATCTGAATACATAAAAACTGCCTGTATTTTGCAAAGCTTGGCAAATACCGACAGTTTTAAAACCGCTGATATACGTATTCTGAACTACGTTTATATACGTAGTTGCCTTTTCAAAAAGGAGTTACCCGGACGGTTTTATGAATTTAATGAGGGATTGCGGGGCTTATCTGCAAACATTCATACACTTTATTCTTACTTTCCTGGTCTTCCGAAAGAATCATTAAAATATCGCCGTGTTCAATAATGGTAGCTCCGCCGGGTGTGATGTATTGATCTTGTCGTTTGATTAACGCAATAACAGAAGTGGTGGGGAAATGCAACTCCACCACTTTTTTCCCGACCGCAAAACTATCCTCCGGAATGGTAAGTTCGGTAATAATCTTTTTGGCTTGTTCCTGTAGGTAAACTTCCCAGGTAGCGTCTTTTTTGCTTTTCTGCGGCAACGCCACATTAAGCCATTTAGCCACGGTGTTTAATGTGGTTCCCTGTATCAACACCGAAGTGAGCGAAATAAAAAATACGATATTAAAGATCATGTCTGCCTTCTCAACCCCGGCCAGCAGTGGATAGGTTGCAAATACAATGGGAACAGCTCCGCGTAATCCCACCCACGAAATATAAAACCGACGCCGAGGTTTCATTTTAAACGGTAGTAAACTCAGAAAAACACTTAGAGGGCGGGCTACAAAAATCAGCACGATTGAAATAAGCAGGCCAATTCCGGCTACCGGCAGCAATTGTGTTGGAAATACCAGAAGTCCGAGTGTAATGAACAGTACGATCTGCATTAGCCAGGCGAGGCTGTCGAACATTTTTACGATGGTATTCTTATGAATGATGTTTTGATTGCCGATATATACCGCGCAAATGTAAATGGCAAGAAAACCGTTGCCGCCAATAAAATCAGTCGCAGCAAAAGTCATAAACATCAGGGCGACGACAAGAATCGGGTAGAGGCCTTCGTAAATCAGCTGGATTTTATTGATGATGAATTTGGTGGATTTTGCAAAAATGAATCCGGCCAGTCCGCCGATTAACATCTGTTGCAGAAACAGCAGAACGACAGACCAAAAACCGGTTTCGGGATTTTGCACCAGGCCCAGAAAAGTAATGGTTAAAACATAGGCCATGGGGTCGTTACTTCCACTTTCCAGTTCCAGCGTTTCTTTCAGGTTGTTTTTTAAACCCAGGTTTTTTGATCGTAGTATCGAGAATACGGCAGCAGCATCGGTCGAAGAAACGATGGCTCCCAAAAGCAAGCCTTCAAAAAGTGAAAAATCGGTAATGCCCCATACAAACAACCCGATGGAAACCGAGGTAAGTAACACTCCGAGCGACGAAAGCGAGACACCCTGCCAGAGAACCGGTTTAATTGCATTCCAGTTGGTGTCTAAGCCTCCCGAAAACAAAATAAAGTTGAGTGA
This sequence comes from Maribellus sp. YY47, assembly GCF_023111095.1. Lineage (GTDB taxonomy): Bacteria > Bacteroidota > Bacteroidia > Bacteroidales > Prolixibacteraceae > Draconibacterium. Next base: position 48,893 of record NZ_JALGYW010000022.1, read on the forward strand.
GACAATACCTATAAATTGTGCGACTTTAGGATTGTCAAAATATATTCCGCCAATGCCTTCAGAGCCTGCGAGCATTCCCACCGCCAGGAACAAAAGCAAGGCAGGAACCCCGAACCGGGAAGAAGTTTTTCCAACCAAAATTCCGATAAACAGCAGCAGGGAGCCGATCAGCAGTATGTTTTCAATCGTTACATTCATTCAGTTTCCAAGAAAAGAAATTTTTCAAAGTTCTTGCGAAATTTTGCAATTTTTCTTGACGGTTTTTGGGTGTCGCTGTCTATGAAAAGTACTTTTTGTTGAGCAGTACAGCAGAGTTCGTCTTTTCCGTTCAGAAAGCGGAACTTGAAGTTGGCCGAAACGTTGAACATTTCCGAAACCCAAACTTCTACCTGGACCGTGTCGCCTAAGAAAAAAGGTTTTTTATACTGAATCAGTGTTTCTGTAATAATGGGGAGAATGTTGTCTTCTGTCGAGAGATCGGCAATGCTGAGATCCATCGCTTCAATTAATTTTACCCGTGCATTTTCGAGCCATTGCACGTAAATAATGTTGTTGACATGTCCCACAAAATCGATGTGGTAAGTGTAAATGGGTTCTGTAAATGTAAGTTTTTGCATGCTTATTCCGGCTTAAAATTCAAACTTGAAAAAGTTTGTTTCTTTTGAATGAAAAATTTCCACATTATGCTTTGCCTGAAAATTTCAGGATGATCGGTTAAAAGGGTATGTTGCTGAATTTCAGTTCTGCTTTTTCGAAGTTTCGCCAGGTTTTTATAAAACGTAGCGTGTGCTTTGGCTACTGCCAGGAATGCTCTTCCTTCGAAACCCAGCAGGAATTTGGCAGCGGCAACACCGTCGAGTACCATTCGGATAAAAAGAATACGTTTGAATTTATTCTTGGGAAGATTCTTGTACAGCATGTACAGGTTGTTCCTGAAATTGAGGTATACTTTGCGTGGATCGCCGTACGATAAAGAACCGCCTCCTAAATGGAAAATGATGCTCTTTGGTTCGTAAACGATTTTCAATCCCCGGTTTTTAAGCCTCCAGCAAAGATCGATTTCTTCCATATGTGCCCAAAAGAGCGGATCGAACCCACCTGCTGATTTGAAAACTTCAGCTCGCACAAACATACAGGCGCCGCTGGCCCAAAAGATTTCGCCCGGAGTCTGGTACTGTCCTTCGTCTTTTTCCACTTTATCGAGAATGCGTCCGCGGCAAAACGGATAGCCAAACTGATCGATAAAACCACCGGCAGCCCCGGCATATTCAAAATATTCGGGTTGATGGTAACTCAGTATTTTGGGTTGAACGGCAGCCACGGTTTTGTCCGATTCAAAGTGTTGAATACAAGGCTGAATCCAGTTCTTGCTCACTTTTACGTCTGAATTTACCAGCACGAAATAGTCGGCATCAATTTGGTCCAGCGCCACATTGTAACCTTTGGCAAAACCATAGTTGGTTTTTAGATCGAGTAGAGTAACCGACGGGAAATTCTTTTCAAGAAATGCCAGCGAGTCATCGGTCGAGCCATTGTCGGCAACAATCAAGTCAATATTGTCTCCCTTCGAATGTTCGATGAGTGACGGAAGAAAATCGGGGAACAGTTTTACCCCGTTCCAGTTTAAAATTACAATGGCAATTTTTGGGTTGCTTGTCATGTAAATTAGTTCAGAAGAAGTTTTGCAATGATGGCTGCGAGATTTTCCTTTTCCAGTTTTTCCAGAATTTCGCCAATCTTTTCTGCCTTATCCGAAATTTCAGATTTAAGCAGTGTTTCAATTTCTTTAACCTGTCTGCCGGTAAGCTCGTCTTCCAGAAGTTCCCACACTTTTTGATGTTCTGAAGTATCGCCGGGAAGGCCCAACTTTTCCAGTTCCATAATGGTGGCTTCCAGGATTTCCCTGGCCTGCATTTTTACCGGGTCTTTGTCTTTTGTTTTTCCGATGGCAGCCGTGTCGCGCAGGTTCCAGCTCGAATAATCGTACCGCAAATCACGAATCAGCTTCAGTTTGGTACTGTCTTTCCCGAAAATCCGTTCCAGAAAAATAAGTGTGTGATTTTTCCAGGCTTCGAGGTCGAATTTTGGTTCGTCGAGGCTGGCGAGTTGTTCCTTTAGCAGTGCAATTTCTTTTTCAGCCATGGCAATATTTTTTTGCAAAATAAGACAAAAGTGCATAATTTAATGTGCAATTGCCGATGAAAATGCATAAATGGATATGCATTTAAAGACTCTTCAAAGCTTTTTGCAATGAATTATTTCTTTCCTAAATACTTGTTGATGACGCCGTAAAACTGGTCGAAGAAACTGCTGCTTGCTGAAATTATTTGTCCTCCGAAAAGCCAGTTATCGCCACCATTAAAGTCGGTGACTTTTCCGCCTGCCTGTTGAAGGATAAAAACTCCGGCCGCCACATCCCAGGCGTGGAGGGCATGTTCGTAAAAGGCATCGAAACGACCCGAGGCCACGTAACAAAGATCAACAGCTGCCGATCCAAACCTGCGCAGGCCAAGAGTATTTTTCATCAGGTATTTCATGGCGCTGATGTAGTCGTCCACGCGGTCGAAATCGTAATACGGGAAACCGGTTCCGATCAGCGTTTCTTCGATTTTTGAACGGCTGGCGGTTCTAATTTCCTTTTCGTTGCAATACGCCGGACTGTCTTTCCACGCGTAAAACATTTCGTTGGCGCCAATTTCGTATACCACGCCGAGCACCATTTCCCCGTCTTCAGCTAAACCAATGCTTACTGAATGTGGTGCAAGCCCAAAAAGATAGTTGGTGGTTCCGTCGAGCGGATCCACAAACCAGGTGTATTTCTCGTTGTTTGATTCGGCAGTTCCTTCTTCGGCTACAAAGCCTGAATCGGGAATCAACGTTTTTAAGGCTGAAACAATGCGTTGTTCGGCAGTTTTGTCAACATAGGTAACCAGACTGGCAACACTCTTTATTTCGATATTTTCAGCGGATAGTTTTTTCTGTTCGGTGCGGATAAAATCTCCCACTTCACGGGCAATGTCCTGCACCTGAAAACAAAGTTGTTTGTAATTCATAGTTGCGAAGTTTGGAGTAAAAATACTGTTTTTTAAACCATGAGGTCCACGGCAACGTGCCCGTTTGGCAGAATTGACTTTAATTTTACCGGATGCAGCTGGTTTACCAGGTTTTCGTTGTAAGGAATTTCTACCTTAATGTAATTCTCGGTAAAACCATTCATGCAGTCGTGGCTTTTTTTGTCTTCAAAAAGCACGGTTTGCTCGGCTCCCAGGTGTTGTTCGTAAAAAGCCCGAAGTTTTTTCTCCGAAAGATTGATGTACATCTGCGTACGTCGTTTCCGGTCTTCCACTTCTACTTTCCACGGAATTTTCAAGGCCTGTGTGCCGCTTCGTTCCGAATAGGTAAAAGCATGAAGTTGCGATATTTCGAGGCTGTTCAGAAAATCGTACGATTCCTGGAAATAGGATTCTGTTTCGCCGTTGGTCCCGGCAATCACATCCACTCCAATGAACGCATGCGGCACAATCTCGCGGATTCGTTCCACTCTTCTGCGGTACAATTCAGTCGAATACTTACGCTTCATCAGCGAAAGAATCTCGTCGGAACCCGATTGCAACGGAAGGTGAAAATGTGGCATAATCACTTTCGATCCGGCCACCAGTTCGATGATCTCGTCCTTCAGCAAATTGGGTTCAATCGACCCAAGACGCAAACGGTTCAATCCGTCTACTTTTTCTAGCGCTTTCAGCAAATCCCGGAAATTTTCGCCTGTTGATTTGCCAAAGTCTCCAATGTTTACACCTGTTAAAATGATTTCCTTAAAGCCTTTGTCAACCGCTTTTTGTGCTTCGGCAACCGTATTTTCGATGGTGTCGTTGCGGCTTCGTCCCCGGGCAAAAGGAATGGTACAGAAAGAACAGTAGTAATCACATCCGTCCTGAACTTTGAGGAAACTGCGTGTGCGGTCGCCCCACGAAAAAGCGCGGTGGTAACTTTTGATATTGGCCAAACGCGTGGTTTGTACCTGCGTGGTCTCTTTCTTTTGTAAATCACCCAGGTAAGCCGGAATATGAAACTTTTCCTGCGTACCAAGCACCAGGTCAACGCCTTCAATATGGCCTACTTCTTCGGGTTTGAGCTGCGAATAACAACCCACCACAATTACCATTGCGTTAGGATTTTTGCGCACTGCACGCCGGATAATGTTACGGCTTTCCTTGTCGCCCTGGTTGGTAACCGAGCAAGTGTTGATCACATAAACATCGGCTTCTTCTTCAAACTCCACACGATCAAACCCCACCTCTTTAAAAGAGGCAGCGATAGTTGAGGTTTCTGAAAAGTTCAGTTTACATCCCAGTGTATAAAAAGCAGCTTTCTTCCCTTTGTAGTCCATCTCTAATTTTGAATCTTTCTAAACAGGCTGCAAAGGTAGAAAAAAGAATGGATTTGCAAGTTGAGTGTGATTCAGTGTTTTGGAAGATAAAAGCCCGGAGACATGGAAGTCTCCGGGGATATTTTATTAAAGCAGCGTTGCTGCGAGTTCGGCCAGGTAGCTGCGTTCGCCTTTCAACAGGTTGATGTGGGCAAACAGTTCCTGGTTGCGCATACGGTCGGTCATGTAAGCCAATCCGTTTGATTTCATATCCAGATAAGGCGAGTCGATCTGCTGAAGGTCGCCTGTAAACACCATTTTGGTTCCTTCTCCGGCACGGGTGATAATGGTTTTTATTTCGTGCGGAGTCAGGTTCTGTGCTTCGTCGATGATGAAAAAAGCATTTGATAAACTACGCCCGCGAATGTAGGCCAGCGGAGTGATGTTCAGCTTTTCTTCCTTCACCATTTCCTCGATCAGCTGGTATTCGTTGCTTCGCGGGTTAAACGTATGCTTGATTACGGCCAGGTTGTCGAACAGCGGTTGCATGTACGGACTGATCTTATCGGACGCATCGCCTGGCAAATAACCGAGGTCGCGGTTGCTGAGTGCCACAATCGGGCGGGCCAGCAAAATTTGCTCGTATTGGCGGTGTTGCTCTATGGCAGCTGCCAGCGCCAGCAGGGTTTTTCCAGTTCCGGCTTTCCCGGTGAGCGCCATTAGCCTGATTTCCGGATCCATCAGCATGTTTAAGCTAAAGGTTTGCTCGGCGTTTCGTGGTTTGATTCCGTAAGCCGAATTTTTTTCCACCCGGTAAATTCGCTCCGATTTGTTGTCGTAACGAGCCAGTGCGCTCGAAGAGCTTCCTCGGAAAATAAAGCATTCATTAGCTTCCGGCTTAAAGTCTTTCTTCACTTCGTCTTTGGCGAAACTTCCTTGGTTGTACAACTTGTCGATCAGTGAATCGTCGAAATTATCAAAGGTAGTAACGGTTTTGTCCAAGATGTGCTCGTCGGTGACCTGGTCGGTTTTGTAATCTTCGGCCTGGATTCCCAGCGATTTGGCTTTCATCCTCAGGTTGATGTCCTTGGTGATAAGAATCGATTTGCGTTTAGGGTACGATTTCGAAATGTAATCGGCGATGGCAAGAATTCGGTGGTCAGGGATGTCTTCTTTGAAAGAAGCTTTTAGTTCATCTGAAAAGGGTTTTCCTGTTTCAATTCTCAGCTTGCCTTTTCCCTGTCCCAGCGATTTGCCGCCGTTAAATAGTTCATCTCCTACAATTTCATCCAACAGGCGGGTGAATTCACGAGCCTGAAAGTTGATGAGATCATTGCCGCGCTTAAATTTGTCCAGCTCCTCTAATACAGTGATCGGAAGGATAACGTCGTTATCCTGGAACTGGTAAATACAGGTGTAATCGTGTAAAATTACGTTCGTATCCAGAACGAAAATTTTACTCTTTGCAGTTTTACTAAGCATATCAAATTGAATTTCTTAAATGTAGATAAATTGACGGGATAACCGGGAGAATGCCTTAAAATTTAATAAACTTGCACCCGTTAATAAAATAGATTGACGTGAACTACAGCGATACACTTGATTATCTTTTTACCCGCCTGCCCATGTTTCAACGCATGGGACCTGCGGCGTATAAAAATACCCTGGCCAACACTTTACTGCTCGACGAATATTATGCGCATCCGCACCGCTCGTTTAAAACCATACATGTAGCGGGCACAAATGGCAAGGGTTCCGTTTCGCACATGCTGGCTACCGTTTTACAAGCTGCCGGGTATAAAATCGGTTTATACACCTCTCCGCACTTAAAGGATTTTCGGGAACGCATCCGGATCGACGGCAAAATGATCGGAGAGGAGGAGGTGGTGAACTGGGTGGAAAAATACCGTACTAACAACGAGTTGTGGAAAATAGAACCTTCTTTTTTCGAGTTGACCGTTGCCATGGCATTCGACTATTTTGCCCAGCAAAAAGTAGATGTGGCGGTTATTGAAGTGGGATTGGGCGGAAGGCTTGATTCGACGAATATTATTATGCCTGAAGTGGGTATTATTACCAACATCGGATTCGATCATACCAACCTGTTGGGCGAAACGCTTGAACTTATCGCGGGAGAAAAAGCGGGAATCATCAAAAAGAATATTCCGGTTGTGATTGGCGAAACGCAGGAGGAAACAAAAGCAGTGTTTCTGAATAAAGTCCGGGAAGTGAACGCACCTATTTATTTTGCTGATCAGGAATATAAGGTGGCTTATGCGACCCGGGGAGTAGACGGCATGCAAAACCTGCAGGTGGACAAAAACAACGAGCCTTTTTATCGTGATCTGAAACTTGATCTGCTCGGATTGTATCAGCATAAAAATCTTCCAACTGTTTTAAAGGCTGTAGACATTTTAAACGACCGTGGATTTAAAATTGCTGAACAGGATTTAAGAACCGGTCTGAAACAGGTGAAAGAGGCAAGCGGATTACAGGGACGATGGCAGATTATTGGAGCTAATCCGATGGTGGTTTGTGATACCGGCCACAATTCTGACGGAATAAAAGAGGTGGTGGAACAGATTAATTTTACTCCACATAAAAAATTGCACTTTGTTTTTGGTACGGTCGGCGACAAAAATCCGGACAAAGTTTTGGGGCTTTTACCCAAAAATGCAAGCTATTATTTTGTAAAAGCAAATATTGAGCGGGCGCTGGATGCGGAGGTGTTGAAACAGCACGCAGCCGGTTTCGGGCTGATAGGAGATACATATAGTTCTGTGAATGAGGGCTTCAAAAAAGCGCTGGAAAATGCCGGAGAAAAAGACCTCGTTTTTGTTGGGGGCAGCACCTTTGTGGTCGCTGAAATTATCTGAAGATTTTTTTGAGATTTCTTTGCAGAACTAAAAATAGCTTCTATATTTGCAGCGCCTTTCTGAAAAGGAGGGCGCGTTCAGAAACAAGAAAACGATTTTCGGGCGATTAGCTCAGTTGGTTCAGAGCATCTGGTTTACACCCAGAGGGTCGGCGGTTCGAATCCGTCATCGCCCACAAAAAAGGTTGATCCGTTTTATGACGGACGGCCTTTTTTGGTTTAACTGTCCTTTCGGTAAGGAAGGAGACGTTCAGCAATAGAGAATAATTTTCGGGCGATTAGCTCAGTTGGTTCAGAGCATCTGGTTTACACCCAGAGGGTCGGCGGTTCGAATCCGTCATCGCCCACAAAAAAAGGTCGATTTGTCGAATGACAGTCGGCCTTTTTCCTTTTTCAGGATCTATGGTTAGGAATACCATTTCTAGGTTTCCAATAGAACTTCAGCAAGATTTACTAAACTATACTTACGATCGCTTTTCAATAATCCTTACTAAAGTTGAATTGACAGATATGTTTGATTTCAATGACAAAAAAACTATCTTCAACTGATTTTATAAAAGTAGCATATACGTTTATTATCTCAAAACATATCCGTAAAAGAAACTAAACAAGGGGTTATAAAGTAATGCTATTTTTTATGTTGAGAAAAGTAAAACACAGGTGGTTGTGATATTGAAAATGTTGATGGCAAAGAAAACGAAAGGGTAATTTCAATCATTTCAGACTAAATTTATACGAAGGAATATTAATAAGAACATGAAACTTATTTTTCCTACGAGCTGATAATCTGGTAAATAATTCAATAATAAACTTAAACCAATGAAACGAACGTTAGTGTTTTTAACAGCATTTTTTCTGACACTTCCAACGCTCCGGGCGCAACAAGCTTTGTTTGGAGCACAGGAAATTGTATCTCCGGAAATCAGTGCCGAACATCAGGTTACCTTTCGGGTAATGGCGCCAAATGCAAAAGAAGTAAAGCTTTCGGGCGACTGGATGCCCTCGCAGGGGTGGGTTCCCGGTTCGGCAGACATGGTAAAAGATGAGAAGGGATTGTGGAGTTATACCTCCGATCAACTGGTCCCCGAACTGTATACGTATTATTTTCTAATCGATGGTGTACGCAGTGTGGATCAAAACAATCCGTTTATTATCCGGGACGTGGCAACGTTGATGAATATTTTCATCATTGAGGGAGACCAGGCCGATCTTTATAAAGTAAACGATATTCCGCATGGTTCGGTAACCCGTCGGTGGTACGATTCGCCCGGTTTGGAAATGGATCGGCGAATTACGGTTTACACTCCTCCCGGTTATGAAACTTCCTCTGAAAAATATCCTGTTTTGTATTTACTACATGGTGCGGGTGGCGACGAAGAAGCCTGGATCACCCTTGGAAGAACAGCTCAGATAATGGATAATCTGATTGCAGAGGGGAAAGCGAAACCGATGATTGTGGTAATGCCGAATGGAAATGTGATCCAGGATGCAGCTCCGGGGGAAGGCAATAAAGGTTTTTACAAACCTAAGTTTATGGTCGAAAAAACCATGGATGGAACTTACGAGGCCCATTTCACGGACATCATAAAATTCGTGGAAAGCAATTATCGGGTGAAAGCCGACAAAGCCAACCGGGCGATTGCCGGTTTATCGATGGGCGGATATCATTCCATGCATATCTCGCGGTATTACCCGAATACTTTTGATTATGTCGGTTTGTTTTCCGCAGCATTGATGCCCCGTGCCGATGCCACCAGTAAAGTGTACGATGACATTGATGGTACGCTTAAAAAGCAAATGGAGAACGGGTACAAACTCTACTGGATTGGAATAGGGAAAGACGATTTTCTCTACAAAGCAAATGTCGAGTACCGTCAAAAACTGGATGATATGGGGATGAAATATACATACACTGAGACCGACGGTGGACACATCTGGAAAAACTGGCGCGTATATTTATCTGAATTTACTCCTTTGTTATTTAAGTAAACGGGAAGCGATTTTTTCCGTCGTTCCTCATGCTGATTGGAGCAGGGAATCGGTTCTTTTTTGGGAACAATTTCAATAAAACTAAATCAACAAAAACGAATCAATGAAAACCAACAGAAGAGATTTTTTTCAAACCATGGGAGCAGGTGTCGCCGGTTTTGGGCTGGCTGCAACTTTGCCGCTCGCTTCTTGTGCTGTGCCTGCAGCAAAAACAGATAACGACGAAGACGAACAGGTTTTGTTCATTGGCGACGATATTGCCATTGCAGATACTGTTTATGGTAAAGTGAGGGGTTTTATTCTTCGCGGGATTACTCAGTTTCGGGGCATTCCCTATGGGGCAGATACCGGTGGAAAAAACCGTTTTATGCCTCCGCAAAAACCGGAGTCCTGGGACAACGTCCGTCCGGCGGTTTGGTGGGGGAACAGTGCTCCGCAAATCATGGACAACCGGTATGGGAATGCCTATTCTTCGTTTGTCGATCATTGGAATTACGACGATGTGAGCGAAGACTGTCTGAAATTAAATGTTTGGACACCGGCGATCGATGATAAAAAGCGCCCGGTGATGGTTTGGTTACACGGTGGCGGCTACACGAATGGGAACGGTATCGAGCAAGACGGTTATATGGGCGAAAATCTTAGTCGCAAAGGCGATATTGTTTTTGTATCGATCAATCACCGTCTTGGCCCGATTGGGTTTACCGACCTCTCCGGAGTGGGTGGAGAGAAGTATATGCATTCAGGAAATGTTGGGGCGCTCGATATGGTAGCAGCTCTCGAATGGGTAAACGAAAACATTGCAAATTTTGGCGGCGATCCCGGAAATGTTGCCATCATGGGGCAGTCGGGTGGTGGCGCAAAAGTTTGCGTTCTTTCAGCTATGCCAAAAGCAGCCGGGTTGATTCATCGGGCAGTTCCTTTGAGTGGCTCATCTACAAGCGCGATGGACCAGGAAATGTCGCGAAAACTTGGCGAATATGTTTTGGAAGAAGCAGGTCTGAAACCTTCGGAAATTGACAAGCTGCAGGACATTCCCTGGAAAGAATATATTTTGATTGCCAACAGGGCCAGTCAGAAACTAAGACAAGATATTGGCAATGCTGACTCTCGCCGTTTTGGCTTTGCTCCGGTTGCTGATGGTATCAACATTCCGAAGGGAACTTTCTTTTCAGATGGGAATGGTGTATCATCTGATGTTCCAATGCTCATTTGCAGCACATTTCACGAATGGGGAATGGCGCGTACCATGCCCGAGATGGAAAATATTACTGCCGATGAAGCCAAAGAAATGTTGAAAAACCGGGCAGGATTCAGAGGTGGTTTAGGAGACAATGCAGCTGCCGTGTACGATGCCTACGCGCAAGCATTTCCGGATGCAAAACCAATCGAGGTGATGACTCTGGTGTCTAGCAACCGGAAAGGTGTCGTGGAGACGGCCACGGCAAAATCAAATCAGAAAGCGCCCGTTTATGTGGCATGGTTTGGTTGGGAACCGCCATTATTCGATAACCGGATGCGGGCCTTTCATTGTCTTGATATTTGTTTCTGGTTTTACAATACCGACCTGATGCTGACGCATACCGGCGGAGGTGCACGACCCCGAAAACTCTCGGAAAAGATGTCGGACGCGTTGCTTCAGTTTATGAGAAACGGCGATCCAAACGGTGGAAGCTTGCCGCAGTGGCCGGCTTTTACGGTCGAGAATGGCGAGACGATGATTCTCAATGATGTTTGCGAAGTGAAGAACGATCCTGACCGTGAAGGCCGGGAAATGATATAAGGATTTAAAAAGATAGAAGGGATCGGCATAAAACCGGTCCTTTTTGTTACCTGTCTCCTGATAACTGAAATAGCATAAAACGCGTTATAAGGAAGGTTGAAGGAATCATGTTTTCTTCTTAAATTTGAAGAATGACAAGCACTTACCAAAATTCAGCAGACGATTCACGGGAGACAAACCAATCCTTAAAAAAGAAAGTTTGGTGCCTGATTCTGGCGGCCGGAGAATCAACACGCATGAAGCAGCAGAAATTACTGATGCCCTGGAACGGGAGAACAGTTGTTGAGGCAACTGTCGGAAGGGCTTTGGCTTCAAATGCTGATGAGGTTTTGGTCGTTACCGGGAGTCATCGTTCAGAAATTGAGTCGCTTTTAAAACCCCTGGACGTTAAGATCGTAGTAAATGAAAGTTACCCGGATGGAATGCTTTCGTCGGTGCTTTGCGGAATAAAGACGATTCCTTCGACAGTGAATGCTGTTCTGGTGATGCTGGGTGATCAGCCGATGGTTCAAACTTCGGTTATCAACAGGATCATTGAAATTTACCAAAAGGAAGGCAAAAAGATCATTCTCCCGGTTTGGAAAGGGAAGAGGGGACACCCGGTTTTATTTGATCTGCAATTTCGGGAAGAAATGTTCGGGCTAAAGGGAAATCCGGGATTACGCGAATTACTGCAACGATATCCGGAGGCAGTAAAAGAATTGGAAGTAGATTCTTCAGAGATCGTTGAAGATTTGGATACGCAGGAAGATTACCAAAAACTAAAAGATACTTACGATGACGGAAACCATTGAATTCAGGTTGAACGGTAAAAGCGTTTCTGTTCAACTCGATGCATCCAAAACCTTGCTCTGGGTGTTGCGTGCGCATTTCAACCTCACGGGTACCAAGTACGGATGCGGAGAAGGTTATTGTGGCGCCTGCACTGTTTTGATCGACGGTTCGGCGATCCGGTCCTGTATCACCAATCTTGGTGAAGTGGCCGGAAAAAGTGTTGTCACCATAGAAGGACTGGCTGATGGCGACAAGTTGCATCCGGTGCAGCAGGCCTTTGTCGATAATGATGCGCTTCAGTGCGGGTATTGCACACCCGGAATGATCATGAATGCTGTCGGTCTGATCAATGACAATCCAAATCCAACCCATGAAGATATCATCTGGGGAATGGAAAACAATCTTTGTCGATGTGGTGCTCACAACCGTATTATTGAAGCTATTGAAACGGCGGCTGCCGGTATGCGCAACAAAAAGTAATACCCGAATTTAAAATCAGAAAAGATGGATGAGTTCAACGATTATAAAGACTATCTGAAAAGTCATAGTTCCTTTCCGGGAATCAAACGCCGCGATTTTTTCCGTTTAATGGGAGGCGGTATTTATATTTTCTTTCGGGTAGGTAGTGCAATGGAAATCATGGCTGCCGAAGCAGATCAGAATCGTCTTCCCAATGATCTGAATGCTTTTCTTCAGATTCATGAAGACGGAACGGTTACCTGTTTCACCGGAAAGATTGAAATGGGGCAGGGCGTGATAACCGGACTGGCGCAGATGCTGGCCGATGAGTTGGATGTGGCCTTCGAAAAAGTAAAAATGGTAATGGGCGATACCGATCTGTGTCCGTGGGATATGGGAACTTTCGGTTCTTTGTCCACCCGGGCTTTCGGACCTTATTTGCGTGCGGCAGCGGCCGAGGCAAGGATGGTTCTTTTAATCCAGGCAGCGGAAGTGCTTGGCGTTCCCCTTGAAGATTTGGACGTGAACGAAGGCGTGATATTCAAAAGAAAAGATAAAAAGGAGAAGGTTACCTATTCGCAGTTAACAGAAGGGAAAAAGATCGAACGCTTTTTGACTGAGAAGCCCGAGGTAAAAGATTATTCAGAGTTTCGAATCATGGGGCAGCCCAGGTTTCGGGTCGATAGTGTTGAAAAGGTAACAGGCAAAGCCAAATATTCGGGAGATATTCGTCTTCCGGGGATGGTTTATGCGCGTATCCTTCGTCCACCGTCGCATGCGTCAAAGCTTGTTTCGGTTGACACTTCGGAAGCTGAAAAAGTGGAGGGTGTTCAAATTGTAAAGGATGGCGATTTGGTGGCAGCCTTGCACGAAGATCCTGAAATGGCAGACAAAGCACGGCGTTTGTTTAAAGCCGAATTTGTAGGCGATGAAAAGCCGGTCAGCAACGAAAATGTTTTTGCTTATCTGAATGAAAATGCCCCCGAAGGCAATGTAAATATCAACGAGGGCGATTTGGAAACAGGGAAAAAATCATCTGACAATACATTTGAAAACGAATTTCACGATGGGTATGTGGCGCATTCACCAATGGAACCGCATACAGCCATGGCTTTTCTTGAAGACGGGAAAATGACGGTTTGGGCCGGAACGCAAACACCGTTTCCGGCAAAAAGCAACATTGCGCGTGTTTTGGGTTTTGAGGAAGAAAAAGTGCGGGTAAAGCCTCCGTATCTGGGAGGTGGTTTTGGAGGAAAGTCGGCGCACCAGCAGGCAGTAGAGGCTGCGCGACTCGCAAAAATAACCGGAAAGCCTGTGATGGTTGACTGGAACCGTCAGGAAGAATTTTTCTACGATGAATTCCGTCCTGCAGCGATTGTTAAAATCAACTCGGGAGTAGATGAAAAAGGGAAAATCGTGTTTTGGGACTACCATGTTTATTATGCCGGAGACCGCGGCGCCGAAACGATGTACAATGTTCCGCACCAAAAACGAACTGTTTACGGACGGGGCTGGCGGGCACCGGGTATTCATCCGTTTCCAACGGGAGCCTGGCGTGGCCCCGGGAACAGCACGAATACTTTTGCACGCGAAGTTCAGATTGATATTATGGCAGCAAAGGCAGGAATTGATCCGGTGGAGTTCCGACTAAAAAATCTGACGGATCAGCGGGCCATCGATGTATTGACCGAAGTGGCAAAAATGGCCGACTGGAAACCTGCCCAATCTCCAAGCAAGCGTGGTTACGGAGTAGCGATTGGTTCGGATGCCGGTACTTACGTGGCACACATTGCCAAAGTGGATGTGGATGCCAAAACAGGCGAGGTAAAAGTGATGAAAGTTTGGTGTGCACAGGAAATGGGTTATTGTGTGAATCCGCAAGGAGCCACTATTCAGATGGAAGGATGTATTAACATGGGCATGGGGTACGCACTCAAAGAAGTTGTTGAATTTGAAGGAGGAAAAGTAAAAACTTCCAATTTTGATACCTATGAAATCCCTCGTTTCTCGTGGATTCCGGAAATTGAAACAAAGATTCTGGACAGAAATGCACCGCCGCAGGGTGGAGGCGAGCCTGCCATTGTTTGCATGGGAGCTGTGATCAACAATGCGATTTATGATTTAACCGGCGCTCGTTTGTTCGAAATGGCGATGACACCCCAACGGATTTTGGAAGCATTAAAAAATGTATGAAATAGGAAAGGCTGTCATCGACAGCCTTTTGTTTCTTGGTATATTGCATGGTCATTTTTTAAATCCTCTCCGCTCCAAATCTGAACGCTCGTCCACGGCGCATCAGCATCTTTCCAGAATTCGTCATCCGTTGCGAGTCCGAGTGGGAGAAAAGCGGTAGAACACAAATACAAACTTCCGGTAGAAATATACGATTCGCCAATCGACTGTTGGTGCCCGCATAACCCAATCTGCAACCACCCATTTTCGTCAAATGTTCCAGGGGCGCTCATTATGCGTTGCATAACTGCTGTTAAGGCGCAACGCACCTGGGCAGGTTTAACAATTTCGGGAAGTCTTTTTTGTAAACATGCCTGCGCCAAATGCTGAAAGGCTCCCATCCGGTAAGGAATCGACCGTCCGATAATAGGGAAAGTTCCTTCCGGAGAAATCAGTCGTTCCTGAATGGCAGCATAACGTGTAAATCTTTTTGCAATCTCCTCGGTAGAGCGGTCGTCAAATTTCTTCTTTTCCTGCATAACGGTTACAATGTCCATCAGCATGGGTTGAATAACATAGCTGTTGTAATAGTCCCAGTGAAAGTTCGGTCCATCGCCGTACATTCCGTCACCCAAATACCATTCCTGGTGTTTTTTCACCGAGAAATCAAGCCGCATGATATCGAAAGGCAAATCATTTTTCAGGAAGAACGCCTCAATCATTCCGCTAAAAAGCAGCCAGTTGGAATAATACGGTTTTACTTCGCGGGTGGCCACAAAACATTTTACAACATTGCTTTTCGTGTCGGCAGAAAGTGCCAGCCAAAGCTGTTGGGGAGCCCGCAAAAAGGCATGAGCCAGAAAAGCAGCATCCACGAGCATTTGAGGCTCCATATGATCAAACAGATAATCGGGCGAAGTTTCATCAGTAATGTTATGGATGGTTTTTAATGCCATCTCCCGGTATTTTTGTCTTAGCCCGCTTTCAGTAGAATTTCCCGAATTGCTTTCCATCCAGGGCGCGATTCCTGCGAGTAATCTTCCCACGGCTTCCAGGTAAGTGGATGGTTTTTTTTTGGCCCCGGTAGTTGTTTCAACCGGCATGGTAGCTTTTAGTTTATTTTGGCTTCCTGCCTCCAGAACCGGTCCCGATACCTTATCTAGCAGCTGCACCCAGTACTCCCGGTGATTTTCGGGGAGTTTGTCTTTTGCATATTCGGGTTGAGCGATTACCTGATTGGACAGTACAACTCCGGCACCCACCACCGGTACAGTTTTAATGAAGTTTCTTCGATTTATCATGGTTTAAAAAATAGATTCACTTTCAAAAGTAAGAACAAAATAGAGAATTGCACGATATTTTAGTTATTGAACCCAGCATTGCAGGTGAGATCACCGGGGCGTTGTTCAATCTTTCCATCGACGAGATCAAAGCGGTTTTCTAAAATGGAAAATTGATAAGCAAAACAAATTAACGAAACAGGGAATATATAGCCTCACTGCAAAGGGTATTTTGTAAGCTTGATCCAGCTCAGTTAATTGTTTTATGTCGGACATGTTTGATCAATTGTTGAGAAAATTCAGACAATTTTTCACTGATTGGTATGGCAGGCTGTTCAATTGTATGAAGAATCTAACTGTTTGTTATAGTGGTTAATTTACATATCGGCGACGGATTCTGTTCCTGTGTGTAAGTTCCCTAAAGTAGAACGCAAGCGACTTTAACACTGAAAAAATCAGTATTTGTTCAACTCTAATTTTTATCTTGTAGGCGAAATTAAGTTGAATCGACTGAATATGATTCAGGATAAGGAATTAAATACAGAACTTCTAAATCTGATAAAGCGGGGAGATGAAAAGGCTTTTCGCATTGTTTTTAATTCCTACTTTCCCCGCTTACTTGCTTTCTCTTCAGAATACGTAAACGACAGGGAAGTGGCTAAAAACCTGGTTCAGGAATCGTTTTTAACGCTTTGGGAAAGGCATGAAACCTTAAATCCTGACTCTGATCTGAAGGCCTACCTTTTTCAGGTGTTAAGAAATAAATCGCTGAATTACCTGAAAACAATAAAGGTAAAGCAGAAATACGAAGAGCACTTAAAATACCGCTATAACGAATTGCTTTTGAATTACGAGGCCTTGAGTCATCTCGATTTTGATGTGCTTTCGTTTAATGAATTAAAGGCGATTATCGAAAACACCATTGCAGAACTGCCTCCGCAATGCAAACGTGTGTTTGAGCTAAGTCGCTACGAAATGCTAAAGAACAAGGAGATTGCCGACCAGCTCGGAATCTCGGTAAAGGCCGTCGAAGGCCAAATGTCGAAGGCGCTGAAACTACTTAAGAAAAGGCTAAAAGAGCATTTCCCTTCGGAAATCTTTACGCTTTTGCTGACGATCATTTAAGTCGGTTAAAAATTTTCGGAAATTTTTTAATTTTTTTTGGTTATAGACCTAGGGTAAAACAAACGTTTGTTGTTGTACTATCAGACGAGAAAAAATGGATCAGGAAAAAATCATACAATATGCTCTGGGAAACATCAGCGATGTTGACGAGAAAAACACCATCTCTCAGCACCTGTTGGAGAATAAGGAGTCCAGAGAATTTTATATATCTGTAAAAAATACGTGGTCGTTGAGCAAAGCTGGCGATACCGGCGACGACCTGAAGGCTGAATACAACAAGCTTTCGCGACAGATCGTAAAACCTCGTTACACCATTTTGCGAAGTGTTCTGAAATATGCTGCCGTGTTGGTGTTTGCGGTGGCCATTTCGTATTCGTTGCAGCATTATTTCGACCGTACAGCGCCTCTGTCCATGAATGAAGTAATTTGTCCGGCGGGGCAGATTGCCGAAATTGTATTGGCCGATGGAACCCATGTTTGGTTGAATGCCGAGTCGACAATTCGTTATTCCAACGCATTTAATGCAAAAAACCGTAAGGTGGAATTAAGCGGAGAAGCCTTTTTTGATGTGGTAAAAGATGAAAAAAATCCTTTCAGTGTAAAGGTAGACGAGATGCAGGTTAAGGTTTTGGGGACCAGCTTTAATATCAATGCTTATCCGGGCAATAACTTACTGGAAACAACTTTAGTTGAAGGGAAAATAGAATTGCTTAGCCCAAAGGGAGAAAAGATTATTGAACTAAAACCGGGGGAAATGGCGAGTTACAATCTTTCAGAAAGCAAAATATATCTGTCGAAAGTGGATACCCGTTTTTATTCGTCGTGGAAAGATGGAAAAATTAGTTTCTATAACGAAAGACTTGAGCCGATTATAGTGAAGCTTGAACGGTGGTATAATGTAAAATTTATTTTCAAGGACGAAGAAATCAAGAATTACCGGTTTACAGGGACAATACTGAAAAATAAGCCATTGTATCAGGTGCTGGAAATCATCAAGTTGTCGTCACCCATCAATTTTGAGGTGATTCAAAAAAGTGAAGATAAAAACGAAATCATATTATCGAAAGAAAAGTAAGTGCCTATGTAGAAACAAATCAAACTAAAACGACGAACCGGCATTACGCCAATAATGCCGGCTCAGTGAAAATCCTGGGAAGCGCCAACTCCCTCAGGATGTTTAAAAACAATTCCATACGGAATCATTAATAATTATTAAACATGCCAAAAGTATGAAAAAAAAACGAGAGAGTTATGCCCTGTTGGTCGGGTGTAATAAAATGATTAAAGTTATGAAACTAACGATCTTAATGCTCCTGCTAGGTGTCGTAGCAGTGAATGCAAAAAGCTACTCCCAGTCAACAAAAGTATCGATAGATGTCAGTAACGTGACGTTAGCTGAACTGTTTGAGCAAATTGAAGCACAAAGCGATTTCTACTTCTTTTATAAAAACGATGAAGTGGCTGGTATTGATCATGTTAACCTGAACGTAAAAGGCGTGACAATTGAGAAAATACTCGATGATCTTCTGAAAGGTAGTGATTTGGAATATAAAGTGGTCGACCGCTATATTGTTATCAGCCCGAGTTCGAAACTGTCTAAAAAGGAGTTTTCGGATGCTGAACAGAAAATGGTTAGCGGAAAAGTTACCGACAAAAACGGTGAGCCTCTTCCCGGAGTTAGTGTAACTTTCAAAGGTACAACCAACGGGACGGTTACCAATGTGGACGGAGAGTATTCGCTTGCTAATGTTCCGGAGGGCGCCGTGTTGCAATTCTCGTTTGTGGGAATGAAAAGCAAAGAGGTTGAAGTAGGTGACCAAACCAAGGTTGATGTTACCCTGGTGGAAGATATGATTGGAATTGATGAAATTGTTGCGGTAGGTTATGGCGTTCAGAAAAAAGTTAACCTCACCGGAGCAGTTCAAAATGTAACGAGCGAGGATATCGTTAAAAGAAGTGCTTCCAACACTTCGAATGCTTTGCAAGGGCTTATCCCCGGCGTTTCTGTTGTTCAATCATCAGGACGGCCCGGAGCTGATGGCGCCAGCATTCGCATTCGCGGAACAGGTTCGTTAAACTCATCGTCGAACCCACTGGTGTTAATTGATGGTGTGGAAGGCGATATGAATTATATCGATATGAATACCATTGAGTCGATCTCGGTTCTGAAAGACGCAGCTTCGGCTTCAATCTACGGATCAAGAGCATCGAACGGTGTGATTCTGATTACCACAAAACGTTCGAAAGACGGCAATTTAAATGTAACCTACAACGGTTATGTTGGAGTAAACATGCCGACAGAAATGCCGGAACCCGTTAACGCGGTGGCTTACATGGAAGCAATTAACGTAGCCCGCGCCAACTCAGACCAGGAGCCTCAGTACCCCGTAAGTCTGATCAACGATTTTAAAACCTTAGGCGCCGATAATATTAACCGCTACGATACCGATTGGGAAAGTGAGATCATTAAAAATATGGCGCTTACGCATAACAATTCAATCAGCCTTAGCGGAGGTTCTCAAAAAGTACGCTTCTTTGGTAATGCTGCGTACTATTATCAGGATGGGCAGATTGCCAATAATGATTATGAACGAATGACTTTGCGGTTGAATACTGACGCCGATATTACAAATTGGATGAAAGTTGGAGTGGATGTGAATATTCGCCAGTCGACAACCGTTACTCCAAGTTTGGACAGCCCCGAGGGGATCATTAGTAAAGCAACTACTTTTGTTCCGGTTTTCTCCGGAATTAATGCCGATGGAACCTGGGGCTACGGTCAGAATGGTGACAACCCTATTGCGAGCGCAGAAGCATCAGGAATAAATACCGCTATATCTCCCGAATTGGGTGTAAAAGGTTTTGTGGTAATTAATCCGTTAAAAGGATTGGATGTATCTGCCAGTTACAGCTCACGGCGGCTGGAAACCAAATCGGATTATTTCCTGAAACCCTACGATACCTATGAAGGTGGCGTTTATAAAACATCGTACCCGGCAACCGGAACCGAAAAATACGAAGGATGGTCGCAGATGATTACCAATCAGTTTAACTTCCAGGCTTCTTACGATCGTCAGTTGGGAGATCATAGCGTGAAAGTGCTTGGCGGTATTCAAAGCGAAGAGAAATTGGGACGTTCGTTCTCAGCAAAAAGAAGAGGGTTCGAATTTGCCGGATTTGAAGATATCGACCACGGCGATGTTGCTACCGCTACCAATAGTGGAAGCCATTGGGAATGGGCTATGATGTCGTACTTCGGAAGGTTGAATTACAACTTTAAAGAACGCTATCTTATCGAATTGAACGGTCGCTGGGATGCTTCTTCCCGTTTTATGAAAGATTCCCGTTGGGGATTTTTCCCTTCGGTTTCTGCCGGATGGCGTATTTCAGAAGAAAATTTCTGGGATTCTTTCGATCAAGTAGTTGGCAACTTAAAACTGAGAGGATCGTACGGAACGCTGGGTAACCAGGATATTTACAGCTATTTCCCGTATGCTGCGACCATTTCAACCGGTTACGGTTACTGGTTCAACAAGGTTTTAGGAACCGGTGCAACGCAAACTCAGGTGGCCAACGAAGAAATCTCATGGGAGAAATCAACTCAAATGAACATTGGGGTTGATGCCGATTTTCTGAGTTCAAAACTGAGCTTGACCATGGACTATTACGTGCGAAACATTAGAGACATGTTGCAGCAATTCCCAATTCCATTGTATGTCGGGCTTTCTTCTCCATGGGAAAATGCAGGTTCGATGCGTAACAACGGATGGGATCTTTCTTTGACCTGGCGCGATGCAATCAAAGATTTCAACTATCACATTACCGCCAATATTTCGGATGTGAAAAACGAAGTAACCAATTTGTACGGCAAAGAATACGTGGGAACTCAGATCACCCGTGAAGGAGATCCGATTGGATCGTGGTATGGCTATGTCACAGACGGTTATTTCCAGTCGCAGGAAGAAATTGATGCTTCGGCAGTATATGGTGCAAAGGCGAATGTGAAACCGGGGTATATCAAATACAAAGACCTGAGTGGCGCTGACGGAACTCCCGACGGCGTAATCAACGAATTCGACCGGGCTATTATCGGCGATCCATCTCCTCGCTACGAATACAGCGTGAACCTTGGTGCCGACTGGAAAGGATTTGACTTTTCATTGTTTCTTCAGGGCGTAGGTAAAAAAGACATCTTTTATACCGGTGCCGGTGCGCGTCCGTTCTATGTGGGCCGTACCATATTCGAACACCAGCTCGACTACTGGGCCGAGGACAACCGTGATGCAGCATTTCCTATCCTGTTGATCGATGGTTCAGGAAATAACCCGAATAACATTGTGTCTGATTTTTGGGTGAAAAGCGGTGCTTATATGAGGATTAAAAACGTCGTATTGGGGTACTCACTTCCTAAAAACGTTTTGCAGCATGTTAACCTGTCGAAAGTGCGCCTGTATGTGAGTGGTCAGAATTTATTTACGATTTCGGATGCCTACAAAGGTTATGACCCGGAATCATCGGTATCGGGAGGTAACTTCTATCCGTTGATGAAGACATTTACATTTGGAATGGATATTAACTTTTAAAATTTGAACGAATGAAGACGAAATCACTATATATATCATTACTAGTTGCACTGGGGGTATTTATTGCTTCCTGTACCGACGATTTCTTGGACAGAACGCCAACCAGCTATGCATCTTCGGGGTTTTATAAATCTGAAGCAGCGGTTGAAACTGGAGTTTCGGGGATTTATAATACGCTTTATTTCAGTATTAACCGTTTATCGGCTTATCTTTTCTTAGATCACTTCACTGCTTTGTGTATGGAGCGTGACGAGAATACGACTGTGGGTGCAGGTGGCGGGTTAAATCCGGATAATACTGCCGTTCAGTCGTGGTGGACCTACAATTATTACATTGTAGCCCGGGCCAATTCGGTGTTATACGGTGCTGCGCCTTACCTGGAAACGCTCGAAGGAAACTCAAAACAGTATTTGGCCGAGGCAAAAGTTCTTCGTGCGTTCGCTTATTATAACCTGATTGCAGCTTATGGCGATGTGCCCTTCTACTCTGAGCCTGTTACGATTGATCAGTACGCAGATGAAAGAGTTTCAAAAGTGACGATTCTTGATTTTATCCTCGAACAGATGGATGAAGCAGCTGTGGACCTGCCCTGGATTGCCTCCGACCGTGGACGCGTTGATAAAGCAGTAGCCTTAGGACTGAAAGCCCGTGCCGCGCTTTTGGGTGGAAGTTTGAATTATGGAAACAAAGGAGCTGAATATTTCAGAATTTCAGCCGATGCAGCGGAACAGGTAATCGGGAAAAGACAACTGGCTGCCAATTTCGACGATTTGTTTAATAAAACCGGACAAGCCAAAGCCGATGCACGTAATGAGCTGATGTTCGAAGTTATCTATTCCGATCAGGGCGATCAAAAAGCGCATGTTATGGCTTTTGGTGTTGTGTCGCGAAACTATGGACAAACCGGAAGACATCCTTCGCAAATTCTGGCTGATACCTACGAATGTATCGATGGAAAGCGTATCGATGAATCGCCGCTGTACAATCCTAAAAATCCAAAAGAAAACAGGGATCCGCGCTTTGGAGCGACCTTATGGATGCATGGCGATACAGTTGAGGGAAATACTACCGGAACAGACGCCGGAAGGATTCGTTTTGTATTGGAAGGATTTAATCCAACCACTCAATTCTATAACTTCACTACCGGGGAATGGTATACCGCAAACAACGCTGATATCAACAGTGCTGCCGCATGGACCAGTTTTGTGAATCGTGGTGTCGGTTACATTTGGAGAAAATTTGCCAATGTTACCGATGAGGCAATCAATAAAACCACTTATAATATCCCGGTTATGCGCTATGCCGAAGTATTGTTAACCTATGCCGAAGCAAAAATCGAATTGAATGAACTGGACGACTCGGTATACGATGCCATCAATCAGGTGCGTAATCGTTCAGGTATGCCCAATGTTTCGGATGATCGCAAAGGAAACCAGGACAAAATGAAGCAACTTGTACGTCGTGAACGTAAAGTTGAGTTGATTGCCGAAGGATTACACTTTGTGGACATGCGTCGTTGGGGAATTGGCGCCATCGAGAACGACAGCCCAAGTTACGGTTATCCGGTGGCGACGGCGTGGGACGCAAACGGATATATTACTGCCGGTGGATACAATGATGTAACTCCTGATATGATTCCTAACTTTCATAAATCAGCCCTGCACGATCTGAATGATATTGCAAACTATGACGCTTACAAAAGCAAATTGAAAGTGAGAGACGTTAACCGTTTCTGGGAAAATAAATTCGAGCTTTTCCCGATTCCACAGGAAGAAATCGACCGGAATTCAAACCTGGAACAAAACCCGGGTTACTAGATTTCTGCATGATAATTACAGAGAGGAATTTTGTTAGTTCCTCTCTGTAATCTATCTTTATCGATCACCTTTTTTTATTGCTTTAAAAGTTACCAAACGGTAACAGAAAGGAAATGGTATATCCGGCAAAGAGTGGTTGCTATGTGCAAGATCAAATCTTTATGTTAAACTTATTCAAATCTGAAAATTATGCGCCTTTCTATCTTAATCCTCGTTATAGCCTTTTTTACGGTTGCTGATGTGAAAGCGGCAGCGGGTAAAAAAGTAACGCGAACCGTTGTCATTGAAAACGCCGAAATGGCGCTGACTTTGAGCAGCGATGGAAAGGCAGTAAGTTTAGTCCACAAACCCACCAAGCAGGAATGTCTGGAGAAAAGAACCGACACCCCGGTTTTTGCACTTACCGAGTACCGCCCGTACGACAACGAGCTTTTTTTAACCTATCCGGCAAAACCGCGGACTTTTGCCGCCGATACACTTTGGCGCGAAGGCGACCGCTTAAAAGTCGGATTTCAGGAAATTGCCTATACCGCTACTATTACACTAAATATTACCGACGATTACATCGGTTTTCAATTGACGGATCTCGATTACGAAATTGAAAAATTCGGCGTTAAACGAAAGACAGAAATCGATGAATTTACGCTGCTGCAACTGCCGGTGAAAAAACGCACTCATTTTGGCGAATGGCTGAATGTGGTTTGGGACGACAAAGTAGCTGTAAACGTTTTGGCTACCGATCAGTTTGCCCGTATCGATGCATTCGACAAAGGCAAGTACCAGCTGCTTTACGCCGGGATGGACAACCGCGTGAAATTGATGAATGTGGGAGCTGCGCTGATCACGACAAGCAACGAAAAATTGCTGGATCGTATCGATCGTCTGGAACGCGATTACCATTTGCCGCCGGGGGTGGAAAGCCGCCGCAGCGAAGCCTACAAATATTCGTATTACGAACTTCGGGGAGTTAGAACCCACAACATCGACGAACACATTGCTTACGCCAAACAAGGTGGTTTTAAAATGATGGTGTTGTATTATTTCGATTTTGCTGAATCGATGGGGCATTTTCCTTGGCTGCCGGCTTATCCAAACGGCATGGCTGATTTGCAAACCATCACACAAAAAATAAAAGATGCCGGGATGATTCCCGGATTTCATATTCATTACAACAAAGCCGCAAAAAACGATGCTTATGTGAGCCCGGTGCCCGACCACCGGCTAAACCTGCGCCGGATGTTTACCCTGGCAGCGGCCATCGATGCCGATGCAATAACAATTCCGGTGGAGGAAAATCCCGAAGGTTGTACGCTGGAAAATGGACGCCGGATGTTAAAAATCGGGAACGAACTGGTGGCCTACGAAGGATACACCACTGAGCGGCCCTATTGTTTTACGGGGTGTAAGCGCGGAGAGTTAAAGTCAACGGTAAGCCATTTCGAAGTGGGATTCAAGCTCGGGTTACTCGATGTTGACACCTGGCCGTTGTTTGTGCGGTTCGATCAAAACACAAGTATTCAGGATGAGGTGGGCGAGCGCATCGGGAATCTGTGCCGCGAAGCCGGTTTTGAGTTCATTTATTTCGACGGCGCTGAAGATGTTCATCCGCCTTATTGGTACAACGTACCCAGGGCGCAACTGGCTGTTTACAATCATATTCATCCTGCTCCTCTTTTATCAGAAGGAGCTACCAAGTCGCATTTTAGCTGGCACATCATTACACGGGGCAATGCTTTCGACTTGTTTCGTCCGGAATACATCCGCGAGGCTACTCGAAAATATCCTATGTACGCAGCAAAATATACGGCTCAGGATTTTACTTCCATCAATTTTGGATGGAACGATTACCTCGCGCCCGATAGTACCTCTGTCGGCATGCAACCCGATATGTACGAATTTATTTGCAGCAGGGCGGCTGCCTGGGATTGCCCGATTGCTTTAATGGGCAAATTGAACGAACTCCGGAAACATCCCCGCACGGCTGACAATCTGGAGGTGATCAGGAATTGGGAAGAAGTGCGCATCAACAGTTTACTGACAAGCGAACAAAAACAGCAGTTAATGAATCCGGAACAGGAGCATTTCTTATTGAGAAATGAGGCGAACAAGCTGGAGCTGATTTCTTATGAAAAGCTGGAGGGAAGCGATACCTATTTACGTGCCTTTTTGTTTCGCCGCAACGGTAAAACCTGCGTGGTGTATTGGCATGCCCGGGGGGAGGGGCAATTGCAATTGCCGGTAAAAGCCGGTCGTTTGCAGCTGTTCAAAAAAGTGGGAGAGGAGCTCGGTATTCAGCAAGAGGGAGAAACAGCTGTTTTGCCTGCGGGTGACCGGCGTTACCTGGTTTTTGAGTTGTCTCCTAAACAAGTGAAAAAACTATGGAAACAGGGCATTTTGCGCTGAAAGGAAATAAATAGAAACAATCTAAAAAATAGAACATGAAGAGACGGAATTTTTTATCATTGGTTTCAGCCGGAAGTGGCGGGGTTTTACTCGCGGCACCTTCCATTACACAGGCGGCGACAACAAATCGTTCAAAAAAAATGAAGCAGAAGGCAGAGGAACTGGCTGCCGACGTGGTGATTGCCGGAGGAGGCTTGGGCGGTTGCGCTGCAGCTTTGGCGGCTTGTCGTAACGGGCTAAAAGTAATTTTAACCGAAGAAACCGACTGGATTGGCGGACAGGTGTCGCAACAAGGCGTTCCGCCCGATGAACATTATTGGATTGAAACGCACGGAGCTCCCGCGTCGTACCGCGATTACCGAAACAGGATCCGTGATTATTATAAACGAAATTATCCGTTAACCGAAGAGGCTAAAAGTCGCTCCAACCTGAATCCGGGCGATGGATCTGTGTCTCGGATTTGTCACGAACCGCGCGTAACAGTAGCCGTCTTGACAGAAATGTTACTGCCTTTTATCAGCACCGGAAAGCTGACATTGCTGACCGAGCATAAAATTGATGCGGCAGACGTAACGGGAGATGAAGTAAAGGCGATCAGGGCACACGATCTGAAAAACGATGAGAGCATTGTGCTGAATGCATCGTATTTTATTGATGCAACCGAATGTGGCGACCTGCTGCCGCTTACCGGAACCGAATACCTTACCGGAACCGAGTCGAAAAGTGAGACGGGAGAATTACATGCGCCGGAAGTAGGCAATCCGAAAAACAACCAGGCCTTCACTTTGTGTTTTGCGATGGATTACCAACCGGGCGTGAACAATGTGATCGATCGTCCGAAAGATTATGATTTCTGGAGCAATTATGTGCCGCAAATGGATACGCCCTGGGCAGGAAAATTACTGGATTTACATTATTCCGATCCGCGAACGCTGAAACCCAAAAAACTGGGCTTTCATCCCGAAGGAAAGAAAACCGGAAACATGCTGAACCTGTGGTTATACCGTCGGTTGATTAACAAGGAAAATTTTGCTCCGGGAACTTACGATGGCGACATCACCATTGTAAACTGGCCTCAAAACGACTATTTCCTGGGGAACCTGATCGACGTAAGTGAAAAGGAGTTTCAGAAGCATGTGGAAGGTGCGCGGCAATTAAACCTGTCGTTGTTTTACTGGTTGCAAACCGAAGCGCCTCGTCCCGATGGCGGACAGGGATGGGCTGGTCTACGCTTGCGTGGCGATGTAATGGGCACCGAAGACGGTATGGCAAAATATCCTTACATCCGCGAAGCCCGAAGAATTAAAGCTGAATTTACGGTGTTGGAAGAACATGTGGGAGCCGAAAACCGCCGTTTGGTGGCTGGTGACGAGGCCGGAAAGAAATCGGCTGATTTTTACGACAGCGTAGGAACCGGTTATTACCATATCGATTTGCATCCGAGCAGCCAGGGTATTAATTATGTCGATTTTGGCTCGCTTCCATTCCAGATTCCACTGGGCGCCTTGCTGCCACAACGAATGAATAATGTGTTGCCGGCCAATAAAAACGTCGGCACAACGCACATTACCAACGGTTGTTTCCGTTTGCATCCGGTGGAGTGGAGCATTGGTGAAGCCGTGGGAATGCTTGTGGCTTTTGCACGGCAGAAAAACGTACCGCCGCGTGCTGTTCGCGAACAGAAAAATTTATTGACTGAATTCCAGGATTGGATCAGAAGCCAGGGGCTGGAAACGCACTGGCCTAATAGTTAGTTTATCATGAATAGAACAAAAAAATACCTGTCGGGCCTGGTGCATCTGACGTTGGTGATAACGGCTGTTTTGTTTTTGTCGTGTACAAACGAAAAGCCGCTTGGAGATGTGTTTAACAAAGGTGTGCCCGGAAATAACACGGCCGATTTGCTGAGACGCGTGTCAACCGATGTGGTAGCACTTCAACCCGACCTCGTGGTTGTGATGGTGGGAACAAATGACTTGCTGAATACCCGGAAAATGCTTTCGGTGGGCGAGTATTACAACAATATGGATCTGTTAACCGACAGCCTGTTGCGGCACAATATCTCAGTGATTGTGGTGAGTCCGCCAACTGCCGACTCGCTGCATTTGTTTGAACGCCACGACTCGACGCTTTATCCGGCTACCCCGATGAAACTGCTGGAAGCAGGCAGTGATACCTTGAGGGCATTGTGCGAAAAAAAGGACTTGGTGTTTGTCGATCTTTTTTCCCACCTCAAAGAAATGGGGATTCCGGAGCACGAGAGAGATCAGATTATCCGGAACCGCGCCAACAGCGACAGCAACGATGGTATTCATTTTACCAAAGAAGGTAATTACCTGCTGGCCAGATTTATTTACGAGCATTTGGTAGCGAATTTCGATGGTCCGGGCAGCCTGAAGATTGTGTGCTTTGGCGATTCCATAACCTGTGG
This sequence comes from Maribellus sp. YY47, assembly GCF_023111095.1. Lineage (GTDB taxonomy): Bacteria > Bacteroidota > Bacteroidia > Bacteroidales > Prolixibacteraceae > Draconibacterium. The sequence goes on from NZ_JALGYW010000022.1 coordinate 76,953, forward strand.
CGTTTTTATGGAAGGGAAGGGAACAACCGAAGGCGATACGTATCCGGCTGTATTAAAAAGGCTGATAAAAGGCGAAAGCCCGCAAATAATAATAGAAAGAGAATAGAATGATATGTTTATGAAAATAATAGAACAAATAAAAGTGTGGAGCCTGGCGGTAATCGCCTTAATAATGGCTGCTTGTGGTGGTAGTCGCCACAAAATACATGTAAGCGGTTCTGCCGATAACGATTTGATTCAGTTGCTGAAAAGCCATCAAAACATCCAACTTGTTTTTCATGCTACACCCGAACAGGCCGTTCAGGAAGCAAAAAGCGGAGAAGGACTTTTGGTTTTGTCTTCGGCTTATCCCAACAAAACAGAACAGATAAGCGACAATTTTTATACCCGGTTAAAAGAGAAAGGGGTGCGCGCTTATGTTGAGTTTCCATCGCGGCTTCTGCAAAGTGAAGTGGGAGCCATCGAAAAGGCCAAACACGAGCGTGTGGTGGTCAGTTCAGGCTTTTTTAACGCGTCGCCCGACAGTTTGACGATTTTGGGGTTAAACGGTTTGTATTACACCGAAGTACCCGCTGATTCGGCGAAGGTACTGATGGTGGCGGCGCGTGTTGCCGGTTTCGATTCTGCCATTTACGGCTTGCCCGAAAAACAGTTTCCCATTTTACTCGAACTGAAGGAGCAGCCCGTGTTGGTGTCAACCACAAATCTGAGCGGATTTATTTCGGGAAGATACGCCCCGTCAAAAGAATGGGGAGCGGTGTGGAAACAGATTCTCGGGTTTGTAGCTCCCGGACTTGAAAATCAGGAATTGAGCTGGGAACCGGTTGTTGGACCGACTTATGGCAAAGAAGATGTTTTACCGGAAGATGTGGAACGCAAAAGTTTTGCACGCGGTGTGGAGTGGTATAAAAATGCCCGCATGCTGATCCCCGACTCGTATGTGGATACGCTAAAAGCGTTGGTAGATTCCGGAATTCAGCGCCTGGCTTGGAACGAAGCTATTCCCGTAGGCGACGGATCGCATGGCGTTTTTGAATGTATTTTCTCTGAAATTGATGAAACCGGCAGCCAGCCTATCGGAATCATGGAACGGGGCGACTGCATCAGCGAAACGGCCATGGCTTTTGCCACGGCGGGAAAAGCTTTGGGGAATGAGGAATATTTAGGAACAGCTCAAAAACTGCTGGATTACTACCTGCTGAATTCGATTGCAACAAAAAATGAATACGCCGATTCATCGCACGGAGCCTATGGTTTAATCCCGTGGGGAATCAGTAATTATGCGTGGTACCGCGCCAGTTACGGCGACGACAACGCCCGTTTCCTTTTGGGAGCCTGGACCACCGCCGCACTTACCGGAACCGATCACTGGGACGAAATCTTTATGAAATCGTTAATCGCCCTGGTGCGAACAACCGGTGCAAATGGTTTCAGAGGCAGCAGAATCGATCTCCCTCAATTTGAAAAGAACGGATGGGAATATTATTACAACCAGGAAGTCCTCAATTTGGCGCCTCATTTCGAAAGTTATTTGTGGGCCTGTTACCTGTGGGCTTACGACAAAACCGGCGATGATATTTTTCTGAACCGTGCCAAAAACGGAATCCGGATCATGATGGAAAATTATCCGAATGGCTGGAGCTGGACAAACGGACTGGCGCAGGAAAGGGCACGGATGATTTTGCCGCTGTCGTGGCTGCTGCGGGTGGAAAATACCGAAGAAAACCGCGCAATGTTATTGACCGTGGTGAACGATTTTCTGAAACTTCAGGACGACTGCGGCGCTATTCGCGAAGAGTTGGGATCGATTGAAATGGGACGTTATCCGCCGCCGCAAACAAATGAAGCCTACGGAACAACAGAAGCTTCGCTTATTGCGCAAAATGGCGATCCGGTTAGCGATTTGCTGTACACCACCAACTTCGCATTTTTAGGATTGCACGAGGCGTGTTATGCCACCGGCGATGCCGACATCAAAAAAGCAACCGATAAGTTAGCGGAATTTTTGTGTCGTATACAGGTAAAATCGGCCGATCATCCGGAATTGGATGGCGGTTGGATGCGCGCTTTTGATTACGAGCAATTCGAGCAGTGGGGCTCCAATGCCGATCACGGTTGGGGGGCCTGGGCCATCGAAACGGGCTGGACTCAGGGTTGGATCACCGCAATTCTGGCATTAAGAGAGATGGACATGTCGATTTGGGAGCTGACTAAAGGTTCTGAAATTGCCCGGTATCATGCTAAATTGAAAAAGGAGATGCTTTCGAAATAGCGATTGCTGTCCTGTGAACAATAATAGAACATCAGACCGAATAGTAATTAAAATTGAATTATGAGTAAGGTGATCAGAAGAGACTTTTTAAAAGGAATGGCAGCAGTACCTTTTCTCGGGTACTTTGCCTTCGCTTTTAAAGGAAGTATTGGTGAGGAAGCGAAAGGGAAAAGTAAAGATATTTATGAAACACTGAAGATCAACAAGCTGGATGCCACCGGACAAAAACTGTTGCCGCCAACCGGAATGGGGGAGAAACCCCTGCGGATAGGTGTGGTGGGGAACGGCTGGCGTGGCGAACAGTTGCTGCGCTCGCTGGGATTTACGCACCCCGATTTCGTAGAAAAAAACACGATCGATGGCAAATACACCAGGAAGCTGGAGGAGTTTTTAAACCAGGAAGATTTAAACGTGGAGTTTGCTGCTGTTTGCGACACCTTTGATGTGCGAACGCAGCGCGCGGTTGAAATCGCGGCCAACGACCTTCGACCTGGCGGAAGAAAAACGCCGAAGCCCGTAAAAATATTTTCGTCGTACCGCGAAATGGTAAAAAGCAATGAGGTGGATGCCATTATCGTTGCCACGCCCGACCACACGCATGCGCTAATTGCGATTGAAGCAGCCAAAGCCGGCAAACATGTTTACCTGGAAAAACCGATGACCCACACCATCGAGGAAGCGGTGGAATTGCGAAATACCATCAAATCAACAGGTGTGGTATTTCAGCTGGGCCATGAAAACCGCCAGCAGATGAGTTTTAAAATCGCTCGCGAACTCTATCAGAAGGGAGTTTTGGGCGATGTTTCGATGGTGCAGACTTTTACCAACCGGAACAATACTTTTGGCGCGTGGATTCGCGACGAAGCCTTCGATCATAAACTTGGAAACGAAAGTAATATCAACTGGAAAGAGTTTCTGGCCCATGCGCCCTGGCACGAATTTGATTTGAAACGTTACTTCAGCTGGCAGCGCTACAGCGATTACGGAACAAGTGTTACCGGAAATGACTTTTCGCACAGCTTCGATTGTGTAAACCAGGTACTGGAGTTGGGTATTCCCGAGACCGTGGTGGCAATTGGCGGACAGCATTACTACAAGACACATGGCGACATGCCCGATGTGATGAATGCCATCTTCCATTATCCCAACCGGAAACTGACGCTTACCTACGATTGCTCGTTGAAAAACAGTATTTACCGGCAGGCAAAAATTCTTGGATCGGAAGCTACGATGGATGTCGACCGGGCAATTATGATATACAAAGACGGCCTGTCGGAACGATATCGCGATATTAAGGCAAACGCATCAGACCCGATGTATTATTACGAACCCAACACGGGCGTTGATGCCATTTCGTCGGCAACATCGCAGGCCTACCTAAAAGGCGGGTACGGGCCAACTTACATCGACGGCCAGGTGGTAGATGCCACCCTGCTGCATCTAAAAGAATGGGTGGATGCCATTCGCGGAAAAGGCGAGACCAGCTGTAATGTCGATGTGGGTTTTGAAGAGGCCGTAACTTTTAACCTGGCCAACCTTGCGTACGACAGCAAACGGCCGGTGAAATGGGATGCAGAAAACGAAAAAGCAATCATTTTATAAAAGTCAGGGAGGTTGAAGATGAAATTGGAACACGAAAAAATAGCAAACAGCTATTCAACAAAACAGTTGGTGGTACTCACTTCGCTGAGGATTTTAATCGGTTGGCATTTTTTGTACGAAGGTCTGGTTAAACTTTGTATGCCGGAGTGGACCGCCAAAGAATACCTGAATGGGGCTGTAGGGCTGTTCGCTCCACTTTTTAAAGCCATGGCAGGTTCTGAGTTTGCGATGACTTTGGTTGATACGCTGAATGTGTGGGGGCTGATACTTATCGGTTTGAGTTTGTTTATCGGACTTTTATCGAAACCGGCAAAAATATTTGGCATAGTGTTACTGGCCATGTATTACCTGGCCTATCCGCCTTTCCCCGGGCTCGCTGCCAACATGCACGCCGAAGGAAGTTACTGGATCGTGAACAAAAACCTGATCGAAATTGCCGCATTGAGTGTGTTGTATTTCTTCCCGTCGAATTACCAAACCGGAATCGATCGATTTTTATTTGCCACGAAAAAGCAAAAATAGAAGCCTGCAAGCCATCGGATTTTCACTTTATTATTCTTCTAAATAAACAGGGTTGGTAAAAATTTTTAGTAAATGATCCGGCGAGAATAAAAATAATTAGTTTATTTGAGAAACCTTAGCCAATTGAATATAATGAAGATGAAATTCGTTGTTAAAATCCTTGCGTTTTGTGCGCTAAACTTTTTTTGCTTTTCGGGTTTTGCCGGAGATTACGGTAAAATAAATATTGCCGATTTGGTGCTGATTTACCAGGGCGGTGTGCATCGTCCGATGGAGTGGACCAAAGAGGAGTTTTTGCCGTATGTGGTGCACGAGAATCAACAAGGCGAGGTAAACTGGTTGTTCGATGGCTTTCTTTTTCTTGAATTTAAAGATGGAAAGGGACGCAACTACGCGCCGGGATATGAAAAACAGAATGCCAGAAAACCCGAATGGGAATGGTTGCTCGATCGCCGGTTTGAGAAAGACAAGGCGTTTTCGGCCCTAAACCAGTGTATTGAAGAGCAAATTCAGAAAATTGGAAAGCCGGGATTTAAACACAAACTGGTGTCCGGAATTCCTTCGCCCATTCTTGATCAGGACGATTGGGGCGAGCTTGATGGTCAAAAATTAGATTTCCATAATCAGGAAGATAGACTGACCGCAGAAAAATGGTACATCGATCGTTTCTTGGAACGGTATAACCAGGAAAATTATGAACACCTTCAGCTTGATGGTTTTTATTGGGTGGATGAAGACGTGCGCGGCTGTGCCGATATTTTAATTCCGCTGGGCGATTACATCCGGTCGAAAGGATTCAAATTTTATTGGATTCCATACTGGACAGCAGCCGGTCGCGACGAATGGAAAAAATATAAATTCGATTTTGCCTGGATTCAGCCCAATCATTTTTTCCACGCCGATGTAAGTGATGAACGACTTGAAGAAGCCTGTGCTTTTGCCCGCGCGCAAAAAATGGGCGTGGAAATGGAGTTTGATGGCAGAGCGATGGCCGATCACGAATCAGGTTTCCGAACACGTTTAACAGCTTATATCGATGCCTATGAAAAAAAACGGGTATTTGAGCAGTCCTCGGTTGCCTATTACGAAGGAGGTAACTGCATTTATAAGTTTTACAAGTCGGAAAATCCGAAAGACAAGGAAATAATGGATCGGCTGGCAAAGTTGATTATTGACAGAAAAAACAAACGATTTATAAAAAAATGAACCGGAAGAATTTTTTAAGAGCGATGGGAACAATGGCTGTGGCCAGTCCCTTTTTATTGCAGGAACTACAAGCGGCAACAAAGAAAAACGCATCGATAAAACCCATTGAAGGCTCGTGGTTTGAATTTCAGCACCACAGCGCTGCAGAAGGAAAATACTGGAATCTTACACTGGAGAAGTTTACCGCTCAACAATGGGATGCCAAAGTAAAAGAAGTGGCCGATGCAGGATTGCGTTACCTGGTTTTGCTCGACGTGGCGATTTACGATAAAAGTTTTTACCCGACTTCGCTGTTGCCAAAGCACGAAATGGGCTGTGATGATCCGCTGGAAGTGGTGCTTTCCGCTGCCGATAAATACGGCATCCGCTTTTTTGTAAGCAATGGCTTTTTTGGCGAGTGGACCAATCCTGCAATGTTGATGAAAGATCCGGAGGTGCACAAACTGCGCGTAAAAGCCATGAATGAAATTGCCGAAAAATATGGTCATCACAAAAGTTTTTACGGCTGGTACTATCCCAACGAAACCGGGATTAACGGCCACTACGATGATTTCTTCATTGATTATGTGAATCATTCTTCGGCAGAAGCTGCACGCTTAATGCCCAAAGCCAAAACACTGATTGCGCCTTACGGAACCCGGAACGTGGCTTTTGACGATATCTATGTGCGTCAGTTGGAAAAACTGGATGTTGATTTTATTGCTTACCAGGATGAAATAGGGGTGGAAAAAACCCGGGTTGAAGAAAGTGCCGGTTTTTATGAAAACTTGTATAAACTACATAAAAAAGCAGCCAAATCTAAGCTTTGGGCCGATGTTGAAGTTTTCCGTTTCGAAGGGAAAGTGTACAACAGCGCCTTGTTGCCTGCGCCCGCCGAACGTGTGCTGCAGCAGCTGGAAGCCGTGTCGCCTTATGTCGAAAAAATCCTGATCTACCAGTACACCGGCATGATCAATCAATCGAAAGGACAGACATTTGCCGGTCATCCCGATTCGCTGGAGTTGTATCAAAAACTAAAAAAGGGTAAAGCGCTTAAATAATACATTGCTCACCCGACTTTGCAGGGGGCGCTTTTTGGGGCCTTGCAGAGACACTGATTAGTAAACGAATAAAACGAAAAATAAAAACAATGAATGTAAAAATGAATAACGATGTCGGGTTGAATACGCCATCCGGTAATAAAGCGTTGCTCGGGATGACCTGCTTTGTAGCTTCGCTGGGAGGTGTGCTGTTTGGCTTCGATACAGCCGTAATTTCAGGTACTTTCGGAATGGTCGAAACCCAATACAGTTTGTCAAAACTGATGGTGGGCTGGTTTGGAAGCTCAGCGCTCATCGGTGCCATTTTAGGGGCCTTTGTAGCGGGTAGTTTAAGCGACAAATACGGCCGAAAACCCATCTTAATTCTGGCGGCTTTTCTTTTCTTCGTATCCGCCTTGTTTTCGGCTATCCCTCCCAGTTTTACGCTGTTGATCGCCGCTCGCCTGGTAGGCGGACTAGGGGTTGGTATGGCTTCTGTTTTGTCGCCGATGTATATTTCTGAGTTTGCGCCTGCAAAAATTCGCGGACGCCTGGTGGCTTTGTACCAGTTGTCGATCGTTATCGGAATTCTGTTGGCTTATTTTTCAAACTGGGCCTTGTTGCGCTATGCCGCTTCGCCCGACAATATTTTTACCGCCGGTATTTTAGGAAAAGTATTGAATACTGAAATCTGGCGCGGTATGTTCGCAGCCGAAATGATTCCTTGCGGCTTGTTTATCCTGCTGCTGTTTTTTGTTCCTGAAAGTCCGCGCTGGTTGATCGACAAAGGTTTTGTTGAAAAAGGAACAGCTTTGCTTCGCCGGATAAATGGCGAAGTGGACGAAAAAATCCTTCGTCCCGGCAATAAAGAAGGTAAAGAAAAGGTGGGTTTGAGCGAACTGCTAAAACCCGGGATGAGGCGTGCTTTGGCAGTAGGGATCGGCTTATCGGTTTTCGGACAGTTTACCGGCGTAAACATTGTTATTTATTACGGTCCTACTATTTTGGAAGGCGCTGGTTTTGCCCTCGACAATGCCGTACAATTTCAGGTGTTGATCGGAATTATCAACCTGCTTTTTACCGTAATTGCTTTAACCAAAATTGATAGCTGGGGGCGTCGTCCTTTGCTGATTGGTGGAATGGCAGCCGTTTTTGTTTCGCTGTGTGCGATCGGAACATTGTTTGTCACCAATATTGCCTCAGGTATTTGGACTGTTGTACTGCTTTGTATATATATTGGCAGCTTGGCCCTGTCAATCAACGCAGTGATCTGGGTTTTAATCGGTGAGATTTACCCGACTCATATTCGTGGAAGGGCGATGTCGCTGGCAACTTTTGCCAACTGGGGAACCAATTTTGCTGCCGCTTTCCTCTTTCCGTGGTACGTTGCAAGTGTTGGTATGGGGGCCGGTTTCTTTACTTTCGCTGCATTTTGTTTGGCAGGCACCGTCTTCTTTTACAAACTTATTCCGGAAACAAAAGGAAAAACACTGGAAGAAATTGAGCAGTACTGGAAAAAAGGTAGTTAATTCTGTGCAAAAAATTACTTCAGAGTCAAGTACATATATTTACTAAGGCAAAGCGGTTTGGGTGATGATCCAAATCGCTTTTTTGTTTTATCCCTTGCAATTTGCACGCTTATGTTATCTTTATGCCAAGCTAAATGATGTTGTAAAAAATACAGAATCATTTAAGAAGACTAGGTTTCTTCGGCCTGTCGCAATTGATTTTATTTCAATCAGAAATCAGCGATATTTCGGAGAGTACGAATAAGTTTATAAATCTAAACCAATAAAAATGAAGTATTTGCTTCTGCCAATTTTTGCTATTTTCCTGAGTATACAGCTAAATGCCCAACACCGGGCCGATCAGCAAAAACTTACCGACCCCGATGCGTTTTCAATGATTTTGCTGGGCGATCCGCAGGGGTACGTAAAGTACGACATCAATCAGCCCATATTAGACTTATGTATGCGCTGGATTGCCGACAATATTGAGCCACTGAACATAAAGGCTGTTTTGTGCACCGGCGACCTGGTAGAACAGAACGAAAATATCATTATGAACCGGAAAATGCTGAATCAGACCAGCCGGCAGATGTGGACTGCCGTATCGAACAGTTTTTCCATCATCGATAATAAAGTGCCGTACATGGTTTCTCCCGGAAATCACGATTATGGCTATCAAAAGTCGGAGAATTCGATGACCCGTTTCCCCGAATATTTTCCTTTCGAACGGAACGACACCTGGCGCGAAACCTGTGTTTCTGCGCTACCTAACCGCAACGGTATTCCGTCGCTCGAAAATGCCGCCTTCGAAATTAAGGATCCGAACTGGGGAAGTGTATTGGTAATCACCTCCGAGTTTCATCCGCGCGATGAAGTGCTCGAATGGGCGCAAAAGCTTGCCGACAGCGAAAAATATGCCGAGAGCAAAGTAATATTTATGACACACGGCTATCTGCGCGAAGGCAAAAGTGCAGAGCGGATTACCAAAGATAATTATGCGATTGAGCCAGGAAATGCCGGCATTGAAATCTGGGAAAAACTGCTGAAGTCTTCTAAGAATATTGATTTGCTGATTTGTGGACATACCGGAAACGGAAATGGCGATTTTCAGGAAAACGTGGCTTACCGGGTCGATAAAAACAGCTCGGGTAAAAACGTACATCAAATGATGTTTAATGTACAAACGCTTGGCGGCGGCTGGGAAGGAAACGGCGGCGATGGCTGGTTGCGAATTTTGGAGTTTATGCCCGACGGGAAAACTGTAAAAGTTCGTACTTATTCGCCTTTGTTTGGCATTTCTCCATCAACCAAACATTTGGCTCACCGCACAGCGCCTTACGATCAGTTTGATCTAGTGCTGGATTAGTAATCTGTTAAAGAGAATCACTAGTGGGTATTAAAAATTAATAGACGTTCTTTGAAATTCTTTGTTAGTCGTACTTGTAGCGATTTTTGATAGCGTGACGATTTGAATTGAAAATACGGATTTTTGCATGCAAACAAGCAATT
>NZ_JALGYW010000023.1 GCF_023111095.1 Maribellus sp. YY47
TATCTCAGTGACAACTTGCAATTTAAAGGACATCGAATAGTCCTTCTGTGTACGCTTAACGTACTGTGAATGATTGATTTCTTTCATAACGCTACTTTTTGTGTAACGCTATTTCAGGACGAGACACTTTATATAAAATAAAAAGGGGATCGAAAGGTTCCCTTTTTTTATGGATTGAATTTAGAAGGACTGATGGATTGATGGATTGGATTGATGGATTGATGGATTGATCAATGCGCTAATGCATGAATGCTTTAATGCTTAATTTCTCTACAACAAAACGGCAAAACAGCAAAACCGATACAAGCGACAAGACTCAAGACATAAAACTTAAAGCTAGGAGTCATTGCCATTGTAGCATTCCATAGCGAAAATTAACTCTGAACCCTGAACTTCGAACTCTGAACTCTGAACTTTGAAATCTGAACTTCTAACTGCTACTCGTACCGCAGCGCTTCAATCGGATCAAGCTTGGAAGCCTTTTGTGCGGGATAATAACCGGAAATAATTCCGACAAAGAAGCATAAGATCACTCCTAAAATGATCCAGGTCCATGGAATAATAAACGATGAACCGATAAGCGAAGACACCAGGTTCCCGGCAATAATCCCCATAACAATTCCAACATAGCCTCCGATTTGCCCAACAACAATAGCTTCAACCAGAAACTGCTGTTTTACCGTAGAACTTTTGGCACCGATCGCTTTACGCACACCAATTTCGCGGGTACGTTCAGTAACCGATACCAACATGATATTCATCAGCCCAACTGCTGCGCCAAGCAAGGTAATCAAGCCGATTATGGTCGCCACAAAAGTGATGTTCCTGATGTTTTCAAGTAGCATGTTCGCGAGGTTATCGCTTTTTTCAATATTGAAATCAGATTCATCCACGGGATCAAGATCACGAACAATACGAAAAGTAGCCTCTGCCTGTCCGATCGCAGCATCCATCAATTCGGGGCGATCGACCATCACCTGCACACCAAAATTCATGTTCGGACGCGAAAAATAGGTTCGTGCGTTGGTGTACGGTATAAAACAAACCATGTCGCTGTTCATTCCAAGGCCACTGCCCTTCTTTTCCAATACCCCGACAACCTTATATTTCCCGCTACCAATACTGATCACTTTACTGACAGGCTCCTCTCCCGACTTAAATAAACGACGCGCCAGTTCACTTCCGAGTAAAACCGCGTTTCTTCCGGATTCAATATCCTGTTCACCAAAACCTCTTCCTTTCCCTATTTCATATCCCGATGTAGCCAGATAATTTTCATCGATGCCGCGCACCGAGATATTCGGATTGGTTTTTTCGGATTCGTATTTTAAAGTCGCAGTTCCGGTACAATTCACGGAGATAGCTGTTTGTGCCGGAAAATCAAAGCTTTCTTTGAATTCCCTGGCTTGATAATAAGAAATGTACGAATAGTTTTTAGCCCGGTATCGTTTCGCCCCGATTTGCACGTTCATTCCCCGGCTGGAAATCGAGAACGTATTGGCGCCCATAAAAGCAAACTCCTTGGTTATGGAATTCTTGATGGAATCGATAGCCGTAAGAATACCAACCAGTGCGGTAATCCCCACTGCAATAATGAGTACGGTTAAAATAGTACGCAACAAATTGCTTCTGATCGATAACAAGGCAATTCGTAAGTTTTCAGCAAAAAGAGTTGTCTGCCGCATAGTACCAGTTTCAGGTAAGTAAAAATAGTAATCTTTCGAGTGTTATCGGTGAACACTCTTTCAAATAATAACCAAAGCTGCTGTATCGTATTATCGATGTATTGGTAGGTACTTTATGGCAATAATTACGTTTGTACATCAATAATTTTGATAAGTTTTCAAGATTTGAAATTAAAGGAAACCAATCGATTAATTGCAAAAAAATTGCTTTATATTCGCACACTTTAATTAGTATAGAAAAGTATAATGTCAAAAATCAAATTAATCGACGATTTAGAGAAGTTCAGTTATTCATTGGGATTAAGCATTGCTGCAAACCTTATTCAATCGGGAGTAAATACCATTCATCCTGATGCATTTGGAGCCGCATTAAAAGATGTTTTCACCGGAGAAAAACCGCAAATTTCACCCGAAGAAGCCAACCATATTCTGGAAGCGTTTGTAGCTCAATCGCAAGAAGGAGACAGCAACAAGAATTTGGAGGAAGGCCAGGCTTTCCTTGCTAAAAATGCCACAAAAGCAGGTGTAATTGTTTTGCCAAGTGGATTACAATACGAAGTTATAAACGAGGGAGAAGGAGATATTCCAACTGCAGCAGACCAGGTAAAATGCCATTACCACGGTACTTTAATCGACGGTACAGTTTTCGACAGCTCAGTGCAACGCAATCAACCCGCAGTATTTCCGGTTAACGGAGTGATTCAGGGATGGGTGGAAGCCCTTCAGCTGATGTCGGTCGGGTCGAAATGGAAACTTTACATCCCGTCGGAACTGGCATACGGAACCAGAGGAGCCGGTGGCGCCATCGGACCAAATTCCGCACTGGTTTTCGAAGTGGAACTACTCGAAATCGTGTAGTCAATAATCGTTCGCTTTCTGATATCGATCAAACTAAAAATTTTAGTAAATATGAAAAATGCAATTCTTTTTTTAGCGATCGTTGCATTAATGATCGCAGCAACATCTTGCCAACCCGGCGGTGCTCCTGACGTTAAACTTGAAACCCGTGTTGACTCGGCAAGCTATGCCATTGGTGTACTTGTAGGCGCTAACAACAAAAAACAACTGGAAGGTGCTCCCGGAGGTAAAGAAATGAATCTTGAAGCCATGGCACAGGCTTTCCGCACTGCTTCTTTGGGTGAAGAAGTGAAAATCTCGGAAGAAGATGCCAACTCAATTATCCAGAAATTCTTCATGGACGAAAACAACCGTGAAGCTCAGGAAAACCTGGAAGCCGGTAATAAATTCCTCGAAGAAAACGGCAAACGCGAAGGCGTTGTAACTACTGAAAGTGGTTTGCAATACGAAGTGTTGACCGAAGGAACAGGCGAAAAACCTGCTGCTACCGACCAGGTACGTGTACACTACCACGGTACTTTGATTGACGGAACTGTTTTCGACAGCTCGGTTGACAAAGGAGAACCTGTTGTATTTGGTGTGAACCGTGTAATCCCAGGATGGACAGAAGCGCTTCAGCTGATGCCTGCCGGATCAAAATGGAAAGTATATATTCCTGCTGATCTTGCTTATGGCGAACGCGGTGCCGGTGGCGACATTGGCCCTAACGCTGCGCTTATTTTCGAAGTGGAACTACTCGAAATTGTAAAAGAAGACAATAAATAGGATTCCAATTTCGGAAATCCTGTTGATAAAAACCCTTTGCCTCGTTCAGGCAAAGGGTTTCTTTTTTATACTTTTGACCTTCATCAACAAGAAAGGATAAAATGGCATTAAGCGTAAAAGGAAAATTACATCAGATTTTAAAGCCTGAATCGGGAGTGAGCCGTGCAGGAAAAGAGTGGAAGAAACAGGATTTTGTCCTGGAAACAGAGGAGCAGTACCCCAGAAAAGTGTGTTTTACCTTGTTTGGAGAAAAGGTTGACCTGCTGAACGGAATAAAAGCAGGCGAAAGTGTGGAGGTTTCCTTTAACCTAGAATCGCGCGAGTTTAACGGACGCTGGTTTACCAATGTAAATGCCTGGAAAATCGACCGTGCTGCGGACGATCAGAATTATCCGGAACCACCTCCGGAATTCAGAATGCATGACATTCCGCCGGAACCGGACGAAGATACAGCAGGCGATCTGCCATTCTAAAAGGAAAGTAATGTATACTACAATAAAAGCCGGAAGTGTGTTGAATGCTTCCGGCTTTCTTATGCGAAAATCTTTGGGTTTAAGTTTTGTTTATACCCATCCTCTTGTCCTTCCCTGCAAGCACTACCCTCTATAAACATCTTCTTCCTGGGATTTGAAGAAAATACGAAAGATTCATAATAAGAAACATGGAATAAAGAATAAGAAATCAGAAAATATTGGCTCAAATCATTCGTTCCCGCCCCTTTTTTTATTCGTTGTTCCTTATTATTTATTTCTTATTTTCTAACTTTTTCAACGTGTAGAAAGGGTAGCTGCAAGGAAGCCTGCCTGCGGAGGCTGGGACGATTGACTGTCGCTAAAAACAAAGTAAAATCGATACCTTGCAAGCCTTCATATTTCTGGAAGCAAATCATCTTTCCCTTCCTGGAAGGGAAAGACAGGAGTGAGGGGAAATAAGCCTTTAAACCACGAACTTTCATTTCTGTTGATTCGCCTGAATCATGCTTGTTTCACTCATTGAAGAACCTAATTATCGCGGGTAAAAACCGGCTTTCCGGGTTTCGACAGACGCGGATTAAAAAGGTATCCCTCCGAATCAAATGCCTGCAGATCTTCCACTTTCTCCACCTTGTTTTCAAGGATAAAACGGGTCATCAATCCCCGTGCTTTTTTGGCATAAAACGAGATCATTTTGTACTGCCCGTTTTTCAGGTCCTTAAATTCCGGAGTAATGATTTCTGCCCCCAGTTTTTTTGGATCGATGCTTTTGTAGTACTCGTTCGATGCCAGGTTGATCAGCACATTGCTTCCCGATTCCGCAATCGCTTCCTTCACTTTGGGCGTAATCTTGCTTTTCCAGAAAGCATATAAATCGGCCGAGCGCTGATATTTCAGCTTGGTTCCCATTTCCAAACGGTAAGGCTGAATCAAATCGAGCGGACGCAGCACTCCGTACAAACCGGAAAGAATACGCAGCTTGTTTTGCAGCAACATTAGCTGGTCTTCGGAAAGAGAGGCGGCATCCAGTCCCTGGTACACATCGCCGTTAAAAGCCAGCACTGCCTGCTTGGCATTTTCGGGCGTAAAAGGCGGTTGCCAGGTTTGGTAGCGTTCGTAATTCAGTTGTCCCAATGCAGCTGAAATGCCCATTAACTCCGAAAGCTGCCGGGGTTTCATCTTGCGCAACGGATGCATTAATTTTTCCGACTCTTCCAGCATATCGGGCTGGGTATAAATTGCAGTGGTAGGAGCTGTTTCAAAGTCCAGCGATTTCGCCGGAGATATTACGATTAACATGATAGTATTGCTGATTATTTGTTTTCAAAATTAACAGGAAAAACGCCGGAAAGTTTACCTGCTTTTTCTTTTAAAGAGCGAAATGATCAAGTCAGCTAAATCCATACCGTAACTTGAATTTCTTTGCCGGTTGCTATGTTCTCCTTCTTTCTGATTTCAGCCTTTAGCGGCAGGAAATAGGTATTCTGTTTGGTGTCGAACCAAATGGCTGTTTTCCATTCGCTGTTCCCGATTTTAGCGGTGGCTTTTAATCTGCCCCACCCTTCTTCTTCCGATCTGAACATATTTCGGATTTCTTCGGCCAGATCTGCAGGAAAAGAAACAAAAAACCATCCTCCCGGCGCCTTGTATTGCCACGGCTCTGCTTTGAATGTGTATTTTACTCCTTTTATCTGCATCGCTGAACATCCATTATTCGTCGTAACCGTGGTACAGGTAAAGTGCGCCGTAGGTCCAGTTGGGCCCTTTCAAACCCGGGAAATTATACCGGTCCATCATCAGTGCAACATATTTGAAAGGATAACCGTCAGGTAACTGAACCACATTGGGCCACACCCGAGTTCCTGCACTTTCATCCCAGGGTGGCAGATCCATATTCAAAGTTCCCACTTCGCGGAGGTCGGGATAGGTGTAAATGAAAATCTCCCGTTCGGAGCTGCCCGAAAAACAATAGCGCGTATCGCCGATCTTTTGAATAGATGTACCCGTTGAATTATGGGCAACCGGTCCGGCAATTCGTTGATAGTTTTTGTTCCATTCATCCGACTCCAGTACCACAGCTTTGTACCCGTCGTTATTTTCGCAGGTGAGTATTCGCCATTTTCCGGCGTCCTCATCCCACAAAATATGCGGATCTTCAATATCGCCAACAATGCCAAAAGGTGCGGCTTTCATCACCGAAAATCCAAAGCGCGGATCTCTTTCACTCTCAACGGCCAGCAGCTGTTTTTTCTCTTTATCCGGAAAAGCATAGGCGCTGAAACCGGTGGTCAGTCCCCGCCATATCTTCTCCTTTCGGTCGAAAAAAAGATGAGAGGCGACTTCGTTTCGTAACAGATCGTCGCCGCGATCGAATACAATAATACCTTCGAGTTTCACATCAAAAGTGGTCGGATTCATACTAAACACTCCCTGCAGATGGTGCGGCAATGCGCGTCCGCGAACCGACATCGTGTACCACAAACGCCCCTGGTCAAGCATCGGATCGCCGTTTTCGTAGGTAACGGCGCGTATGTCGGCCAGCCCCATTCCGGTAGTTATTGCGGCTTCCACTTTATTGACAGCCACCTGCCCTTTCTGAAGTGCAACATACAAATGCGACTGAAAAGCGCGTAAATACTTTTTGTTTCGCAAATCGATGTAGGTATTAAAATCGCTCTGCCCGATTACCTGAGGTATTCCTCCATCGTGCAAATACAGCGTAAAACCGCTCCCGAGCATTTGCAGAATAATGCGGCCTTTCAAACGGGTGGTTTCTCCGGCATTAACAGCGATCGATTGATCCGCAATGGTCTCTGCCCCGCTTTTCACCAGTAGCTTCACCGAAGTAAGCAGCGAATCGGTAAAGCCAATCGTTACCCGGAACTGCTCGCTGTCGCGGGCATCCGAACACTGGAAACCCAATTCGCCGCTGCCCGCGCACGCATTCAGGTCGATAAAATAAGTCGCAAACGGATTAAATCCGCCAAACCAGATCGCGGTTTGTGTTTCATTTTCCGATTGAACCACCAGTTTATTGTCGCGGTATGTAACTTCTGAAGTCTGAGCAGAATACTGTTTTACCGGATGCATCGAAGCCGGGCCAATCACATTGCCGGGATTAAGACTTGCCAGCGGAATCGACTGGCTGTTGTCGAAAAGCATGCGCTGCACGCCCTGACGCACAAAGTTTATTTTATCGGGCGACGGCTGACAACGCGCCACACGATGGAAAGCAGTTGTAAGGGCAAAGAATAAGATTAAGCCGGTTGTAAGTTTTAAAGTCATTTTCTTCTTAAATGTATTATTATCTGCTAAGCTCGCCAATTGTTTCGTTTGGCAGCGGTTTAATGCATCAAATATTTCAGCAATAATGAAAGCCCCTGAATGACAGTTGCAGGAATAATTGCCGTAAGGAAAGCATACACCAGTGAATATTTATTAAAATACGACAGCCCAATTACGAAGATTCGAAAAGCAAAAAACCAAAGCACATAAATCGTCACAGGATGCCGGTAACCAATCAACTCTGAATTGTCGAAAATAATGGCAGGAACAAGTAACACCAGGGCAATTACCAGGTGCACCAAATTGGGGATTAAAGAATAAGCAAGCGCTAATCTTATTTCTTCGATGCTTGCTTTCCCCTGAAAGATTTTTCCTACCCCCCAAACGATATAGGCGAAAACAAATTTCCACATCAATATTCCCATAAGCCCTGAAACGATGAAAGCAAACGGGAGCACTAAATAATAGTTGATTTCCGACGTTTTTGTGACGCTAAACGCCAATGAAAATCCGGCAAACATCGAGGCCAGGAAAAACAAAATGTTTATCATCCTTTCGTTTTCTTTTTCGTCCCGCTCTTCCAGAAACTGAAAGGTCTGCCGGGTTTTGGTCCAGATGGAAAAAATTGGTTTCATTGATCTTTTTTAGTTGTTTAGTTATTTATATGTCTGTGATTAACGGTTGGTAAATGTTATCGTTGCGGACTCCCGTTTCGTAGTTGGCGAACCACCGACCTGCAATATGTACTGTGTTAGCAACTGGGTTTTAATTTTTTATTCTTCAATTGTTTCATTTTTTGTAGTTTTCCCCTTAGCATAAACTTAGAACAGAGTGACTTTTACTATTTTATAAATTGATATTAAGAAATAGATACTAATAGCAAATATTACAAATACAATTATTGAATGAAGACAAATTGATTTTTCGTTAAGCACAAAGTGTGAAATCAAAGACAAAAGAATCAAAGTCGCGCCAGTTAAAAAGAAACAAATTGTTTTATTCTTCAGATGATAATATTTGTCTACTAATTTTTCAATTCGGGATGCACAAGTGAAAATGTCAGGGATAGAAGATCCTTGTAATACTCCTTTGAAAAGCAATTCACATTCCGAGTATAAACAATGAGCTAAATTTTTAATGTTTTTGGGTTCAAAGTCAGTCATTGCTGTAGAAAACTGTGAAACAATCAGGTCAGTCTCACTGAGAGCACTTTTGTAATAATCTGGATTTATGGTTTTTCCAATATTTACATTTTCGACCACAAATAATGACCACTTCTCAATTGAATTTATTAAAAATTGAAATTGAAAAATTATAAACACTACTGCAAAACCAACAAGAGTAGCGGCTATTTGAGTCACTGTACTATAAAAGTAAATAAAGATTGTAAATTGTTCTGTATCCATAATTGCTTGTTTTTAACCTTATTGCTAACGTACTTGCAAGCGCATGCTACACTTACACCCTATTCGCTATCTCTTGTGTAACTTATTGTTATTTTCAGAAATACTGTTTAAAGGACTTTGAGCTTTGTTCAGCGTAGTTTTCAATGTATTTGGTTTATATCGATTTATAGTTTTCTAAAAATAAACATAATTTCTAATTTCTGTCCGAAGTGGATGAAATAGATTTCACCAAAAGCTTACCCGGTCAGACGTTGAGAATCCGATTATTTCGTCAGGAATAACGATCCATCACAAAACAACTTTCTCGGCCGGACGAAATATATACGTTTACTAACCGGCGCTTTGCACCGGGTTATTGATATTCGACACCTTCAGTGTCGGTTTATATCATCACTCAGGGAAAGGGAAACATCATAAGCGCGGGTAAACGATCCGTCCGACAGCTAATGAACGGAGAGGGCAAAGAATCGCTTTTCTGATTGTTGTCATGGGCAACGGCTTGTCCGACGATTTTTTCATCTCATTGACACGGTCAACGGCATACCTGACAAATTTTTCGAGTCATTGACACGGTCAATGGCATGCTGGACGATTTTTTCATGTCATTGACACGGTCAAAAGCACCACCGAACAATTTTTCATCTCATTGACACGGTCAACGGCTTGTCCGATGATTTTATCGGGTCAGTTCATCCGAAAGATGAAATAAGGAATAAGATATCAGAAAATATTGGCTCCAATTATTCAGTTCCCCGACACTTTTTATCGCCATTTCTTATTCTCCAGCTTTTTCAAATTTGTGCTTAGAGGGTAGCTTTTTAACGGGCTCCTGGCTACTCGTAAATTCTCACACCCCGCGACGAAAACGAAACGCCCTGTTCGCCGTAGGTAGAAATCATTACTGCCTCGATCAAAGGCGGATTTTTCTTGTCCTGTGCGGCCCAGTCGAACACAAAATTGGCGCCCGAGCCCCCTTCGCGGTCGGCTTCGGCAATCACAATCTCAACGGTTTCCATGGGTAAAACATAAATCGGCGCTTTAATGTATTCCCTGATTTTGTCGCCTTTGGTATTGTAGTAATCACCCCGCAGAATAAAAACAGTATCGGCCGGCGAAACATTGCGGATGCTGACGGTAACTGTCAGGTCGTAAGTGCGGCGTTCGTGCACGTGGTAAATGTGCGAGTAAATGGGCAGGTAGGTTTTGCCGTGTTCCAGGCTGTCGGGAATGGGCAAGGCAGCTTCCCGTCCCGAGATTTTGTATTCTTTCGGAATGGCTGCTTTTTCCCGGTTACAGGAAACAAGCGCCAACACCAGCGCGAAACAGGCAAGCAGTTGTCTCATACGATCACTTTTTAGTGTAAAACGATGCGTTTCCTACAAATCTACTAAATCCGGAAATGAAAAGGATCAAAACCGATCAGAAAAAGAATGGCTGCAGCGCACATACAATAGCCATCGGCTTGCTATCCCAGGGCCACATCGAGCAGCATCATGGTGGCAAAGCCGATAATGGCGCCCACGGTGGAAAGGTCGGTTTCGTTGCCCGATTGCGACTCGGGGATCAGTTCTTCGACCACCACAAAAATCATGGCTCCGGCAGCAAACGAAAGCGCGTAGGGCAGCAAAGGCTCGATGCTTAAAACCAGGTAAGCTCCCAGCACGCCGGCAATGGGTTCCACCACGCCCGACATCTGACCGTAATTAAAGGCTTTCAGACGCGAGAATCCTTCGCGCCGCAAAGGAATCGACACCGCCGCGCCTTCGGGAAAGTTTTGCAAACCGATACCAATGGCCAGCGCAATAGCTCCGGCCAGCATTCCGGCATCGGGGTTATTGGCCAGCGCACCAAACGCCACACCCACCGCCAGTCCTTCGGGAATATTATGCAAGGTGATGGCCAGCACGAGCAACACACTTCTTTTCCACGAAGTTTCAATTCCTTCCGCTTTTTCGCGCGGTAATCCCAGGTGAAGGTGAGGCAGAATTTTATCGACCGCCAAAAGAAAGGCACCTCCTGCCAAAAAGCCAACTACGGCAGGTACCCAGGGCGTTGTTCCGCTTTCTTCTGCCATTTTAATGGCCGGATTCAGCAGCGACCAGAAACTGGCTGCGATCATTACCCCCGAGGCAAAACCCAGCATCGAGTTGAGTATTTTTTTCCTGATGGTTTTAAAGAAAAACACCATTCCCGCTCCCAGTGCGGTTAAAAACCAGGTGAACAAGGTTGCTCCGAGAGCCAGTAAAATCGGATTATAATCCAGGAGTTTTTCGATCCACATCGTTTCGTCTCTTAAAAATTAATAGCACACAAAAATAGCGGAGATCTTCTTTGCTCCGATCTCCGCATCAGGTTCTTCCGGCATTCTTTTATTTAACTTCATTTACCTCCAGAATAACACTCGCATTTCGCTGGCTCATGTTCGGATTAACACCTACTTTCATGAGGAAATCACCCGAATAGGTTTTCGTTGAATCAATCCGCGATCTTGCACCCGGATACACATTCAACTCTTTTACGGTGTATTTTTTATTTCCGTCGAGACCGGCAAATTTAACCGGCAACCTCGAAGCGGTTTCCATGTAGCGGAAATTCACCAGGTAGTTGAACACCACTGCACGACTTTTATCCTTGCTGACATACATCAGCGCAGCAAAATTGTTTTCGTACGGATTTACCAAACGATAGAGATCGCCGTGCCAAACCACGTCTTTAAACGAGTTGTAATTCTGAACGGCTTCCTGCGCAAACTGCAAGTCTTTTTCGTTGAGCTCATGCGCCACAATATCAAAACCAAGCTTGCCCATGCTGGCAACATCCACGCGGTATTTTAGCGGAAGCTTGCTCCAGTCGGTAACGTGGCAATCGGTAACAATCGACGGAAAGAAATACGAGTAATTCCACTGCATGAACACGCGTTCCAGCGGATCGGTATCGTCGCTTGGCCAGAATTCAGTAAAGTATTTGAACAGCTCGTAATCGCCACGGCCGCCGCCGCCCGAACACATCATGATCGGGACTTCTGGGTATTTCTCACGAACGCGTTCCATTACTTTGTATAAGCCTTTGGTATATTCGATGTAAAGGTGCGTTTGCGGAATGTTTTTCTTTTCGAGATAAGCAGAATGCGCGTTGTAGATCACCGAGTTGCAATCCCACTTAATAAACGCCAGTTCCGGACTGTCGGTAAACAACTTGTCGACAATGCCAAATACAAAATCCTGTACTTCGGGATTGGACAGATCGAGCACCAGCTGGTTTCTGAAATATTTTTCGGGGCGCTCGGGTTGCCGAATCACCCAATCCAGATGATTCTCGTACAATTCACTTTTGGGATTCACCATTTCCGGCTCAATCCAGATACCGAATTTGATGCCTTCTTTGGTGGCTTCCGATACCAAATGACCGATTCCGTTCGGAAGCTTAGCTTTGTTTTCCTGCCAGTCGCCCAACCCGGCATTGTCGCTATTTCGTGGGTATTTGTTGGCAAACCAGCCGTCGTCGAGCAAAAACAGATCAACACCCAAACTCTTTGCATCTTTAAAAAGCGCGGTGATTTTGTTTTCATCAAAATCGAAATACGTGGCTTCCCAGTTGTTCAGCAAAGTCAAACGCTCGCCGTTTCCATCCAGCACGCGGTAATCTCTTGCCCAACTGTGCAGGTTGCGGCTTGCTTCGCCCGTTCCCTTGTGCGAAACCACGTACACCAGCGAAGGTGTTTTAAAGGTTTCTCCGGGCTGCAAAGTATATTCCGAGGCAAAAGGATTTATTCCTGCAATAAAACGCAGGTTATCGTGCGAATCGATCTCGAAATCGTAGCGAAAATTCGAACTCCAGGCCAACTGTCCCAAAACAACAGTACCGGTATTCTCAGCTGCTTCGTTATCCAACGAAAGAATAAAATTGGGCGACTGCAACAAATAGGCGCGTGTGCCGAGTTTGCTATCGATCGATTTGATTCCGCGGGTAAGTTTCTCCTCGTTCCGCTGCATTTCCTTCGCCCACTCGTTTCCGTAAGTGGTCAGGTAAAAATCGTTTCCGGTAAAAAACAGGTTGGCAGAGGCAAACTTTTTCAGCACAACTGCCTTTTTCTGGTTGTGCTCAATTTCAGTCCACTGTTCAATCACATTCTCATCGGTCCAGGCTTTGTAAAAAAGCTTTACCTCGAACTGATACAGCGCATCTTCCAGGTTGATCACCGTAAGCATTGCATTGTCATCAGTCTTTTCCTGCGTATGACTAACATATTTCAACTCCAACGACGTATTCCCGTCGGATTGCACCACCTCAATGGCCGGTTCCACCAGGTTCCAGGTTCCGGCGCTTGTGTAAGCAGCATTGTAAATTCCGGCGTTGTTATCCCGCAAATTAAACTGGGAGGCCACGTCCTTGTATTCAGCTTCGTTCTGAAGAGGTTCGCCAAAATACACGGTATTCAGACGCCCTTCCCGCGAAGGGTGCAACAACATCAGGTTACTTTTTGTGGAGATGGGGACAATTACATCCTGCGCTTGCAGACCCACTGCAAATAAAGCACAGAACATGATAAGCAGTATTCTGTTCATAGTATTAGATTTGATCGTTTATGACACACGAAGATAGAAAAGAAAGCAGCGATTAAAAAGATTCGCGCCGGATAAAAGAAGGATTGATTGAGCAATCCTCTTAACCCGGGATCATACCGTTTTACATGCTTTGCTGAAGCGCCGAAATTGCCTGCTGCAAAGCGGTTTTATCCTGCTCCGAAAGTCTGTCAGTTTTTAGCGCGTCGGCATACAACTTTATTGCGCCGTCTTTGTTCCCGTCTTTCAAATAAATATCGGACAGAAACTGAACGTTCCTCAAATCACCGGGATTCAGTGCAAGTGCTTTTTTCAGGTTGCTTATAGCAGCTGCCTTTTGTCCGTTCTGCAGCTGGTAGAACGCCAGCGTGTAAACGATGCTGCCATCCTCCGGTCTTATTTTATAGGCGTTTTCGGCATATTCGATGGCCTGTTTCAGATCGCCGCGCTGTGCTACAATTACACTCAGGTTTTTGGCAGCCACGGCCTGCTCTTTCGGGTTGGCTTCATACGCGGTTTTCAATGCTTTTTCAGCTTCGTCCATTTTTCCCTGCTCGGCCATTAAAAGCCCCAGGTTGAGGTTGGCCGCTTCGTTGCGGGGATCGAACTTAATGACGTTGCGCAGGTTCTCTTCTGCTTTCGCCGGGTTGCCAATGTAAGAATACAGTACACTGCTGTTGATTAAAGGCAAAATGGATTCGGGATACAAACGGATGGCCGTTTCGTAAGCCCCCAGTGCCGCCTGTACATCTCCCTTATTTTGATGATAAAGCCCGAGGTTGTAATGATTGCTCCAGTTGTCGAGCCGCGAAGTCATCGACGTTACATATTCTTTCTCGGCAGCAGCAATTATGTTTTTCTGATCGGCGCTAAACAGGTCTTCCGGAAAAGTTAAAATGGCATTTGCCGCCTGTATGCGCACCAAACGAATATCATCCTGACAAGCTTTTAACAGTGCAGCTTTTGTCTTGTCGTTCACCATTCCGCCCAGGCCATAAGCTGCCGACGAACGTACCAGTTCCGATGGGTTGTTCAGCGCATCCATCAATACCGCTGCCTTTGATTCATCGGGGTAATTATTCAATAGTCGAATCAGAGAGTTGGCTACCACATCGTCGGTTTCGGGATTCCGAATCAGCGCGAACATCTTGTCCACATTCTTCCATTCCAGTTCGCGGGCTTCCTTTATCAACTGTGCCCATTTCAATGTTTCTTCCTGGTAATTTCCGTTTTTACGCGCTTTTACAATTTTATTGGCCCACTCGGGCGATTTATCTTTATGACACTGGTTGCAGGCGTTGGGCGATCCAAAGCGGATGGTAGCCTCGGGCATGGGTGGCCTGAACGAGTGATCGCTGCGCAGGAAATGCCCCACAAATTCGCGCTTGGGCATGTGGCAACTCAAACAAGTCAATCCTGCTGATGCCGGATGCCCGGTGTGTTCGGCCAAATCATCATTACGTTTACCATGGCATTTCAAACAGGCTTGATTTGGATCATCCTTAAAGCGGTTACGACCACTGGAGGTGTGGCAGGAAACACAGTGTAATTCACTTTTTTCGGTACAAGAATTCATCATCCAGCCCGTGAGCGTATAGTTTTCACCCAAATCGCGCCCGTCGGGATAAAAATCACGGTCTTCGAGCGTGGTCACGTTGTAATTATCAAAAAACTTGTCGCCCGGCATATAACTGGGTGTAATGGGTTGCATTTTGGAATGACAGGTAGCACAGGCATCGTTGTTCTGTTCTTTTGTAAACACCGATGTACTTATGAGGCCCAGCTTTTTAGCCTTTTCGCCTTCTTTCAGGTTCTTGAAAATACGAACATGTTCGCCTGCCGGTCCGTGACAGGTCTCGCAGTTAATCCCCGGTTCTTTCCAGGTGGTATGGTAAGTGTCGGTTTCCAAATCGAAATTGGTACTTAGCTGACTGATATGACAACTGTAACACCCGGTATTAAACGCAAACTGATCGTCTTTCCAGGGCAAGGCCTCATCTGCGGGAGAATTGTCGTTAAAATGACGAACACCCGACTCAGGGTAGTTAAACCATTTTTTTGCATTGGCATCGTACGCCAGGGGAATATTCTGAAGTTTACCTTTTTCAAACGGTGTCAGAAAACAGTACACATTATGTCCGCCCATGGCCCAGATTACATCGTACGTGGCAACCAATTCATTACCCTTGCGCTCGTACATGACCATGGTTGAATCTTTAAACTCCACCTGAAACAGGTTCCCTTCCATGTCAATCGGCTGGCTGTCGGGCAACTGATGCTTTGCAATAAATTCGGCATTTACGGGCATCATCGCCTGCGCATGGTACGACGGCGACCACAGCTCATAAAACTTCTCGTGGCATTCTTTACAACTCTGCGAGCCCATAAATTCCTCATCGGAATTGGGTTGCGCACCTCTTTGTGTGCATGAGAACAGGGTAAATACAGTGATTACGCCCACTATCCAATTTTGCCGGTTCATTCTTCTCTTTTTGGTTTCTGACACAGCAAATATTGCATTTTCTGGTGAAAGAATGAATTTAATTTAGCTGCCGCACTGTCGCTTAGCCGATTCCTTTTTATTCGGCAGGAACGTCCAGCATCCCCCATTTCGTGAGTAAAGTCCGGCAGGCTCTTGTATCGTATCCGCTTTCTCCAGCTGTTGCTCCGGTGGTATTGGATTGATAACGTGCCTGTACCAATTGCTGCAGTTTGGGTGACGATGCCTCCATCGCGCTCACACTGTTCAATGCAAATGTCCGGTCGACTGATGTATAGCTGACAGTATCCGCCATAATGCGTTCATAGGTCGACAGCGCTGTCTCTTTGTCGCCTGAACGGTATAATGTTTCAGCCGCCAGCGTGGCAACCGCACCCGATTTATCCTGAGTGGCTACCCTGATCGCCTCCAGGTAGGGTTCCACCTCATCGCGATGAATCAGTAATCCAAGCACTCCCCAGTAACGTATGGCGCTGTTGTCGCTTTTCAGGTTTTCGAGATAAGCTGCCAGAAAATCATCGCCTGCGGTGGTGGCCAGTTGTGCCGCCTCCAACAGCTGTTCAAACGGACAGGCATCAGAACGCATGTAATCGTACAAAGCTCCGTCGCCGGCAAATTCGGCATATTCCGGTTCCGGGATCAATCCCACATCTTTTACCTCGCGCATCCAGCGGGTAAGCTCCTTTCGCATTCGGTTCAGCACATCGGCATAGGCAGGCTCATTGGCCAGATTATTGATTTCCCAGGGATCATTTTCGGTATCATAAAGTTCTTCCAAGGGTTTTTCAAGAAAAAAGCGGCTTTGAACTTCGTTGGTTTCACCTGCTTTAAAAGCATCTTCCCAAGCCTGAGCGGATGGCGCTTTAAAAAGATAGTCGATGTGTTGCATCGAAATCCGGAAGGGCATAAAATTGCGGATGTACCGATATTTCTGATCGCGCACGGCACGCACCATGTCGTAGCACTCATCCATCCGCTGACGTGTCATATAGGCATATTCGGGATCTTCTGTTTTTTGATCGCCCAGAAAAGCATCTCCCTGTAAATATTCAGGGACTTCAACTCCTGCAATACTCAAAAATGTGGGTATCAAATCGACAAAACTAACGATACGATCAACAGCTTCGCCGGGCCGGGCAGGCCAGAGCTTTTTATACTTTTCAGGAATTCGGATGATAAAAGGAACACGCGTTCCCGTTTCATAAACATAACGCTTGCTGCGTGCCAAAACACCGCCATGGTCGCCGTAATAAATCACAATGGTATTTTCAGCTTCACCACTTTTTTCCAGTTCCTTTAGTAGCTCACCAATCTCAGCATCCATTTGCTCGTTACGGTCGTAATATTGCGCCCAATCGTGGCGGATAGCCGGCAAATCGGGATGATAGGGAGCAATTTCCACTTTCGCGGGATCGTGCTTTAATTCGCTTGCCGGAATTTGATTGTGAATCATACTTTCATGCGTTGTGGTATTGCTGAAAACTGCGAAAAACGGCTGCCCGGGAGCCCGGTTTTTATACGTTGCTTTTCGGCTGCGATCGTCCCAGATCGCATTCCAGTCGCCCGAATAATTGTAATCGGTTTTTACGTTGTTGGTACAGTAATACCCGGCTTCCCTGAAATATTCAGGATAGGTTTTCACAATTTCCGACTTGGCATATTTACTACGCATGTGCTCGTTGCCGTTAGAAGCTGCATAAACTCCCGTAAGAATTGTATTTCTGGCGGGAGCACAAACCGGACAATTGGCGAAGGCATGTGTATACATGAAGCCTTCGGAAGCCAGCTTGTCGAGATTAGGAGTAGTGGCCATCTCGTTACCGTAACAACCCAGGAAATAAGCGCTGTTATCTTCCGAAGTAATCATTAAAATATTAGGAGGTGGAAGCTCCGCTTTTTGATCTGCGCTGCACGAAACAAGATACAGTGTCATTAAGAACAATAATTGCAGAAGTAGAAAGTTTGGAGCAAAACAGCAGGTTGTTGGTTTACGTTTCATTTCAAATAAAATATTGGATATTAATAGCTTTGAACGAACAATAACAAATGTAACCAGAAATACAATACAGATTTTATGTAAATTAGCTGAAATTTGCAGCACTATGAAAGTAGGAATTTTAAGAGAAGGAAAAACACCGCCCGATAAAAGAGTACCGCTAACACCGGAACAATGTGTGGAAGTGATGGAGAAATTTCCAACGGTTAAAGTGGTGGTTCAACCCAGTCCAATCCGAAGTTTTAAGGATGAAGAATACACGCAATTGGGGATTGAACTGCAGGAGGATTTGAGTGACTGCAATGTTTTACTGGGTGTAAAAGAAGTCCGTATCACAGATTTTATTCCGGGAAAAATTTACCTGTTTTTCTCTCATACGATCAAGAAACAAGCCTACAACCGGAAGTTGCTGCAAACCGTTTTGGAGAAGAATATTCAGTTAGTGGATTATGAGGTCTTGACCAACAAGGAAGGTTTCCGTATAATCGGTTTTGGGCGTTTTGCCGGACTGGTGGGTGCTTACAACGGACTGCGTGCTTTTGGGTTACGAAACCAATTATTTGATTTAAAACCGGCACATCAGTGTAACGACCTGGCTGAAATGCTGCAGATACTTGATGGGATTCAACTGCCCCCGGTTAAAATCGCGGTAACAGGAGACGGAAGAGTGGCAGGAGGAGTACTGGAGATATTGAATCATATGAAGATTGTTCGGGTTAGTCCTGCCAGTTTTCTGAATGAAACAGCACCCAAAGAAGCGATTTACACACAACTGCTACCCAACAATTATGCTCGCAGAAAAGACGGTGAAGCCTTTGAACTGATGCACTTTTTCAACCATCCCGAAATGTATGAAAATGCGTTTGAGCCTTTTACAAAAGCTACCGATCTGCTGATTGCAGCGGCTTACTGGGATCCAAAAGCACCTGTACTCTTTACGGTTGAAGATGCCCGAATGGAAGATTTCCGTATCAGCGTAATTTCCGATATTACCTGTGATATTGAAGGATCCGTTCCAACAACAAAACGGGCCTCGACTATCGACGATCCGTTCTACGATTACAATCCGGAAACCGGTGAACTGGAAGCTGCTTTTTCAAGTCAGTCAAACATTTCGGTGCAGGCGGTCGACAACCTTCCGTGTGAATTACCCAAAGATGCCTCGCTTGACTTTGGCCGAAACCTCATCGATAAAGTTTTTCCAAGTTTATTTGGCGAAGATACCGACGGTATTATTCAGCGGGCTTCGATTACGAAAGACGGGCAACTTACCGGGCGCTTTGTTTATTTACAGGATTTTGCGGAGGGGAAGTGAGCCACAGTAATTTGTAGAGATTGATAGTGAATTATTGTAATTGGTTGTTGACTGATGATTCGTCACAGTTGGCAGTCGCAGTCTCAGAGCACAGTCCTCTTTTGGGGTAGTTGCAATTTGGCAATTCCACAATTTTGCAGTTTCTCGGTTTGCGATTAAAGCATTTATTCATTACTCAATCCGTTAACAAGCCAGTCCTTCAAACCTTCTCCCCTTCAGTCCTTCATAAAAAAACGCCGATCATTCCGTCTGTTGACGGATGACCGACGCTGTTTTACTAATCCTTGACCAGATTTTGCTGAACAATTTTATTTAATCAATTCAACACTTCGTTTTACAAATTTGTCGAGGTCGGCTCCTTTCAACAAACCGTTGGCCAGCAACGCCAGGTCAACCATTTGTTTGGCCAGTTTATTGCTTTTGCCAAATTCAGTCAGCTTTCCTCTTTTTTCTTCTTCCAGTTTGACCAACTCGCTGTTCAGAGTATCCAGCTTTTCTTTGTCGGCTTGCGGAACTTCTTCGTCCTTTTTGCCTTCTTTGGCTTTTTCCAGACCAGCGATTTCCTCCTTTTTCACTTTAACAGAAGCTGTCAATTCTTCGAGGTTTTTACCCAGTTTTTTATCCTTGGCATCCAACACTTTCTTCACCAATGGATGCGAAGTATTCACCACCAAACTCAGGTTTTCGGGCATATCGCCATAGAAGCTCATTCCGCCCTGCATCGCACTCATGTCCTTCATCCGGCGCATAAACTCGTTACGCGTAATTACCATTGGCGATCCGCTTTCACCCAAATCCTTGAAGTCAACGATAAAAGAATAATCTGTGGCTTCCGGACAAACTGCCTGAAAGATCGGTGACAATTCCTGTTTCTGTTCCCACGACAACTCTTCTTTCGCTGAATCTTCTTTTCTGATCAGGTGCTCCACCACATCCGAGTCAACACGCACAAAACGTTTGTCTGTATACTGTTGCTCAAATTTATTGATCAGGTGAGGAGTCAGTACATCATCCAGTACCAGCACATCGTACCCTTTATTTTTGGCTTCTTCCACAAAAGTATACTGTTCGGTTACGTTGGTGGTGTACAGATAAATGGTGTTATTGTCTTTGTCGGTCTGGTTCTCTTTTACCAGCTTTTCGTATTCTTCCCAGGTAAAATATTTATTCTCCGCATTTTTCAGCAGAAAGAAATTCATGGCCCTATCGTGGAATTTTTCTTCCGTCAGCATTCCGTATTCGATGAAAATCTTCAGATCGTCCCATTTCTTTTCGAACTCCTCGCGATTATCTTTAAACAACTGGTGCAAACGATCGGCTACTTTTTTATTGATGTGACTGCTGATCTTTTTCACGTTTGAATCGCTCTGCAAATACGAACGCGAAACGTTCAACGGAATGTCGGGCGAATCGATCACACCGTGCAAAAGTGTCAGGAATTCGGGAACGATGCCTTCCACCGAGTCGGTAACAAAAACCTGGTTGCAATACAACTGGATTTTATTTTTCTGAACCTCAAAATTGCTTTTGATTTTCGGGAAATAAAGGACACCGGTGAGGTTAAACGGATAATCCACGTTCAGGTGAATGTTAAACAGCGGCTCTTCGCCAAACGGGTACAACTGACGGTAGAAGTTCTTGTAATCTTCGTCTTTCAGGTCTGCCGGAGCTTTTGTCCACGCCGGTGTTGTATCATTTATCTGGTTGTCCTCCTCAGTATCTACCTGCTTTCCGTCTTTCCAGTCTTTTTTCTTTCCGAAAACCACCGGAATCGGCAGGAACTTACAGTATTTATTCAGGATTTCTGAAATCTTCTGGTCATCGAGGAAACCTTTTTCCTCTTCGCTGATGTGCATTACAATGTCAGTTCCAACACTGCCTTTTTCCACATCTTCGAGTGTATACTCCGGACTTCCGGTACAACTCCATTTCACTGCCTTTGCCCCGTCTTTGTACGATTTGGTGATGACATCCACCTTTTCAGAAACCATGAACGAGCTGTAAAAACCCAATCCAAAATGACCGATAATGGCATGGGCATCTTCTTTGTATTTATCCAAAAACTCGTTGGCGCCCGAAAAAGCGATCTGGTTAATGTATTTTTCCACCTCTTCGGCTGTCATACCGATACCGTTGTCAGAAACAGTAATGGTTTTGGCTTCTTTGTCGAGTTTTACAACCACTTTTGCTTCGCTCAAATCGCCGCTGTACTCACCTTTCGAGGCCAGTGTTTTTAGCTTTTGAGTCGCATCAACGGCGTTCGAGACAATCTCGCGTAAAAAAATGTCGTGGTCAGAATAAAGAAATTTCTTGATTACCGGAAACAGATTTTCGCTGGTAACTCCAATTTTTCCTGTCTGCATATTCATTATCGTTTTATGTTATTTTTCGTTTACGACGGGCAAAAAGTCAAACCTTGTGCCAACCGGTATTTTTGTGACGAATTGACAGCCGCATATGTAACAAATCAGACAGAATGGTAAAGAATTGATTTTATGTATTCAGCTTTTTGTTTTAATTTTGAGCTATTCACTTCATCAAATGGAACTGGTTTTAAAATTAAATAAGAAACAGTTGAAGGTCTTTACTGATCTGGCGGATAAACTGAACATCAAACACTTTGTCGTGAATGATGAAGAGGAAGATGCTGCGTTGTACCGTGCTATGCAGGACGGTGATCAGAATATTTTGGAGGACCCCGATTTAAGCAACTTTGAGAACTGGCTCAAAGAATTAAAACTGAATACACAAGACAATTCGAAAAAGATGTGAGGAAATACCCTGAGTTTAAGGGCCAGGTATTCGAAGTCGTCACACGTTTTAAAAACGCATCTTCCCTTGATGAAATTTCAAATATTAAAAAACTACAATCAAAAGAAAACGACTTTCGGATTAGACTCGGAAACTTTCGCCTTGGTTTTTCAGTCGTTGATGAAACCATCTTTTTTAAACGATTTCTTCATCGAAAAGATATCTACAAATATTTCCCATAAAAGATAAATGCTTGCTTCATTTGAGGTTTCATGATATTTTCCCTGTTTTTTATTCCTTCAAAGTCATTTATTTTGTGTCGGTTAAGAATAATGAAAAAAGCATGCTGGAGAAGTATTTCGAAAAGTTCAGGAAAAATATTGTTGGAATCGACCAGGAATTTGAGTCGCCTTATGGTAAAAAGAAGATTATTTACGGCGACTGGATTGCCAGCGGCAGGTTGTATCAACCGATTGAAGATCGCATCACCAACGATTTAGGCCCTTTTGTAGGAAATACGCACACCGAAACCAGCGAAACCGGCATTCGGATGACACATGCCTACCATCTTTCTCACAAACTAATTAAGCAACATGTAAACGCAGGTCCCAATGATGTGATCCTTACGGCAGGCTTTGGAATGACAGCCGTCATCAATAAATTTCAGCGTATTCTCGGGCTGAAATACTGTGGCAAAGTAAGCGGGAAAAGCTGTATAGCTGAACGCGAGCGCCCGGTGGTATTTATCACCCACATGGAACATCATTCGAATCAAACTTCGTGGTACGAAACCAGTGCCGATGTGGTGGTGATTGAGCCTGGAGAAGGCCTGCTGATTGATACCAATAACCTTCGGAAAGCTTTGGAGCAATACAAAAACAGAACATTCAAAATCGGATCGTTCACGGCCTGTTCCAACGTAACCGGAGTTCGCACGCCCTACCACGAAATGGCCAAAATAATGCACGAATACGGGGGTGTGTGTTTTATCGATTTTGCAGCGTCGGCACCCTACGACGAGATCAATATGCATCCTGAAGATCCGATGGAGAAACTGGATGCCGTTATGTTTTCGCCCCATAAATTTTTGGGCGGACCGGGATCGTCAGGCGTTATTGTTTTTGATGCTTCGATGTACAAAAACGAAGTGCCCGATCAACCGGGCGGAGGAACTGTAGACTGGACCAATCCGTGGGGAAAATATAAATATGTTGACGATATTGAAGTTCGTGAAGATGGCGGAACTCCGGGATTTCTTCAGTCGATTCGAACTGCTTTGTGTTTCGAACTGAAAGACAAAATGGGTGTGGAGAATATCCGCAAACGTGAAGAAGAGTTGCTGGAAAGAGCCTTTACCGGACTGGATAAAATACCAGGTTTAAATATTCTGGCCAACAATGTTCGCGACCGGCTGGGTGTGATTTCCTTTTATGTAGAAGGAATCCACTACAACCTGCTGGTTCGCTTGCTAAACGACCTGTACGGAATCCAAACCCGGGGCGGCTGTGCCTGTGCCGGAACCTACGGACATTTTTTACTGGAGGTTTCTTACGAAAAATCGGAGGAGATTACCGATAAGATCAGCCACGGCGACCTTTCTGAAAAACCGGGCTGGGTGCGCTGGTCGTTACACCCGACAATGACCGATGCAGAAGTGGATATTACAGTTGAAGCTCTAAGCGACATTGTTTCAAACATTGAAGAATACCGGAAAGATTATCAATATATAAACCGGCAAAATGTATTTCAGCATAAAAACGACCGCAGCGATGATGAGTTGATGCAAAAATGGTTTACGCTGGAATAAGAAATACCTGGTTTTAGGGAATTGTTCTGTAGGGCGCGAAATCGCGGTCACAGACATTCAATAATTTACATAATCCTATTCTTGCTAAGCTTTGCTTTTTGTATCTTTATCGGGATGGCAAAAAAATACAAAACCGGACTGGTACTAAGTGGCGGAGGGACAAGAGGATTCGCACATCTGGGAGTAATTGCAGCGCTTATCGAAATGGATATTAAACCCGATGTGATATCGGGGGTGAGCGCCGGAGCAATTGCCGGCGCTTTTATTGCTGCCGGAAAATCGCCCGAACAAATCATGGAAATCTTCAAGAAAGGCTGGTTTTTTCAATACACCAAAATTCATATTCCGGTGGATGGTTTGCTAAAACTCGACGGTATCAGGGAAATCATAGAAAAAGAGATCGAGGCAAAAAAAATCGAGGAGCTCGACATTCCTTTTTTTGTGGGTGTATCGAACCTTAACAAGGGAATTGTGGAGTACCGCAACAAAGGGCCGCTGGGAAAAACAGTACTGGCATCATCGTCGATACCCGTTTTGTTTGCCCCGGTTACACTGGGCCGCGACCTGTATGTAGACGGAGGACTGATCGACAATTTCCCGATTGAACCGATAAAAAACGACTGTGAGCAACTTATCGTTTCCAACATCAGCCCAATTAACCCCAAAGCGAAGCTGAAAAACCTGGTTCAGATTGCCACGCGAACGGTTTACATGAGTGTGAACGCCAAAATCGATGAAGTAAAAAAACAGGCCACGCATTATATTGAACCCCGTGGCATTGATGAATACGACATCTTCCTGCGAAAACATGCCGACGAGCTGTACGAAATGGGTTACAAGGCCACGAAAAAAGCTTTTCAATAAAAAAGCCATCTCAATACAAATTGAAATGGCCCGACTATTCTGATAAGTAATCTACTCTTTCTATTTAAAAAGGTTTTCGTCCCGAATAATCATCAAAATGGCAGAATGCGGAAGAATTATGTATTTCTCATTATTAAACTCAATCTCGTGCCCGCTTTTATTCAGATAAACCGCCAGATCGCCAATGTGCGTTTGAAGCGGTACATATTTTACCGTTTCCTTGCTTTCTTTCCATACCTCGTCTTCTTCATTAACCGCAGGAATCGGATAACCAGGGCCCACTTTTACAATGTAGCCACTTTGTATTTGTTCCTTTTCCTGAACGGTTGGCGGCAGGTAGAGTCCTGATTTGGTTTTACCTGCCGGGTTTTTGGGTTTTACCAGCACACGGTCGCCCACCATGATAAATTTTTCGAGGTCTTTTTCTTCTATTACTAACGACATACTCTCTCCTTTTTCAATCCAATAAATAAAATTATTCCGGTTTCGAAATAAAAAATTTGTTCTGCAAACCAATTTGCCGGAGGTAAAAATAGCAAAGAATCAAGAAATACAATGTTTCACTTCCAAATACAAAAAAAATATTCAAAATAAACATTTTCATATATAGCTGATTTAATGCATATTAAAAACTTAAGTTGAGAATATTCTAATTTTTGACGCTACTATGTATTGCATGGTATTAGTTTTTATTCATATATTTGTAATGCAATGTTCAATGTTTTATAAAGTACATTTTAAAAAAAAGTTCTAAAAAACTGTAACGAAACAAAAACTTGATCGTCTTAATAGCAGAAAACAAAAAAACAAGCAAAGCAAGAAACAAGAAAACAAGAAGCAGGAGGAAAAAGTCATGAAAACAAGAAACAATGTTCAGAAAGCAATCACCAAAACAATGGCAGTCATTATGAGCTTGGTTTTAATCAGCATAACCGTAAATGCTCAGGAGTTCTGGAAAACAGTTTTGAAAAACAACAGCTTTAGTCAAATTGCTTACGCCATGAGCGAACAAAGAACAGGAGCTGCAGCAACCACAGAAACATTAGTTGCCGATTACACCGAACTGGGTTCCCTTTTTGTTGCCGAAGCAGAACCTTCACTGCAGTTGGAAGACTGGATGACGGATGCAAGCCGCTTCACACCCATGATGGCAATAGTACCGGAAACAGAAAATGCATTGGAACTGGAAGACTGGATGATGAATGAAAGTCTGTTCAGCAGCACTGCCGGCATGCTAACAGTTGAAGCAGAACCCGCATTGCAAGTAGAAAGCTGGATGACCGATGCATCAAGATTCGACGTAAGAAATTTGAAAGTAGAAACCGAAGTTGAACCCAAACTGAAAGTAGAAAACTGGATGACAAACAACTTGGCCTGGAAATTTTAAACAGCGAATACCTCATTTTTAAACCGTTATCTTTCGAAAGAAGATAGCGGTTTTTTTATGGCAAAATTTTACTGATTATATTTTATACTCATCTTCTTATCCTTCCGTCTTAATGCCTAACCGTTTACTTATCTTTTCGCTATTTGAATTCGAAGAAAATACAAATGATTTCAATAAGAAACATCGAATAAGGAATAAGAAATCAGGAAATAAAACTGATCATCTCTCCATTGCTTAAGCAAGAACCAGGACAGTGGGTTAATAAAACAGAATTAAAAATATTTTATGGACGATTAGGTAATCGGATAATCATTGTGAATGTCAGTCAATACTTCGCAGCCGGTTGCTGTTACCAAAACGGTGTGTTCAAACTGCGCCGAAAGCTTATTGTCGATCGTTCGCGCTGTCCAGCCATCGTTCTTGTCGACGCTTGCCTTGGGTTTTCCTTCGTTAATCATCGGCTCGATGGTAAAGATCATTCCCGGCCGCATTTCCGGTCCCGAATTCCGACGTGAAGCATGATCAACCTGGGGCTCTTCGTGAAATTCGACCCCTACCCCATGACCACAAAACTCATAAACCACACTAAATCCCTGGGCTTTTGCGTAACGGCTGATCACAAAGCCAATGTTACCAAAACGGTTTCCGGGTTTTACCTGTTCAATACCCAAATCGAGGCAATGCAAAGCCACATCGATCAGCTCGTCGGCCACCGAACTGATTTTGCCCACGGTATACATTCTGGAAGTATCGCCATAATAACCGTCGAGAATGGTTGTAACATCAATATTCAAAATATCGCCTGATTTGAGGATGGTCTGTTTCGATGGTATTCCATGACAGATCACGTCGTTTAAAGAGATACAGCTTGATTTGGGATAACCATTGTATCCCTTGGTGGCAGGAATAGCTCCATGGGAACGAATAAATTCGTCGATTTTATCATCGATGTATTCCGTATTTACACCTTCTTTTACAAATTGCCCTGCGTAATCCAGAGCCTGAGCAGCCAGTTTGGCACTTTTTCGGATGCCTTCAATCTGCTCCGGTGTTTTAATCAAAATCTTTCCCATAAACCTTAAATATGCACGCAAAATTGAACATTTGTTGCCGATTTTCAAAACCGAACAATAAATTTGCAAAAAAGTTTACCCGTCCGTTAAGCAATTTTTATAAGATCGCACGACAATTAATACAAAACCATGGAAACCATTGTTAATATTCACCGACAGGAACTTTCGACCAAATCGTATTTTGTAAACCGGTTCGCGGAGCTGTCTACTTCTTATTTATTCTGGCAAATCCAGGACATTGCCTGGGAACATGCCGAAATGCTGGGAGTAGGGTTTGACAACCTGCAGCAAGACGAGCAGTTTTGGGTGTTGTCGCGCCTGCTGGTGAAAATTGACCGCCGACCGCGATGGGGAGAAAAATTCAGGTTGGAAACATGGCCGGCCGGAACCGACGGCTTTCTGGCGCACCGCGATATACGTTTTATAGATGAAAGTGGACAAACCATTATTTCTGCAACAACCAGCTGGCTGATGCTGGATATTAAAACCAAACGCATTCTTCGCTTCGACACCTTCAATAATTTCCCGTACCACGACGAGCGCGTTTTCGAAGGCTTTGCAGGCAAGGTACCCGCTCCCAGATCGGACCAGGAGTTATTGTTTACGCCGGTACTACTGAATGAAATCGATGTCAATCAGCATTTCAACAGCGGACGTTACCTGGAACGAATCATCGACAGCTACGACTTTGATTTTCACGACCGAAACCGGTTGATTGAGTTTGAGATCAATTTTGCAAAAGAAGGTATTCCGGGAGATTTTCTGTCGGTGAAAAAGCAAATTTTAGACGAAAACAACCATCTGTGCAGCGTCGTTCGTCAAAACGACGGCGCCGAATTGATTAAAGCCCGTTTGGTTTGGGTGCCACGTTAATGGTTTAACAAGCGTATCACTTCCGCCACTTTCTCTTCCATGGGCAGGTGTCCGTTTATCCAGTGAATTTTGGTGCCGCGTTTTTCCATGCCGCGAAACCAGGTCATCTGGCGTTTGGCAAACTGGTGGATGGCGATTTCCAATTGGCGAAACATTTCATCGTAGCTCAATTCTCCAATCAGGTGAAGCGTCAGAAATTTGTACTCTAAGCCGTAATATATGAGTTGGTCAGGAGTCAGGCCCGAATCTAGCAGTTTTTGCACTTCATCGAGCATTCCTTCTTCCAATCGCTGTTTCAACCGCAAAGTAATTCGGTCGCGCCGCATCTCCCGGTCGAAATCGATCCCTACGTTCAGGCTGTTGATTTCGGGCATTTCCGACGCTTCCTGCGGATGCTCCGAATAGTACTTTTCTATTTCAATGGCCCGGATAGCGCGCCGATCGGTTTCCACATCGGTATCGTTGTGAAGCCGGTTTTTCATACTTTTCAGGATTTCGGTAAGCTCGGCCAGTGATTTACCTTCCAGCTCTTTTCGAAGTTCTTTGTTCGGCGGTACTTCAATCAGTCGGTAATTTTTCAAAACAGCTTCCAAATACAAACCACTTCCACCACACAAAACCGGAAACTTCGAACGTTCCTGAATTTCATTAAAAACACGAATAAAATCAGTTTGAAAACGATATACATTGTAATGCACTCCAGCGTTTTCGATATCTACCAAATGCGAAGGAACTTCCACTCCGTTCACAAAATAATCGGCCAAATCTTTTCCGGTTCCAAGGTCCATTCCCCGATACACCTGGCGCGAATCCGCCGAGATTATTTCTCCGTTAAGGCGGGCAGCGACATGTGCAGCCAATCCTGTTTTCCCGGTGGCTGTTGGTCCTAATATGGTAAGCAGATTGTATTTCAAGTTGAATCGATTTTGAAGACAAAGAAACAAATAATTAAGATTTTTGCCCGAACAATCCAGCGTTAAAACCCCAAAGACTTTTTAAAATTTTTCGATTATTCCGGAAAGTAAAAAAAGCAAGCAGCTAAATATTTATATTTGAGCCAGTACCAAAATTCAAATGTTTTATGATAAAGGAAGCGTGTGTTGAGTCGTTCGAGGAAGCCAAACTGGCCGAAGAAAGAGGAGCCAATCGCATTGAGTTGTGTTCCGATTTGGCAAACGACGGACTTACCCCCTCGTTCGCGTTGATGCAAAAAGCTTGCTCCGGATTGCAAATTCCGGTGATGGTGATGGCACGCCCCCGCGCGGGAAATTTTGTTCACACAGAAGATGAAATCGAAAAAATGAAAATCGCCATCGACCAGGCAAAAGAAGCCGGTGCTGCCGGGGTAGTATTTGGACTGCTGACTCCCGACAACAAAATTGATGAGAAAAACACCCGTATCCTGGCGGAATACGCACAGCCCTTGCCTGTAACCTTTCATAAAGCCATCGACGAACTGGAGGATCCGGTAGAAGGTGTGCGTGTTTTAAAAACCATCCCCGGAATAAAACGTATCCTTACCTCAGGTGGAAAAGCCACGGCCGTGGAAGGGCAAGAAATGATACGCAAAATGATTAAGGAAGCCGAAGATCAAATCATTATCCTGGTAGCCGGAAAAGTACTGGATTCAAATGTGGAAGAGATTAGCCGGATTACAGGTGCAGACGAACTACACGGAAGAAGAATTGTAGGACAACTTGTGTAACTGTCGAAGTTCTCAGTCTAACGTAAAAATCAGAAACTTATAAAAATACCGTTCATGAAAAAACTAACTTTTATTATTCCCCTCCTGTTTGCATTTTTTGCACAGGCGCAAATGGAGCACGAAATAACCGATTATGTATGGCCTACCGACGAAAAGGTGTTGCAAAAACTCGAAGACTGGCAAGACCTGAAATTCGGATTATTGATGCACTGGGGAGCATACAGCCAGTGGGGAATTGTTGAATCGTGGTCGATTTGCCCCGAAGATTACGGCTGGTGCGAACGCAAAAAAGGAAGTAATCCCGACGATTATTTCACGTACAAAAAGGAATACGAAAACCTGAAACTGTCGTTTAATCCTGTAAATTTTGACCCCGGGAAATGGGCGGAAGCAGCCAAAAACGCAGGAATGAAATACGTGGTTTTCACCACCAAACATCACGACGGTTTTTGTATGTTCGACTCAAAATACACCGACTATAAAATTACCGACAAAGAATGCCCCTTTAGTGTAAATCCAAAGGCAAATGTTGCCAAAGAGGTTTTTGATGCTTTTCGTGCCGAAGGTTTGTGGGCAGGAGCTTACTTCTCAAAACCCGACTGGCACAGTCCGTACTACTGGGATCCGAAATTCCCGCCACTCGACCGAAATGTAAATTATGATCCGGCCGAACATCCGGAGAAATGGGAAAAGTTTGTGGAATTCACGCAAAACCAAATCATGGAGCTGCTGACCGACTATGGGAAAATTGATATTCTGTGGCTCGATGGTGGCTGGGTTGCCCAGAAATCGGAGGAAGAAATGACCCGCTATTACGAACGTATTGCCCAAAATCCGGGATCTGGATTTCCAAAAACAAGGGAAGTAAACCAGGACATCCGCATGGACGAACTGGCTGCCAAAGCACGCGAAAAGCAACCCGGACTTATTGTGGTTGACCGTGCCGTGAAAGGCCCCAACCAAAACTACCTGACCCCTGAAAACAAAGTGCCCGAAACACAGCTTCCTTATCCGTGGGAATCGTGCATTATTGCAGGCGGCGGCTGGGCGTGGGTTCCCAATCCGCAGTACATGAGCCCGAAACAGGCGATTCATATGCTGATAGACATTGTAGCCAAAGGTGGAAATCTTCTGTACAACATTGGCCCGGCACCCGACGGAACCTGGCCCGAAGATGCCTATAAACTGCTGGATGCCATGGGCAAATGGATTGATGTAAACGGAGAAGCGATTTACTCAACCCGTGCGATTGCCCCCTACAAAAGCGACAATATTTGTCTTACTCAGCAAAAAGACAGCAAAGCCGTTTATGCACTTTACCTCGAACAGGAAGACGGTGCAGGATTGCCCGCATCGTTTACCGTTAAAGGAATAAAAGCTGCCAAAGGTGCCAAACTTAGCATGCTCGGTGCCGGCGGAACACTGAAATGGGAAAACACAACTAACGGGGTGAAAGTGTACATTCCTGCGATTTTAAGAACCAACCTGCCGTGCGACCTGGCGTGGGCAGTAAAAATATCGGCCGTGGAATAAGCATTTTCTCACGCTGCCTGAAAGAGCCGTTCTTCTTTGTTGAGGAACGGCTTTTTTTTTTAAGACAAGTGTTTTGATCAAAGATGAAGTCTTCTGATTCATATTTATGTTAATTTTAAAAGACTAAAATTAGAATCCCGGATTTATGAAAACTCTTGAATTACACGACTCAATGACTTTTAAAAACAATTTCATTAAAACCAGAATATATCGACTGGTAGAAAAAGGATCACATGGCAATCGAATGAATAAATACTTCGACTATTTTATAATGTCACTGATTATCCTCAGTGTGATTTCAATAATTCTCGAGTCAATCCCCGAGATCAACAATGAATATCGCCGCTTACTTAGAGGGTTCAATGTATTTTCAATTGTTGTATTCACCATTGAATACGTGCTGCGTTTGTATGTTTCCGATTTAACTCACCCAGCCAAGACCAGGACAAAATCAGCATTTAAATTTATTTTTTCGGGCTATGGCTTAATCGACCTGTTGGCCATTCTACCGTTCTATTTGCCAATGCTTATAAAAATGGATTTGAGATTTTTACGGGCGTTACGCTTAACACGATTTCTCAGAATACTGAAAGTCAACAGATATAATGATTCCTTGAACTTAATCTGGACTGTTGTAAAGGAAAAGAAGTCAGAATTAGCGGTCACAGGATTTGTAACCTTCCTAATTCTTCTGATTGCGTCGTTCACAATGTACTATGTTGAAGGAGAAAAACAACCTGAACAATTCCCCAATATAATGGCTTCCTTTTGGTGGGCCATTGCAACACTGACGACGGTTGGCTATGGCGATGTTTATCCGGTCACCGGTTTGGGAAAATGCATAAGCGGAATAATCGCCTTACTTGGAATAGGTATTATTGCACTGCCAACAGGATTAATCAGTGCAGGATTTATGGGAAAAATTGAAAAACGAAAGCATGTTTCTCAAGAAAAAGCTTGCCCGCATTGTGGTCATCCAATTAATGAATAATTTGACACTAAGAGGCGAATAAAATACTGCAACAGAATCCTATCCGACATTCTACAAAAGTTGATTCGGTGTATATTCCCTGATATCAACAAATTGTTCCCCAATTATCATTTCGAAAGAGTTGAACGACAATTAGAGCCTTAGTGCTTCGAAAAGATATTTCGTTCCGTTAACTTTTACAGACACACCAGCAGTTTACCTCAACATTAACAATCTGACAAAAAGGACACAACGTCACGTATCTTTCAGATTAAGAACTATTTTCGCGCGCTGATCTTACGGCAACATTTTAAAATTATTCAGGGAACGGTCAAACACATCGCTTGCAAGCAAACCATTTTCAGACAAAGAAAAAACGTTCCACAAAACAATCACCATGAAGTTTCAATTTCAGTTTATCGATAAAAAACAAGGCAGTATTAAAGACGATCTGCTTTCGGGATTAACCGTTTCGCTGGCCTTGGTGCCCGAGGCTGTGGCTTTTGCTTTTGTAGCCGGAGTCTCTCCCATTGTTGGCTTGTACGGCGCTTTTATGATGGGGCTGGTTACCTCGCTCATTGGCGGCCGACCGGGAATGATTTCGGGCGCTACCGGGGCCATGGCGGTGGTGATGGTAAGCCTGGTGCAAAAAGGAAATACCATGGGCGAAATGCAGGGCCTGCAATACCTGTTTGCCACCCTTATCCTGACCGGGATTATCCAAAACCTTTTTGGCATTTTCAAGCTCGGAAAGTTTATTCGCCTGGTACCGCATTCGGTCATGATGGGCTTTGTAAACGGTCTCGCCATTGTGATCTTTCTTTCGCAGCTGAACATGTTCAAAGCGGGCAGCGAGTGGCTCAGCGGCGCGCCCCTTTTCACCATGCTCGGGCTGGTGGCGCTCACCATGGCGATTATGATTGTGCTGCCCAAAATCAGCAAAGCCATACCGGCCGCGCTGGCGGGTATACTGGTGGTTTCGGCCCTTGTTATTTTTGGAAACATCGAAACCGAAACCGTAAAATCCTTTATCCAGTCGGGCGGCGGCGAAGGCATCAAAGCCGGGCTACCCACGTTTAATGTCCCCCTGATTCCCTTTAGCCTCGAAACCCTGAAACTGATTTTACCTTACTCGCTGATCCTGGCAGGCGTGGGTTTAATTGAATCGCTGATGACGCTGAACCTGGTCGACGAACTCACCGAAACACGCGGCAGCGGCAACCGCGAGTGCGTGGCACAGGGAACCGCCAACATCATCAACGGATTTTTTGGAGGAATGGGTGGTTGTGCCATGATCGGGCAAAGCATCATCAACATAAAATCGGGCGGGCGCGGTCGTCTCTCCGGAATTGTTGCGGCCATTATGCTGCTGATGTTCATTCTTTTTGCGTCGGGGTATATTGAAATGATACCGATTGCTGCCCTGGTGGGTGTAATGTTTATGGTGGTGATCGGCACCTTCGCTTGGAGCACCTTTAAGATCATCAATAAAATCCCGGTGTCTGATTTAATTGTGATTGTGCTGGTGACCGGATTGACCGTTGTTTTCGACCTCGCGGTGGCGGTTTTATCGGGCGTAATTGTTTCGGCGCTTGTTTTCTCGTGGGAAAATGCCAAGCGCATCCGGGCACGCAAAAGCGTCGATGAACACGGAATCAAACACTACGAGATTTTTGGCCCCCTGTTTTTTGGATCGACGACCCTTTTTCAAACCAAGTTCGATGTTCAAAACGATCCGGATGAAGTGATTGTTGATTTCAAGGAATCGCGCATCATGGACCAGTCGGCCATTGAAGCCATCAACAAGCTGGCCGAGCGCTACCAGAAAGTGGGGAAAAACATTCACCTGCGCCACCTGAGCAAGGACTGCATCAAACTGGTGAAAAAAGCCGAAAAGATCTGCGATGTAAATGTGCTGGAAGACCCCAATTATTTTGTGGCCATCGACCATTACAATCGCCTGTCGAAATAAGATCATTTAATAATCATTCCGTTCTACAGCATTTTCGAACGAAGGAGCAGGCTTAGCACGTATTCTTTTGACTTTTTTTGAATCATCGAACAAGTTCAGGATTTGCAACCAGAGGCAATCAAAAAACGGATGGCCTATTTTTATCGATCCCGGAATCGAAATACTGACTTAGAGAGAGCGGGAAGCTCCGAGGAACCGAGGAGATCACCCGTCCGAACTTAGTCAGGATGAAGATAATGGGTGAAGATAAAAATCAGCCTTGACTTTTCTGCTTCGTCTTTGCGTCAAGGCAAAGATGAAGGCCTCCGGCAGGAAAACATTTGTATCGAATCATACTTTTTAATTGAATAATCAGGAAAATGGTATAATTTTCCACCTCAGAAAAACAGGACAACATTGACAGCAGAAAAACGCACGAAACGTAAAAAACGCCGACTCAAAAAGAAATACAAGATTCGCTTAATCGTGCTGGCAGTAATTGCACTTGCGGGGCTTGTTCTTTATTTTCCGGCCAAGAAGAAGGTAAACGCGATGCTTCACCCGGCTCCCATCGGCACGGTAAAAGTGGACTGGTACACAGACCTGAATTTAAAACACCTGAAATACGCCCAAAAGAACGGGATCGCACCTTTCAAAACCAACGAGCAACTAGAAATCGGTGTTCCTGAGTTATTGAAAACCGGGAAACTGGAACACATTTCCGACAACGGCTATTACCGCATTTGTC
Organism: Maribellus sp. YY47; assembly: GCF_023111095.1. Classification (GTDB taxonomy): domain Bacteria; phylum Bacteroidota; class Bacteroidia; order Bacteroidales; family Prolixibacteraceae; genus Draconibacterium. The sequence goes on from NZ_JALGYW010000023.1 coordinate 34,508, forward strand.
CGCTTACGCATTCGCATCCCTACCTCACACCTTCTGCCAAAAATTTCCTGGAAGAACTGGGCAAGCGGTTCTCGCAAAAACTGGACGAGCACGATCTGCCACACTATTATTACCAGATAAGTTCGCTGCTGCGCACCACCGAAAACCAGAAAAAGCTAAGCCGCAGCAACGGAAACGCTTCTCCCAATACCTCGCATTTGTATGCCACAACTTTCGATATTCCGTATTTCACGGTGATGAAGCGAACGCTGTTTTGGAACGAAGCCGAAGTGACCGATGGCCGCGCCAGCAAATTACTTTCCGAAGCCATTGGCGAATTGCGGAAAGAAGGCCGCTGCGTGGTGGTTACCGAACGTAACGAACGCTGTTTTCACATCACGGTCACAGATTAAACTGCAACTCATCCTGACTCATAAAAAGGTTCACGCAAAGCAAATAAGAAAACGCAAAGACCGCAAAACAGTAATTACAGGATACCTTTTTAGGCATCAAAAAAAACAAACAGCAAGCGATGTTTTTGCTGATAGTTAAGTGTCTATCCGCTTTAATATTTTTCTGAAAGTCAATGTTAAAAAATATCCAATTCTCAATTTTGAATGTAAAATATCCAACAAAATGCAGGAAATTGGATATTGAGAATTCTACATTGGATATCCTGCATTAAAAATCAAAAACAAATCCCGGACAGGAGTATACATTTTAACTTTCATTTCTGTTGGTGATTCCTCAGAATCAGTTTGTTTTATTCCGCTGATGAAAATGTTTGGAATCGCCCCACTCGCTGTAACCAATTTCGGCACCGGCTAAACTGATACGCGCTTCGAGGCAGTTCCGGCAAAGCTCGGCATCTTCGTCAAGGCAAGGTTTGTTCTCGTACAGTTGGTATTCCTCGCGGTATTCGCAGGGAGTAAGGTTGGGCATGATCACATTGGCCCCCACTGCCAACGCTTTTTCACGCCCTGCCGGATCGATGGCCTGCAAAGCCGTAGCTGCCGCAATATTGATATCGGGCATCAGCAAACGCAGAACCGCCACCATGTTCAGTGCCAGGTCAAAACGTTCCTGTTTGCTCATCAGCACGTGCCGGTGTTCGTAAAGCGGAGTGTCGGCATGTTCGATGTAAGGCCCCATTCCGCACATATCGATGTCGAGTTTTTTGAAAAACAGCAGATCGTCGGCCAGGTGTTCGTAGGTTTGAAACGGCAGTCCGATCATGACACCCGTTCCCACCTGGTAACCGGCCTCTTTGAGAGCAGCCAATGCTTCCAGTCTCTTTTCAAATAAATGATGATCGTTTTCGGGATGGATCTTGTAGTACAATTCCTGGGTTGATGATTCGATCCGTAGCAAATACCGATGTGCACCGCTTTCGAACCAGCGGCGGTAAGTTTCCAGCGACTGTTCCCCGCAACTCAGGGTAATTCCCAGTTCGTTGTTCGAAACTTGCTTGATCTTTTTCAGCAGATCGTCCACGCGTTTCACAAAAGCAGGCGACGACAATTCGCCCGATTGCAACACCACCGAACCAAAACGGTTCTCCCACGCAAACCGACAGGCATCCAAGATTTCTTCGTCTTTGGCATCGTAGCGCAACACTTTTTCGTTGCCTTTCCGAATGCCGCAGTACAAACAATCTTTCGAACACACATTCGAGAATTCGATCAAACCCCGAAAGTAAACCTTGTTGCCTACTTCACGGATCTTTACTTCGCGGGCACGTTGCAGAAGCTCGGTGCGTTCTGTTCCTTTTACTTTCAATAAGCGTATGATCTCTTCTCTATCCAATGCTCGTAAATTTGTGCCTGCAAAAATAGTATTTTTAGTCGTTTTGCTAAGCTGAAATTAAGTTTGCCCTGGAAATGCCGATTCAGACTTTTCTCATGGTAATCTATTGAAATTAAGTTTACTTTTGCTTCGAATTCCTGCGGGAAGGCTGCGGCTGACTTTAGGGAAACCATAAATCGATTGATCTTTAGCTATTATTGATTGATCTGCTTTCCTTATTATTCCCGCAGTATTTATTTGTTTAATCCGTTTTAGTCTGATGACTCAGTTCTAAATTCTAAGTATTCAATAAAATGAAACGTTTGGGTTTTGTTGGCATTATCATTGACGACCGTGAAAAATGTGCGACTCAGGTCAATGCAGTATTAAGCGATTTCTCAGAGTTGATTCTCGCACGCACGGGCTTGCCGAAAGTAAAAGAAAATGCTTCGGTGATTACACTTGTGATTGATGCCACTACCGACGAGCTGGGCCGCTTAACCGGAAAACTGGGAAGTATTCCGGGTGTTTCGGTGAAATCGGGACTTGCCAAACAATAACATCCACTAAAAAAATTTAACCGCTATGTATAACGTACCTGCCGATTTTATCAACGAACAAAAAGTTTGGGATGCACTGGAAAACAACCAGAATCCGGATGTATCCAGAATACGAGAAGTTCTGGCCCGCGCAAATGAGATGAAGGGCCTTACACTCGACGAAGTGGCCGTTCTCACCTGCATTCAGGAGCCGGAAATGCTGGAAGAACTTTACAATACCGCCAACAAAGTAAAAGATACCATTTACGGGAAACGACTTGTTATGTTTGCCCCGCTTTACATTTCAAATCTTTGTGCCAACGAATGTTTGTATTGTGCATTCCGTGCTTCAAATAAAGGGATCAATCGACATGCCTTGTCACAGGAGCACATTGCCCGCGAGGTGGAAGTACTGATCAAACAGGGACACAAACGAGTTCTGCTTGTTGCCGGAGAATCGTATCCCAAAGAAGGTTTGCAATATGTACTCGATTCCGTAAAAACCATCTACAGTGTAAAATCGGAACATGGCGAGATTCGGCGTGTAAACGTAAATGTGGCACCACTAACTGTGGATGAGTTCAAGGCGCTTAAAAATACCGGGATCGGAACTTATCAGATTTTCCAGGAAACTTACCACCGCGAAACTTACGCCAAAGTGCACAAAGGCGGAAAAAAGAAAGACTACAACTGGCGGGTTTGGGCTTTGCACCGTGCCATGGAAGCAGGTATCGACGATGTGGGAATTGGTGTTTTATTCGGGCTTTTTGATTACCGTTTTGAAATTCTGGCGATGATTCAGCACATCAACGAACTGGAAGATAAATTTGGAGTCGGGCCACACACGATCAGTGTGCCACGGATGGAACCAGCAACCAACAGCGATATGGCGTCCAATCCTCCTTATCCGGTTTCGGATGCCGATTTCAAAAAAATCGTTGCCATTCTTCGCCTGGCAGTGCCTTACACCGGAATCATCATGTCGACACGCGAAACGGCCAAAATGCGCCGCGAAACCTTTGCCATGGGTGTTAGCCAGATTTCTGCGGGAAGTAAAACCAATCCGGGCGGATACGAGGAGGAAGACGATATTTCCGGACAATTCAGTTTAGGCGATCACCGCTCGCTTGACGAGGTGATCCGCGATGTCGCTGCAATGGGTTACATTCCATCGTTCTGCACCGCTTGTTACCGGCTTGGACGCACCGGGCAGGATTTTATGGACCTGGCCAAACCGGGAGATATTAAGCTGCATTGCGGGCCAAATGCTTTAAGTTCGTTCAAAGAATACCTGCAGAATTTTGGATCTCCCGAAACGGTTGAAGCAGGAAATCAGCTTATTCAGCAAACCATTGAAAACATGTCGGGTGTGGCTCGCCAGCGTGCTGAAAAACTGGTGAAACGGGTAGAATCAGGCAGAGACGATGTTTATTGCTAACAAAAGTCTGAACCCTGATTTCAAGGACTTTCCTGATTGCCTGATTAATTCTAACTTTATGGGAAATCAGGCAAAATATGGAACACGAAGAACTTACCCATAAAATAATAGGTTGTGCCATGCAAGTTCACCGGGCTCTTGGAAATGGCTTTCAGGAAGTAATTTACCAAAGAGCTTTGGCCATCGAATTCGATCATCAGAATATAAATTTCGAAAGAGAAAAAGTAACGCCTGTTTTTTATCGTGATTTGGAAATAGGCACAAGACGGGTTGATTTTTTTTGTTGAAAATAAAATAATGGTTGAAATAAAAGCCAGAAGCGAATTGGATGACTCTCATTTGAATCAAGCCATGAATTATCTGGAAGCTTATCAGATGAAAATTGGTTTGCTTATTAATTTTGGCGCTAATAGTCTCCAATTTAAAAGAGTTCATAACAACAAACTCATGTAATCCAAAATCAAGAAAATCATGGTACAGACAAGGAAGGAATACGATCTGCTTGGCACCAAACAAATTCCTGCCGATGCTCTGAGGGGCATCCACACCGCCAGGGCGATGGAGAATTTCCCGCTCTCAGGAAGACCGGTTCACGCTGAACTGATAAAAGCTTACGGCGAAGTAAAACTGGCCTGTGCGCAGATTAATCATCAATTAGGTTATTGGAAAGATGAAGCCAAAGCCGATGCCATTGAAAAGGCCTGCGCCGAATTGTCTGCAGGATTGTTAAACGAACATATTTTGGTAGATGCCTTGCAGGGAGGTGCAGGAACTTCGACCAATATGAACGTGAATGAAGTGATCGCCAACCGGGCCCTGCAGATCATGGACAAAATCCCTGGCGATTACGAAGCCATCTCTCCTCTCGACGATATTAACCTCCACCAAAGTACCAACGACACTTATCCAACAGCCCTAAAAATAGCTGCAATTCGTCTGCTTCGTATTCTGGAGCAAAACATTTTGGCTTTGCAGGAAGCTTTTCAACAAAAGGAAAAGGAATTTGCCGATGTGGTTAAAATCGGGCGCACACAAATGCAGGATGCGGTGCTTACCACTTTAGGCAGGGAAATGAGCGCTTACGCGGAAGCATTTAACCGCGACCGCTGGCGAATTTACAAATGCGAAGAGCGTTTGCGGGTGATTAACCTGGGAGGAACGGCAATTGGTACCGGTCTGGGAGCACCCCGACAGTTTATTTTCAGGGTAACCGATAAACTACGCGAAAATACCAATACCGGACTTGCACGCAGCGAAAACCTGATTGATGGAACGCAGAACACCGATGTTTTTGTAGAAGTATCGGGCATTTTGAAAGCTTGTGCCACCAATCTCTTAAAAATAAGTAACGATCTGCGTCTGCTTGCCAGCGGCCCACATGCTGGATTAGGTGAAATAAATCTTCCTGCACTGCAGGCGGGGTCTTCCATCATGCCCGGAAAAGTCAATCCTGTTATTCCGGAGGCAGTGGCTCAAGCCGCGATAAAAGTTATGGGGAATGACCAGATAATTGCACAAGCCAGCAGTTCCGGCAATCTGGAGTTAAATCAGTTCATGCCCTTAATCGCAGATACATTGCTGAATTCGTTGGATTTATTGTCGAATGCTGCATTGATTTTCACCCAAAAGTGTGTTTCGGGCATTACTGTAAACCGTTTGATCTGCAAAAGAAATATCGAAAATTCTACAGCTACGATCACAGCACTTGTGCCGGCAATCGGCTATGAAAAAGCCAGTAAAATTGCCCAATTTATCAAAGAGAAGGAAATAACAGTGAAAGCAGCAGCCACTGATTTGGGGTATTTAACAGAAAAGGAATTTGAAGAACTTATCAGTCCCGAGGCTGTCTGTAAACTTGGCAACTAACTGAGCAACTGACATTAACAGCTCGTTAACAAATTGCAACATGCTGAATTTCAGCCCAAAACACGCTCGACCTAATTTAATATAAAAATATCTTAATATTCACTTGGATTTTTATCTGAATATTGTTAATATTGAGTCTAAATTAGAATAAAAGAGAATTTTATTTTATAACTTAAAAATTAATGATCATGAAAAAAGTATTATTTGCTCTTGCATTTGTAGCCGTATACGGTTTATCGATGGCGATGACTTCAGCGCCTGTTGTTACACAGAACGACAATGTAACAGTTACCGTTGAAGTAAAAGACAACGTTGAAAAAGAAAAAGAGAAAAAAGCTACAAAATCAGAAGCAAAATCAGAAACGAAAGCTGCGGCTAAATCGGAAGGATGCGCTGGAAAATCAGAAGCAAAATCAGAAGGTTGTGCAGGAAAATCAGAAGCTAAATCGGAAGGTTGTGCAGCTAAAAAATCGGACTGCAGCAAATCTTGCGACGGAGAAAAGAAATAACTACAGAATTTTTCCTTATATCGAAAGACCATCTGTCTATCTGGCAGGTGGTTTTTTTATGTAGCGCAATGACCAATCATTTATTTTCAGCGAAAAATGCTATATTTCCAAGCAGAAAAAACAGATAAATCACGCATTACGAACAAATGTAATTTTCAAAGATCATTAACCTTTAATTAAATTCACAATGAAGAAAACTTTATTAATTCTGGCTCTGGTTGTTGCTTACGGTGTATCGTTTGCCAACACTTCTGCAAAAATGGCTTCTGTAAAAAAGAATACTGTTACCATAGAGGCTAACGACAACAACAATATTGCGGCTCAGGAAGAAGAAAAAGACAAAAAGAAAACGGAGAAGCAAAAAACTCAAGCTAAAGAAACCAAGAAAGCAACCGGGTGTACTGAGACACAAAAGAAAAGTTGTGCAGCTTCGGGGAAAACCTGTGGTGCACAAAAATCGGAATCAACAGCAAAGAAAAGCTGTTGCGGAGAAAAGAAATAACCATCTACGGCTTATAATTCAGAAGGGTGCCCAAAGCACCCTTTTTTTGGCTAATTTTGCAGCCTATTCAAGTGAATCATTAAATAAAAGCAACAGACAAAATGAGGGCACCAAAAACATTCCGTTTACACATTGGTATTTTTGGAAGAAGAAATGCGGGTAAGTCCAGCATATTAAATGCTCTCACGAATCAGGATGTTTCCATTGTTTCAGACGTAGCCGGCACCACCACCGATCCGGTAGAAAAACCAATGGAATTGCTTCCGCTGGGCCCGGTGCTATTTATCGACACAGCGGGAATTGACGACGTAGGCGACCTGGGCAAAAAACGAATTGCCAAAACACTGGCAGTTTTCGACCGCACCGACTTGGGACTGATCGTCACCAACTTCGGGGATTTTGGCGAATACGAACAAAAACTCATGGACGAGCTGAAAGACCGCGACATTCCCTTTATCATTGTTTTCAATAAATGCGACCTGCATACCGAGAATTTATCGTTAACCGCAGATTTTGATTCGGTAAAAGTCAACTATGTACAGACTTCGGTTGCAACCGGTGCCGGCATTCCAGAATTAAGGCAAAAGCTTTTACGCTCGGCTCCCGACGATTATATCAACCGCCCAAGTATTCTGGCCGACCTGGTAGGACCGGGTGAAGCTGCAGTACTGGTGGTACCGATCGACAAAGAAGCTCCCAAAGGAAGGCTGATTCTTCCGCAGGTACAGAGTATTCGCGATTTGCTCGACAACGATTGTTTTTCGGTGGTGGTAAAAGAGCGGGAACTTCGGGAAGCCTTATCCCGCTTCAACAAACCACCCAAGCTGGTAGTAACCGATTCTCAGGCCTTTTTAAAAGTGGCTGCCGACACTCCGCCGGAAATACCGCTGACTTCGTTTTCCATTCTTTTTGCGCGTTTTCAGGGCGACCTCACCGAAATGGTTAAAGGCGCCATGGCCATCGACCAGTTAAAAACAGGAGATAAAGTGTTGATTGCCGAGGCCTGCTCGCATCATCCGATTGGAGAAGATATTGGCACCGTAAAAATTCCCCGCTGGCTGACACAGTGCGTGGGAGGGAAACTGCAAATCGACAATATGCGCGGACACGATTTCCCGAAAAACGTCGGAGAATACAAACTGATTATTCATTGCGGGGCGTGCATGTGGAACAGAAGAGAAATGCTGAGTCGCATTATGAAAGCACGTCAGGCTGGAGTCCCTATCACCAATTACGGATTGACAATTGCCTATTCTCTGGGGATTTTCGAACGGGCGCTTCAACCTTTCCCTGCTGCTCTCGAATTATATAAAAGTAAATCCCGTTAAGAATTTTTGATTGATTGCTGACTCCCGTCAATCGGTTTAAAGAATCCAAAGAACTCAATCATTCCTCTTTCGTCCTTTTTTAGAAGTTTGAGATTTCCTTTTTCGAAGGCAAACTGAAATTCGATATTGTTGCGAAAGTTTGCAGAATCGACAAAGGTGATGAAATTTTTGGCCACGCTCCATGCCCCGCTTTTTAAATTCTGAATCAACGATACAGGGAGTTGAGCTTTGACCACAAAATTGTCTTCAGAAAAAATCAGCTGCATCATTTGATTTTCGCATTTCAAATCTTCCGGCAGAAAATGAAGGAGCCCCTCTTTTTCATCAACGTAATATTCATAAAGGCGCCATTCTCCCGGAAAATTTTTGGAGATACTTCCAAAAACCGCGGGCGATACCAACCACGAAGTAAATCTTGACAGCAATGTGTTTTGTTTCATAGCGATTAATCTGACGATTGGACAACAAATACATCCAAAAGTTTAATTTTCAAATCAATAAAACGCAGAAATCAAAGCTTGGGTTAAGCCTTCAAATAAATTATCAGAAAGATTCAGTGAAATAAAAATGGAAGATGTTTCGAGGGAAAAAAGGGCAGCTCACCAGCCACCCCTAACTCCAATTAATGATAAAAAATAAGGGTATTACAATACTACTAACTTCGTCCGATAAAAAAGAACATTTACACATGTACTTATTAACATATTTCGGTGAATATCCTCGCTTTCAATCACTAACAATAACTCCAATCTGTTTTTCATTGCCAACAACAGACCTTTTTCCTGCTAATGCAAAAACCCAATATAATCGCACAATTATCTGTTTGTAAATCAAAAACTTTTTACCTACTTTTGCGCCGAAATAATTTTAAGTCGTTGTTATTGACTGCGATGCTGCGACTTAAACATTGTATAACAAATAGTTCTTTTAAAAACATGTATTTAACAAGCGAAAAAAAACAAGAGTTTTTTGCCCAGCATGGCAAAGACGCTAAAGACACAGGAAGTGCAGAAGGTCAGATTGCATTGTTCTCTTACCGGATCAATCACCTTACTGAACACCTGAAAAAAAACAAAAAAGACCACAGCACTCGTCGTGCATTGATTAAATTAGTAGGAAAGCGCAGAAGCTTGCTTGACTACCTGATCAAAAAAGATATCGAACGCTACCGTGCGATTATCAAAGAATTGAACTTACGTAAGTAAATTATAATGAAAGGCAATGCATTGGTGTTGCCTTTCTTTTTTGTAAATTGCAAAACCTCACCACCCATTGTAATTTAAAATTTAAAGATTTATTGTAAAATTATGGTAAACGCAACAGTTAAAACAATCGAATTTGCCGACGGCAGGACGATTACCATTGAAACCGGGAAGTTAGCCAAGCAGGCTGATGGCTCGGTAGTGGTTCGAATGGGTGACACCATGTTGCTGGCTACGGTTGTATCAGCCAAAGAAGCCAAAGAAGATGTTGATTTCATGCCGGTATCAGTTGATTACCGCGAAAAATTTTCGGCTGCAGGCCGTTTCCCCGGCGGATTTCTAAAAAGAGAATCGCGCCCGAGTGATGAGGAAATTTTGGTAGCACGTTTAGTAGACCGTGCACTTCGTCCGCTTTTCCCGGAAGACTATCACGCAGAAACTGCCGTGATGATCTCATTAATTTCTGCTGGAAAAGATGAAATGCCAGACCAGCTGGCAGGCTTAGCAGCTTCGGCCGCTATTTCTGTTTCAGATGTTCCATTTACTACTCCAATTTCTGAAGTTCGTGTGATTCGTGTAAATGGTGAATTCATCATTAACCCGACTTACTCGCAACTGGCAGAAGCTGACCTTGACATCATGGTAGGTGCTTCGCACGACAACATCATGATGGTGGAAGGCGAAATGAAAGAGGTAACAGAAGATGTTATGCTCGAAGCCATCAAAGTAGCTCACGATGAAATTAAAAAGCACTGTAAAGTTCAGGAAGAACTTGCTGCTGAACTGGGAGTTGTAAAACGTGAATACTGCCACGAAAACAACGACGAGGAACTTCGCACCCGTGTAAAAGCTGAGCTTTACGAACAGTGTTATGCGATTGCAACACAGCAGATCACTAACAAAAGCGAACGTTACGGAGCTTTCGAAGCCCTTCGCGATGAGTGGATCGAAAAGTTTAAAGCTGAAAATGCTGAAGACGAAGAGCTGGACAAAAAAGTTAGTCTGATCAAGAGATACTACCACGACGTGGAAAAAGAAGCGATGCGTCGCATGATCCTTGATGAAGGTAAACGTCTGGATGGCAGAAAAACCAACGAAATCCGCCCAATCTGGGGAGAGGTGGACTACCTGCCGGGAGCACACGGTTCTTCTATTTTCACCCGTGGAGAAACTCAGGCGCTGACATCAGTGACCATGGGTACCAAAATGGATGAAAAAATCATTGACGGTGTGACCGTTCAGGGAAAAGAAAAATTCCTGCTGCACTACAACTTCCCTCCTTTCAGTGTTGGCGAAGCAAAAGTTCCGCGCGGACTGGGACGCCGTGAAATTGGTCACGGAAACCTGGCACTTCGTGCGTTGAAAAATATGGTTCCAAATGAATTCCCATATGTAGTTCGTATTGTTACCGATATCCTGGAGTCAAACGGTTCTTCATCGATGGCAACAGTTTGCTCGGGCACAATGGCCATGATGGATTCAGGTATCAAAATGAAAAAACCGGTATCTGGTATCGCAATGGGATTGATCACAGATAAAGGTTCCAATAAATTTGCGGTTCTTTCTGACATCCTTGGCGACGAAGACCACCTGGGTGACATGGACTTCAAAGTAACCGGTTCTGCCGATGGTATCACTGCTACGCAGATGGATATTAAAGTGGACGGTCTTTCGTACGAAGTACTGGCGCAGGCATTACAGCAAGCCAAAGAAGGACGTTTGCACATTTTGGGCAAAATGATGGAAGTTATTTCTGAACCACGCGAAGATTACAAACCAAATGTACCACGTATCGAAACCGTTCAGATACCGAAAGACATGATTGGTGCGGTGATCGGACCTGGTGGAAAAGTGATTCAGGCTATCCAGGAAGAAACCCAGACTGTTATCGTTATTGAAGAAGTTGGCGATGTTGGTAAAGTACAAATCTCGGGAGCAGGACTTGAACCCATTGAAGCAGCTAAAGCAAGAATCAAAGCCATCACAGCTATTCCTGAAGTTGGCGAAGTTTATACCGGAAAGGTAAAATCAGTTGTTGCATTTGGTGCTTTCATCGAAATCCTTCCAGGAAAAGAAGCGTTGCTTCACGTTTCTGAAATGGACTGGAACCGTGTGGAAAAAGCTGAAGACTTCTGCAAGGAAGGCGAGATGATGGAAGTAAAACTGATCGGTGTTGATGAAAAAACCGGCAAGCTGAAACTTTCACGTAAAGTACTTCTTCCAAAACCGGAAGGCTATGTGGAACGTCCTCCGAGAGAAGATCGCGGTGATCGTGGTGGCGACCGCCGTGGTGGCGACCGTCGCGATTTCCGTGGTGGCGACCGCAGAGGAGGTGATCGCAGAGACGATCGCAGAGGTGGCGACCGCAGGGATTTCCGCCCGCGTCGTGAAGAATAGTTGAATTCCGATTCAAAAAGCATATTTAAAACGCTCTGCCTGTTGGTGGGGCGTTTTTTATGGGCTGAAGGATTGAAGAATTCAGGGATTGAATGGAAGAAACGCAACAATACATGACTGTTAAAGTGTAAAATTGCAAACGATCAATTAGAGCTATCTCATTAAAACTGCAACCTGAAACTGAGAACTGAGAACTGAGACTGCATACCACTCTGAACATTGAACACTGAACTCTAAACTAATTTCCATTCCTTTTCCTAACTTCGCTCTCTAAATTTAAAGGCATGGAATCCTGGTCATCTGAAATCATAAAATTAATTGATTCGAAACTCGAGAATGTAAAAGACCGCGATATTCGCTTCTTTCGAATCGCGGAGTTTAAACGCAATATCGAGCGCGTCGAACAGTTCTCACAAACCTGCCCGCACTGTCAGAAAGAACAGATCAACATTAAAGAAGCAGTTGAGTCTGTTGACGAGGCCATCGGAGTACCCGGAAAAGCACGACGTAACTACGACCGACTGATTAGTCGTCTTTCAAAACACATCCAAAACGAACATGGATTTTATCCTCCTTTTCACTTTAGTTACCTGCATGCCCTTTACGGGTTGGTGGCCGGATTCGTATTGGGATTTGGACTAATGAAACTGATCCCTGAGTTTGGCATCGAGCTGCTTTTCGGCGCAATCAGCGTTGGGTTGGTAGCCTCCTACATTACAGGAAGTATCAAAGATCGCCGAATCAGAGAGCAAAAAAGAATCATGTAGTTTTCAACAAAAAAAGAGCAAATCGTAAAAAGCTTCTAATTTTAGGAGCTATTTGAAAATCACGAGTACAAATCAGATGCAGTTTCTTGTTATAGAAGGAAATATCGGTGCCGGAAAAACTACCCTCTCCAAAATGATTGCCGAGGAATACAACGCCAAACTGGTGTTGGAACAATTTGCTGACAATCCGTTTCTTCCCAAATTTTATGAGGACCAGGAGCGTTATTCGTTTCCACTTGAACTCTCGTTTTTAGCCGATCGCTACACTCAAATTAAAAATGAAGTACTGAACCTCGATTTGTTTCATTCTTTTATGGTGGCCGATTACTATTTCGCCAAAACAGCCATTTTTGCGCAGAACACCCTTAAATCGGATGAATACCGGCTGTTTCGCCAGATTTTCGACATCATTTTTGAATCGATGCCCAAACCCGATCTCTACGTTTACCTGCATGCCAATGTCGATCGGCTGATGAGCAATATTGCGCACCGCGGCCGCGATTACGAAAAACACATCACCCCTGCCTACCTCGATAATATCGCTAAAGGCTATTTTAGTTTTTTTAAACAAATAAATTCGTTTCCGCTGCTGATTATCGACACAAATGGCATCGATTTTGTAAAGAATCCGGCGCATTATGAGGCGCTAAAATCAGCTGTATTTGACAATAAATATAAATCGGGAATTAACCGTATAATATTGTGAGAAAAAAAACTTTAGCGAGTTCCAAATACTAAAAAGCTTATTAATTTTGTCGCCTTACTAATAATTTTTATTCACTGAAATATTATCTGTTATGAAGAGGATCAACTTTAAACCTTCTGTTCTGATCGTTGCGACTGCTGTGGTTTTGTCGGGCTGTTCAGGACTCAATAAAATGAAAAAAAATGCCGACCAGATTGACTTCAAGGTTACTCCAGAGGTTTTGGAATCTCACGCCAGCGAAGTTGATGTGGCTATCAACGGCCGTTTCCCCGCCAAATACTTCAACAAAAAAGTTACTTTAACCGCTACTCCTGTTCTGAAATACGAAGGTGGCGAAACCGAATACCAGCCGGTTACCGTACAGGGAGAAAGCGTTCAGGCAAACAACAAGGTTATTGCTTACAACGGTGGTAGCGTATCGTACAAAGACGCTGTTGCGTTTACAAAAGCAATGTCGAAATCAGAATTGTATGTGAACATCACTGCATCGCAAGGCGCGAAATCGGTTGATTTTACACCGATCAAAATTGCCGATGGTGTAATTGCTACCAGCGAAAGAGTAGCGAGTATTCCAAAACCTATTATCGGTATCGTTCGCGAAGCCAACACTTCGGGCAAATACGATCCGAACATCGACGCTTTCCAGAGAATTGTTCCGGATGAGATGGTGGCTGACATCAAATACCTCATCAACCGCTCGAACCTGAGAAGAGAAGAAACGGAAAAAAGCGAAGTAAAAGCATTGGAAGATTTCACAAAAAAAGCCAACGAAGACGAACGCATCGATCTGAAAGATGTTGAAGTTTCGGCTTATGCATCTCCCGACGGAAGCATCGATTTGAACACTGATCTGGCTGCTGAAAGAAAAAATACTTCTTCAGCTTTCCTGGCGAAAAAATTAAAAGAAGCCGGTGTTGCAGTCGAGTTGAAAACAAAATATACTCCGGAAGACTGGGAAGGATTCAAAGAACTGATGGAAAAATCAAACATCCAGGATAAAGAACTGATCCTTCGCGTACTTTCAATGTACAACGATCCTGAAGTTCGTGAACGTGAAATCCGTAACCTGAGTGAAACATTCACTGATGTTGCTGCCGACATTCTTCCGCAACTGCGTCGTGCCAAAATGATTACTTCGGTTGACCTGATCGGAAAAACCGACGAAGAATTAAAAGCTGCTGCAAAAGCTGACCCAGCTTCGTTAACTCCTGCTGAGTTGATTTATGCCGCTACTTTGTTTACCGACTTAAACGAGCAACTGGAAATCTTCGAATCGTTTGTAAAAGTTTATCCAAACGACTGGAGAGGTCCCAACAACGTAGGTTACGTATTGGCCAAACAAATGAAATATGCCGATGCAAAACCTTATTTCGAAAAAGCTGAACAGCTGAAAGACAGCGAGCCTGTTGTTAAAAACAATGTTGGCGCCATTGCACTGGTTGAAGGCGATGTGGCCAAAGCTGAATCTATGTTTGGCGCAGCTTCGGGTGCCGGCGAAGAAGTAAACTACAACCTGGGTATTGTAAGCGTTAAAAAAGCAGAATACGACCGCGCAGTTCGTTACTTCAGCAAATTCCAGGATCCAAACACCGGTTTGGCAAAAATTCTGGCAGGCGACAACAACGGTGCTATAAAAGATTTGGATGCTTGTGAAATTCCAAATTGCTGGATGACTGAATACCTGAAAGCAGTTATCGGCGCACGCACAGCAAAAGAAAGCTTGTTATTCGACAGTTTGAAGGCTGCTTGCGACATCAATCCTAAATTGAAAGCCGAAGCAAAAGTGGATATGGAATTCGCTAAATATTTCAGCGATCCTAAGTTCAAAGCAATTGTAGACTAATTAGAAGTCATCACGATATAAAGGGCAGCCGATTGGTTGCCCTTTTTTTTGCGGTTTTGTAAAAGCTCCGCAACCTTTTTCATTGTAAATCCATCTAACGAACATGACAACAATTCGCTGGATTTGTCTTTTGTGTGCAACTGTTTTTTCCTTCCTTCTGACGAAGCCATCAGCAGCGCAATATTCCTATTATGGAAGGACCAGCGATTTAGCAACTGAACACCCTATCGGGAACGTAACTGTTCTCCACAAACAACTTTCACAAATCATAACTTCCGACATTAACGGGGCTTTTAACTGGGATTTCAATTTAACGGAACAACCTCAAAAGTTTCGGATTGTCTACAATATGTTTTTTGCTCCAAAAGATGAAAAAGTATCTCTTCAGATTTATACAGTTGACGGAAAGCAAATTCTTCATTCGGGTGAGATCGGCAAAGCTGGAAGTTACCTTCTTCCCCGATTAAAAACCGGAGTGTATATTTTAAGGGTAACTTCCGAAAGCCAAAACGAGACGCTCAAAATATTTTCGAGCGGGAAGGACATTACTCTGCTGCAACCGCAAAATTTCAACAAGAAAGCCACTTCTCCCGATACCTTGGTTTTCTCAAAAGAGGGGTATTACTGCCGCGAAATCGCTTTTCCCAGAAAAGACACCATTGTTCACGTAAAACTACTGGCAAAATCAGGTAACGACTTAAATTACTTAAATGGCCTGCCCGACTACGACGCCTATTCTCTTCTTCACAGCAGCCCCTTTGTTACCAATCAGGGAGATGTGGAGTCAGTAAAATTCATTTACAATCAGCGTTCGAACCTGGTTTATTACATGAACAGCAAACGATATAAAATACACTACTACTTTGCCGAGCAATTTCTCGGTTATTCCAAAGGACATTATCATTTCAACATGACTCAATACACCGACTCCAACGAGCGGTATCTTTTTCCGGGCGAGATCAACTATTACAAAGCGCTGAATAAATACGTGCTTCGTTTTTATGCGGGCGACAAGATGGGTTGCTCTGAGATAACAGAGGTCATGGAAAAAATTTACGCCACATCGTATATGGAAGGGAAACTATACCTGTATCCGAATAATCAGGAATGGGAGAACTGTGGTAATCTGCCGGTAATCACTTCGGAGGAGTTATACGAAGGTCAGAACTACCAGGCTCTAAATCTTGCAGAAGGGTATGGTTATTTACGAAAAGTCGAAATCAATCATCTAAATGAAACCTATCTCGGGAAACATGACATTATTTTACTAAACGGAATTCCCAACGATGTTTCGGTGGTTGCAGGCATCATCACCACTGAATTTCAAACGCCACTTAGTCACATAAACGTGCTTAGTCATAACCGCGAAACTCCGAACATGGCTTTGCGAGACGGCTGGGTTAATACCCGGCTCGATTCACTTATGGGACAACTGGTTTATCTCCATGTACAGGCCGATTCGTTTGTCATTCGGCAGGCGACATTGGAGGAGGCAACGCTGTTCTGGAATCAAAAAGAGCCAAAAACTGCTGTCGTTCTCGAAAAAGACGAACACACTCAGGGTTTGATTGATCTTACGACTGCCGGCTTTGCCAATGTTAAGCTAATCGGAGGAAAAGCAGCCAATTTTGCTGAAATGCTCAAGATTGAAAATCCGGAAATTCCAACTCCGGAAAATCCTTTTGCACTGCCATTTTGCTATTACGTTCAGCACGTAAAAAATAACCAGATTCAGCCATTTATTGAACAGTTGCTTTCTGACGAAACATTTAAAACAAACCAGGAATACCGGAGGATAAAACTGGAAGAAGTCCGTAAAAAAATCATTGACGCTCCCATAGATCCACAACTGGTTGAGATGGTAAAAAACAAAATTTCAAATTTTAAAGATTTTGAGGCTTATCGTTTTCGCTCTTCAACCAATGCCGAAGACCTCGAAGGTTTTTCGGGTGCGGGGTTGTACGATTCTTATTCGGCAAAGAAAGATGACGAAACCAAGACCATTGAAAACGCGATTAAGAAAGTGTGGGCAAGTTTATGGAACTTCCGGGCATTTGAAGAACGGGAATATTATAAAATAGATCAGCGTTCTGCGGCCATGGGAATTCTGGTTCACCGGTCGTTTCCCAACGAGGATGCGAACGGTGTGGTCATTACCAAAAACCTGTACAACATTAATCCCGGGTTTATTGTAAATGCGCAGTTCAACGAAAACAGCATTGTATTTCCGGAACCGGGAGTCCTGCACGACCAGGTAATTTTATACACCTACTCGCTGGATTACTCGCGCGACTTTACCATTGAATATTTGTCTCACTCCAATTTAGTGGAATTTCGGGGTCAGAATGTATTAAGCGATAAAGAATTGTACCAGTTGGGAACTTACTGCCTGGAAATAAAAAAACACTTTTTCAGTAAGGTACCGCACTCCTGTAACTGTTTGTTTGACGATTTCGGACTGGATATCGAATTTAAAATTGATTCGCCTGAAGGAAAAAGAAAATTGTATATCAAGCAGGTACGACTGTATAATTAATGCTCGATTCAAAAGCTCTCAAAATCAACTAAACAAATCAATCTTATCAACTCCATTAAATAGTTAACACTTAACAATCTCAAAACATGCTATTTAACACTCTCTGATATTTGTCATATAATTTCGGGGGGGGGAATAGTACCTTTCAATGGAGTATTCTTCCTGAACATAGACTTTACTCTACCATTCCAGGCATTCTACTCAAAGAAAAAACATAAGTTATTAACCCAAAATTCAACCCAAATGAAAAATTTTGTTATTCTATTCCCTCCCTTTTACTATTAATAATGAGCGTTATAAACAACAGTTAATCATTCAATAAATATTACTACCATGAAAACACAAATTATCTTGTTGCTTGTTTTTTGCACTCTGTCTTTTAGTTCATTTGCCCAACCTCGCAAAGGTTCAACCGAATTGAGTGGATTTGGAAATTTTACAAAAGGGAAAAGTGAATCAGGTGATAAAACCGCCACTTTCGAACTGAATACGTCTGCCAGTTACTTTGTTCTGAGAAATTTATCCGCTGGTCTCAAAATTTATTACAGAGGATATAAAGAATACGAATTTCAATCAAATCCAATTTTGGATGAATTCGTTATCGGGCCAACTATTGAAGCATTTATAATGAATCAGGAAAAAATAGGCATCTCATTAAAAACGAGTTTAAACTTTACGCTGGGCAGTGATTTTGCTGCTCAGGATAATGGTTATTCGTCTTTTATTATCGGGCCAAAGGTTGCATGGAATATAACTCCTAATTTGAGTACCTTTCTTTGGTTTGCATACCGGGATACTAAAAACTCAGACGACTACACTCAGAATGGCTCAATCATTCCGAGTGACAATTTCGATATTCGATGGGGATTTAGCTACTATTTGCACAGCAAAAAACAAAAAGAATAAAAGCACGTAAATCGATACAATACCAAAAGGCAATTCGGATTTCCGGGTTGCCTTTTGTTTGTTATTTCAAATGTCCTGAAAGATTGCCAAACTGTTTCGGAAGAATCTGTCTCAACAATGAAACATATCTATTCTTACATTCCAGGTAAAATTGGAAAACGGAACACGGATGACACTGATCCTGACAGACAATCACGGTTAAAGCAGCGTTAATCATTGGCTTCTGAGTTATCAGCGTTCTGATTAATTACAACAGCAAGTTTTGCCAGAAGCTCATTTGCGCCCCAACCTCAGCCTTAGCCTCAACCTTTTTTATACTTCTTTTATGACAAAATCACTTTGTTACCCCGCCGAAAAATCCTATTTTCCACGTTCATTAAAAAACTTGCACAGTTATGGAATACATTAATCAATACGTTGAAGAAAACAAAGATCGTTTTCTGGAGGAACTTTTCGGCCTGATCCGGATCCCGTCGATCAGTTCAGAAAAAAGCCACAAAGAAGACATGTACAAGGCCGCCGAATACTGGAAACAAACCTTGCTTTCGGCCGGTGCCGATAAAGCCGAAGTTTATGAAACCAAAGGCAATCCGGTTACTTATGGCGAAAAAATAATTGATCCGGCGTTACCAACTGTTTTGGTGTATGCCCACATGGATGTTATGCCGGTCGATCCGATTAATTTATGGAAATCGCCTCCGTTTGAACCGGAAATCAGGGAAGGGAAAATATGGGCGCGCGGTGCCGACGACGATAAAGGGCAGAGTATGATGCACGCCAAGGCATTTGAGTTGATGGTAAAAACCGGAACACTGCCTTGCAACGTAAAATTTATGATTGAAGGGGAAGAAGAAATCGGATCGCCCAACTTACCCGCCTGGTGCGAGGAGAACAAAGAAATGCTGAAAGCCGATGTAATTTTGGTTTCCGACACTTCGCTGCTTGCGGCCGACATTCCGTCGATAACCACCGGACTACGCGGACTTGCTTACTGGCAGGTGGAAGTAACCGGGCCAAACCGCGACCTGCACTCCGGCTTATTTGGTGGCGCTGTTACCAATCCAATCAACGTACTTTCGAAAATGATCGCACAAATGACCGACGAAAACGGGCATATCACCATCCCCGGTTTTTACGATGACGTAATGGAAGTTTCGGCTGAAGAACGCGAACTTTTGGGACGTGCCCCGTTTAATGTGGAAGAATACAAAAAAGCCATCGACGTAGAAGAACTGGGTGGCGAAAAAGGATATACAACAATGGAGCACACCGGAATCCGTCCTTCGTTTGACGTTTGCGGAATTTGGGGTGGTTACACCGGCGAAGGGGCAAAAACTGTACTGCCATCGCAGGCCTTTGCAAAAATATCTACCCGTTTGGTGCCCAACCAGGACCACGAGAAGATTGCCGTTCTTTTCAAGGAACATTTTGAAAGCATTGCTCCAAAATCGGTAAAAGTGGAAGTGACTTCGTTGCACGGTGGCCCTGCCTATGTTTGTCCTATCGATATTCCGGCCTACCAGGCGGCTGAAAAAGCATACACGGACACTTACGGTAAACGTCCGGTACCGGTACGTTCAGGCGGCAGTATTCCTATTATTTCTTCGTTTGAAAAAATACTGGGCATCAAATCGGTGTTAATGGGATTCGGACTGGAATCGGATGCCATTCATTCACCCAATGAAAACTTCCCCTTGGAACAGTTTTACAACGGCATTAAAACCATTCCGTTGTTCTACAAGTATTTTGCTGAGATGAATAAATAGTTCGAGGCATTAAGATATATTTTAGGGAGCCGTTCTTTTTCCAGAGAGCGGCTCCTTATTTTCAGATTATTGCTTAATCAATTCCAGGTACATCAACTCCATCCCGTTCCAGTTTGAGGATTCCGGGCTAAGGGCAACGGTTAAATCACCTGCTTCTCCAATGGTAACAGAGCCCAGATCGACCACCTCGAAGCGCTCGCCGGTTGCCCGAATATTTGCCTGAAGCTTGTTATCACCCAATGTAACGTTTAGGGTATTGTCCTGCTCACATTTCACCAAAGCCTCCAATTTATAAGTTCCGGCTTCGCTGGTAGTAAACATCCACTCTAACCGGGCGTTTTTATCCACCCAGTTGGTAATAACCGATTCGGTTCCTTTCCCTTCCAATACGGCGTGTATCCCATAACCGGGATTGTAAATATCGGCAAAGTCAGCAGGTAACAGTACCGATCCTTCTTTTATAGAGGGCTTATTGCTCGTCACTTCTATTCGCCCTTTGGTTTTCACCACTACTACCGTATTAATTTCATCAAAAATAACGGAAGGAGCATGAATCTGAAGGTCTCCATTTTCAAATTTCCAGGCAAAAGACTGTTTCGGATTGGCCAGCAAATAAACATCGCTCACCCTTGTATCGAGTCCGGGAACGGTTAACAGACCATCCTTCGGCCAGTCGAAAACGTGCAGGTAAAGATTGGTTCCGCCTTTGGTTTCTTTCATTGTACATCTTCCCCAGGGAAGTTTAAAGAACGGGCTCGCTGATGTACCATAAATCGACTCCCCGTTTAGCTGCATCCAGTTTCCGATTTCCTTTAGCCGCTCAACGCTTGGTTCCGGAAATTCACCTTCAGCTGTCGGGCCAACGTTAAGTAAAAGATTACCTCCCTTGCTGGCGATATCCACCAACATTTTTATTAGCTCTTCGCTTGATTTCCAATTATCGTCGTACCACTTGTAGCCCCAACTGGTGTTCATGGTCATACAAACTTCCCAGTCGTAATCGAGCCCGGTTGGCGGTACATGTTGTTCCGGGGTGGAGAAATCGCCGGGCCACGGACGATACAAACGGTTATTGGTAATGAGGTTCGGATACTTGTCAACCTCATTCTGAAGTTTCTGTGCAGCTTCTTCGGTCATCCCTATTGGTGTATCCCACCACAAAATATCGAGACCGCCATAGTTTTCGAGAATCTCTTTCACTTGCGGAAGCGCCTTCGAATTAATATACTCCATTAACGGAGCCTTTGGCAAATCAGGATCCCAGTGAGGCTCCTTGCCGTAGTTCCGATAGGTTCCCCCGGGTTCGTGCCAATCCTGTGCTTCGGAATAGTAAAATCCCAATCGGATTCCATATTTTTTGCAGGCATCGGCCAGTTCTTTTAACGGATCGCGATCGAAAGGCGTGGCATCTACAATATTATATTTATTCGCTTTTGAATGAAACATCGCAAATCCATCGTGGTGTTTCGATGTAATAACGATGTATTTCATTCCTGCGTATTTGGCAAGTTTCACCCATTCTTCCGCATTGTATTTTACCGGGTTAAACGTCTCGGCAAGCTTTTCATAATCTTTCACCGGAATTTTTGCATTGCACATGATCCACTCACTGATTCCGGGAATGCGTTCACCTTTCCACTCTCCGGCCGGTTCGGCATAAAGCCCCCAATGGATGAACATTCCAAAACGGGCGTCGCGCCACCATTCCATTTTCTGATTGTGTTTTAAAGTAGCTTCGTCTTTGGGCGGTTCTTTTTTCTGAGGTGTGCAGGCCATCAGAACAAAAAGTAAAGCAAATACAACAGATAATTTCATGCGGAAGTAGTTTAGTTTATAAATTAATAGTATTGATTTTCTCCTAAAATTACAAAATCAATTGATCTGATTATCAGCATTCACCGACTTAAAATAAACGAGCCGGACAAATGACTATCCGGCTCGTTCTATGTAAAAGAAATATTTTAAGTCCCGAAATCAACACCGCCCCCTGGCACAAGGACTGTTGGTCAGAAAAAATCCGAGGAAAGCTCCCACCCCAACACTCTGTACTATCTCGCCTGTTGGCATAACATCCATGCTTCTTCCTTCAGAAACATAATAAAATATGAATCCACCAACGGCACCAACTGCCATATAAATAAGCGTTTTCCGAAAATGCGGATTCTTCAGTTTTCGCTGAAACCAGTTTCCTTCTTCTTTTATTTCGAGCTTCTTGAATTCCATATTCATATCTAATTATTTAGATACAAAGATATTTGTTTTAAAACAGGAAGCAAGAATTCTACGGTTTTAAACTGAGTTATTGATGTTTACGAAACCTTTTTTGTTACCAGGGTTCCGTCTTCCATAATTACATCGTAAAAATAGCCGGCACCAAAGTCTTTCTCGAGCGTAAGTTTTCCTTTAAATGTAACTTCATCACCAACTTCCACTTCGGCCTGTGTAGTAATGGTTAAATCAAATTTACCCTCGCTCGAAGTTCCATCCTGGATGTGTACCCAGTTTTTGCCCATAACCTGCTCGTTCACTTTTACCACTACCCCGCGAATTTCAAATTCCTGGTTGCTAAATTCAGCGCGTTTGGCAAAAACTTCAGATACCGTAAGTTCCCCTTCAGCTTTTTCCAGTTCAACCTCGGCACTTTTTGCAGCTACTTTACCGCTATGTCCGGCAGGCATTTCAGCTGCCATCGGTTGCTGCTGGCTTAAAGGAGTTTTGCTGATCTGGTTTACGAAATAAATTACATCGAACGTACGATCGATCTCCTTGCTGTGGAAATTGGTCATCTGAAGCGCTTCATCGTAATAAAATACATCACCCGGTTTTGCTTCCTGATGACTAACAGCTACCCAGCGATCTGCCATGTTTTCCTTTACGTTCAGATAGGTATAGGTACTTCCCTGAACCACTTCGGTTACTTCAAAAACATTTTGATTGGCCTGCGCCACACTTTGCGCCTGCTGCGGATTTTTATTTTGAACGCATGAACTCGCAACAAAAGTTGCCAATACGATAAACGCGATTAGTCTTAGTTTGTGCATCATTTTTTTAATTTATTCTGTTTACAATAATTGATTCAAAACTTTTTTCTCAGGCTTAAATATAAGCGATTATAAATATCTTCTTTCTGAACTGTTGCTTCAAAATTAACAGACAAAGAGATTTTTTTGTTGAAACGACAGGTAAAATCCAGTTCACTAATATTTTGGGTAAGCGAAGACAGGGAATTTACATAGTCAAATTTCGCGTGGCGGTAATGCAGCATTACACTCATATTTTGCAGGAAATCTTTGGTCAGGCGGGCTCCGTAAACCTGTCCGTCGAGGTAGGCCGTTTGCATCAGATTTGAAGAAACGTTCAGCGATGCACCCAACGCTGGAATACGCGACCACGTTGCAAAAGCGTTGTAGGTATTGGTATTCCGCGGATCTTCTTTTGAAAACCGTGTTCCAGCCGAAGCTCCCACCATAAGATAATCCAAGGGCCGGTAATTGATCCGTCCTCTAATCCCCTGGCGGCTGGCCTGTGTTAAAACCTCATCGGCATAATTCCGGAAAGTTTCGTAGTAGATCACATTTTTCCGGTTATCGTAAGAACCCGACAGCGATACTTTTCGCGAAAATCGGTAATTCAACGAAAAATAAAAACCGGTAAGACTCAATGAATTCGAGGGTTGATCATTTTCCAGTTTGTACAGATCGAGCTCGACCGATGTAAACACATTCAGGTTTTTCGCCAACGAACTGGTGTGTTGAAAGTACAGGAAACGCCGATCAATGTTTCCCGAATTTCGCTGCTCGAAAAAGGCCAGCGACGACTGCACATAGCCATTGCTTGTTTTTTGACTGTGCCCCAGGTAAGCGCCGTATTCAAAAAGATCAGTGTTAAATCCGTAATCCAGGTAATCGGGTCGTGAGCCAGCAACTACTCCAACAAACAGACTTTTAAAAGCATATTCCAACTGAACTCCGTCAATCGCACCAACATTGGCAATCCGGGGATTGATCTTTCGCCCCAACCAAACCGAAGTCTGCTTATTTACATCGTATTTTACAGCCAGTGCGTAGATTTTCAATGCATCGTTCAGATTATCCCTCACAACCTGCCACTCGTGCAATTTATGCGTAAACGAAACATAGCTTTCAAAGGATATTTTTGAATAACCGATGTTGGAATAATTCGACGAAAAAGTATAGCGAAACCGATGCGAATCGTTTCCCTGCTTACTAAAATTGGAATACGATGAAAGCATTAACCTGCCTGAAAAATTGGGAGTATTCATCGTTTCCCGACTGATTTGTGGCGCAGTAAGTACTTCTTCGTTTACGTCTTTTTCAGGAACCGCCACTTCGGAAATCGTTTTTTGAGGAACGGTCATGATTTCTTTTAATCGGGCAAAAACGGGATCGGAAACCTTTATGGCTGTTTCAGCAATTGCCTTACACAAACAAGATATGGAGGATTTATGCTGAACCAGAAGTGCCGGGGAAAGACCTTCTGCATTTCGGATAAAAAGCGTATCTCCGTTTTCAATGCCTTCCGTGCTTTCAAATCTCACATAAATATTCTCTCCCGAAAGGTAGGATACACGCCCTTCTGTCAAATCCCTTGATTCCTGGGCTTCGACTGCGAATGTCCCTGAAATTAAAACGAACAGAAACATCAGCCAACTGATATGTTTTCCCTGATCAATCATCGCCGGCAAATCCATTGGGGTGACAGGTATAACAACTGGTAGCCGTGTACGTATAGTCATTCACTCCACCGTGGCGGCTGTCCGTTTCAGCCTGGTTATGTTCGTGACAGTCGGTACAACTGAAAACCGCGTACGAAGCAGGCTGCGTATGGCAATCTGCACAATTGTTCCACTCTCCGCGGTGCTTGCCCGAATAAATCGGAAAATAGTAATCATCGTGAATATCAAATTTAGCCGGCTTCCAATCGGGATCGGTGGTGTGGCAATCGGTACAATGCGTCGTAAATCCTGCGTTGTTGTGGGCTGGATTGGTAGCCGATGCAAAATCATTTTGGTGACAGCTGTAACAATCTGTTGACACCGGCTCAAACACTCCGTTTGTATGACAGGCGGCACAATTATTCAGTTCATGCCCTTTTGTAAGCGGAAAAAAGTCGTGGTTAAATCCCTGCGAAGTCCAGAGAAAAGCGTCGATTCTGTGACATTCCATACAGTCGGTTGATAACCCGGATTGCTGATGATTGGGATTGGTGGTAGCCAGGTAATCCTGACGGTGACAATCGATACATTCCACTCCCAGCGGCTGAAACTCCAGGTTCGAAACGGCAGTATGACAATCTGAGCAATCGACCGTATTATGCGCTCCCAACAGGGGGAATCGACTGCCTTGATGCAACTCCGTGATGTTGGTAACCAGCCACGATTTTGGGGTGTGGCATCTGGCACAATCCATCCCAACCGTTGTATTGTGCATATCGGTGTGGCAATCCACACAGTTGGACTTCGCCTGCGAAAAAACCAGCGAAGTATGGCACGATTTGCAGTCAGTGGTTTGATGCTCCCCTTCAAGCCGGAAAGTAGTTTGATCGTGACTGAATTTTGCCGTTGAGGCGGAGAAGATCCATCCTTCCGTAGAATGGCAATCCAGGCAATCAAATTTTAGATCATCGCCGTGCGGACTGTCCTGTGCATTTAGGCCGCTAACTGCCAGCAGTATTCCCAGTATTAATGACATCTTGCGCATGATATGTCTTCAAATTTGTAAACGATGTAATTCCGGATCAAATCATCGGTCGGTTGGTGGCAGGCTGCACATTGCAGGCCGCTGTGTTTTCCGTCGAGTTTAAACCGTGCATTGTCATGATTGAATTTGTCGGGCGACCAGTTATTAAAGGTATGGCACCGCGCACAATCATTTTTTCCCAGAGCTTCAAATTGATTGAAATGAATATCCTCGTGGCAGTTCTCGCAGCTTTCAGCCAGGTTCGAGAATTGCTGTTTTACAACTCCGTTATCCTGCCTGAAATGACAATCGCGACAACCAACCGAAGTATGTTTCCCGCTTAATTTAAACGGCGTTTGATCGTGGTTGAACGTAATCCATTTCCAGCTTTCAACAGAATGACACGAACGGCATTCTGAATCCGGCATATATTTTTCAGGCAAAGCATTTTTGTGAACGTTTTCGTGGCAATCCACACAGCGTTTAGACGGAAGTTTGAAATTCCACTTTTCACCGGCTTTATGACAGGCCAAACAAGGCGTAGCCAGGTGTGCGCCTTCGAGTTTAAATCCAGCCTGATTGTGTTGTTCAATGGAAAAAGAAGCAGGCGAAAACCCATCTACAGAGTGACATGCCGAACAGTCGGGCGAAACTCCATTTTTCTGAAATTGCTTTTCATGGAAATCGCTGTGGCAATCCGTGCATCGGTTGTATTTCAATGCACGTGTATAACTTCCGCTCGTGTGGCACTTCTTACAATCCACCGCAACATGTTTTCCTTCCAAAGGAAAGTCAGTCAGGTTGTGATTAAAGCCTTCGGTTGCTTTGGTTTGTGTGAAGGAAAATTCGTTGTGACATTTCCGGCAATCGTTGCCAAATTTATTCCGATGTATATCCTCGTGGCAGTTGGTACAATTTTCGAACTTCACTCCTGCAAACTGTTGGAAGTTTTTGCCGTTCCTCAGTTCTGTTAAATGGCATTTGGCGCAATCAACCGTCCGATGTTTTCCAACGAGCTGAAACCTTGTTTTAGAATGATCAAAACCGGTTGCCGGGCGAAAGGCATCCTGGTTGTGGCACGATGTGCAGTTGGTGGAAAGCGTATTCTGATGCACATCTTCGTGACAATCCACACAGCTTGTTCCCAGCCCAAGATAAGTTCCTCCCTGCTTTTTCTGAGATATAAGATTCCGGATCAGCTCCGCCTTGTGGCAATCGTTGCAATTGATGGTACCATGTTTTCCTTTCAGCTTAAAACCCGCCAGCTGATGGTCAAACTTCTCAGCGTCAAAGCGAATCAATTTGTAATCTTTGCCAAGGTGTTCACCGTGACAGGAAGCACACTTCTGCCCTTTAACTTCGGCTGAGGCATGATAACCTTTCTTTTGATCCATCAGGGTTTTTATTTCTTTGTGGCATTCCAAACATTTCGATGTGGTTTCCTTTTCACCCAGAATATGACACTGTGTACATTTCTTCAATCCTTCGAGATGAGCATGAACCTGGCTCAACTCGCCGGGTGAAATCTGCGCCAAAAGCATCTGGCCGGTCAGCATTAAACCAGTCAGAAGCAGCACATATTTCAGCAATCTTTTCATATCATCAGCGTCGTTCGTGTTTCAGAATGGCCTCCCCAAACTTCCGGGTGATCTCAATTCCTGCATTTTTCAGAAACTCTGTGGGTAATTCGCCACCTGCAAAAATGTACACCAGGTCGTTCTTCATTTCCATCGCTTTACCGTCCTCAAACTGAAGTGAAACATCTGTCTCGCCAATCGATGTAACATTTGAATTCAACAGCACTTCCAGTTTCTTTTCTGAAATAGCTTTTCCCAACAGCTCATTATTCTTCGATTTCAATCTAGAGAACGTTTCCTTTCTGTAAGATAAAGTGACTCGGTTTTGCGGGGCAAGCAACAGCGCCGACTCAACGGCAGAATCGCCACCACCTACTACCAGGATATCTTTGTCGGAAACAAATTCAGGTTCGAGCAAACGATAATATACCTTAGGCAAATCTTCACCCGGAACATTTAGTTTTCGAGGTGTGCCACGGCGCCCAATCGCCAGCAGCACTTTTTGCGCGGTGTATTCTTCTCCATTGTGGCAAAGCACTTTAAAATGACCATTTTGGATTTCGATCTTATCCACCTTTTTATTTTCATGAATGCTGATCCCGTTATCGGCAGTCACTTTTTCCCACAAATCCAGCAACTCGTTTTTATCAGTTTCAAATAACTTGACCTTCCCGTGAAGCGGCAGGTCCATGGGTGAAGTCATCACGATTTTTGCGCGGGGAAAGGAAGCAACTGTTCCTCCCAGCGTATCCTGTTCCAAAGTCACTGTTTTCAGTTTCAGACGACGGGCTTCAAGCGTGGCAGAAATGCCTGCGGGACCTGCTCCAACCACCACCAGATCGTATTCGGCTTTGCTTTCATACTGAATTCCCTTTGCTAGGTTATTGACAGCCTGCCTGCCCTGCTCCACCGCATTTCTGATCAGTCCCATTCCGCCCATCTCGCCGGCGATAAAAATTCCTTTTACATTCGATTCGAAATATTGGTTAACATGCGGCAGGTCGACTCCCCGTTTCTCGGTCCCGAGAAACAGCGAAATCGCCTGTGTGGGACAGGCATGAAAACAGGCGCCGTGCCCAACACAGCGGCTGGCGTTGATCACCGTTGCCTTTCCATTGCGAATGCCCAAAATATCGTGTTCGGGACAGGCACGGATACAGGCACCGCTCTGAATACACGAATTTACATCCACCACCGGATGAAGCGAAACGGGCTCGTGCAGCCCCTCTTCTTTTGCCACACGGATCTTCTCCTCTACCCGCTTTGATTCACGCCTCAGCTTTCGAATGTAGATGTAAAGTACACCGATCAAAAAAAAGGCAACTCCTCCGTAAATCAATATTTTCTCCCAGAAACTTTCCATCCTTTAAAAAATCCATTTGTAGCCAAACAACACAGCAACCATCACGTGAATGATCATGATCACCAGCATCACCAGCGCAAAGGGAAGGTGCGCCACGTGCCAGTATCTTAGAAAATTCTGCATCGACGACAACCAAGCAATCCTCCGGTTCAAAATGATCTTTGACTTGAAAATACGAACCGCACTCCGAAGGTGTTTCCCTTTAATGTTTTTCGTTTTGAGTTCCTTCCTGAACTGCCTCACCAGTTTTTGTTCAAATACAAATCTCCGGCAAATCCGTACCAGGTAATTGACTCCCTCCTTTTCTCCTGCTTTGGCCACTGCCGCATTCATTGACGTAATTATGTGAGCGTCAATTTGGTGTTTGTTTTTTAACCCGGAAATAAGTTCCGATTCCATTGTGTTCAACTCATTCAAACTGAGCTCTCGCCCTTCGATGGTACGTGGTATCTGCAGGTAAATAAACCGTCCGATTACACCACTGAGAACCACCGCGACCATACTCCAAAAACTAACTGCTACCAGGCCGCCAAACTTAAAGGAAGTATGAAACAGCACCAGGATCGGCCCCAACGTGCACAAAAAAATATGGAATTCGAGCCAGTTACGAAGTACGCCCAGCCGCGATAATCTGCGGAAACGTTTCCGGGACATGTAGCCAAAAACACCTATGATCATAAAAGCCGAGCCCACGATACCAATTCCGTGTCCGATCAGGCCGGTCGGTTTCAACCACTCGTGTCGTGGATGAACAGGCCGCTCGTGCAGCGGAGTCAGGTAATAACCCGACCCATAAAAAGCCAAGGAAAAAAATACAAGCAGGGTGACTGAGACCAATAAACCAAGGTAGATTTTATGTGCAATCCGTCCCATACTGCCAAGTTTGTTACAGTTAAATTTAGGCATATTCCTGTTTCTATATACGTTCATGCTCTGATAAAAAGTATTTTAGATCTTTTCCAAATTACTTCTCAAGCCACTACCAACCAGCGAGATCGATTTTCCCAAAGAACTTGTGCTGCTCAACAAAGCGGAGCAAAAGATTTCAGGCTTGTTTTAAAAAATTAAATCGCCTGGCTAAAAATGTGCTTCGGAGCTGTCTATTCTCAAATGGAACATTAATTTTATGCAGACCAATAAAACCTATATCGATGAAATATTATTTCCCAATTTTGCTTTTTGCAATTATTACTCAAGTTTTTAGTACCCGATTATCTGCCAAAACACTGAAAGAGTCCGGCTTGATTCCGATTTCGTATGACGCTGTGAAGCTTCAGGGCTATCCTGGACAAAAAATCGACCTCTGTATTTCGGAACAAATAAAAAAGAGAGACGTTGAACACCTGGTGGAGCCGTTCCGGCACAAAACAGAAACCCGGCTTTGGCAAAGCGAATTCTGGGGAAAGTGGATGCTTTCGGCAGTAGCTGCCTGGAAATATACGCAAGATGAAGAGCTGATGAATATTATGAAAACTGCGGTTGATGGCTTGCTTGAAACGCAGCTTGAAAATGGATACATCGGAAATTATGCTCCCGAAAGTCAACTTACCCAATGGGACATTTGGGGCCGCAAATACAGCATGCTGGGACTAATCAGATATTATGAAATATCAAAGGACAGAAAAGCTTTAAAAGCAGCTCAAAAAGTAGCCGATCACCTGCTGACCCAGGTTGGGCCGGGCAAAAAAGACATTACCTACACCGGAAATTACCACGGAATGGCGAGCAGCTCGGTGCTGGAACCCATCGTTTATCTTTACAAGCACACCGGCGAGCAACGTTACCTCGATTTTGCAAGTTACATTGTACAACAGTGGGAAAACGAAGACGGGCCCAAACTTATCAGCAAAGCAGTGGAAGGCGTTTGGGTAAGCGAACGTTTCCCGCATCCCGATGTTTGGTGGAGCTGGGACAACGGACAAAAAGCCTACGAAATGATGTCGTGTTACGAAGGCTTGCTCCAACTTTACCTGGTCAATCAAAATCCGAAATACTTAAAAGCAGTGGTGGATGTGGTGGAAAATATCATCAACACCGAAATAAATGTAGCCGGCTCGGGTTCGGCTTTTGAATGCTGGTACCATGGCATTGAAAACCAGACACGCCCGACTTACCATACCATGGAAACCTGTGTTACCATGACCTGGATGAAACTTTGCTACAACCTGCTGCAGGTAACCGGAGAACCGCATTATGCCGACCAGATTGAGAAAACATTTTACAATGCTTTGATGGCTTCGATGGAATACAACGGCAACGAGATTGCCAAATACAGTCCGCTGGAAGGCCGCCGGCACGCCGGTGAACAACAATGCGGAATGCACATCAATTGCTGCAATGCCAATGGCCCGCGGGGATTTACACTAATGCCGGGATATTCATACATGACTTCGGGAAATACGGTTTTTGTCAACTTTTACTGTCAATCGGAAGCCCAAATTAAGCTTGCAGGAAACAACGAGATTATTATCCGGCAAACCACCACTTACCCGGAAAGCGGTCGCATTACATTTGAAATTCAACCGGAAAAAGAAGCATCTTTTGAATTAGCCCTGCGAATTCCGGCATGGAGCGAGGAAAATTCACTAAAAGTGAATAACGAAAAAATTGACGGGATTGTAGCCGGAACCTACCAACGAATTAACCGCACCTGGAACAAAGGCGACAAAATAGAACTTACACTCGACCTGCGGGGAAGATTGGTAAAAGAAGACGATTACCAGGCCATTATGCGGGGGCCGGTGGTTTTAGCCCGCGATTCAAGGTTTAACGATGGCTTTGTTGACGAGGCCGCAATTATCCGAAACGAAAACGGAATTATAAATCTTGAACCGGTGGCCGATAAACCCAAAGATATTTGGATGGCTTTTACTGCTCCGCTGGTGTTGGGAACCGATCTTGAAGGCGAACTGAGAGAACCACAAGCGATCCGCTTTTGTGATTTTGCATCGGCCGGAAATACCTGGAATGAACACACCCGCTACAAAGTTTGGATCAGGGAAACCCTGAATGCAATGAAAACCAAATACTCGAAATATTGATTTCCGAGGAAATAATGGTCTACCGTATTAATCAAGGATCACTGCGTTAAACGGGGTTGTTACAAGAATAAAGGGATTAAACCCAACGGCTCAATCCCTTTATTTTTTTTAATCTATTATTGATCTTTTTCAGTCTTATTTTGCCGAAGCAGAAGCAATTTCGCCTCCACCTTCCAACAGTATCTCGTCATCTTCCCATTTTATTTTATCCAGCTCGTTCATCATCGAATCTTTCAAAGCGATGTAGCGCGGCATATTGGCTTCCTGCACCGGCTCAACCGGAGGTGCCTTTACTTTCAGCGGATCGACAAAACCACCGTTTTTCTGAACCCTGAAATCGAGGTGAGGACCGGTGGCCAACCCGGTGGCTCCCACGTAACCCACCACGTCGCCTTGCCGGACACGGCTTCCGGTAGAAATTCCTTTTGCAAAGCCGGCAAGATGCATGTAGGTAGTTGTATAAACCGAGTTATGTTTGATCTTTAAATAGTTGCCGCCACCATTCGCCTGATAGGCTTTTGCAACAACGGTACCGTCTCCGATGGTCATCACCGGAGTTCCCTTGGGTGCCGCATAATCCACTCCCTGGTGAGGACGCCGAATGCGCAATACCGGATGCAAGCGGCTGTTCGAAAAATGCGAACTGATGCGCGAAAATTTCAGCGGCGATTTCAAAAAAGCCTTGCGCAGGCTTTGTCCTTTATCGTCGAAATAATCCGATCTATCTTCCTGATCAAATAAAAATGCAAAGTTAGATTCTCCATAATGGTCGAATTCGGCAGCATAAATGGTACCGATGCCGATCCGCGTGGAGTCCACAAAAATTTCGTCGTAAATTACCCGGAAACGGTCGCCCTTTTGAATGGCAAAAAAGTCGATCGTCCACGCAAAAATATCGGAAAGCTCAAGCGCCAGCATGGGGTCCTGGTTGTTGTCGATCATGGCATTCCAAAGCGAAGACTTAACTTCTCCCCTGGCAACAGTCCTGCGTGTTACCACGTCTTTCTGACTTTGGTAAATTCCCAGGGTATCGAACAATTCAAAAATAGTATAATCGACCGCAGAATTCTCGTAAACAAAATAACGGGCCTCGTTCAAAGTATCGGCGGTTGAAAAAATAGAATATTTACCACCACTCTTGATTTTCCGCACATCAAAAATTTCTTTCGATTTTCGGGCAATCTGATCGATGGTCGCCATACTCACGCCCCGCGCGTTTAAGATCTGGCTCAGGTACTCGTTGTTACGCACAATTCCGTCTTCAACACTAAAAGAATCAACCGGCAATCCGTATTTCAGAATCGGATCCTTGATGGTTGCCATGGTATCAACAACTACAGTTTCTTCTTTTGAAGACGATTTGGGAGCACAGGCATTCACCATTAAGATAACAACGGCGCCCATAGCTGTCATCCATCCTTTCCAATTATTTCTCATCCTGCTAAGCTTCATAAGTGGCAAAAATAAGAAAACTTAAAAAAGGATAGTTTCATTGTGGAAACTTTCGAAAAAAGTGGCGTCAATAAAACTATTTAGAATGAAAGGTTTTATGTTCAGTTCCGAATCAGGCTATAATTTGATATTGTCAAAACCTTTTCCGTAAACGCCCATCACGCTTCCCATGGAAATAAATGCATCGGGATCGATTTGCTTAATGTAACGGAAAATGGCACCACTTTCCTTTTTGCGCACCACCGACATAATCACCTTCGAATCTGCTTTGGTGTACCACCCTTTACCATCCAGTATGGTGACCCCACGTCCGGCTTCACGGTTGATGAACTCGGCAATTGTTTCATATTCTTTTGAAACGATGAACATTTGAGCCGAACGGTTAGCTCCACTCAGAAAGGAATCGAGCCCGTACGACATTACCCACATTACCACATAGCCGTAGACCATTTTATCAACCGATTTAAAAACGAGAAAAACCGAGCCGATAATGATAACATCGCACAGCATGATCACACGCCCGGGACTCACATTACGGTATTTATTCACGATCATGGCAATAATGTCGGTTCCTCCTGTACTACCGCCGCGCGAAAAAACAACGCCCAGCCCGGCACCACTAAGCATCCCCCCAATTACCGACGATAAAAACAGGTCGTTCACCAAAGGTTCTCTTACCATATTTTCGAAAATGGCAAAAAAGGCCGTCAAAATTCCAATACTGTATATGGTTTTCATACCAAAATTGGCGCCCAGCACTTTAATTCCTATTAACACCAACACTGCATTAATGGACAGGTAAGTAACACTCACCGGAATTCCGGTAGCATAGTACACCACCGCAGATACACCGGTGACTCCACCGCCAGTAATTTGCGCAGGAATAATAAACAATTCCCAGGCCATGGCGAACAAAAACAAGCCAAAAGTCATGATGGAATAATCCTGAATTATCCGGGCGAGATTACGGTTGGCTGCCAACATTTTTGTAAACATTGTTTAACTTTTTATGAGCTTTAATTTCGCCGCAAAAGAACACAGCAAAAACCGAACAAAAAGTGATGATTGTCAGGGATTTCGGGTTTAACGATAAATTAAAATTCAGGCTCAAACCATGAAAGTGAAACTCCAAAACAGAATTACATAATGATTCAATTTTTTTTGATCCGAAGTTGAATTAATCTATAAGGGGAGATGATGAATCAGGTTTCATTAATGTTTTTAGTGGTAATAAATTTCCGGCGTTCGCTTTTGCAAATTTCGGAAGAAGACCTGTTGGAAGGTGTAAAAATCGTTGGTTCGGTAGCCATTTACGAAAGAGTTAAAGAGGGAGCGGCAGTATTAAGTTTCTAACGAGCAGGTACTTTTCAATGATCACTGCAATCATCGGAGTTGCCCGGTGGTTGCAGTTCTTTTACAAAAATAATGAAAGCGCATTTTTCAGCTAGTTTACCCTCTCTCCTGTCTCTCCCTTACAAAGGGAGAGATGACTCGCCTGTGAAAATAAATACAGAAATGAATAAATAGACTTTTATCAAAGAACAAGTGACTTATCGTCCCTGCCTAAAGGCAGGCAGGCTTCCTTCTCGCAGGAAAGGAAAAGAGGATGGGTAAAAATAGATGACCCGAATAACTTTCGATATGAAAAAAGGACGATCCATTTTATACCGACCGTCCTTTTCTATATTTTGTTGGTTGATTGATTATCCAACTGCGATGTTGATGATCTTTTTCGGAACATAAATAAATTTCCGAACCGATTTGCCTTCGATCCATTTTTCGGAACGCGGATCGCTCAAAACAGCTTTCTCCACTTCAGCCTGTGGCATATCAAGTGGTAATTCGATTTTAAAGCGCATTTTGCCATTGAAAGAAACCGGGTATTCGTGAGTATCTTCCGTCAGTAAACTTTGATCTACTGCCGGCCAGGGTTCATAAGCCAGTGTTTCGGTATTTCCGTATAGCGACCATAACTCTTCTCCCATGTGCGGAGCATAAGGTGCCAGTATTTTGGCAAAAGTTTCGGCCGTAGCCTTGGTTACTTTTCCTTTTTTATAGGCCAGGTTATTAAATACCATCAAAGCAGCAATGCCGGTATTGAATTTCAGGTTTTCAATATCCGACTCCACTTTCTGGATGGTTTGATGCAGCAATTTTGCCACTTCCATATCTTCCTCTCCATCCACAATATTTTCCGGGTTAGCGAAGAAACGGTAAACACGGGCGAGGAAGTTAAACACTCCTTTCACACCGTTTTCGGCCCACGGTTTACGTTCGTCGAGCGGCCCCATGAACATTTCGTACAAACGCAATGAATCGGCTCCGTAACGCTCAATCACATCATCGGGATTTACCACATTCTTCAACGACTTCGACATTTTGGCCACAATCTGCCTCAGCTCTTCGCCGGTTTCAGTGTGGAAATATTTTCCTTCTTTTTCTTCCACCAAATCAGAAGCAACCTTGGCTCCGGTAGAAGTTTCGTAAGCAAAAGCCAGGATCATTCCCTGGTTGTACAACTTCTGGAACGGTTCGTCAGTTGAAACAATTCCAAGATCGAACAGCACTTTGTGCCAGAAACGCGAATATAGTAAGTGAAGTACTGCATGTTCTGCTCCACCTACATACAGGTCGACCGGCATCCAGTATTGTTCTTTTTTAACATCAAAAATCGAATCCTCGTTCATCGGATCGATATAACGCAGGTAATACCAGCACGAACCGGCCCACTGAGGCATGGTGTTGGTTTCGCGGCGGCCTTTTCTTCCGTTTGTATCGGTTACAATCAGCCAGTCTTCAGCATTTGCCAACGGCGATTCACCCGTTTCGCTGGGTTTGTATTCTTCCAGATCGGGCAATTGCAAAGGCAGGTTTTCATCCTCTACCAAAGTAACTTCTCCGTCTTCCCAGTGAATAACCGGGAAAGGTTCTCCCCAGTAGCGCTGACGGCTAAACAGCCAGTCGCGTAATTTAAAATTAACGGTAGCTTTTCCGATTCCCTTTTCTTCGAGCCAGGCAATTACTTTTGCAATACCGGCGGTTTTGTTCAAACCATTAATATCAATGCCTGTTTCTGAACTTGCCGAATTAATGTAGGCACCATCTTCGGTCCAACAAGCATTTCCGGCCAACACTTCGTCGCGGTTTTCCACATCTTTCGGATCCAGAATGCAGATTACCGGAATATCAAATTCTTTCGCAAATTCAAAGTCGCGTGTATCGTGCGCCGGAACCGCCATAATAGCGCCTGTTCCGTAACCAGTCAATACATAATCAGCCACCCAGATCGGAATTTTCACATTGTTGATCGGGTTAATGGCATAACGACCGGTGAAAACGCCCGTTTTTTCCTTGGCCAGATCAGTACGGTCCAAATCCGATTTCAATGCAGCCGCTTTTACATATGCTTCTACTGCTTCTTTTTTATCGTCAGTTACGAGTTCGTTTACCAATTCATGCTCGGGAGCTACAACCATATACGTTGCGCCAAACAAGGTGTCGGGACGGGTAGTATAAACACGCAGTTTTTTGCCCAGACCATCGATTTCGAAATCCACTTCGGCACCGGTCGATTTTCCAATCCAGTTCCGCTGCATATCTTTTACACCGGCGGGCCAGTCTAAACCTTCAAGGCCACTCAGCAAACGTTCTCCGTAGTGCGGAATACGAAGCAACCATTGCTTCAGGTTTTTCCGAATTACCTGATGCCCGCATTTTTCGTGTGAGCCATCGGTTAAAACTTCCTCGTTGGCACAAACAGTTTTACACGAATCGCACCACCAAACCTGTGCATTGTCGTAATAAGCCAGGCGTTTCTCGCTGATGTATGCTTGTACGGCTTCCTCTCCTTTTGATTTTACCTCTTCAGTAATCACCAATTCAGAAATCGGACGGCCTTTTTGTTGGGTCTCGTCAAAATAGGTATCGTATAATTTTTTGAAGATCCACTGTGTCCATTTAAAATATTTTGGATCAGTGGTATTGATTTCGCGGTCCCAGTCGTAGCTCAATCCGATCGACTTGATCTGTCTGCGGAAATTATCGCAGTTTTTCTGGGTAGTGATTGCAGGATGCGTTCCGGTTTGAATGGCATACTGTTCTGCCGGAAGCCCAAAAGCATCGTATCCCATCGGATGCAACACATTAAAACCTTTCATCCGTTTATAGCGACTCAGGATATCGGTAGCAGTATATCCTTCGGGGTGTCCCACATGCAAACCGGCTCCCGAAGGATAAGGAAACATGTCGAGGATGTAATATTTCGGTTTTGAAAAATCGTCTTCTGTCTTAAATGTTTTATTTTTCTCCCAATACTGTTGCCACTTTGGCTCAATTTCCGCGAATTTGTAATCCATTGTATTTTATTGAAACTGATTCGAATAATTAGGCGGCAAAGATAACGATTTTGTCGGATGTAAACGGCGGATTTTTACATTCGAAACACAAGAGGACCAAAGTTTAAGATTGAACCCTGATAAATCGCTCAAATTTCATACTGACGGGCACATCCAACAATAACATACTGTACAACAATATGATAGAACCTATATTTTTCGTAACTTAAATACAAACAAATAAAACCAATAAAATGAATGCCAAAAACAGTCAGTCATTTGTCGATGACTTTATGAACTACGTGAAAAGCAAAGATCCCAGGCAACCCGAATTCCATCAGGCTGTACACGAAGTAGTTGAGTCTCTCGCCGACTATCTTTTGGACAATCCACGGTATCTTCATGCAAGAATACTTGAACGTTTGGTAGAGCCCGAACGCATCATACAATTCCGGGTTCCCTGGATCGACGACCGGGGAAAGATTCAAATCAACCGCGGTTTCAGAGTGGAAATGAACAGCGCCATTGGTCCCTACAAAGGCGGCTTGCGCTTTCACCCCACCGTTAACCAAAGCATTCTGAAATTCCTGGCCTTTGAACAGGTTCTGAAAAACAGCCTTACCTCCCTCCCCATGGGCGGAGGAAAAGGAGGGTCCGACTTTGATCCGAAAAACAAGTCTGATAACGAGGTGATGCGTTTTTGCCAGAGTTTTATGACCGAACTCTCCCGCCATATCGGAGCCTATACCGATGTACCGGCCGGTGACATTGGCGTTGGCGGTCGCGAAATCGGATTTCTTTTTGGACAATACAAACGCATCCGGAATGAGTTTACCGGAGTGCTGACCGGGAAAGGAGTTGAATGGGGTGGATCATTGATTCGTCCTGAAGCAACCGGTTACGGAGCTGTTTATTTTGCCAAGGAAATGATGAGCACCCGGGGAGAAAGCTTTGCAGGAAAAATTGTTTGCATCTCCGGATCAGGAAATGTGGCTCAGTATGCTTGTGAAAAAGTAATTGAACTAGGAGGGAAAGTGGTTACACTCTCCGATTCGAGTGGTGCGATTTATGATCCCGACGGGATCGATACTGAAAAACTCGCTTATGTGATGGAACTCAAAAATATACACCGCGGAAGAATTCGCGAATATGCTGATAAATACGGAGTGCAGTACATGAAAGGGCAACGCCCGTGGAGCATAAAATGCGATGTGGCACTCCCCTGTGCTACCGAAAACGAAATCAACAAGGAAGAAGCTGAGATACTGACAAGAAATGGCTGTTTTGTGGTAGCAGAAGGTGCCAACATGCCAAGTACGGAAGAAGCAGTACGTCACTTTATAAACACAAAAATCCTCTTTGGTCCGGGAAAAGCGGCCAATGCCGGAGGAGTAGCGGTTTCGGGTTTGGAGATGACTCAAAACAGTATGCGCCTCGCCTGGAGCAGAAAGGAAGTAGACGACAAGCTCCATTCCATCATGTGCAACATTCACGAAATGTGTGTGAAATATGGCAAGACTACACACGACTTTACCAATTATGTTAAAGGAGCCAACATTGGAGGCTTTGTAAAAGTGGCCAATTCTATGATTGCTCAGGGTCTTGTATAACATCTGCTTAACTGTTTATATATGAAAAGTCCGGGTTCTTTTGGAATCGGACTTTTTCTTGATGCCCGACAGGCCGGATCAAGAGGTATGATTTTTGTACCAGTCGCGCAGAATTGTACTTTTGCGCAAAACATGAATACCGGAAAAATGACCACGGGAAAAAGCATCCTATCGCGAATATCCTAATGATCAGCATCATTATTAAAGAAACTACATAACCGTATGAAACATTTTTACATTGTTCTACTTTTTCTATTTTTCACGCAAACCATCAATGCTCAGCATTATGTAAAAATAACCGACAGCAAATCGGGAGCGCCGATTGAAGGCGTTGTTCTGCTTTCGGATCATTTTTCGGTTCAATCGGATGAAAACGGGAGCGTCGACATTGCAGGTTTTCATGCGGATGAAAAAATCCTGTTTAAACACTCATCGTATCTGTCGCTCACCCTTACCAAAGAAAAAATAGAAAAGCAGGGTAATGTGGTAGTTCTCGTGGAAAACCCGGTGCGATTGGACGAGATCGTGGTTTCGGTAAACCGCTGGGAACAATCCAGGGCAGAAGTTCCTCAGAGCATTGTGTCAATTCCGGCAACCGATATCCTGCACTACAATCCTCAAACTACGGCCGACCTGCTTGGCACAGGCCATGGAATTTTCATTCAAAAAAGCCAGATGGGTGGCGGTAGTCCGATGATCCGCGGTTTTGCAGCCAACCGTCTTTTGATTGTTGTGGACGGAATCAGAATGAATAATGCCATTTACCGGAGTGGGAACCTGCAAAACGTCATTTCCATCGATGCCAACAGTCTCGAAAACACCGAGGTGATACTCGGGCCGGGAACCGTAATTTACGGCAGCGATGCACTGGGCGGAGTAATGAGTTTCAACACACTCACTCCCCGGCTATCCACTTCTGACAAAGCCAGTTCATCCGGAAAGATTTTCACCCGCTACTCAAGCGCCAACGCCGAGAAAACCATCCACGGCACCTACAATTGGGGCGACGAAAAGTGGGCCGCGGTGCTTAGTACCACCTATACCGATTACGACGATCTTCGGATGGGACGTCACGGCCCCGATGAATACCTTCGCCCGGAATATGTTTCAAATGCCAAGTTTGAAGGAACCGACAAAATTATTTTCAACGATAACGATAAAATTCAGAAATACACCGGCTACAGTCAATTCAACATCTTAGGAAAGGTTCGTTACCGTCCGTCAGAAAAGTTTGATTTGTTGCTGAGTGCCAATCTTTCGGAAACCGGAGACATCCCCCGTTACGACCGGCTGATCGTTTACCGGAACAACAAACTCCGGTATGGAGAATGGTACTACGGGCCTCAGGGTTGGTCGATGTTTAGCGGACAGTTGGTTCTTCATCCCAACAGTGGTCTGGCCGACAAAATAAACATCCAAACGGCTTTTCAGAAATACGAAGAAAGCAGGTACGACCGCGCCATTAATAAAGCCGACCGAAACGGACGCAAGGAAAACCTCTCCATCTTTTCCGCAAATTTTGACGCAGCCAAATACTTCGACAAGCAAAATGAATTCTTTTATGGGCTGGAATCGTATTACAATCTCATCGACTCAAAAGGAACGGTTTATAACCTGTTAACCGGAAATACAGAATCCATTCCTTCGCGCTACCCCGGCGATTCCGATTACGGAAGTGCAGCAGCCTATGTAATGTACAAGCACAAGTGGGCCGACAAATTCATACTGCAGGCCGGAACAAGATACACCTACACCTGGATGAGCGGGGATTTCAGCCAGCAGGATTATGGCTTCCCGTTCGAGGGTTTTAACATGAAAAATTCGGCCCTGATCGGAAACCTGGGATTTGTATGGCACCCCTCATCAGACTGGCAGATCAACCTGGACGCATCCACCGGATTCCGTTCACCCAACATCGACGATGTTGCCAAGGTTTTTGACTCTGAACCCGGGAATGTGATCGTCCCCAATCCCGACCTCAAGCCGGAATACTCCCGCACCCTTGATGTGGAAATCAAAAAGACTTTTGCTGAAAGGGCCAGTTTGGAAGTAGGTGCGTTTTACACCCGCCTGAAAGATGCCATGGTACGCAGAGATTACAACGGGCTGGGAGTTGATTCAATTTTATACGATGGAACACTGAGCAAGGTGGAAGCGCTGGTAAATGCCGATGCAGCCGATATTTACGGAGGTTCTGTAGCTTTCGAATTTATCTTTTCCCCGCACCTTTACACCAAACACGACCTTACCATTACTATGGGAGAGGATTCTGACGGATACCCGGTGCGGCATGCTCCGCCAACCTTTGGAAGCTCGCACCTGATTTATGAAAACCACCGCTGGTTTGCCGATCTGTATGTCATGTATAACGGGGAAATTGCCTTTGAAGACCTGGCGCCGTCGGAACAGGACAAGCCTTACTTGTACGCCATCGACAAAAACGGAAATCCGTATGCGCCTTCGTGGTGGACGCTTAATCTGAAATCGAATTATAAAATTCACCCGAAAATAACATTGAGTGCCGGGGTGGAAAACATCTTCGACAAACGATACCGCCCCTACTCTTCGGGGGTGGTAGCCCCGGGAGTAAATTTTATATTCTCGGCTTTGTTTAAAATTTAACGGAAGAAGCTCTTTTAAAAGGAGATGGAATCGATGTTGTATTCGTTATGATCAAAATAATCGATTTTCTCCGGCACTAAAAAAAATCATTTGCCGTTTATAAAACAGTAAGGCAAAAAATCGTTGAGGTTTTTTAACTTATTTAATTCTGTATTACCTTCAAGAGGGATGGTTGCATCCCTCTTTTTTTATTTTTACAGGATGAAGAAAATCGGGGACGAAAATGAATTCAAACAACTTTGCGATCATTGCCTGGAGTTGGAGCCTAAGCTGGAAGCAGTAATCAAAGAATTTGACTACCCTCCTTTCTGGCACCGCGATCCGAATTTCGCCACGCTGGTACTTACCATCCTTGAACAACAAGTGTCGCTGGCATCGGCAAAAGCCGCCTTTGTGCGCCTGCAGGAGCGAATCGGCGAAATCACCCCGGAAAACATTTTGCTGCTGAGTGACGACGAACTGCGTTCGTGCTATTTCAGCCGGCAAAAAACCATCTACACCCGGCAACTTGCCCGCGAGCTTGTCGAAGGAAAGCTGGATCTTGAAGCGCTGAATAAACTCCCCGAAGAAAGCATCAGAGAACGGCTGCTTCAGTTAAAAGGCATCGGGCACTGGACCGTTGACATGTACGCACTGATGAGTTTGCATTTCGCTGATATTTTCCCTCCCGGCGACCTGGCCACCATTAAAGCAGTGTACGAATTAAAACTGGTTTCTCCCGAAGCATCAAAAGAAGAAATCATTCGATACATGGAAAAATTTAGCCCCTACCGTTCGGTGGCTACTTATATTTTATGGCATTCGTACATTCAGCGGCGCAAGCTAACCCTGGAATAAAGGATTTTCCGATCCAAACAATTTTTGTAGCTTTGAGATTCAACAACCGATAAAACATGAATCGTTTTCGCTGCGCCATTCTTCTGCTGGCATTTTTTACTGCCTGTACTTCTTCGAACAAAAAAACACAGGATCCCCAAATAGTGAAAGTAGAACTGAGCACCGACATGGGGAATGTGATTCTCGAACTCTCGAATGAAACGCCCCTCCATCGCGACAATTTTGTAAAACTTGTAAACGACGGATATTTCGACGGCATGCTTTTTCACCGGGTGATCAACGGTTTTGGCATCCAGTCGGGCGACCCTGACAGCAAAACGGCCGCACCGGGAGATACTCTCGGGAACGGAGGTCCGGGATATACGATTCCTTCAGAAATCAATGGAACACTCTATCATAAACGGGGCGCCATTCTGGCCGCACGCGACAATAATCCGGCAAGAGCCTCATCG
Organism: Maribellus sp. YY47; assembly: GCF_023111095.1. Taxonomy (GTDB): domain Bacteria; phylum Bacteroidota; class Bacteroidia; order Bacteroidales; family Prolixibacteraceae; genus Draconibacterium. The sequence continues at coordinate 77,564 of NZ_JALGYW010000023.1, forward strand.
GGTTCGCAATTCTTTATTGTGCAGGGAAAAGTTCAAACCGACAGCATCTTAAACCTGGCCGAAAAAAGAATCAATGGCTGGCTCGCGGAACATGCCTTTATCAACGATCCTCACCACAAAACCTTACGCGATGCCCTGCAACTCGCCATCGATAGCGAAGACGAAAAACAACTTTCGACCTTGAGCGACAGTATAAAAGCCGGTGCCGAAAATTATTCCGATTTTGAGCGATATTCCATCCCTGAGGCTCACCGCGAAGTTTACAAGACCTCGGGAGGCGCTCCGCACCTTGATCAGAACTACACGGTTTTTGGAGAAGTCATAAAAGGAATGAATGTGGTAGATTCGATCGCCACACTTCCGGTCGATCCGCTTGCCCGTCCGTTATCCGACATTCGGATCATCTCCGCCAAAATTCTAGCCGATGAAAATTGACAATAAAATATCGTACTTTTTAACCGGCCCGTATATTTTCTTCGGTTTCATGTTTGTGCCGGGAGTTGTTTTAGGCATCCAAAATCACCTGACCATTATCACTGTAGTCTGCGTCATCGCTATGATTTATCTGTTCTCGACCTATTCAGGCGTGGAAATTGATACCGGACAAAAAAAATTCAGAAACTACAACAACCAATTTGGGTTGTTTAAGACCGGACAATGGCACTCGCTCGACGAATACATCGGGGTTACGCTCGTACCACTGCGGAAGGTTTACACCATGTACAGCCGGTCCAACAGAAGTAATACTTCCCACAAAACAGAATACCGTATTTACCTGGTAAACCGGGCCAAACGGCCTGCCATTCCCATAAAAAAATGCAAAACACAGGACGACGGATACAAATGCCTTGATGAATTTGCCATTTGGCTGCATAAACCGGTGTATTCTCCGAAATAGACCCCTCCTGCTGTTCCGTCAAAACAACTCTCCCTGAAAAACTGTTTAATCAGGCATATAAATCGTGCTATATTCGTGACCGCAAAAATAATTGATCCTTGTTTTTCGTTTCATAGGTATTCGCTATCGTAAAATTGAATTCATGAAGATAACCGGCCTTTTACTCATCCTTGTTATGCTGTCGACTACCGCTTTTGCGCAAACAAAAAAACGCGGAAAGGTAAAACGGAAATACCGCAACACTGAAGCAGTTACCAACGAAATGCCTTCGGTTTTTATCCGGGGATCGGTGTACGACGAAGATTACAATCCGCTGCCGGGCGCCACGGTTACCATCGATGGAACGGCAAAGGGCGTAAACACCAACGAAGACGGAGAATACATCATTTGGGGACTGGTGGAAGGCCGTACCCGTGTCCGGGTTTCATTTATCGGATACGAAACGCACACCGCCGACATCATTCTTCAAAAGGGACAAAACGTGAAGAATGTAATGTTGCCACTCGACAATATTCACCTGGAACCGATTCTGGTTAGTGCTCAAAAACGCGAACAACAAATCCTCGATGTGCCAACCGCCATTAGTTCGGTAAGCGCTCAGACCATGGAACAATCGAACATTACCGACCTGAGTCTGATGAGCGAATTCGTACCCGGGCTATACATTCCGGAACAGGGCGCCAACCGGCCGGGCTTTGTCATTCGAGGCCTCACCAGCGACGAAGTAAGCCCCAGCGCCCAGCCACGTGTTTCGGTGTATTTCAACAATGTTCCGATCAACCGTGCCAGTGGCGCCTCACTCGAATTGTATGACATGGATCGTGTGGAAGTTTTGAAAGGACCGCAAAACACCCTGTTTGGCAGAAGCGCCCAGGCCGGGGCGGTGCATTACGTCAGCAAAATGCCCACCGGCGAATTCAACGGAAGTCTCACCGCCGGATATGGAGATTATGGACAAAAAGAGGTGCGTGGTTTTGTCAACCTACCAGTGATAAAAGACAAACTGGCGGTGCGGGCAGCCGGCATTTACAACTACCGCGACGGCTATGTTGAAAATACTTTTGGTGGCGACCTGATGGGAAAAGACACTTACGGAGGACGTTTTTCGGTTCGCTTCAAACCGGCGTGGAACCATAAATTAGACCTCGTTGTGAATTACCAGAAAGACGATACTCCGGGAATTGCCTTTATGCCCGACAGTCTGCCCAACACCAACGGCACCATTGGGATATTCAGTGGCGTAGCGTCGCATGAACAGGGCACCAACCTGGGAACCGGAAAAGAGATTTTTGACGCCACGCTGAATTACCGCCTGTACATGAGTGAACACAATTACTGGACATCGATCACTTCGTACCGCACCAACGATGCTTCGGCGCGCTGGGACGGTGACGGAACAGCCTCGGCAGCCATCGACATGGCAGAAAATACGAGCGCCAGTCAGTTTTACCAGGAAATCAGGGGAAACTTCTCGCAAAACAGCAGCCTGAATGGCGTACTCGGGGCAAGCTACTGGCACGAAACTGCCGACCAGAACTACTGGTTCTCGCCCAACGAACAGCAACTCGCCAATCTCATGTTGTCCAGTCCGCCCATGCCACTGGTTGACAACAACGGGCAACCGATATCGATCAGTGTCATTCCCAATTACATTGCTGAACTCGACACTACCATTTATATTCCGCTCCCCACCAACCATCAGGAAGAAAATTACAGCAAGGCGACCAATTCAGCCGTTGAAGGTTTTATTGATGTAAGCTATCAGTTAAGCCGGAAGTTTTTTGTTTCGGGTGGCGCGCGCATTGTTTACGACCATTACAAACTGGGGAATGAAGCCAGCATGACCGGCGGCGATTCTTCTGTTTTGGGCGGATACCTGGGCAATGCCCCCAATGTATTTTTCCGTCCGGGCGATTGGCAGGAGATTAGCAAAACCACCTTGTCGTTTACTTATCGAGGAGGCTTGAAATACCGCTTTAACGAATACGGAAACCTCTTTGCCAATTATTCGCGCGGACGTCGTCCCAACGTATTGCAATTTACTTCAACCGGAGAAAAACAAGTACTGGATGCCGAAACGCTCGATAATTTCGAAGCCGGTTTTAAAGCCGCTTTCTTCGACCGCATTTACCTGGATGTAACCGGTTTTTATCAGCTCTACAAAAACTTTCAGACACGTGCCTGGGTGGCTAATGCTTCCACGGGCGAGTTTAATTACATCTCGAAAGACGGCGGACAAGCTACTTCATACGGGGCGGAAGCCAATCTTCGGGTAGCCGTTATTGAACAGCTTCACTTGTTTGCCAACTATGCCTGGCTAAAGACCGAATTCGACTCCACGGATGTGGACGGGCAGCCCCAGGAATACTCCGGAAATGTGTTTAGCCTGGCGCCCGAACACAGCCTTAATGTTGGATTTCATGCACAAGTAAATATTACGCCCACCATCAGGCTTTTTGTAACGCCATCGTATGCCTGGAAATCGCACATGTATTTCGAAGATGCCAGCACTCCGGGCCTCGAACAGGATGCCTATGGCTTGCTGAACATCAACGGTGGACTGGAGTTGGAAGACCCGAATATTATCCTTTCGGTTTGGGGCAGCAATGTGCTGGACGAACAGTATATTACCAGCGCCGGAAACACGGGAAGTTTGTTTGGGGTACCCACGTTTGTTCCCGGCCCACCAAAGATGATCGGCACCAAACTCACCTGGAATTTCACCAAGAAACCAAAAGCCTATTTTAAGCGAAACAGAAGGAACAGATAAGTAAGCGTGCCGCAAAAGTAAATTTCAGGCAAAACACCTTTACTAAAAAGAATACAAAAACAGAAACGGTCAAATCAGTTTTGCAAAAGTCCTGAAAGGACTAAACATGAGTAACCACCGGTATAGCCGGTGGTGGATGAAAGGCTGTATCTCAGCCCCGAAAGGGGTTGAACGAAGATCGTTACTTCAGGAAGTACTGCTCATCAATTTTAATGTTATGTTCTTCTAAAAGTCTTCGGAATTCTGCTTCAAAAGGCTCAGTTTTGTGGTGCCCTTCCTGATTTTTAATATAGTTTATCAGTTTGTCCTTATCCCAATACGAATAAGTTAATGCGGCATAACCATCGGCCCATCCAATAAAATTTGGGAAATGCCCGGATTCTTTTACCCAGATAGACGAAGCTGTTTTAATATCTCTGACAAAATCTGCTAATGCAACGGATGGATGAAGGTCTGTTAAAATATGAATATGCTCTTCCATACCGTTAATTCTGTACAAATGGCAATTTTTATTCTTTATTATTCCCCATCACTAGTGGGTATTAAAAATTAATAGACGTTCTTTGAAATTCTTTGTTAGTCGTACTTGTAGCGATTTTTGATAGCGTGACGATTTGAATTGAAAATACGGATTTTTGCATGCAAACAAGCAAT